>NZ_CP025430.1:0-1200000 GCF_002847445.1 Paracoccus zhejiangensis | reverse complement strand
CCGGATTTAAGGTAGTATTGTATGACAAATATGAATCACAAGGAGGAGCGTGATGAAGACCATTCTGTTTGCAAGCTCGGCCCTGTCGCTGATGCTGCCCCTTGCCGCCAACGCCCTGGAGGTGAAGGTTGCCCATTCCAGTCAGGCGGCGCTGTCGTCGGAACTGCACATGGCAGCCTGGGCCTTCCAGCATCACCTGCAGGATTTCGGCACCGATGTTCAGGTGACGATCTTCCCCAACAACCAGTTGGGCCAGGAACGCGAGGTCTACGAGGCGATGCAATTGGGGTCGGGCGCGGATTGCGCCATCTCGGGCACCGCGATCCTCGGCAATTTCGATGCCCGCCTGGGGGTGGTCGATCTGCCCTATCTCTGGGCCGATTACGACCATGTGCACCGGGTTCTGGATGGCGCGGTCGGCGATCAACTGGCCGAGGGCCTGCGCGGGGCCGGGTTCGAGGTGGTCGCCTGGCTGGACAGTTGGGGCTATCGCAATGTCGCCAGCAAGGCGCCCGTCGCCAGTGCCGGCGACCTGCAGGGGCTGAAGATCAGGACCATCCCGACCGATACCTATGTCCAGACCATCAACGCCATGGGGGCCAATGCCACGCCGATGGCCTTTGGCGAGATCTACACGGCGATGGAAACCGGCGTGCTGGACGGGCTGGAACACAGCGCCGCCCTGGTGCAGGCCAACAAGTTCCACGAGGTCGCCGGCAACTATACCCTGACGCGGCATCTGTTCGGGCCGGTGGCCTTTGTCTGCTCGACCGCCTTCATGGGGCGGCTTGACGACCAGCAGAAGGCGCAGGTGATGGCGGCGGCGGAGTTCGCGGCCGATCTGGAACGCGCGCTTGCGCCGGCCCGCGAGCAGCAGGCGCTGGATGCGCTGGCGGCCGAAGGCATGACCATCGCCGAGATCGATACCGCGCCGCTGCAGGAGGCAACCCGTCCGGTTCAGGACAAGGTCGCCGAGGCCATCGGCGCAACCGACTTGCTGGCGCAGATCCGCGCCGAAGCGGCGTTGCAGTAGCGCGCCCTGAAACCAAGGGGGTCATCATGGATATCGAGACCAACAGGCCAACGACAGCCGCGCCCGCGTCCCTTGGGATGATGCGATGGCTTCACCGGGCGGTCGAATGGCTGGCGATCACGCTTTTCGCGGCCATCGTCATCGTCGCCGTCGTTTCGGTCGTGAACCGCTTCTTCCTGGGCAATTCCCTGTCCTGGTCGGAAGAATTCCAGCGTTACGGCCATATCTGGCTGGTCCTGCTGGCCGTGACCATTGCCTATCGTCGCGGCGCTCATATCGGGGTCGACCTGCTGCATGACATGCTGCCCGGTCGCGCCGCCGCCTCGCTGCGCGGCGCGATCGATGCGGCCTGGCTGCTTCTGGGTGTGCTGATCTGCTGGTCGGCCTGGAAGATCCTCGGCGTGTCCTCGCGCCAGATCAGCGCCGGGCTGGGGGTGACCATGGACAAGGTCTATGCCGGCTTCCTGCTGGCGGGCGGCTACATGATCCTGTCGGCGGCCGAACAGCTGGTGCTGCGCATTGGCGGCGAGGTGCGGTCATGACGCTGATCCTTCTCTTCGGCGGCCTGCTGGCGCTGGTCCTGCTGGGCCTTCCGGTGCTTCTGGCGATCGGCTTGACCAGTACAGCCGGCATCTTCGTCCTGCCCGGTGTCAATTTCGCCCTCTTCGCGCAGCGCACCTTTGCCATGATCGACAGCTTCAGCCTGCTGGCGCTGCCCTATTTCATCCTCGCCGGGGCGTTGATGGCCAAGGGCGGGCTGTCGCGGGCGCTGGTCGGCTTTGCCCAGACCCTGGTCGGCCATCTGCGCGGCAGCCTTGGCCATACCAGCGTCGTCGCCTGCACGGCCATGGCCAATGTCTCGGGCTCCTCGGCGGCCGAGGCGGCGACGGTCGGCTCGATCCTCATTCCCGAGATGAAGCGGCAGGGCTATCCCGGCGGACTGGCCTCGGCCATCGTCGCGGTATCGGCCATCATCGGCCCGATCATCCCGCCCTCGATGACGATGATCGTCTATGGCGCCATGACCGGCGTCTCCATCGGCGGGCTGTTTCTGGCCGGGATCGTGCCGGGGCTGCTGCTGGCGGCGACGCTGATGCTGTTCATCCGCGTGCTGGCCGGAACCGGGCGCTATCCGGCGCTGGCCCGGCACGGGCAGCGCGCGACCCTTCGCCAGCTGCTGGGCGCCATCCGTCAGGCCTGGGTCGCGCTTCTGGCCCCCTTCATCATCCTGGGTGGCATCTTTGCCGGGGTCTTTACCGCGACCGAGGCGGGTGTGGTGGCCTGCCTCTATTCCGCGCTGGTCAGCATGGTGATCTACCGCGAGATCGGCTGGCGCGACCTGCCGCAGATCATCCTCGATGCCGCGGTGACGACGGCCATGGTGGTCGGCATCATCGCCGTCACCGGGGCGCTTGGCTGGATCCTGTCCTATCTCAGCTTCAACGACATGGTGCTGGGCTTCCTGCGCGGGGTCTCGGACAACGGCCATGTGGTGCTGATCCTGATGCTGGCCATCGTCCTGATCCTGACCATGTTCCTCGAAAGCCTGTCGGTGCTGATCGTCTTCGTCCCGATCGCCACCTATGTCGGGCAGGCCTATGGCTTCGACCCGCTGCAGCTGGGCGTGCTGATGATCGTCGCCAACCAGATCGGCGCGGTCAGCCCGCCGGTCGCGGTGCTGCTGTTCATCACCAATGCCATCGCCAAGGTGCCCTACCTGGAAACCGTCCGCGCCGTGCTGCCCTTTCTGGGGCTGCTGATGGCCTATCTGATCCTGCTGGTCTTTGTCCCGCACCTGTCGACGACGGTGCCGGGGCTGATCCGGCCCTGACCCCCGACACTCAAAAGGAGAACATGATGTATGACGTAACCGACAAGGTCGCCCTGATCACCGGCGGCACCCGCGGCATCGGCCTTGCCATCGCCGAGGACCTGGTGGCAGCGGGCGCGCGCGTGGTGCTGAACGGCCGGTCCGAAACCCCGGAGGCGGCCGAACTGCTGCGCCGCCATGGCCGCCAGCGCGTGGCGATCGAACTGGGCGATGTCTCGGACACGGCCGAGGCCGAGGCGCTGGTCAAACGGACCGCCGACCGCTTCGACCGGCTGGATGTGCTGGTCCATTCTGCCGGCGGACCGGCCCCCGGCACGGTGCTGCAGCTTGAGGACAGTGACTGGCGCGCGGCCTTCGACATCCATGTGCACCCGGTCTTCACCCTGTTCCGCGCCGCCCATCCCTACCTGGCGCGCGAGGGCGGGGCGGTAATCCTGATTTCCTCGGTCGCCGGTATCCGGGGTTGCCCGGGCACGGTTGCCTATCAGACCGTCAAGGGCGCGCTGATCCCGATGGCCAAGGCGCTGGCCTTTGACCACGCCGCCGAGAACATCCGCGTCAACGTGCTGGCGCCGGGGATCATCCGCACCCGCTTTCACGAGGCGATGACCGATCAGGCCAGGGCGCATAACCTCGACAAGCGCATCCCGCTGCGGCGCGAGGGCAGCCCGGAAAACGTGGCCCAGGCCGCGCGGCAATTGATCGAGAATGATTTCGTCACCGGCGAGATGATCGTGGTAGACGGTGGCATGTCGATGCGGGTGACGGGGTAAGGCATGGCAGAGAGGTCGGATCTTGCGGTGATCGTCATGGGGGTCAGCGGCTCTGGCAAGTCGCTGCTCGCCCGGACACTGGCGGAGTCGCTCTCGGCCCCGTTCATCGAGGCCGACGACCTGCACAGCTGGGAAAACCAGCAGAAGATGGCAGCCGGCATCGCCCTGACCGACGCGGATCGCTGGCCCTGGCTCGACGCCGTGGGCCGGCAACTGGGCCAGCTTGCCCGGCGCGAGGGCAGGGCGGTCGCGGCCTGCTCGGCGCTCAGGCAGGTCTATCGCGAACGCCTGCACGCGGCGGCGGCCCTGCCGATCCGCTATATCCATCTCGGCGGCTCCCGCGAGGTGATCGCCGCGCGGATGCGGGCGCGGGCCGGTCATTTCATGAACCCCTCCCTCCTCGACAGCCAGATCGCCACGCTGGAACCACCTGTCGGCGCCAATGTGCTGAGCTGCGACGTCTCCGAAGACCCTGAGGCGATCCTGATGCGGGCGCGGGCGTGGTTGATCCCCTCCCACTGAAGTGGTCTGCCGCAGTGTTTAGGAGACGGAGGATCAGCGTAGTCGCTGATCTACGAGCCGAATTGTTGCGCCTCGCGCTATGGGAATCGCACGCAGGATAGTGTTCATCTCTGTTAGTTGGCCAGAGGTGGATGATGCAGTCGGTCGCCTGGGGCAAGCTGGACGGGACCGGGGGCCGACATACGCTGACCGCGCACTCAGCCGATGTGGCGATGGTCTTCGAGGCGCTGGTTGCCCTGCCGGAGTTCCGCCGGGCGCTGGCGGCGGCAGCCGGTGGTGCAGTGTCCGACGCGGCGGTCAGGCGGCTCGTGGCGCTGACCTTCATCCATGATATCGGCAAGCTGCACCCGGCGTTCCAGTCCAAGGCCCGGGGCGGATCGGAACGGATCAGCCATTCTTCGGCCGGATGCGGCCTGCTGGGGCTGGCCGCGCGCGAGGCAGCACATCCCTTGAAGTTGCTTGCCGCCCGGCTGTTCCAGCGCGATGCGCGGATGATGCCCTACCTCGCGGCCGTCTTTGCCCATCACGGCAAACCGGTCGAGCCCAGTCACCGCGCACCCGGGCAGTGGCCCGGTCAGGCATGGATGGCCGATGCGGCGGATTACCAGGCGTTCTTCGACGCGGCCTTTCCCGACCTGGAGCCGGCCCCGCTGCCCGAGGCCGCGGCCTTCCAGCATCTCTATGCCGGGCTTCTGGCGCTGGCCGACTGGATCGGGTCGGATCGCGATTTCTTTCCGTTCGAAGCCGAGCCCGATGCGGATTACCTGGTGACCTCGAGGGCCCGAGCGGAACACGCGCTGCGACAGATCGGGCTGGATCGGCAGGTCGCGGGTCTGCCGGATGCGGATTTCGGTCGGATGACCGGCTTTTCGCCGAGCGCCGCTCAGGCGGCCATCGCGGAGATCTCGCCGGATGCGCGGCTCGCCATCCTCGAGGCCGAGACCGGATCGGGCAAGACCGAGGCGGCGCTGTGGCATTTCGCCCGGCTTTCCGCGGCGGGAAAGGTGTCGGGGCTGTATTTCGCGGTCCCGACCCGGGCGGCAGCGCGGCAGCTGCACCGCCGGGTCTGCCTGGCGGTCCGTAACCTCTTCGGCGATGCCGCGCCCGAGCCGGTTCTGGCCATCCCCGGCCAGCGTGTCGCGGGCGAGGCGACGGGCCGGGCGCTGCCGGATTTCGTCACGGTCTGGGATGACGCGGAAGAGCCGGTCAAGTCACGTTGGGCGGCCGAGCACGCGACGCGGTTCCTGGCGGCGAGTGTCGCCGTCGGCACGGTTGACCAGGCCATGCTGGCGGCCCTGCAGGTGAAACATGCCCATCTGCGCGGCGCGGCGCTGAGCCGCAGCCTGCTGGTGATCGACGAGGTTCACGCCTCGGACAGCTATATGACCGTCATCAACCAGGCGCTGTTGCGCGCGCATCTGGGTGCCGGGGGCCATGCCTTCCTGATGTCGGCGACCTTGGGTGCGGTGGCACGCTCGGCCTACCTGGGGCAGCCATGCCCCTCGGCCGACGAGGGGCGGGCCGCGCCATTCCCGGCCTTGTGGGTTCCCGGCGCGCCGGTCATCCGCATCGCGCCGGGGCAGGACAAGCAGATCGGTCTGACCGCCGTGGACAGCATGGCGGCAGACGAGATGGCGGGCCGTGCGATCGCGGCGGCGGGGCAGGGCGCGCGCGTGCTGGTCATCCGCAACACCGTCGGCGCGGCGGCGGAATGCTGGCGCGCGGTGCAAGAGGCCGGTCGTGCCGATCTGCTGTTGCAGGTCGCCGGCGCTCCGGCACTGCACCACGCCCGCTTTGCCGCCGAGGACCGGGCCTTGCTGGACCGGGCGGTCGAGGCGGCGCTGGCGCCGGATCTCGCGGCGGGTTCAGGCTGCATCGTGATCGGCACGCAGACGCTGGAGCAAAGCCTGGACATCGATGCGGATGTCCTTCTGACCGATCTCTGCCCGATGGATGTGCTGCTGCAGCGGCTCGGGCGGCTGCATCGCCACGCCCGGCCCCGGCCTCAAGGTTTCGCAGCGGCGCGGGCGCTGGTCTTCTGCCCCGAAGGGGGGCTGGATCGGCTGGCGGGGCGGAACTATGAGAACGGGCTGGGGTCAGCGCCAACCTGTCCCCCGTCAGCGCGCTTGGGACATCTGGTGTGATTTTGTAATGGAGGGTTTCTGGCTCATCGTAACCGCCAAGGGGTGGAGATGACATAGAACCCCGGAACGGCAAAGCCTTCCGCCGAGCGGATCGTCAAGGACATCCGCTGTCGAACTCGCAGGCATCATTTAGCGGAAGAGAAGATCAGGATCGTGTTTGAGGGCCTGCGCGGCGAGTAGAGCATCGCCGATCTCTGCCGCCGTGAGGGCATCGCGACGAGCCTGTACGACAGCTGGTCGAGGAGGTCCACGAAGCCGGGAAGCGCTGCTTGGTGGGCGATACCGCAGGCCAGGCATCGAGTCCCTGGAATGAAAGAGCTCCGGGTCGAGGGGGCCGCCCTCAAGGAGGCCTTTGCCGATCTCACCCTCGAGAACTGTCTGCTCAAAAAGGGCATGATCGCGGATGGGGAGACGAGGTGTGAGGTCCCCTGCATCTGAGAAGCTCGGGATCATCCGTCTCCTCGAAGGCTCCCATCTTCGGGCGAAGCGCAGGCTGGACCGGCTCGGCATACCCACCTTCTACCGCTGGTACGACCGCTCCCTGGCCTTGGGCGAGGCGGGCCTTGAAGTCCGAAAGCCGCATCCCGGCCGGGTCTGGACTCGCAGTCCCGACGAGATCCGGGAGGGGATCGAGTGTCGGGCGCTCGATGAAACGGAGTTGTCGCCACGGGAACGCGTGCTGCGCTTCACCGACACGGAAAGGCATTTCGCGTCAGAGGCTTTGGTCTACCCCATCCTCAAGGCGCATGATCTCATCGCCAGCCGCGCTTTCGTGGTGATCAAGGCAATAGACGAGATACGGGACAAGACCAAGCGGCCGAACCAGATGTGGCAGACCGATTTCGCCTCACTGAAGATCACCGGCCGGGGCTGGTCCTCTCTCGGCACGATCCTGGACGACGTCTCGCGCGCCTTCGTGGCATGGAAGCTTTGCACGACCCTGAAGGCCCGCGATGTCACCGACACGCCGGAGTTGGCGCTCGCCGCATCGGGCTGCGACAGCGGCAGGTCCGGCACAAGCCGAGGCTGCCATCCGACAACCGCTCCAGCTACGTCTCCGGCGATCTGACCGAGTGGCTCGAGTACCAGGGCATGGACCATGTCCGCGGAACTCCGAACCACCCCCCAGATCCAGGGCAAGATCGAGTCCTAGCTGTGAAGTCTCAGCAGGTTGTTCACCCGGAACGGGGTAGGCTGCAATCGCCAAACCACAACCGGAGCCTCAGCAGGATGAACAACCCGCATCAGAATGCCCGCCTGACGCTTCACAGTCGAGAATAGATTATGGCCCGTATCATCGGGGGCCAGAGCGCGTCGGAGGTTGCTGTGGCCCTTGCCGTTACGGTTCGCACGGTGCGCAAGCGCGCCCGCCCGAGTGGTGGGGCGGCTGCCGCAGGCGACAGTGGTCCTGATCCTCCATCTGCGCCGGAGCCTGCGGATGACAGGGGCGGCGATTGCGGCGAAACTCAGTCTGGCTCGGTCCACCGTTTCGTGCTGGCTTCGGCGCGAAGGCCTGGGGCGGCTCGCGCGGCTCGATCCACCCGAACCGGTGCGGCGCTACCAGCGCGAACGGCCGGGCGAGCTGATCCACTTGGATATCAAGAAGCTGGGCCGGTTCGAGAGGCCCGGCCACCGCGTCACCGGCACGCGGGTCAGTTGCCTCAACCGTGGCGCGGGCTGGGAATTCGTGCATGTCGCGGTGGATGACGCCACCCGTCTGGCCTATGTCGAGTTGCTGGGCGACGAGCGCAAGGACACGACCATCGGCTTCCTCTTGCGCGCGCTCCGCTGGTTCCGCGCCCAGAGCGTCCGGGCCGAGCGGGTGAGACCGACAACGGCAGCGCCTATCGCTCCCGCCGTTTCGCCAAGGCGCTGCGGTGGCTCGGCATTCGCCACATCTTCACCGGACCCTATACGCCCAAGACCAACGGCAAGGCCGAAAGGTTCATCCAAACCCTCCTGCGCGAATGGGCCTATGGCCTTGCCCATCCCTCGTCTGACGCCAGAAACGCAGACCTGCCCCGATGGATTGACTGGTTCAACCGATCAAGGCCACACTCTGCTCTCAACGACCTGCCACCCCTCTCAAGGGTGAACAACGTGATAAGATCTCACAGCTAGACGCTGGTGCTAAAGAACCGTATCCTGCTCGAGAACCACGATCTACCAGGTGCCCTTGAGGTCACGATCGGCGCGTTCGCCGACCACGACAACCATCACCGTTGTCGCGTGAGCATCGGCAATCCCATGCCCGCCGACGCATCCTTTGGCCGTGCTAACGCAATCGTCAGCGAAAGCAGTACGATCAAGGAGCAGACGATGAAGCGGCGCCGATTGAGTAATCAGCGGGACGCAGCGAAACTCCAAACCGGATAAGCCAGATCCGCCTCATGGCAATCGCGCTCAGAGGCCCAAACTATCTGACGAAGGACACCTGACGGAAACTGAAGAAAACTGACGAACTAAAAGCGACAATTAACTGAAAAATCATGATATATCTTGAATGGAAATCCATGTCCATGACGTGCAGGTCACGCGGGAAAGCCCGAACTACCGGCTGGGGTGATCCCGGTTCGGCCAGCCGTGACGACAGGCCGCGCCGGTTTCAGCGCGCCACGGGCCGGATCGTCTCGTGCGATCAGACCGGTCAGGCCCAGCACCCGGCAGCTATGGATGCGTGTCGTGCACTGTTCCCCGCCGCAGCCGCAGTGGCGTCGTGCCGAACCAGCGCCGGCAGGCGCGGGTCAGGACGGGCTGGTCGGCATAGCCGAGCATGATGCCGATCTGGGCGAGGCTCAGATGCCGCTGCGCCAGCAACTGCCGCGCCAGTTCCTTCCGCGCCGCGTCGCGCAGATCCTCGAACCTTGCGCCCTCGGCACCCAGGCGGCGCTGAAGCGTGCGCGGATGCTGGCCCATCAGGGCGGCAACAGTCGCAAGTTCAGCCATGTTGGCCCGCACGAGGTTGTGCAGCAGGGCAGAGACTTGATGCACGGTCGTGTGTCCTTCTTCCGGGGTAACGCCCGAAAGGAAACGCTCGATGAACTGCCTCAGCAACGGACTCTGGTCCGGGATGCGGCGCCGAAAACCCGCCGGATCAACCGCGATGCCGTCGAAATCAGAGTCGAACTGCGGCACGATCCCGAAATGGCGCCGGTACTGGTCGTCGCTGCCGACCTGCGGGTGGCGAAAGTGGATCTCGGCCGGGCGGGTCGCGTGATCGGACAGCTCGAGCACGAAACGGTGAAGCTGGCCGGCGGCGTTCTCGGCCGTCTGCGGCATGGCCGGCAGATCGAGCACCCGCTGAAACATCTCGATACATTCCAGCTTGCCGTCGGCCGAGCGGAAATGCCGGTATCCCTGTGCCGGGACGTAGAAGCTGGCATGCTTGATCCCCAGCAGAATACCGTCACGCACCGTCGGCGCGGATTTCATCAACAGCCAGAGAGGTCCGAACGAGTCCGGGCTTTGCAATGCGCTGATGCGCAGGCCAAGATCCGCGACCCCCAGTTTGCGCGCCGCTGCTTCAATCGCCAGAACGACCGAGCTGTAGCGGACGAACTTGTCGGGCACCTCCATGTCCGCAGGATTGAGGCCGAACGCGCGGATGCTGGCGTCGAAGTCGCCCCCCGCGTCACGGAGGGCGGTCTGAAAATCGACCAGCGATCCCGCGCGCACGATGTCCAAGTCTTCTGAGCCAGACACGTCCCTCTCCTCTTGTCGCTCAAGATCAATAATCTGTCACGCAAAAGCAAGACCCGGCGTGGTCTCCACAGCTATCTTCCTTCCTACGATTGGGCCGCATCGCTGCGGTGAGACGTGAGATCGGCAGGTTGAGCATCGAGGGTAGGTTATCCGTCGCCGCAGGGCGAGACCGGTCCCGACCCATCGTCTCTGGTGCCGCATCACGAGTTGGGAACCCGTCACGGGCGATCGAGGAGACGCCGGGGCGAAGGAGGAGGGAAGGGCCATGCTCATGACTATGGAAAGCGCCATGACGACCAATGCGAGTGACCGGGTGGTCGTCGAGCGGCAGAACGCCGTCGAAGAACTCGACGTCGTCATCATCGGCGCGGGTATCTCCGGCATCGGGGCCGCGAGCTATATTCGCCGCGAGCTTCCCGGAAAGACCGTCTGCGTGCTCGAGGCGCGCGACAGCGTCGGCGGCACCTGGGACCTGTTCCGCTACCCGGGGATCCGCTCGGATTCGGACCTCCATACCTTCGGCTACGAGTTCAAGCCCTGGCGCCACGACCACGCCATCGCCGATGCGCCGCTGATCCTCGATTATTTGAAGGAAACGGTGGGCGAGAATGGCCTGACGGGCCTGATCCGGCTGCGCCATCGTGTCATGGCGGCTGACTGGGACTCGGCCCAATCCCGCTGGACCCTCACCGTCGAGGCGACCGATCCGGCGACGGGTGAGGTCAGCACCAAGACGCTGCGGGCCGGGTGGGTTTTCGCGGCTACCGGCTACTATCGCTATGACGAAGGCTTCACGCCGCAGTTCCAGGGGCAGGACGAGTTCGAGGGAACCATCATCCACCCGCAGCACTGGCCGGAAAATTTCGACTATGCCGGCAAGAAGGTCGTGGTGATCGGCAGCGGCGCGACGGCGATCACCATCGTGCCGTCGATGCTGAAAGGGCCCGGCGCGGCCAGCCATGTGACCATGCTGCAGCGGACGCCGACCTATGTCCTGGCAATGCCGCGCGTCGACACGATGGCCTTGGCGCTCAGCAAATATCTGGGTGAGAAGCGTGGCTATGCCGCCGCGCGGTTCAAGAACATCTGGTTCGACCGGGGCGTGGTCAAGTTCCTGCGCAGCTTCCCCAAGCTGGGCCGCTGGCTGATCCGGCGCGAGAACATCAAGCGCCTGCCCAAGGGCTTTGACGTCGACAAGCATTTCAACCCGCCCTACGACCCCTGGGACCAGCGCCTTTGCCTGGCGCCGGACGGCGATTTCTTCGACGCGATCTCGTCAGGGGCCGCCAGCGTCGTGACCGACCGGATCACCCGGTTCAGCAAGCGCGGGATCGTGCTGGATTCCGGCGAAGAGTTGGAGGCCGATGTCATCATCATGGCGACCGGCCTGAACCTGCGGCTGTTCGACGGGATGCCGATCACGGTCGACGGCACCAAGATCGACATCACCGACTCCTTCGCCTATCGCGGCATGCTGCTGAGCGGCATTCCCAACTGGGCCATGGCGATCGGCTATACCACGTCGTCCTGGACACTGAAGGTCGGCCTGATGTGCCGCTACTTTATCGATCTGGTGAAGCATATGGACGCCAATGGCTACGACCGGGCGATGGCGGTTGCGGATACGGGCATGGACCGCAGGCCGATCATGGACCTGCAGGCCGGCTATGCCAAGCGTGGCGCGCGCATCCTGCCGAGCCAAGGACCGGCCAAGCCGTGGCGCATGGCCATGTCCTATGTCGAGGATGCCAAGGCCCTGCGCGGCCCGGTCTTTGACGAGCATCTGAAATTCGGCTCCAGCGCGCGTCCTACCCGTCACGTCAATCAAGGGCAAGAGGCCCATGCGTGAGCAGGGCGGCATCTTGGACGCCGAGCGCTTCGCGACGGTTCCGTCCGGAACGACCATCTGCTTTCGGGACCTCGGCAAGGCATCCGATCCGGCCCTGCTGCTGATCGCGGGGCTGGGCGAGGATATCAATGCCTGGGGCGGCGAGTTCGTCTCCGCCCTCGTGGCCCGCGGCTTCCGCGTGATCACCATGGACAACCGCGATGTCGGCAGGTCCACCTTCGCATCCCGTCCGGCGCCGATGGTCTGGCGTCAGGTGCTGGCGCGGCCCCGCAAGGATGCCTATTCGCTGGCCGACATGGCCGCTGATGCGACCGGCGTCCTGGATCACCTGGGGATTGGCCGGGTGCATCTGGTCGGCCGCTCGATGGGCGGGATGATCGCGCAGACCATCGCCGCGACAGTTCCCGACCGGGTTCTGTCGCTGACCTCGATCTATTCGACCACGGGTGCGAAGAAGGTCGGGCAGCCGGTGAGAACGGCGGTGAGAAAGTCGACCACGGTAGCGGCGGGATGAGCCCGCTGCGGGCGGCGTAAAAGTCGTCCACCTTTACCCTTTCTGGCGACAGGGAGGGCGGGAGGATTTTCACCGTGGATTTGTATCGGAAGGTTCGCCTGGCTTGTTCAGAAGGCATGAGCCAGCGCGAGGCTGCGCGTCAGTTTGGGGTTTCCCGCGACAGCGTTCGGAAGATGTTGGCGTTCTCGGTTCCGCCTGGATACCGGCGGACGGCGCCGGTGAAGCGGCCGAAGCTGGATGGGTTCACCGAGATCATCGATGGCTGGCTGGAGGGGGATCGCGAGGTCCATCGAAAGCAACGGCACACGGCGAAGCGGGTATTCGAGCGGCTTCGCGATGAGCATGGCTTCACCGGCGGCTATACGATCATCAAGGACTATATGCGGGAGCGCGAGCGGCGCGGCCGAGAGATTTTCGTGCCGCTAGCCCATCCGCCAGGACATGCCCAGGCCGACTTCGGCGAGGCTGTGGTCGTCATCGGCGGCGTCGAGCAGAAGGCGCACTTCTTCGTTATGGACTTGCCGCACAGTGATGCCTGCTTCGTGCGCGCCTATCCCGCGGCGACAGCGGAAGCCTGGGTAGACGGCCACGTCCACGCCTTCGCCTTCTTCGGCAGGGTGCCGGTATCGGTCCTCTACGACAACGATCGCTGTCTTGTTGCGAAGATCCTGGCGGACGGCACACGTCAGCGGGCCACGCTCTTCAGCGGGTTCCTGTCCCACTACCTGTTCCGAGACCGCTATGGCCGCCCCGGCAAGGGGAACGACAAGGGCAACGCGGAAGGATTGGTCGGCTATTCCCGCCGCAACTTCATGGTCCCGGTCCCGCGGTTTGTGAGTTGGGCTTCGTTCAACGCCTATCTGGAGGAGCAGTGTCGCAAACGTCAGGCGGATGTTCTGCGCGGCCAGTCCGAGACCATCGGGGAACGCCTCGTGCGAGATCTGGTCGTGATGTCTGATCTGCCACCCGCGCCGTTCGATGCCTGCGACCAAGCCACCGGGCGAGTCAGTTCCCAAGCGCTGGTGCGCTACAAGACCAACGATTACTCGGTGCCGGTCGCCTACGGCCACCGCGATGTCTGGATCAGGGGCTATGTCGACGAGGTTGTGATCGGCTGCGGTGGCGAGCTCATCGCACGCCACCCCCGCTGCTATGACCGCGAGGACATGGTGTTCGATCCGGTGCATTACCTCCCGCTCATCGAGAGGAAGATCAATGCTTTGGATCAGGCCGCGCCTCTTGCCGAATGGAACCTGCCGCCGGAGTTCGCAACCCTGCGCCGCCTGATGGAGGCGCGGATGATCAAGGCGGGACGCCGGGAATATGTGCAGGTTTTGCGCCTGCTGGAAACCTTCGACATCGATGATCTCCACGCGGCCGTGAAGAAGGCCCTGCAATTGGGCGCTGTCGGCTTCGATGCCGTGAAGCACCTCGCTCTCTGCCATGTTGAGAAACGGCCGCCGAAGCTGGACCTCGATGTCTATCCCTACCTGCCGCGGGCCAACGTGGGGACCACCTCGGCGGCAAGCTACATGTCTCTGCTGTCGGGAGACGCGGCATGACCGGTGCGCCGCAGATCCTGCTTGCTCATCACCTGAAGACGCTGAAGCTCCCGACCTTCTTGCGGGAGCACGAGAAGCTGGCGCGCCAATGTGCAGCCGAGGGCCTGGACCACGTCCAGTTCCTCGCCCGACTGGTCGAACTGGAACTGATCGACCGCGAGGGACGGATGATCGAACGCCGGATCAAGGTTGCAAAGTTCCCCGCCAAGAAGAGCCTGGACAGCTTCGACTTCAAGGCGATCCCGAAGCTCAACAAGATGCAGGTGCTGGACCTTGCCCGTTGCGAATGGATCGAGCGGCGCGAAAACGTCATTGCGCTCGGACCGAGTGGCACGGGCAAGACGCATGTTGCTCTGGGGCTGGGACTGGCCGCTTGTCAGAAAGGAATGTCGGTCAGCTTCACTACGGCCGCGGCACTGGTCAACGAGTTGATGGAAGCCCGCGACGAGCGCCGCCTCCTGCGGCTCCAGAAGCAGCTGGCTTCGGTCAAACTGCTCATCATCGATGAACTGGGCTTCGTGCCTCTGTCAAAGACCGGCGCCGAGCTACTCTTCGAGATGATCTCGCAACGCTACGAGCGCGGCGCCACGCTCATCACCAGCAACCTGCCGTTCGACGAATGGACCGAGACCTTCGGAACAGAGCGGCTGACCGGCGCTCTGCTCGACCGCCTGACCCACCACGTCAACATCCTCGAGATGAATGGCGAGAGCTACAGGCTCGCGCAAAGTCGGGCCCGAAACGCCGGCCAGACCCCATAGAAAACCGCAACGCGCGCTTGAGCCCGCCGCTCGGGCTACGCCCTCCCGGCGGGCTCAAGCGCGCAAGAAAGTGGCCTGCTTTTGCGCCGCCCCGTGGCCGGTTTTTGCTCCGCCGTTGACAGAACAACCTACCCGACGCGCCATGTGCCGCCACACGGGCCGCTAAGAGCGTCTGTGCATCCGCCACCACGGGGACAAAGCGCAGGGCATTCGCGTTCTTGCCGCGGGCGATGCGAAAGCCGGAGCCATCTACGCGGACCTGATCGGTTTTCAGGGTGGCGATTTCGTCAATGCGGCAGCCTGTGGCGAAGGCAAGGCGGAGCAAGTCGCCCTGGCGTGTGCCGCGTAGCGACGCGGCCAGCAGCTTTGCAGCCTCTTGCGGCTTGAAGTCTTCGCGGGATTGCGCAGCCTTGGCGGTTCGCTTGATGCCGCTTTGGAATACCCATGGATTGCCATACCGCTTTGGGGTCTTGCCCACATCGCCAGCCCATATCCACACACCAGCAAGCAGTGTGATGTTCTTTTCCACCGTCTTTGCCGCCATGCCGTGCGGGTTGCGCCGGCCAGTCAGGCGGGGCAGGTATTCGACACGGAAGCGGCGGGAAGCTTCGGGTGTCAGGTCTTCAAGGCACACCGTGTTGTCGGTGTCGCGGAGGAAAGCCCGCAGGTGCTTGGCAGCGGTCTTCAGGTTATCCACCGTAGACTGGCTGATCGGCTTAAACTGCGACGGATTTCCGGGGCGGCGGGCTTCGATGTATTCGGCAAGGGCGCGTTCCAGCGGATACCCCTTCCCTGTGGCGACCCGAGAGAACCGCCTCAGTTGATCCACAGGGAAGCCACGGGCGGCGGCGGCTTGTAGTTTGCCGTGCAGCAGCATTTCAAGACGACCGTGAGCATCATCGGGGTTCGCGGCGGCGTCTGCGGCAATCGCTTCTCGCCACTCGAAGGCTGACGGCAGCGAGAATGCACCCTTGTCGCCTTGCTGTGCTTCAAGTTGGCGCAAGTCACCCAAGAGAATGTCGCGGCGCTTGCGGGCGTCGGGTAGGTGACGAGTGGCAAGGCCGCGTTTGATTTCCTTGCCCAGTCGCTTCCCATCCCGAGGGTTCGGCAGCCCCAATAGGGCAAGGGGCGTCACCATCCTGAAAACCCAGCTCTTGCCGGGGCCGCGAGGTTGCACGAGATACTGCACGTCTTCAGCCTTTCTGTGGTCCATTTTGGACAACGTCGGCTTGGACATCGGCAGAAAAACCTTAGAGAAAACAGTGCTTTATAGAAAGTGGCGGAGAGGGTGGGATTCGAACCCACGGAACCCGTGAAGGCTCAACGGTTTTCGAGACCGCCCCGTTCGACCACTCCGGCACCTCTCCGCGCTTTGGTGTGGTGAGGCGGGAATTAGACGGGCGGGGGTTGAAGCGCAAGGGGGGTTCGGCGAAAAAAGCCAACTGAAATGCGAAAGGCCGATTCTTCATGAACAGGGTGCTGATGCTCCTCGGATGCCTGGCCGGGGTGGGGCTGGTAATGCCGGCTGGTCCGGCTCTGGCCGAAAGCCGGGTCGAGGCGCCCGGGGCCTCGGTCGAGGCGCGGCTGTGGCAGGCGCTGCGGCTGGACGAGATGCTGGTGGTCATGCAGGACGAGGCGCTGAACCAGGGCGACGAGATGGCCGAGATGCTGTTCGAGCATGGCAGCGATGCCGGCTGGCGCAAGCGGGTCTCGGCCATCCATGACCCCCGTCGGCTGAGCGGACTTCTGCACACCGCCGTGACCAAGGCCTTGGCCGAAGAACCGGCGGGGCTGACCCAGACGGCGCTGGATTTCCTCGAGACGCCGCTGGGGCGGCAGGTGGTGGAACTGGAATTGCAGGCGCGCCGGGCGATCATCGACCAGGATACCGAGGATGGGGCCATCGCCGCCTTCCAGCACGCGCTGGACGTCGAGGCACCGCGTCTGACCACGATCAACCGGCTGATCGAGGGGGCCGATCTCCTGGAACCGACCATCGCTGCGGCGCTGAACGAGGCGCTGGCCTTTTCCAAGGGATTCGGTGCCGAGGGCGGGTTCCAGATGCCGATGACCGATGCCGAGATGCTGGAGGAGACCTGGGCGCAGGAGCCCGACATCCGGGCGATGATCGAGGAATGGCTGCCGGCCTACCTGATGCTGGCCTATTCGCCGCTGAGCGACGAGGACCTGGCGCGCTATGTCGATTTCGGTACCTCCGAGGCGGGCAAGGGGCTGTGGTCCGCGGTGAACGGCGCCTACGAGCAGGTCTATACCGCGATCTCGCGCGAGATGGGCGCGGCGGCGGCGCTGCATATCGCGGGCAGGCAGCTCTGATGGCCGAGGTGGTTCTTGTCGGGCCGCTGGCCCATCCCTCGCTGCGGGCCGCGCTTGGGCTCGCCGGGCGCGAGATGACGCTCGACGGGCGGCTGGTCGGCGGCCAGCGCGCCGGGATTGACCGGCATGGCTGGCCGGTCAGGCAACCGGGGCCGGGGCAGGTGGCGGCGCTGGCGGTGACGATGACGCCGCAGCTTGCACGCTACGCCGCGGTGATGGGCCTCGCACCGGTGCCGCACCAGGGCCTGAGGATGATGGGGGCCGTGGCGCAGGGGCCGGGCGGGGTCGCGTGGTCGGCGGATCGCTGGCCGGCCGATCTGGTCGCGGGCATTGCCCGTGCCATCCTGGAGACACCCGAGGACCGCAGTCCGGCCGAGATCGCCCGGCGCCTGCCAATGATCGGCACCTGGGTCGAGAGCACCTTGCGCGCGGCGGCGGACCCGCTGACCGGCGGCGGCCTTGCCGGCTTTAGCCCGGACGAGCCGGGACCGCTCTGGCGGGTCGAGGAGCGGGCCGAACCCTATGCCGATTTCTTCGCCGTCGAGGAGATGCATCTCAGCCACCGGCTGCATGGCGGCGGCTGGTCGCCGGTGGTCAAGCGCGCGGGTTTTGTTCTCGGCGATGCGGTCGTCGTGCTGCCCTGGGACGCCAAGCGCGACCGGGTGCTGTTGATCGATCAGTTCCGCGTTGGCCCGGCCATGCGCGGCGACCGCCAGCCCTGGATGCTGGAGGCAATTGCGGGCCGCATCGACGTGGGCGAGACGCCCGAGATCGCCGCAAGGCGCGAGGCGCTTGAAGAGGCGCAGCTGCCGCTCGGGCGGATGTTCCCGGCGCTGCACCACTATCCCAGCCCCGGCGCCATCGGCGAATACCTCTATTGCTACGTGGCCGAGGCCGATCTGCCCGATGACGCGGGCGGTGTTCACGGGCTCGACAGCGAGGCCGAGGATATCCGCAGCCACCTGGTCTCGACCGGCGAGCTGGCGCGGCTGGTGATGGAGGGACAGATCAGCAACGGGCCGCTGGCGCTGCTGGCCCTGTGGTTCCAGGCGCGGCTGCCCGATCTCAGGCGCGCGATTGCGGAGGCGTGAGCGTCTTTGATCGGGGCGCGGGCTTGCCCCGCTCGGTCGGGCGCGTATAGGAATGGGGCGACGTGCCGCGCACCCATAAGACAGGAAGGACACCGTCATGCGCATTTGCCAGGACCTCGCCGAAGCCATCGGCAATACCCCCCTGATCCGGCTTCGCCGGGCCAGCGAGGAAACCGGCTGCGAAATTCTGGGCAAATGCGAGTTCATGAATCCGGGCCAGTCGGTCAAGGACCGGGCGGCGCTGTATATCATCCGTGACGCGGTGGCCTCGGGCCAGTTGCGTCCGGGCGGCACCATCGTCGAGGGCACGGCCGGCAATACCGGCATCGGGCTGGCGCTGGTCGGGGCGTCGATGGGCTTCAAGTCGGTGATCGTCATCCCCGAGACCCAGAGCCAGGAAAAGAAGGACATGCTGCGGCTGGCGGGTGCCACGCTGGTCGAGGTGCCGGCGGCGCCCTACAAGAACCCGAACAACTATGTCCGCTATTCCGGTCGCTTGGCCGAGGCGCTGGCCAAGACCGAGCCGAATGGCGCGATCTGGGCCAACCAGTTCGACAATGTCGCCAACCGCATGGCCCATTTCGAGACCACCGGCCCGGAGATCTGGGACCAGACCGGCGGCAAGGTCGATGGCTTTACCTGCGCCGTCGGCTCGGGCGGGACGCTGGCCGGGGTCGCCATGTACCTGCAGCCGAAGGGCGTGAAGATCGGTTTGGCCGATCCCGAGGGCGCGGCGCTGCACAGCTTCTACACCACGGGCGAGTTCGCCAGCCCCGGAGATTCCATCACCGAGGGCATCGGGCAGGGCCGCATCACCGCCAATCTCGAGGGCTTCACCCCCGATTTCAGCTGGCGCATCCCCGACAGCGAGGCGCTGCCGATCATCTTCGACCTGGTCAAGGAAGAGGGGCTGGTCATGGGCGGCTCGACCGGTATCAACCTTGCCGGCGCGATCCGCATGGCGCGCGAGATGGGGCCGGGCCATACCATCGTCACCATCCTGTGCGACTATGGCAACCGCTACCAGACCAAGCTGTTCAACCCCGATTTCCTGCGCGCCAAGGGCCTGCCGGTGCCGGATTGGCTGGTGGCCGAGAAACCCGACCTGCCCGAAGTCTTCGAGGGCTGATCCACCATGCGCCAGTTTCTTCTTTCCGTCATCCTGACGGCCCTGATCGCTATTGCCTCGCCGGTGCTGGCCCAGAACCCGGCCGAGATCAATTACGACCAATGGGACCAGCAGGCGGCAGAAGCCGAACAGCTGCTGGACGGTGACAGCGCCTCGCAGGACCAGCTGACCAAGATCCGCGCCGAGATGATCGACTGGCGCGATCGGTTCCAGCAGGGGCAGAATGCCAACGCCCCGCGCATCGAGACGGTGAAGGAACAGATCGCCGCGCTTGGCCCGGCCCCGGCCGAGGGTGCCAGCGAGGACGAGGAGATTGCGGCGCGGCGCAAGACGCTGAACGACCAGCTCTCGACGCTGCAGGCCCCGCGCCTGTCGGCGGTCGAGGCCTTCAGCCGCGCCGATTCCATCATCAAGGAAATCGACAACCAGATCGCCGATCGCATGGCGACCGAGCTGGCGCAGCTGTCGCCGTCGCCGCTTCTGCCCTCCAGCTGGACCGAAGGCGTCAGCGAGGCGGTGAAACTGGCCAGCGGCGTGACCAGCGAGACGGTCGATCTCAGCTCCGAGGCCGGTGGCTGGGACCAGATGCGCGACAAGCTGCCGCCGGCCTTCGGCTATCTGGCACTGGCGCTGGTGCTGTTGACCTATGGCCGTCGCTGGATCGAAACGCTCCCCTCGCGGCTGTCGGCGCGGGCGTCGGAACATTCGCGCGCGGTGGTGGCCTTCCTCGTTTCGTTGGGGCAAATCGTTTTGCCGATGCTGGGCGTGTTCCTGGCGATCCGGGGTCTGGATGCGACCGGCTGGTTCGGCAACTGGTCGCGGCCCTTCCTTCTGGCGCTGCCCGGTGCAGGGGTGATCTTCTTCGGCGCGCGCTGGCTGGCGCGGCAGATGTATCCCCGCCTTGCAGTCGCCTACGACACGTTGAACATGCCCGAGCGCAAGCGCGCCATTGCCCGCAACTGCACCAATCTCCTCGGCCTCGTCTTCGCGCTGCATCACATCCTGTCCAGCGCTTTGCTGCCGCAGTCGGGGATCTATGAAAGCGGTGATGCCCAGGTCGACCGGGTGCCGATGACCTTCGCGCCGGGCGCGACCTCGGTCTGGCATTTCGTCATGATCGTGATCGCCGCCGTCCTCTTGTTCCGGCTGGGGAACGTGCTGCGCAAGATGCCCAGCTACAACCCGCCCGACTCCGTGCGGATGCGCGACCGGGTGCTGGGCGTTGCCGGTGCAGGCTCGCGGCTGATTGCCGTCTTGTCGGTGGGTCTTGGCGCCTATGGCCTGATCAACCTGGCCAATGCGCTGATCTGGCCGTGGATCTTCACCATGGCGCTGATCAGCTTCCTGATCCTGATGCAGGACCTGATCGCCGATATCTTCGACATGCTGTCGCAGGGACAGGAGGGTGCACGCGAGGGTCTGGCGCCGCTGATGGTGGGTGCCGGGCTGGTGCTGCTCAGCTTGCCGGTCTTTGCCGTCATCTGGGGGGCGACCGGCACCGATCTGGCCGAATACTGGAACCGGATCCAGCAGGGTGTGACCTTCGGCGGCATCAACCTGTCGCTGTTTGGCCTGCTGAAATTCATCGTCGTTTTCGCCCTCGGCTATGTCATCACCCGCGGCGTGCAGCGGGCGCTGCGCACAGCGGTCCTGCCCAAGACCCGGCTGGATGCGGGCGGGCAGAACGCGCTGGTCTCGGGCCTCGGCTATGTCGGGATCTTCCTCGCGGCGGTGCTGGCCGTCACCTCGGCGGGGATCGACCTCAGTTCGCTGGCCATCGTCGCCGGTGCACTGTCGGTGGGCATCGGCTTTGGCCTGCAGAACATCGTCTCGAACTTCGTCTCGGGCATCATCCTCTTGATCGAGCGGCCGATCAGCGTCGGTGACTGGGTCGATGCCGGCGGACAGCAGGGCATCGTCAAGCGCATCTCGGTCCGCTCGACCTCGGTCGAGACCTTCGACCGGACCGAGGTGATCGTGCCGAACAGCGATCTGGTCAGCCAGCCGGTGACCAACTGGACCCGCTCGAACCGCAATGGTCGGGTCATCATCCCGGTCGGCGTCGCCTATGGCAGCGACACCCGCAGGGTCGAGCAGATCCTGCGCGAGATCATCGAGGACCAGCCGACGGTGATGATCGACCCGCCGCCCGCCGTGCTGTTCCGCGCGCTTGGCGCCGACAGCATGGATTTCGAGATCCGGGCGATCCTTGCCGATGCCTCGGGCGGGATCGGCGTTACCTCGGACGTGCTGCACGCGGTGGTGCGCCGCTTTGGCGAGGAAGGCATCGAGATCCCCTTCGTCCAGCGCGACATTTGGCTGCGCAATCCCGAGGCTCTGGCCCATGCCGGGGCCGAGGCCGCGATGGCTGTTGACGAGGAGGAGAAGAAGATCGCTGCGCCGGTCCAAACGCCCTCGGCGCCTGCGACACCGAACAGGGCCGATCCGCGCCTGACCTTCGATGCCGATATGGATGCGGGTGATGGGGATGGTGGTGACGGAGATGGCGGGCGCTGATCCGGGCGCCCGGCTGGGGAGAGCGCGGCGCTATTCCGCCGCGTGATCCTTGCGCCCGGCCTCAGGACCCGTCAGCGGGGCCACGGTCTCATTTGCCGTCTCGCTGGCCGAACTGCCCGAGATTTCCTCGTCGGTCATGCCATCCTCGGGCAGCCCTTCGCGTGACAGCATCACCGCGACGGGGCGCAGCCAGGGGATATGGGCGCAGACGATCATCAACGCCACCATGATCGGCACCGCCAGGAACATCCCCGGCACGCCCCAGACCGCGCCCCAGAAGGCGAGGCTGAGGATGATGCCGAAGCTCGACAGCCGCAGGGTCTGCCCCAGAAGCATCGGGTCCAGCACATTGCCGATCAGGAATTGCGTCAGCGTGCAGGCCAGCCCGACCAGCAGCGCCAGCGTGATGTCGCCCGACAGCACGAAGGCCAGCAGGAAGGCGATGACCGTGGCGATGATCGAGCCGACCGAGGGAATGAAGTTCAAGACGAAAGTCAGCATGGCGACCGGCCCGGCCAGTTGCAGCCCGGCGACGGTGAAGATCACCCAGACGATGGCGGCGGTGACCAGGCTGACGGCGGCCTTGACCACAAGGTAGCGGTTCACCCGATGCATGATCGAGGCAATGATGGCCCGCACCTGCCGCGCCTTCACCGGATCGCCGGTCAGCCGATCGATCTTCACCGGGAACCAGGCACGCTCGGCGAACATGAAGCCGACGAAAAGGATGACCAGCACGGTGCCGGACAAGAGGCCCGAGGCGCTGCCCGCGAGCGAGCGCAGCCAGCCGGTCAGGTCGAAATTGTTGAACGCCGCCTGCGCCGCCTCGGTCACGTTCGGCCCGAGTTGCGTGGTCAGCGCCAGCAGTGCCGCCTGCGCCTGCTCGGCATAGTTGATGGCGGTCAGCGCCACCTCGTTCACCTGCGAGACGATGGTGGTCGAAAGCCACAACAGCCCCAGCGCGATCCCCAGCAGCGCCAGCGTGGTCGCCAGCCAGTTCGAGACCTTCTGCCGGGCGATGGCGTTGATCGCGTCCGAGGTCAGCGAGAAGATGATGATGGCAATGGCCAGCGAGATCAGGATGAAGCGCGACTGCACCAAGAGGAACAGCAGCACCGAAAAGGCGATGATCCCCAGAAACCCGGTTTGCAGTCTCTCGCGTAGCACGGATTCGGTGGGGGTGGTCACGCCTGCTCTTTCCTCATTCGGGGCCGGATGCGCCAAGGCCGGCGCATCCCCATCCCAAACCCAATTCCGCAAGCCGTCAAGTGCGAGCCGTGCCAGCCGGCCCGCGATGCGACTTACTCCTGTTCGCCGCTGTCGCTGCCTGCGCCCGGGGCAGCGCCGCCTTCGGCCTCGGCAGCGTCATCACCTTCAGCTTGCTCCTGCTCGGCAATGCGGGCGACCGAGACGACTTCCTCGCCATTGGTGGTGTTGAACACCCTGACCCCGCCGGCGCTGCGCGAGCGGAAGCTGATCCCGTCCACCGGCACCCGGATCGACTGTCCGGTCGAGGTCGCCAGCATGATCTGGTCATCCAGTTCGACCGGGAAGCTGGCGATCAGCGGCCCGCCCCGCATGGCCTTGTCCATCGCCATCACGCCCTGGCCGCCGCGTCCGCGCACCGGGTAATCGTGGCTGGAGCTGATCTTGCCCGACCCCTTGGCGGTGATGGTCAGGATGAGGTCCTCGGCCGCCGACATCTCGGCATAGCGTTCCTGGGTGATGCTGCCCTCTTCGACGGCATCCTCGTCCTCGTCGGCCTCGGCCCCGTCATCCAGCGCACCGGCCACGGCGCGTCGCATCTTCAGATAGGCGGCGCGCTCGGCCGGGTCGGCCTTGGAATGGCGCACGATGGACATGCTGACGAGGCTGTCACCCTCGGCCAGGCGGATGCCGCGCACGCCGGTTGAGTCGCGGCCCTTGAAGACGCGGACGGCGGTGGTCGGGAAGCGGATCGCCCGCCCGCCCGAGGTGACCAGCATCACGTCATCCTCTTCGGTGGCCATGCGCACGCCGATCAGCTCCACCCCCTCGGGCAGCTTCATGGCGATCTTGCCGTTGGATTTCACATTGGTGAAATCCGACAGCGCGTTACGGCGCACATCGCCCTCGGATGTGGCGAAGATGGCCTGGTAGCTGTCCCATTCCGCCTCGGGCGCATCGACCGGCATCAGCGCGGCGATGGAGACCCCCAGTTCGATCGGCAGGATGTTGACGATGGCCTTGCCCTTGGCGGTCCGCCCGCCAAGCGGCAGGCGCCAGGTCTTCAGCCGATAGACCATGCCATCGGTGGTGAAGAACAGAAGCTCGGTATGGGTATTGGCGACGAACAGCGTGGTGACCACGTCGTCTTCCTTGGTGGCCATCCCCGACAGGCCCTTGCCGCCGCGCCGCTGCGCCCGGAAATCGGCCAGCGGGGTGCGCTTGATGTAACCGCCCGAGGTGATGGTGACGACCATGTCCTCGCGCTCGATCAGGTCCTCGTCGTCCATGTCGCCGGACCAGTCGGAGATCTCGGTGCGGCGCGGAACGGCGAAAAGCTCCTTCACCTCGCGCAGCTCGTCCGAGATGATCGCCATGATCCGCTCGCGCGAGGCGAGGATGGCCAGGTAGTCGCGGATGGCATCGGCCAGTTGCTGCAGCTCGTCGGTGACCTCCTGCACGCCCAGCTGGGTCAGGCGCTGCAGGCGCAGGTCAAGAATGGCGCGGGCCTGGATCTCGGACAGGTTATAGGTGCCGTCCTCGTTCACCGGATGCAGCGGGTCATCGATCAGCCGCAGGTATTCGATGATCTCATGGGCGGGCCAGCGCCGCTCCATCAGCCGCTCGCGGGCTTGGGCGGCATCGGCCGAGGATCGGATCGTCGCGACCACCTCGTCGACATTCGAGACCGCCACTGCCAGACCGCAAAGCACATGGCTGCGCTCGCGCGCCTTGCGCAGTTCATAGGCGGTGCGGCGGGCCACGACCTCTTCGCGGAAGGCGAGGAAATAGGTCAGGAAGTCGCGCAGGGTCAGCTGCTCGGGACGGCCACCGTTCAGCGCCAGCATGTTTGCGCCGAAGCTGGTCTGCATCTGGGTGAAGCGGAACAGCTGGTTCAGCACCACGTCGGGCGTGGCGTCGCGCTTCAGTTCGATGACCACGCGGATGCCGGTGCGGTCGGATTCGTCCTGCACATTGGCGATGCCCTCGACCTTGCGCTCTTTCGCCAGTTCCGCGATGCGCTCCTGCAAGGTGGCCTTGTTCACCTGGTAGGGGATCTCGTCGATGACGATGGCAAAGCGGTCCTTGCGCAATTCCTCGATATGGGTGCGGGCGCGGACGATGATGCTGCCGCGACCTTCCAGGTAGGCCTTGCGCACGCCCGAGCGGCCCAGGATCATCGCGCCGGTCGGGAAGTCGGGGCCGGGGACGATCTCCATCAGCCGCTCGGTCGGCAGGTCAGGGTTCTCGATCAGCGCCAGCGTGGCATCGACCACCTCGCCAAGGTTATGCGGCGGGATGTTGGTCGCCATGCCGACGGCGATGCCGCCCGCGCCATTGACCAGCATGTTCGGGAAACGCGCCGGCAGCACCGTCGGCTCGCGGTCCTTGCCGTCATAGTTGTCCTGGAAATCGACGGTTTCCTTGTCGATGTCCATCAACAGGTAATTCGCCGCCTTGGCCATGCGCACTTCGGTATAGCGCATCGCCGCCGCCGGATCGCCGTCCATAGAGCCGAAGTTGCCCTGGCCGTCCAGAAGCGGCAGGGACATGGAAAAGTCCTGCGCCATGCGCACCAGGGCGTCATAGATCGCGGCGTCACCGTGGGGGTGGTATTTCCCCATCACGTCGCCGACGGGGCGCGCGGATTTGCGATAGGGCTTGTCGAAGGTATTGCCGCTTTCATCCATCGCGTAGAGGATGCGGCGGTGCACCGGCTTCAGCCCGTCGCGCAGATCGGGGATCGCGCGGCTGACGATGACCGACATGGCATAGTCCAGGTAGGACGTGCGCATCTCTTCGGAAATGTCGATGACCGGCCCGTCATGCAGCATCACGGCACGCCCGGACGCCCCGTTTTCTTCGCCGTTTTCACCGGTTTCCGGCTGGTCGTCGTCGCGGTTGTCTGCCACTGGTCTGCCTCAATATCTATTGCTTAACGATATAACGACGACAGCATCTGGATGCAATTGCGCAGCGGGTGCCCGGGTCGGGAAAAGCCCGGAAACCCCTGATTTCAGGAGGATTTGAGGCAGACTATTCGTGCGGGCGCAGAGGTCCGGCGGGGGCAGGCTCAGGCAGCCGCGCCCCGGCGCAGCGACATCGCCCAGACCAGCGCCAGACCGGCCGAGCAGAGCATGTTCCAGCCCGCCATCGACAGGCCGAGGAAACGCCAGGCGACCTCGTCGCAGCGCACCACCGGGGCGGCCTGCAACTGGGTCATCAGGTCCTTGGTCGAGAGCGTGGTCAGGTTCGACACCCCGCCCGAGCAATGGCTGGGACCGGGCCACCAGCCATATTCGACGCCAACATGGTAGAGCGCCAGCCCCATCGCCACGCCCGCCGCCGCCATGCCCAGAATCGCCAGCGCACGGCGAAAGCCGGTGAACCAGATGATGAGGCCGATTGCCGCCGCCGCGACATGCGGCCAGCGCTGCAGGATGCACAGCTCGCAGGGCGCATAGCCGATGGACTGGAACACCAGCGCGGCGGCCAGCAGCGCGGCGGAACCCAGGCCGGCGATCGTGGCAATGTGACGAGAGTCCTGCGGAAACATCAGAGGTACCTCAATGACAGGAAGCCGCCGATCAGGCAGACCGTGAAGATGGTGAAGACGAGGCCAAGCCGGTTCTCGATGAAGTCGCGGATCGGCACGCCGTATTTCCACAACAGGCCCGCCACGATGAAGAAGCGCAGGCCGCGCGCGAAGATCGAGGTCAGGATGAAGACCGGCAGCGACAGGCCGGTCGCCCCCGAGAATATGGTGATGACCTTGAAGGGGAAGGGCGTGACGCCCGCGAACAGGACCGCCCAAAGCCCGTATTCGTTGAACCGCGCCGACAGCTGCTCGAAGGCATGTTCCTTGCCATAGGCGGTCAGCACCCATTGGCCGACGCTGTCCATCAGCGTTGCGCCGATCCAGTAGCCCAGCAGCGCGCCGAGGACCGAACCGATGGTGCAGACCAGCGCGATCTGGAAGGCCTTCTCGCGCCGCGCCAGAACCATCGGGATCATCAGGACGTCGGGCGGGATCGGAAAGACCGAGCTTTCGATGAAGCTGACGCCGAACAGCGCCCACATGGCATGGCGGTGGCCGGCAAGGCCCATCGTCCAGTCGTAAAGTCGGCGCAGCATCGCGTCCCCGTTCCTTGTTAACCGGCAGTTGACCCTTGCAGGCGGCGGCGTCAAGCCGCCTTGCCAGCAATCGCGCCGGAGTGATCGCCGTGGTCGTCCTGCCGGAGGGGTTGCGCAAAGCCTTGGCAAGCCCGGCGTTTTCGGGAAAACTCGGCGGGTCCTGTCAGGGAACTGGCGGGGCCAGCCCGGCGTTTCAGCGCCATGATCACGCCAGACCGGCGTGCAAACACTGACAGGGAAGGACCGCAGGCATGGAATGGCGGGGGCGGCGCGGCAGTCGCAACGTGGAAGACCGGCGCCGGATGAGCGCCGGGGGCGCGGGCGGCATTGGCATCGTCGGCATGTTGGTGGTGCTGGCAGTGGGCTATTTCTTCGGCATCGACATATCGCCGGTGGTGCAGGGCCTCGACCAGGGCAGCAGCCAGGTTCAGACGGGCGAGCTGTCCGAGGCCGATCAGCAATATGGCGAGTTCTCCTCGGTGGTGCTGGCCGATACCGAAGAGGTCTGGGGGCAGGTCCTGCCCGAGCAGGCGGGCATGGACTATGCCGCGCCGACGCTGGTGCTGTTCCGCGGCGCGGTGCAATCGGCCTGCGGCGAGGCCTCGGCGGCAATGGGGCCGTTCTATTGCCCGGGCGACCGCAAGCTGTACCTCGACACGCAGTTCTTTGACGTGATGGCGCAGCGCATGGGCGCGGGCGGGGATTTCGCTGCCGCCTATGTGATCGCGCATGAGGTCGGCCACCACCTGCAGAACCAGCTGGGGATTCTCGGCAAGGTGACGCAGGCGCGCCAGCAATCCAGCGAGCGCGACTCGAATGCGCTGTCGGTGCTGACCGAATTGCAGGCTGATTGCTTCGCCGGGATCTGGGCCGCCCATGCCAGCCAGCAATTCGGCTCGATCGAAGAGGGCGATCTGGAAGAGGCGCAGAATGCCGCGCGCGCGGTGGGTGATGACGTGATCCAGTCCAGCGCCGGGCGCACGCCGATGCCCGACAGCTTTACCCATGGCAGCGCCGAAGAGCGTCAGGAATGGCTGATGCGCGGCTTCCGTTCGGGTGACCTGGCGCAGTGCAACACCTTCGCCGAGGCCGGTCTGTAGGACCCCGTCAGGGGCGCGGCAGATGCGGGCGGCGGGGGTTGTTGACCGTCGCCCAGTCCGGCCAGAGACCGAGATGCTCGATCCCGACGAGCACCAGCCCGAGGGCGATGATGCCGAAGACCAGCATCACCATGCGCTTGCTGGGAGGGTTCCGGGCCCAACGTGAGGCGCGGACCAGCCAGATCAGGTTGTTCATGGCGCCGCCTTTTTGCTATGCCCGCCCCATCCTATAGTTACCCCAGACGCAAAGTCACGAGATCGCCTTGCCCCAGACCAATGACAGCCGCGTCCTGCCCTATAGCGCGCGGCAGATGTATGACCTTGTTGCCGACATCAACCGCTATCCCGAATTCCTGCCCTGGAACAGCGCGGCGCGCATTCGTTCGCGCCAGTTGCGCGATGATGGCGCCGAGGTGGTCGAGGCCGACCTGGTCATCAGCTTCAAGGTCTTTCGCGAGCGCTTTGGCAGCCGGGTGGTGCTGTGGCCGACCGATACCGATGGCCCGCTGAAGATCGATACCGAGTACCTGGACGGGCCGTTCAAGTACATGCGCAGCGGCTGGACCTTCACCGACCTGCCCGAGGGCGGGTGCCGGGTCGATTTCCATGTCGATTTCGAGTTCAAGAACGCCATCCTGCAAAAGCTGATCGGTGTGGTCTTCGGCGAGGCCATGTCGCGGATCATCCGCGCCTTCGAGGACCGGGCGCGCAAGCTCTATGCCTGAGCCCGATTCGGGGCTATCCTTCGGCCATGTTCAGACGTCGCACCTTACAGGCCGGTCTGGCCGCCATCTCCGCGCTGATCCTGTCGCGGCAAAAGCTCTCCGCTGCGCAAGGGGGTTCCGTGCCCGATTTCAGCTTTCCCTCGATCGATGGCGGCGTGCTCGACATGTCCGACTGGCGCGGCAAGCCGGTGCTGGTGGTGAATACCGCCTCGCTTTGTGGATTCACCCCGCAGCTTGAGGGGATGCAGGCGCTCCACGAGGAGTTCGGTCCCAAGGGGCTGGTGGTGCTGGCGACGCCCTCGGACGATTTCGCGCAGGAACTGGACGATGCCAAGAAGGTCAAGGAATTCTGCACAATCAACTATGGCATCACCCTGCCGATGAGCGACATCATCCACGTGGCGCGGGGCGACGTGCATCCCTTCTATGCTTGGCTGAAGGACACGCATGGCTATGCCCCGGCGTGGAATTTCGGCAAGGTGCTGCTGGGGCCGGAGGGGCAGGTGGTCCAGACTTGGGGATCGATGACCAAGCCCGAATCCGAGGATATCCGGGCCGCCTTCGCGCCCTACCTGTCCGCCTGACCCCGCGCCGCCTGATGCAGCTGGCAATCATCGGCGAGATGCTGACGCAGAACCGCCTCGGTCTCGGCTGACAGGGTGGTGTCGACCGCCGGGGACCTGTTCAGCCGCTCCAGCGTGATCTCGCGTTTCAGCGACCGGGCGAGGAAATCGGTCAGATCGCCCATGTCCTCATAACGATACATCAGATCGGCACCGACCCGGCCATCCTTGCCGGTCAGGAAATCGGTCTGGGTGCCGATCCGCGCAGAGGGCGCACGCTCGCCGGGCTTCATCACCTCGGCCACGAAATCCTGAAAGCTGATGCCGCGGGTGCTGGCCGGACGGCCAGCCAGTTCGTCGCGGTGGCGATAGCGATACCAGCTGCGCAACCGCTCGACCGGATCGCGGATGACAGCGATGGTGCGGAACTCGGCGGCCTTGCCGTCGAACAGCGGGGCCAGCCGGTTCTGCCAGCCCCGCAGGTTCATGTGCTTCAGATGCGGCGGGTTGCGCAGCACCAGATCGGCGTCACGCTCCAGCGCGGCTTCCAGCGCCGTGCTGCCGGTCTTGGGGACCGACAGCAGCACCAGCCGGGCTTGGGCGAAGACCAGCAATCCTCAGTCCGACAGCGCCGAAACCAGCGCCTCGGCCTTGTCCGTCCGCTCCCAGCTGAAGGCGGTGCCGCCCTGCAGCGCATAGGGATCGCGGCCGAAATGGCCATAGCTGGCGGTCGGGCGATAGATCGGGTGCAGCAGGTCCAGATCGCGGATGATGGCGAAGGGGCGCAGGTCGAACACCTCGCGCACGGCCTTGATGATCTGGTCTACGGGCTTGGTTTCCGTGCCGAAGGTGTTGAGGCTGATCGAGGTCGGTTGCGCCTCGCCGATGGCATAGCTGACCTGGATCTCGCAGCGCCGCGCCAGACCGGCGGCGACGATGTTCTTGGCCACCCAACGCCCTGCATAGGCCGCCGAACGGTCGACCTTGGACGGATCCTTGCCCGAGAAGGCGCCGCCGCCATGCCGGGCCATGCCGCCATAGCTGTCGACGATGATCTTGCGCCCGGTCAGCCCGCAATCGCCCACCGGCCCGCCGATGACGAACTTGCCCGTCGGGTTGATGAAGAACTTGGTCTCGGGTGACAGCCATTCCGCCGGCAGGACCGGTTTGATGATCTCTTCGATCACCGCCTCGCGCAGATCCTTCAGCGCGATATCGGGGCTGTGCTGGGTCGAGAGCACGACCGCATCGATGCCCTCGGGGCGACCGTCATCGTCATAGCGCATGGTGATCTGCGATTTCGCATCCGGGCGCAGCCAGGGCAAAACGCCGTTGCGTCGGACCTTGGCCTGACGCTCGACCAGCCGATGGGCATAGGTGATCGGTGCGGGCATCAGCACATTGGTTTCGTCCGAGGCGTAGCCGAACATCAGCCCCTGGTCTCCGGCCCCCTGATCTTCGAGGGTTTCGCGGTCAACCCCTTGATTGATCTCGGGGGATTGCTTGCCGATGATGTTGATGACCGAGCAGGTGGCGCCATCGAAACCGACCTCGGACGAGGTATAGCCGATATCGTTGATGACGCCGCGCACGATCGATTCCAGATCGACCCACGCGCTGGTGCTGATCTCGCCCGAGATGATGGCCACGCCGGTTTTCACCATGGTCTCGCAGGCCACGCGGGCGCGGGCATCCTCGGCCAGGATGGCGTCGAGGATGGCATCGGAAATCTGGTCGGCGATCTTGTCGGGATGGCCCTCGGAAACGGATTCCGAGGTAAAAAGCGAATATTCAGTCATGGTCTCAGTACCGGTAATGGTCGGATTTGAACGGGCCCTCGGGCGTCACGCCGATATACTCGGCCTGCTCGGGCGACAGCGTGGTCAGCTTCACGCCGATCTTGTCCAGATGCAGCCGGGCGACCTTCTCGTCCAGATGCTTGGGCAGGATATAGACGCCCGGCGCATAGTCGTCGCCCTTGGCGAAAAGCTCGATCTGCGCCAGCACCTGGTTGGTGAAGCTGGCGGACATGACGAAGCTCGGATGGCCGGTGGCATTGCCGAGGTTCAAAAGACGGCCTTGCGACAGCAGGATGATGCGGTTGCCCGAGGGCATCGCGATCATGTCCACCTGATCCTTGATATTGGTCCATTTGTGGTTGCGCAGGGCGGCGACCTGGATCTCGTTGTCGAAATGGCCGATATTGCCGACGATGGCCATGTCCTTCATCTGGCGCATATGCTCCAGCCGGATCACGTCGCGGTTGCCGGTGGTGGTGATGAAGATGTCGGCGCTGTCGGCCACATCCTCGAGCGTCACCACCTCATAACCGTCCATCGCTGCCTGCAGGGCGCAGATCGGGTCGACCTCGGTGACTTTCACCCGGGCGCCGGCGCCGCGCAGACTGGCGGCCGAGCCCTTGCCCACATCGCCATAGCCGCAGACCACGGCGACCTTGCCGGCCATCATCACGTCGGTGGCGCGGCGGATGCCGTCGACCAGCGATTCCTTGCAGCCATATTTGTTGTCGAATTTAGACTTGGTGACGCTGTCGTTCACGTTGATCGCCGGGAAGGGCAGCAGGCCCTTCTTGTGCAGGTCATAGAGACGGTGAACGCCGGTGGTGGTTTCCTCGCTGACGCCTTGGATGGCGTCGCGCTGCGCGGTGAACCAGCCGGGCGATTGTGCCAGACGCTTCTTGATCTGCGCGAAGAGGGCTTCCTCTTCCTCGCTGGTGGGCGTGTCGATCAGCCCGGTCTCGCCGGCCTCGACCCGCGCGCCCAAGAGGATGTACAGCGTCGCATCGCCGCCATCGTCAAGGATCATGTTGGCGGTGCCGGGCGTGTCGCCCTTGGCCGGGAACTGGAAGATCTGGTCGGTATAGGCCCAGTATTCGGCCAGCGTCTCGCCCTTGATGGCAAAGACCGGCACGCCCGAGGCGGCAATGGCGGCAGCCGCGTGATCCTGGGTCGAATAGATGTTGCACGAGGCCCAACGGACATCGGCGCCAAGCGCGGTCAGCGTTTCGATCAGCACGGCGGTCTGCACCGTCATGTGCAGGCTGCCGGCGATGCGCGCACCCTTCAGCGGCTGTGCGGCGCCATATTCGGCGCGCAGCGCCATCAGGCCGGGCATTTCCGTTTCCGCGATGTCCAGCTCCTTGCGGCCATAATCGGCCAGGCTGATGTCCTTGATGATGTAATCGGTCACGTCGCGGTCCTTCGGATGGGTGGTCAGCCCGCGACATAAGCGAAAACGTGCGGGGCCGAAAGGGGCAGGGGAAATGGAAAGGGCCGGGGCGACAATTGGCCCCGGCCCGACATGTGCATTGCGAGGGCGATCAGCCGTCGAAGTTCACTTCCTCGATCAGCTTCAGCGCCTCGGGGCGCAGCGCCGAGATCTCGCTCAGCGGCGTGGCATCGGCGGTGAAGTCACCCCAGCTTGCCACCAGTTCCGAACGCTCGACATGATCCGAGACCGGGAACTCGTTGTTGGTCTCGGCATAGATCTTCTGCGCCTCGTCGCTGACGAGGAAGTCCATCAGCTTCTGCGCCGCTTCCTTGTTCGGGGCCGAGCTGGTCATCGCCACGCCCGAGACGTTCACATGGGTGCCGCCCTCGGCGAAGGTCGGGAAGACGATGCGGACCGATTCCGCCCATTGCTTCTGCTCGTCATCCTTCAGCATCGCGCCCATGTAATAGGTGTTGCCCAGGCTGATGTCGCATTCGCCGGCCCAGATCGACTTGACCTGGTCGCGGTCGCCGCCCTCGGGCTTCTTGGCGAGGTTGGCTTTCACGCCTTCCAGCCAGGCCTTGGTTTCCTCTGCGCCGTGATGCTTCAGGAAGGCGGCGGTCAGGGCGACGTTGTAATCATGGGTGAAGGGGCGGGTGCAGATGCGGCCCTTCCATTTCGGATCGGCCAGATCCTCGTAGGTGGTCACCTCGCCATCGGCCACACGCTCCTTGCTGGCATAGACGATGCGGGCGCGGGTGGTCAGGCCGAACCACTGGTTGTCGGCGTCGCGCAGGCCCTCGGGCACCACGGTCAGCGCCTCGTCGGTGACCGCTTGGGTCACGCCGGCATCCTTGACCTCACCCAGGCGGGCCACGTCCACGGTCATCACCAGGTCGGCAGGGCTGCGGTCGCCCTCGGCCTTCAGGCGTTCGACCATGCCCTTGTCGACAAAGGCCACGTTCACCTTGATCCCGGTCTCGGCGGTGAAGGCGTCGATCAGCGGCTGCAGCAATTCGGGCTGGCGGTGCGAATAGACATTCACCTCCTGGGCCAGAACGGGCAGGGCGGTGGCACCCATCAGCGAAGCGAGGATCAGGGAACGCATGGTTGACTCCTTTGGTCAGAATTTGGGCTTGTCTGCCATCCGTCTGCCCATGCGTCAATAGTTGACTGAAAAAATTAGCTATATGGCCGATTGACCCGGTGGCGGCGGCGCATTACCTGCCGCCGCATGGCACGCGCACCCCTGTTACAACTGACCGACATCTCGCTGACCTTTGGCGGCGATCCCGTATTCGACAGCCTGTCCCTGACCATCCAGCCGGGAGACCGGGTGGCTTTGGTCGGGCGCAATGGCTCGGGCAAATCCACGCTGATGAAGGTCATGGCCGGGCTGGTCGAGCCGGATCGCGGCGAAGTCGTCACCCCCGCCGGCGCATCGGTCGGCTATATGGAGCAGGACCCGGATCTGTCGGCCTTCGCCACCTTGGGCGATTTCGCCCGGGCCGGGCTGGACGAGGGGCAGGGCTACCGGGTCGAGATGGCCGCCGAGGGGCTGAAATTCGATCCCGAGCGGCCGGTCGCCACCGCCTCGGGCGGGGAGCGTCGGCGCGCGGCACTGGCCCGGCTTCTGGCCGAGGCGCCCGACCTGATGCTTCTGGACGAGCCGACCAACCATCTGGACATCCAGGCCATCGGCTGGCTGGAAGAACAGCTGTCGGCGACGAAATCCGCCTTCGTCCTGATCAGCCATGACCGCGCCTTCCTGCGCAACCTGACCCGCGCAACGCTGTGGATCGACCGCGGCGAGGTGCGCCGGCAGGAGCGTGGCTTCGTCGGCTTCGAGGATTGGCGCGAGGCCATCTGGGCGGCCGAGGATGACGCCCGCCACAAGCTTGACCGCAAGATCAAGGCCGAGGCGCGGTGGGCGGTGGAAGGCATCAGTGCGCGCCGCAAGCGCAATCAGGGCCGGGTGCGGGCGCTGGCGGCGCTGCGCGAGGCGCGGGCCGGGCAGATCCGCCGTCAGGGCGCGGCGGCGCTGGCGCTGGAATCGGGCCAGCAATCAGGCAAGCGGGTGATCGAGGCCAAGGGCATCGCCAAGACCTTCGGCGATCGGGACATCCTGAAACCCTTCGACCTGCGGGTGCAGCGCGGCGACCGGGTGGCCTTTGTCGGCCCGAACGGCGTGGGCAAGACCACGCTGATCAAGATGCTGACCGGCGAGATCGCCCCGGATCAGGGCACGGTCACGCATGGCACCAATCTGGACATCGCCATCTTCGACCAGACCCGCTCGGCGCTCGACCCCGAGATGAGCCTCTGGGATTCGCTGACCGGCGATCCCGAGATGCGGGTTTCGGGGCGCGCCGATCAGGTTATGGTGCGCGGCCAGCCCAAGCATGTGGTGGCCTATCTGAAGGATTTCCTCTTCGACGAGGCGCAGGCCCGCGCCCCCGTCCGCAGCCTTTCGGGCGGTGAAAAGGCGCGGCTTCTGCTGGCGCGGATCATGGCGCGACCCTCGAACCTCCTGGTGCTCGACGAACCGACCAACGATCTGGATGTCGAGACGCTGGACCTGTTGCAGGACATTCTGGGCGATTACGACGGCACCGTGCTGCTGGTCAGCCACGACCGCGACTTCATCGACCGGGTGGCCGATACCACCGTGGCGATGGAGGGCGACGGCCGCGCGGTGATCTATCCCGGCGGCTGGTCCGACTACCGCGCCCAACGTCCCGAGGACGCGCCGGAGGTGGTGGCGACCCCTGTCGAGGTCGCGAAGCCCGTCGCCGAGAAGGCCAAACCCGTCCGCGAAGGCCTGAGCTTCACCGAAAAACACCGCCTCGAGGCGCTGCCCGGCATCATCGAACGGCTGGAGGCCGAGATCGCCAAGCTGTCGGATTTCCTCTCCGCGCCGGATCTGTTCAGCACCGCGCCGGCAAAGTTCCAGAAGGCCAGCGAGGGTCTGGCCGAGCGCCAGGCCAAGCTGGCCGAGGCGGAGGAGGAATGGCTGGCATTGGAGGAGAAGGCGGCGGGGTGAGGGGGGCTATGCTGCGTTTGATCGTCAACCCGGTGTACTCCCACGTCGCTAGATCGCTCTGCGATTAAGTCGCGCAGAGCGATGCGCTAGACAGGCATCTGGTACTGAAAACTAGTCAAGCGGCTAATCTTCTCGTCTAACCTGATCTTTCGATCCGCAGCCGTCCGCGCCCCGTCACTCATATAGCTAACTAGATCAAGAAGGTCCTCACCGTTCTTCACGTTCAAAAACCTGGTCTCACGGTTTATGAAAACCACACTTTTCTTTCCTTGTGCCATAAGCTCAAGCACATTACTCAGTGTTCCCGTGCTCGCGGCATCCCACAGCATCAGCCCGAACTCTGCCCGTTTGGCCATTTCGATGTCCTTAGCAACGAAATATGCTCGTGTCCCCGGGTGCTCAGAAGAGCGAACACGATGTACATTCCAATTTCCAAGGTTGTTCCGAGGCTTGTCTCCAGTGCAATAGACTGTCACGTCGGGCGCGGACTGGGCAACAAGCGCAGCCTGCACGGACGCATCGGCGCCATCGGCATCTCCGACTATTACCGGCATTCCTTCTCGGACAATGTTCACTATCCGCTCTACAAAGAGCGGATGGAGGCGCTTGATCTTGATCGAACCGGCAACGAACACTGTCGGCATTGTCATCTCCATGTCAGAGCAGCCACATAAACGCCCTTAATCTTATCATACTGCGCGAGAAGACTACAAACCGCGTCTAGCGTGGCTCCCGTGTGGTAAAGATCGTCGAGAACAAGGGCGTTCCAACGGCCGTCATTGTTGATCAGTTTGTTAAGCTGATACCGACCCTTGAGAGCCGTGTCCTTTTCCTGGCGGGTATTCATGTTTTTCAACGAGTCGGTGTTTGCCGCTGCAGCCGATACCGCGATGAGACCATCAAACAACGGCACTTCCATCTGCTTCGCCACCGCCAAGGCAACTTCGTGGACCGGTTGACGCTTTCGCGTCGTAGAAGCCGGGGTTGGCACGACCAGCCCGATGTTAGGGAACTTCGGCACGATATTGCGAACCACCGCCTTCGCAAGGGCGTCAACTTGGCCGAAGTCATCACGATACTTGAGCTGAAAGACTGCCTCCCCAGCGGCAGTTCGCGTAGTGTCGTACTGCGCGTGGCCAAAATCGTTGTACCCTATGAATACGCTCGATGTGCTATGCTTGTCGAGCGCGTAGCCATCTGTGAATGCCCCTGAAATTCGCCTTAGCCTTACCTTCACGTGATCTTATTCCCTATCGTTCCGCATACTGTCTCGCGAGATATCTCCGATCACCGCGAACACGATCAATTCCGATTCCTAGATAGGTTTGCGGGCGTCGGAAGCCAACCTAGCGCTTTGAACATAATGCCGAATGTTACGGGCTAAGGGGCGCTGTTTTTGCGCACAGATTTTGCTTGCGAGAGAATAGTCCGTTGCAAGTGAATGTAGGGCTTGGAGAGGCCAACTTGCTATGAGCGCTATCGAGTCGCAGAAACGTTGACTATCTCACCTCCCCTTAGGTTTCCGCGCGACAGCCCGCGGTCAAGAAGCGATTGCTGTCGCGTGGCGCTCCAGTACCCGCAATTTTTCAACGCCCCCAATCAACCCATCCCCTTCCCCCATTCTCAACCATTCCTATACACTCCCTTGCGCCCCTGCCGTCTCGTCCCTCCGGCAAATTCGGGTATCAATGACCGCGCAATCATCCAGCGGAGGGGTCGATGCCCGGATATCTGACAACGCATGTTCTGGACACGGCGCGGGGCAGCCCGGCCGAGGGGATGGAGATCGTGCTCTACCGGCTTGACGGCGCGACCCGCACGGAACTGGCGCGGCTCATCACCAATGCCGATGGCCGCACCGATCGTCAGATCCTGCCCGAGGCCGAGTTCGCCACCGGCAGCTATGAGCTGGAATTCCACGCCGGGGCGTGGATGGACGCGACCGGCATCCCGCCGGAAAGTCCGCGTTTTCTGGACGTGATCCCGATCCGCTTCGGCATGTCGCAACAGGACCATTACCACGTCCCGCTGCTGATCTCGCCCTTCGGCTATTCGACCTACCGGGGAAGCTGAGCCATGATTCCTGACATCACGATCATCTGGGAATGGATCGGCTTCGCGATCCGCTGGACCCATGTCATCACCGCCATCGCCTGGATCGGCTCGTCCTTCTATTTCGTCGCGCTGGACCTGGGACTGTTGAAAGTGCCGGGCCTGCCCAAGGGGGCGCATGGCGAGGAATGGCAGGTCCATGGCGGCGGCTTCTATCACATCAACAAATACCTCGTCGCGCCCGAGCGGATGCCCGAGCATCTGACCTGGTTCAAATGGGAAAGCTATGCCACCTGGCTCTCCGGTGCGGCACTGCTGATGGTCACCTATTGGGCCGGGGCGGAGCTGTTCCTGATCGATCCGGCCAAGATGGAGCTGGCGCAGTGGCAGGCGATCCTGATCTCTGGCGGCTCGCTGGCGATCGGCTGGCTGATCTATGACACGCTGTGCAAATCCAAGCTTGGCGAAACGCCGACGGTGCTGATGCTGCTTCTCTTCGTGGCGCTGGTCATCATGGGCTGGGGCTACGACCAGATCTTCACCGGCCGCGCCGCGCTACTGCACCTGGGGGCCTTCACCGCCACGATCATGACCGCCAACGTGTTCCTGGTGATCATGCCGAACCAGCGCATCGTCGTTGCCGACCTGAAGGCCGGGCGGGCGCCCGATCCGAAATACGGCAAGATCGCCAAGCTGCGCTCGACCCACAACAACTACCTGACCCTGCCGGTCATCTTCCTGATGCTGTCGAACCATTATCCGCTCGCCTTTGCCAGCGAATACAATTGGCTGATCGCGGCGCTGGTCTTCCTGATGGGCGTCACCATCCGGCATTACTTCAACACCATGCACGCCCGCAAAGGCGATCTGTGGTGGACTTGGGCGGTGACCGCGATCCTCTTCATCGCGATCATGGCGCTGTCCTCGCTGGGGCTGCGGCAGGTACCGCTGGAAGAGGCCGAGGCCCGTGCCCTGACCCCGACCGAACAGCGCTTTGCCGCGGCCGAGGGGTTCGACGACGTGACCAACTATGTCATGGGCCGCTGCTCGATGTGCCATGCCCGCGAGCCCTTCTACGAGGGCATCTACCACGCGCCGAAGGGCGTGTTCCTCGAGACCCCGGGCGACATCGCCCGGGCCGCGCGCGAGATCTACCTGCAGGCCGGCGTCACCGATGCCATGCCGCCCGCCAATGTCAGCTTCATGGAAGATGCCGAGCGTGACGCCATCATCCGCTGGTATCGCGCGGCACGCGGGACCGAGGTTGCGGCAAACTGAAACCGGTCGGCAGAAGGGGTCACAGCTGCGCGATCAACGGGATTTTCGGGGCATTCAGCCAAAATGCCCACTCGCCGCGGACCTCGATCTCGCTTAGTGCTGGCTTGAGACCATGACAGGCCAGCGGATGGACGACCAGACCAGCGGAATGCAGCCTCACCCGGACAGCGATCCGCATCTGCCCCCAACCGAGGCCGATGGCGACAGCGACGACGAGATCCCGCGAAGCCGGCGGGCCAGACGCCCGCGCCGCAAGCGACTGTCGGAAGTGCTGCTGGCCATCGCCAGCGACCAGAGCCGCACCGAGATCACCATTTCCGACCTGATGCACATCATGGAAGGCCGCGCCCGGGCGGCGCTGATCTTTCTGTTCGCCTTCCCGAACGTCCTGCCCGCCCCGCCGGGGCTTTCGGCCGTTCTGGGCCTGCCGCTTCTCTACCTGACCGCGCAGATGATGCTGGGTCGCTTTCCCTGGCTGCCCCGGATCGTGGCCGAGCGCGGCATTTCCATGACCGCCTTCCGCAGCATGATCGACCGCGCCCTGCCGCTGCTCATGCGGGCCGAGAAGCTGCTGCGCCCGCGCTGGAGCTGGATGGTGCGTCCGTTGGCCGAGCGGTTGCTGGGTGCCTTCGCGCTGGTGCTGGCGGTGATCATCACCCTGCCGATCCCGCTGGCGAACATGCTGCCGGCCTTCGCCATCTGCGTGATCGCGCTTGGCGTCCTTGAACGCGACGGGCTGTGGACCGGCCTTGGCCTTGTCGTCGGCCTCGCCTCGCTGGCGCTGTCGGGTGCTGTGGCCTATGCCATGGTCAAGGGCGCGCTTTTCCTGCTTTTCTCTGCCTTTTCCTGAGTTTCCGGACCCATGCTGTTTGAAATCACCATCGTTCTTGCCCTGATCCTGCTCAACGGGCTTTTGGCCATGTCGGAACTGGCCATCGTTTCCTCGCGGCCAGCGCGTCTGCGGGTGCGCGTCGATCGCGGTGATCATGGCGCGGCGGTGGCGGCAGAACTTGCCGCCGAACCGGGGCGGTTTCTCTCGACCGTGCAGATCGGCATTACGCTGGTCGGCGTGCTGTCGGGGGCGTTTTCCGGCGCGACACTGGGCCTGAGAGTCGGCACCATGCTGCGCGATGCCGGCGTCGGGGCCGGGGTTGCCGAGCCTCTTGGCGTGGCGCTGGTCGTCGTGGTCATCACCTACCTGTCGCTGATCGTGGGCGAGTTGGTGCCGAAACAGATCGCTTTGGCCGATCCCGAGGCCGTGGCCTCGCGCATGGCCCCGGCGATGAAGCTCTTGTCCAAGGTCTCGATGCCGCTCGTCTGGCTTCTGGACAAGTCGGGCAAGCTGCTGCTCGCGCTTCTGGGGCAGACCGGCAAGGGCGGCAGCGCCGTCAGCGACGAGGAGATCCGCATGATCATCGCCGAGGCCGAGGGCGCGGGGGTGATCGACAAGGCCGAGAACGAGATGATCCAGGGCGTCATGCGCATCGCCGATCGCAATGCCCGCGGGCTGATGACCGCCACGCACGAGCTGGAGATCGCGGATGTGGGCGAAAGCCGGGCGCAGATCCTGAAACGCTTCCGCGAGTCCGGCCGCTCGCGCCTGCCGCTGCGGGACGGCAAGCCCGATGACATCATCGGCGTCCTGCATAGCCGCGAGGTGCTGAACCTGCCCGCCGGGGCCGAGTTCGACTTGCGCGCGCTGGCGAAGCCCGCGCCAGTCATTCCCGAGGCGCTACCCGCCATGGCCGTGATCGAGCGGCTGAAGGCGGCGCCGGGTCACATGCTGCTGGTCTATGATGAGTACGGCCAGTTCGAGGGCATCATCACCGCGATGGACATCCTTGGCGCCATTGCCGGCGGTTTCGACGAAACCGACGATGACGAGCCGAAGATGGTCACGCGCGACGATGGCTCCTACCTGGTCGCGGGCTGGATGCCGGTCGATGAGTTTGCCGCGCGGCTGGGGCTGTCGATCGAACGATCCAGCGATTACGACACCGTGGCCGGGCTGGTGCTGGAGCGCGCGGGCGTCCTGCCGCGCGTGGGCCAGCATGTGACCGTCGATGGCTGGAAGATCGAGGTGGTCGACCTCGACGGGCGGCGGATCGACAAGCTGCTGGTCCAGCGCGCGGGTTAAAGCGGCACCTCGGTCGTCCGCTTCAACCGCCTCAGCGCGAAGATGGTCGAGGAGGCGGCGACGTTTTCGTGATCCAGCATCTGCTGCATCAGCGTGCCTTCCAGATCTGCCATGTCGCGCACCAGAAGATGCAACAGGTAATCCCAGTCGCCCGAGATCGAATAGATCGCCACCACCGCCGGGATCAGCTCCATCGCGCGCTGGAAACTGTCGCGCGCCGCCGTTGACTGCGCTTTCAGCCGGATCTGGCAGAACACATCCATGCCGCGCCCGACCGCCTCGGGGTTCACCAGCCGCACCGGCGGGCCGATGACGCCGGCATCCTCCAGCGCGCGCAATCGGCGCCAGCAGGTCGCCGAGGAGCTGTTGGTCGCCTTGGCCAGATCGGCCACGCTGCCCGAGGCATCGCGCTGCAGAATCGCCAGCATCCGCCGGTCAAGATCGCTGAGTTGATCGGTTTCGCTCATGATGCGGCATCATATGATACATTCATCTCAAAATACTACCGCAGATGACCAATACTGATGCGGATTTTTCAGGGAATTGCGGATAAACTGGTCGCAGACCCACCTTCAGCATCAGGCAGGCCACCGATGACCGACCAGACCCCGATCCTGCGCGATTACGAACTGTCCGACCGCTATACCAAGACCGAGGGCCGGGTGTTCCTGACCGGTACGCAGGCCATCGTCCGCATGGCGCTGGACCAGGCGCGGCGGGACCGGGCGCGCGGGCTGGACACGCGCGGCTATGTCTCGGGCTATCGCGGCTCGCCGGTGGGCGGGATCGACCTCGAGATCGGCAAGAACCGTAAGATCGTCGCCGAGGCGGGGGTCGAGTTCCTGCCCGCCGTGAACGAGGAATTCGGCGCCACCCAGATGATCGGCACCCAGCAGGTCGAGACCGATCCCGACAAGACCTGCACCGCCGTCTTCGGCCTCTGGTATGGCAAGGGTCCGGGGGTGGACCGGGCGGCCGATGCGCTGAAGCACGGCAATGCCTATGGCGCCTCGCCCAACGGTGGTGTGCTGGTGGTGGCGGGCGACGATCACGGTTGCGTCTCGTCCTCGATGCCGCATCAGTCCGATGTCGCCTTCATGAATTTCTTCATGCCGACCATCAACCCGGCCAATGTCGCCGAATTCCTGACCTTCGCCGAATGGGGATACGCACTGTCGCGTTTCTCGGGCATGTGGGTCGGCTTCAAGGCGATCTCGGAAACGGTGGAATCGGGCATGTCCTTCGCCCTGCCGGCGGATCGTGAGTTCACCACCCCAACGGACTACACCCCGCCCGCCACCGGGCTGCATTACCGCTGGCCCGACCTGCCGGGGCCGCAGATCGAAGAACGGATGGAGGCCAAGAAGCACGCGGCCCTTGCCTTTGCCCGCGCCAATCCCATTGACCGGGTGGAATGGGGCCATGACCATGCGCGTTACGGCATCGTCACCACCGGCAAATCGCATCTGGACACGCTCGAGGCGCTGCGGCTGCTGGGGATCGACCGCGCGCGTGCCAACGAGATCGGCATCGATCTCTACAAGGTCGGCATGGTCTGGCCGCTGGAGGGGCAGGGGGCGCTGCGCTTTGCCAGCGAGAAACAGGAGCTGCTGGTCATCGAGGAAAAGCGCGGCATCATCGAAAGCCAGCTGAAGGAACAGTTCTACGATTTCCCCGGCCACAAGCCCGAGCGCATGGTCGGCAAGCATGACGAAAGCGGCAAGCGGCTGATCCCCTGGACCCGCGAGCTGGGGGCGGTGATGCTGGCGCGGATCATCGCCGCGCGGCTGGACCACAATTTCCCGGGTCTCGGCCTGACCGAGAAGGCCGAACATATCGTCGCGCCGCCGAAGCTGATCGAGGTCGATGGCGCGACCCGCACGCCCTATTTCTGCTCGGGCTGCCCGCATAATACCTCGACCAAGGTGCCCGAGGGCAGCGAGGCCATGGCCGGGATCGGCTGTCACTTCATGGCCAGCTGGATGAACCGCAAGACCAGCTCGCTGATCCAGATGGGCGGCGAGGGCGTCAACTGGGTGGCGCGGTCGAAGTTCAACGGCAACAGGCACATCTTCCAGAACCTCGGCGAGGGCACCTATTACCATTCCGGTTCGCTGGCGATCCGGCAGGCCATCGCGGCAGGGACCAACATCACCTACAAGATCCTGTTCAACGATGCTGTCGCCATGACCGGCGGGCAACATGTGGACGGGCCGATCACGGTCGAGGCCATCGCCCGCTCGGTGACGGCGGAAGGGGCGAAGCGCGTGGTCATCGTCTCGGACCAGCCCGAGCAGTTCCGCAAGGGCGATTTCCCCGACGGCATCACCATCGAGCATCGCCGCGATCTGGACCGGGTTCAGCGCGAGTTGCGCGAGATCCCCGGCTGCACGGTGCTGATCTATCAGCAGACCTGCGCCACCGAAAAGCGCCGGCTGCGGAAACGCGGCAAGATGGAAGACCCGAAGAAATTCGCCGTCATCAACCCGCTGGTCTGCGAGGGCTGCGGCGATTGCAGCGTGGAATCGAACTGCCTCAGCGTCGAGCCGCTGGAGACGGAATTCGGCCGCAAGCGGAAGATCAACCTGAACAGCTGCAACAAGGACTTCACCTGCCTGAACGGTTTCTGCCCCAGCTTTGTCACCGTCGAGGGCGGGACGCTGAAGAAGGGTGCCGCCAAGGACAGCGCGGCTTACGAGCGGCTGAAGGCCAACCTGCCCGCGCCGGTCCTGCCCGAGCTGGGCGCCTCTTGGGACATCCTCGTCACCGGCGTTGGTGGCACCGGGGTCGTCACCGTGGGCCAGCTGATCGCCATGGCCGCGAACCTTGAAGGCAAGGGCGCGAGCGTGCTGGATTTCATGGGCTTCGCGCAGAAATTCGGCCCGGTGCTCAGCTATATCCGCATGTCGGCCACGACCGAGGGGGTGCATCAGGCGAAGATCGAACCCAGTTCCGCCGATGCGCTGATAGGCTGCGACCTGGTGGTCTGCTCGACGCCGAAAGCCTCGCTGACCTATCGCCCCGGCGTGACCCGCGCGGTGGTCAATACCGCGATCATGCCGACGGGCGACCTGGTGCAGAACCGCGATGCCGATCTGAAACCCGGGCAGCGGCTGCAGGCGATCGCGCAGACCGTCGATGCTGCGCGGCTGCGGACGCTCGATGCCAATGCGCTGGCCGAGGCGCTGGTGGGCGACACGGTCTTTGCCAATGTGATGATGCTGGGCGCGGCCTGGCAGGCCGGGCTGGTGCCGCTTGGCGAGGATGCGCTGATGCGCGCCATCGAGTTGAACGGCGTGAAGCCCGACCTGAACAAGGCCGCCTTCACCTGGGGCCGGATCACCATCCACACCCCCGATGCGGTGGAACGCATCGCCGCGCTGCCGGTCAGCCCGGCGCTAACGCTCAAGGTGATGATCGACCGCCGTGCCGCCTTCCTGACCGACTATCAGGACGGAAAATGGGCCGAGACCTATCGCGATGCCCTGACCGGCATCCGCACCGCCGAGGCCCGCGTCATGGGCGCCGAGGGCGCGCTGACCGAGGCGGCGGCCAAGGGCCTTTTCAAGCTGATGTCCTACAAGGACGAATACGAGGTCGCGCGCCTCCACAGCGAAACGGGCTTCCTCGAGGGCCTGAAAGACCGTTTCGAGGGAGAGTTCACCGTGAAACACCACCTCGCGCCGCCGTTCCTGCCGTCCGGTCGCGACGCCCGCGGCCGCCCGTTCAAGCGCGCCTTCGGTCCGTGGATCCAGTCGGGCTTCCGGCACCTCGCGAAACGCAAACACCTGCGCGGCACCCGTTGGGACATCTTCGGCTACACTACCGAGCGCCGGATGGAGCGCGCGCTGATTGGCGAATACCGCGACCTGCTGACCCGGCTGGCGGACGGCCTGACGGCGGAAAACCACCCCGAGGCCAGCCACATCGCCGCGATGGTGATGGAGATCCGCGGCTATGGCCCGGTGAAGGACGAGGCCGCCGGCAGGGTGCGGCGCGAGATCAGCGCGGCGATGGCGGGGTTCGGGCGGTAAACGGTCGCCCGGCGTCGGGCTGGCTGCGGGGTCTCACGCTGGAGCCGCCCCATCGCGGATCACCGAGGACCCCGCCCTCAGCCGCTCGATCACCAGCGCCACGGTCGGTTGGTCCTCGGCGCCCTGCAGCCAGGTGGCGCCGATCTGGCGGCGCATGGTGAAGCCCTCGATCCGCAGCGGGCCGATGCGCGAGGCGACATGGGGCAGGCGCATCTTCAACCCCGAGACGAAACTCAGGTGATCGCTGCCGGCGATCAGGTCCTCCAGGACGGCAATGGAGTTGGTTTCGATCTGGGCAATCGGCGCGGGCAGGCCACTCGCGGTAAAGGCCGCGTCAAGCCATTGGCGCATGGCGACACCGCGCGCGGGCAGCAGCCAGCTTTCGCCGGATAGGTCCGCGGCGGCGAGCGGCCGGCCCTGCAGGCGGTGGCGCAGCGAGGCGGCGATCCTGACCTGATCCTCGGTAATGACAAGTGTTTCGATGCCTCCCTCGTCCGGGCGGTCGATGACACCAAGCGCAATATCGATCTCGCCCTCGCGCAGCGCGGCGCGCAGCACGTCGTTCATGCCATTGATGACCGAGACCGAGATATTGGGGTGGCGCACCGATAGATCACTCAGGAAGCCGGGCAGAAAGATCGCTGCCATGGTCGCCGCCACGCCGAGGCGGATATGGCCATGCTGGCCGCGAGAAATCTCGGTCAATTGCCGCCGGATGATCTGCAACTGTTCGGTCATGCCCTGCGTGCGCCGGGTCAGGAACAGCGCAGCCTCGGTCGGTTCGATCCCGCGACCGGCGCGGCGGAACAGGGCTGTGCCGGTCTCCTGCTCCAGCCGCCGGATGGCCTTTGTGATGGCCGGGGCGGTGCGGCCAACCTCGTCGGCGGCGGCGGTCACGCTGCCGGTCCGGATGATCGCCTGCAGGTAGGAAAGGTCGCGCACATCCATATTGATAACCAAAATTCATCTGTAACTGAATATAACTGAATTTTTTGTTCACGCTACCTGTGAGATGAGCTTCGCCATGGAGGAGATGGCTATGCTGACATTCGCAGGTTTCTTGATGATCATCGTCTTTCTGGCGCTGATCATGACACGCAGACTTTCCGCCCTCGTGGCGCTGGCGCTGGTGCCCTTTGTCTTCGGGCTGGTGCTGGACCCGGCGGGTCTGGGCACGATGATGCTGGAGGGGCTGACCAAGCTGGCGCCCACCGGCGCGATGCTGATGTTCGGCATCCTGTTCTTTTCGATCATGACCGATGCGGGCCTGTTCGACCCGCTCATCACCCGGGTGATCCGCATCGCCAAGGGCGACCCGCTGAAGATCCTCGTGGGCACGGCGGTGGTCGGCACGGCGGTCGCGCTGGATGGCGACGGGGCCACGACCTACGTGATCTGCGTCACGGCGCTGTTGCCGATCTACAAGGTCGTCGGCATCCGGCCGCAATACATGGCGACGGTGCTGTTGCTCAGCATCGGGATCATGAACATCCTGCCCTGGGGCGGGCCGACCGCGCGGGCGGCATCAGCCATGCATGTCGAGGTCGCGGACGTGTTCGTGCCGCTGATCCCGGCGATGATGCTGGGCTTTGCCTATCAACTGGCCGTCGCCGCGATCTTTGGCCTGCGCGAACGCCGCCGGCTCGGGGTAATTTCCGAGGATGCCGTGGCGCATCTGATCACCGACCTGGAAAACCCGCCGGACTATCGCCGGCCCCGGCTGTTCTGGGTCAACCTCGGCCTGACGCTTGGTCTGCTCGTCTGCCTGATCCTCGGCCTTCTGCCGCTGCCCATCCTGTTCATCCTTGCGACGGCTGTGGCAATGGCAATCAACTACCCAACGCTCTCCGAGCAGAAGGCCCGGCTGGAAGCGCATTCCTACAATGTGGTCTCGGTCATCGGGCTGATCTTCGCCGCCGGCATCTTCACCGGCATCCTCGCAGGCACCGGCATGCTGGATGCCATGTCGGCGGGCCTGCTGGCGATCATGCCGGATGCGATCGGCCCCTATATGGCACCGGCCACCGCACTGTTCAGCGCCGTCGCCACCTATGCCGTCACCAATGATGCCTTCTACTTCGGGATGCTGCCCATCCTCGCCCATACCGCCGAGGCCTATGGCATCTCGGGCGTCGAGATGGCGCGGGCGTCGCTGATCGGGCAGCCGGTGCATCTGCTGAGCCCGCTGGTCGCCTCGACCTATCTTCTGGTGAACCTCGTCGGCGTGGAATACGGCGACAACCAGCGCGCCTCGATCCTCTGGGTGGTCGGGCTGGTGCTGGCCATGCTGGCCGGTGCGATCCTGTTCGGCACCATTCCGCTGCGGGGTGTGCTGTGATGGGCGCGGCGATGAAACCCCTCGCGGGCATCCGGGTGCTGGATCTGACCAATGTGCTGGCCGGGCCCTTCTGCTGCCATCAGCTGGTGCATCTGGGCGCCGAGGTGATCAAGGTCGAGGCCGTGGGCACAGGCGATCTGGCCCGCAATCTTGGCGCCGATCCTGACCTCAACCGGGCGGGCATGGGGGTGTCCTTCCTTGCACAGAATGCCGGCAAGAAATCGGTGACGGTCAACCTGAAACATGATGACGGCAAGGCGCTGCTGCGGCGGCTTGTGGAAACGGCCGATGTTCTGGTCGAGAACTTCCGCCCCGGCGTGATGGACCGGCTTGGCGTCGGCTACGAGGCGCTGAAAGCGGTCAATCCGCGCCTGGTCTACTGCGCCATCTCGGGCTTCGGGCAGGAGGGGCCATGGCGGGATCGTCCCGCCTATGACCAGATCATCCAGGGCGCATCGGGCATCATGTCGATCACGGGCGACCCGGACAGCGCGCCCTTGCGCGTCGGCTATCCGCTGGCCGATACCATCGGCGGGCTGACCGCCGCCATGGCCATCACCGCCGCGCTGAACGCGCCGGAACGCGGCGGTATGATCGACGTGTCGATGCTCGAGGCGGTGGTGGCGACCATGGGCTGGGTGGTCTCGAATTACCTGGTCGCGGGCGTGATCCCGACCGCCAATGGCAACGAGAACATGACCTCGGCCCCGTCGGGTGCGTTCCAGGCGCAGGACGGGCTGCTGAACATCGCCGCCAACAAGGACGAGCAATGGCAGGCGCTTGCCCGGCATCTCGGGCGCGAGGACCTGCTGACCGCGCCCGATTACGCCACGCGGGAATTGCGCAAGGCCAACCGCTTTGCGCTGAAGGCCGCGCTTGAAACCGTGCTGACGCGCCGCCGCGCCGAGGATTGGGCCGAGGAGTTGAACGCCATCGGCGTGCCTGCCGGGGCCGTTCTCACCGTGCCACAGGTGCTGGCCTCGCCGCAGATCGCGGATCGCGGGATGCTCGGCCATTTCCCCGACGCGCCGGGGGTGGGCCGCGACCTGTCGCTGGTGCGAACCGGGTTCAAGCTGAACGGCGCCGCCCCCGCCGTCGAGACGCCGCCGCCAATGCTCGGGGCCGACAATGCCGCGATCTATGGCGCGCTGGGGCTGGACGCAGACGACCTGCGCCGCCTTGCCGCTGCCGGAACCATCTAAGGAGGATTGGACATGGAAAACAGCACCGACCGGCAACTGGCCGAAGACTGGTGGCGGACCGAGATCATCCGCATGCAACCCGGCGAGATCCGCATTCGCGGTTATGCCATCGAAGACCTGACCGGCCGGATCGGCTTTGCCCAGATGGTCTGGCTGATGACCCGTGGCGAGCTGCCGACCGAGGCGCAGGCCCGGCTGCTGGAAGCCGCGATGGTTGCCGGCGTCGATCACGGTCCGCAGGCGCCCTCGATCGCCATCTCGCGCATGGCGATGTCCTGCGGGGCAGGGATCAACGGCGCCATGGCCTCGGCCGTGAACGTGCTGGACGATGTCCATGGCGGCGCGGGCGAGCAGTCGGTGGATCTCTATCACCAGATCGCCGCCGAGGGCGGCACGCCCGAGGAAGCCGCCGCCGCCGTTCTCGAACGCCGTGCCGAGGCGGGACAGAAATACGTTCCCGGCTTCGGCCACCGCTTCCACCCGGTCGATCCGCGAGCGCCGCGCCTCTTGGCGCTGGTCGATCAGGCGGTGCGCGATGGCACCGTCGATGGCCGTTTTGCCCGCATCGGTCGCGCTGTCGATGCGCATCTGCGCGCCACCAAATCCCGCCCGGTGCCAATGAACATCGATGGCGCGACCGCGGTGGTCTATGCCGAACTGGGCTTCGCCCCGCCGCTCTGCCGGGGCATCTTCATCCTGTCACGCTCCGTCGGCATCCTCGCCCATGCCTACGAGCAGTCCCTGCGCCCCGACCGCAACAAGGGACCGATCCCGCGCCAGTGGCTGTGGCGCTATGACGGGGCAGGGGATCGGGAGTTGGGGTAAATGGGAAATCCAACAGTGAGCAGGTCCGCGAACAGATCACAGTCCACTGCAGGTCGCAGATCAGCGCGCCCGCCGCTCAAGCTCGCGTGACGAAGCATGGCCGAAGGTCCAGCGATAGGCGGTGGGAAAAATTTTCTGCTGGCTGTAACCGACCAGCTGCTCGATCTCGGGCAGAGACAACAAGGACGAATTTAGCGTCTGCCACGCCACCTCCCTCTGCGCGCCGCGCAGCGAGGCAAAGACCGTCTCGTCTGTCACCCGCCGGAAGGCGAGGTTAAGCATGTTACGGTTGCCCGCTGCTTTGTGGCACGGGCACGACAGCGTCGGTGCCGCTGCAAGTTTGCCATCAAGTATCTCGAGCGGCGCACTGACGACCCGTTGCGCGTGGGCCAGCAACACCTCGTCCTCGGCACGGTGGCCGCGAACATTGTTGCGATTTGGTCTAGGCATTTGTTCGACATGGTCAGATAGCAGCTTTGGGTCAACTCCTAGCGAACGGTACTGATGCCCTGCATGATGGTGACCGCCCGCATGCGCAGGATCTCCGGCAGGGCGAGATTGCGCAGGAAATCCGATTTCGTCAGCTTCGCGCACAGATCTTCGGCATGTGCGGTACCGGTCGAAAGGCCCGGGTCAAAATTGCGCTCGGCGTTGGCGCAGATGCGCATGGTGATGATCTTTACATGCGGCGTACTATCGTACTGCAGATGGGCAGCGGTCGCGAGACTGTCGGACGACGGCAGGTTCACATTGGCCCTGATCCTGATCAAGGCGGCGCCCGCGAAAAGCTGAATCTGGCCCGGAAAGCGGAAGCGCTGCTCTATGCCATTCGCAACAGCGCCATGAATGAAAAGCTAAGACTTAGAAGCGAAATGCATAAAAATGATCTGGTGACTCTGGCAAGGCTGGATGTAGGGACCCGCTGCTGGCAGACATAGCCGTATGAGCGGAGTTGCGGCAAGCCGTATGGCAGGCATATCGGCGTTGTCCCACGTCATCAGGGTGCGAAGGTGAATGCCGTGCCAAATGCGCGGCCTCATGCACTTGCGCCTGACCCACAGGGGCGGGGCACAAGAATCTACCATCATTTCAACGATCTGTCGAGATTATGGCTCCGGCGGTAGGGATCGAACCTACGACCAATTGATTAACAGTCAACTGCTCTACCGCTGAGCTACGCCGGAACACGTGGGCCGTATAGCAATGGTGTCGGGGGGCGTCCAGAGGGATTGCGACAAAATTTTCAGTCTGCCGAAAAGCGCGTCTGCCAGGTGATTTCACCCTCGGGGCGGGCGGCGCCGAGGGTGCTCAGCGCGACCAGATGGGCGAAGACGTTGCGGGTCGCGGCGGGCAGAAGCTGGGGCGGCACGTCATAGATTCGCGCGGCCAGTGCGGCGGCGTCCGAGGGCGCGCCGTCGCGCAGGGCGGCGAGGATCTGGGCGGTGCGCTGGCGGCGATGGGCGGCCAGTTCGGCGAGGCGCGGCAGCGGCGCGTCGATGGCGGGACCATGGGCCGGGAAAAGACGCACGGGTGCCAGTGCGGTCAGCCGGTCGAGGCTGCGGAAGTAATCGGCCAGGTCGCCATCGGGGGGCGAGATCAGCGTGGTGGACCAGCCCATCACCACGTCGCCGCTGAAGGTCACATCGCCCCATCCGAAGCTGAGGTGATTGCCAGCATGGCCGGGGGTGTGGTGGGCGGTCAGGCTCCACTCGTCGCGGCTGACGGTCTCGCCATCGGCCAGCTGCCGGTCGGGGCGGAAGCCCAGGTCCAGCCCCTCGCCGCCGCCGGCACCACCCTCGGCCGCCAGACGCTGCATCACCGCCGAACGGCCGGCCAGCGCATCGCCGAAGCCCAGCACCTGCGCCCCGGTGGCGGCGGCCAGCGCCGGCACCCCTTCGGAATGGTCGCGATGGGCATGGGTGACGAAGATATGGGTGATGCGACCGCGCCCGGCGGCGGCGAGGATCGCCGCGCGATGGGCAGGCAGGTCGGGGCCGGGATCGATGACGGCGATCTCCTCGCGGCCCAGAAGGAAGGTGTTGGTCCCGGCTCCGGTCAGGGGCGAGGGATTGGGCGCGAGCACCAGCCGCAAGCCCTCGGGCAGATCCTCGGAGCGGGGCGGCTGTGGCAGGGACGCGGCGTCTGCGGCGGGCGGGGCTTTCGCATCTTGGCTCATGACGCTAGCCTAGCGGCGTTCAGGCAGGGTTTCCATGGCATTCGGCCCCGATTTCAGCTGGCTCAAGCGCTTCTTCCCGCGCGGTCTCTATGGCCGCGCAGCACTGATCCTGTTCCTGCCGGTGGTCACGGTGACGCTGGTGGTCAGCGTCATGTTCCTGCAGCGCCATTTCGACGGGGTGACCCGGCAGATGACCGCCAGCATGGCGCGCGAGCTGGGCTTTGTCGCCGCGCGGGTCGAGCAGGCCGTGAACGCCCCGGCGGCGCTGCTGGCGGGCCAGGCGGTGGCCGTGCCGCTGGGGCTTTCGGTTGACCTTCCGGCCGCGCCGAACATCGACGATGACCGGATCTTCTACGATTTCTCGGGGCGGGTGGTGATCGAGGAATTGCGCCACACCCTGCCGCAGGTGATGGGAATCGATCTTGCAAGCGACGAGAAGCGGGTGCGGATCACCATGAACGGCCCGTTCGGGCCCTATCTCCTGTCCTTCGATCGCAGCCGGGTCAGTGCCTCGAACCCGCATCAGCTGCTGGTGCTGATGCTGTTCACCTCGCTTCTGATGTCGGGGATCGCCACGATCTTCCTGCGCAACCAGCTGAGGCCGATCAAGCGACTGGCGCGGGCGGCCGAGGAATATGGCAAGGGCCGGGTGGTGCCCTATCGCGCGGTCGGTGCGACCGAGGTGCGCAGCGCCGGCACCGCCTTCCTGGACATGCGTAACCGGCTCGAGCGCAGCAACGAGCAGCGCAAGCTGATGCTGTCGGGGATCAGCCATGACCTGCGCACGCCGCTGACACGGCTGCGGCTGGGGCTGTCGATGCTGTCGCCCGACCTGCCGACCGACCAGCCCGAGATCGACGCGATGACCGCCGATGTCGACGAGATGAGCCGGATGGTGGGGGCCTTCCTCGATTACTCACGCGACGAGGCGCAGGAGGGGCCGCCGGTCGCCACCGAGGCCTTGCCCTTCCTGCGCGGGCTGGTGGCGGATGCGCAGCGGGCCGGGCAGAAAGTCCGGCTGGCCGGAGTCGAGGGTCCCGAGGATGGTCGCGTCACCTTCCGCCCCGACATGCTGCGCCGGGCGATCGAGAACCTGATCGGCAATGCCGTGCGCTATGGCGACCATGCCGAGGTCGATGCCGCGCTGGCCCCGCGCAGCCTGCGCATCAGCGTCGAGGATGACGGCCCGGGCATTCCCGAACTGCAGATGGACGAAGCCATGCGGCCCTTCACCCGGCTGGACCCGTCGCGGAACCAGAACCGGGGGCAGGGGGTGGGGCTGGGCCTCTCGATCGCGGCGGATGTGGCGCGCGCGCATGGCGGGCAATTGCGGCTGGTACGGGGGGTGCGGCTTGGCGGGCTGCGGGCCGAGATCGTGATTCCGCGGTGAATGCAGGCAAGTGTCACCGCGCGCGGCAGCAAGCACCGGCTGCGGCATCTTTGCAGGGTCACGGCGCAGAAGGCGCTTGGGGACCGGGCCGGGATGGCGCATATTGAACCCCATAAGACCGGCCCCTAGATTAAGGGTCGCAGGGATCGCGCGCCGCCAATCATGGGGCCGGGATCTCGGGCAGGAAAGGACTGATCATGAACGAATTCACTCAAGAGACTCATCCGGTATTGCCGCTGCGCGATATCGTGGTGTTTCCGCATATGATCGTGCCCTTGTTCGTGGGGCGCGAGAAATCGGTCCGGGCGCTGGAATCCGTGATGGAGGCCGACCGGCCGATCCTTCTGGCCGCGCAAAAGGATGCCTCGGTCGATGAGCCCGCCGAGGATGGCATCTACCGCACCGGCGTTCTGGCCAATGTGCTGCAACTGTTGAAACTGCCGGACGGCACCGTGAAGGTGCTGGTCGAGGGCCGCAGCCGCGTGCGCATCACCGGCTTTGTGCCGAATGATGATTACTTCGAAGCCACCGCCGAGCCGCTGGAACAGCAGCCGGGCGACACCGATACGGTAACCGCCCTGACCCGCGCCGTGACCGAGGAGTTCGAGCGTTACGTGAAGGTGCGCAAGAACATCCCCGAAGAGGTCGTCACCGCCGTTGCCGAGGCGCGCGAACCCGCGCGGCTGGCCGATCTGGTCAGCGGCCATATGGGCGTCGAGATCGACAAGAAGCAGGACCTCTTGGAAACGCTGGATGTCGGTGCGCAGCTGGAGAAGGTCTATGGCCTGATGCAGGGCGAGATGTCGGTTCTGCAGGTCGAGAAGAAGATCAAGTCGCGCGTCAAGACCCAGATGGAGAAGACCCAGCGCGAATACTACCTGAATGAGCAGATGAAGGCCATTCAGAAGGAGCTGGGCGACGGCGAGGACGGCCAGAACGAGATCGCGGAACTGGAAGAGAAGATCGAGAACACGAAATTCTCGAAGGAAGCCCGCGACAAGGCCAATGCCGAGCTGAAGAAGCTGAAGTCGATGTCGCCGATGTCGGCCGAAGCCACGGTCAGCCGCAACTACCTCGACTGGCTTCTGAGCCTGCCCTGGGGCGTGAAGTCGCGCACCAAGAAGGATCTGGCCCGTGCCGAGGCGGTGCTGGACGCCGATCATTATGGTCTGGAAAAGGTCAAGGAGCGGATCGTCGAATACCTGGCGGTGCAGAATCGCAGCCAGAAGCTGAAAGGCCCGATCCTCAGCCTCGTCGGCCCTCCGGGTGTCGGCAAGACCTCGCTGGGGCGGTCGCTCGCCAAGGCGACGGGTCGTGAATTCATCCGCATCTCGCTGGGCGGCGTGCGCGACGAATCCGAGATCCGCGGCCACCGGCGGACCTATATCGGCTCGATGCCCGGCAAGATCATCCAGGCGCTGAAGAAGGCCAAGACCACGAACCCGCTGATCCTGTTCGACGAGATCGACAAGATGGGGCAGGATTTCCGCGGTGACCCGGCTTCGGCGATGCTGGAGGTTCTGGATCCCGAACAGAACTCGACCTTTGTGGACCACTATCTCGAGGTGGAATACGACCTGTCGGACGTGATGTTCGTGACCACGGCCAACAGCTACAACATGCCGGGGCCGCTGCTCGATCGGATGGAGATCATCCCGCTGGCCGGCTATACCGAGGACGAAAAGCGCGAGATCGCGCGCCGTCACCTGCTGCCCAAGCAGATCAAGGCGAACGGGCTGCGCAAGGGCGAGTTCTCGGTCACCGACGAGGCGCTGAACCATGTCATCCGCTATTACACGCGGGAGGCCGGGGTGCGCTCGCTCGAGCGTGAGATCGCCAAGCTGGCCCGCAAGTCGGTAACCGAGATCCTCAAGGGCAAGACCAAGTCGGTCGACGTGACGCCCGAGAAGGTCGAGGAATACCTGGGCGTGCGACGTCACCGCTTCGGTCTGGCCGAGAAAGAGGACCAGGTCGGCGTGGTCACGGGTCTGGCCTGGACGCAGGTCGGCGGCGATCTGTTGCAGATCGAGGCGTTGCGCCTGCCGGGCAAGGGCCGGATGAAGACGACCGGGAAACTGGGCGATGTGATGAAGGAATCGATCGACGCGGCCTCGAGCTTCGTGCGTTCGATCTCGCCGGAACTGGGCATCCGTCCGCCGGAATTCGAGAAACGGGACATCCACGTCCACGTTCCCGAAGGCGCGACCCCCAAGGATGGTCCTTCCGCTGGTCTCGCCATGGTCACCTCGATCGTGTCGGTGCTGACCCAGATCCCCGTCCGCAAGGACGTGGCGATGACGGGCGAGGTCACGCTGCGCGGCAATGCGCTGGCCATCGGCGGCCTGAAGGAAAAGCTGCTGGCGGCGCTGAGGGGTGGCATCAAGACCGTGCTGATCCCGGCCGATAACGAGAAGGACCTGGCCGAGATCCCGGCCAACGTGAAGGAAGGCATGACCATCATTCCTGTCAGCAATGTCCGCGAGGTGCTGAAACACGCGCTGGTGCGGATGCCCGAGCCGGTTGAATGGGACGAGGCCGCTGAAGAAGCGGCCGCCGAGGCCGCGCGTCTGGCTGCGCGCCAGGAAGGTGGCGACACCTCGGGCTCTGCCGTCGCTCACTGATCTTGAACCAGGCAAAATAACGGGGCCGCCTTCGGGCGGCCCTTTTTTATGTTGTCCAGAATATATGTTTTGATAAACTTTCCACTGGAAGGTTTTGTACCGATTTGTAGATAAATAATTAAATTATCCCTTGGCATTCCAACCGTAGCCGGCAGGAAATGGAAAGAACGTATGGCGAGAACGCCGAAATCCGACACTGGTGACGAAGCCCAATTCGAGGCGGAATCTCCCCGGGCTGCGCGGGTGGTGCAGAAGCGGGAATTCGTGGATCGCGTGGTCGAGGCGACCGGCGCCAAGAAGGGCGATGTGAAGCCCATCGTCGAGGCGACCCTTGACCAGTTGGGCCGCGCCTTTGCCTCGGGCGAGACGCTGGTGGTCAATCCCTTCGGCCGGGCGCGGGTCAGCATGCGCAAGAGCAATGGCAAGGGCAGCGAGGTCATCAACTTGCGCCTGCGCCGCCGCGGCGACGGCGCCGACAGCGACGAGGACTGACCGCAACCGGCCCATCGACGCGGGGCGCAGAGTACGGGACGAAAAGCTGTCCGAATGCCTCTTGCATCGGAGGGAACGCGCCGCTACATAGCCGCCCACGGGTGATTAGCTCAGTGGTAGAGCGCTTCGTTCACATCGAAGATGTCAGCGGTTCAAATCCGTTATCACCCACCATTCTTTCACGAAACAGACACTGTTTCGCGGGCCGGCCGAAAGGCCGGCCTTTTGCATTCGGGTGGAGCGGGCGGATCACCGGGGCATGGCCGGGATTATCGTTGACGGCGGGATATGCGTCGACCTTTTGCCCATATCCGCAGCGCGTTGCCTTGCGGAGTGATTGACCCGCGCCGACCGATCCGGCAAGCAGGCGGGCGGGATGGCACCGGGCCATGCCCTCACGTCATGCGGACAGGCCGATGTATCCCGATCTCTATCTCATGCGCCATGGCCAGACAGTGTGGAATGCCGAAGGCCGGATGCAGGGCAGGCTCGACTCGCCGCTGACCGATCTGGGCATCGCGCAGGCAGAGGCGCAGGCGCGGCTCATCGCGGGCGTCGAGGCCGCGCGCTTTGCCAGCCCGCAGGGACGGGCGCTGCAGACCGCGCGCATCGTCTTTGACGGCCAGCCCTTCGTAAGCGACGCGCGGCTGGCCGAGATCGACATCGGCGAATTCAGCGGCCGGCGTTACCCCGATCTCGCCGCCGAACACCCGGCGCTGTTCGAACTGGATGGCTTTGGCTGGTATGACCACGCCCCGGGCGGCGAGGGGTTCGCGGGCCTCATGACCCGCGCCCGCAGCTTCCTGGACAGCCTGACCGGCCCGTCGCTGATCATCACCCATGGCATCACGCTCAGGATGCTGCGGCTGATCGCCATGGGCTGGGACATGTCGCGCTTCGAGGAACTGGCCCAGCATCAGGGCGCGGTGCAAGTCGTCCGCGCCGGCTGCCACGAGATCTGGCGCGAAGGCTGACCCTTCGCCCTTGCCCCGCCCTCCGGGCCGCGCTAAGACGCCCTCCGTGGGGCGGTTAGCTCAGCTGGTAGAGCGTTTCGTTTACACCGAAAATGTCGGGGGTTCGAGCCCCTCACCGCCCACCATTTTCCAACATGCACCGCGATCCCTCAGCCAATCGCTGCCATCAGTCCTCCCGCCGCCAGCATTCCTGCCAGCACCATCAGCGCGCGCCGATAGAGTCGCAGGCCCCGGGTGATGTCGCCGGCCCCCGGATCGCGCGCGCTGCCGTTCAGCCAGGGCTCGTCCGACAGCCGGTCACCGTATTGGCGCGGACCCGAGAGCCGCACCCCCAGTGCCGATGCCATCGCCGCCTCGGGCCAGCCGGCATTTGGTGAGCGGTGAAGGTGTGCCTCGGCGAAGGCGGCGCGCAGCGGCTTCATCGAACCCGCCGCCAGCGCGAACAGCAGCGCCGTCAGCCGGGCCGGGATCAGGTTTGCCACGTCATCCAGCCGCGCGGCAATCTTGCCGAACTGCTCGTAACGGTCATTGCGATGGCCGATCATGGAATCGAGCGTGTTGATCGCCTTGTAGGCCGAGACCCCCGGCAACCCCGCCACCGCCAGCCAGAAAAGCGGTGCGATCACCCCGTCCGAGGCGTTCTCGGCAAGGCTTTCCAGGCTGGCCCGCGACAGGGCGGCATCATCGGCACGGGTGACGTCACGACCGACGATCATCGCGGTCGCCCGCCGCGCGCCCGCCAGATCGCCCGCGGCAAGGGGCCGGGCGACGGCGGCGAGGTGGTCGTTCAGCGAGCGGGCGGCGATCAGCGGCCAGGCCAGCAGTCCGGCGATCAGCGGGCCGGCCAACTCGGCCAAGGCCCAGGCCGGCAGGGTGGCGGCGGCGATGGTCAGCAGTGTCGCCAGCCCGCCCTTCAGGATGCGATGGGGGCCGTGGTTCAGCCGGGATTCCAGCCCGGCGATCAGCGCGCCCAGCCAGGTGACCGGGTGGCCGATGCGGTGATAGAGCCGGTCGGGCCAGCCGAACAGCCCATCGGCGATCAGGGCGAGAAGGGCGGCGATCATGGCGCGGTCAGGTTCACCGCCACGACCGACCAGTCGACCCCGGCGCGGCGCAGGATGGTCAGCGACAGGGGCGAGACGGCGAATGACAGGGCCGCGGGGCCGACGACCATGGACAGCGCGGCGCGCACAGTGCCGGCATGGGCGACGATCACCGTGTCGCCCTCCGCCTCGGCCAGACGCGGCAGCACCCGCGCCGCCATCTCGGCAAAGCTCTCGCCTCCCTCGGGGCGGTGGAGGGCCAGATCCTCGGGGGCCAGCGGCCCGAGATCGGGCAGTTCGTCGAAGGGCAGGTTCTCCCACGCGCCGTAATCCTGTTCCCACAGCTCGGGATGCAGGTCCGGGGCAAGGCCAAGCGCCTCGGAGGTCTGGCGGCAGCGCAGGGCGGGGCTCGACCAGATCGCCGGCACATGGGTGATGCGGGCGCGGATGGCGGCGAAGGCCGGGGCATCGCTGCAATCGGCGGCCACGTCGCGGCGCCCGGCCAGCCGCCCCCCGTTCAGGGGCGGGGCGTGGCGGATCAGGTAAAGGCGGGTCATGGCGGCGGAACCCCGGATTGCGATGCCGCCAGCCCTAGCGCGCCATCATGGTCGAGGGCAACCACAGCGCGACAGCGGGGAAGGCCATCAGGATCAGCACCGCCGCGACCAGCAGGAGGAAGAAGGGCAGGGCGCAGCGGGCAAGGTCAAAGATGTTCCGCCCGGTCACCCCCTGCAGGACGAAAAGGTTGAACCCGACCGGCGGGGTGATCTGGCTCATCTCGACCACGAGGACGAGGAAGATCCCGAACCAGATCGGGTCGATCCCGGCGGCCAGCACCATCGGCAGGATGACCGAGACCGTCAGCACCACCATCGAGATGCCGTCGAGGAAACAGCCGAGCAGGATGAACAGCCCCATCAGCGCGACCAGCAACCAGTTCGGCGAAAAGCCCTGCTCGCCCACCCATGCCGCCAGCGCGCGCGGGATGCCGGTATAGCCCATGGCAACGGTCAGGAAGGCCGCGCCCATCAGGATGAAGCAGATCATCGCGCTGGTCCGCGCCGCGCCCAGAAGCGCCTGAACCGCCGCCTGCCGGTCCAGCCCGCCGGTCGCCCAGGCAATCAGCAGCGCGCCCAGAACGCCGATCACCGCCGCCTCGGTCGGCGAGGCGATGCCGGCATAGATCGAGCCGATGACGGCGACGATCAGCCCGACGACCGGCAGCAGCAGGCGCAGGGCGGCGCGCTTCTCGGCACCGGTCGTTGCGGGCTCGGCGGCGGGCATCCGCGTCGGGTTCATCAGCGCCCAGATCACGATCCAGCCCGAAAACAGCAGCGCCAGCATCAGCCCCGGCAGCACGCCGGCGAGGAACAGCCGGGCGATGGATTGCTCGGTCGCGGCGCCATAGACGATGAGGATGATCGAGGGCGGGATCAGGAATCCCATCGTGCCCGACCCGGCCAGCGAGCCGACCGAGATGTCGCGGTCATAGCCGCGCCGCGCCAGCTCCGGCAGCGACATGCGCCCGACCGTGGCGGTGGTCGCCGCCGACGAGCCGCTGACGGCGGCAAAGACCGCGCAGCCGAGCACGTTGACATGCAGCAGGCCGCCGGGAAGCCGCCGGGTGAAGGGGGCAAGGCCGCGGAACAGGTCCGAGGACAGCCGGGATCGATAGAGGATTTCGCCCATCCAGATGAACATCGGCAGCGCGGTCAGGTCCCAGACATTCAGCGCGCCCCAGACCTTGGTGGCGAAGACCGGGCCGGGCGGGGCGGGCGCGGCGGCGACCATGGCGACCAGCCCCACGGCTATCAGCGCGAAGCCGACCCAGAGACCGGTCGCCAGAAGACCGAAAAGCACCACGACCAGCAGGATCGAGAGCGGCAGGATCTCCATCTATTCGCCCTCGCCCGTTGCCGCCGCCTCGGCGGCCAGAAAGGCCGGCGTGCCGCCGCGCAGCAGGGTCAGCAGCGCATCGACCAGCGCCAGCGCCAGCAGCGCGATCCCCAGCGTCATCGCCCCCTGCGGCAGCCACAGCGGCACCTTGATCATGCCGTAGCTGAGCGAATTGAACTGCCAGCTGTCCAGCGCCTGCAGGGCGGAATGCCAGCCCGCCCAGATCGCCAGCCCCGCCGCGATGGCCGTTGCCAGCATGGTCAGGAGCCGCGCCGCTGCCGGGGGCAGCGCGCCGGCGATCATCGTCACCCGCACATGCCCGCCCGTCTGCAGCGTGCCCGCCAGCGCGAGGCAGGCGGCGGCAACCAGAAGGAAGCCGCCGATCTCGGCCAGCGAGGGCACGGTGATCTGTGGCGGTGCCGCGCCGATCAGCAGTGCCAGCCGGTCGATCAACCGGCCGGCGACCTGCACCAGCACCAGCACCGCGATCATCACCATCGCGCCGCAGGCCGCCCAGAGACCCGCAGCGTAGAGACGGTCAAGCGCGGTCCTCATTCGGCGCGATAGGCGTCGATGATGGCCTTTCCGGGCTCGCCCGCCCGTTCCAGCCATTCATTGGTCATGGTCTCGCCGATGGCCAGCAGCTCGCCCTGGAAGGCCTCGGACGGCTTGGCGACGGTCATCCCGTTGCTGGCCAGTGCCTCGGTCGCCTCGGTCGCCTCGACCGCCGACATGTCCCAGCCACGGGTCTCGGCCTGTGCGGCCGCTTGGGTGATGGCGGCGCGCTGATCCTCGGGCAGGGCGTTGAAGGCCTCGGTATTCACGATCACCATGTTCTTGGGCAACCAGGCCTGCGCATCGGTGTAGAAGCTGGTGAAATCCCAGGCCTGCGAGGTGACGCCGGTCGAGGGCGAGGTGATCATGGCGCTGACCCTTCCGGTCGAGAAGGCGGTCGGCACGTCGCCGGCCTCGACCTGCGTCGGCACCGCGCCCAGAAGCTGCGCCAGCCGCTCCGAGGCGGCGTTGTAGGCGCGCATGTTCTGGCCCTGGAAGCTGGCGGCATCGGTGACCGCATCCTTGGTATAGATGCCCTGGCCCGGCCATGGCACGACATAAAGCAGCGTGAGCCCCTGATCGGCCAGCTTCTGGGTGATCGTCTCGCGGCTGGCCTGCCACAGTTTCAGCGCCTGATCATAGCCATTGGCGACGAAGGGTACCGAGTCGACCTCGAAGACCGGGTCCTCGTTCGCCAGCCGGCTCATCAGCACCTCGCCGATCGGGGCAAGGCCCTTGCGCACCGAATCCTTGATCTCGGGATGGCCGAACAGGCTGCCCGCGGAATGCACGGTGATGGTCAGCCCGCCGCCGGTGGCGGTGGAAACTTCTTCGGCGAACTGGGCGATGTTGCGGGTGTGGAAATCGCTGTCGGCATAGGGGGTGGCCATGTCCCAGTTGGTCTGGGCCAGCGCCGGGCCGGCCACGGCAAGGCCCGACATGGCAAGGACTGCGATCAGGCTGATCTGTCTGGTCATTTTTCTCTCTCCCTGTGATCGGGGCAGGTTGGCCGTCCGGGACGCCCCTGTCAACGATGCCGCCCTTGTGCCTGCCGCAGGGCTGGTCAAAGCTGGGTCGCGGGCGGGGAGGATGGTCATGGGTGCATTGGACGGGTTGCGAGTGGTCGAGATCGCGGGGCTGGGGCCGACGCCCTTTTCTGCGATGTGGTTGGCGGATCACGGGGCCGAGGTGATCCGCATCACCCGCCCCGGTGCGCGGCATGTGCTGGGGCTTGACCGCGACGTGCTGGACCGGGGCCGCGACTGGATCGAACTGGACCTGAAATCCGAAGCCGGGCGCGAGGCCGCCCGCGCCCTCATCACCCGCGCCGATGCGCTGATCGAGGGGATGCGGCCGGGGGTGATGGAGCGTCTGGGTCTTGGCCCCGGCGATTTCCCCGAGAACCCGCGGCTCGTCTATGGCCGGATGACCGGCTGGGGGCAGGCGGGGCCGCTGGCGCATTCCGCCGGGCATGACATCACCTATCTGGCGATCACCGGCGCGCTGCATGCCATCGGCCCGGCCGATCATCCGGTGGCGCCGCTGAACCTGCTGGGCGATTTCGCCGGCGGCTCGATGTATCTGGTGTCGGGGATGCTGGCCGCGATCCTGCATGCCCGGACGACCGGGCAGGGGCAGGTGGTCGATGCCGCGATCAGCGACGGGGTGGCGCATCTGATGGCGATGATCTCGGGGATGCGGGCGGCGGGGATGTGGGAGGACCGGCGCGCGGCGAATATTCTCGATGGGGCCGCGCCCTATTACGGTACCTATCGCTGTGCCGATAGCCGCCATCTCGCCATCGGTGCCATCGAGCCGCAATTCTGGGCCGAGTTGCTGGACCGTCTGGGGATCGACCCGGCCAGCCTGCCCGACCGCGCCGATCCGGCGAACTGGCCGGCGATCCGCGAGCGCCTCGCAGCGATCATATCCAACCGCAGCCGCGATGACTGGGCGGCGGTGCTGGAGGGAACCGATGCCTGCGCCGCGCCGATCCTGTCCATCGACGAGGCGCCAAGCCATCCGCACATGCAGGCCCGCGCCAGTTTCGCCGGAGCCGAACCCAGCCCGGCCCCGCAGCTTTCCGCCACCCCCGGTGCCTTGCGCCCCGGCCAGCAGATCTCGCACGAGGCGGCGCTGGCCCGTTGGCAGGCTGCCGCCGGTGGTTGACGGAATCCGCGCAGTCGCGCAGGCTTCCGCTTGACTCGAGGGGGGCGGTTCACGCATAAGCTGCGTTAACTGAACGGGCGTTCAATAAACTGGAGGAGCCGGACGATGTTCACCCAAGGCATGGAATTCGATCTGGGCGAGGACGTGAATGCGCTGCGCGAGATGGTGCATCGTTGGGCGCAGGACCGGGTCAAGCCGCTTGCGACCGAGGTCGATCGCAGCAACGAGTTCCCGAACGAGCTCTGGACCGAGATGGGCGACCTGGGCCTGTTGGGCATCACCGTCTCGGAAGAATATGGCGGCTCGGGCATGGGCTACCTGGCCCATGTCATTGCCACCGAGGAAATCGCCCGGGCCTCGGCTTCGGTCAGCCTCTCCTATGGCGCGCATTCGAACCTCTGCGTGAACCAGATCAAGCTGAACGGCACCGATGCGCAGAAGGCGAAATACCTGCCCGATCTCTGCTCGGGTGCCGCCGTTGGCGCGCTGGCCATGTCGGAAGAAAGCGCCGGCAGCGATGTCGTCTCGATGAAGCTTCGGGCGGAAAAGAAGAACGACCGCTACGTGCTGAACGGCAACAAGTACTGGATCACCAACGCCCCCGACGCCAAGACGCTGGTGGTCTATGCCAAGACCGATCCGGCGGCGGGCAGCAAGGGCATCACCGCCTTCATCGTCGAGCGCGGCATGGCCGGCTTCTCGACCTCGCCCCATTTCGACAAGCTGGGGATGCGCGGCTCGAATACCGGCGAGCTGATCTTCGAGAATTGCGAGATCCCGTTCGAGAACGTGCTGGGCGAAGAAGGCCGGGGCGTGCGCGTGCTTATGTCGGGCCTCGATTATGAACGCCTGGTGCTGTCGGGCATCGGCACCGGCATCATGGCCGCCTGCCTCGACGAGGTGGTGCCCTATCTGCGCGACCGCAAGCAGTTCGGCCAGGCCATCGGCTCGTTCCAACTGATGCAGGGCAAGCTGGCCGACATGTATGTCGCGCTGAACACCGCGCGGGCCTATGTCTACGAGGTGGCGCGGGCCTGCGATGCCGGCAAGGTCACGCGGCAGGACGCGGCGGGCGCGGTGCTTTACGCCAGCGAACAGGCCATGGTGCAGGCGCATCAGGCGGTGCAGGCGCTGGGTGGCGCAGGCTTCCTGAATGACAGCGTTGTTTCGCGCCTCTTCCGCGACGCCAAGCTGATGGAGATCGGCGCCGGCACCAGCGAGATCCGCCGGATGCTGATCGGCCGCGAACTGATGAGCCTCGCGTGATGCGGCGGATACTGGCGACCGTCTGGCTGCTGCTGGCCGCACCGATGGCGCTGGCGCAGGGCCCCGCCTTTGACGGCGCTCCGGTTGATGCCTGCCTTGCCGAGCAGTCGGGTGACGGCGGTCAGCCGCATAGCTGCATCGGCACCGCCGCCACGGCCTGCATCGCCGGGCCGGATGGCGGCACCACCGTCGGGATGAGCATTTGTCTCACGGGCGAGTATGAACATTGGGACGGGCTGTTGAACAGCGCCTATGCCGAGGCCATGCAGAAAGCCGAGACAACGGATGCTGACATGAAGAAAATCGGCTCGTCGGTCGAGGCGCAGGCGCCGCTGCTGCAGGACATGCAGCGCAAATGGATCGCCTTCCGCGATGCCGCCTGCAACTGGGAGCGCAGCAAATGGGGCGGCGGCACGGGTGGCGGACCGGCCAGCGTGGATTGCGCCATGACCCTGACCGCCGAGCAATATCTGCGCATCGCCCCCAGCCTGCGAGAGGGCGGCTGATGCGACTGCTGCTGGCAGTGCTGGCTCTCGCCCTCGCGCCGTTGCTCTTGGCGGCGGGCGAGGCGTCGGTCGTCGATCCGAACGAGATCGAGCATTGCCTGTCCTGGTCCGCGACGGACGGGATGCGGCTCGATTGCGCCGGATCGGTGCAGGCCTCCTGCCGCGCTCGCATGGAAAAGGCCCAGCCCGACCTGCACCCGGTCGACCGGCAGCTTCAGTGCATCGATGCCGAGGCGCAGTGGTGGGAAACCGAGCTGAACACGCGCTATGCCCGGCTGATGGAGATCGAACGGGCGCGCAGTGCCGAGCGCGCCGAGGCACTGAAGCAGATGGAGCGCGACTGGATCGCCTTTCGCGATGCCCGCTGCGCCTATGACCGGCTGACCAATGGCGGCGGCACCGGCGGGGCTGTGGCCGAGCCGCTGTGCCTTCTGCAGGAAACCGCACGGCAAGTCATCCTGTTGACCTCTTATCTGCGAGACAGAGGAGAGTGACGATGCAGAAAGTAATGATCCTGGCCTGTCTGGCCCTGCCGCTTCCCGCCATGGCGCAGGACGCGCCGGCCGATGGCGCAACTGCCGCCGTGACCGCAGCCGAAACCTGCATCCGTGCGGCCGAGGATGTCGCGGGCCGTCTGGCCTGTGTCGGGCTGGCCAGAACCCAGTGCATCGAGGCGGCCGAGACACCGAACACCATCGCCCAATCGGAATGCGCGGGTTGGGAACTGGACTATTGGAAGACCAGCCTGAACCAGAGCTATGACGAAATGCACGCGGCGCTGACGGCCGACGATGCCGAAGGTCCCGGCAGGTCGCAGGCCGCCGCTTTCGAGGCCGCCCAAAAGGCCTGGCTTGCGTGGCGCGAGGCCGAATGCACCTTCGCCGCCAGCCGGATGCGCGGCGGTTCGGGGGCCGGTCCGGCAGAGATCAGTTGCGAGCTGTACCTGACCGGCCAGCGCGCGGTCGAGGTCGAGGCCGAAGTTTCGGGGCTGGTGCAATGACGACCGGCGAAAGCCCGCACGCGCTCCTGCCGCCCTCGGGCAGCTACGAGGACCTGCGCGCGGGCTTTCGCTGGACTTTTCCGGCGCGGCTGAACATGGCCGATCAATGCCTCGCTCATCCCGCTGACGCCACCGCGATCATCGAGCATGACGGCAGCCCGCACGCCGTGACCTTTGGCGATCTGGCCGCTATGACCGACCGTCTGGCCCATGCGCTCGCCGCCGAGCGCGGCGAACGGGTCGCCGTGCTGCGGACCCAATCGGCCTGGACCGCCGCCGCCCATCTGGCCGTGTGGAAATCCGCCGCCATCTCGATCCCGCTGTTCAAGCTTTTCGGCCCCGAAGCGCTGGCGCTGCGTCTCACCGATGCCGGCGTCCGCACCGTGATCGCCGATCCCGAGGGCCGCGAGATGCTGGCGGGCTTCCCCGATCTGCGGGTCATCGTGCCCGAGGATGGTCTGCCCGAGGCCGGGGTTTTTGCTACGCGCGAGACCGGCCCGGAAGACCCAGCGGTAATTATCTACACCTCTGGCACCACTGGCGCGCCCAAGGGGGCGTTGCATGGGCACCGGGTACTGACCGGCCATCTGCCCGGCGTCGAGATGAGCCATGACCTTCTGGGTCAGCCCGGCGACTGCCTCTGGACCCCGGCGGACTGGGCCTGGATCGGCGGGCTTTTCGATGTGCTGATGCCGGGGCTGGCGCTTGGCGTGCCGGTCGTGGCGGCGCGGATGCCGAAATTCGACCCCGCCGCCGTCACCCGGCTGATCGCAGATTGCGGCGTGCGCAACATCTTCTTCCCGCCCACCGCGCTGAAGATGCTGAAGGCGGCGGATGTGGGGGTCCCCGGCCTGCGCAGCGTCGCCTCGGGCGGCGAGACGCTGGGGGCAGAGATGCTCGACTGGGGCCAGCGCGCCTTCGGCCTGACGATCAACGAATTCTACGGCCAGACCGAGTGCAACATGGTCGCCAGCTCTGCCGCCTCGCTGTTCCCGGCCCGTCCCGGTGCCATCGGCAAGGCGGTGCCGGGCTTTGACGTGCAGGTGGTCGACGCGGCCGGCCAACCGACGGCGGGCGAGGGCGACATCGCCATCCGGCGCGGCGCGGGCAGCATGATGCTGGGCTACTGGAACCGCCCCGAGGCCACCGAGGAAAAATTCCGTGGCGACTGGATGCTGACCGGCGATCGCGGCGTGATCGAGGACGGCTATATCCGCTTTGTCGGCCGCGACGATGACGTGATCACCAGCGCCGGTTACCGCATCGGCCCCTCGGAGATCGAGGATTGCCTGCTGAAGCACCCGGCAGTGGCGCAGGCCGGCGTGATCGGCAAGCCCGACCAGCTGCGAACAGAAATCGTCAAGGCTTACATCGTCCTGCGTTCAGATGTGCAACCAACGGATGAACTTGCGGCCGAGTTGCAGGCCCATGCCCGCCGCCTCTCTGCCGCCCATTCCTATCCGCGCGAGATCGCCTTTCTCGACGCCCTTCCCATGACCGTGACCGGCAAGGTCATGCGCCGCGAATTGCGCAAGCTTGCCGAGGCCGAAATCGAGGAGCCAACATGAAGCTGAAATCCCAGGCCCTGACCAATTCCGATACGTTCCGCGCCAATCGCGAGGCGCATCTTGCGCTGCTCGCCACGGCGCGCGAGGCCGCCGATGCGGTTCTCGCCGGCGGCGGGCCGAAGGCAATGGAGCGTCACACCTCGCGCGGCAAGATGCCGCCGCGCGAACGGGTGGCGAACCTGCTGGATCCGGGCAGCGCCTTCCTCGAGATCGGCGCCACCGCCGCCCATGGCATGTATGACGGCGATGCGCCGGGCGCGGGCGTGATTGCCGGGATCGGCAAGGTTCAGGGTCAGGACCTGATGGTCGTGGCCAATGACGCGACGGTCAAGGGCGGCACCTATTACCCGCTGACGGTGAAGAAGCACCTGCGCGCGCAAGAGATCGCCGCCGAGTGCAACCTGCCCTGCGTCTATCTGGTCGACAGCGGCGGGGCGAACCTGCCCAATCAGGACGAGGTCTTCCCCGACCGCGAACATTTCGGCCGCATCTTCTACAACCAGGCCAACATGTCGGCCCGTGGTATCCCGCAGATCGCGGTGGTGATGGGGTCCTCGACGGCGGGCGGTGCCTATGTGCCGGCCATGTGCGATGTCTCGATCATCGTGCGCAACCGGGGCACCATCTTCCTTGCCGGCCCGCCGCTGGTGCGCGCGGCCACCGGCGAGGTGGTCAGTTCCGAGGATCTGGGCGGCGGCGATGTGCATACGCGCCTGTCGGGCGTGGCCGATTATCTGGCCGAGGATGACGCCCATGCGCTGGCGCTGGCCCGCCGCGCGGTGGCGCAGTTGAACCGCCGCCTGCCGCAGACCGTGGTCTGGCAGACGCCCGAGGCCCCGGCCTATGATCCCGAGGAGATACTCGGCGTGGTGCCGGGCGATCTGCGCACCCCCTATGACATCCGCGAGGTCATTGCCCGCGTCGTCGACGGCTCGCGTTTCGACGAGTTCAAGGCCCGCTTCGGCGAGACGCTTGTGACCGGCTTCGCCCATATCGAGGGCTGCCCGGTCGGCATCGTCGCCAATAACGGCGTTCTCTTCTCGGAAAGCGCGATCAAGGGCGCGCATTTCATCGAGCTCTGCAGCCAGCGCTCGATCCCGCTGGTGTTCCTGCAGAACATCACCGGCTTCATGGTCGGGCGCAAATACGAGAACGAGGGCATCGCGCGGCACGGCGCCAAGATGGTGACGGCGGTGGCGACGACCTCGGTGCCGAAGATCACCATGCTGGTCGGCGGCAGCTTCGGCGCCGGCAATTACGGCATGGCCGGTCGCGCCTACTCGCCCCGCTTCCTCTGGACCTGGCCCAACAGCCGCATCTCGGTCATGGGCGGCGAACAGGCGGCAGGCGTCTTGGCCACCGTCCGCCGCGACGGGATCGAGCGCAAGGGCGGCACTTGGTCGGCCGAGGAAGAGACCGAATTCAAACGCCCCACCATCGAGATGTTCGAACGGCAGAGCCACCCGCTCTATGCCTCGGCCCGGCTCTGGGACGATGGCATCGTCGATCCGAGGAAGACCCGCGAGGTGTTGTCGCTGTCGCTGCGCGCCTCGCTGAACGCACCCATCGAACCGACGCGCTTCGGCGTCTTCCGGATGTAAGGGCGGATCATGGCCTCCGGCGGGGATATTTTGGCGAGCGAGAACCCGGTGGGCTTCACCTTCGGGGATTCCCGCGCGTTGAACGAACGGCTTCTCGGGCTGGTCCGCGCGGGGACGAAAACCGCGACCTGCGGCGCGCTGCGCGATTTCCAGGCGGACGGCGAGGAGATGCCCGTGGTCGGGCGGCAGGACATTGCGCTCGATTGGGAGGGCAAACCCGCGCTGAGGATCGAGACCGTGGAGGTCACCATCCGCCGCTTCTGCGACGTGCCCGAGGCATTCGCGCTGGCCGAGGGCGAGGGCGATTTCGAGGACTGGAAAACCGGGCATATCGCCTTCTTCACCCGCAATGGCGGCTTCGATCCCGAGATGGAACTGGTCTGCGAACGCTTCCGGCTGGTCGAGGTGCTGGCATGACAGGGTTGGCGCGGCATCTGCTGATCCCCGCCCTGCTGGCCGCCGGTCCCGCCGCGGCCGATGGGGCGGCGCTGCTGCGCGCCGCCGCCAGCGGTGATGCTGTCGCGATCCAGTCCGAGCTTGCCACGGGCACACCTGCGGACACCCGCAACACCAAGGGCGAGACCGCCCTGCTGATTGCCACCCACCTGAACCATGTCGAGGCCGCCCGCGCGCTGATCGAGGCGGGTGCCGATGTGAATGCCAAGGACGGGATCGAGGATACGCCCTATCTCTATGCCGGGGCGCGCGGCCATCTGGAGATCCTGCGCCTGACGCTGGCCCATGGTGCCGATCTGACCGACCTCAACCGCTTTGGCGGCACCGCGCTGATCCCCGCGGCCGAGCGCGGCCATGTCGAGACGGTGCGCGAGCTGATCGCCGCCGGGGTCGATGTGAACCATGTGAACCGGCTCGGCTGGACCGCGCTGATGGAGGCGGTGATCCTGGCCGATGGCGGGGCGCGCCATCAACAGATCGTCGCGCTGCTGCTTCAGGCCGGCGCCGATCCGAATATCGCTGATCACGAGGGGGTCACGCCCCGGCAACATGCCGAGCGCATGGGGTTCGACGCCATGGCTGCGCAGATCGCAGCGGAGGGCGGGCGATGATCCGGGTCTGGCAGGGCGACATCACCACGCTTGACGTGGATGCCATCGTCAACGCGGCGAATGCCTCGCTTCTGGGCGGGGGCGGCGTCGATGGCGCCATCCACCGCGCTGCCGGTCCCGGGCTGCTGGCCGAATGCCGCACACTTGGCGGCTGCCCGACGGGCGAGGCGCGGATCACCGGGGGGCACAAGCTGAAAGCCCGTCATGTCATCCACACCGTGGGGCCGGTCTGGAAGGGCGGCGATGCGGGCGAGGCCGAGTTGCTGGCCTCGGCCTATCGCAACAGCCTCGCGCTGGCCCGCGAGCATGGGCTGACCAGCATCGCTTTCCCAGCCATCTCGACCGGCATTTACGGCTTCCCCGCCGATCAGGCCGCCCGGATTGCCGCCACCACCATCCGCGACCATGGCGACGGACTGACCGTCACGCTGGTCGCCTTCGATTCCGCCACCGCGCAACTGCTTGCAGAGGCGCTGTCATGACCATCACCTGGTCCAAATATCCCGCGGGGGTCCGGGGGCGCGAAGCCCCCGGCCAACGCCAAGCCGAGGAGCCGACATGTTCCAGAAGATCCTGATCGCCAACCGGGGCGAAATCGCCTGCCGCGTCATCGACACCTGCCGCAAGCTGGGGGTTGCGACCGTCGCCGTCTATTCCGATGCCGACCGTGGCGCGCGCCACGTGGCCATGGCCGACGAGGCCGTCTACCTGGGCGGGCCCGCGCCCGCCGGCAGCTATCTGAAGGGCGATCTCATCATCGCCGCTGCCAAGGAGACCGGGGCCGAGGCGATCCATCCCGGCTATGGCTTCCTGTCGGAAAACCCCGAATTCGTCGATGCGGTCGAGGCGGCGGGGCTGGTGTTCATCGGTCCCTCGGCCAAGGCGATCCGGGCCATGGGGCTGAAGGACGCGGCCAAGGCGCTGATGGAAAAGGCCGGGGTGCCGGTGGTGCCGGGCTATCACGGCGCCAATCAGGACCCCGACTACCTCGCCCAGCAGGCGGGCAAGATCGGCTATCCGGTGCTGATCAAGGCCGTGGCCGGCGGTGGCGGCAAGGGGATGCGCATGGTCGAGGAACCGAAGGGTTTCGCCGATGCGCTGGAATCGGCCCGGTCCGAGGCACAGAAGGCCTTTGGCAACCCCGATGTGCTGATCGAGAAATACATCCTGCAGCCGCGCCATATCGAGGTGCAGGTCTTCGGTGACGGCCATCGCGCGGTTCACCTGTTCGAGCGCGACTGCTCGTTGCAGCGCCGCCACCAGAAGGTGATCGAAGAGGCCCCGGCCCCCGACATGCCGCCCGAGATCCGCAAGGTCATGGGTGCCGCCGCCACCCGCGCCGCCGAGGCCATCGGTTACAAGGGCGCCGGCACCATCGAATTCATCGTCGATGGCTCGCGCGGCCTGCGCGAGGACGGGTTCTGGTTCATGGAGATGAACACCCGCTTGCAGGTCGAGCATCCGGTGACCGAGCTGATCACCGGCGTCGATCTGGTCGAATGGCAATTGCGCGTCGCCAGTGGCGAGCCGCTGCCTGCCCGACAGGAAGATCTGCACATCCACGGCCATGCCTTCGAGGCCCGGCTTTATGCCGAGGACGTGCCGGCGGGCTTCCTGCCGGCGACCGGGCGGCTGGCGCATCTGCAGTTTCCCGACCATGCGCGGATCGAGACCGGCGTGCGGCAGGGCGACACGATCAGCCCCTGGTATGACCCGATGATCGCCAAGGTGGTGACCTATGGCCCCACCCGCGCCATCGCGCTGCGTGCGCTGGAACGCGCGCTGGTCGATACCGAGGTCGCGGGCAGCGTCACCAATGTCGATTTCCTCATTGCCCTGACCCGGCACGAGGGCTTCCGCAAGGGCGAGGTTGATACCGGCCTCATCGGCCGCGATCTGGATGATCTGGTCCGGGCGGCGCAGCCCGACCCTGCTGCGGTAGCGCTTGGCGTCGTCGGGCTGGCCGGTCTGGCCGATCCGACCGTCAAGGGCGGCATGACGCTGTGGCAGCCCTTGCGCCGCACCATTGCCTGGGACGGCGGCGAGGCGGTGCTGGAGGTCGAGGGGCCGGGCGCCGCGCGGGTGACGCTGGAGGATGGCACTGCCCATGAGGTGCGCTGGCAGGGCGATCGCTGGTGGGTCGACCAGCACCTGCGCCGAAACCGCATCGTCAGCCACGATGCCGGGGTCAGCGTCTTTGGCGGCCGCACCGTGACGCTGGTGCCGCTCGACCCGTTGGCGCGGGACGATGGCGGGGCCGGGGGCAGCGCGCTGACGCTGTCGCCGATGCCGGGGCTGGTGAAATCGGTCCATGTCGAGGCCGGGCAGGCAGTCAAGGCAGGCGACCGTCTGGCGGTGCTGGAAGCGATGAAGATGGAGCACAGCCTGACCGCCGCCCGCGATGGCGTGGTGGCCGAGGTCTTCGCGAAATCGGGTGATCAGGTCGAGGCCGGCGCGCCGCTGATCCGTCTCGAGGAAGAGGCCGAGGCGGCGGCATGAGCCCCGCGCCGCAGCCGATCCTCTGGCACGCGCCGCAATCGCGCTCGATGCGGGTGCTGTGGCTTCTGCACGAGATCGGCTGCGACTTCGCCGTCGAGGAACTGGATTTCTTCGACGGCTCGATGCGCCGGCCGCCCTATGCCGCGATCACCCCGGTCGGGCGTGTGCCGACGCTTCAGGATGGCGCCGTCACGCTGCATGAATCCGGGGCCATCACCGAATGGCTCTGCGAGACCCGCGCCCCCCATCTGGGTCGCGCGCCGGGTTCGCCCCAGCGCGCGCAATGGCTGGACTGGGTGCATTTCGGCGAGACCTTGGGGCAGCATATCGCCAATCTCAGCCAGCATCACATCGTCTTGCGCGAGGCCTGGCAACGCTCGCCCACGGTGATGAAGCTTGAGGCGGCGCGGCTGTCGCGCGCGCTGCGTCTGGTCGAGGCCGGGCTGCAGGGCCGTGACTGGCTGCTAGGCGACTTCTCCGGCGTCGATTGCCAGGTCGGCTGGACCGTCTGGGTGGCCGAACGCTTTGTCCGCTTCGATGACCGCCCCTTGCTGGCCGCCTATGCCGCCCGCTGCGCCGCGCGCCCGGCCTTTCAGGCGGCGCTGCCGAAACCCGGCTCGACCCTGATCTATACCAATGAATTTTACGAGGTGCCCGATGTCTGAGACGGTCGAAATCTTCGAGATGGGTCCGCGTGACGGGCTGCAGAACGAGAAGCGCCTGATCCCGACGGCGGAGAAGATTGCGCTGGTCGATCTGCTCTCGACCGCCGGGTTTCGGCGGATCGAGGTCACGAGCTTCGTCAGCCCGAAATGGGTGCCGCAGATGAGCGATGCCGCCGAGGTCATGGCGGGCATCACCCGCGCGCCGGGCATCAGCTATGCAGTGCTGACCCCGAACCTGAAGGGCTACGAAGGGGCCAAGGCTGCCAAGGCCAGCGAGATCGCCATTTTCGCCAGCGCCTCGGAGGCCTTCAGCAAGGCCAACCTGAACGCCACCATCGCCGAAAGCCTCGAGCGTTTCGCCCCGGTGGCTGAGGCGGCGCGGGCCGATGGCATCCCGGTCAGGGGCTATGTCTCGATGGTGACCGACAGCCCGTTCGAGGGCGACGTGCCGCCCGCCGACGTGGCCCGCGTTGTCGCGGCGCTGCGGGACATGGGCTGCTATGAGGTCTCGCTTGGCGACACGATCGGGCAGGCGACACCGGAGAAGATCGACGCCATGCTGGCCGTGGTACTGGACGAAATGCCCGCCGCGCAGCTGGCCGGGCATTACCACGACACGGCGGGCCGGGCGTTGCAGAACATCGACGCCAGCCTCGCGCGGGGCCTTCGGGTCTTTGACGCGGCGGTTGGCGGTCTTGGCGGCTGCCCCTATGCGCCGGGCGCCAAGGGCAATGTGGCGACCGAGCTGGTGGCCAACCATCTGGCGGCGCGGGGTTTTGACACCGGGCTGAACATGACTGTCATCGATCAGGCGGCGAACATGGCGCGGGCCATGCGGGTCGGGCCGTGAGCTTCCGCGCCACCTTTGCCGCGCTGCTACTGGCGGGCTGCGCGGCGGCGCCGGGCGCAACGGTTGCGCCGGTTGGCAATGTCCCCATCGCTGCCGGTCAGGGGCAGGCGCAGGCGAGCTATGCCTCACAGCGCGCCGGGCTGCGCCGCATCGGCTATCGCAACTGCGACGGTTACGCGATCGAATTGTTCGCGCCAGCCCGCATCTCTGCGGCCAGCGCATCGGGGCAATCGCTGTTCCTGCGCGCCTATGCCTATCGCGGCGGCGGTCCGATCCGGTTGAGCCTGCCGGGCGCGGCCTCGCGGCTGCAGCAGCAGACGGCAAGCGGCTGGCAGGAGCTTCCCCGCCAATCCGCGCTGGCAGGCTCGAGCGTGACCGGCTCGACCTCGGGTGCCATCGCCTCGGCCTCACTGCCGCAGCAACTGGGCTTCGTCGAACCGATGAACCCCGGCCATTACCGCGCCTGGCTCGGCCAGTTTTCCGCCACGCGGGCGGGCGGGGCGTCCTGCGCCATCACCCCCGTCTGGCAATTCGACATCTCCTGAGGAGTTTCCATGTTCAACACCATCCGCATCGACACCGACGCCCGCGGCGTGGCCACGCTCTGGCTGGCACGCCCCGAGAAGCACAACGCGCTTTCGGCCGAGATGATCGCCGAGCTGACCGAGGCCGCGCAGCAGCTGGGCGCCGATCCGGCGGTGCGCGTGGTGGTGCTGGCGGGCGAGGGGGCCAGCTTCTGTGCCGGGGGTGATCTCGGCTGGATGCGCCAGCAGATGGGCTCTGACGCCGAGACACGGCGGCAGGGCGCGCGCAAGCTCGCGATGATGCTGAACGGGCTGAACCTGCTGCCCAAGCCGCTGATCGCCCGGGTGCAGGGGAATGCCTTCGGTGGCGGCATCGGCATGATGGCGGTCTGCGACATCGCGATTGCCGCGCGGGGCGCAAAATTCGGGCTGACCGAGGTGCGTCTGGGGCTGATCCCCGCCACCATCGGCCCCTATGTGCTGGCGCGCATGGGCGAGGACAAGGCGCGGCGGGTATTCTTCTCGGCCCGGCTCTTCGACGCTGAGGAGGCCGTGCGGCTGAACCTGGCCGCCGCCGCCGTCGATCCGGCCGATCTGGACGCGGCGGTCGAGGCCGAGATCGCGCCCTTCCTGCAGGCCGCCCCGGGTGCCGTCGCGGCGGCCAAGGCGCAATGCCGCGCCTATGGCCCGGTGATCGACGAGGCGCGGATCAATGACAGCATCGACCGGCTGGTCGCGGCCTGGGAAGGCGACGAGGCGCCCGAGGGCATCGGCGCCTTCTTCGACAAGCGCAAGCCGCGCTGGCAGTCGTAGAGCCCGCAAACCGGGCGACGGGAAAGTGAAACGCCTGCCGGAAGATCATCCGGCAGGCGTTTGATTTTCTGTCGATTTCCGGCCAGACCTGCTGCCCGGAAAGAAGCCTCAGGCGAGGCTCGGATCGATCTGCTTGCAGGCGGCCACGAGGCCCTTCACCGCATCGACCGACTTGTCGAACATGGCCTGCTCGGCCTTGTCCAGCTTGATGTCGATGATCTTCTCGATGCCCTTGGCGCCGATCACCGTCGGCACGCCGACATAGAGACCGTTCAGCCCGTAAGCGCCATCCACATAGGCGGCGCAGGGCAGGACGCGCTTCTGGTCCTTCAGATAGGCTTCGGCCATCTCGATGGCGCTGGTGGCGGGCGCATAGAAGGCCGAACCGGTCTTCAAGAGGCCGACGATCTCGGCGCCACCGTCACGGGTGCGCTGCTCGATGGCGTCCAGTTTCTCCTGCGTCGTCCAGCCCATCTTGACCAGATCCGGCAGCGGAATGCCGGCAACGGTCGAATAGCGGGCCAGCGGCACCATGGTGTCGCCATGGCCGCCCAGCACGAAGGCCGTCACGTCGCGCATCGACACGCCGAATTCGAGCGACAGGAAGTGGCGGAAGCGGGCCGAATCCAGCACGCCGGCCATGCCGACGACCTTTTCGGCGGGCAGGCCGCTGAACTGCTGCAGGGCCCAGACCATCGCGTCGAGGGGGTTGGTGATGCAGATCACGAAGGCGTTCGGGGCGTGCTGCTTGATGCCTTCGCCGACCGACTTCATCACCTTGAGGTTGATGCCCAGCAGGTCGTCGCGGCTCATGCCCGGCTTGCGCGGCACGCCTGCGGTCACGATGCAGACATCGGCGCCGGCGATGTCGGCATAGTCGTTCGTGCCCTTCATGACGGCATCGAAGCCTTCCGAGGGGCCCGATTCCGCGATGTCGAGCGATTTGCCCTGGGGCGTGCCCTCGGCAATGTCGAACATGACGACATCACCCAGTTCCTTCATCGCGGCCAGATGCGCCAGCGTGCCGCCGATCTGCCCCGCACCGATAAGTGCGATCTTGGGTCGGGCCATGGAAAACCTCCGGTTTGGCTGTTCAAGTCGCGGGTTGCGTAGTCCTTCGGGATCGAAACCGCAAGAGCGGGCGGGGAGGGCTTGCGCTAACACGGTTAAAGCGGGCAACTGGCGAAAGATTCTTTTCGGGCGCGCGTAACGGGTTGACGGGGTGAGATGATCGAATTGTCGGTGGCGGGCTGGGTTCTGGCGGTGATCGCGGCGATTGCCGTGGGTCTGGCCAAGGGCGGGCTGTCGATGGTGGCGGTGCTGTCGGTGCCGCTTCTGTCGTTGGTCATGTCGCCGGTCCAGGCGGCGGGGATCCTGCTGCCGGTCTACATCGTCTCGGATATCGGCGGACTGATCGCCTATTGGCGTCATGCCGACTGGCGGGTGCTGAAGATGCTCTGGCCCGGCGCGTTGCTGGGCGTCTGGATCGGCTGGCTGACCGCGAGCCTGGTGCCGGTCGAGGGTGTCGAGTTGATCGTCGGGTTGATCGGCTTTGCCTTTGCCCTGACCGCGCTTCTGCGCCGCGCGCCCGAGGGGCCGCCGCGTCCCGGGCGCTGGTCGGCGGCCAGTTTCTGGGGCGGCATTGCCGGTTATACCAGCTTCGTCAGCCATTCGGGCGCCGCGCCCTATCAGATCTATGTCCAGCCGCTGCGCCTTGCGCCGCAGGTCTATGCCGGGACGGTCACGGTGTTCTTTGCGGTCATCAACGCGGTGAAGCTGATCCCCTATGCCGCGCTGGGGCAGCTGTCGCCCGGCAACCTGGGCATCGCCGCGATGCTGACCCCGGTCGCGCTGGCCGCAGTCTGGGCCGGGGTGCGGCTGGTCAAGATCATGCCGCCGCGCGCCTTTTACCTGTTCATCACCTGGGCCTTGCTGCTCGTCTCGATCAAGCTGATCTGGGACGGGGGCAGCGGTTTGCTTGCCGATTGAACCCCCAATGCCGCAGGGTTATTCTGCGGTGCAGCAAATTCGGTCTTGCCATTTCTGGCGCAACGCGGCAGTTTCGCGCAAGATTGTTGCCGCGAGGATTCCATGGCCCGACCCTATCGCTCTGTGCTTTACATCCCTGCCGCCAATGCCCGTGCGATGGAAAAGGCGCGGGGGCTGGCTGCCGATGCGATCATCTTTGACCTCGAGGATGCGGTTTCGCCGGCGGAAAAGCCCTTCGCGCGGGATCAGCTCGCCGCAGCATTGCAGAACGACTATGGCGGGCGGGCGCGGATCGTGCGGATCAACGGGCTCGACACCGAATGGGGGCAGGCGGATGCCGAGGCCTGCGCGGCGCTGACCGGGTTGGCGGATGCGGTGCTGATCCCCAAAGTCAGCAGCCCCGCCGATCTTGACCGGGTGGCCGCGATCATCCCTGACCTGCCGCTCTGGGCGATGATGGAGACGGCACAGGGGATGCTGAACGCGGGCGCCATCGCCGCCCATCCGCGCCTTGGTGGCATGGTCATGGGCACCAATGATCTGGCCAAGGAGATCAATTCGCGTTTCCGCCCCGACCGTCTGGCGATGCTGACCGGGCTGGGCCTGTGCCTGCTGGCGGCCAAGGCGCATGGCATCACCATCATCGACGGCGTCTTCAACGCCTTCAAGGACGAGGACGGGCTGCGCTTCGAATGCGAGCAGGGCCGGGACATGGGCTTTGACGGCAAGACGCTGATCCACCCGGCGCAGCTCGAGATCGCCAATGCCGCCTTCGCGCCCACCGAGGACGAGCTGGGCCTTGCCCGCCGCCAGATCGAGGCCTTCGAGGCGGCAACGGCCGAGGGCAAGGGCGTCGCGGTGGTCGATGGCCGGATCGTCGAGAACCTGCATGTGGCGACGGCGCGCAAGATGCTGGAACAGGCGCAGGCGATTGCAGCCCTCGCCAGCTGATGGCAGACAGGGCGGGACAGACATCAAGCGAAAGGAAGCCAGATGCTGATCCTGATCCTGGGCGTGGCACTGTGGTGGGGCGCGCATCTGTGGAAGCGCGCGGCACCGGGACACCGGGCGCAAGTCGGTGACAAGGGCAGGGGGCTGGTCACCGGCCTGCTGATCCTGTCGGTGGTGCTGATGGTCTGGGGCTATCGCAGCGCCGATGGCGCGGTCTGGTGGGGGCCGTCGCCGATGCTGAAGGGCATCAACAACCTGCTGGTGCTGTTCGCGATCTATCTCTTCGCCGCCTCCGGCATGAAGACCGGCATCACCCGCCGCATCCGCCATCCGCAGCTGGTGGGTTTTGCGATCTGGGCCTTCGCGCATCTTCTGGTGAACGGCGATCTGCCGTCCTTCGTCTTGTTCGGCGGCTTGCTGGTGTGGGCGCTGGTCGAGATCAACATCATCAACCGCGCCGCGCCCAGCTGGACGCCGCCCGCCGCCGTTCCCGCCCGCAAGGAGGCCATGGCCGCCGTCGGCGCGGTTCTGGTCTTTGGCGTGATCGGCCTGATCCACGCCTGGCTTGGCTATAACCCGTTCGGAGCCTGAGATGACGACCCTCTACCGCTGCATTACCGAAGACGACACCCTGCAATTCTGCCACCGCGTCAGCGAGGCCCTGTCCAAGGGCTGGTCGCTGCACGGCGGCGCCTCGATGGCCTTTGACCCGGTCAAGGGGGTGATGCGCATGGCGCAGCCCATCACCAAAGAGGTCGATGTCGCCTATTCCCCCGACCTGAAACTGGGACAACAATGAGCAAGACCAATCCGGGCCGCTTCTTCGAGGACTATGCCATCGGGCAGGTGATCCGCCACGCGGTGCCGCGCACGGTGGCCGAGGGGGAAAGGGCCCTCTACCACGCGCTCTATCCCGCCCGGCACGCGCTTTATTCCAGCGACGAATTCGCCGCCGCGAACGGGCTGGAAAGCAGCCCGCTGGACGACCTGATCGCCTTTCACACGGTCTTCGGCAAGACCGTGCCAGATATCAGCCTGAACGCCATCGCCAACCTGGGCTATGCCGAGGGGCGCTGGCTGCTGCCGGTCTGGCCGGGCGATACGCTGCGTTCGGAATCCGAGGTGATCGGGCTGAAGGAAAACAGCAATGGCAAATCCGGCGTGGTCTATGTCCGCACCCGGGGGCTGAACCAGATGGACCAGCCGGTACTGGACTATGTCCGTTGGGTGATGGTGCGTAAACGCGACGCCGCCGCGCCCGCGCCCGAACCCGTCGTGCCGGATCTGGCGAAGGTCGTCGATGCCGCCGACCTGGTGATTCCCGAGGGGCTGGATTTCAGCGATTACGACTTCGAGCTTGCGGGCGAACCGCATCGCTGGGGCGATTATGCCATCGGCGAGAAGATCGACCATGTCGATGGCGTCACCGTCGAGGAGGCCGAGCATATGCTGGCCACGCGGCTGTGGCAGAACACCGCAAAGGTGCATTTCGACGCCACCAACCGCGAGGATGGCAAGCGGCTGATCTATGGTGGTCATGTCATCAGCATGGCCCGCGCGCTCAGCTTCAACGGGCTCGCCAATGCGCAGATGATCGTGGCGCTGAATGCCGGCGCTCATGCCAATCCCTGCTTCGCAGGCAAGACCATCCGCGCCTGGTCCGAGGTGCTGGACAAGGCCGAGACCGATGCGCCGGGCGTCGGCGCCATCCGGCTGCGACTTGTTGCCACAACCGGCGACAGTGCCAGCTTCCCCTTGAAGGGCGAGGATGGGAAATACCTGCCCGAGGTGCTGCTGGACCTGGATTACTGGGCGCTGATGCCGCTGTGAATCGCTGCGCCGGGGGGCATCGCGCCCCCGGACCGCCCGAAGGTATTTCCGCAGGGTAGGGGCGGCCATGGCTTCTGTGATCACGAGCGGGGCGGGCGTGATCACAAGCGGCGAAATTCCGCGAAAATCGTGATCGGGTATGGCATAAGACCGTGACACTTGGCAGAAAGATGGACAGAAGCAACGCAATTCGCCAGCCCGCGCGGCCAGCCCGTTGTGCTGGACAGACAGCGGGCCCGCGCCAGACGCGACACAGGAGGGCCACGCATGGCTGATGTGAACCGGGGCAACAACCGCCCGCTTTCCCCGCATTTGCAGGTCTACAAGCTGCCCATCGCGGCGGTGACCTCGATCCTGACGCGGATCACCGGCCACGCGCTGGTCGCGGGTATCCTGCTGCTGGTCTGGTGGCTGATCGCCGCCGTCTCCAGCCCGGGCTATTTCGCCTTCGTCGATGGCATCCTGCGCAGCTGGTTCGGCTTCCTCGTCCTGCTCGGCTCGGCCTGGGCGCTGTGGTACCACACGCTCGCGGGCATCCGGCACCTCTTCTACGATGCCGGCAAGGGCATGGAGATCGAGACCGCCAAGAAATCCAGCTGGGCGATCATCATCGGCTCGGTGGTGCTGACCCTGATCAGCCTGATCCTGTTCCTGCTCTGAGAAAGGCCAATCGGATGCGTTATATCACTCCTCTGAAAGCGGCCGAGGGTCTGGGCGCTAGCCATACCGGCACTCTGCATCACTGGCACATGACCGTCAGCGCCGTGGCGCTGGCCATCCTGACGCCGGCCTTCCTGATGGTCGTCGGCAATGCCATCGGCCTGCCGCGCGAAGGCGTCATCGCCTATTTCGGCCGGCCCTATCCGGCCATCGTTACCGCGCTGTTCATCGTCGTGGGCATGATCCACTTCATCAAGGGCACGCGGATCATGATCGACGATTACCTCGACGAGACCGAGCGCAAGGTCGCGATCATCTTTTCCGTCATCTTCGGCTGGGGCGTCATTGCCGCCGCGGTCTTCGCCTTGGCGAAAATGGCATTCACCGGCTGAGGGCTGAGAGCACAATGGACCAATACGAAATCCACACGCATGATTACGACGTGGTTGTCGTCGGTGCCGGCGGCGCTGGCCTGCGCGCCACGCTTGGCATGGCCGAACAGGGGCTGCGCACCGCCTGCGTGACCAAGGTTTTCCCAACCCGCTCGCATACCGTTGCGGCGCAGGGCGGCATCGCCGCCTCCCTGGGCAACATGGGCCCGGACAGCTGGCAATGGCATATGTATGACACGGTGAAGGGCTCGGACTGGCTGGGCGACACCGATGCGATGGAATATCTCGCGCGCGAGGCGCCGAAGGCGGTCTACGAGCTGGAACATTACGGCGTTCCCTTCTCGCGCACCGAAGAGGGCAAGATCTACCAGCGTCCCTTCGGCGGCCACACGACCGAATTCGGCGAAGGCCCCCCGGTGCAGCGCACCTGTGCCGCCGCCGACCGCACCGGCCACGCCATCCTGCACACGCTGTATGGCCAGAGCCTCAAGCATAATGCGGAATTCTTCATCGAGTATTTCGCGCTCGACCTGATCATCACCGATGGCAAATGCACCGGCGTCGTCTGCTGGAAGCTGGACGATGGCACCATCCACGTCTTCAACGCCAAGATGGTGGTGCTGGCGACCGGCGGCTATGGCCGCGCCTATTTCAGCGCCACCTCGGCCCATACCTGCACCGGCGACGGTGGCGGCATGGTGGCCCGCGCAGGCCTGCCGCTGCAGGACATGGAATTCGTGCAGTTCCACCCGACCGGCATCTATGGCTCGGGCTGCCTGATCACCGAGGGCGCGCGCGGCGAGGGCGGTTACCTGACCAACAGCGAGGGCGAACGCTTCATGGAGCGTTACGCACCGACCTACAAGGATCTGGCCTCCCGCGACGTGGTGTCGCGCTGCATCACCATCGAGATCCGCGAGGGTCGCGGCGTGGGCGAGAAGAAGGACCACATGTTCCTGAACCTCATGCACCTGCCGCCGGAAAGCCTGCATGAGCGCCTGCCGGGTATCTCGGAATCGGCCAAGATCTTCGCCGGCGTCGACGTGACGCGCGAGCCGATCCCGATCCTGCCGACGGTCCATTACAACATGGGCGGCATCCCCACGAACTACTGGGGCGAGGTGCTGAACCCGACCGAGAAACACCCGGACCGCATCTTCCCGGGCCTGATGGCGGTGGGCGAGGCCGGCTGCGCCTCGGTTCACGGGGCGAACCGGCTTGGCTCGAACAGCCTCATCGACCTCGTGGTCTTTGGCCGCGCCGCTGCCATCCGCGCCGGCGAGATCATCGACCGCGCCGCGCCGATCCCGGCGACGAACAAGGATGCCGTGGACAAGATCATGGTCCGCTTCGACAGCCTCCGGAATGCCAATGGTTCGGTGCCGACGGCGGTCTTGCGCGACGAGATGCAGCGCACCATGCAGGCCGATGCGGCGGTGTTCCGAACCGACAAGACCCTGGCCGAGGGCGTAGAAAAGATGGAGGCGATCGCCGGCAAGCTGCGCGATGTGAAGGTTACGGATCGCAGCCTGATCTGGAACAGCGACCTGATGGAATCGCTGGAACTGGAAAACCTCATGCCCAACGCGATGGCGACCATCGTTGCCGCCGAGGCGCGCAAGGAAAGCCGCGGCGCCCATGCGCATGAGGACTGGCCCGAGCGGGATGACGCCAACTGGCGCAAGCACTCGCTTGCATGGGTGGACGGAAACACGGTTAAACTGGCCTATCGCCCCGTCCATCTCGATCCGCTGACCAAGGCGGACGAGGGCGGGATCGACCTGAAAAAGATCGCGCCGAAGAAAAGGGTATACTGATGCGTTCCTTCCGCCTTCCGATCCTGCTGGCCGCCGCCGCCGTTGCGGTGACTGCCTGCGTTCCCGTCACGCCGATGACCGGGCAACCGCCGGTGACCACTGCGCCGCCGCCGGTTGCGACCACGCCGACCGTGCTCGACGCCACCTCGCGCGCCATCGCCCGCACCACCATCAACGCCGAGATGTCGAAGCGCCTGCCGGGGGCGAATACCGCGCCCTACACGGATTGCGTGGTCAAAAACGCCACCACGGCCGAGCTGATCGACATCGCCCAGATGACCAATGCCGGTGCCTCGGGCGCGGGTGACAGCGTCGCGGCCATCGTCAAGCGTCCGGCGACGACCCAGTGCATCGCCGCCGCTGCGGCGACTGCCGCCTGAGGTTGAGATGACCCTGACCCGCACCGGATCACGCCTGACCCTTCTCGCGCTGCTGCCTCTGGCGGCGGTGCTGGGGGCCTGCGCGCCGGTGCCGGTCGACCAGGCCGAGCGCAGTTGCCTGCGCGACGTGCAGGCCTCGAGCCAGCCGCCACGCACCGAGGTGGGCATCGGCATGGCCTCGGATTTCGATGGCGGCGTGCGGCCCTATGGTTCGGTCTCCTTCGAGATCAGCAGCGACCGGCTGATGGGGCGCGACCCCTCGGATGTCTTTGCCCAATGCGTCATGCGCCGCTCGGGCCAGCCGCCGACCGTGTCGCTCTATGACCAGCCGCGCTGGCAGGGCTAGGCCATGGCGGAATCCTCGTCAGCCGCAGGCAGCGACCCCCGGGTGATCGTTCATCTGGGCGTGCAGAAGACCGGCACGACCTCGCTGCATCATTTCCTGCAGAAGAATGCCGCGGCGCTGGCCGACCGGCTGGTGATCCGCACGCCCGAGGCCGGAACCCCCATGCGTCCGCTTGGCCGCGCGGCGATCGCCTATAGCCTCGATGGCGAGCGTGGCGACGAGGCGCGGTTGATGGAGGCGGTGGCGACGGTCTGCGAGGGCTTGCCGCAGGACGGGCGCACCGTCCTGATCAGCCACGAGAACCTGGCCGGCGCCATGCCCGGCAACGGTGGCGAGACCCGGCTTTACCCGGCGCTGCCGCGCATCATCGCGCTCTTGGACCGGGCCTTTGCGCCGCTGATTCCCGTCTATGCCGTCTACAGCCGGCGGATGGAGGCGTGGAAGGCTAGTGTCTGGGCGCAGGCGGTGCGCACCGATGGCTATGGCGGCAGCTATGACGAATTCCTGTCCGAGACCCGCGACCTGCCGGGCTGGGACGATCTGCTGGTCCGGCTCGAGGACGCAGCCCCCGGTCGCCTGCACCATTTCGAGCTGGTGGACGAGCGCGACCGGATGCGTCCGGGTCGCCAGCTTCTGGCGCTGGCCGGCATCAGCGCCGAAGAACACGCCGCGCTTGAGCCGCTGACCGGCAGCTCGATGCAGCGCCTGAACGCGGGCGCAACCGAATTCCTGCGGCAGCTTAACGGCTTGCCGCTCAATCCGCAGGCGCGGGCCAAGGTGGCCAATCTTGTCGCCAGCACCCAGAACCTGTTTGACGCCGATCACCGGCCCGACGGCACCCTGTAAGAAGAGGCACCCCATGGTCCAGTTCACCCTTCCCAAGAACAGCAAGATCACGGTCGGCAAGACCTGGCCCGCGCCGCAGGGGGCGACCCGGACCAAGGTGTTCAAGATCTATCGGTGGGACCCCGACAGCGGCGAGAACCCGCGGCTGGACACCTATACGCTGGATCTCGACAAGACCGGGCCGATGGTTCTGGACGCGCTGATCAAGATCAAGAACGAGATCGACCCGACCCTGACCTTCCGCCGCTCCTGCCGCGAGGGCATCTGTGGCTCCTGCGCGATGAACATCGGCGGCGGCAACCACCTGGCCTGCATCTATGGCATCGACGAGGTTGCCGGCGACATCTCGATCTATCCGCTGCCGCATATGCATGTGGTCAAGGACCTGGTGCCGGACCTGACCCATTTCTATGCCCAGCACGCCAGCATCAACCCCTACCTGATCACCAAATCGCCCGAGCCCGGCGTCGAGTGGAAGCAGTCGATCGAGGACCGCAAGAAGCTGGACGGGCTTTACGAATGCATCCTCTGCGCCTCCTGCTCGACCTCCTGCCCGAGCTACTGGTGGAACGGCGACAAGTACCTGGGGCCGGCCGCGCTGCTGGCGGCCTACCGCTGGATCATCGACTCGCGCGATGAGGCCACTGGCGAGCGGCTGGACAACCTCGAAGACCCGTTCAAGCTCTATCGCTGCCACACCATCATGAACTGCACCAATACCTGCCCCAAGGGGTTGAACCCGGCGAAGGCCATCGCCGAGATCAAGCACATGATGGTCGAGCGGATCGTCTGAGCTGGGCCTGGATTGCTGGACTGGATGAAAGGGCGGCCTCCGGGTCGCCCTTTTTCGTTTCCAGTGCCGATTGGACGTTGACGTGAGGGACGGGGCGGGCGTGTATGTTTCCGCTAACACAATCACCGCCAGCCAGTCACGAGGGCATTGCCATGATCCCCAAGCGTTCCAGCTTTCCGCCCGGCTTCCTCTTCGGCGCCGCGACCTCGGCCTACCAGATCGAGGGCACGCAGTTCGGCGGCACCGGACCCTCGCATTGGGACAGCTTCGCCGCGACGCCGGGCAATACCTTTCAGGGACAGGACGGATCGCGCGGCTGCGAGCATTACCTGCGGTGGGAAAGCGATCTGGACCTGCTGAAAGACGCGGGGTTCGACGCCTATCGCTTTTCCACCTCCTGGGCACGGGTGCTGCCGGACGGTCGGACCGTCAATCCCGAGGGTCTGGATTTCTATGACCGGCTGGTTGACGGGATGCTGGCGCGCGGGCTGAAACCCTTCCTGACCTTCCACCACTGGGACATGCCCTCGGCACTGGCCACGCGCGGCGGCTGGCAGAACCGCGAGATCGTGGATCACTTCGCCCGCTTCTGCCAGACGGTCTATGCGCGGATCGGCGACCGGGTCGAGACGGCGGCGACGCTGAACGAGCCATGGTGCATCTCGTGGCTGTCGCATTTCATGGGTTTTCACGCGCCGGGCCTGCGCGACATCCGCGCGACCGGCCATGCGATGCATCACGTCATGCTGGCGCATGGCACCGCCATCGCCGCGCTGCGGGCCGACGGCGCGCGCGACCATCTGGGGCTGGTCCTGAATTTCGAGACCGCGCATCCGGCGGATGACAGCGCCGAAGCCCGCGCGGCAGCGGCGCGGCAGGATGCGATCTATAACCGCTGGTTCGTGCAGGCGGCGATGGGGCAGGGCTATCCGACCGAGGCGATGGAGGGGCTGGAGCCGCATCTGCCGAAGGGCTGGCAGGACGATCTGGCGATGATCGCGCAGCCCTTGGACTGGCTGGGGGTGAATTACTACACCCGCAAGAACTATGCCCATGCCCCCGGCCCCTGGCCGCAGACGGTCGAGGTTCCGGGGCCGCTGCCAAAGACCCAGATCGATTGGGAGATCCGCCCCGAGGGGCTGACCGAGTTCCTGGTGCGGCTGAAGCGCGACCATACCGGCGACCTGCCGCTCTACATCACCGAAAGCGGCGTGGCCTTTGCCGATGAGACCGACGACCCGAACCGCATCGCCTATATCGCCGCGCATCTTCAGGCGGCGCAGGCGGCACTGGCCGAGGGCGTGGACGTGCGCAGCTTCTTCTACTGGTCGCTGCTCGACAATTACGAATGGTCGCTCGGCTATTTGCCGCGCTTCGGGCTGGTCCATGTCGATTACGAGACGATGGAACGCACCCCCAAGGCCAGCTGGCACGCTTTGCGCGAGGCGCTGGCGGGGTAAGGGGGCGCTGCCCCCGGCCCTGCGGGCCTCCCCCGGGATATTTTTCGTGAAGAAGAAAGGGCCGGAGTTGACCGGCCCCTTCTATTCCCGGCGCTCCGCGCGTTCGGCGCTGCAAAAAGGTCCACTGGACTTTTTGCCGGGCGCGCCTCACCCCTCGATCTTGGTGAAATCCGCAATCTGCCGGCCGGCCTCGCGGATGCGGCTCAAGAGGTTCAGCCGGTTGCGGCGCAGGATCTGGTTGTCGCTGTTCACCTGAACCGCCTCGAAGAAGGCATCGATGGGCGCGCGCAGTGCGGCGATGGCCGACATGGCGGCGGGGAAATCCTCGGCCTTGGTCGCCTGACGGATCGCCGGTTCGGCGGTGTCGAGCGCGGCGAAAAGCGCGCGTTCCTGATCGGTCTCGGCGAATTTCTCGTCGGCGCCAAAGCTGTATTCGACCCCGTCCTTCTCCTCGGCCTGCGCGAGGATATTCCCGGCGCGCTTCAGACCCTGCGTCAGGTTCCGGCCGTCCTCGGTCTTCAGCATGTCATTCAGCGCCGTGGCCCGGTTCACCACCAGCACGAGATCGTCATTGCCGGGCTGCGCCAGCACGGCATCGATGATGTCATGGCGGATGCCTTGGTCGCGGAGATAGACTTTCAGGCGGTCGTGGAGGAAGGAGAGGAGGTCGGTGACGCGCTCACCCAAAGGATAGACCGGCGAACTCAACGCCAGCCATGTGGACAATTGCGCCTTTGCTCGCAACGCTTTTTTGCTACCTATCTGCAACCAAAAAACATTCTCTGGCGGAGTAGCAAAGTCGAACTGCTCCGCGAAGATCACTTCTACAACGTCGCTGGACGCAAGCTTGCTGTAATCGGGCAAGCTAGCAAATGCGTTTCTTTCCCGTGCAAGTACGTAAAGCTGTGTCAGTGCATTGCTCAACAATCCGATAAGTCCAACTCGCACCCCGGTCCCCAGCACCAACCTGATCACCCCCAACGCCGCCCGCCGCAGCGCAAATGGGTCCTTCGACCCCGTAGGCTTCTCGTCAATCGCCCAGAACCCGGTCAGCGTATCGATCTTGTCGGCCAGCGCCACGGCGACCGAGACCGGCGCGGTCGGGACGTCATCGCTCGGGCCGAGTGGCGAGTAATGGTCGCGGGCGGCGTCGGCGACGGCCTGCGGCTTGCCGGCGGCGGCGATGTAATAGCGGCCCATGATCCCCTGCAATTCGGGGAATTCGCCCACCATCGATGAACGCAGGTCGAGCTTGGCCAGCGTCGCGGCTTCCCCGGCCTCGTCCGCATCGGCGCCGACCAGCGGCGCGATCTCGCGGGCCAGTGCGGCGATGCGGGCGATGCGGTCGGACTGGCTGCCGAGCTTGTTGTGGAAGGTCACCGATTTGAGACCCTCGGCCCAGTGACCCATGCCGGCCTTGGCCTCGCGCAGGTCGTTCTCGTAGAAGAAGGCCGCGTCCGACAGGCGCGCGGCCAGCACGCGCTGGTTGCCCGCCAGAATGGTCGCGCCATCGTCGGGCGTCTCGATGTTGGCGACGGTGACAAAACCCTCGATCCGGCCGGTTTTCGGGTTCCGGGCCGAGAAGAATTTCTGGTGCTCCTTCATCGAGGTCTGCAGCACCTCGGGCGGCAGGTCCAGAAAACGGTCCTCGATCACCCCCATCAGCGGCACCGGCCATTCGACCAGCCCCGCCACCTCGGTCAGCAGACCCGCATCGGCGACGATCTCCCAGCCACGGGCGAAGGCGATGTTATCGGCCTGCTGGCGGATGGCGGCCTCGCGCTCGCTGGCGTCAAGGATGACATGGGCGCGGCGCAGTTTCGCGGCATAGTCGTCGAAACCCGTCACCGTGAAGGGCTCGGGCGACAGGAAGCGGTGGCCGCGGGTCTGGTTGCTCGAGGCGATGCCCTCGACCGTCAGCGGCACGACCTGCGCCCCGGCCTCGTCGGTCAGCAGGCAGAGGATCGAATGCAGCGGCCGGACCCAGCGCAGGTTGCCGGCGCCCCAGCGCATCGACTTGGGCCAGGGGAAGTTGCGGATCGTCGTCTCCAGCACCTCGGCCACGATCTCGGCCGCCGGGCGCCCGGGTTTTTCCAGCGTGGCGAACCAGACCTGGCCCTTCTTGTCGTCGCGGGCCTGAAGCTGGTCCTTGGTCAGCCCGGTCGAGCGCAGGAAGCCCAGAAGTGCCGCTTCGGGGGCGTCGGTGCGCGGGCCCTTGCGTTCCTCGCGCGTGGTCGGGCTGTGGGCGCTGAGGCCTTCAATCGCGAGAGTCAGACGGCGCGGGGTCGAGAAGGCCCCGGCGCTGGCATAGGTCAGCCCGGCCTCGACCAGCCCGTCGGTGACGAGCTTCTTCAGATCCTCGCGGGCGCGGGACTGCATCCGGGCGGGGATTTCTTCCGAGAAGAGTTCGATCAGCAGGTCGGCCATCAGTCCATCACTCCGCGTTCGGGTGTCTTGTCATTATATTGGTGCCAGCCAAAGGCGCGGCCATCGGGATAGATCGCCAGCACCCGGTCGACATCGGGGCGGATCTCGGAGGTGCCAAGCACCGCCACTGCCGCGCCGGATTCGAGATCATGGGTGATCTGGTCGGCGTCATAGCAATCGAACCAGCCCGGCCCGTTCAGGGGGGTTGCGCCCTCAAAGGGGGTCAGGCTGCCCGGCAAGGGCAGCTCGGTCAGGCGAAAGCAGGCGCGCCAGCGCAGCGGCGAGGACGAGGCGTCGATGCCCTGGAAATCGGCAAGGGGCAGTTCCACCGCGCCGCCATCGGCGGCGGAGACGGCGGTGACATCCGCCCCCGGACCGGCCGGGTCGATCGTCTCGTAAAAGCCGTATTCCTGCGCATACCACATGCCGCCGCCGGCACCGATGCCGGCGAGCACAAGCACAATGGCTGGAAACTTGCCGTTCATGCTGTCATTCCCCCCGCTTGATTCGGACGGATATGGGGCAGGCCGTGGACCAAGCGTTTTTCATCACCACTTTGGGCGGCGCCTTCGCCATCATGAACCCCTTCGTGGTGCTGCCGCTGTTTCTGGCGGTCACCCATGGCATGGACCCGGCGCTGCAACGCCGCGCGGGCCTGCGCGTGGCCTTCTTCAGCGCCGTGCTTTGCGCAACCGTGGCGGTCAGCGGCGCGGCGATCCTGAAATTCTTCGGCATCAGCGTCGATGATTTCCGCGTGGCCGGCGGTCTGGTGCTGATGACCATTGCCATGGGGATGCTCAGCGGTTCGGGCAGCCCCGCCCACGAGGCCCCGGCCAAGGCGCAGGCCATGGCCGTGCAGGAGCCGCCCCGCGCCGATGTCAGCTTCTATCCGCTGGCCTTCCCGATGGTGGTGGGGCCGGGGACGATCACGGCGATCATCGTCTATATGGGGCAGGCCAGGACCATGGCCGACAAGGGCGCCGTGGCCGCGGCCTTCGGTCTGGTGCTCGCCGTGCTGGCGGTGGTGCTGTTCTTTGCCTCGACCATCGGCCGGCACATGTCGCAGACCCTGCGTGTCATCATGACCCGGTTGATGGGCATGATCGTCGCGGCCATGGGCGTGCAGATGATCGCCGCCGGGCTGAAAGCGATCTTGCCCGGTCTGGCCGGCTAGGGTCGTCGGACGAAGGGGTTGCATCAGGCGGTCTCGTCCACCCGCGCGGCATCGGTCGTCAGGAACAGGTCGGCGCAGGCCTTGGCCAGCGCCCGCACCCGGCCGATATAGGCCTGCCGCTCGGTCACCGAGATCACGCCGCGTGCGTCCAAGAGGTTGAAGATATGGCTGGCCTTGATCGCCTGATCATAGGCCGGATGGGCCATCGGGATGCGGCGGCCGGCGCTGTCTTCCTCGGGCGCGGCGAGGATGCGGGCGCATTCCTCTTCGGCATCCTTGAAGTGCTGGAACAGCATCGCCGTATCGGCCTGATCGAAGTTCCAGCGGGAATATTCGCGCTCGGTCTGGCGGAAGATGTCGCCATAGCTGAGCGGGATCGGGCTGTCGGGGTCGTTGAACGGCATGTCCATGACATGCTCGATCCCCAGCACATACATGGCCAGACGTTCCAGACCATAGGTCAGCTCGCCCGAGACCGGGCGGCAGTCATGGCCGCCGACCTGCTGGAAATAGGTGAACTGGCTCACCTCCATGCCGTCGCACCAGACTTCCCAGCCCAGACCCCAGGCGCCAAGCGTCGGGCTTTCCCAGTCATCCTCGACAAAGCGGACATCGTGGATCAGCGGATCAAGCCCGATGGCCTTGAGGCTGCCGAGGTACAGCTCCTGCAGGTCGGGGGGCGATGGTTTGATGATCACCTGATATTGATAGTAATGCTGCAGCCGGTTCGGGTTCTCGCCATAGCGGCCATCGGTCGGGCGGCGCGAGGGCTGGACATAGGCCGCGGCCCAGGGACGGCTGCCAAGGCTGCGCAGCGTCGTCGCCGGGTGGAAGGTGCCGGCGCCGACTTCCATGTCATAGGGTTGCAGCACGGCGCAGCCGGTCGCGGCCCAGTAATTTTGCAGGCGCAGGATGATCTCCTGGAAGCTGCGGGGTCGGTTGGGGCTGGTCATCCGGGCCATCCTTTTGCATAGATCATGCGAAGCTCCGCGCCTTCTAGGCGTGGGATGGGACAGGGTCAATTGCGGGGTCGGCTGATGCGGCGCTTTCACTGGTTACTGATGGCGGCCTGGCTGCCGGGCGCGGTCTGGGCGCAGGACGGCGGCGCGGTGATCCGCATCGAGGCCAAGCGCGGCGAGGCGGCCACGGCCGAGGCAGCGGCCAGCTGGAGCGCGCAGTTTCCCGATGTGGTGACCTTCCGCGTGCCGGGCGGCTGGACCGCCATCGGCCTTGGCCCGCAGACCCCCGCCGAGGCCGCGGCCCGGCTGGAGAGCCTGAAGGCCGAGGGCAAGATCCCGGCGGACAGCTTTGTCGCCGAACCCGGCTCGAACGTGACGCTGACGGCGGTGGCACCAACGGGCGATGCGCCTGTGGCAGAGGCCCCCGCCGAGGCTCCTGCGGCTGAGGCTGCGACCGACGAGACCGCCGCCACGACGGATCCTGCCCCCGCCGAGACCCCGACACCGGCCCCCGATGCGCCGAACCATTACTTGCGCCTCGAGGCGCTGCCGGATCGCACCGATGCCGATGGTGCGCTGGAAAGATGGCGCGAGACCTTCGCCGATGCGGGCCTCTGGCAATTGCCGAATGACCGCTTTGCCGTGGCGCTTGGCCCGCTGAGCGAGGCTTCGGCGACGGCATGGCTTGCCGCCTTCAAATCCGCCGGTGCCGCCCCGCGCGATGCCTTCCTTGCTACCGGTGAGGAACTGGGATCGCAAATCGTCGCCGGTGCCGCGCCCGATCTGCCCGCCCCGCCCGAGGCCACCGGCGAGATGCCGCCGCTGGACGAGGTGCAGCGGGCGCTGCGGTGGGCTGGTTTCTATGAGGGCAAGATCGATGGCAAGGGCGGCCCCAAGACCGAGGCCGCCATCAATGCCGAGATTCTGGCCGAGCGCCTGTCGCCCGACGCTGGCACCGCCATGCAGAAGTTGATCGAGCGCCGCAGCGCATGGCGCGGCGAGATGGGCCTGTCGCAATTGCAGGATGCCCATACCGGCCTGTCGGCTATGGTGCCGATGGACAAGCTGGCCTTTGACCGCAACGAACGCGCGCTGGCGATCTATGGCCCCAAGGACGGTTCGGGCGCGGCGCTGATCCTGTTCTCGCAGCCGGGCGGTCAGCAGGACCTGCTGGATCTCTCGGGCCTGGTCATCGCCCTTGGCTGGGTGCCGCAGCCCGTGCGCGACGTGCAGCCGGGCTCGATCACGCTTGACGGGCGCAACGACACCCATATCGGCCATGCCGAGGGGCAGGTGCGTGATGGCCGGGCCGAGGGTTTTGTCTTGATCTGGCCGGTCAGCGATGCCGAGAACCAGCAGCGGCTGGCGGCGGAACTGTCGGACAGCTTTGCCCGCTTTGCCCCGGCGGCGAATGACGCGCCCGTGGCGGCACCTGCCGCGCCCGCGCTGCCCGACATGACCCCGCAACCGGTTGCGCCGGAAGCGGAAGCCGAGGCCCCCGCCGGGAACTGATCGCGCAGGCGGTTGCCCTTCGCCCGGACAGTCGCCAGACTGCCCGAAAACGGAGGATGCGCGATGAGCGATTATGTCATGTCCATGCCGAAACCCGGCACCGCCGAGGAGTTCCAGCGGCGCGAGATCGCCACGCCGGTCCCGGGTGCCGGGCAGGTGCTGATCCGGCAGGATGCCATCGGGCTGAACTTTCTCGATGTCTATCACCGCAACGCCACCTATCCCTGGGCGGTCGAGCGCGACCTGGTCCCCGGCTCGGAAGGGGCGGGCGTGGTCGAGGCGGTGGGGCCGGGCGTTACCGATTGGCAGTCCGGCGACCGGGTGGCCTATACCCAGCCGTTGAACGCCTATGCCTCGGCCCGTCTCATTGCCGCCGACCGGCTGGTGCGGGTTCCCGAGGGCGTGACCAGCGAGCAGGCGGCGACGCTGATGCTGAAGGGGATGACGGCGCATTACCTGATCCATTCGACCTTCCGCATCGAGCCGGGCATGGTCGCGCTGGTGCAGGCGGCGGCTGGCGGTGTCGGGCAATTGCTGGGGCCGTGGATCGCGGCCAAGGGCGCCACGGCGATCGGCACGGCGGGCGGGGCCGAGAAGGTCGCGCTGGCGCGCGCGCTCGGCTATGCCCATGTCATCGACTATAACAGCGAGGATGTCGCCGCCCGGGTGGGTGAGATCACCGGCGGCAAGGGCGTGAACGTGGTCTATGACGGGGTTGGCAAGGCAACCTGGCGCGGCTCGCTGGACAGCCTCGCCGTGCGCGGGATGATGGTCAGCTTCGGGCAGTCCTCGGGGCTGGTGCCGCCGGTGCCGATGTCGGAACTGGGGGCGAAATCGCTGTTCCTGACCCGGCCGACGCTGTTCCAGCACATCGCCGATCCGGCCGAGTTGCAGCACCGCGCGGCCGAGATGTTCGCGGCACTCAAGGCCGGGATCATACGCGCCGAGGTCTCGCAGCGGGTGCCGCTGGCCGAGGTCGGGCGCGCCCATACCGCGCTGGAAAACCGCGAGACGACCGGCGCGACGGTGCTGATCCCGTAAGCTTCAGGCCCGCCAGAAGCGCGGCAGCAGCAGGACCAGCACGGCGATAAGCTCCAGCCGGCCCAGGTACATGCCCAAGGTCATCAGCCATTTGGCGCTGGCCGGGAAGTTCGAGACCGAGCCATTGGCGGTGATCTCGGGCCCCCAGGCCGGGCCGACATTGGCGATCGCGGTCCAGGCCGCGGTCAGCGCCGTCCTTGTATGCAGCCCGGTCAGCGACAGGCCGACGATCAGCAGCCCGAAGGTCAGCATGAAGAGGGTGAAGAAGGCCATGACCGAGTTCACCACGTCCTGGTCCAGTGGCCGGCCCTCCAGTCGCAGCGGATAGATCCGGTGCGGGCTGTGCATCCGGCGGATCTGCACCCGCACCGCCTGCAGCAGAACCAGGTAGCGGAAGATCTTGACCGAGCAGCCGGTCGAGCCGGTGCAACCGCCGATCAGCCCGACGATGATCAGCACGCTGAAGGGCAGGTGACCCCATTCCAGCATGTTGGTCGAGGCATAGCCGGTGCCGGAAAAGGTCGAGATGGTGTTGAACACGGTTTCGCGCACCAGCTCCAGCGGGTGCTGGTCCTGCTGCATGTAGAGCAGCCGATAGGCCACGATCAGCCCGCAGGCATAGGTGATCCAGCGCAGGTAGGCGCGGATCTGCACATCCTGCCAGAAGGGCACGAACTGGCCGCGCATCACCTGCACCATGCGGATGAAGGGCACCGAGGCCAGCACCATGAAGATCGAGGCCGCCCATTCCGGCCCGCCGAGGTAGGCACCGAAGCTGGCGTCGTAATTGGAAAAGCCGCCGGTCGAGATGGTGGTCAGCGCATGGATCACCGCGTCGAAGCCGGTCATGCCCAGCAGGATATAGGTCAGGATGCAGGCCCCGGTCAGGATGAAATAGACCCGCGTCATCTCGGCTGCGATCTCGCCGGCGCGGGGCAGGATCTTGCCAAGCGTGTCGAAGCCTTCCGAGCGGAAGAACTGCATGCCCCCGACCTTCATCACCGGCAGGAACACCATGGCGACCACCACGATCCCCAATCCGCCCGACCATTGCAGGATCGCCCTCCACAGATGCGTGCCCTTGGGCAGCGCGTCGAGCGCCGGGAAGGCCGTGGTGCCGGTGGTGCTGACCCCTGACATGGCCTCGAAATAGGCATCGGTAAAGCTGGAATGCGGCGCGCCCAGCATGAAGGGCAGGGCGCCGAAGACCGGCAGCACCGCCCAGAGACCCGAGGTCAGCAGGAAGGCCTGCTGGATGTTCAGCCCCTCCATCTGGCCGCGCGTGGCGATGGTCGCCATCAGCCCGGCCAGGACGGTCAGGAGCGAGGTTTGCAGGAACACCTGGTAATGCGCGTCGCCATGCCACCAGTCGACGAGCATGGGGAACAGCATGCCCACGCCCATCACGGTGACGAGTCTGCCAATGGTGTGGACGACGGGTCGAAAGTCGATCATCCGCCCTGATTGCCGCGCGCCGTCCGGCCCGTCAAGGGACCGGGCGCGGCCGAGGCGCAGCGCCCGCCGCTCAGGGCCAGACATAGCCGCTTGGTGCGGGGGGCGGGCGGTTCGCGGGGGGCTTGGCCGGGGCAAAGATCTCGACCAGCAGCGGGTGGCAGGCGGCGGCATCCGAGGAATGCTGGGTGCTGCAATCGCCGCCGGGGCAGGCCGACAGCCCGCCGATCAGGTCGATCTCGGCAAAGAACTCGATGTAATCGCCGGGGCGGACCGGGCTGGCCTTCATGAAATACTGCCCGGTGTCGCGGGTGAAGCCGGTGCACATGAAGACGTTCAGCACGTCATGGACCAGCGGCTCGGCCTGCCGTGGGGATTGTCCCAGATGTTTCGCAAGCGCATTGGTCAGGTTGGAATGGCAACAATGGTGATAATTGTCACCGCCCGACAGTAGGTGATGGCTATAGGGATCGCAGCGCGTGCCGATCACGTCATGGACCGAACCGCCGAAGGCATCGATGCCGTACCAGTCGAGCGTATCCTCGGTCACCGTCGCCATCGGCCGCAGATGCGGGAAACTGGACCACATCCGGTCGCCGGGGCCCAGATGCGTGCCATGCAGCGCGCGGGTCTTGCCGGAATAGAAGCGTTCGGACGGATCGGCGGCGCTCCACAGGTTCAGGTCGCCGACCTGCGGTCCCTCGATGCTGGTGATGCGGAAGAACTGGCCCTGCGGCACGCCGAAACAGCGCCCCTCGCGCGGCGGCACCCGCAACTCTCCGACCTTCCGCGCGCCGGCCCGCGCCGCGCGCAGGGCGGCAAGGCCGGGATCGGGCAGGGTGGCCGGGTCATAGCAGATCACCGGCCTGACGGCCCGGCGCTGGTCGGCATCCTTGGGGGCGGGGTGGCTGCTCATGGGTGCATGATGCGCAGGAGGCGGGGCGATGGGAAGGGGAAATGCGGGAAGGTGAGCGGGGGCAGCCGCCCCTGCTGCCAACAAAAAGGGGACCGGATGGTCCCCTTGGAAAACTCGTGATCTGGCGCGGCTTCAGGCGGCGCGCTTGGCGGCGAGGATCGCGCCGGCGGCATCCAACTCGCTGATGACGCGGTTGCCGTCATTGGCGGCGCGCAGGCCGAACTGGGTCTCGCGGCTGTAATAGCCGAACATCTGGTCGATGGCCTCGTCGGCAAGGCGGTCGGTGCGGGGCGAGGTGGTCATGTGTTTCGCCATGGTCTTGTCTCCGGTCATGTGGAGGTGTTCTCCCATGCCGGCGAAATAGGCAATTGCACCGGGGCGTTCAATGCTGCGACGCGGCGTCACCGCCGCGCCGCATGGCTGCCATGCGCCAGGGTCAGATCACCCGATCTGCACCATGCGATGTTTCTTCTTGCCGACCGAGACCTTCAGCCCGTCGCCCACCAGCGCCGCATCGACCGGCATCTGCGGGTCGGTCACGGCGTCGTTGTTCAGCCGCAGGCCGCCCTCGGCGATCAGGCGCTTGGCCTCCTTGCCGCTGCCGGTGATGCCGGTCTGGACCAGCATCTGCGCCACCGACAGCCCGCCCTCGAAGGCCGAGGCTGGCAGGATCGCCACCTCCAGATCGCCGCCGGCGCCGCCCTGTTCGAACACCTCGCGCGCCGTCGCCTCGGCGCTGGCTGCAGCCTCGGCGCCGTGCAAGAGCGTGGTGATCTCGTTGGCCAGCCGGATCTTGGCGTCGTTGATCTCGGCCCCTTCCAGCGCGCCAAGGCGGTCGCATTCCTCCAGCGGCAGCTCGGTATAGAGCTTCAGGAACCGGCCCACATCGGCATCGGTGGTGTTGCGCCAGAACTGCCAGAACTCGTAGGGCGACAGCATCTCGCCGTTCAGCCAGACCGCACCGCCCTGCGACTTGCCCATCTTGCGCCCGTCCGAGGTGGTCAAGAGCGGCGAGGTCAGGCCCCAGATCTCGCGGTCGAGTACCCGGCGGGTCAAGTCGATGCCGTTGATGATATTGCCCCACTGGTCCGACCCGCCCATCTGCAGCCGGCAGTCATAGCGCCGGTAGAGCTCGAGGAAGTCATAGGCCTGCAGGATCATGTAGTTGAATTCGAGGAAGGACAGCGACTGTTCGCGGTCGAGCCGCGATTTCACCGATTCAAAGCTGAGCATCCGGTTGACGCTGAAATGCCGCCCGATATCGCGCAGGAAATCGAGATAGTTCAGCCCGTCCAGCCATTCGGCATTGTTCAGCATCAGTGCGCGGTCATCGCTGTAATCGATGTAGCGCGCGAAAACCTTCTGCATGCCGTCGATATTGGCCTGGATCTGATCCGGCCCCAAAAGCGGGCGCTCGTCCGAGCGGAAGCTCGGGTCGCCGACCTTGGTGGTGCCGCCGCCCATCAGCGTGATCGGGCGGTTGCCGGTCTTCTGGAACCAGCGCAGCATCATCACATTCAGCAGGTGGCCCACATGCAGCGAGGCCGCGGTGGCGTCATAGCCGATATACGCCGTTACCGGCCCCGCGCTGAGGGCATCGTCCAGCGCCTGGTAATCGGTGCAGTCGGCCATGAAGCCGCGCTCGATCATGATGCGCATGAAGTCGGATTTGGCGTGATAGGTCATCGGGGTTTTTCCTTCTCAGTGCTGCGGATATACCTGCCACGGCAACAAAGGAAAAGGCGCGATGATCCGGGCTTTGGGGATGATGTCGGGCACCTCGCTTGACGGGGTGGATGCGGCGCTGATCGAGACCGACGGCCAGCGGATCGGCGGCTTCGGGCGCAGCGCCTATCGCGCCTATTCCGACAATGAGGCCTCGGCGCTGCATGGCGCGCTGGGGCAATGGCCGGGCAGCGAGGGTGTGGGCGATGCGGCCGAGATCTCGGTGGCGAGCCACGCGGCGCTGGCGGAAGGGTTCCCCGAGGCCGAGATCGTCGGCTATCACGGCCAGACGCTGGCGCATGACCCGGCGGGCGGGCGGACGCATCAGGCGGGCGATGGCGGGCAACTGGCGCGCAGGCTCGATCGCCCGGTGGTCTGGGATTTCCGCAGCGAGGATGTGCGGCAGGGCGGCGAGGGCGCGCCCTTGGCCCCGTTCTTTCACTGGGCCTGTGCGGAATGGGCCGTTGCGGCGGGGCATCTGCCGCCCCGGCCTGTCGCCTTCCTGAACCTTGGCGGCGTCGGCAATATCACCTGGGTCGATCCGACCGCCGCCGCGCCGGAGGCCGAGGGGGCCTGCCTCGCCTTCGACACCGGCCCGGCCAATGCCCCGATCAATGACCTCGTGCGCAGCCGTCGCCGGCAGGTGCGGGACGAGGGCGGGGCGCTGGCGGCCTCGGGTCGCGCGGATGACGCAATTGTCTCGGCGTTTCTCACCCATCCCTATTTCGAGCGCGTGCCGCCGAAATCGCTGGACCGCGATGCTTTCGCCGGGCTGGTTGCCGCCGTCGAGCCGCTGGCCGATGCCGATGCGGCGGCGACGCTGGTGGGGGCGCTGGCCGGTTCGGTCGCGGCAGGGTTCCGCTGGCTGCCGAGCCCGCCCGAAATGGTGCTGGTCTGCGGCGGTGGTCGTCACAATGCGACCATCATGGCGGCGCTGGATGCGGTGTTGCCCTGCGCTGTCCGGCCGGTCGAAACCGCCGGTCTGGATGGCGACATGCTGGAGGCTCAGGCCTTTGGCTGGCTGGCCGTGCGGGTGATGCGCGGGCTGCCCACTTCGGGCCCATCGACGACCGGCGCACCCGGTCCGGTTTGCGGCGGGCGCATCAGTCACCCGCGTTAAAGCAAGACTTATCAAATGTTTATTGGCAATAATTGGCGGATTTCCGCCAGTTGCGATCTTCTGCGGAACGCCCTTCGAAGTTGTCGCGTTGGGGCTGCGACGGGCAAAAGACGCCCGCAAGCAATAGCTTCGAAAAGGAGTAACATCGATGAAACGCTTGCTGATGAGTGCTGCCATTGCCGCCCTGGCCGTTCCGGCCATCGCGCAGGACACCACCACGCCGGAAACGGCCGCCGAAGAGGCCGTGCAGGCCACCGAAGAGGCTGCTGACGCCGCGACCGATGCGGCCGGTGCCGCTGCCGACGCAACGGCTGATGCCGCTGCAGATGCTGCCGACGCCACTGCCGATGCGGCGGGCGAGGCTGCTGATGCGGCCGGTGAGGCTGCCGATGCCGCCGCGGACGCTGCCGCCGATGCCGGCGCTGCTGCCGAGGCCGAAATGGAGGCCGAAGGCGAGGCGATGGAAGCGGATGCCGCTGCTGACGCCGCTGCAACCGAAGAAGTAGCCGAAGAACCGGTCGTAGCGCCGACCGAGGCACAGCCGACGCTGGACGCCAGCACCCCGAGCATGCTGGGCAGCTGGGTTGAAGGCCTGCAGGTCTACACGACCAACCAGCCCTCGGACAGCGAATGGAGCGTGCTGGAAGGCGACGCGGTTCCCGAAGAATGGGATTCGATCGCTGACATCGGCGACATCGTGATCGACGAGGTTGATGGCAAGTATGTCGTTGCCGGCTACGTGGTCGATATCGGTGGTTTCCTCGGCATCGGTGCCAAGGAAGTGCTGATCAGCACCGACGCGATGAAGATGGCGACCTTCGGCAACGATGTGATCTTCGCCACCAACTACACCCGCGACGAGCTTGGCGCGCTGCCGGACTTCGACGATTCGATGATGCTGCCCGCCACGCTGGCCCCGGCTGCCGACGCGGCTGCCGATCCCGCAGCGGCCCCGGCTGACCCGGCTGCCGCTCCGGCTGACCCTGCTGCGGCTCCGGCTGACCCGGCTGCGGCTCCGGCCGAAGGCGAGCCGGCTCCGGCCAGCAACTAAGGGTCTGATGACCTTCCGGCGCGGCATGGTCCGCGCCGGGCGAGAGGGGCAGCTTCGGCTGCCCCTTTTTCCATGGATCTGAACTTGTTGTCCGGAAGGTCGGATTTTCGCGCGATCCGCCCTTGACCTCTGCGCAAGCTCTGCGTAAACCGCCCCTCACCCCGGCGGGCGATCGACCGGGGAGGTGAGTGTGCGGTTGTAGCTCAGTTGGTTAGAGTACCGGCCTGTCACGCCGGGGGTCGCGGGTTCGAGCCCCGTCAACCGCGCCACACACACCTTCGCCCGACAAGATATGCGCGGTTGTAGCTCAGTTGGTTAGAGTACCGGCCTGTCACGCCGGGGGTCGCGGGTTCGAGCCCCGTCAACCGCGCCATTATCTTGCTTTTCCAGGATCCGTCAGAGAAATTCAGCCCGAAAGGGGCCTTATCGTCGCGCGCGCGATCCTCATGGCATGAACACCCGGCCTCACCCGCGCTCGACGCGGCAGTGAAAGCAGTTGTTGCTGGCGCTGCGGATGTGGAGGAAGGCGATCTCGGGGCGGGTCAGCAGGTTTTCGCAATGCGCCTCGATTTCTGCAGTCGGGACCACGGCGCCGGTGCCATAGATGATGCGCTCGTCGCGCGAATAGCCGCGGACGATATAGGCTGGGCTGGTCAGCATGGCGGCAGGGAAATCCGGCCCCCCGGCGGCGCAATAGTCCGAGCACAGAAAGACGGGACCGGTTTCGGTATAGGGGTTCAGGTCGTCGAAGGGCCGATAGGCGGCGATCAGGTAGGGCCTGCCGCCGGGCACTTGGCCGAGGCAGTGGCGACAGGGCGTGCCGCTGCCGGTCGAAGCGGCGACCTTTTCGGGCAATTGGCCATAGCTGTCGGTGCCGTGCCTCAGGGCGTTGGCGGTCTCGCTCTTGATCGGCAGGAAACGGATGGTCATTTCGGGACTCCTGTTTTGGGTTCCGCTCCGGTATGACGGGCAGGCCCGTTGAACGGGCGCAGAATTCGGGCGTTTCATTCGCAAGGGGACCGGGGATGAAGGACATGGACAACGCCGAGCAGCTGATCCAGCGCATGGGCGCCGCCGCGCAGGAGGCGACTGCGGCCCTGCGCGAGGCCAGCGCGGAACGCAAGCACGCTGCGCTGATCGGCGCGGCCGAAGCGATCCGGCTGTCGGTGCCAGAGATCCTTGCCGCCAATGCCCTTGATCTCGACTTCGGCCGCGAAAAGGGCCTGTCGGACGCGATGATGGACCGGCTGAAGCTGACCGAGGACCGTATCCGTGGCATCGAGGACGGGCTGCGCGCGGTGGCGGAGCAGCCCGATCCGGTGGGCAGTGTCATCACCGAATGGGACCGGCCGAACGGGCTGCATATCCAGCGGGTGCGCACGCCCATCGGGGTGATCGGGGTGATCTATGAAAGCCGCCCGAACGTCACCGCAGATGCCGGCGCGCTGGCGCTGAAATCCGGCAATGCGGTGATCCTGCGCGGCGGCTCGGAAAGCCTGCACTCCTCGAAAGCCATTCATGACTGCATGGTCAAGGGTTTGATTTCGGCGGGTTTGCCGGCCGAGGCGATCCAGCTGGTGCCGACCCGCGACCGGGCGGCGGTCTCGGCCATGCTGCAGGCGCAGGGGTTGATCGACGTGATCATCCCGCGCGGCGGCAAGGGGCTGGTCGGGCTGGTGCAGCGCGAGGCGCGGGTGCCGGTCTTTGCCCACCTGGAAGGCATCTGCCATGTCTATGCTGACCGCGACGCTGATGCGGAAAAGGCGCTGCGGGTGGTTCTGAACGCCAAGACCCGGCGCACTGGCATCTGCGGCTCGGCCGAATGCCTGCTGATCGACAGCGCCGCCGATCCCGCCCTGCGCGAGCAGTTGATCGGTGCGCTGGTCAAGGCGGGCGTTGAAGTGCGCGCCGAGGGAGAGCTGGCGCAGATCGCGGGCACGGTTCAGGCCGCGCCCGATGATTTCGGCCATGAGTTCCTCGACATGATCATCGCGGCGAAACTGGTCGATGGGGTCGAGGGGGCCATCGCGCATATCCGCCAGTACGGCAGCCAGCACACGGAATCGATCCTGACCGAGAACGATGCGACCGCGCAGCGGTTCTTCAACGGGCTCGACAGCGCCATCCTGATGCGCAACGCCTCGACCCAGTTCGCCGATGGCGGCGAGTTCGGCATGGGGGCCGAGATCGGCATCGCCACCGGCAAGCTGCATGCGCGCGGGCCAGTGGGGGCGGAGCAGCTGACCAGCTTCAAGTATCTGGTGACGGGCGACGGCACCATCCGGTCCTGATCAAAGACGGCAGGGGCTGCGACGATCGGTCGCGGCCCCGAGCAGCGCAGATGCGGGGCACGGGGGAAACGGGCGGCGAAGCCTTGACATTCCCCCCCTCAGCCCCAGTTTGCAGACAAAGAAAACCAACAGGCAAAAGGGCATTTGCATGGCTAATCAGGGCCCCTGGGGCGGCGGAGGCGGCAATAATGGCGGCGACGATGAGGACGGCAAGCGTCCCTCGAACCGTCCATGGGGGGATCAACGCCCCCCGCGCGACCCGCAACGTCCCGAGCGACCCGGTCAGGGCGGCGACCAGATCCCCGAGATCGAGGAGCTGATGAAGAAGGGCCAGGAACGGCTGCGCGTGCTGATGGGCGGCGGCCGTGGCGGCAATCGCCCGAATGGCGGCGGTGGCGGCTCGGGTCCGCGCCGGCCGAATTTCAGCATGAACCGCTCGACCATCGGGCTGATCGCGCTTGGCGCGCTGGCCTTCTGGGGCTTCATGAGCTTCTACACCGTCAAGCCCGAGGAGCGCAGCGTCGAGTTCCTGTTCGGTGACGCGGTGGGCGTGGGCGAACCGGGTCTGAACTTTGCCCCCTGGCCCTTCGTCACTGCCGAGATCGTGCAGGTCACCGGCGAGCGGGTGACCGAGATCGGCACCGGCGCCGGGCCGATGGACAGCGGGCTGATGCTGACCCGCGACCAGAACATCGTGGACATGGAATATCAGGTCGTCTGGAACATCAACGATCCGGCCAAATACCTGTTCAACCTGGCCGATCCGCGCGACACCATCCGCGCCGTGGCCGAATCCGCCATGCGCGACATCATCGCCCGCAGCGAACTTGCGCCGATCCTGAACCGCGATCGGGGTGCCATTGCCGAGGATCTGCAGGACCAGGTGCAGCAGACGCTGAACGCCTATGAATCCGGCATCAACGTGGTCCGGGTCAACCTTGACCGCGCCGACCCGCCGCAGGAGGTGATCGACGCCTTCCGCGAGGTGCAGGCCGCGCAGCAGGAACGCGACCGGCTGGAGAAAGAGGCCGATGCCTATGCCAACCGCGTGCTGGCGAACGCCCGTGGTGAAGCCGCCTCGCAGCTGGAACAGGCCGAGGCCTATCGCGCCCAGGCCGTGAACGTGGCCGAGGGTGAGGCCGCGCGCTTCAACTCGGTCTACGAGGAATACGTGAAGGCACCCGACGTGACCCGGCGCCGGATGTACTTGGAAACGATGGAGAAGGTTCTGGGCGACGTGGACAAGGTCATCATCGACCAGCCGTCCGCCGGCGGGCAGGGCGTGGTGCCCTATCTGCCGCTGGACCAGCTGCGCCGTGACCGGCCTGCCAGCAACACCAGCAATACCGGCGGGAACACCGCCGCGACCAATGCCACGACCAGCGGGGGGACCAACTGATGGCCACGCCCAGATCTTTTCTCTCCGTCATCGCCCTGCCGGCGCTGATCGTTGTGGCCGTGGTGGTCATGTCCTCGCTGTTCATCGTGGACGAGCGCGAAAAGGCGCTGGTCTTGCGCCTCGGCCGTGTCGTCGATGTGAAGGAGGAACCGGGGCTGGCGGTCAAGGTGCCGTTCCTCGATACGGTGGTGAAATATGACGACCGTATCCTCGGCCTGCCGACCACGCCGCTCGAGGTGACGCCGCTGGATGACCGCCGTCTGGTGGTTGATGCCTTCGCCCGCTGGCGCATCACCGATGTCGTCCGCTTCCGCCAGGCCGTCGGTGTGGCCGGGATCGAGGCGGCGCTGGTGCGGTTGGAGCCGATCGTCAAGACCGCCATCCGCGAAGTACTGGGTTCGGTGCCTTCGACCGACGTGCTGTCGGATGACCGCACCAGCCTGATGAACCAGATCCGCGACGAGGCCCGGCGCAACTCGACCGGTCTCGGCATCGAGATCATCGACGTGCGCCTGACCCGGACCGACTTGCCCGAGCAGAACCTGTCCGCGACCTATGCCCGGATGCGGGCCGAGCGAGAACGCGAGGCCGCCGACGAGGTGGCGCGCGGGAACGAGGCGGCGCAGCGCGTGCGCGCCGCCGCCGACCGGACCGTGGTCGAGCTGACCTCGGAGGCGCGGAAGCGTGCCGAGGTGGTGCGCGGTGAGGCCGATGCGACGCGGAACGCGATCTATGCCGATGCTTTCGGCCGCGATCCCGAGTTCTTCGCCTTCTCGCGCTCGATGCAGTCCTATGAGCGGGCGCTGCAGGGCAGCAACAGCTCGTTCGTGATGCAGCCCGACAGCGAGTTCTTCGACTACCTGGCCAGCGATGGTGCAGAGCGGGCCAACCCGCCTTCGGTGCCGGTTCCGGCAGGAAACAGCGCCGGAACCGCGCCCGCGCCGGAAGCGGCGACGGACGAGGACCTGGTGACGCCGACCGTGACCGACCGCGAGGGCAAGCCGCTTGGCGAATCCGCCGGCGTGAAGCTGACCCCGGTGCCCGAAAGCCTAGTGACGCCGCCCGAGGAGCCCTCGGAGACGGTGCCGCCGGTCGCGCCGGAAGAGGGCGAGGCCGCACCTGAGCCGGCGGCAGGCGAGCCCGAGGCGGCAGCGGAACCCGCGCCCGACACCGAGGCGGAGCCCGCGCCGGACGAGGAAACCACTGGGAATTGACGAGAGCGAGGGGCGGGCCGTGATGCGGACCCGCCCTTTTCGTAACAAAAGTCACGATCAGTTCACCGCCCGAGAGCGTGGTTTATTTGCAACGCGTCCCTAAATTCATTTCATATCAACCCGATCCTGACGCCCGCCGCGAGGACGCGCCGGAGGCCCGCCGGATCACCGAAAAAGAACATGAGGACCATTCGAATGAAATCGAGTTCCAAGAAATTCCTGACCGCCTCGGCCATCGCGCTGTCGCTGGGTCTGGGCGTCGCGGGCGCGCAGCAGGCCATCGAGACCGCGCCCTCGGACATCTCGCCCGAGGTGCAGCAGCAGGCGCAGGAAGCCGCCAACCAGAACCAGCCGCTGACCGCGCCCGAAGCCAAGGCACCCGGACAGGTGATGCCCGACAGCTTTGCCGACCTGGTCGAGCGCGTGGCCCCGGCGGTCGTCAACATCACCACCACCTCGGTCGTGTCGCAGCCGACCTTTGGCCAGGGTGGACCGAATTTCCCCGAAGGCAGCCCCTTCTCGGACCTGTTCCGTGATTTCGGCTTCCCCGGCATGCCCGAGGGCGGCCCGGGTGCCCCCGGCGGACCGCGCGGCCAGCAGCGCTCGAACGCGCTCGGCTCGGGTTTCGTCATCTCGGCCGATGGCTTCATCGTGACCAACAACCACGTCATCGAGGGCGCCGACGAGATCGAGATCGAGTTCTATTCGGGCGAGACCCTGCCTGCCAAGGTGATCGGCACCGACCCCAAGACCGATATCGCGCTGCTGAAGGTCGAGCATGACCAGAACCTGCCCTTCGTCGAGTTCGGCGATTCCGACAGTGCCCGCATGGGTGACTGGGTGCCGGCGCTGGGGAACCCGCTGGGGCAGGGCTTCTCGGCCTCGACCGGGATCGTCTCGGCGCGGAACCGCGAACTGTCGGGCACCTATGACGATTACCTGCAGACCGACGCCGCCATCAACCGCGGCAACTCGGGCGGTCCGCTGTTCAACATGGATGGCAAGGTCATCGGCGTGAACACCGCGATCTTGTCGCCCAATGGCGGCTCGATCGGCATCGGCTTCTCGATGGCCTCGAACGTCGTCGACAAGGTGGTGAACCAGCTGCAGGAATTCGGCGAGACCCGCCGCGGCTGGCTGGGTGTGACCATCCAGGACGTGACCCCGGACATGGCCGAGGCGCTTGGCGTCGGCGATGACACCAAGGGCGCGATGATCACCGAGGTGATGGACGGTCCGGCCAAGGCGGCCGAGCTGCAGGCCGGCGACGTGATCGTCGAGTTTGCCGGTGGCGCGGTCGATGACACCCGCTCGCTGGTGCGCCGCGTCGCCGATTCGCCTGCGGGCGAGCCGGTGGATGTGGTGATCCTGCGTGATGGCGAGCGGATGACCAAGCAGGTGACGCTTGGCCGCCGCGAACTGGCCGAGGGCGAGGGTGGTGCCAGCTCGGTGACCTCGGAGGCCCCGGGCGCAAGCGACATGATGGGCATGACGCTGTCGACCCTGACCCCCGAGATCGCCGCCGAGCTGGGCGTCTCGCCGGACCTCAAGGGCCTGGTGGTACGCGAGGTGGCCGCCGATGGCGTCGCCGCCGAGAAGGGCCTGGCCGCCGGCGACGTGATCGTCGAGGCGGGCCAGCAGCCGCTGGTCGCGGTCTCGGACCTGGAAACCCAGGTCAATGATGCGCGCGAGGCGGGACGCAAGTCGATCCTGCTTCTGATCCGGCGTGCCGGTGAGCCGCGCTTCGTGGCGCTGCCGATCCAGGACAGCTGAGGCCGGCAAGTGGGGGCGCTGCCCCCACACCCCCGGATATTTGAACCAGGTGAAAGGGCGGGTTTTATCTCGCCCTTTTCAATGTGCGGCGGATGACTTATTTCCCGCTGCGACAGTGAGGATAGCGACATGGCCAAGATCACCTATATCGAGCATAACGGCACCGCCCACGAGGTCGAGGTCAAGACCGGCATGACCGTCATGGAAGGCGCGCGGGACAATGGCATTCCCGGCATCGAGGCCGATTGCGGCGGCGCCTGCGCCTGCTCGACCTGCCATGTCTATGTCGATGCGGCCTGGATCGACAAACTGCCGCCGAAAGACCCGATGGAAGAGGACATGCTGGATTTCGCCTATGAGCCCGATCCGGCACGTTCGCGCCTGACCTGCCAGCTGAAGGTCTCGGACGCGCTGGACGGGCTGGTCGTGCAGATGCCCGAGCGCCAGATCTGAACCGAGGTCGCGTTTCGGCGCAAAATGTCGCCTGCAAGGCGGGGCTTGGCCGCAAGGCGGGGTAACGCTCGGGAAACGAACGGAGATTTGACCCCATGTCCGAACTTGTCCTGACCGTCACCTGTGCCTCGCGTCGCGGCATCGTCGCGGCCATCGCCGGTTTCCTGGCCGATCACGGCTGCAACATCACCGACGCGGCGCAGTTCGACGACATGGAGAATGGCATGTTCTTCATGCGCGTCAGCTTCCGTTCGGAGGAGGGCGCGGATGCCGAGACGCTGCGCGCCGATTTCGCTGAAGTTGCCGGGGCGATGGAGATGGACTGGGCGATCCACGACCCCTCGGTGAAGGCCAAGGTCCTGCTGATGGTGTCGAATTTCGGCCATTGCCTGAACGACCTCTTGTATCGCTGGCAGATCGGGGCGCTGCCGGTCGAGATCGTGGGCGTGGTCAGCAACCACATGACCTATCAGAAAGTGGTGGTGAACCACGACATCCCGTTCCACCACATCAAGGTGACGCCGGCGAACAAGCCCGAGGCCGAAGCGCGGTTGTTGGCGCTGGTTGACGAGACCGGCGCGGACCTGGTGGTGCTGGCACGCTACATGCAGGTGCTGTCGGATGCGCTGTGCCAGAAGATGTCGGGGCGGATCATCAACATCCACCACAGCTTCCTGCCCAGCTTCAAGGGCGCCAACCCCTACAAGCAGGCCTTCGAGCGCGGGGTGAAGCTGATCGGGGCGACGGCGCATTACGTGACCGCCGACCTGGACGAGGGCCCGATCATTGAGCAGGACACCGTGCGGGTGACCCATGCGCAGTCTGCTGCCGATTACGTCACCCTTGGCCGCGATGTCGAGGCGCAGGTGCTGGCCCGTGCCATCCATGCGCATATCCATCACCGGGTTTTCCTGAATGCCGGCAAGACGGTCGTCTTCCCGGCCAGCCCCGGCGGCTATGCCTCGGAACGGATGGGCTAAGCCTCGACCCGCTGCGGCTTCAGGCTGCCGGTGAGGTTGTTGCCGGCAGCGGCCATCGAATCCATGTAATCGCTGAAGGCCTGATGCGCGGCATCGGCCGGGTTCAGCCCGGGATGCCAGGCGGTCATGTTGCCGTCGATGGCCATGCGGGCGAGGCCGAACAGCAGGCAGCGCCCGCTGACGAGGATCGAATGGATGTTCGTCGACCGCTCGATCTGGCCGGCATCCTGGGCATTGGACAGCAGCCGCAGCATGGTGTCATGCATGGCGCGGATATAGCGGGCGAGATTTTCATTGGCCTCGAGATCGACCAGCTTGCTGTGCTGCAGCAGGCGGAACTGGGCCGGGTTCTCGATCGCCCAGTTCAGGTAGGCCGTGCCGAGTGCGCGGAACTGCGCAATCGGGTCGTCGGGTGGCGCCTGGGTCACGGTGCGCAGGCTGACATCGAAGAGCTTCATCAGCCCCTGTTCGGCCAGCGTGTCGAGGATATCCTGCACCGAATCGAAGACCGCCCGCACCGCTTCCTCGTCCTGGCCGGCACGCAGCGCGATCTCGGGGATCTCGGGAAAGGACGGCCGATGCTCGGCAATCATCTCGAGCAGTGCCAGCGAGACACTGTCGTGCAGGCCCGGTCCCGGGCGGGGTGGAACTGGCGGATGACGTACCTTCATGCAGCAGAGATTAGCACCGCTGCGAATGAACGCAGAGTGAAAAACGCGCCTCCGGCGCAACTCGGTGTTTCTACAACCGAATCGGGCAATTTAATGGCCCGATTCAATTGGAAATTGCAATCAAGACGCAGGCTATTCAGACAAATCAAGCCGCTATGCAAAACCGCTGAACGCAATCTCAGGAATCAGTTCTAGCCTGACGTTTCCGCTCGTGCGGGTCAAGGAAGCGCTTCCTGAGGCGGATATTCCGCGGCGTCACCTCGACCAGTTCGTCGTCGTCGATATAGGCAATGGCCTCTTCCAGCGACATGCGGACCGGGGGCGTCAGGCGCACCGCCTCGTCCGTGCCAGAGGCGCGGACGTTGGTCAGTTTCTTGCCCTTCAGCGGGTTCACTTCCAGGTCGTTGTCGCGGCTGTGTTCGCCGATGATCATGCCGGTATAGATCTGTTCCTGCGCGCCGATGAACATCTTGCCGCGCTCCTCCAGGTTCCACAGCGCATAGGCCACCGAGACGCCGTTCTCCATCGAGATCAGCACGCCCTGGCGGCGGCCCTGGATGGCGCCCTTGTAGGGGGCCCAGCCATGGAAGATGCGGTTCAGCACGCCGTTGCCACGGGTGTCGGTCATGAACTCGCCGTGGTAGCCGATCAGCCCGCGCGACGGGACATGGGCGACGATCCGGGTCTTGCCGTGACCGGCGGGGCGCATGTCGACCATGTCGCCCTTGCGGTCGCCGGTCAGTTTCTCGATGACCACGCCGGTATATTCGTCATCGACATCGATGATGACCTCTTCGATAGGCTCCAGCCGTTCGCCGTTCTCCTCGCGGAAGATGACGCGCGGACGCGAGATCGACAGCTCGAAGCCTTCGCGGCGCATGTTCTCGATCAGCACGCCCATCTGCAATTCGCCCCGGCCCGAGACGATGAAGGCATCGCCGCCGGGCGTGTCCTCGATCTTGATGGCGACGTTCGATTCGGCCTCTTTCATCAGCCGCTCGCGGATGACGCGGGACTGCACCTTCTTGCCGTCCTGGCCGGCCAGCGGGCTGTCATTGATGCCGAAGGTGACGCTGATGGTGGGCGGGTCGATCGGCTGCGCGGGCAGGGCGGTGTCGATCTCGGGGGCGCAGAGCGTATCGGCCACGGTGGCCTTGGCCATGCCGGCGATGGTGACGATGTCGCCGGCCTCGGCCACGTCGATGGCGGTCTGGGTCAGCCCACGGAAGGCCATGACCTTCGAAATGCGGAACTGCTCGATCCGCTCGCCGTCGCGGGCCAGCGCCTTGATCGTGTCACCGGCTTTCGCACGGCCGGCCTCGACCCGGCCGGTCAGCAGGCGGCCGACGAAGTTGTCGGCGCCAAGCGTGGTGGCCAGCATCTGGAACGGCTCGTCCTTGCGCGCGATCTGCTTCGGCGGTTCGACATGGCGCAGCACCATGTCGAACAGCGCCGACATGTCCTTGCGCGGGCCGTCCAGCGACTCGTCGGCCCAGCCACCGATGCCCGAGGCATAGAGATGGGGGAAATCCAGCTGCTCGTCGGTGGCGCCCAGGTTGGCGAAAAGGTCGAAGACATCGTTCAGCGCGTCATCGGGTTCGGCCGCCGGCTTGTCGACCTTGTTCAGCACGACGATCGGCTTCAGCCCCAGCGCCAGCGCCTTCGAGGTCACGAATTTCGTCTGCGGCATCGGCCCTTCGGCGGCATCGACCAGCAGGCAGACACCGTCCACCATCGACAGGATGCGCTCGACCTCGCCGCCGAAATCGGCGTGGCCCGGGGTATCGACGATATTGATGCGCGTGCCCTTCCACTCGACCGAGGTGGCCTTGGCCAGGATGGTGATGCCGCGCTCGCGCTCGATGTCGTTGCTGTCCATCATGCGTTCGGCGGTTGCCTGGTTCTCGCGGAAGGCCCCGGACTGCTTCAGCAGTTCATCCACCAGCGTGGTCTTGCCATGGTCGACATGGGCGATGATGGCGATGTTGCGGATATCCATTGGGGCGCGTCCTTTAGTATGCGGGGCCGCCCTAGCGAATTGGGCAGGGAAAAGCCAGATCGAAATTCACAGGCCAGAAGGCAGGCCGGAACCGGCCGCCCCGACGCTGTTTCTTCGCGAGAGAGTGACGGGCATATGGCGCTGATCGCACGGCTTGGCAAGGCCCGTGATCGAGGCCGTCAGGTCACTTCGGCCGATGGGCCGGGGCCACAAATGGAAGCGCGGCCCCGCCAGTGGCAGGGCCGCGCATCGCTGTTGCCTTGGTCGGGTCGTGGTTCAGCGCAGTCCAAGCATGGACAGGATGAACAGCACGACGACCACGAGGCCGATGATGTAGATGATCGAGTTCATAGGCGCTGCCCCTGGTTCGGGTCGTGGTTACGACACGAACGAGATGACGGCCAGAACGACGACGACGAGACCGACGATATAGATGATGGAATGCATCTGCTTCCTCCGTTGATGGCTGCAACGTCTGGCAGGTCAGCGCCCGACGCCTTTCTGGTCATGCAACGAATTGAAAACGCGCATGGTTCCCGAGAGGCTGAGGGAATAGCGGTCAACGGCCCCGATTTGCCTTGCCGAGCCAGCCCAGTCCCGCCTCGGTTGTCCCGGTCGGCTTGTATTCGGCACTGACCCATCCGGTGTAACCGTCCGCCACCAGCTGCTTCAGGAATGCGGCATGGTCGTTCTCGCCCTTGTCCGGCTCGCAGCGGGTGGGTGCGCCGCCGATCTGGACATGGCGCACTAGCGCGCGGTGGCGCTGCCAGCAGGCGCCAACGTCGCCGGTGATCCGGTGGGCATGGTAGCTGTCGAATTGCAGCCCCAGGTTGGGCGCACCGACCGCCGCGATGATCTCGGCCGCGAGGTCGAAGTCATTGAGGAAATAGCCGGGCATGTCGGCGCCGTTCAGCGGCTCGATGGTCAGGCTGGTTTCGGGCGCGCGCGCCGTGGCCCATTGAAGATTGGCGATCAGCGTCTCGCGCGCCGCAGGCCCCTCGGCCACGCCGGACATGATATGGATATGCTCGGTCGCCAGCGCCCGACCAAAGCGCAGGGCGCGGTCGAAATCGGCCCGGAACCGGTCGACCAGCGCCGGATCGGCGGCAAAGCCGCGCGCGCCGCCCGTCCAGCTGGGCGGCGGCGCGTTCAGCAGTACGAATTGCAGCCCGTTCGCGCGTGTGGCCTGGACCAGCTCCTTGGCGGCAAGGTCATAGGGGAACAGGACCTCGACGCCGGTAAAGCCGGCCTGTGCCGCCGCCTCGAAGCGCTGCAGCAGCGGGCGCTCGGTAAAGAGCATGGTCAGGTTGGCAGCGAATTTCAGCATGCAGGCAGGATTAGCCTAGAACTCGAGCGGGAAAAACTGGCCAGATGAGCGCACCCCCACCTTGCCCTCGGGGCCCTCATCCGCCGCCGCCGCCAGCCGGTAAAAGGTCTTGCGGTCGATCAGCGCCTCGAGCCCCCGGCGCACATGCACATAGGGTCGCGGCTCCTGCGCATCGCCCCGCAGGATGATCGGGTTTTCTGCATCCGCGACCACCTCGTCGCCGACATTGGTGGTGAAGGTGATCCGGTCGGGCTGGATCTCGGCATCGATCGCGATGAAGGGTGCGTCGTCGACCACGATGCCGACCTTTTCAACCGGGGTGACAAGGAAAAATTTGTCACCCTCGCGCTTCAGCACGGTCGAGAACAGCCGCACCATGGCGGGTCGGCCGATCGGCGTTCCCTGGTAGAACCAGGTCCCGTCGGCCTTGATGCGCATGTCCAGATCGCCGCAGAAGGGCGGGTTCCACAGATGCACCGGCGGCAGGCCCTTCTTGCCGGCCTTGCTGGCCGCGGCAGCGATCCCGTCGGCGGTTGGGGCGCCGGGAGTGGGACTTGCGCTCACGCGATTGTCAGTCTCATCTGCCATTCGATATGGTCGCCCGAACTTCTGTTATCTATGGTCGGTCTAAAGCACAAACGAGGCGTTGTCATGGGTTCGGACGAAAAACTGGTGGCGGATGTCGAGGCGCTTGGCGATGCGTTGAAGCGCGCGCGCGCCAGCATCGAGCGGCGCTTTGTCGGGCAGCATGACGTGGTCGAGCAGGTGCTGGCCGCGATCCTGTCGGGCGGCCACGCGCTGCTGGTCGGCCAGCCGGGCCTGGGCAAGACCATGCTGGTCGAGACGCTTGGCACGGTGATGGGCCTTGGCACGCAGCGCATCCAGTTCACCCCCGACCTGATGCCCGCCGATATTCTGGGTTCGGAAGTTCTGGACATGACCGCCGATGGCCGGCGCGAGTTCCGCTTCATCGAAGGCCCAGTCTTTACCCAGCTGCTGATGGCGGACGAGATCAACCGCGCCAGCCCGCGGACGCAATCGGCGCTGCTGCAGGCGATGCAGGAGCATGAGGTCACCATCGGCGGCCAGCACCGCCCGCTTGGCCGGCCCTTCCATGTGCTGGCGACCCAGAACCCGATCGAGCAGGAGGGCACCTATCCGCTGCCCGAGGCGCAGCTGGACCGCTTCCTGTTGCAGATCGACGTGGATTACCCCGACCGCGACACCGAACGCGACATCCTGCTGGCCACCACCGGGGTGGAACAGGGCGAGGCGCATGCCGCCTTCGACCCCGAGGCGCTGATCGCGGCGCAGCGGCTGATCCGGCAGATGCCGGTGGGCGAAAGCGTGGTCGAGGCGATCCTGTCGCTGGTCCGCGCGGCCCGTCCCGGCGCGCCCGAGGCGGCGGGCTGGGTCGCTGACAGCCTGATCTGGGGTCCGGGTCCGCGCGCGGCACAGGCGCTGATGCTGGTCACGCGCGCGCGCGCCGCCCTGCATGGCCGCTTCGCGCCGACGCTGGAAGATGTCGAGGCGCTGGCCGCGCCGGTCATGCGCCACCGCATGGCGCTGTCCTTTGCCGCGCGGGCGCGGGGCGAAACCGTGGATGGCGCGATCCTGCGCCTGCTGGGTGAACGGTCGGGTCAGACGAGGGCCGCGTGAGCACGGACGCCGCCGATCTTCGCGCAAGGGCCGAGGCCGAATCCGGCGGCCTGCCGGCGCTGGTCCTCTCGGCCGAGCGGCTGGCCGCGCTGATCGCACCGGGGGCGCATGGCCTGCGGCGCAGCGGGCCCGGCGAGGATTTCTGGCAATACCGCCCCGCACGCGAGGGCGACACCGCCCGCAGCATCGACTGGCGCCGCAGCGCCCGTTCTGACGCACAATTCGTCCGCGACCGCGAGGCGCAATCGGCGGAAGCCGCGGTGATCTGGGCCAGCGCCGGGCAGGGCATGGGCTATCGCGGCGCCGCCAGCCGCCCGACCAAGCGCGACCGCGCGCGTCTGCTGGCTCTGGCGCTTGGCATGGTGCTGTTGCGCGGGGGCGAGCGGGTGGGTCTGGCTGGCCAGCCGCCGCGCGCCGGCCGGTTGCAGACCGACCGGCTGGCGCAGGGTCTGGCGCTGCAGGCCGAGGCCGGCACCGATGCCGACCAGCCGCCGCTGACGGCGCTGCGCCCCAATCAGCGGGTGGTGCTGATTTCCGATTTTCTCGGCGATCCTGCTTGGGTCAGCGACTACCTCGCGCGCGCCGCTGCACTTGGCGTCTCGGGTGCGCTTCTGCAGGTGCTTGACCCGGACGAGGAGGTCTTTCCCTTCGACGGCGCGGTGCTGTTCCGCTCGGTCAGCGGGCGCGTCAGCCATGACACCCGCGATGCGGCCGGCCTGCGCGCCGCCTATCTGGAGCGCCTGGCTGAACGGCGCGACCTGCTGACCCGAGGCGCGCAAGGCGCCGGCTGGCATTTCGGCACGCATGACACGGCGACCCCGCCGGCGGCGGCGCTGATGTGGCTCTATCAGGTTCTGGGGGGCTGATCGGTGCTGATCCTTGGCCCCCTCGGCTTTGCGACCCCATGGATCCTCGCCGCACTGGCGGTGCTGCCGGTCCTCTGGATCATCCTGCGCGCCATGCCGCCCGCGCCGCGCTTGCAGGATTTCCCCGGCGTCGATCTGCTTCTGGGCCTGCGCGATCCGGTGCCGGTGGCGCGGCGCACGCCCTGGTGGCTGCTGCTTTTGCGGCTGCTGGCCATGGCGCTTCTGATCATTGCCTTTGCCGGGCCGGTCTGGAAGCCGGTGCTGCGCGCCACGGGTGATGGCCCGCTGCTCATCGTCATGGATGCCGGATGGTCTGCCGCGCCGGGCTGGGCCGAGCGTCAGGCCCGGGCCGAGCGCGCGCTTCAGGATGCGGCGGGCGATGGCCGTCCGGCGGCTTTGCTGATGGCGGATGGCCGGCAGACCGGCGCGCTGGCCTTCAGCCCGGCCTCCGAGTTGCAGGCGCGGATGCGCGCGGCGCTGCCTGCGCCCTGGTCGAGCCGACTGCCCGAAGACCCTGCCGCCACCTTGGCCGACCAGCCCGAAGGGGCGCTGGACACGCTCTGGATCAGCGACGGGCTCGATCATCCGACCCGCGCCGCATGGCTGGCCGAACTGACCGCACGCGGGCCGGTGACGGTGCTGCCGCCGGTTCAGCCCCTCCGCGCGCTGACGCTGCACGCGGGCGATACGCCTTCGCTGACGCTGCACGGCTTTGACGATGAGGCGCCGGCGATCCTCGCCATCGGCCCCGACCCGCAGGGCACCCCGCGCGAGCTGGCGCGGCTGACCCCGGGTGAGGCGGTGACGGGCGAGGGTGGCGCGATCACGCGCCCCGTCGCCATCGACCTGCCGCCGGAACTGCGCAACCGCATCACCCGCTTCCAGATCGAGGGCCAGACCCATGCCGGTGCGGTGGTGCTGGCCGATGACCGGGTGCGCCGCCACAAGGTCGGGCTGGTGGGCGATTCCGACCGTTCCGCCGAGGGGCAGCAACTCTTGTCGCCGCTGCATTATCTGCGCCGGGCGCTGGCGCCGACGACCGATCTGGTCGAGGGCGGGCTTGGCGATGTGCTGGATTCCGCGCCCGATGTCATCATCCTCGCCGACCAGCTGCTGCAGGACGAGGTTCCGGCGCTGACCGACTGGGTGGACGCGGGCGGCTTGCTGATCCGTTTCGCCGGGCCGCGCATGGCGGCTTACGAAAACCTGCCCGAGGAGCCGCTCTTGCCCGTGCGCCTGCGTCCGGGCGGGCGCGATATCGGCGGGGCGCTCAGCTGGGGTGATCCGCGCGGGCTGGCACCTTTTGCCGCCGATGGGCTTTTCTCGGGCCTGACCGCACCGGAAGAGGTGGCGATCCGGGCGCAGCTGATGGCGCAGCCCGCGCCGGAACTGGCCGAGCGCACCATTGCCGCGCTGTCGGACAACACGCCGCTGATCACCCGGTCGGGTCTGGGACAGGGGCAGGTGGTGCTGGTCCATGTGACCGCCAATGCCGACTGGTCGAACCTGCCGCTCTCGGGCCTCTTCGTCGCCATGCTGGACCGGCTGGTCGCCACCGCGCGGACCAGCGACACCGCCAACCAGACAACCGAGGACCGCGAACAGCCCTTCTGGACGCCGGAATCGGTTCTGGACGGGTTTGGAACCGCCGAGGGGCCCGGCGATCTGGCCCCGGTCGCCGCCGAGGATCTGGCCGAGGGGCCGGGGCCGGGTCAGCCCGCCGGCATCTATGCGGCGGGCGAGCGGCGGCAGGCCCTGAATGCCGGGGCGGAGATGACCCGTGCCGACTGGCCGGGCGCGACGGTTGAAAGCACCGGCGAGGTGCCGGGGCGCGACCTGACCGGCTGGCTGATCGCGGCGGCGGCGCTGCTCTTGGCACTCGATGCGCTCGGCTCGGCCATGCTGGGCCGGGGTGGACGGCGGATGGCGGCGGCGGGACTGCTGGCGGCGCTGATGCTGGCGCTGCCGCAGGGCGGCGTGCAGGCGCAAGAGACCCCGCCAGCCACCCCGCCAGCAGAAGAAATCGTCAATCCCGAGCTTCTGCGCGCCGCCAATGAGGTGGCGCTGGCCTATGTCATCACCGGCGATGCCGAGGTCGATCAAATATCCGAGCAGGGACTCGAAGGCCTGTCGCGCGCGCTTTTCTATCGCAGCTCGGTCGAACCGGGCGAGCCGGTGGGGATCGATCTGGATAGCGACGACCTGTCGATGCTGACCTTTCTCTACTGGCCGGTGACCGACAGCCAGCCCTTGCCCTCGGCCATGGCCTATCTGCGGCTGAACCATTTCCTGCGCTCGGGCGGGATGATCCTCTTCGACACCCGCGACGGCGATCTGGCCGGTCTTGGCGGCCCGGACATGAGTGCCACGCTGCAGACCCTCGCCGCGCCGCTGGAGATCCCACCACTGGCCCCGGTGCCCGAGGATCACGTGCTGACCCGCGCCTTCTACCTGCTCGAGGATTTCCCCGGCCGCTGGTCGGGCCGCACCGTCTGGGTCGAGGCCCCGCCCGCCGGGGCCGAGGCGGCCGAGGGCGTGCCCTTCCGCAACCTGAATGACGGCGTCACGCCGGTGGTCATCGGCGCGAACAGCTGGGCCGAGGCCTGGGCGGTGGACGAGGCCGGAATGCCGCGCTTTCCGGTTGGACGCGGTTACGAGGGCGAGGAACAGCGCGAGATGGCCTTCCGCTTTGGCATCAACCTGATCATGTATGTGCTGACCGGCAATTACAAATCCGACCAGGTGCATGTGCCGGCGCTGCTGGAACGGCTGCGCGCCGAAGAGGTGATGCCGTGACCGCGCTGCGCTTTGACCCGATGCTGCCCCTATGGGCGATCTACGCGCTGGCGGCGCTGGCGCTGCTGATCGCAGGTTTTGCGCTGTGGCGGGGCCTGCAGGGCTGGGCCTGGCGCGGGCTGGCGGGGCTAGCGGCAGCGGCGGCGCTGGCCGGTCCGGCGCTGGAGATCGGGGCGCGGGCCGGGCTGTCGGATATCGTGATCCTTCTGGATGACCGCAGCGCCAGCCAGACCCTGCCGGGGCGCGAGGCGCAGACCGATGCGGCGATCGAGGCGCTGACCCGGCAGATCTCGGACCTGCCCAATACCGAGCTGCGCCGGGTGACGGTGGGCGATGATCCCGATGGCAGCCTGATCGGCACCGCGCTGACCCGCGCCATCGCCGCCGAGCCCGACAGCCGCATTGCCGGTGTGATCAGCGTGACCGATGGCCAGGCGCATGACCCCTCGATGATCCCGGCGGGTGCCCCGGCGCCGGTCCACACGCTGCTGACCGGCAACCCCGAGGATTGGGACCGCCGGCTGGTGATCGAGGAGGCTCCGGCCTTCGGGCTGGTGGGCGAGGAGGTGCGCATCCGCCTGCGGATCGAGGATCAGGGCGCGGTGCCCGAGGCCATTGTCGGCCAGTCGACCAACCTGCGCATCAGCCTCGATGGCGGTCCGGAACAGGTCTATGCGGTGCCGCCCGGTGTGTCGCTGGAACTGCCGGTGACGCCTGACCATGCCGGACAGAACGTCATTCAACTGGCATTTGACGCGCCCGGCGGCGATGGCGCGGGCGAGTTGACCGACCGCAACAATGCCAGCGCCGTCACCATCACCGGCGTCCGTGACCGTCTGCGGGTGCTGCTCATCTCGGGCGAACCCCATGCCGGCGAGCGGACCTGGCGGAATCTGCTCAAATCCGACGCGGCGGTGGACCTGATCCACTTCACCATCCTGCGCCCGCCCGACAAGTCCGATGGCGTGCCGGTCAACCAGCTGTCGCTGATCGCCTTTCCCACGCGCGAACTGTTCCTGGAACGGATCGACGATTTCGACCTGATCATCTTCGACCGCTACCGCGTGCGAGGCATCCTGCCGCCCGACTATTACCGCAATGTCGCCCGCTATGTCCGCGAGGGTGGCGCGGTGCTTGTCTCGGCCGGGCCGGAAATGGCCAGCGTCGAAAGCCTGAACCTCTCGCCCCTGGGCGAAATCCTGCCCGCGCGCCCGACCGGGCGGATCATCGAACAGCCCTTCCGTCCGCATCTGACCGAGGCCGGTCGCCGCCATCCGGTCACCGCCGGACTGCCCGGCGCGCCGGCAGAGAACGGGACGCGCGCGGACAGCGACTGGGGCCGCTGGCTGCGCATGGCCGAGGTGGTGCCGGATCGTGGCGAGGTGGTGATGACCGGCGAGGAGGACCAGCCGCTCTTGATCATGGACCGGGTGGACGAGGGCCGGGTGGCGATGCTGACCAGCGATCAGGTCTGGCTTTGGGGCCGTGGCTTCGAGGGCGGCGGGCCGCAACTGGAACTGCTGCGCCGCATCGCCCATTGGTCGATGAAGGAACCCGATCTCGAGGAAGAGGCGCTGCTGGCCGACCAGTTGCCGGGCCTCGGCCTGCGCATCACCCGCCGCACCATGGCCGAAACTGCTGGGCCGATCACCCTGACCAGCCCCGATGGCAGCGAGACCAGCGTGGATCTGACCGAGACCGGGCCGGGCCGCTGGACCGCCGACTGGCAGGCGCCGGGGCCGGGGCTCTATCGCCTGACCGATGGCGAAATCACCCGCGTGATCGTGCTGGGCCCCTCGGCGCCGAAGGAATTCGAGGAAACCGTGGCCAGCGAGGCGCGGCTTGCGCCCTTGTCCGAGGCCACCGGTGGCGCTGTCATGCACCTCTCGGACGGTATTCCCGACCTGCGTGCCGTCCGCATGGGCCGGCCCGCCAGCGGCGAGGGCGTCACCGGCAGCTGGATCGGCGTCACCCCGCGCGAGGCGGCCACCGTCACCGGCTTGTCTCGGCGTCCGATCCTGCCCGGATGGGCCTGGCTTTTGCTGATCGCCGGGCTGATCCTGACCGGCTGGCTGACCGAGGGGCGGCGCGGCAGCACGCGATAAGCTTGCCAAGCCGCCAACCCGTTGCTAACCCCGTTCGAAATGCTGAAGGGACAGATCATGGCAGAGGCAACCCGCAACCCCGCCCCCTATACCGAGGCCGATCTGAGCCTCATCAAGCGGATCATCCCGCACCGCTATCCGTTCCTGTTCATCGACAAGGTGCGCGACATCGTGCCCTTTGAAAGCGCGGTGGGCATCAAGAACGTGACCTGCAACGAGCCGCATTTCGAGGGCCATTTCCCCGGCCAGCCGATCATGCCCGGCGTCACCATCATCGAGGCGATGGCGCAGACTTCGGCGGTGGTGGTGGGCATCAGCCTCGACGTGATCGACAAGCCGCTGTCGACCTATTTCATGGGCATAGACGCCTGCAAGTTCCGCCGCATGGTGGTGCCGGGCGACGTGCTGGAGCTGCATGTGACGGTGAAGCGTCCGGGCGGCAAGATCTGGAAATTCGAGGGCAAGGGCTTTGTCGACGGGCAGCTGGCCGCGCAGGCCGAGTTCACGGCAATGATGGATCTGAAATCGGATGGCTGACCCTGTCATCCACCCCTCGGCGGTGATCGAGCCGGGGGCGGCGATTGCCGAGGATTGCCAGATCGGGCCCTTCTGCGTGGTCGGCCCGCAGGTGCGGCTGGCGCGCGGGGTCGTGCTGAAATCGCATGTCGTCGTCACCGGGGAAACCTCGGTCGGCGAGGAGACGGTGATCTTTCCCTTCGCCTGCATCGGCGAGATCCCGCAGGACCTGAAATTCAAGGGCGAACGCGCCGCGCTGGAAATCGGCGCGCGCAACCGCATCCGCGAATATGTGACGATGAACCCCGGCACCGAGGGCGGCGGCGGGCTGACCCGCGTGGGCGATGACGGCCTCTTCATGGCCGGCAGCCATGTCGCCCATGACTGCCAGATCGGCAACCGGGTGATCCTTGTTAACAACGTCGCCATCGCCGGCCATTGCGTGCTGGAAGATGACGTGATCGTCGGCGGGCTTTCCGGCGTGCATCAGTTCGTGCGCATCGGTCGCGGCGCGATGATCGGCGCGGTCACCATGGTCACCGCCGATGTCATCCCCTTCGGGCTGGTGCAGGGGCCGCGCGGGCATCTGGACGGGCTGAACCTCGTCGGGCTGAAGCGTCGCGGTGCCAGCCGGGCCGAGATCACCGCGCTGCGCGAGATGTTGGGCGATCTGGGCAAGGGCTCGTTCCGCGACACCGCGCGGGCGCGGATCGAGGCGGCGACCGGGATGGAGCGCGAGGTGCTGGATTTCATCCTCGGCCCCTCGGATCGCAGCTTCCTGACGCCCGGGCGCATGACTGAGTGCAGATGACGAAAACCGCCATCATCGCGGGCGAGGGCGGGCTGGCCCCTGCCATCGCCGCCCATTTGCCGGATGCCCCGATCTATGCGCTGGAGGGATTCGCCCCGCCGATCCCGGCCCAGACCTTCCGGCTGGAGCGGCTGGTGCCCTTTCTCGATCACCTGCTGGACCAGGGCGTGAGCCGGGTGATCTTTGCCGGCGCGGTCCGCCGTCCGGCGCTGGACCCGGAACAGTTCGATCTCCGCACCGCGCAGCTGGTGCCGCGCATCCTGATGGCGATGCAGTCGGGCGATGACGCGGCGCTGCGCACGGTGCTCGAGATCTTCGATGAATCAGGTCTAACCGTTTGCGGTGTTGAAGAAATCGCGCCTGACCTGATCCCCTCTGAAGGCCATCTGACCGGCACGCCCTCGGCTGCCGATGAAAAGGATGTTGCCCGCGCCGCCGAGATCGTCGCAGCGCTGGGGCCGCTGGATCTGGGTCAGGGCTGCGTCGTGGCGCAGGGCCTCTGCATCGCCATCGAAACCTTGCCCGGCACTGCCGCCATGCTGGATTTCGCCGCGCAGCACCGCAACCTGCGCGCCAATCCCAAGGGTGGGCGCGGGGTCTTCTACAAGGCGCCGAAGCCGGGGCAGGACCGCCGCATCGATCTGCCGACCATCGGGCCGGATACCGTCGATCAGGCGGCAGCGGCGGGACTTGCCGGGATCGCTTGGGCCGCCGGCAGCGTTATCCTGTTGGACAGGGACGAAACCATCCGCCGCGCCGAAGGGGCGGGGCTGTTCTTGTGGTCGCGCTCTGGTTGAGTGGCGTTCGGGGCGAGACGGTAATAAGCTGTCCTTGTCCCGCAGGACCATTCCTCCCTGCGGCGGGAAAGGCGCATTGGCATGAAACTGTTTCTGATCGCGGGTGAGGTTTCGGGCGACGCGCTTGGCGGCGCGTTGATGGCGGGGCTGAACGAATTGCAGCCGGGTATCGCCTTTGATGGCATCGGCGGGCCGCGGATGCAGGCCGAGGGGCTGGTGAGCCGCTTTCCGATGGATGAGCTGTCGCTGATGGGCATCTGGGAGGTGCTGCCGAAATACCGCCACCTGAAGCGCCGGATCAGCGAGACCGCCCGCGCCGTGGCCGAGTTCGCTCCCGATGCCCTCATCACCATCGACAGCCCGGATTTCTGCCTGCGCGTGGCGCGCGAGGCGCGGGCGTTGAACCCGGATCTGAAGACCATCCATTACGTCGCGCCCTCGGTCTGGGCATGGCGGCCCGGGCGGGCGCTGAAGATGGCCGAGGTGATCGACCATGTGCTGGCGATCCTGCCCTTCGAGCCGCCGCTGATGGAAGCCGCCGGCATGTCCTGCGATTTCGTCGGGCATCCGGTGGTGGCCGAGCCGCTGGCCGGGCCGGACGAGGCCAATGCCTTTCTGGCCGCGCACGGGATCAGCGCCGATGCGCCGGTGGTCCTGTGCCTGCCCGGCTCGCGCAAGGGCGAGGTGACGCGGCTTGGCCCGCGCTTTGATGAGGCGCTGATGCGGCTCAGGGACCGCGTGCCGGAAATTCGGGTGGTGATCCCGACGGTGCCGGGCGTTTCGGCGCTGTTGCGCGACATGGTGAAACGCTGGCCCACCGCGCCGATCGTGGTCGAGGACCCGCAGGAGAAGCTGGCGGCCTTTGCCGCCGCCGATCTGGCGCTTGCGGCCTCGGGCACGGTCAGTCTGGAACTGGCGGCCAATCGCGTGCCGATGGTCGTGGGCTATGACATGGCCCTGCTGAGCCGGCTGATCGTCGGGATGATGCTGAAGACCGATACCGTGACACTGGTCAACCTGGTCAGCGACACCCGCGCCGTGCCGGAGTTCCTGGGCAGCAACTGCCAGCCCGGGCCGATGGCCGATGCGCTGCTGGCAACGCTCGAGGACATGTCGGCGCGCAAGGCGCAGTTCGAGGCGATGGATCTGACGATGGACCGCCTCGGCAAGGGGGGTGAGGCGCCGGGCCTTCGCGCGGCGCGCTCGGTCTTGCAGGCGATTAGCCGGCCGCGGCCGTCACGATGATCTCGACCTTGTAATCGGGGGTCGCCAGCTTCGCCTCGCCGGTGGCGCGGGCGGGGGCATTGCCCTGCGGCACCCAGGCGTCCCAGACCGCGTTCATCTCGGCGAAATCGGCCATGTCGGCCAGCCAGATCTGGGCCGAAAGGATGCGGGTCTTGTCGCTGTGGCATTTCTTCAGCAGCGTGTCGATCTGCGCCAGGATGGCGCGGGTCTGGTCGGTGACCGATGCGCCCGCCTGACCAACCTGACCGGCCAGGTAGGCCACGCCGTTATAGGTGACGGCCTGGCTCATCCGCTGGCCGGTTTCGATCCGTTTGATGTCGCTCATGTGTGTTAGCCTCCGTTGAACAAGCGCCAGAAAAAGATGGCCGTCATGCCAAAGCCGATGGCGGCGATCAGCGCGCGCAACTGCGGCATCGGAATGCGGCGAGAGACCGGCGCGCCCAAGAGGCCGCCGGCAATGGTGCCAAGGGCCATCATGGCCGCCGGGATCCAGATGACTTTGCCACCGATGGCAAAGATTGCAAAGCTGATGACCGACAGCGCGAAGCTGAGCCAGCATTTCAGCCCGTTCATCTGGTTCAGGTCGGTGAGACCCCAAAGCGAGAACAACGCCAGAAGGATGATCCCCAGCCCGCCGTTGAAATAGCCGCCATAGATCGCCACCGGCAGCAGCGTGCCTAGGCCGAAGGCGGTCACGTCGCGGGCGTGCTTGGCGGCAAAGGCGCGGATCGCCGCGCCCTTGAGAAAGATCAGCGTGGCCGCGAGCAGCAGGAACGGCACCAGGAGCGAGAAGGCGGCGTTCGAGCTGACCAGCAGCAGCACCGAGCCGATGGCCGAGCCGACGATGGTCCAGCCGGTCAGGCGTTTCAGCTGATGGCGCTCGATCAGCAGGATGTCGCGGCGAAAGCTGATGGCGGCGGCGAGATAGCCGGGCAGGGCGGCAACCGTCGCCGTGGCATTGGCGGCGACCGGCGGGATGCCGGTAAAGACCAGCGCCGGGAAGGTGATGAAGGTGCCGCCACCGGCGACCGCGTTCATGATGCCGCCGATCAACCCGGCGCAGAACAGAATGAGTAACTCGGACATGGGCGCAATCGGCTCTGCGGCAACGGGGACAGGGGGCCGTGTGCGGCCGGTTCGGCCCGTCTTGGCGCAAATTGTCGCGGCTGTCGAGGCCCTGCGGCGCAGGGTGGCGCTGGTGAGGTTCAGACAGGATGTCAAACATGTCAGACAACTATTGACAGTATGCCAGACATGATTGTATCCCGGTGGCGAGGCGGCTGCGAATCCGTGGCCGGAATTTCAGACAGGGACGGACAGGGATGATCATCACCGAGGTCGAGGCGCGGATCTTCAAAACCACCACGCGGCGGCATTCCGACAGCGCGGGCCATGCCCATCCGGGGCCGGCGCACCAGGTGCAGCAGGCGATCCTGACCATCCGCACCGAGGACGGGCAGGAGGGGCACAGCTTCACCGCGCCCGAGATCGTCCGCCCGCATGTCTTGGAGAAATTCGTCCGCAAGGTGTTGATCGGGCAGGACCACCGCGACCGCGAACGGCTGTGGCAGGACCTGGCGCATTGGCAGCGCGGCTCGGCGGCGCAGCTGACCGACCGGACGCTGGCCGTGGTCGATTGCGCGCTGTGGGACCTGGCCGGGCGCAGCCTGGGCCAGCCGGTCTACAAGTTGATCGGCGCCTATCGCGACAAGGTGCTGGCCTATGGCAGCATCATGTGCGGCGACGAGCTGGAGAACGGCCTCGCCACGCCCGAGGATTACGGCCGCTTTGCCGAAACGCTGGTCAAGCGCGGCTACAAGGGGATCAAGCTGCACACCTGGATGCCGCCGGTCAGCTGGGCGCCGGATGTGCGCATGGACCTGAAAGCCTGCGCCGCCGTGCGCGAGGCGGTCGGCCCCGATATCAGCCTGATGATCGACGCCTTCCACTGGTATTCGCGCAGCGACGCGCTGGCGCTTGGCCGCGGGCTGGAGAAGCTGGGCTTCGACTGGATCGAGGAACCGATGGATGAGCAGAGCATGTCATCCTACAAGTGGTTGGCCGACAACCTGGATATCCCCGTGGTCGGCCCGGAAAGTGCCGCCGGCAAGCATTGGCACCGTGCCGAATGGGTCAAGCACGGTGCCTGCGATATCCTGCGGACCGGCGTCAACGACGTGGGCGGCATCACCCCGGCGCTGAAGACCATGCGCATGGCCGAGGCCTTCGGCATGGAGTGCGAGGTGCATGGCAACACCGCGATGAACCTGCACGTGGTCGCCGCCTCGAAGAACTGCCGCTGGTACGAGCGCGGGCTGCTGCATCCCTTCCTCGAATACGATGACGGCTTTGACTACCTGAAATCGCTGTCCGATCCGATGGATGCGGATGGCTATGTCCATGTCCCCGATCGTCCGGGTCTGGGCGAGGACATTGATTTCACCTTCATCGACAACAACCGGGTGGCGTGATGACCCGCGAGGTTCTTGCCTTCGGTGACAGCCTGACCTGGGGCGCGGACCCGGTGACGGGCCTGCGCCATCCCGCTGGCGGGCAGTGGCCGCGCGTGCTGGAAGCCGCGCTGTCGGGTGTTCGGATTCATGCCGATGGCGTCGGCGGGCGCACCACCTGCCGCGATGACGATGCGGGCGCGGCGCTCCGGAATGGCGCAAAGGCGCTGCCGGTGGCGCTGTCGGCGCATATGCCGCTGGATCTGGTGATCCTGATGCTCGGGACGAATGACCTGAAGGCGGTGCATGGCGGCCGGGCCGATGGCGCGCAGGCCGGGATGAAACGGCTGGCCGAGATCGTCGCCACCTTTCCCTACAAGCCGCTTGGCGCGGTGCCGCGCCTGCTGATCGTCGCCCCACCGCCGACCGGAGCGGGTGCAGCAGGCGGGCGCGACCCCGGCGAGGCTCGTCGGATCGCACCGCTCTATCGCGCGCTCGCCGATGAACTCGGCTGCGGCTTCTTCGACGCGGGTGAGGTGGCCTCGGTCAGCCCCGCCGATCAGGTGCATCTGGACGCAGAGGCGACGGCCGCCATTGGCCGGGCGCTGGTGGCGCCGGTGACGGAATTGCTCGCCTGAGGCAGGCGAGTGCAGGACTGCCGCAGGCCACTGCGGATGAGATGGCGCGCCGCGCGCCCGTGACGCGGCACAAGGGAGGAACCATGAAACATTTTCTTGCTTCGGTGGCGCTCGGCGCGCTTCTGATCGGGGCGAACCCGCTGGCCGCGCTGGCGGAAACGCCCGAGGATCAGCTGATCGTCGCCACCTCGATGAACAATATCCTGACGCTGGACCCCGCCGCCATCACCGGCCGCGAGACGGTGCAGGTCCTGAACAACGTCTATGACACGCTGGTCATCCTCTCGCCCGAGGATCGCAGCATCCAGCCGCGCATGGCCGAAAGCTGGGAAGTCGCGCCCGATCGCATGTCGATCCGTTTCACCCTGCGCGAGGGGGCGAAATTCGCCTCGGGCAATCCGGTGACGGCTGCGGATGTGGTCTACAGCTTCAAGCGGCTGATGCAGCTGAACCTTGCGCAGGCCTCGTTCCTCAAGACCCGCGGCTTCACCCCCGAGGCCGCCGATCAGTCCTTCGTGGCCGAGGATGACCGGACCTTCGTGCTGAACCTGCCGCAGGCGGATGACCCGAACCTGGTCCTGATGACGCTGGCGCTGAGCGGCCCCGGCTCGATCCTCGACAGCAAGCTGGTGATGGAGAACGAGACGGATGGCGATCAAGGCACGGCCTGGCTGACGCTGAATTCGGCGGGCTCCGGTCCCTATGTGCTGACGCAATGGGCCTCGAACGAATACATCATCCTGACCCGGAACGACGCCTATTGGGGCGAGGCGCCGGCGATGACCCGGGTGATGCTGCGCCACCTGCCGGAATCGCAGTCGCAGCGGCTGATGCTGGAACAGGGCGATATCGATGTGGCCTATTCGATGCAGGCCCCCGACCTGACCGCGCTGGCCGGCAACGAGGCGCTGAAGGTCGAATCGACCCCCGGTGCCGGTTTCTATTACCTCGCCGTGTCGATGAAGGACGAGCGTCTGGCCAATCCCAAGGTGCGCGAGGCGCTGCGTTACCTGATCGACTATGACGGGCTCGACAAGGCGGTGATGCCCTTCTACGGCAAGAAGCATCAGCGCCCGCTGTCGACCGGGGTGATGGGGCTCTTGCCCGATCCGGGCTATACGCTGGATGTGGAAAAGGCCAAGGCGCTGCTGGCCGAGGCCGGCTTCCCCGACGGGTTCAAGACGACGCTGCGCGTGCTGTCGGAAGACCCGTTCATGAAGGCGGCGACGGCGATCCAGAACACGCTGGCGCAGGCCGGGATCGAGGCCGAGCTGATCACCGGCTCGGGCGACCAGATCTATGGTGCCATGCGCGAGCGCAATTTCGAGCTGATCGTCGGTCGCGGCGGTGGCGGCCAGCAGCCGCACCCAGACAGCAACCTGCGCTCGATGGCCTATAACCCCGATAACAGCGACGCGGCCAAGCTGACCAACTATCAGGGCTGGCGCACCAGCTTCTATGACGCCGACCTGAACAAGATGATCGAGGAGGCGCTGCTGGTGCAGGACCCGGCGGCGCAGGCCAAGGCCTATGAGGATATCCAGACCCATATGGAAACAGCGGTCATGTCGATCCAGCCCTTCTCCGAGGTGATCGATACCGCCGCCTATCAGGCCGATATCTCGGGCATGATCGTCTCGCCCTGGGTCTCGCGCTTTGAAGGCGTCACCAAGGAGCGGTGATCCCGGGTTCAGTTTCCCCCCGGAGACGGGCGCATCGCAGGATGCGCCCGTTTTGGTTTGTGCAACTGAGGGCCAGCGCCAGCCCGGGGGACGGGCCGGCGCTGGCCCGGCGGCACTGCGTGCCTCGTTCCGGGCCGGGGTCCTTCGGCGATCCAAGCCAAAAGGCCGCACCCTTCGGCGCGGCCATTGCTGCTGTGCTTGGGCGCTGCCCTACATCAGCCCCTCATATTCCAGCGAGGCCCCGATCAGCTCGCGCGCATAGGGATGGCTCGCGCCGTTGCCGGGGATCGCCTCGCGCGGCAGGATCTCGGTGATCTCGCCATGCAGCATGACGGCGAAGCGGTCGCACATGTGGTCGACCACCGCCAGATCATGGGTCACCATGATATAGGTGAAGCCACGCTCCTCGCGCAGCCGCGCCAAGAGGTTCAGGATCTCGGCCTGCACCGAGACATCGAGGGCCGAGGTCGGCTCGTCCAGCAGCAGCACCGAGGGTTCGAGGATCAGCGCGCGGGCAATGGCGACGCGCTGGCGCTGGCCACCGGACAGCTGGTGCGGAAAGCGGTCGAGGAAATCGACCGGCAGACCGACATCGACCATCGCCGCGCGCATCCGCGCCTCGCGGTCACCGATGCCGTGGATGCGCAGGGGTTCCGACAGCACCGTGCGGACCGATTGCCGCGGATGCAGGCTGCCATAGGGGTCCTGAAACACCATCTGCAATTGCCGGCAGCGCTGCTGCTGCGGCAGATCGCGGACGCTTTGGCCGTCGATCCGCACCTCGCCCTGCCAGAAATCGGTCAGCATCGAGACGCAGCGCAGCACCGTGGACTTGCCCGAGCCGCTTTCGCCGACAAGGCCAAAGCATTCGCCCGGCGCGACCGAGAAGGTAACGCCCGGCAGAACCTTCACGGCGGAGGGGCCGACCCCGAAGGTGATCGACAGGTCCTTGATCTCGACGGATTTGGTCACAGCACGGCCTCCTCTTTCCATTCGGGGCGACGATCCAGCACGGCCAGCGGCTTTCGACCGCCGCCAATGCGCGGCTGCGCGGCCAGAAGGCCGCGGGTATAGGGATGCTGGGCCTTGTCCATATCCGCCGCGTTCAGCGTTTCGACCACCCGGCCCGCATACATGATCAGCACCCGGTCGCAGAAATTCCGCACCAGGTTCAGGTCGTGCGAAATCATGATCAGCCCGATGCCGCGATCGCGCACCAGCCCGTCGAGGATGTTCAGGACCTGCAACCGCACGGTCACATCGAGCGCGCTGGTCGGCTCGTCAGCGATGACCAGATCGGGGTCTGCCAGCAGCATCATGGCGATCATCACCCGCTGGCCCATGCCGCCCGAGATCTCGTGCGGATAGAGGTCATGGACCCGCTCGGGGTCGCGGATCTTCACCGCTTCCAGCATTTCCAGCGTCTTGGCCTTGGCGACGGTCCGTGAGGCCGGGAAATGCCGCAGATAGGTCTCGGCCACCTGATCGCCGACCCGGTGGATCGGGTTCAGCGAGAATTTCGGGTCCTGCAGGATCATCGACATGCGCCGGCCGCGGATCTTCAGCATCTCGGCCTCGGACTGCGCCAGCAGGTCCAGATCCTCGAAGCGGATGCGGTCGGCGCTGATCTTGGCGCCGGGCAGCAGTTTCAGCAGCGCCCGGCCCACGGTCGACTTGCCCGAGCCGCTTTCGCCGACGATGCCAAGGCGCTCGCGGCCAAGGGTGAAGCTGACGCCTCGCACGGCATCCACCGGGGAACCGGCATAGCGGATGGCAAGGTTCTGCACGTCAAGGATGGGGTCCATGGCTTACCTCCGGTTCATCTGCTTCGGGTCAAGGGCGTCGCGCAGACCGTCACCCAAGAGGTTGAAGGCGAGGCTGACGGTCAGGATCGCGAGGCCGGGGAAAGTCACCAGCCACCAGCTGTCGATCATGTAGCGCCGGCCGGTGGCGATCATCGCGCCCCATTCGGGCAGCGGCGGCTGCGCGCCAAGGCCCAGGAAGCCGAGGCCGGCGGCGGTCAGGATCACCGTGGCCATGTTCAGCGTCAGCCGGATCATCACCGAGGGTAGGCACATCGGCACGATGGACTTCAGGATGATCCGCATCGGCGAGGCGCCCTGCAGCCGCGCGGCGGCGATGTAATCGGCCTTCCGGAAGGTCATGGTCTCGGCCCGCGCCAGCCGCGCGATCGGCGGCCAGCTGGTCAGGCCGATGGCGATGATGGCATTGTTGAGGCTGGGGCCAAGGGCGGCGACAAAGGCCAGCGACAGGATCAGCGAGGGGAAGGACAGGAAGATGTCGGTGATACGCATCATCACCGTGTCGAAGCGTCCGCCGAAATAGCCCGAGGTGGTGCCGACCAGCAGCCCCAGCGGGCCGACGACGATGGTCACGAGGAAGATGATCGTCAGGGTGATCCGCGCGCCCCAGACCAAGCGGCTGAAGATGTCGCGGCCCAGCTCGTCCGTGCCGAAGAGATGGCCGTTCCCCGGCGCGGCAAGCACGTTGTTCAGGTCCTGCACATAGGGATCATGCGTGGCGATCAGCGGCGCGAAGATCGCCGTCAGGATCAGCACCGCCAGCACGATCAGGCCGAAGGCCGAGGTGGGCTGGCGGATCAGGAAGGTCAGGATGTTGCGCAGCGCCAGCAGGGGGCCGGGGATACGGCGGGTCGGCAGGGGAAGATCGGTCATTTCGTCCTCGGGTCAAAGACACGGTAGAGAAGGTCCGAGAGAAGGTTCAGGGCGATGAAGATGACGCCGACGATCAGCACGCAGGTCATCACCGCGTTCATGTCGCCGATGATCAGGTTGTTGGTCAGGTACTGGCCGAAGCCTGGCCAGCCAAAGACCGTCTCGATCAGCACCGCACCCTCGAGGAGCCCGCCATAGGCCAGCGCCACGATGGTCACCAGCTGCACCTTGATATTGCCGAAGGCGTGGTGCCAGATCGTCTGCCGCTTCGACAGGCCCTTCACCCGCGCCGTGGTCATGTATTCCTGACCCAGCTGGTCCAGCATGAAGCTGCGGGTCATCCGGGTGATATAGGCCGAGGAGGAATAACCCAGCAGCGCGGCGGGCAGGATCAGGTGGTTGATCGCCGACCAGAACACGTCCATCTGCCCGGCCAAGAGGCTGTCGATCAGCAGGAAGCCGGTGCGGTCGGGGACCATGCCGATATAGAACTGGCTCATCCGCCCCGAACCGCCGACCCAGCCCAGCTTGGCATAGAAGATGATCAGCGCGATCATCCCGGTCCAGAAGATCGGCATGGAATGACCGAAAAGGCTGAAGACCCGCACCACATGATCCGGCCAGCGATCCTTGTTCACCGCCGCGATCACGCCCAGGGGCACGCCCAGACCGGCTCCGATGAGGATCGCCAGCGTGGCGAGTTCAATGGTCGCGGGCATCACGTGCAGGATGTCGTTGATCACCGGCTGGCCGGTGCGGATCGAGGTGCCGAAATCGCCGCTGAACACGTCGCCCAGGTAGCGCAGGAACTGTTCCCAGACCGGGCGGTCAAGGCCAAGCTGGTTGAAGACCTGCTCATAGGTCTCGCGCGAGGCATCCTCGCCGACAATGGCGCGGACCGGATCGGCCGGCATCATCCGGCCAATGATGAAGGTCAGCAGCAGAAGGCCAAGCAGGGTGACCGCGATGGTGGTCGCTTGACCCAGAGCGCTGCGCAGGCGGGGATATTCGGTCAGCACGGGTTCCTCCCTTCGCCGCGACCTGGCGGCGGAAACGAATCTGACAGGCTTGCCATCATGTCTGACAAGTTATGGCATGTCTGTCAAGTGAATCGGCCGGGACCGGCTAGAGAAAATCATCCCGGCGCGGGCTGAAGCAGTCGATCAGCTCGCCGGCCTCGAGGCATTCGCAGCCATGTTCGACATTTCCGGCCATCACCAGACTGTCGCCGGCTTTGATCTCATGCGCCACGCCATCACGGAAAAACCGGAAACGGCCGCTGGCGACATAGGTCGATTGCACATGCGGATGCCGGTGCAGCGCGCCACTTGCGCCGGTGTCGAAGCGGAAGGAGACGACCATCAGATCCGGGTTCTCGGACAGAACTTGGCGGGCGACGCCTTGCGACGGGTGATGGACGGGATACTGGGGCAGGGGCATCTGAGTCTCCGATGGTTAGTTTGAGCCATCGGATATATCAGATCAAGTTATATGACAAGTATCGATCACGCCTCGGCACTGCTTTGCCGATGGCGCAGCAGCAGCTTGTAGCGTTCCAGGCTGCCGCGCAGATGCTGCCGCATCCGGTCGCGAGCCGCCTCGGCATCGGCCTCCATGATCGCATCGACAATGGCGCCATGTTCCTGCTGCAGCGACTGATTGTAATCTTTCGGCCGCGCCCCCGGCTGCGCGCCTTGCAGGTCGCCGCGCGAGATGATGCCGCCACGGATCAGCTGCAGGAACTCGGGAAAGCGCCGGTTCTGGGTGGCCTCGGCAATGGCGAGGTGAAAGGCGAAATCGGCATCGCGGGTGGGCTGATCCGCCTGAAGGCAATCGCCCACCGCGCGATGGGCGTCGAGAATGGATTCAAGCTGCGCGGGCGAGCGGCGGGCGGCGGCAAGCGCAGCGGCCTCGATCTCGCAGGCCGTGCGCAGTTCCAGCAGCTCGATGACCGAGGAAATCCGCGCCGTCGCCAGATCGTCAAAGGGGCGCGCGGGGCGGGCGCTGAGATCCAGTACGAAGACCCCCGCGCCCTTGCGGGCCTCGACCAGCCCGTCGGCACGCAGCCCGGCAATGGCCTCGCGCACCACGGTGCGGCTGACCGAATGGATGCGCGTCAGCTCGTTCTCACTGGGCAGCTTGTCGCCCGGCTGAAACTGGCCTGCCTCGATCTCGCGGCGCAGCCCGTCGGCGATCTGCTCGGCCAGAGAGGCGGGCGCGGGCATCAGGTGGGAGAGCGTGCGCATCATGGCCTCGCGGGAATGTCTGACAGGTTGGCAATCATGTCCGAGTGGTAGCGCGGCACAGGGCGTCGCGCAAGCCTTCAGGCCAGCGCGACCTGCAGCCAGTCGAAGGCCGCCGCCTGCCGGTCGGGCAGAAAGCTGTGGCCGGTTTCGGGGCGATGCAGCGACAGGTGCTCCGCCGCGCCCCATGCCGTCCAGACGCTGCGCAGCTTGGCATAGGCCGGATCGACGGCGGCGTCGGGAAACAGGTGATCCGCACGCCCGACCTCGACCCAGAGCGGTTTCGGCGCGGCAAGGGCGGCGATGTCCGGCAGGTCCAGATGCCGCATCAGCACCGGATGGGTCATCCAGAAAGCGGATTGCCCGCGTGTCTGGTTGTTGCCGGGAACCAGCAGGGCCGGCAGGCTGGCCATCCACGACATGGAAACAGCGGCGCGTACCTGCGGCGACAGCGCGGCCACCTGCCAGCTGCGAAATCCGCCAAGCGAGAACCCGACCGCCGCGATCCGGCCTGACTCGACCCCCGGCAGTTGCGCCAGAATTTCCACCGCCCGCGCATCCTCCCAGGCCATCAGCCCGGCCGGACTCATGCCGATCGCCATCAGGTTCGCCGCCAGCGCCTGCTGCGCCTCGTAGCCATTGCCGGGACGCTCGCCCCAGCCCGGCGCATCCGCCGCCAGCACCGCAAAGCCGCGCCGCGCCAACTCGTCGCCCGGAACTTGCCCGCCGAAGAAGCGATCCGCCCAAGCCGCGACACGTGGGTCGCTGGGTCCCGGCGGGGTCAGGCATTTCTCCTTGCCAAGTGCAAATTCCGAGCCGTGATCGTGCAGCATCAGCACGGCCGGGCAGGGGGCAGAGGTCTTGGGCCGCAGGAACAGGGCCGGGGCGTCCCAGCCCTCCGCCAGATGCAGTGTCAGCGATTGCAGCAGATGCGTGCCGCGATCCTCTTCGGCCTCGACGGTCCAAGCCGGCGCAGACATGGGCAGATCAGGCAGCGCCAGATCGCGCATCAGCGCCAGTCCCCTCTCGCGCCATTCCTTGGGGTCCAGCCCCTCGCGCCAGCCATGCGAAAACCCGCGCCGCGCCGCAAGGGCGATCAGCGCGGGGATACGGTTGTCTTCGGTGATCTGGCGAGGCCCGGTCATTGCCGCCCTCAGGCGGCCATGCGGCGTTGGTGAGGGCCGATCAGTGCGGCAAGCATCTCTTCCTCGGCGCCGTCGAGATCGGTCAGCGGCGAGCGGACCTTGCCGGCGGCAAAGCCCTGCAACCGCACGCCGGCCTTGATGGCCGAGACGGCATAGCCCTTCTGCCGGTTGCGGATCGCCATGAAGGGATAGAAGAACTCGTTCAGGATCCGCTCGCAGGTGGCGCGGTCGCCGCCGCGCAGCGCGGCATAGAATTCATTCGCCAGACCCGGCACGAAGTTGAACACCGCCGAGGAATAGGTGGTAAAGCCCGCGCCCAGATAGGCCTCGGCGAAGAGTTCCGCCGTCGGCATCCCGCCCAGGTAGATCAGCCGGTCGCCCATCTTGGCGGTGATCTGCCGCACCAGCCCGATATCGCCGGTGCCGTCCTTGAAGCCGATGAGGTTCGGGCAATCATCGCAAAGCCGCGCCAGCGTGTCGGGCAGCAGAACGGCATTGTCGCGGTTATAGACCATGACGCCGAAATCGACCGATTGGCAGATGCGCTTGATATGCTGGTACAGCCCTTCCTGCGGCGCGTCGATCAGGTAATGCGGCAGCAGAAGGATGCCATCCGCGTCGATCTTTTCCACCGATTGCGCGATCTCGATGGCGGTTTCCGTGCCGTAACCGCAGCCCGAGACGATCGCCGTCTCGCCCGAAACCTCTTTCGCCGCGGCGACGATGCCGGGGATCTCGGCCGGGGTCAGCGAGAAGAACTCGCCCGTGCCGCCCGCGGCGAAGAGGACCGGCGCGTTGTAACTGGCCAGCCATTCGACATGGGCGCGGTAGCTGTCGGGGGCGAATTTCCCCTCGGCGTCGAAATGGGTCACCGGGAAAGAGAGCAGGCCGGAGCCGAGGGCGGATTTCAACTGATCGGGGGTCATCGGGCGATCCTTGTTCTGGGTTCTGCCGCTGGTTTACGGTAACTCATATGATGTGTCAATAGTTATCATACAAGTTATCTGGCCATCCAGCCCCCGTCGACATTCAGCACCACGCCATGCAGGTAACCGGCAGCGTCCGAGCAGAGGAAGGTGGCGGTGCCGGCGATATCCTCGGGGCGGCCCCAGCGACCGGCGGGGATGCGGTCCAGAATGGCGCGGTTGCGATCGGCGTCGGCGCGCAGGGCCTCGGTATTGTTGGTCTCGATGTATCCGGGCGCGATGGCGTTGACGTTGATCCCCTTCGCTGCCCATTCATTGGCCATCAGCTTGGTCAGCCCGGCCACGCCATGCTTGCTGGCGGTATAGCTGGGCACGCGGATGCCGCCCTGAAAACTCAAGAGCGAGGCGATGTTGACGATCTTGCCCGCCGCGCCACGGGCGAGGCAATCGCGGGCGAAGGCCTGGCAGGTGAAGAACAGCGCCTTCAGGTTCACGTCGATCACGTCATCCCAATCGGCTTCCGAGAACTCCACCGCATCGGCGCGGCGGATGATGCCGGCATTGTTCACCAGAATGTCGAAACCTGCGCCGCCGAACACATCCCGCGCCGCCATCGGATCGGCGAAATCGAGCCGCAGGTAACTGCCGGTGCCGCCCGCTGCCGCGATCAGCCGCAGCGTCTCGTCGCAGTCGCGGCGCGCGGCGCAGATGACCTCGGCCCCGGCCGCGGCCAGCCCAATGGCAATGGCCTGACCCAGACCGGTATTCGCGCCGGTGACCAGCGCCTTGCGACCCGCAAGCGAGAAGGGGTTCACCGCAGATCCTCCGGCTGGATGAAGTCCATGTCGGTATAGTCGACATTGTCGCCGGCCATGGCCCAGATGAAGGTATAGCTGCCGATCCCCGCGCCGGAATGCACCGACCAGGGTGGCGAGATCGCGCCTTCCTCGTTGCCGATGAACAGGTGCCGCGTCTCCTGCGGCTCGCCCATCAGGTGCAGCACGCGCGATTGCGGTTCCATCCCGAAGTACAGATAGGCCTCCATCCGCCGGTCGTGGATATGGCTCGGGATGGTGTTCCAGACCGATCCATCTTCCAGCGTGGTATAGCCGAGGATCAGCTGGCAGCTGTCCATGACCAGCGGGTGGATGAACTGGTTGATGGTGCGCTTGTTCGAAGTCTCGGTTGCGCCGAGCTTGACTTCCTTGCTGTCGGCCAGCCGGATCAGGCGATTGGGGCAGGTTCTATGGGCCGGCGCCGAGGTCAGGTAAAAGCGGCCGTCTCCGGCAAAGCTGACCGGCCCGGCACCCATGCCGAGATAGAGCACATCGCCACGTTCCAGCGTAAAGGTCTCGCCGCCGGCGCTGACCGTCCCGGTCCCGCCGATATTGACAACGCCCAGTTCGCGCCGGTCGAGGAAATTGGGCGTCTTGGTCTCGGCCACCTGGTCCAGCACCAGTTCGCCCCCCGCCGGCACCGCGCCGCCCATGACGAAGCGGTCGTAATGGGTATAGATCAGCCGGATCTCGCCGTCGCGGAACATGTCCGAGGCGAGGAAACTCGTCCGGAGGGCGGCCGTATCCATTGCTTTCGCGTGCTCCGGGTGGATGGCATGGCGGGTTTCGACGTGAAGCATCCGGGCCTCTCCTCATTCACATGTATGACAACATGTGGCTTATCATCTGATATCTGGTGGCGGTCAAGGAAAATCGGCCTGCGGGTGACAGGACAGGGCCGAAGTTGCGCCCGATCGCAGCGTCGGGGCGCGCTTTCCTGCGAAACACTTGTATGATTACTGCCTTGCGGGCATATGCTGTATGAACGCGGTCGAAGCAACGGCCGGGCAGGGAGGCGCAGATGAGCAGATCGACAGGCGGGGAACAGCCGGGCCAGACACTGGTGGTCAAGGTGCAGGACGCGCTGCGTGCCCGCATCGCCGATGGCAGCCACAAGCCCGGCGACCGGCTGCCTTCCGAGGCGCAGTTGACCCGCGAATTCGGCGTCAGCCGCACCGTGGTGCGCGAGGCGATTGCCGCCCTGCGCTCGGACGGGCTGGTCGAGCCGCGCCAGGGGGCCGGGGTCTTCGTGCTGGAACCGCCGGCGCCGCAGCCCTTGCCCTTCGGCAATCTGGACCTCGCCCGGGTCTCGTCGCTGATCGAGATGCTGGAACTGCGCACGGCGGTCGAGGGTGACGCCGCCGGTTTCGCCGCTTTGCGCCGCTCCCCCGCGCAGGAAGAGGCCATCGTCGAGGCCTTCGGGCGTCTCGGCCGGCTGGCGGCCAGCGGCCAGCCCACCTCGGACGCGGATTTCGCCTTTCACCTCGCCATCGCCGAGGCGGCCAACAACCCGCGCTTCAGCGAATTCCTGCGGCTTCTGGGCCAGACGCTGATCCCGCGCCGCGCCGTCACCGATGGCGACGAACCACAGATCACCCTAGACTATGCCCGCATCCTCGAGGCCGAGCACGAGGCCATTGTCGCGGCGATCCAGGATGGCAACGAGACGGCAGCGCGCGACGCCATGCGGCGGCATCTGAAGAACAGTCAGGCGCGCTATCGCGAGCATCTGCGGGCTGTGCGGCGGTAAATTCGGCGGTAATCTGGGAAACTGGAGCGGGTGAAGGGAATCGAACCCTCGTATTCAGCTTGGGAAGCTGCTGCTCTACCATTGAGCTACACCCGCTTGCGTCTCGTGACCTAGCCCAAGGGTCGAAAGCCGTCAAGACCACGCGTGGTGGTCAGATCAGCCCCATCTCGGCCAGTCTTGCAGCGACCTCGGGCGGCAGGGGCGTGTCATTCGCGGCGCCGCGCGGCAGGTCGATCGGTGCCTCCGCGCCTTTCAGGTAGCGCCAGCCTTGGAACGGACGGCGGGGAACGGCGGTGACGCGGATCAGGTCCGGGTCCAGCATCAGGGCGCAGCGGCGGATGCCGTCCTCGCCGATGCGCTCCTCGAGCCCGATCAGCCGCTGGCGCGCCGACATCACCCCCTTGAACACCCAGTAAAGCGAACCGCCCTGCAACAGTTCGTCCTCGCGCTTGGGCCACATGCGGGTGACGTGGCAGGCGGTGCCGCCGCCAAAGCGCATCTGCTGCCAGGCCAGCAGGTCCTCGGGCGCGTCGGCGCCGACGCAAAGCTTCATCAGGTTCAGGGGTGCGGGACTCATAGCCGCAAGATAGGGGGCGGCGAAATCCCCCGCAAGGCGGGGTGGTCAGCGTTCGGTCAGCTTCAGCTCGATCCGGCGGTTCAGCGCCCGCGCCTCGGGCGTGTCCCCGGCGGCAACCGGGCGGGTATCGGCAAAGCCGGTGGCGGCGACACGCCCCGCCGGGAAGCCCAGCTCGTCGATCATGTAGCGCACCACGGCCAGCGCGCGGGCCTGGCTGAGTTCCCAGTTGTCGCGGTAGCGGCCGGTGCCCGACAGCGGCAGGTTGTCCGTATGCCCATCGACGCGGATGATCCAGTCGATCTCGGGCGGGATCTCGCTGGAGACGCTGTCGAGCAGGCCGGTGACATTGCGGACCTGCGTGCGACCGGCTTCGGACAGCGCGGCTTCGCCGGGCTGGAACAGCACCTCCGAGGAAAAGACGAAGCGGTCGCCCACCACCTCGACGCCCTCGCGTCCCTGCAGGATCTGCGACAGCCGGCCGAAGAATTCCGAGCGATAGCGGGCCAGATCCTTGGCCTCGGCCTCGGCGGCTTCGCGTGCCTGCTGTTCCAAGGCCAGCCGCGCCTGCCGTTCCTCGGAGGTCCGCAAAAGCGCGGCGTTCAATTGCTGGCCCAGTTCCGCCACCCGCAATTCCGCCGTTTCCTGTCCCTCGCCGGCACTATCCAGCGCGGCTTGCAGCCGGCCCAGCTGCCCGGTCAGCGAGGCCACCTGTTCGTTCAGCAGCGCCACCCGGCGCTGACCTTCGGCTGACAGATCCTCTTGCTTGGCCAGTTCCGCCCGCGCCGTCGCCAGCAGAGCCGCCTGTTGCTCGGCCTCGGTGGCTTTTTCCGCGATCTCGCCCCCCAGACGCTCGCGCGCGGCCTCGGCGGCGGCCAGCAGGGTCAGCGTCTCCTCGGCTTTGCGGCGGCTTTCCTCCAGCGACAGGGTCATCGCCGTCAGCTCGCTATCGGCGCTTTCCAGCCGCGCGCGCAGGGCCTTGGCGGCTTCGGATTCGGCCAGTCGTGCCGCCTCGGCCTCGCTCAGTGCGGTCTGCAACTGTGCCTGGTCGGCGGCGGCGCCCGAGCCACGACTGCGCAGGTCGGCGATCAGTGCCTGCAACGCATCGCGGCGGGCGGCGGCCAGCCTTGCCTGTTCGGCCTGCGCATCGATCTCGTCCCGTGCCGCCGCGACCGCCAGTTCGGCGGCCGAGGATTTGCGCTGTTCCTCGGCCAGCTGGCTTTGCAACTCCGCTTCCCGTGTCGCGGCCTGCGCCGTGCCAGCCTCGCGCGCGGCGATCAGGGCGGCCACTTCGGCCTCGAAATCGCTCATCCGGCTTTGCGCCTGCTCCAGCTCCTGCCCGGTCTGGGCCAGCTTCTGTTCCTGCGCGGCAAGCTGCTGGCGGCGGGCGGTCAGGTCGGTGCTGAGCCGGGTGATCTCGGCGGCGCGGCGCCGCGCCTCGGCCTCGGCATCGGCCAGTTGCCCGCCAAGCGCCGCCGCCTCGTCCTCGGAGGCGGTCAGCGCGCCGGTCAGCTGCGCGACCTGGCTGCCCAGCACGCCAAGCCGCTGTTCCTGCGCCGAGAGCCGCTGGTCCTGCGTGGCCAACTGCTGGTCCTGCAGGGCGATCTCGTCATCCTTGCTGGTGATCTGGTCGCGCAGCACCGATTGCACCACCAGCGCAATGGTGAGGACGAAGATCATCACCATCAACAGCGTCGCCAGCGCATCGACGAAGCCCGGCCAGATATTGGTCGAGAAACGCTTGTTCGAGGCGCGGTTGAGGGCCATCGGCGAACCTAGCCCGGATCGCGCGGCGGTTGCCCGCGCAGGGGTGGCAGCTTGTCGTCGCGGAACGGATCGCCAAAGCGCGCGGCCCGCACCGCCCGGGTCAGCACCAAGAGGTCCGAGCGCAACTCGACCAGCATCTCCTCGCGCCCGATGTTCAGGTCATCGGACAGCCGCAGCAGCGCCGCCTCGATCCCCACCAGGTTGCCCGCGCCCGGCGCGGCGGTGCCGCCGGCCTCGCCCTGCGCGATCAGCCGGTCCTGCCCGTCGGCGATGCGGTTCAGCGCCGAGTTCAGCGAGGCGGCGCGGGCGACGGTCGCCTCGCGCTCGGCCACGACCTGGCGCAGCAGCGCCTCGACCGACTCGGCCATGACCACCACCCGTTCGTCCGCCTGCTCGGCTGCCTGGTCGCGGTCGGCATCGCGTTCGGCGTGGAATTGCTGCAGCCGGTCCATCTGCCCGGCCATCTGGTCAAGGAAACCGGCGATCGCCGCCTGATCGATGGCATCATCCTCGGACCCCGCCAGCGAGATGCGGGTAAAGCCGGACATCCACTCTTCCAACTCGCGGAAGAAGCGGTTCTGGCCATGGGTGGCGAAAAGTTCCAAGAGGCCCACGACCAGCGATCCGGCCAGACCAAGAAGCGACGAGGAAAAGGCCACGGCCATGCCGCCCAGCTGCGCCTCGAGCCCGCCCATCAGCTTGGCAAAGACCTCGACCCCGGTTTCACCCTCCTGCGGGGCCAGCGCCCGGATGGTCTCGACCACCGCCGGAACGGTGGTGGCGAGGCCGTAGAAGGTGCCCAGAAGCCCGAGGAAGATCAGCAGGTTGGCGAGATAGCGGGTGATGTCGCGCGCTTCGTCGATGCGGGTGGCGACCGAATCGAGGATCGAGCGACTGGCCCCGGTCGAGATCACCCCGCCAGTGGCGTCGCGATTGCCCAGCAGCGCGGCCAAGGGGGCCAGCAGGCGCGGCGCATCGCTGGACTGGTCGGCCTCGGCAGAGCCGACCGAACGCCCCACGGCCAGCGCCTCGCGGCGCGAGGCGGCGAAACGCTCGATCCAGCTGACCGATTGCACCAGCTGCGCCACCTGCCAGAAGCAGGCCAGCACGCCGAGGACGAAGACACCGAGGATCAGCCCGTTCAGGAAGCGGTTGGCGGCAAAGATCGGCAGGATGCGACCATAGGCGAACCAGGCGCCGAGGATGACCAGCACCAGAACCGTCCCCATCAGGAAGATCTGCCGCACCGGCTGCGAGAATTGCGGCTTGACCACCGCCCCCAGACGCTCGGCCCGTTTGGCGGTGATGCGGCGGCGGGCGGAACCGCTGCCACGCTCGTCGGGACTGCGGGGCTGGCCGGTCGGGTCGGTGGTCGGATCAGTCAACTGTGTCGCGCCCCGTGCTGTTCCCTGTGGGATCAGGGGCGAGTGTAGGGGCCACTCTGCCACTTGCCAAGCAGGCAGAAAGGATAAGATTATCCGGTCTTTCCATCGCCCTCGCCATGGCCCTTGCCGCGCTCTGCGATCAGGCGCCGCACATCCTCGGACAGCTTGTCGAGCTCGGCGCAGGACAGGCCGATCTGGGCCAGGTGCCGGGTGGTGTTGAACAGGTAATCGGCATTCGGCCCGCGCAAGCCCTGCGCGTCCGAGATGATCCGGGCCTGTTCGCAGGGCGACAGGTTGCCGGCATATTGGGCATGGTCGCGCTGCATCACATAGGTCAGCGCCTCGACCTTGCGGCCATCGCTGAGCGTCACGGGCAGGATCGCTTCGCGATAGGCATAGGTGACCATTTCCCGCTCGCGCAGATAGGCCAGCACTTCGTCGCGATCCTGATCGGCAAAGCGCAGGGCGATGCCGGTGCAATACGCTGCCGGGTCCTCGTCAAGACCCAGCACCAGGCCGGGCGCCTCCTTGGTGCCGCGATAGCGGGTCGAACGCAGGCAGAAGCTGCGCGCGAAACCCTCGAGCCGCGCGGTCACCGACTCGACCACCCGGAAGCCCGGATCCCACATCAGCGAGCCGTAACCAAATATCCAATGAAGTGATGACATTCTTCGTGATGCCCTTCCGTCTGATGCCAAGTTAGGCCACGATGCCGCCGGTTCCAAGACCCGCGCGACCCGCGCGAGGCTGGAGCCTTGGAATGAGGACTTGATGCGCGTGCTGATCTGGATCGTGGTGCTGGTTGCCCTTCTCGTGGGCGGAGTGTGGCTGGGCGGGGAAAGCTGGCTGGCCGGACGGGCGACGGCGATGATCGACCAGCGTCAGGATGTCGCCGCCAGCGCGGTTACGCCGCTGCGCGAGACGCGCCGAATCGGGCTGCGCGCCGATCAGGTCGAGGTGACCGGGCAGCTGCGCGGCGCGCCGGTCGAAATGACCTTGCCCTGGGTTGACCTCTGGGTGCCGCCGACCGCCCCGGTCGAGTTGCACGCAACCCTGCCCGAAACCGCGCAACTGACGCTGGACGGCCAGCCGGTCGCGGCGCAGATGCAGGCGGCCGAAATGTCGCTGCGCGTCTCGCCGACGAAGAACATGGCGGTGTCGCGGGTGAACCTGTCCTCGGGCGTGGTCGATCTGGACGGACAGGCGCTGCTGCAGGCGGTGTCAGCCGACGCGCGGCTCGCCTCGCTTGGCCATGACGCACCGCCGGCGGCAGGCGCTGCCTATGATGTGGACCTGGCGCTCGATGGGCTGGACCCGGCGGTGCTGGCGGGCTTCGGCCTGCCGCCGCTTGTCCTGCCGGGGCAGGTGGGGCTGCAGGGTCAGGCGCGGGTCTGGCTCGATGCCGCGCCGGGGCGCGGCATGTTGCAGGGCCAGCGCGAGCAGGTGCGGCCCGTCGGTTTCCGCAGCGACGGGATGGAGCTCAGCATCGGCGATCTGACGGCGCGGCTGGTCGGCGAAGTGCTGACCGATGACCGGGGTCTGCCCACGGGACGGCTGGCGCTTTACAGCACCGACGGGCAGGCCTGGCTGAAGGCGGCGTCCGATGCCGGGCTGATGCCGGCGGCGGGGGTTAGCTTCGGCAACGTGGTGCTGAACGGGCTGTCGCAATTCCCGATGGAGCCGGTGCAGAAAGAGGGGGCCGAAGTCCCTGCAGCGCCCGCGCGGACCGGCTTTACCTTCCCCGCACCGGCCGAGGGCGAGACGCGGCTGCCCCTGTTCCTGCGCGACGGCAAGCTGTTCCTCGGCGCTATCCCGATCGCCCGGCTGCCTGGATCGCGGAAGGGTTGACCCCTTCGCTCAGCCCTTGCCGTCGGCCTGTTTCGTCCCCGCGCTGCGTCCGAAATCCGCAGCATCCGTATCCTGACCGGCCTCGATGATGCCGCGGCGGATGGCGCGGGTGCGGGTGAAATAATCGTGCAGATGCTGCCCGTCGCCCATGCGGATGGCGCGCTGCAGCACGAACAACTCCTCGGTGAACCGCCCAAGGATATCCAGCGTCGCATCGGTGTTTTCCAGGAACACGTCGCGCCACATGGTCGGGTCGCTGGCGGCGATGCGCGTGAAATCGCGGAACCCCGCCGCCGAATACTTGATGACCTCGCTTTCGGTCACCCGGCGCAGGTGATCGGCCACGCCCACCATCGTATAGGCGATCAGGTGCGGCACATGGCTGGTCACGGCCAGGACCAGATCGTGATGCCCGGCCTCCATGTCCTCGGTATTGGCGCCCATGCCGCGGATCAGGTCCTGCAGCCGCGCCAGCGCCGCCGGGTCGGTGCCCTCGGTCGGGGTCAGAAGCCACCAGCGGTTCTGGAACAGGCTAGCAAAGCCCGACAGCGGACCGGAATGTTCGGTCCCGGCCAGCGGGTGGCCGGGGATGAAATGCACGCCCTCGGGGATATGCGGGCCAACTGCTTCGATGACCGAACGCTTGACCGAGCCGACATCGGTGACGGTCGCGCCGGGTTTCAGATAGGGGGCGATGGCCTCGGCCACCTCGGCCATGGCGCGCACCGGCACCGCCAGCACCACCAGGTCGGCATCCTTCACCGCCTCGGCGGCGCTGTCATGGATGCTGTCGCACAGATGGATGCGCCGCGCCGTCTCGCGAGTCTCTGATGATCGCGCATAGCCCGCGACATGTCCCGCCAGACCATGGGCGCGCATGGCATGGGCCATCGAGCCCGCGATCAGCCCCAGCCCGATCAGGGCCACACGTTCATAAACCACGCTCATGCCGCGCCCCGCTGATCTGCCATGAAATCACTGATGATGCCGATCACCCGGCGGCAGCCATCCTCGTCGCCCACGGTGATCCGCAGCGCCTCGGGGAGGCCATAGCTGGCCACCGGGCGGACGATGATCCCGGCCTCGCGCAGGGCGGCGTCACAGGCCTTGGCCTGATCGGGGCTGGCAAAGCGCGCCAGCAGGAAATTGGCATGGCTTTCGTCGCAACCCACACCCATCTGCACCAGTTGCTCGCGCATCCAGCGCCTGAGGCGCGCATTCTCGCTGGCGCAGCGGGCGGTGAAATCCGTGTCGCGGATCGCCGCTTCTGCCGCCGCCATCTGCGCGTTCGACAGGTTGAAGGGCTGGCGAAGGCGGTTCAGCACGTCGATCACCTCGCGCCGGGCATATCCCCAGCCGATGCGCAGCCCGCCGAGCCCGTGGATCTTCGAGAAGGTCCGGGTCATGATGACATTCGGGAACGCCTCGACCAGTGAGATACCGCCATCGAACCCCTCGGCAAACTCGGCATAGGCGCCATCCTGAACCATGAGGCAGCTCTCGGGCAGGCCGGCGGCCAACCTGTGCAACTCGTCTGCACTTAGCATGGTGCCGGTGGGATTGGCGGGATTGGCGAGGAACACGATCCGCGTGCGCTCAGTCACCGCAGCAAGGATCGCGTCCACGTCGATCCGGCGGTCACGCTCGGCCACCGTCACCGGCGTCGCGCCAACCGCATGGGCGAGGATCGGGTACATGGCAAAGCCGTGCTGTGTGGTGATGACCTCGTCACCCGCGCCGGCAAAGGCCTGCGCCACGAATTGCAGCACCTCGTCCGAGCCGACGCCGCAGATGATCCGGTCGGGATCGAGGCCGTGAACCTCGCCGATGGCCCGGCGCAACCCGGCATGGTCAGTCGCCGGATAGCGGTGCAGGTCGGTCGCCGCAGCGGTGAAGGCCGCCGTCGCATTGGGGCTGCAACCATAGGGGTTCTCATTGGCCGACAGCTTCAGCACATCGCTGCGGCCCGCCAGCTTGCTTTCGCCGCTGACATAAAGCGCGATCTCCATGATGCCCGGCTGCGCCGCGATCCCTGCCATGCCCTTGCCCCCAGCTGTTCCGCAGCCGTCATAGCGGGGGCGGCGGGGCAAGGGAAGGTGGCGCGGGCCTCAGACGAACGGCATCTCGGCCGTGGGAGGCTGCCAGCGGAAGCGCGCGACGATCAGCCCGTGATCGTTCGTGCCACTGGTCTTGTGATCGTCCCAGTTCAGGTGGTCGTTCACCACCAGCATGTCGTCAAAACGCCACAACCGGTCGCGCGAATTGTCATAGAACTCCTCGCTGACGAGGATGTGGTCCAGGCTGTCATGCATGTCCTGATGGATATGGGTGTAGTAGACATCGCGGACCGAGCGGTATTCCTGCAGCACCTGCGCCGTGTACATGGCATTGTCGCCGCCGCCCCGCGACAGGGTCGAGAGATAGCGCGGCTGCTCGGTCAGGATGTTCAGCGTGTTGCTGTCCTTGCTGTCATTCATGTCGCCGATCATCACCACCGGGACATGGCTGCCCTTGGCGATCCGGGTGGCGAGCACCCGCAGGGCCGCGGCCTCGGCGGTGCGGCGGATGGTGGAGAGCGCGTAGCCGATGGCATTGGCATGGGGGGCATGGATGTTGCGGTCATACCAGTCGCGCTCGCGCCAGACCTCGGCCGGGCGGCGCGACTTGAAATGGCAGACGAAGACATGGATCACCGGGGTCGAGGGATCGGGCTGCACCTGCAGGTGCAGGACGGGACGCGAGAAACCGCGCAGCCCGACCGCGATCGCCGGCTGCTGGGGATCGTCGCCGGTCGAGCGCAGCACCATCTCGGGCGGGAAGTCGGTGATCCATTCGGCCTCGCCCACCAGCATCTCGCGCCGCACCACCGCCGCGCAGGTGATCCTCGTGCCCGGATGGCCCGGCGGGGTGACGATCTGATGGCTGGCGGCAAGCCCCGACTGGTCCAGCGCCTGCTGCAGCGCCTCGGGCGCCCAGAGCTCCTGGCAGCCATAGACATCGGCGTCGAGCCGGTCGAGCGTCGTGGCGGTGAAGTCGATCTTCTTCTGGTAGATCCCGGCATCCCAGCCATCGGCATCGGTATAGACCGGCCGTCCGGGCAGCTGCAGGTTCAGGAGGTTGAAGGAGGCAAAAGAGATATCGCGTCGGGCCATGGCTGGCATTCCTTGCAAGAGGTCAGGGCAGACGCGGATAGGTTGAGGATAGCGGAAGAGGGGAGGGCTGTCGATTGGGGAGATGATGGTGGGTGGACATGGCAATCCGTGCTTTGCCCCGCGTTCCGAACAGAGGGACAGCGCCAGCCCGGGGGACGGGCAGGCGCTGTCCCGGCGGCACTGCGTGCCTCGATTCCGGGCCGGGTCTGCAGGCGAAACGGTGGTGCGGCATCACAAACAAAAACGCCCCCGCCAGATCTTTCCGGCAGGGGCGTCCCGTTCTATCGCGGCGCGATCAGTCCGCCGTCAGCAGCGGCGGCTTCGACTTGCCGATGCGCGGGGCGTCGGGGCCGGTGATGTCGAAGACCAGCTTGTCATCCTCGAGCTTCACCTTCACCACGCCGCCCTTGGTCAGCCGGCCGAACAGCAATTCCTCGGCCAATGGCTTCTTGATCGTCTCCTGGATCACCCTGCCAAGCGGCCGCGCGCCCATCTTGTCGTCATAGCCCTTTTCGGCCAGCCAGTCGGCGGCTTCCGGGGTCAGCTCGATATGGACGTTGCGGTCCATCAGCTGGGCTTCCAGCTGCAGCACGAACTTCTCGACCACCTGCACGATGACCTCGCGCGGCAGCGGCGCAAAGCTGACCACCGCATCCAGCCGGTTGCGGAATTCCGGCGTGAACATACGCTCGATCGCCTCGACATCCTCGCCCTCGCGCCGGTCGCGGCCGAAGCCGAAGGCGGCCTTGGCCTGGTCGGCGGCGCCGGCATTGGTGGTCATGATCAGGATCACGTTGCGGAAATCCACCTGCCGGCCGTTATGGTCGGTCAGCTTGCCGTGATCCATCACCTGCAGCAGGATGTTGTAGACATCCGGATGCGCCTTCTCGATCTCATCGAGCAACAGCACGCAATGCGGATGCTGGTCGACACCATCGGTCAGCAGCCCGCCCTGGTCGAAACCCACATATCCCGGAGGCGCGCCGATCAGGCGGCTGACCGCGTGCTTCTCCATGTATTCCGACATGTCGAAGCGCAGAAGTTCCACCGCCAGCGTATTCGCCAGCTGCTTGGCCACCTCGGTCTTGCCCACCCCGGTCGGCCCGGCAAAGAGATAGTTCCCGATCGGTTTTTCCGGTTCGCGCAACCCGGCACGGGCCAGCTTGATCGCGCTGGCCAGCGCCTCGATGGCCTTGTCCTGGCCGAAGACGACCCGCTTCAGCGAGACATCCAGATCGCGCAGCACCTCGGCATCGTCCTTGCTGACGTTCTTCGGCGGGATGCGGGCGATCTTGGCGACCACGGCCTCGATCTCCTTCGGCCCCAGCGTCTTGCGGCGCTTGCTTTCGGCAACCAGGTGCTGCGCCGCACCGGCCTCGTCGATCACGTCGATGGCGCTGTCCGGCAGCTTGCGGTCGTTGATGTAGCGATGCGCCAGCTCCACCGCCGCCTTGATTGCGTCATTGTTATAACGCAGGTCGTGGTGCTTTTCGAAATGCGGCTTCAGCCCCATCAGGATCTTGATGCTGTCGGGTACCGTCGGCTCGTTCACGTCGATCTTCTGGAACCGGCGGCTCAGTGCCCGGTCCTTCTCGAAATGCTGGCGGTATTCCTTGTAGGTGGTCGAACCCATGCAGCGCAGCTTGCCGCCGGCCAAGGCCGGTTTCAGCAGGTTCGAGGCATCCATCGCCCCGCCCGAGGTGGCGCCCGCGCCGATCACCGTATGGATCTCGTCGATGAACAGGATCGCGTCGGGATGGTTCTCAAGCTCCTTCACCACGGCTTTCAGCCGCTCCTCGAAATCGCCCCGATAGCGGGTGCCGGCCAGCAGCGCGCCCATGTCGAGCGAGAAGATGGTGGCCCCGGACAGCACGTCGGGCGTGTCGCCCTCGACGATCTTCTTGGCCAGACCCTCGGCGATGGCGGTCTTGCCCACGCCGGGATCGCCCACCAGCAGCGGGTTGTTCTTGCGGCGGCGGCACAGCACCTGGATGGCGCGCTCGACCTCGGGTTCGCGGCCGATCAGCGGGTCAACATCACCCTTCTTCGACTTGGCGTTCAGATCGACGCAGTATTTCGCCAACGCGGTTTCGTCCTTGGGTTCCGGCGCTTCGGCGGCCTTGGCCTCTTCCTCGTTCTCGGCGCCGACGATGCGCCGCGCCTCGCTGAAGCTGGGGTTCTTGGCGACGCCATGGGCGATGAAATTGACCGCGTCGTAACGGGTCATGTCCAGTTCCTGCAGGAAGGCGGCGGCGTTCGATTCGCGTTCGGCGAAGATCGCGACCAGCACGTTCGCCCCGGTCACTTCCGAGCGGCCCGAGCTTTGCACATGGATGGCGGCGCGCTGGATCACCCGCTGGAAGGCGGCGGTCGGCACGGCCTCGCTGCCCTCGACATCGGTGATCAGCGTCGAGAGGTCATCCTCGATATATTCGATCAGCAGTTTTCGCAGCTCGTCCAGATCGACGTTACAGGCGCGCATCACCTTCACCGCCTCGGGCTCGTCCGTCAGCGCCAGCAGCAAATGCTCCAGCGTGGCCAGTTCGTGGCGGTGTTCATTGGCAAGCGCGAGGGCTGCGTGGATGGCCTGTTCAAGCGATGTCGAAAAACTCGGCACGGGCGTCGTCTCCTGTCAGTCGGCCTGCGGTATGGGCCAAGATGTAGCGGCCCACCTGTCCAGACTGTCACGATACAGTTAAGATTTGGTGGAATGGGTCTGGCTTCAAGTGAATTCTTAAAGCCGGGCCGCAAAAATCCGCGATTGAGGCAAATCTGTTCACCCAAAAGACAGATTTCAAGGTTCAGAACGAGTCCTTCATCGTGCGCAGCCGGGCAAAGACCTCGGCATCGGATGCGCCCACGAGGCCAAGCGACCCCCGCAGTTCGGTTACACGCAGGAAGGGATTGGTCGCCCGCTCGACTGCCAGCGTCGCCGGCGCGCAGGGCAGGGTGCCGCTCTTGACCCCCGACAGGCGCTGCTTCAGCGCGGCATTGTCGGGGTCAACCGAGAGCGCGAAGGCGCCATTGCCGGCGCAATAATCATGGCCCGAGCAGATCAGCGTTTCGCCGGGCAGGGCGTTCAGCCGCGACAGGCTCTCCCACATCATCGGGGCGCTGCCCTCGAACAGCCGCCCGCAGCCGATCGCCATCAGGCTGTCGGCGGTAAAGGCCAGCGCCGGGCCGGGCAGGTGGAAGGCCACATGCCCAACGGTGTGACCCGAGACATCGATCACCCGCGCCTCCTCTCCGCAGAGGGCGAAGCTGTCGCCCGGCGCGACGGCGTGGTCGAGCGGCGGCAGGCGGTGGGCATCGGCGGCGGCACCCGTGACCTTCGCACCGGTGGCGGCGACGATCTCGGCCACGGCCTGCACGTGATCGGCATGGTGATGGGTCAGCAGGATGCGGTCCAGCGACCAGCCGCGCTCGGCCAGCGCCGCAAGGATCGGCGCCGCCTCGGGAGCGTCGATCAGCACCGTCTCGCCCGCGCCATGGACCAGATAGGCATAGTTGTCCTGCAGGCAGCGGATGGTGACCAGTTCGACCGGCATTGGCAAAGTCCTTTCCCTGTGGTGTGGTCAGGGTCGCAAAACCACGGACCGGGTGCAATGCATCACGATATCGCCGACCTGCAGCGCTTCTATTACCAGCGGTCCATCGGCCGGGTGGTCCAGCGGGTGCTGCGCGACCGGCTGGTACAGCGCTGGCAGCCCCAGCAGGTGCAGGGGATGAGCGTGGCGGGCTTCGGTTTCGCCGCGCCGATGCTGCGGCCCTATCTGGCGACGGCGCGGCGGGTGACGGCCTTGATGCCGGGTCCGCAGGGGGTGATGGGCTGGCCTGCCGGGGCGGCCAATCACAGCGTTCTCTGCGACGAGACGGCTTGGCCCATCGACACCGGCAGCCTCGACCGGCTCGTGATGCTGCACGGGCTCGAGACCAGCGATCACCCCGACGCGCTTCTGGCCGAGGCCTGGCGGGTGCTGGGGCCGGGGGGGCGGATGCTCGTCATGGTGCCGAACCGGGCAGGGCTCTGGGCGGCCTCGGACCGGACGCCCTTCGGGCTCGGGCGCAGCTATACCGCCGGGCAGCTGGACCAGCAGGCGCGGCGGGCGGGGTTCGTCAGCGACTGGCATGGCGCGGCCCTCTATATCCCGCCCTCGGACCGGCGCTTCTGGCTGCGCAGCGCGCAGTTCTGGGAGCGCACCGGCACCCGGATCAGCCGGGTTTTGATCGCCGGCGTGGTGCTGGCAGAGCTGTCAAAGCAGGTGCTGGGCCCGGTGGGCACGGGGGTCGGTGTGCATGTGCCAAGCCCGATCGAGGTGCTGGGCGGCATCACCCGGCCACGGCCGGGGCGGCAGGAGGTGGCGCGGCACCAGCCGGGCGGCAAGCACGACTGAGCGGCAAAGATCAGACTGTTGGGTAAGGTGAGAGGCTGGACAGCGACCCAAGCGGGATTCGTTGCGGCTGCTTCCTTCCGGACCTGACCGGGTTGGCGAAACGCTCGCCCGCGCCAACCTCTCGAGGGGCTAGATAGGGCAGGGCGCGGGCGGGATCAACCCCGGGAAAGGTTCAACCGGATGCGGATGAAGCCATCCTCGGTCTCGCCCGCGCATTCCAGCGCGTAATCGCCGGCATTTTCCAGCCGTTCCATATGCTTGACCGCCGATGGCCCGGTCTCGAAGATGGCCGAGGCCCCGGCGACCGGCAGGAACTCCCAATGCCGGACACTGGCGGGCAGGATGCGGCGGCGGCGGCGGACATAGCGGCGCAGCACGTCGCGCGTCATCGCCTCGTCGTCCAGCACCACGCGATTCTCGCCGACTAGCGGCCCGAATAGCCCGCAGGTGGCCAGCCGATAGGAATTCGTCGCCAGCAGGAAACGGTCCTCGTCGGCGACCGGGCGGCCATGATGGGTCAGGTTGCGGATGCGCGTGGCCTCGGGGTCCAGAAGCCTGCCGCTGGGGTGAAAGCGCGGCGGCCGGGTCAGGTCGACCTGCCAGCCGAGGCCGTCGATCACGTCGAAATTGTAGCTGGGGAAGTCCGGGTCGATCAGCGGCTGGTCCGCCAGCCCGGGCTGCATCTGCCGGAAGATTCCGGCGGATCGCTCCAGCCAGCCGCTCAGCTGCGCGCCGGTCACTTCGATGGCGCAGATGCGGTTGGGGTAGAAATAGAGATCGGCCAGGTTGCGCAGGGTCAGCGCTCCGACCGGGACATCGGTATAATACTCAGGCCCGCCCCGCCCGCCGGCGCGGAAGGGGGCGACCGCCGAGAGGATCGGCAGGTTCGCCCATTCGGTGTCGCGCAGCATCCGCCGGACATGCCAGCGCTGTGCCATCGCCACCAGCCTGAGGCCGGGGTCCTGTCCGATCAGCGCGAAATAACTGTTCAGCGGCGCCTCCGTCCTTCCGACGCGGCGGCGGATATGGCGCAGGGTTTCGCGATGAGCGCCGATGGTGGTGGAGTAGATCCGCCGCAGCGGCAGATGCTTGCTCTCGACCGGTTCGGCGGCGACGGTGAAGTCGGCAACGCGCCAGGCACCCTCGTCGCTGCGGGCAAGCTGCAGGTCGATCACCCCCAGGTGCGAGCCGCCGAACCCCGCCATCACCGCCGGCTTGCCCATCAGCGTGCCGCGCAGCGGATCGGCACCGGGTTGGGGCGGGAATTGCGGATCGGGAAAGACCTGATGGGTATGGCCCGCGATGATGACATCGATCTCGGGCAAGGCGGCCAGCGCGGTGGCTGCGTTCTCGATTCGCGGCGTTGGCTCGATCGGGCCTATGCCGCTATGGGCCAGTGCGATGACCAGGTCGGCGCCTGCGGCTTTTAGCCGCGGCAAGAGGCGGCGGGCGCTGTCGAGGATGTCCTCGCTGGCCAGTTCATTGCCGAGATTGCGGTCCCAATCGACTGTCTGCGGCGGCGCGAAACCGATCACCCCGATACGGATCGGATAGGCGGTGCCATAGCCATCGACCAGCTTGCGCTCGAGCATCAGCCAGGGCGCGAAACCGGGGCCCGAGCGGGGCACCAGGTTGGCCACGGTCAAGGGGAATGCCGCGCCGTTCAGCACCCGGCGCAGGAAGCCGGTGCCGAAGGTGAAATCGTGATTGCCAAGCGTGCCCGCGTCATAGCCCATGGCGTTCATCGCAGCGATCGCCGGATGCGGGCTGCGCGAGCTGACCCCGCGCACCTCGGCGATATAGTCACCGAGCGGATTGCCCTGCAGGAAATCGCCATTGTCCAGCAGCAGCGAGTTCGCCACCTCGGACCGCCGCGCCTCGATCAGCGAGGCGGTGCGCGCCAGTCCCAAGCGGTTCGAGGGTTTGTCGGCAAGGTAGTTATAGGGCAGCACATGCATGTGCATGTCGGTGGTCGCCATGATCCGCAGCGCAAGCGTGGCCGTATCGGCCGTCCAGCCGTTCCGGCCCGCCGCGGACTTGATGCCTCCGTTGCCGTCAGCCACTGCTGGCTCCTCGCTCCTACATCCCCCACGGTTTTCGCGTTTTCGGCGGCGTCGTTCAGGCCGTGCCGCGCATGTCAGATGATCGCCGGGGGAGGCGATGTCGTTCCGACTCGCGCTGCTCTCAACTGACGATTGAGTCAATCGCCCGTCGGACGGCGCGCGTCAACAATTTCGTTGCGGGTTCCCTGTCAGCGGATCACCGGGCTGACTTGAAAACCTCACGACTTCCTTCTAACTGCACAACGCTTTTGTAACCGGTTCCGTTGCATTCCATCGTCAATCAGATTGGTCGTTCATGAAATTCTCGACCCGCAAGGATACCGAGCTGACCGCGGATCAGCTGTTTCAATCCCTCATCGATTTCGAGCGGCTCGAGCGCATCCTGGCACGTCGCGGCGCGGCGGTGACCCGGCTCGACCCGGCGCAGCAGCCGGCGGCAGGGGCAGGCTGGCAGGTCGGATTCGACTGGCGCGGACGGCGGCGCGACCTGCGTCTCGAGGTCATGCAGCTCGAGGCGCCCGGGCGCATGGTGATCAGCGGGCTGTCCGAGGCCTTCGACCTGATCATCGACCTGACCGTGATGGCGCTGAGCAAGCAGCGGTCGCGGGTGATGTTCGAGGCCGAGGCCCTGCCGCGCAACATGCGCGCTCGGCTGATGCTGCAGACCGCCAAGCTGGGCAAGTCGCAGTTGGACCGGAAATTCGACGCGGGCGTCGCGCGGCTGGTGAGCGAGATGACGGCCGGCCGCGCCTGAGACGCGGGCAGCCTAGCCCTCGCCCTCGACCGGCTGCTCCTGTTCGGCGCGCAGCGGATCGGCGGGATAGACGCCGAGGATCGACAGGCTGGAGGAGAAGAAGGCCAGCTCGTCCAGCGCGCGGCGCACATGCGGGTCCTCGGGGTGGCCCTCGATATCGGCATAGAACTGCGTCGCGGTGAAGACGCCGTCGGCCATGTAGCTTTCCAGCTTGGTCATGTTGACGCCATTGGTGGCGAAACCGCCCATCGCCTTGTAGAGCGCCGCCGGGATGTTGCGCACGCGGAAGACGAAGGTGGTCATCATCTTCTCGGCGCGGCGGGCATGGTCGTCCACCCGCGACATGATCAGGAAGCGCGTGGTGTTATGGGCGTGATCCTCGATATGGCGGGCGAGGATGGTCAGCCCGTGGATCTCGGCGGCCAGGTCCGAGGCCAGCACGCCCTCGTCGCGCTTGCCGCTGACCGCCAGTTCGGCGGCGGCCCCGGCGCTGTCGGCGGCGGATTCGCCGCGGATGCCATAGCGCGCGAGGTAAGAGGCCGATTGCGGCAGCAGAACCAGGTGGGCACGGACCTTGCGGATATCCTCAATGGCGACGCCGGGCATGGCCATCAGGCTGATATGGACGCGGACAAAGGCCTCGTCGACGATGTGCAGCCCTGATGCCGGCAGCAGGCGGTGGATGTCGGCCACCCGGCCATAGGTCGAGTTCTCGACCGGCAGCATCGCCAGATCGGCCTGGCCGCTGCGCACCGCCTCGATCACGTCCTCGAAGGCGCGGCAGGGCAGCGGCTCCATGCCCGGGCGGGCATTGCGGCAGGCCTCGTGGCTATAGGCGCCAAGTTCGCCCTGGAAGGCGATGCGGTTTGTCGGGGCGAACTGGGTCATGGTACAATCCATAGGCTGGTCCGGCACCGGGCCGGTCAGGGCAGGGGAGCGGTGGCAGGGGCTGTGACTTATCACCCGGTTTCTGCCATGTTCGGGCTAACTATACCTTGATCCCGCAAAGAGAAAGCGGATAGATACGGGCCAAATTTAAGGCTTACCAAACCGGGGACGGCAGGCAATGTTCGATACCATGACCATCACCAAGGCGGCTGGCGCGCTGATCGGCGCGCTTCTGTTCCTGTTGCTCGCTGGCTGGGCTGCCAGCGGCGTATATCACGTCGGCGCCAGCGGTGAAGGGTCTCACGACGGCGAGGCGGCCGCTCAGGCCTATACGATTCCGGTTGAAGAGGCCGCAGGCGGCGATGCCGGCGCCGAGGAAGAACAGATCGATTTCGCCGCGCTGATGGCCCAGGCCGATGTCGCCGCGGGCGAGAAGGATTTCGGCAAGTGCAAGGCCTGCCACAAGCTGGACGGCAGCGACGGCACCGGCCCGCACCTGAACGGCATCGTCGATCGCGCCGTGGCTTCGGTCGGTGGCTTCGGTTACTCGGACGCCATGGTCGCCCATGCCGGCGAAGCACCGACCTGGACCCCCGAGGCGCTGCAGGAATTCCTGGCCAACCCGAAAGGCGTCGTCTCGGGCACCAAGATGTCCTTCGCCGGCCTGAAGGACCCGCAGGACCGCGCCGACCTGATCGCCTACCTGGCCGCGCAGCCGTAAGGTTCGCAGGGCAAGAGAATTCGAGGGGCGTGGCCGGTGGCCGCGCCCTTTTGGTTTGGGGAAGACAGAAATGTGGGGCCGCTTGCCTTCGGCGACGGTGATCATGCGAAGGGCATAGGGCCAGCGGTCGACCGCCGGGGGCCGCTGCGGCGGTCGGGCAGATCACCTTTATGGCGCAAGCACATCGAGCAGCTGTTCGGTGCTGAACCGCACCAGAGCGGCCGCCCGAGGGGGCGGTCGTCCGCTGGCCCGGGCGGGCTTTGCCCTGGTTCCCGGGCCGGGTCGCTGCCCGAGGCCCTGTTCTGCTCCTAACTCCCCCTCGTTCACGAAAACGCGGCTTGATCCCCGGCCCGGCGCTGCCCTAGCCTGCGGTCCACCACGACAGGGAGAGACCCATGCGCCCCATCCTTCCGCTGATCGGCCTGCTGGCTGGCTTCGGCATCCTGCCCGCATCAGCACAGGAGGCGGCCCCGGAGGCGGCGACACCCGCCGCCGCTGCCCCGGCCACGGACGAGGGTGTGACGGTCTCGCATGGCTATGCGATCATCGGCGATCTGAAACTGCCCGCCGATTTCCCGCATCTGCCCTATGTGAACCCCAAGGCGCCGAAGGGCGGCTACATCATCGAATCCGTGCCCAACACCTCGAACTTCGACAATTTCAACCCCTTCACCTTCAAGGGCCGGCCAGCGGTCTTTTCCGCCACCATGCTGGAAACGCTGATGGATCGCGATTCCAGCGATTTCGGCGCCTCCTACTGCCTTCTCTGCGAGACGCTGGAATATCCCGAAAGCCGCGACTGGGTGATCTTCCACCTGCGCCCCGAGGTCAAATTCGCCGATGGCAGCCCGATGACCGCCGCCGATGTGGTCTTCTCGGTCGAGGCGATGCGCGATCAGGGTTCGACCGGCACCAAGCTGATGATCCAGCAGCAGATCGCCTCGGTCGAGGCGCTGGATGATCACACGGTGAAATTCACCTTCACCCCCGATTACCCCCGCCGCGAGGTGGTCAGTTTCGTCGGCGGCCTGCCGATCATGTCGAAGGCCGATTTCGAGACGCGCGCGCTGAAGCTCGACGAGACCATGGACAAGCCGCTGATCGGCTCGGGTCCTTACGAACTGTCCGGGTGGAACATGGGCCGCTGGGTCGAGGTGACGCGGCGCGAGGATTACTGGGGCAAGGATCTGGCCCTGAATGTCGGGCGGCACAATTTCGACCGCATGCGCTATGAGCATTTCGCCGATTACGACGCAGCCTTTCAGGCCTTCACCGCCGGCGAATACACCTTCCGGCGCGAGAACAGCTCGATCAAATGGGCGACGGCCTATAACTTCCCGGCGCAGGAAAAGGGCTGGGTCAAGGTCGAGACCCTGCCCGACAACAGCAGCGTTTCGGGGCAGGCCTGGGTCTTCAACCTGCGCCGCGAGAAGTTTCAGGACCCGCGCGTGCGTCAGGCCATTGGCATGATGTTCAACTTCCAATGGACCAACGACAAGATGTTCTACGGCCTCTATTCGCGGCAGCAGAGCTATTGGCAGAACCGGCCGCTCGCCGCCGAGGGGATGCCGTCGCCCGAGGAACTGGCGCTGCTGGAACCCCTGAAGGCCGATCTGCCCGAGACGGTCTTTACCGAGCCCGCCTTTGTCTGGCCCGAGGGCAGCGAACAGCCGCGCGACCGCCGGGCGATGCGGGCGGCCGGGGCGCTCTTGGACGAGGCCGGCTGGACCATCGGCAGTGACGGGTTGCGCCGGAATGACAAGGGCGAGGTTCTGCGCGTCGAATTCATGAATGATTCCGTGACGCTGGATCGCATTCTTAATCCTTATGTCGAAGCCCTGCGCGGCATCGGGGTCGATGCGGTGAATGCCCGTGTCGACAATGCCGAGCTGGAATCGCGCGAGCGCGAGCATGATTTCGACATCACCTCGACGTTCATCGGCCAGTCTCCCATTCCCGGCGCCGAGATGCTGCCGGTCTTCGGCAGCGAATATGCCGAGTCCGAAAGTAATCTTCTGGGTCTGAAGAACCCGGCCATCGACAAGTTGATGAAGGATGTCGAGCACGCCAAGACGCAGGAAGAAATGGAGACTGCCGCCCGTGCACTGGACCGGTCCCTGCGGGCGATGTTCCTCAGCATCCCGCAATGGTACAATGCCGATCACCTGCTGGCCTATTACGACATGTACGAGCGTCCCGAGACGCTGCCGGACTTTGCCCTGGGCGAGATGGATTTCTGGTGGTTCAACCCCGAGAAGGAAGCCAAGCTGAAGGCCGAGGGCGCGCTGCGCTGAGCCTTGGCGGGCTGAAACCGGGCAATCCGCTTGATTTCCGGGTGCGGATTGCCGACAAGGCGTGAAATCCGAACAGGGCCGCAAAGGCCCGGCGGCCGAAAATGGCCAGGCGAAGGGCAGGACAGATGGGTGCCTATATTCTGCGGCGGCTGCTGCTGATCATTCCGACGATGATCGGGATCATGATCATCAATTTCGCGCTGACCCAGTTCGTCCCCGGCGGCCCGATCGAACAGATCGCCGCGCGGCTGCAGGGCGAGGGCGACGTATTCCGCAACATTGCGGGCGCGGGCGGCGATTCCGCCGGCGCGGCGGCGGGCGAATATGCCGGGGCGCGCGGCCTGCCGCCGGAATTCGTGGCCCAGCTGGAGAAGGAATTCGGCTTCGACAAGCCGCCCCTGCAGCGGTTCCTGTCGATGATGGGCGATTACCTGACCTTCGATTTCGGCGAAAGCTGGTTCCGCTCGATCAGCGTGATCGACCTGGTGAAGGAGAAGATGCCGGTCTCGATCACGCTGGGGCTCTGGACCACGCTCCTAGCCTATCTGATCTCGATCCCGCTTGGCATCCGCAAGGCGGTGCGTGACGGCACGCCCTTCGACACCTGGACCTCGGGCCTGATCATCATGGGCTACGCCATCCCGGCCTTCCTCTTCGCCGTGCTCTTGATGGTCCTCTTCGCCGGCGGCAGCTACTGGAAGATCTTCCCCCTGCGCGGTCTGGTCAGCGACAATTTCTATGCGCTCTCGACCTGGGGGCAGATCAAGGACTATCTCTGGCACATCACCCTGCCGGTGGTGGCCATGTCGATCTCGGGCTTTGCCACGCTGACGCTGCTGACCAAGAACAGCTTTCTCGACGAGATCAACAAGCAATATGTGATGACCGCCCGCGCCAAGGGTCTGACCGAGCGGCGGGTGCTCTATGGCCATGTCTTCCGCAATGCCATGCTGATCGTCATCGCAGGTTTCCCGGCGCTGTTTCTGGGCGTGTTTTTCGGCAGTTCGATCCTGATCGAGACGATCTTCTCGCTCGACGGTCTGGGGCGTCTCGGCTTCGAGGCGGCGGTGCAGCGTGACTATCCGGTGATCTTCGCCACGCTCTATGTCTTCGGCCTGATCGGCTTGCTGACCGGGATCCTGTCGGACCTGATGTATGTCTTCGTCGACCCGCGCATCGATTTCGAGCGGAGGGCCGGCTGATGGCGATGACGGAACTGAACCGCCGCCGCTGGCGCAACTTCCGCCGCAATGGCCGCGCCTTCTGGTCGCTGGTGATCTTCTCGGTGCTGTTCGTCGTGGCCATGCTGGCGGAGGTGGTGGCCAATGACAAACCGATCCTGCTCAGCTATCGCGGCGAGCTGTATTTTCCGGCCTACAAGTTCTATCCCGAAACCGCCTTCGGCGGCGATTTTGGCACCGAGGCGATCTATCGGGACGAGGCGGTGCAATGCCTGATCAAGACCGGCGGGCGCGAGGAGTGCTGGGACGATCCCGAGGGGCTGATCGACGCGGTCGATGCCGGCACCAGCGATGTGCCCGAGGCCGAGCAGGGCTGGATGATCTGGCCGGTCATTCCCTATCACTACAAGACCATCAACAATGTCGGTACGGCGCCAAGCGCGCCCGATGCCGCGCATTGGCTGGGCACCGATGACACCGCCCGCGACGTGCTGGCGCGCGTCATCTATGGCTTCCGCACCTCGATCATGTTCGCGCTGATCGTGACCGTGGTCTCGAGCATCATCGGCGTGACGGCGGGCGCGGTGCAGGGCTATTTCGGCGGGCGCATCGACATCATCTTCCAGCGGCTGATGGAGATCTGGCAGTACACGCCCTCGCTTTACGTCATCATCATCCTCTTTGCGATCCTCGGACGAAGTTTCTGGCTTCTGGTGGTGGTCACCATCCTCTTCGGCTGGCCGGCGCTGGTGGGCGTCGTGCGCGCCGAGTTCCTGCGCGCGCGGAACCTTGAATATGTCCGCGCCGCCCGCGCGCTGGGGGTCTCGGACCGCACCATCATGTTCCGTCACATGCTGCCCAATGCCATGGTCGCCACCCTGACCATGCTGCCCTTCGTCGTCACCGGCGCGATCAGCGGGCTAGCGGCGCTGGATTACCTCGGCTACGGGTTGCCGGCCTCGGCGCCGTCGCTCGGCGAGCTGGCGCTGCAGGCCAAGCAGAACCTGCAGGCGCCATGGCTTGCCTTCACCGCCTTCTTCACCTTTGCCATCATGCTGTCGCTACTGGTCTTCATCTTCGAGGGCATCCGTGACGCCTTCGACCCGCGAAAGACCTTCAAATGAGCCTTGGCGAGACGGCACCCGCGCCGGTTCTGGATGTCCGCGACCTGAAGATCGGCTTTCGCAGCGAGGGCAGGGTGCATCCTGCCGTCAAGGGCGTCAGCTTCCAGATCGGCCGGGGCGAGACGGTGGCGCTGGTCGGCGAAAGCGGCTCGGGCAAGTCGGTCACGGCGCTGTCGACGGTGCGGCTGCTGGGCGATGCCGCGCAGGTCGAGGGCTCGGTCAAGTATGACGGGCGCGAGATGGTCGGCGCCGATGACAAGCTGCTGCGCGAGATCAGGGGCAATGACATCAGCTTCATCTTCCAGGAGCCGATGACCTCGCTGAACCCCTTGCACACGATCGAGAAGCAGCTAGGCGAAAGCCTCGCGCTGCATCAGGGCCTCAGCGGCAAGGCTGCGCGCGAGCGGATCGTCGATCTGCTGACCAAAGTCGGCATTCGTGACCCCGAGTCACGCCTTGCCGATTATCCGCATCAATTGTCGGGTGGACAGCGCCAGCGGGTGATGATCGCCATGGCGCTGGCCAATGGTCCCGAACTCTTGATCGCCGACGAGCCGACCACCGCGCTCGACGTGACCATTCAGGCGCAGATCCTCGACCTGCTGGCCGAGTTGAAGCGCGACGAGGGCCTGTCGATGCTGTTCATCAGCCACGACCTCGGCATCGTCCGCCGCATCGCCGACCGGGTCTGCGTGATGAAGGACGGGCTGATCGTCGAGCAGGGTCCGGTCGAAGAGATCTTCGCCAATCCGCAGCATGACTATACCCGCAAGCTGCTGGCCGCCGAGCCGCAGGGCCGGGCCGAGCCGGTGCCCGAAGGGGCCGAGGAGATCGTGGCGACCAAGGACCTGAAGGTCTGGTTCCCGATCAAGCGCGGTTTCCTGCGCCGGGTCGTCGGCCATGTGAAGGCCGTCAACGGCGCGACCCTGTCGGTGCGGCAGGGCGAGACGCTGGGGATCGTGGGCGAATCCGGCTCGGGCAAGACGACGCTGGCGCTGGCGATCATGCGGTTGATCGACAGTGACGGCCCGATCGTCTTCATGGGGCAGGATATTTCCAGCTGGCCGGCGAAACGCCTGAGGAAGCTGCGCCGGGACATGCAGATCGTGTTCCAGGACCCCTATGGCAGCCTCTCGCCCCGGATGACGGTCGAGCAGATCATCGCCGAGGGGCTGGGCGTTCACGGGGTCGAGCCGGGGCGCGACCGCCGCCAGATGGTGCAGGAGATCATGGCCGAGGTGGGTCTCGATCCGGCGATGATGCACCGCTATCCGCACGAGTTTTCGGGCGGGCAGCGCCAGCGCATCGCCATCGCCCGCGCCATGATCCTGCGCCCCAAGGTGGTGGTGCTGGACGAGCCGACCAGTGCGCTCGACATGACCGTGCAGGTGCAGATCGTCCAGCTGCTGCGCGGGCTGCAGCAGAAATACGGGCTGGCCTTCCTGTTCATCAGCCATGACCTGCGCGTGGTGCGCGCCATGTCGCACCAGATCATGGTGATGCGCGCTGGCGAGGTGGTCGAGCAGGGCACGACCGATGCGGTCTTCGACGCCCCGAAAAGCGACTACACCCGGCAGTTGATGCAGGCCGCGCTGAATCGCGGCGGGGTGAAGGCGGCGGGTTAGGCGCCCCACCAGCGCCCGGTCAGCGCCAGCCAGGCCAGCGCCGCGCGGCGCTGGAAGGGGGTGATCTCGGCGGGGGTCTGGTCGCTGCCTTGCGCCATCTCGCGCAGGAAGCGCGCAGCCCCCGGCCCTGCGAAGAGGGCCGCTGCCGCCCGGCGTGGCACCGCCCGGTGCCCCTTGGCCGCGCGCCGCAGCGCCTCGCGCCCGGCCTCGGCCAGTTGCGCCACGGCGTCCGGGTTCTCGGTTTCAAATCCCAATCGCATTGCCTGCAACTGCGGCAGCGCCCGCAGCCATGCCGCGAGGCCGGCCCCGCGCCCCTGATAGGCCACCACCGCCCGCGCCGTTTCGGGCGCGCCAAGCCCGTGGGCCGCCGCCCACATCAGCCCGCCCGCCGTCGCATCGACATAGGCCAGCACCTCCTCGGCACTGCCAAAGGGATCGCGCGCGCAGTCGCGCCGCCGCGCCTCGGCCAAGGGCAGCAGATCGCCCGCCGCCTTGCCCCATGCCTCCCAGAGCGGCGTCAGCACGTCATGCAGCGGCGGGGCGACGCCCCGGCCCATCTCGGCCAGCCGGTCGATCCACCATTGCAACCGCATCTCGGCCAGCATCGGCTCGGCCGACTGGAAGGGCGCGCGCGCCAGTTCGAGGTTCAGCGCGTAGAGTGTCAGCAGCTTCGGCCGATCCGCCGGCGCGGCGGTCAGCACCGCGCCGAAACGGTCGGGGTCCTGCGCTTGCAGCGTCTCGGCGCAGGCCTGAAGCGTCAAGACAGGACCTCGCCCGCCAGCGCCTTCAGCCGCGCCGCATCAAAGCCGGTGGCCAGCGCCCATTCCGCACCCCCCGCCGTGTCCTTGACCTCGACCCCGGCGGCGGCGAAGCCGTCGCGGATGGCATCGGCGCGGGCGAAGTCGCGGGCTTTCCGGGCGTCCGAGCGGGCGACCAGCAGCGCCTCGATCAACGCCCCGGCCTCGTCGCTCGCCTCGGCCCAATCGCCCAGATCATCCGTCAGCAGCCCAAGCATCCGCGCCGAGGCCAGAAGCCCCGCCGCATCGCCCTGACCGGCCAGATCATGCAGCGCCGCAATTGCGCCCGCCGTGTTCAGGTCATCCGACAGCGCGTCGATGACCGCGGGGGCAGGGCTGTCCGCAGGCGTCACGCCCGCCACCAGCCCGCGCCATTTGCGCAGCGTTGCCTCGGCCTCTTCGCGCTTCGCCTCGGTCCAGTCCATCGGCTTGCGGTAATGCGTCGACAGCATGACGAAGCGGATCACCTCGCCCGGAATGCCTTTCTCCAGCAGGTCGCGGACGGTGAAGAAATTGCCCAGGGACTTGGACATCTTCTTGCCCTCGACCTGCAGCATCTCGTTATGCAGCCAGACATTGGCGAAGCCCGCATGGGGATTGGCGCAGCAGCTTTGCGCCACCTCGTTCTCGTGATGGGGAAACTGCAGGTCGATGCCGCCGCCATGGATGTCGAAATGATCGCCCAGCAAGTCCTCGGCCATGGCCGAGCATTCGATATGCCAGCCCGGCCGGCCGCGACCCCAGGGGCTGTCCCAGCCCGGCAGGCCGGCATCCGAGGGTTTCCACAGGACGAAATCCATCGGGTCTTCCTTGAACGGCGCGACCTCGACCCGTGCGCCCGCGATCATGTCATCGACCGATCGGCCGGACAGCTTGCCATAGTCGGGATAGCTGCGGACCCGGAACAGGGCATGGCCGTCCTTGGCATAGGCATTGCCATTGGCGATCAGCGTCTCGATCATGGCGATCATCTGGGGGATATAGCCGGTCGCCCGTGGCTCGTGATCGGGGCGGGCGGCGCCAAGCGCGTCCATGTCGGCGTGATACCAGCCGATGGTCTCGTCGGTGCGTTCGGTGATCAGGTCTTCCAGCGAAAGCGGGCTGCCCAGCCCCTTGCGGCGCTGCGCCTCGGCGTTGATCTTGTCATCCACGTCGGTGAAGTTGCGCACATAGGTCACGTGATCGGCGCCATAGACATGGCGCAAGAGGCTGACCAGCACGTCGAAAACCAGCACCGGGCGGGCATTGCCCAGATGGGCGCGGTCATAGACCGTCGGGCCGCAGAGATAGAGCCGGACATTCGACGGGTCGATGGGGCGGAAATCCTCTTTCTTCCGCGTCTTGGTATTCGTCAGCCGGATCTGGGCCATGATGCGCCTCTTGGAAGTGAGACGCCCGATTACACCCTTGGCCCGAAGCTTTCCACCCATTCGATCAGCCGGGGCAGGCTTTGGGTCTCGAGGTCATAGCCGTCCAGGATGGTCTGCCGTGCCGCCGCCGTCAGCCGCGCGGCCTCGGGATCGCCCGCAAGGCCGCGGATCAGGGCAGCGGTCAGCGCCTCGCGGTCGAAGAACGGGAACAGCCGCCCGTTCTCGCCGTCGCGGATCAGCTCGCGCACCGGCTCGGTATCCGAGGCGACGACCGAGGCCCCCGCCGCCATCGCCTCGGTCAGCGACCAGCTGAGCACGAAGGGATAGGTCAGGTAGCAATGCACCCGCGCCACCTGTAGCAACGACAGGTACTGGTCATAGGGTACGCGACCAAGGAAATGCACACGGCTCAGGTCCAGCCTCTCGCCGACCTCGGCCAGCATCTTTGCCTTCCAGCTGTCGGCGTCCTTGGGCTTGGCTCCATAACTGACGCCATCACCCCCGACCAGCACCACCTGCGCATTCGGCCGCGAGGCCAGAACCTCGGGCAGGGCGCGCATGAAGACGTGGAAACCGCGATAGGGTTCCAGCGAGCGGTTCACGAAGCTCAGCACCTCGTCGCCCGCGCGCAGCACATGGCCATTCGGCAGGGTCAGCGTCGCGCCCGGATCGGGCCGCACCTTACCGGTGTCGATGCCGTCATGGATGACGGTGATCTTGCTGCGCAGTTCGGGCGGGAAGCTGTCGGCCTGGTAGCGCGTGGGCGAGATCGCCGCATCGGCCTGCACCAGCCCCTGGATCAGATGGGCCGAGCGGGCGATGGTCATGAACCGCCCCTCGTCGGTGCCGGGGCTGACCTCGGGGTCGAAGCCCACGTCATGACCGCGCGTGCGGTAGAGAAGTTCCGCATAGACCAAGAGCTTCGCTTCGGGCCAGATCTCGCGCAGGAACAGCGTCTCGCCCCAGCCGGAATGGCCGAAGATCAGGTCGGGCGTGTAGCCGTGGCGGTCGCGCATCGCCCGGCAGCCCCGCGCGGTCAGGAAGCCGCGCTCGGCATGTTCGGCATAGGTCCGGGCAAAGGGCGAACTCAGCGTCACCTCGCCCGGCGAGGCATAGCGCATGACGCGCACCGGGCTGGGGCGATTGTTCTTCTCGTCGGTCAGGGCCAGAACCTCGTGACCGCGCGCCGCGAGTGCCGGGGCGAGATGCAGGAACTGGCCGGGGAAGTTCTGGTGGACAAGCAGGATGCGCATGGGTTGGTGATAGCGCGGCCATGGCGCCCGGGCAACGCGCCTCTGCCGGCATCCCGCGCCGGCTTGCCGCCTGAACGCAAAGACAGCTTTCCCTTTCCGCGATCTTGTGGAAAGGATTAGGAAACCCGGAGAACCGGGACGCCGACAGAACGGGTGACAGGGAAAGCCGATGGCGAAGGGACCACGAAGCGAGGCGGTGCAGGGCGCGACCCTGATCGCGCCGCCATTCCTTTACGCGCTGCTGGTTCTGGCCGCGCCCTTGCTGACCATCTTTGCCTACAGCTTCCTGACCGATGGCTATCTCGAGGTGATCCGCGAGTTCTCGCTGGACAATTACCGGCAGGTGCTGGGCGATCCCATCGTCCGCTCGGTGATGATGCGCTCGCTCTGGGTGTCGATGACGGTGACGCTGGTGACGGTGGTGCTGGCCTTTCCGGTGGCCTATTACGTCAGCTTCGTCGTCCGGCCCGAGCGCAAGGCGCTGTGGCTGTTCCTGATCACCATTCCCTTCTGGACCAGCTACCTGATCCGGGTGTTCCTGTGGAAGGTGATCCTTGGCTATAACGGCGTGATCAACTCGACCCTGACCAGCCTCGGCATCATCGACGAGCCGCTGACCTTCATCCTCTACAACGTCAATTCGATCGTGCTGACGCTGGCCCATGCCTATGCGCCCTTCGCCATCTTGCCGATCTTCGTGGCGCTGGAGAAGATCGACCGCTCCCTTTTGGAGGCCGGGCGGGATCTGGGCGAAAGCCGGTTCATGACCTTCTGGCGGGTGACCCTGCCGCTGGCCATGCCCGGGGTCATCGCCGCCACGCTGATCGTCTTCATCCCGACCATCGGGGATTATGTCACCCCCACGGTCATCGGCGGCGGCAAGATCCCGATGATCGCCAACATGATACAGGTGCAGATGCTGGATCTGGACAACCGCCCGCTGGGGTCGGCGCTGGCCGTGACCGCGATGATCATCGTCGCCATCGTCAGCGGCATCTTCCTGTTCTTGAACCGCCGCTTCCTGAAGGTGCGGCAATGAGGTCGGGAGCGCTGCAGGGCGGGGGGCTGCGCATCTATGCGATGCTCTACCTGCTGTTTCTCTATGCGCCGATCATCCTGCTGCCGCTGTTCGCCTTCAACTCGGGCACCATCATCGCGTTTCCGCTGAAGGGCTTCACCACCGACTGGTTCGCCCAGATGTGGGAGAACGCGACCCTGCGCCGGGCGCTGATGAATTCGCTGACCATCGCCGTTTCCTCGGCCATCTTCGCCACTTGCCTCGGCGTCTTCGCCGCCCGCGCCTCGACCCGCTTCACCTTCCCCGGCAAGGGGCCGATCATGGGCTTCATCATGCTGCCCATGGTGCTGCCCGAGATCATCGTCTCGATGTCGCTCCTGGTCGTGCTGCTGGGCGCGGGGGTCGAGCTGTCGATCCTGACGGTGATCCTTGGCCACACGCTGATCTGCATGCCCTATGCCATCGCCATCCTCTCCACCGCCTTCGCCAGCCTCGACCCGTCGGTGGAAGAGGCGGCCTATGATCTGGGCGAGACGAAATGGGGCGCCTTCCGGCTGATCACCCTGCCGCTGGTCATGCCCGGCATCATCTCGGCGCTGCTGATCTCCTTCACCATCAGCCTTGATGAATTCATCATCGCCTTCTTCCTGGCGGGCAACGAGCCGACGCTGCCCACCTATATCTTCAGCCAGCTGCGCTTCCCGGCGCTGGTCCCGATGATCATGGCGCTTGGCACCGTGCTGGTGGCGTTGTCCATCGTGCTGCTGGCGCTTGGCGAGTATTTCCGTCGCCGCAGTCTGGCCCGGACCGGCAGTTCCGACACCGGAGGATTTTTGTGAGCGACGACCGAAAGACGATGATCGAGTGCCGCGAGGTCCACAAGTATTACGGCGATTATCACGCGCTGCGCGGCATCGACCTGACCATTCGCGAGGGTGAATTCTTCTCGTTGCTGGGCCCCTCGGGCTGCGGCAAGACCACGCTGCTGCGCACCATCGCCGGGTTCGAGGATATCAGCAGCGGTGCCGTCCTGATCGACGGCAAGCACATGGAGGACGTGCCGGCGAACAAGCGGCCGACCAACATGGTGTTCCAGAGCTATGCCATCTTCCCGCATCTCACCGTGGCCGAGAACGTGGCCTTCGGCCTGCGCCGCGATTCGCGCAGCAAGGACGAGAAGGCACAGCTGGTCAACGAGGCGCTCGAGATGGTCGGCCTCAAGGGCTATGGCAAGCGCGCCGCCCATGCGCTGTCGGGTGGGCAGCGGCAGCGGGTGGCGCTGGCCCGCGCGCTGATCCTGAAGCCCAAGGTGCTGCTCTTGGACGAGCCCTTGTCGGCGCTCGACCGCAAGATGCGCGAGCAGATGCAGGTCGAACTGATCAAGCTGCAACGGCAGGTCGGCATCACCTTCGTGCTGGTCACCCATGACCAGGAAGAGGCGCTGGTCATGTCGGACCGGATCGCGGTGATGTTCGAGGGCCAGATCGCGCAACTGGACGGTCCCGAGGCGCTTTATGCCCGGCCCGCCGACCGCAAGGTGGCGGATTTCATCGGGGTGATGAACTTCCTGCCCGCGACCATCCTCGAGGAGACCGAGGCCGGCGCTCGTGTCGATGTGCCGGGGCTCGGCGTGGTCGAACTGCCCAAGCGGCAAATCAGCCGCGCCAATCCCGAGGACAAGGGTGCCACGGTCGGCTTCCGCCCCGAAACCATGACGCTGATCGGTCCGGGTCAGAAGCACAGCCAGGCGCGCGAGACCGGGGCGACCATCGACGAAGTGGTCTATTACGGCGACATGACCTATTATGACCTGCGGCTTGACGGCTCGGCCCGCCAGGATGGCGTGGCAAGGCCGGTTCGGATATCGATGCGCAATGTCTTTGGCCGCGATGTGCAGGAAGTGGGTACCCGCACCCGCGTCGCCTGGTCGCCGGGCTCGCTGGTGCTGTTCCGGTAAGGGGGAAGCATGGCCGAGGATCGCGCCGTCTGGATCGACAGCACTGTGCCGCCAAGTGGCACCGGCTGCAAGGAATGCCTGGAAAGCGGCGGCTGGTGGTTCCACCTGCGCCGCTGCGCCACCTGCGGCCATGTCGGCTGCTGCGACAGTTCACCCAGCCAGCACGCCACCGCGCATTTCCACGCCACCGGCCACCCGATCATGCAAAGCTTCGAGCCGGGCGAAGACTGGTACTATGACTATCGCAGCGGCAAGATGTTCTCCGGCCCGGCGCTGGCCGCGCCCGATGCCCGCCCCGAGGACCAGCCCGCACCGGGACCCGAGGGTCGCGTGCCAGCCGATTGGCGCGACAAGCTGCATCGCTGATCGGCTGATCCCGGCTCAGCCGGTTCCCGCGATTCCGCAACTCTTTGCCGATCACGAATTTGGTGGCTGCGGCCCGGTGTCAGAACGTTAGGCTGCAGGTGCAGAAACGTTCATGCAACTGGAGTTTGTTTATGCATTCGAAGATTTATCTGGCCGCCGTTGCGGCACTGATGCTGACCGGCGCGGCCCAGGCCCAGACCGCCACCCCGGCAACCCCGGCCATGCCCGAGGCGGGCACGCCCGAGGCCGAGATGCTGTACCAGTCGGCCCGCAACCAGCTGGGCGTGCTGAAGCATTGCAACGAGCAGGGCTTCATCGGGGAAGAGGCCGTGGCCACGCAGACGAAGCTCTTGGGCATGATCCCGGCGGGTGATGTCGCACTTGGCGACGCCGCCGAGCAAAAGGGCGCCGGCGGCACGGTCGTGTCCATGGGGACCGAGCTGACGCTGGAAGACGGCGCAAAGCAGCAGAGCACCACGCCCGAGGCGATGTGCAAGCAGATGGAAACCGCGATGGCGCAGCTGGCCTCGCAGCTTCCGGCTGAATGACAACCGGTTTTGGCCCGTCGCGATGCGGCGGGCCATTCCGTCAGGGGATGGGGTCCAGCCCCGCCTGAACCTTCTTCGGCAGTGCGCCGCGAATGAGGCGATAGCTGGCAAGGATGCGGTGGCGCAGTTCGTCCTCAGCGGCATCCAGCGGCAGTTCGACCCAGCTTCTATGGAAATAGGCGGCGCGGCGGGCGGGACCGGCCTCGATCAGCATTTCCGCTGTCTCGATGCTGTCGGTCTTGGCTGCGACCGCCTGATTGATCGCGCCGATCACCGCGAACATCTTGCCGCCGACCTTCCAGCAATCATGCCCGCCGCCCCAGGGATCCGAGTTCTCGGCCCCCGGCAGGGCAGCGCAAAGGCGATTGACGAAATCCCGGCTCATGGCCTGTCCTCGCGTCGTTCCAGCCGGATCAGGATGCCATCGCGGCCGCGCACGGTCAAACGCGCCACGGGAACGGGGGGCACGTTGCCGGGGGACAGGCGATAGGCGCGGGCGATGAGCGACAGCATCAACACGCCCTCGATCATCGCGAAACCGGCGCCGGGGCAGACCCGCTGGCCCGCCGAGAAGGGCAGGTAGGCGCTGCGGCTGGCGGCACGGCCATTCTCGGTTTCCCAACGGCTGGGGTCAAACTCGTCGGGGCGGTCCCAGATGCGCTCGTGCCGCTGCAGATGCCAGGGCGACAGGATCAGCTGCGCGCCCTTCGGCACCTTGCGGCCCCGGAACGCCTCGGTTCGCGCCGCCTCGCGTACCATCATCGGCACCGGCGGATAAAGCCGCAGTGCCTCGCGGAAGACCGCACGGGCGGCGCGCAACTGGCCGATCTCGCCAAAGGCCGGTGCGGCGATGGACTCAGCCGCCACCCGCTCCTGCCAGTCGGGATTGGCGGCCAAGAGCCACAGCGACCACGCCAAGGCCGAGGCGCTGGTCTCGTGCCCGGCCAGAAAGAAGATCGCCACCTGATCGACCATCTCGGGCGCGGTGAAGGTCCGGCCCGTCTCGGGGTCGGGCGTGGTCATGATCTTGGTGGCCAGATCATCCGGGGCCGCTCCCGCCCGGATCGCCGCCATGCGCGCCGCGACCAGATCCTCGATCAGCCCGCGGATCTCGGCTGCGGTTTCCCGCGTGCGGCGGGAATGCGGGCGGGGCAGCCAGCGCGGCAAGGGCAGCAGCGCGGCGAGGTTGACAATGGGCTGCGCATCCTGATGGGCGCGGAAGGCGGCAAAGACGCGCGCCGCCACCTGATGCTCGATCGGCAGCGAGAAGAGGGTGCGGAAGATCGCATCGGCGGCGGCGTGGCTGGCCTGCGGCTCGATGTCGATCTCGCCTTCGGGCAGGCGCGCGACGGCAGATAGCGCGGCGTCAAGGATCGCCGGATAGGCCTCGCGCAGCCGTCCGCCCTCGAAGGCCGGATCGATGATGCGTCGCTGAAAGCGCCATTCCGCGCCATTGGTGACGAAGACCGAATTGCCCAGAAGCGGCGCCAGCCCCTCGCGCAGCCGGTCAGATTTCGGGAAATCGCCCGGCCGCTCTTGCAGGATCAGCCGCACCAGTTCGGGGTCGTTGCAGAGAAAGCTGTGGATCAGCGGGTTGCGGAACTCGGCCATCCAGGCGTGGTAGAGGCGGGCGGGCAGGGCCGACAGCAGGTCGCGGCGAAAGCCACGAGCGAGGCGCAGGATACCGCTGCGCCCCTCGGCGGCCTCGGGTTTCGGCGCGATCATGCGGCCAGTCCGGGGCCAGACAATCCGGGGCCGGCGGGAGTGGTGATGCGGCCGGGCGAGGGGGCGCGGTTGGCGAAGCGCTCGGCCAAGGTCAACGGACCGGCGGTGATGGCGAAATAGTCGTAATCGCCGGGGCGGTCGAAGGCGCAAAGATACTGGAAATGCAGCCGAAACCAGTGCCCGCGCAGCGCGCGCTGCTTTTCCGGCGACAGCGTCTGGGTATAGGCCGCCGAGATCACCAGCGGGTGTTTCTGCGCCGGCGTCGCCACCCCGGTCACCGCCACCGGGTCGCAAAGGCCGAAGCTGCAGGCATCGCCGGGGGCGGTCACGTCCAGCCAGAAGATCTCGTCGCGGGTCGAGAGGAACTGCAGGTCATAGCGCAGCCGCTCTGCGCGCGGCAGGAAGGACGCCATCGGCACCACATGGCCCAAGGTCAGCAGCGACAGGGCCGCACCCTTCGGCACACGGCCATCACGGATCAGGTCGGCCAGCACCGAGACCGCCAGATAGGCGCCCGAGCTGTGCCCGACCACCAGAACCTCGTCCCAACCCTCTGCCAGCACCTCGGCGATACGGTCGGCAAAGCGGGCGATGCGTTCCTCCAGCGCCTCGGGATATTCGCCGCCGCCCTGCGCGGTGAAGGCATAGTCATGCATCAGGTAATAGGCGAACAAGCGACCATCGAGCCGCCGCCAGCCGGTGAGCCCGGCCCACGTGACCCCAGCCATGACCGGCAGTCCCAGCCACCAGCTGCCGAAACGCGCCACGCCCCAGCCCATGAGCCAGCCGGCCAGCAGCGCCAGCAACAGCTGCAGGACCAACACCACGATCGGATAGAGCGCTGCGATCACCGGCCCGCGCCTGAGCCGCATCAGTCGGAAGAGGGCGCCCGAACCGATATAGGCCCAGGCCGTGCGCGCAAGTTGCCCATAGGTGGTCAGGATGCCTTGCCCCATAGAGCCCTGCACCAGGTCGGCCCAGACCAGCACCTCGATCTCGGTCTCCGTGCGTCCTTGCGGAAAATCTCCGGTCACACCCCAGCCAAAGCCGGTCCGATCCTTCCGCGCGCCCATCGTCAGCCCATAGCCCGAGATCGCCGCCTGCTGCGCGCCCTCGCGGCGGTACAGCTCGCGATAGCGGCGGGGCGGGAATGGGTCATAGCCGGGGAGATAGAGAACCCGGCGGCGGAGTGACGACATGAACGGCCCTTGCAGTTTCAGCGCCAGCATAGGCGAGCAGGGCAAGGGAGCAAGGGGGCGTCACGCCGCAGGGCGCGGTCAGGCCTTCGGTGTCTGCCAGCGCGCCTCGTTCGCCTCGATGGCGGCAATGCGGCGATCCGTCTTCGGATGCGACAGAAGCCAGGCCGGGGCACCCGCGCCCATTAGGCCCGACAGGGCGTCGAGCTTGCGAAACAGCGATTTCTGCGGCCCGGTGCCCATGCCGGCCTTGATCATCAGCGCGCTGGCGAACTCGTCAGCCTCGAACTCGTCCTGTCGCGACAGGCGCGCGGCGACGGCGGCGGCGGCGAGATTGGCGATCCACGCACCGATGAAGGGGATGAAGCGCCCGATGATCCCTGTCAGCGCCAGTCGGATGGCGTTCTGCCCGGCGAAATCGACCATGCGGCGGCGGGAATGGCCACGGGCGACATGGCCCAGTTCATGCGCGATGACGCTGGCCAGTTCCTCGGCCGAGACCTCGCAGGCATCCAGCTTGCGGATGAAGCCACGGGTCAGGAAGATGCGGCCGTCGGGCGCGGCGAGCCCGTTGATCGGCTCGATCTCGTAGATATGGGCCTTGACCGGCGGCAGGTCCATCGCCTTGCCCAAACGCTCCAGCATCGGGGTCAGGCGCGGGTGCTTCAGCGGGGTCGAGCGGGTGTTCAACTCCTGCTTGAGCCGCCAGGCGGAGAAGAAATACATCGCCGCGACATAGAGGCCGAGCAGCAGGAGGGGGGTCAGCTTGAGCATATCGTTTATATGGTTGGCCGACCGTGCCTGTGCCAGAGGTGATGCGCCAGCCACAGCAGCCCCAGCAGCAGGATGATGACGATGCCGCATTTGCCAATGGCGTCGACATCCCCCCGGAAGCCGTGCGAGAAGAGATAGCCGGCCCCCATCTGGGTCACCACCCAGAGGAATTCGCCGGGCACCGAGGCGGCCACGAAGCGCGCAGGCTTCATCCCGGTGGCCCCGGCGACATAGTTCGAGGCCGGGCCGAGCGGCGTGATCAGCCAGCGCGCGAGGAACACCGCGATCGGCCCGCGATGGGTGATGAACTGGCGCGCGCGGTCAAACAGCGCCTTGCGCCGTCCGCCCATCGCCTCGAGCCTTGGGCCAAGGCGATGCGCCAGCGAGAAGGCGGTCAGATCACCGGCGGCTGCGCCGAGCCACGCACCCGCGACCAGCACCGGCAGGTCCAGATGCCCGGTGCCACCCAAGGCCCCGGCGGCGATCAGCAAGGCCGAGGTCGGCAGCGGCACCATCAGGCAGGAGAGAAAGGCCGAAGCCGCCAGCAGGAGCGGCCCCCATTGCGGCAGCAGCGCCTCGAGCCATTCGGTCACCCCAGCACCCGCATCGCCTGCGTCAGCCCCTCCAGCGTCAGGGGCATCATCCGGTTCTCGAAGATCTGCCGGATCATCCCGATCGACTGGGTGTGGCGCCAATGCGTCTCGGGGACCGGGTTCAGCCAGACATGGTCGGGCCATGTCTCGGCCACGCGGTTCAGCCAGACCTGCCCGGATTCGGGGTTCCAATGCTCGTTGGCGCCGCCCGGCATGGCGATTTCATAGGGCGACATCGAGGCATCACCGACGAAGATGCATTTATAGTCGCGACCAAAGCGGTGCAGCAGGTCCCAGGTCGGGATCTGTTCGTTCCAGCGGCGGCGGTTGTCCTTCCAAACCGCCTCGTAGAGACAATTGTGGAAGTAGTAATGTTCCATGTGCTTGAACTCGGCCCGCGCGGCGCTGAACAGTTCATCGACCAGCCGGGTGTGGTCGTCCATCGAGCCGCCGACGTCGAGAAACAGCAGCACCTTGACCGCATTCCTGCGTTCGGGACGGGTCTGCACGTCGATATAGCCGTGATCGGCGGTGGCGCGAATGGTGGCCGGCAGGTCCAGCTCCTCGGCGGCGCCATGGCGCGCCCAGTTGCGCAGTCGTTTCAGCGCCACCTTGATATTGCGGGTGCCAAGCTCGACACCGTCATCGAAATCGCGGAACTCGCGCTTGTCCCAGACCTTCACCGCGCGGCGATGGCGGCTTTCGTGCTGGCCGATGCGCACCCCCTCGGGGTTGTAGCCATAGGCGCCGAAGGGCGAGGTGCCGGCGGTGCCGATCCATTTGTTCCCGCCCTGATGGCGCTTCTGCTGCTCGGCCAGCCGCTCGCGCAGGCGCTTCATCAGCTCCTCGAAGCTGCCAGCCGCCTCGACCGCCGCCTTCTCCTCGTCGGTCAGCAGCTTCTCGGCCAGCTTTTCCAGCCATTCGCGGGGCAGGTTGGTCTCGCTGACCAGCGCCTCCAGCGGCAGGTTTTCCAGCCCCGCGAAGGAGGCCGCAAAGGCGCGGTCGAAGCGGTCGATATGCCGCTCGTCCTTGACCAGCGCGGTCCGGGCGAAATGGTAGAAGCCGTCCACGGTCCAGCCGGTCACCCCTGCCTCGAGCCCCGCCAGCAGGTCCAGATACTCCCTCAGGCTGACCGGAACGCCGTGGCGGCGCAGGCTGTCGAGGAAGGGGGTCAGCATCAGATCATCCGATCGATGATGACGGTGGCCAGCACGCCAAGCGCTGCGAAGCCCAGGGCATGGGCCGCCGCATATTGCAGCCGGTCCATGCGGTTGCCCTTGAGCCGCCCGGCGCGGCGCCAGCCGATCAGGGCTCCGATGACAAGGGCGGCGATAACGATCATGGCGGGCCTTTCTCTATCCTGACCCAGCAGATAGACCCGCAAATCCCCCTGTGCAACCGGGCCGATCACGCGCTAGCGTGAGCGAAAGCCCGTGCCGGAGGACGCCATGGCCCAGAGAGACCCGAACCGCCAAGCGATGCGCAAGGCGCATAATGCCGACGAGACCGCGGCCATCACCGCGCTGATCGCGGATTATGGCCCCGATGCCGCCGCCCGCGCCCGCATCGACGCCACCACCGCCGCGCTGGTCCGCGACATCCGTGCCGGTGACGATCCGGGGCTGATGGAAGTGTTTCTGGCCGAATATGGCCTTTCCACCGACGAGGGCGTGGCGCTGATGTGCCTGGCCGAGGCGCTGTTGCGTGTGCCCGATGCCGAGACCATGGATGAGTTGATCGAGGACAAGATCGCGCCCTCGGAATGGGGGCAGCATCTGGGCAAGTCGGCCTCGTCGCTGGTCAATGCCTCGACCTGGGCCCTGATGCTGACCGGCAAGGTGCTGCGCGGCAATGAAAGCCCGGGGATCGCCGGGCATCTCAGGAACGCGGTGAAACGATTGGGCGAGCCGGTCATCCGCACCGCGGTTCACCGCGCCATGCGCGAGATGGGCCAGCAATTCGTGCTGGGCGAGACGGTCAAGGACGCGATCCGGCGCGGGCGCGAGCGGGTCGGCAAGGGCTTTACCTACAGCTATGACATGCTGGGCGAGGCGGCGCGGACCGAGGCCGATGCCCGCGCCTATACAGCCGCCTACGAGGGCGCGATCGCGGCGCTGGCGGCGCAGGCGAAAAGCGATGACATCCGCGCCAATCCCGGCATCTCGATCAAGCTCTCGGCGCTGCATCCTCGCTACGAGGAGGGTCAGCGCGACCGGGTGATGGCAGAACTGGTGCCGATCGTGCTGCGCCTCGCCCGCGCCGCCAAGGCCGCCAATATGGGCCTGAACATCGACGCGGAAGAGGCCGACCGGCTGGACCTGTCGCTGGACGTGATCGAGGCTGTGCTGTCGGACCCCTCGCTGGCGGGCTGGGACGGGTTTGGCGTCGTCGTGCAGGCCTATGGCAAGCGCGCGCCCCATGTCATCGACTGGCTCGAGGCGCTGGCCGAGCGGCTGGACCGGCGGATCATGGTGCGGCTGGTGAAGGGCGCCTACTGGGATACCGAGATCAAGCGCGCGCAGGTCGAGGGGCTGGAGGGTTTCCCGGTCTGGACCCACAAGACCGCGACCGATGTGGCCTGGATCTGCTCGGCCCGCAAGCTCTTGGCCAGCCCCCGCATCTATCCGCAATTTGCCACCCACAACGCCCATTCGGCGGCGGCGGTGCTGGAACTGGCGGGCGAGGACAAGGACTGGGAATTCCAGCGCCTGCACGGCATGGGCGAGGCGCTGCATGACCTGCTGCACGACCGCTATGGCACGCGCTGCCGCATCTATGCCCCGGTCGGCGCGCATGAGGACCTGCTGGCCTACCTGGTGCGGCGGCTGCTGGAGAACGGCGCGAATTCCAGTTTCGTCAACCGCATCGTCGATACCGACGTGCCGCCCGAAGAGGTGGCACCCGATCCCTTCATCGAATGGCAGAAGGTGGCGGGCCAGCCGGCGCGGGGCGTTCGCGCGCCGCAGGCGCTGTTCGGCAGCCGGCTGAACTCGCGCGGCTTCGACCTGCGCGATCCCGAGACGCTGGCGATGATCGATGCCGAGCGGGGGAAATGGGCGGATCATCACTGGCAGGGCGGGCCGCTGCTGGCCGTTGCGGGTGACGATGCCGCGCGGGTCGGCGAGGATGTGGTGAACCCGGCGCGTCCGGGGGACCACGTGGGCCGGATCGCGTTGTCATCCGACGCGGATATTGCCGGCGCGCTTGGCGCGGCGGCGATCTGGGACGCAGCGCCCGAGACCCGCGCCGAGGTGCTGAACCGCGCCGCCGATCTTTACGAGGCGCATTACGCCGAGCTTTTCGCGCTGATCGCCCGCGAGGCCGGCAAGTCGCTGGCCGATTGCGTGGCCGAACTGCGCGAGGCGGTGGATTTCCTGCGCTATTACGCGGGCTTCGCCACGGCTGACGCGCCGCGCGGGGTGATCACCTGCATCTCGCCCTGGAATTTTCCGCTGGCAATCTTCACCGGCCAGATCGCGGCGGCACTGGCCGCCGGCAATGGCGTGCTGGCGAAGCCGGCCGAGACCACCAGCCTGATCGCCTGGCGGGCCACCCAGCTGCTGCACGAGGCCGGGGTGCCGGCCCATGCGCTGCAACTGCTGCCCGGACCGGGGCGGCAGGTCGGCACCGCGCTTTCCAGCGATCCGCGTGTGGCGGGCGTCTGCTTCACCGGTAGCCTGCCCACGGCGCAGGCGATCAACCGGGCGATGGCGGAAAACCTTGCCCCCGATGCGCCACTGATCGCGGAAACCGGCGGGCTGAACGCGATGGTGGTGGATTCGACCGCGCTGCCCGAACAGGCGGTGCACGACATCCTGGCCAGCGCCTTCCAGTCGGCGGGGCAGCGCTGCTCGGCGCTGCGCATCCTCTATGTGCAGGAGGACGTGGCCGACAAGGTGCTGACCATGCTGCATGGCGCCATGGACGAGCTGCGCATGGGCGATCCCTGGCATCTGGAAACCGATGTCGGCCCGGTGATTTCGGCCGGTGCAAGGAAGGGCATCGACGATCACGTCTCGGCCGCGCGCAGCGACGGGCGCATCCTGCACCGGCTGAAGCCGCCCTCGCGCGGGCATTTCGTGCCGCCGGTGACCATCCGCGTCAGCGGCATCGAGGCCATCGAGAAAGAGATCTTCGGCCCGGTCCTGCATGTCGCCCGCTTCAAGGCCGAGGATCTGGACCGGGTGATCGCCGCCATCAACGGTTCGGGCTACGGGCTGACCTTTGGCCTTCATACCCGCATCGATGACCGGGTCGAGCATATCGACCGGCATATCCATGTCGGGAACCTCTATGTGAACCGCAACCAGATCGGCGCCATCGTCGGCAGCCAGCCCTTCGGTGGCGAGGGCCTGTCGGGCACCGGTCCCAAGGCCGGCGGGCCGCATTACGTGCCGCGCTTCCGGGCGGCGGGGCATCGGCACGTGGCCGATGACCGGCCCGAGGCCGATAGCGAGTTGGTGCGGGATCAGTTGAAGCGCGCGAAGACCGATATCGACACCCCGCGCGAGACCACGCTGCTGCCCGGACCCACCGGCGAATCGAACCGGCTGACCAGCCATGCGCGCGGCACGGTCCTGTGCCTTGGCCCCGACACGGGCGCGCAGGCCGCCATCGCGGCGGCAGCGGGCTGTGCGGCGGTCGAGGTGACGGGTCGGCTTTTGCCCGGCGCATTGTCCAGCCTCGGCGGCATGGCGGTTGTCGCCTATGACGGGTCCGAGGAGATGGCGCGGGCCTATCGCATCGCCCTGGCCGGGCGGGCGGGGCCGATCATCCCCTTGGCGGGCAGCGCGGAACTGGCCGGATATGCGGTGCTGGAACGGCATCTTTGCGTCGATACCACCGCCTCGGGGGGCAATGCCTCGCTGCTGGCCGCAGCCGAGTAGGGCGGTATCACCCAAGACCCGAGCGGCACCCGGCAAATCCGGGGTGCCGCGAAAAAATCATTTGCCCTGAAATGCTTGTCCGCAGGCACGGATACAGGATCTGTGCACATAAAATCAGCTGTTGCGCATTTCCGCGCACTTGCCTGCCCCTTGAACGGTGACAGGTCGCGCGCTACGTTGGGTCCAAGTTGATATCGGAGGGCGTGCCAATGACGCCCAGGCGTCCCGCGGGTGCGGACGCGTTCCCGAAGCTGAAACCGGTTGAGCCGACCGTCACCCGCCAGTCCGAGGAAGGGCCGCTTTATGCGGCACTGGACCTTGGAACCAATTCGTGCCGGATGCTGATTGCGCGGCCGCGCGGCAATCAGTTTCAGGTCATCGACAGCTTCTCGAAACCCGTCCAGCTTGGGCAGGGTCTCGAGGCGTCTGGTCGTCTGTCGCGCAGTTCCATGGCGCGGACGGTGCATGCGCTGCAGGTTTGCCGGCGCAAGCTCGAAACCCATAACGTCGTGAACATGCGTCTGGTTGCAACCGAGGCCTGCCGCCGCGCGCGCAATTCCCGCGACTTCATGCGCAAGATCCAGCGCGAGACCGGCCTGCCGGTCGAGATCATTGAGGCCGAGGAAGAAGCCCGGCTGGCGGTGATCTCCTGTGCGCCGCTGGTCAACCTCGCGACCGAGCAGTTGCTGGTGGTCGATATCGGCGGCGGCTCGACCGAGCTTGTCTGGATCGATCTCGAGGATGTCGAGCCGACCGAACGGGCGCGGGCGATCATGCGGCTGGGGGACGGGTTCCGCAATCCGCAGCCGGGTGGCGCGCGGGTCGTGGACTGGATCAGCGTGCCGCTTGGCGTGGCGACGCTGCGCGACCAGTTCGCCGATGTCGAGGACGATCAGGGCCGCTTCGCGCTGATGAGCTGGTATTTCGAGGAGATGCTGGCCGATTTCGCCCCCTATGCGAACGGCTCGCCCGAGGAGAATTTCCAGATCATCGGCACCTCGGGCACCGTCACCACGGTCGCGGCCAGCCATCTGGGGCTGCGCCGTTACGACCGAACCAAGGTTGACGGGCTGACCATGACAAGCGATCAGATCGACAAGGTGATTCACTCTTACCTCACACTTGGCCCCGAGGGCCGCCGCGCCGATCCGCGCATCGGGCGGGAACGGCACGCGCTGATCATGTCGGGCGCGGCGATCCTGCAGACGCTGATGCGGGTCTGGCCGACCAGCCGGTTGTCGGTGGCGGACCGGGGATTGCGCGAAGGTCTGCTCTATTCGCAGATGGTGAAGGATGGGGTGCTGACGCCCGAAGGATTGAACGGAGTGGCGTGATGGCCAAGGGTACCGGCGCGGGCAGCGCCAAGGGCAATACCAGCGGGCGCGGGCAGCGCGACCTGAAGGTGCGGGTGAAGACCGCCAAGGGCCGCAAGATGTCCAGCAAGCTGTGGCTGGAACGGCAATTGAACGATCCCTATGTCGCCCGCGCCAAGCGCGAGGGCTATCGCGGCCGCGCGGCCTACAAGATCCTCGAACTGGACGACAAGTACCGCTTCCTGGTGCCCGGCGCCCGGGTGGTCGATCTGGGCTGCGCGCCCGGTGGCTGGTGTCAGGTCGCCGTGGCGCGGGTGAATGCGCTTGGCGAGAAGGGTGGCAAATCCGTCGGCCGGGTGCTGGGCGTTGACCTGCAAGAGGTCGATGCCATTGCCGGGGCCGAGATCCATGTGCTGGACTTCCTCGAGGAAGGCGCCGACCAGAAGGTCAAGGACTGGCTCGGCGGTCGCGCCGATGTGGTCATGTCGGACATGGCCGCAGCCTCGAGCGGTCACAAGAACACCGACCATTTGCGCATCGTGGCGCTGGTCGAGGCGGCGGCGGCCTTTGCCTTCGACGTGCTGGAACCGGGCGGCACCTTCGTCGCCAAGGTGCTGGCGGGCGGGGCCGAGCTCGAGATGCAGACCATGCTGAAGAAGAACTTCACCAAGGTCGCCAATGTGAAGCCGCCGGCAAGCCGCAGCGATTCATCCGAGAAATTCGTGGTGGCGCAGGGGTTCCGCGGGCGTCCCGACGAGACTGCGGAAGACGCCGACGGCGACCTATAGCCGGATCGCCGTTTCCTCCTTGGCGGTGCGGATCACCACCATGGTAAAGAAGCGCGCCACGTTCGTATCGTCGCGAAACAGCCGCTCGCAGAGCGCGTCGAATTCCTCCATGTCCTTGAGGCGCAGGATCAGCACCACGTCGGTCTGGCTGGTCACGGCATAGGCCTGCGCCACCGCTTCCTCTCTCGTCGCCAGCGCCAGAAAGCGCGCCTGCTGCTGTTCGCCGTGGCGCTGCAACTCCACCGTCACGATGGCCTTCAGCACTCGCCCCGCCTTGGCCGGGTTCAGGATCGCCACCACCCGCTCGATCACGCCCGAACCACGCAGCCGCCGCACCCGACGCAGGCAGCTCGAGGGCGACAGCCCGACCTCGTCGGCCAGATCGGCATTGGTCCGCGCGGCGTCGCGCTGCATCAGGTTCAGGATCTTGCGGTCGAGGCGGTCCATGGGCGGCGTTCCGGTGACAGACATCTTTGCAATATTATTGCACGAAACTGCAATCTTTGACCACAACCGTCATCGCAGCCATGGCACAGGATGAAAAAAGATCAACGGATTCCTCCCATGACGATTCTCGACCATATCACTCGCAAGACCCTGTCCTACCTGCAGCTTTACTGGATGCTGGTGCGCCTGATCCTGCCCATCGCGCTGATCACCGAGGCGCTGTCGCGCATGGGCGTGATCAAGGCCATCGCCCCGGCCTTCGGCCCGGTCATGGCGCTTTATGACCTGCCGCCGGAACTGGGGCTGGCCTGGCTGACCGGGCTGCTGATCGGCATCTGGGGGGCGATCCCGCTGATCTTCGCGCTGGTTCCGGTCAGCGAACTGACCGTGGCCGATGTCACCATCCTCTCGTCGCTGCTCCTCTTCGCCCATGCCCTGCCGATCGAGCAGGGCATCCTGCGCCAGACCGGTGCGCGGTTGATGGCGACGGTGCTGATCCGGGTGGGCGGCGGCATGATCTATGCAATGATCCTGCACCAGCTAAGCAGTGCGACCGGCTGGATGCAGGCCCCGGTCTCGGCGGTCTGGACGCCGATGGCGGGGACCGAGGGCTGGACCAGCTTCCTGATCGGGCTGGCCGAGACCATGGGCTGGATGCTCATCGTGCTGCTGGCGCTCTGCTGGGCGATCGAGATCCTGCGCCTCACCGGCGTCATGGACCTGCTCAACCGCCTCGTCGATCCGGTGCTGCGGCTGGCGGGGATCAGCGGCGAGGCGCGGCAATTCGCGGTGATCGGCGCGCTGCTGGGCATTTCCTATGGCGGCGGCATGATGATCCGCGAGGCGCAAAGCGGGCTGATCCCGCCGCGCCAGATCTTTGCCGCCTGCGTGTTCATGGGCTTTTCCCATGCGATCATCGAGGACACGGCCATCGTCATGGCCATCGGTGCCGACGGGTTGGCGGTGGGTCTTGGCCGGATGATCTTCGCCATCGCCGCCACGGCGCTGGTGGTGCGTGTGCTGAACCGGGTGCCGGATCGGCTGTTCTACCAGTGGTTCTTCGTGCCGGGTGGCAGGGTCACGGACGGCCCGTCGGGTCAGCCCCAGGGCGACGTGGCCTAATCCGCGCCGCGAAAGCTGTCGGGCAGGCGCCCGGTGGCGGTGACGAAGGCCCGGCTCAGATGCGCGAGGCTGGAATAACCCAGCATCCGCGCGATCCGGGCCGGGCTTTCGCTGGTGTCGCGCAGCATCTGCACCGCCCGCGCAAGGCGCAGGTCGTGGACCAGGTCCACCGCCCGCTTGCCATGCCGGTGCTGGCAGGCCGCATCCAGCTCGGCGGTGGTCACGCCAAGCGTGTCGGCCAGATCGGCGATGGTGCTGCCATCGGCCAGACGGGTCTGGGCCAGCGCCACGAAACGCTCGGCCAGCGGCAGGTCGGGATCATGGCCCGGGCTGGCCTGCACCCGGCGGGCCACGGGTTCCAGCCGCGCCAGCCGCAGCGCCAGAAGCGACAACTGGCAGGCGATGGCGGCGCGCGCATCGGGGCTGGTCCGCCGTGCCTCCTGCGCCAGCTCCTGCAGCATCAGCCGGGGCGCCGGGTCGTCATGGTCCAGCCGCCCGCCAAGCGCGCGCTCGGGCAGGGGATGGGAGAGGTCGCGGGTCAGCTCGGGCGCGATCAGCAGCACCTCGCCCGCGCAATCGACCAGGGGCAGCGCGGCAAAGGCGGTGCCGCAGGGAATATAGAACAGGCTGTCCGGCCCCAGCGCCTGACGGCTGCGCGGGAAATCCAGTTGCAGCGTGCCGCGCGTCACACGGATCAGCACATGCTCGCCCCGCGTCCGCGGCAGCGGCATGGCGGCGCGGCTGCCCCAGACGAAACCGGCCAGCGGCAGCAGCCTGAGCCGGGGTTGAGGCCGTGCGCGGCTGCCGATCTGAGCCAGCGGTCTGCGCGCAAGGGACGGCGAGTTTTCGCCCATAAATTCGCCGGTGCCGTCGTCGATATAGCCCGCATTCACCCCCGCACCGGCCAGCCGCCACGGCTCGGTTGCACTAACAGGGGTTGCAGAACCAGCCTGCGGTATCCCCTTGAAGCGACTGGGGGTAAACGGAAAACCGGAATTCGCGAGGCGACGACCTTCGGCCGACATGGACAGAACTCCGCACAGCAAGACACTATAGGCGAATTATTGCCTATAGCGCATGAGATGTAAAAGAGTTCCGCAGTTTTTGTGCACAGCCTGCCGGAAAGGGCAGTTCTGCCACAGGCCCGGCAGCGTCAGCCGACGGGCAGCGGCTGCCATGCCTTCATCCGACTGCGAAACCAGATGCGCTGAGACTTGGCATATTGCCGGGTGGCGATCACCGCGCGTTCGCGCGCCTCGTCGAGGGTCAACTCGCCCCGCAGGTGGGCGATCAACTCGGGCGCGCCGATGGCCCGCGCCCATTGCGCGGTGGGCTGCCAGCCGGGCAAAACCGCGCGCGCCTCGTCCAACGCCCCCTGGTCCAGCATCAGGTCGAAGCGGCGGGCGATTCGTTCGACCAGCCAGTCCCGGTCGGCCATCAGCACGACCCGCGTCGCCTGATCCGGGCCGATCAGCGGCGGCGGCGTCTCGGCCTGCCAGTCCGCCAGCCCGCGCCCGGTATTTTCCAGAACTTCCCAGGCCCGCTGGACGCGGGCCGGGTTCAGCACATCGATCTTGCCGCGCGTGGTCGGATCGAGGTCTGCGACCATCTGCCCCAGCCCCTCGGGTTCGGCAAGCCGCCGGTCGCCCTCGGCCCGAATCTCGGGCGGGGTTGGCGGCACATAGGCGAGACCCTCGGTCAGCGCCGTCAGATAAAGCCCGGTGCCGCCCACGATGATCAGCCGCTGGCTACCCAGTGCCGTCACGTCAGACAGCCAGTCACCGACCGAATAGCTACGCCCCGGCGCGACGTGGCCGTAAAGTGCATGGGGCAGGGCGGCTTCCTCGGCCGCCGAGGGCCGCGCCGTCAGCACCCGCCAGCAGGACCAGACCTGCAGCGCATCGGCATTCACGATCAGTCCGCCCTGCGCGCGGGCGACCTGCATGGCCAGCGCCGACTTGCCGCTGGCGGTGGGACCGGCGATCAGCAGGTGACGGTCGCGGGGAATTGTCGTCAGATCGTGCTCGGGCATGGTTTGGCTGTGGTTGAACCTGAACCGCTTTTGCGACATTTTGCGCGGCAATGAAACCGACAGGGGGCCCATGCCGTGACCGAGACCGAAGGGGCCAAGCCCAAAAGCTATGACCGCGTGATGCTGAAGATATCGGGCGAGGCGCTGATGGGCGATCAGGGCTATGGCCTGCATCCGCCCACCGTGGCCCGCATCGCCGACGAGGTTGATTCGGTTCACAAGCTGGGCGTCGAAATCTGCATGGTCATCGGTGGCGGCAACATCTTCCGTGGGCTGCAGGGCTCGGCCCAGGGGATGGAGCGGACCACCGCCGACTACATGGGGATGCTGGCCACGGTGATGAACGCGCTGGCCATGCAATCGGCGCTGGAGGCCAAGGGCATCCATTGCCGCGTCATCAGCGCCATCCGCATGGACGAGGTGGCCGAGCCCTATATCCGCCGCCGCGCCGTGCGCCACCTGGAAAAGAAGCGCGTGATCATCTTCGCCGCCGGCACCGGCAACCCCTATTTCACTACCGACACGGCGGCGACGCTGCGGGCCTCGGAAATGAACTGCGAGGCGATCTTCAAGGGCACCAAGGTCGATGGCGTCTATGACAAGGACCCGGTGAAATTCCCCGATGCCAAGCGTTACGAGACCGTCAGCTATGACGAGGTGCTGCAGAAGCACCTTGGCGTGATGGATGCCTCGGCGATTGCACTGGCGCGCGACAACGACCTGCCGATCATCGTCTTCTCGCTGGACGAGCCGGGCGGGTTCAAGGGCATTCTCGAAGGTCGCGGAACCTATACGCGCGTCCACGGTTAAGCCTCGAGACGGGCAGGGGGCCGACTGTCGCAGGGGCCGGTGAAACCTGCCGCGCTGCAGCTAGTCCCCTTTGCCTCCGGGCCGCTTTGCGGTTACAAGCTGAGAAAACCAAGACGACAGGCAAGGCGAGATGGCAGAAGAGTTCGAAGTCGATACCGATGATCTGGAACGGCGGATGAAGGGCGCGATGGACAGCCTGCGCCACGAGTTCGGCACCCTGCGCACCGGCCGCGCCTCGGCCAGCATGGTCGAGCCGGTCATGGTCGACGCCTATGGCAGCCCGACGCCCATCAACCAGATCGGCACGATCAACGTCCCCGAGCCGCGCATGGTCACCATCAACATCTGGGACAAGGGTCTGGTCAGCCGCGCCGAGAAGGCCATCCGCGACAGCGGGCTGGGCATCAACCCGCAGACCAACGGCACCATCATCATGCTGCCGATCCCCGAGCTGAACGAGGAACGCCGGCGCGAGCTGACCAAGGTCGCGGCTCAATATGCCGAGAACGCCCGGGTCGCCATCCGCAACGTGCGCCGCGACGGCATGGACCAGATCAAGAAGGGCAAGACCGCCGGCATGTCCGAGGATGACCAGAAATTCTGGGAAACCGAGGTTCAAGAGCTGACCAACAAGATGATCGCCGCCGTCGATGGCGCGCTCGAGGCCAAGCAGGCCGAGATCATGCAGGTCTGAGCGGATGGTTGCGGAAACCGCCAAGATCGACGCCGCGAGCGGCGCAGGGGGCGGCCAACCGCCGCGCCATGTCGCCATCATCATGGACGGCAATGGCCGTTGGGCCACCGAGCGCGGCTGGCCGCGACTGGTCGGCCATCGTCGTGGCGCCGAGCGGGTGAAGCAGATCGTCCGCGCCTGCCCCGATATCGGGGTGAACTGGCTGACCATCTATGCCTTCTCGACCGAGAACTGGAAGCGCTCCTCCGAGGAAGTGCTGGGCCTGATGAAGATCTTCCGCCGCTACATCCAGCGCGAGGCCGACGGGCTGTCCGCCGAGGGTGTGCGGATGCGCTTCATCGGCGCGCGCGAGCGGCTGGACCCCAAGCTGCAAAGCCTGATGGCCGGGATCGAGGCGCGCACCGCCGGGAATACGCGGCTGAACCTGACCGTGGCGATCAATTACGGCGGCCGCGACGAATTGCTGCGCGCTTCGAACCGTCTGGCCGAGAAGATCGCCTTGGGCCATCTGACCGGGCCGGCCACCGAGGCCGATCTGCAGGATTGCCTTGATACGGCCGGCCATCCCGACCCGGACCTGGTGATCCGCACCTCGGGCGAGACCCGCACCTCGAATTTCCTGCCCTGGCAGGCGGCCTATGCCGAATACGAGTTCAGCCAGACGCTCTGGCCGGATTTCACCCCCGATCATCTGGCCGAGATCCTGGACCGCTTCGGCCTGCGCAAGCGGCGCTTCGGAGGGGTATGACAGGCGGTTCACAATCCGGCCGATGGTCCGACCTCGGGCGGCGGATCACCTCTGCCCTGATCCTTCTGGGGATCGGTCTGGCGCTGGCGCTGTCGACCGGGGTGATGCTGCGGCTGTTCATGGCCACCTTCATCGGGCTGACCTTCTGGGAACTGGCCAACATGACCGGCTGGCGCTATCCGGCGATGCACGAGATGCCCTTTGGCCGCGCCCGCCCGATGGTGCTGGCGCTGCTGGCCGGGATCTCGCTTTTCCTCTCGCTGATGGTCGGCAGCTATTGGGGCCTCTTGTACCTGGCGCTGCCGCTGATCGCCGGGTTGCCCGGGGCGATTTCCCGTGACCGGGTGACCTATGCGGTCTTTGGCGTCGCGATCCTGCTGGTCGGCTATGGGCTGGTCATCATGCGCGAGGGCTATGGGCTGGCCTTCGTCATCTGGCTGATGGGCGTGGTCTTCCTGTCTGATATCCTTGGCTATTTCGCCGGCAAGTTCTTTGGCGGCCCCAAGTTCTGGCCGCGTCTCAGCCCCAAGAAGACCTGGTCCGGCACCGTGGCGGGCTGGGTCGGCGCGGTGGCGCTTGGGCTGATCCTCTGGCTCAGCGGCCATGGCGATCCGGCGCTGATCTGGATCTCTCCGCTGGTGGCCTTTGCCGGGCAGATGGGCGACATCGCCGAAAGCTGGCTGAAGCGGCGGGCGGGGGTCAAGGACAGTTCCAACCTGATCCCCGGTCACGGCGGATTCATGGACCGCTTCGACGCGGTCTCTGGCGCGGTGCTGGCGGTGCTGTTCATCAGCATCCTCACCCATATCCCGGTTCTGGTGTTCTGATCCCATGCGTAGCGTTTCGATTTTCGGTGTCACCGGCTCGGTCGGCGAAAGCGGCTTTGACCTCCTGATGCGGGCGGGCGGGCCGGCGGCCTTCCGCACCGTGGCCCTGACCGGCGGGCGCAATATCGCACGGCTGGCCGAAATGGCGCGCGCGCTCGGGGCCGAGATTGCCGTAACCGCGCACGAGGACGAGTTGCCGGCCCTGCGCGCCGCACTGGCGGGCTCGGGTGTCGAGGCTGCTGCCGGGACACGGGCGCTGATCGAGGCGGCGGGCCGTCCAGCCGACTGGACGCTGTCGGCCATCGTTGGCTCGGCCGGTCTCGCGCCGGGCATGGCCGCGCTGCGGAGGGGTGGCACGCTTGCCCTCGCCAACAAGGAATCGCTGGTCTGTGCCGGCACCCTGCTGCGCCAGACGGCGGCCGAGGCCGAGGCCCGCATCCTGCCGGTCGATTCAGAACATTCTGCGATTTTTCAATCCCTTGGCAACTCGAATCTCGAAAATGTCGAGCAAGTGACCATCACTGCCTCGGGCGGCGCCTTCCGCGACTGGCCGCTGGAGCGGCTGGCGGCGGCGACGGTGGCCGAGGCCTCAACCCATCCCAACTGGCAGATGGGCCAAAGGATCACCATCGACAGCGCAAGCATGTTCAACAAGGCGATGGAGGTCATTGAAACGCATGAATTCTTTGACCTTCCTGCCGAGAAGATCAGGGTGCTGGTTCACCCGGAATCGATCCTGCACGCCATGGTCACCCACAAGGATGGCGGCACCATCGCGCATCTGGGACCGCCCGACATGCGCCATGCCATCGGCTATGCGCTGAACTGGCCCGAGCGCCAGCCGCTGCCCTTGCCGGTGCTGGATCTCGCTGCGCTTGGCAGCCTGAATTTCCGCCATCCCGACGAGATCCGCTGGCCGGCCCTGCGGCTGGCGCGCGAGGTGATCGCGGCGGGCGGTGCGGCGGGGGCGGTGTTCAATGCCGCCAAGGAACAGGCGCTGGATGATTTCATCGCCGGGCGCATCCGCTTCACCGAAATGGCCCCTCGGGTCGAGGCCACTCTGGACCTGATGGCCCGAGAGCCCCATTTCAGCCGGGAACCGGGCGACCTGCCCACCGTCCTTGACTGGGACAGCAGAGCACGAAAGGCCGCCGCCGCATGACCGACCTGATCCCGCAATTCGGCAGCACGCTTTACACGCTGCTGGCTTTCATCGTGGCGCTGTCGATCATCGTGGCGGTGCACGAGTTCGGCCATTACATCGTCGGCCGCTGGTCCGGCATCAAGGCCGAGGTGTTTTCCATCGGTTTCGGCCCGCAGATCTTCTCGCGCCGCGACCGGCACGGGACGCTGTGGCAGGTCGCGGCGCTGCCGCTTGGCGGCTATGTCCGGTTCATGGGCGACGAGAACGCCGCCAGTGCCGGGCCGGGTCGCCGCGTCGATCCGGCCTTGCAGCGGCAAACGCTGTCGGGTGCGCCGCTCTGGGCGCGTTTCGCCACGCTGCTGGCCGGGCCGGTGTTCAACTTCATCCTGTCGATCCTGATCTTCGCCGGCTTCGCCATGATCGTCGGCCTGCCGCGCGACCAGGTGGTGATCGGCGAGATCGCGCCTTCGCCGCCCGAGGTGGTGAACGAGTTGATGCCGGGCGACCAGGTTCTGGCCATTGGCGGGGTGCCGGTGGCGGGCTGGGCCGACATGCGCAAGGTCATCGAGACCGTGCCGCCCGCCGCGTCGCAGGAATGGCGGGTGCAACGCGGCAATGACGAGTTGACTGTCCCCGGCCCCGATCCGATGCCGCCGCGCGTTTCGGGGGTCGGCGCGCGCAGTGCCGCCGCCGATGCCGGCCTGCGCCCCGATGACGTGATCCTGTCGGTGGACGGGGTGCGGGTCGACCGCTTTGACCAGATCGCGCCCAAGGTGGCGGCAGCCGAGGGTAATCCGCTGGTCCTGAAAGTCTGGCGCGAGGGCGAGGAGGTCACGGATTATACCGTCGCCGCCAAGCAGCAGGACCTGCCGGCAGCCGAGGGCGGCTATGAACGGCGCTGGCTGGTGGGCATCACCGGCGGCGACGGCTATTTCACCCCCGAGACCCGCACGGCCGGCCCGCTCGAGGCGCTGTGGCTAGGGATCGACCGCACCTGGTCGGTCATCACCATGTCACTGTCGGGGCTCTGGGCGATGATCTCGGGGCAGATCGACAGTTGCAACCTGGGCGGCGCGATTTCCATTGCCCAGACCACCGGACAGGCGGCCAGCGCCGGTGGCGCAAGCTTCATCACCTGGATCGCCTTCCTGTCGGCGGCCATCGGTTTCCTGAACCTGCTGCCCATCCCGGTGCTCGATGGCGGGCATCTGATGTTCTACAGCTACGAGGCTGTAACGGGCCGCCCGCCTTCGGACCGGGCCCTGAATCTCCTGACCGCCATCGGCTTTGCCGCCGTCATCGGCTTGATGATTTTCGGCCTCACCAACGATCTTTTCTGCCCCTGAACGCGACTGCGGTTTTGACAGCCGCCGCGAAACGGGGTTACAGCATGAACCAACAAAAGAAAGTGCCGCCGAAGCGGCGCGAGCAGGCTTGATATCAGAGGGGCGGCTATGACACGCAAACTGGGGACGCGCGCGGTTGCGCTGATGACGGCACTGGCGATCGCGGCACCGGCAGCCATGGTGGCCACGCCCGCCTCGGCCTTTGCCTTCAACGATGTGCGGATCGAGGGGGCCGAGCGGATCGAGGCGGCCACCATCCTCAGCTTCGCCAATATCGCGCGCGGGCAGGAGGTGCCCGGGGGCGACCTGAACGAAGCGCTGCAGCGGTTGCAGAATTCCGGCCTGTTCGAAAGCGTCGAGGTGATCCCGCAGGGCAGCACGCTGGTCATCCGGGTCAGCGAATACCCGACGATCAACCAGATCAGCATCGAGGGCAACAAGCGCATCAATGACGAGGACCTGCAGGCGGTGATCCAGTCGCAGGCCCGCCGCGTTTACCAGCCCTCGACGGCCTTGTCCGATGCCACCGCCATCGCCCAGGCCTATGCCGCCCGGGGCCGTCTGGCCGCGCGGGTCGATCCGCGCATCATCCGCCGAGACGGTAACCGCGTCGACCTGGTCTTCGAGGTCAGCGAAGGCGATGTCACCGAGATCGAGCGCATCGGCTTTACCGGCAACCGCGCGTTTTCCGACCGCCGCCTGCGGCAGGTGCTGGAGACCAAGCAGGCCGGCATCCTGCGCACCTTCATCCAGGCCGATACCTTCGTGCCCGAACGTATCCCCTTCGACGAACAACTGCTGACCGATTTCTACCGCTCGCGCGGCTATGCCGATTTCAAGGTGCAGGCCGTCGCGCCCGAGATCGTGCGCGAACGCGACGCCTTCTACGTCACCTTCAACATCCAGGAAGGTCCGCAATACCGCTTTGGCACGGTCGATACGGTCTCGGAAATTCCGGGCGTTGATGCCTCGGCCTTCTCGGCGCAGAACCGGGTGCGGCGCGGGGCAGTCTACAACCCCGCCGCCATCGACAACACCATCCGCCGGATGGAAACCGTCGCCATCGAGCAGGGGCTGGACTTCGTCAATATCGAGCCGCGCGTGACCCGCAATCCCGGCTCGCGCACGCTGGACCTGACCTTTGCCCTGACCCGTGGCCCGCGCGTCTTCGTCGAGCGCATCGACATCGAGGGGAACACCACCACGCTTGACCGCGTCATCCGGCGCCAGTTCCGCACCGTCGAGGGTGACCCGTTCAACCCGCGCGAGATCCGCAACTCGGCCGAGCGCATCCGCGCGCTTGGTTATTTCTCGGATGCCCAGGTCGAGACCCGCCAGGGCAGCAGCGAGCAGCAGGTGATCGTCGATGTGAACGTCGAGGAACAGCCCACCGGCTCGCTGTCCTTCGGTGCCAGCTACGGCCAGAACGCGGGCGTCGGCTTCAACGCCGCGCTGAACGAGCGCAACTTCCTTGGACGCGGGCAAGAGGTCGGCGTGGCCGTCTCGACCGCCGATGGCGACCGCCAGGCCGAGGTGAACTTCGTCGAACCCTATCTTCTGGGCCGCGACCTGCGCTGGCGCTTCTCGGGCGGCTATGCCGAGACCGAGCAGCTGAACTCGAAATACGACACGCGCTCGGCCTTCATTGGCACCGGCCTGCAATTCCCGGTCTCGCAGAACGGCCGGCTGGAAGTGCGTTACCGCCTCAGCCGCGACACCATCTTCAACGTGGCCGACGGTATTCCCGACGATGACGAGGCGGTCGAACCCCGCAGCTCGTCGCTGATCATCGATGACGAGGGCGCCCGGACGACCTCGGCGCTCGGCTATGTCTACAGCTATGACAGCCGCATCACCGGGCTGAACCCGCTGACCGGCTACAAGCTGAACTTCAGCCAGGATTTCGCCGGGCTGGGTGGCGATACCAAGAACGTCAAGACCGCGCTGCTGGCCGGCGTCGAAAGCCGCGCCTGGCGCGAAGAGGTCACGCTGCGGGCCGAGTTCGAGGCCGGCGCCATCCTCAGCTATGACGACAGCGATACCCGTATCATCGACCGCTATCGCAACGGCACCAAGATCCGTGGCTTCGAGCCGAACGGCATCGGTCCGCGCGATCTGCGCGCCGAGAACGAGGACGCGCTGGGGGGCAACTATTTCTGGGTCGCCCGCGCCGAGGCGCAGTTCCCGCTTGGCCTGCCCGAGGAATACGGCATCTCGGGCGGTCTCTTCGCCGATGTCGGCTCGGTCTGGGGGCTGGACAACACCACCGCCTATACCCCGGCCGGTGACGCCTACGAGATCGATGACGGCATGAAGGTCCGTGCCTCGGTCGGTGCCTCGCTGTTCTGGACCACGCCGATCGGACCCTTGCGGTTCAACTTCTCGCACGCGGTCAAGCAGGAAGACTACGACGAGGAACAGAACTTCGACCTGACCATCTCGACCCGGTTCTGATGACCGTAAACCGGCTTGCCCTGACGCTTGCACTGGCCCTGGTCGCAGGGCCAGCGCCGGCGCAGGAGGCGCCGCCATTGCCGGTCACCGGGGGCACAGCGGCCGAGCCGGCACCGGCCCCGGCGTCACCGCGCACTCCGATCATCGTCCCGGTGCAGGCGCAATCGGGCGCGGTCGTCACCGTCGATCAGGACCGGCTTTTTGCCGGGTCTGCCTGGGGGCGCCGGCTACAGGCGGAATTCGAGCAGGCAGGCGTCGAACTGACCGCCGAGAACGAGCGGCTTGCCACGCAACTGTCGGACGAGGAAGCGCAGTTGACCCAGCAGCGTGCGACACTTGACCCGGCAGAATTCCGCAAGCTGGCCGAGGCCTTCGATGCCCGCGCCTCCGAGGTCCGGCGCGAACGCGCGCAGGCCGTGCAGGATCTGAACACCCGCATCGATGCCGAGCAGACGGCCTTCTTCCAGGCGGTGGTGCCGCTGATCGGGCAGCTGATGCAGGAACGCGGTGCGGTGCTGGTCGTCGACCGGCGCACGGTGCTGCTGTCAGCCGATGGGATCGACATCACCAGCGAGTTGATCGCCCGCGTCGATACCGAGTTGGGCGACGGCTCGGATCAGCCCGAGATTTCCCCCGAGGACAACCCGGCCCCCGGAGCGACCCCGGAGCCAACTCCCGAGGCCGTTCCCGATCCCGCCGCAGAGACTGCCCCGGAGGCTGCCCCCGAGGCTGCCCCCGAGGCCGCGACCGGGACCAGCGGCGATTAGGGCAGGCGCGCGATCCGTTCGCTCAGCAGGCGGAACAGCCCGTCGCGGTCGACATGGCGGATATAGAGCGCGTTTTCCGGCCGACCGGTGACGCGCCAGTAATCAGCCACGGTCATGCCAAGGGTGAACTCGCCCTTCAGCTCGATCTCGACATTGATCTGCCGGCCCTCGAACAGTTCGGGCTTCAGCAGCCACGCGACCGTGCAGGGATCATGCAGCGGCGCGCCCTTGCTGCCGTATTTCTCCTTGTCGAACCGCTCGAAGAAGTCGGTCCAGCTTGCGACTGCGGGGCCGCAGCGGTTGGGCAGGGCGCGCATTTCCTCGACCCAGTGCGCCGAGGTCATCGCCTCGTGCGTGGCATCAAGCGGCAGAACCACGATCGGCACGCCCGAGGCAAAGACCTCGGCCGCCGCCTCGGGATCGACATAGATGTTGAACTCGGCTGCCGGGGTTATGTTGCCGACCTCGAAATAGGCGCCGCCCATCAACACGATCTCCTGCACCTTCTCGACGATGTCGGGGGCGCGGCGGAAGGCCTGGGCGATATTGGTCAGGGGGCCGATAGGCACCAGCGTCACCGTGCCGGCAGGCTCGGCCCGCAGCGTGTCGATGATGAACTCGACCCCGTGGCGGTCGCGCAGCGCCATGGTCGGCGCCGGCAACTCGATCCCGTCGAGGCCGGACTTGCCATGCACATGCTCGGCGGTGACCAGCTTGCGCGCCAAGGGCGCATCGCAGCCGGCAAAGACCGGCAGATCGGGACGCCCCGCCAGTTCGCAGATCTTGCGCGCGTTCACCTCGGTCAGCGCCAGCGGCACGTTCCCGGCCACGGCGGTCAGGCCCAGCACCTCCAGCTCGGGGCTGGCCAGCGCCAGCAGGATCGCCACGGCGTCATCCTGTCCGGGATCGGTGTCGATGATGATCTTGCGCGCCATGGGTGGTCTCCTGTCTTTTCGCAGCCTCCATTCCTGCGCCGAACCGCATCCGGGTGCAAGCCCGGCCTGAAGCCGATGAACTTGCGACCAATGGACAGGGGGAAGCCCGGCGCGCTAGTCGTTAGGATGAAGCTTCCTCGGAGTGTGCCAGTGACCCAATTGCCAGCCAGTATCGACGACACCATCACCCTGCTTGCCGGGCAGAACTACATTGCCGGGCGCGATCTGGGGACGGTGGCCTTTCTGGCGCTGAAACTGGGCAAGCCGCTGTTTCTGGAGGGCGAGGCCGGGGTGGGCAAGACCGAGATCGCCCGCGCGCTCTCCTCGGCACTTGGTCGGCGGCTGATCCGGCTGCAATGCTACGAGGGTCTGGATGCCTCGAGCGCCATCTATGAATGGAACTTCGCCGCCCAGATGGTCGCCATCCGCACCGCCGAGGCGGTGGGCCAGACCGATCGCGCGGCGCTGCGGACCGAACTTTTCTCGGACGAGTTCCTGATCCGCCGCCCGCTGCTCGAGGCCTTGGAGCCGCAGCCCGAAGGCCCGCCGGTGCTGCTGATCGACGAGATCGACCGCACCGACGAACCCTTCGAGGCGTTCCTGCTGGAACTGCTGTCGGACTACCAGGTCACTATCCCCGAGCTTGGCACCATCAGGGCCGCCGAGCCGCCCATCGTCATCCTGACCTCGAACCGCACGCGCGAGGTGCATGACGCGCTGAAGCGGCGCTGTCTTTATCACTGGGTCGATTACCCCGGCTTCCAGCGCGAGCTGTCGATCCTGCGCGCCCGGGTGCCAGAGGCGACGGAAAAGCTGTCGGCCGAGATTGTGGCCTTCGTGCAGGGCTTGCGCGGCGAGGACCTGTTCAAGTCGCCGGGCGTGGCCGAAAGCATCGATTGGGCGCGGGCGCTGGTCGCGCTCGATGCGGTGGCGCTGTCGCCGGACCTCATCACCGACACGGTGGGGGCGGTGCTGAAATACCAGGATGACATCGCCAAGATCGCCGGGGCCGAGACCACGCGGCTTCTGGACAAGGCCAAGGCCGAACTGGCCGCAGTCGGGTGAGGGGCGGGCTGATGCCCCAGGCCGATGGCCGGCTGGTCGAGAACATCGTCCATTTCGCCCGCGCGCTGCGCAAGGCCGGGATGAAGCTCGGCACCGCGCAGGTCGAGACCGCCATACGCGCGGTCGAGGCGGCGGGCTTTACCCGGCGGGTCGATTTCTACCACATCCTGCGCGCCACCATGGTCACGCGCGCCGATGATCTGGACCTGTTCCATCAGGTCTTTGCCATGTTCTGGCGCGATCCGCAGTTCCTGGAATCGATGCTGCACATGCTGTCGCCCAAGATGCGCGAGGACAAGCCGCCACCGCCGAAGCCGGCGGCCCATCGCCGCGCGGCGGATGCCCTTGGCGATCTGCCCGAGCGTGATCCCCCCGATCTGCCCGAGCGCGAGGAGATCGAGCGCGATGCGCTCTTGAGCTGGTCCGACAATGCCGTGCTTCGGGCGATGGATTTCGAACAGATGAGCGCGGCGGAACTGGCCGAGGCCGAGGCGGCGATCAGGGGGCTGAGCCTGCCGGTGCCGCCGATCCTGACCCGGCGGATGCGCCCGGACCCGCATGGCGCGCGGCCCGATCCCCGTGCCACCCTGCGCGCTGCCCTGCGCCGGGGTGGCGAGATCGAGCGGATCGCGCGGAAATCACCGCTCAAGCGCCCGCCCGATCTGGTGGCAATCTGCGATATCTCCGGCTCGATGTCGGTCTATTCGCGGCTCTTGATGCGCTTCCTCCATGCCATGGCCCATGCGCCGGTGCGGCGCTGGGGCCGGGTCGATGCCTTCACCTTCGGCACCGGCCTGACCAATGTGACGCGCGCGCTGCAAAAGCCCGATCCCGATGCCGCGCTGGCAGCCATCGGGCATGAGGCGAGCGACTGGCAGGGCGGCACGCGCATCGGTGCGGCGATCGAGCGGTTCAACAAGGACTGGTCGCGCCGGGTGCTGGGGCGCAATGCCGTGGTCCTGCTGATCACCGACGGGTTGGAGCGCGGCGATGCCGACCTGCTGGCCTCGCAGATCCAGCGCCTGTCGCTGTCGTCCCGACGGCTGATCTGGCTCAATCCGCTCTTGCGCTTCGACGGCTTCTCGCCGCGTGCCGCCGGGGTCCGCGCGATCCTGCCACATGTCGACAGCCTGCACGCTTGCCACTCGCTCGACAGCCTCGCCGATCTTGGTCGCGCGCTGGCCGAGCCCGGTCTGCGCGATGTGCTGCTCAGGCAGATGTGAGCCGGTCTCTACGACCAATGGACTGTTTACCGCCAAGTCAAAATCCTTGCGTTGTAGGGGTCTGCCGATAAGCTGAGCGGGCATGGCATGCCCGTTTCCTGAGGAGGAGAGACTGCATGGATATGACTGGCGAATATCGCATTTCCGCCCCCCGCGACGTGGTGTGGCAGGCCCTGAACAGCGCCGATGCGCTGAAGGCCTGCATTCCCGGCTGCGAGGAACTGGCCAAGACCTCGGATACCGGGTTCACCGCCACCGTGGTCCAGAAGATCGGCCCGGTGAAGGCGCGCTTCAACGGCGAGGTGCAGCTGGAAAACATCAATGCCCCCGAAAGCTATACCATCCGCGGCGAGGGTAAGGGCGGGGTGGCGGGATTTGCCAAGGGCGGGGCCGATGTGCATCTGGCCGATGACGGCGGCGAGACCGTGCTGACCTACAAGGTCAATGCCCAGATCGGCGGCAAGCTGGCGGCGCTTGGCAGCCGGCTGATCGAGTCGACCTCGAAGAAGCTGGCGGCGAAATTCTTTGAGAACTTTCAGACCTATCTGAACGACGGCGGGGCAGGGCGCGCGTCCTGACAAACTTGCCGGGCCGGGGTGACAGCCGGCCACACCAAAAAGACCCAGGGAGAACTCCATGACCAAGGTAAGCATGAAGGTGAACGGCAAGGCGGTCAGCCGCGACGTGCCGGATAACACCCTTCTCGTCGAATTCCTGCGCGAGCAGTTGCGCCTGACCGGCACCCATGTCGGCTGTGACACCAGCCAGTGCGGCGCCTGCACCGTTCATGTGAACGGCCGCGCCATCAAGTCCTGCACCCAGCTTGCCGTCTCGCTGGAGGGCGCCGAGGTGACCACCATCGAGGGCATCGCCAATGGCGGCGAACTGCACCCGATGCAGGTGGCGTTCAATGACCATCACGGGCTGCAATGCGGCTTCTGCACGCCGGGCATGATCATGGCCGGGATCGACATGGTGAACCGCTACCAGGCGCAGGGCAAGGACCTGACCGAAGAGGCGATCCGCTTCGAGCTGGAGGGCAATCTCTGCCGCTGCACCGGCTATCATAACATCGTCAAGGCCATCGACGACGCCGCTGGCAAGATGACGGGCATGGCCCGCGCGGCCGAGTGAGGGAGGGGATAGAGATGAGCACCGGAATCGGCGCGCGCGTCAAGCGCAAGGAAGACAAGCGGTTCATCACCGGACAGGGTCGCTATACCGACGATGTGCGGGTGGACAACCAGGCCTATGCGGCTTTCGTGCGCAGTTCGCACGCCCATGCCAAAGTGGTCAGCATCGACAAGTCCGAGGCCGAGGCGGCCGAGGGCGTGATCGCCGTTCTGGACGGTCACCAGCTGACCGGCGACGGCATCGGCAACCTGATCTGTGGCTGGGCCGTCAGCAGCAAGGATGGCAGCCCGATGAACATGGGCCCGTGGTCGGCGCTGGCCACCGACCGGGTGCGCTATGTCGGCGACGCGGTGGCGGTGGTCATCGCCGAGACCAAGCAGCAGGCCCGCGACGCCGCCGAACTGGTGGCGGTCGAATACGAGGAACTGCCGGTGGTGGCCTCCTCGACGGCGGCGCTGGAAGACGGCGCGGTGCAGGTCCATGACAACGCCCCTGGCAATATCGTCTTTGACTGGGAGATCGGCGACGAGGCCGCGACCGATGCGGCGCTGGCTGGCGCGGCGCATATCACCGAGATGCATGTGGTCAACAACCGCCTCAGCCCCAACCCGATGGAGCCGCGTTCGGCAGTGGCGATCTATGACTCGGCCGAGGATCATTACACTCTCTACACCACCAGCCAGAACCCGCATGTGGCGCGTCTGGTGCTGTCTGCCTTCTACAATGTCGCCCCCGAACACAAGCTGCGGGTGATCGCGCCCGATGTGGGCGGCGGTTTCGGCGCCAAGATCTACATCTATCCCGAGGAGATCACCTGCCTTTGGGCCTCGATGAAGACCGGACGCTCGGTCAAGTGGACGGCGGATCGGTCCGAGGCTTTCGTCACCGATGCCCATGGCCGCGACCATGTCACCCATGCGCGGATGGGCTTTGACGCCAATGGCAAGATCGTCGGCTTCAAGGTCGATACTCACGCCAATCTCGGCGCCTACATGTCGCTCTTCTCCAGCGCGACGCCGACCTATCTCTATGCCACGCTTCTGTCGGGGCAATACGACATCCAGAACATCTACGGTAACGTGAAGGGGATCTACACGAACACCGTTCCGGTTGATGCCTATCGCGGCGCGGGCCGGCCCGAGGCGACCTTCCTTGTCGAGCGGACGATGGAGACGGCGGCGCGCGAGATGGGGATGGACCCGGCCGAACTGCGCCGACGCAACTTCATCGGCAGCTTCCCGCACCAGACGCCGGTCATCATGACCTATGACGCGGGCGATTTCGCCGGCAACCTGGATATGGGTCAGGCGGCGGCCGACGTGGCGGGCTTCCCCGCCCGCAAGGCCGAGGCGGCATCGCGCGGCAAGCTGCGGGGTCTGGGCTATTCCTGCTATATCGAGGCCTGCGGCATCGCGCCCTCGGCGGCGGTGGGAAGCCTTGGCGCCGGGGTGGGCCTGTGGGAATCCGCCGAAGTGCGGGTAAACCCCGTGGGCACCATCGAGATCCTGACCGGCAGCCATAGCCACGGGCAGGGGCACGAGACCACCTTTGCCCAGATCGTCGGCGAACGCTTCGGCCTGCCGATCGAGAATGTCTCGATCGTCCATGGCGATACCGACAAGGTGCAGTTCGGCATGGGCACCTATGGCTCGCGCTCGGGCGCGGTCGGCATGTCGGCCATCGTCAAGGCGATGGACAAGGTCGAGGCCAAGGTGAAGAAGATCGCCGCCCATGTGCTGGAAGCCAGCGAGGATGACATCGTGATCGAAGGCGGCGCGGTCAAGGTCGCCGGCACCGACAAGCAGATGCTGTGGCACGAGGTCGGGCTGGCCGCCTATACCGCGCATAACCTGCCAGCGGGGATGGAGCCGGGGCTCAAGGAAACCGCCTTCTATGACCCGGTGAACTTCACCTTCCCCGCCGGCTGCTACATCGCCGAGGTCGAGGTCGATCCCGAGACCGGGGTGACGAAAGTGATCCAGTTCACCGCCGCCGATGATTTCGGCACGGTCATCAACCCGATGATCGTCGAGGGTCAGGTGCATGGCGGTGCGGCTCAGGGCATCGGTCAGGCCATGCTGGAAGGTGTCGTCTATGACGAGGACGGCCAGTTGCTGACCGGTTCCTACATGGATTACTGCATGCCGCGCGCCGATGACGTGCCCTTCTACCGGATCGAGCACAACAAGACGATCTGTCCGGGCAACCCCTTGGGGATGAAGGGCTGCGGCGAGGCCGGGGCCATCGGCACCCCGCCGGCGATCATCAACGCGATCACCGATGCCATCGGCAATAATGACCTGCAGATGCCGGCGACGCCGCTGAAGGTCTGGACGGCGCTGCAGGCGGCTCAGAAGCCCATGGCGGCGGAATAAGGGAGGTTCATGATGTATCAGACCAAGTATCACCGCCCCGCCAGCATCGATGACGCGGTGGCCGCGCTGGCCGCCGCCGAGGATGGCAAGTTCCTCTCGGGCGGGCAGACGCTGCTGGCCACGATGAAGCAGCGCCTTGCCGCACCGACCGACCTGGTGGACCTGCGCGGCATTCCCGGCCTGTCCGGGATCACCGTCGACGCCGATGGCGTGACCATCGGCGCGGCGACGATCCATGCCGATGTGGCATCCAGCCCCGAGGTCGCGGCGGCGATCCCGGCATTGGCCGCTCTCGCCAGCCATATCGGCGACCCGTCCGTGCGCAACATGGGCACCATCGGCGGTTCGCTGGCCAATAACGACCCGGCGGCCGATTACCCCGCCGCCGTGCTGGGCCTGAATGGCACCGTCATCACCAACCAGCGCGAGATCCCGGCAGAGGAGTATTTCGTCGGGCTTTTCGCCACCGCGCTGGAGGAGGGCGAGATCATCAAGGCCGTCCGCTTCCCGCGCCCGAAACGCGCCGCCTACCAGAAATTCGCGCAACCCGCCTCGCGCTTCGCGCTGGTCGGCGTGCTGGTGGCCGAGACCGATGACGGCGTGCGGGTGGCGATCACCGGCGCCGGCTCGGACGGGGTGTTCCGCGCCGAGACCTTCGAGGAGGCGCTGAACGGTGATTTCTCGGCAGGCGCGCTGGACGGCGCCAGTGTCGATGCCGATGAGCTGATGAACGACATCCATGCCACGCCGGAATACCGCGCCCATCTGGCGCGGGTGCTGGCACAGCGGGCGGTGAAGGCCGCCGGCTGAGGCTTGGCTGAGAGAAGGGAGAATGCCGGGCGGATGTGCCCGGCATCTTTCATACTAACAACGGTTCGAGGAAAGACCCTGCCCGATACGCTGGCGCAGCCCGCCGGGCAGCGGCCGACCGCCCCCTCGGGCGGCCGCTCGGGTGCGGTTCAGCACCGAACAGCCGTCTGCTCCATAAAATGCTCCGCTCAGCCGCCGCAGCGGCCACCCGGCGGTCAGCCGCTGCCCGTCAGCCCCGCTCACCCGCGAACTGCGTCACCGCGATCCCTACGCCGACCAGGTGATCCCGCACCGCGCGGGCCATCGCCACGGCCTCGGGATTGTCGCCATGGACACAGATCGTATCGATCCGGCAGGGGATCACCTTGCCGCTTTCGGTGACGATCCCGCCGGCGCGGATCATCTTTTCCATCCGCGCCCCGGCCACCGCCGGATCATGCAGCACGGCGCCGGGCTGACTGCGATCGACCAGCGTGGCATCGTCATTATAGGCGCGGTCGGCGAAGATCTCGTTGGCATAGCTCGCCCCCAACTCGCGCGCGACCGCCTCCATCGGGGTCGCGGCCAGGGTGACGAGGATAATCCCGGGATCGACCGCCAGCGCGGCCCGGTAGCAGGCGCGGGCCATCGCCGCATCCTCGCTCGCCATGTTCGACAGCGCGCCATGCAGCTTCAGATGCCGCACCCTGCCGCCGGCCCGCCGCGTCAGCGCCTGTGCCGCACCCAGTTGATAGGCGACGAGATTGCCCAGTTCCTCGGTTGACAACTTGATCCTGCGCCGCCCGAACCCCTGCAGGTCGGCAAAGCCCGGATGCGCGCCGATGCCCACGCCGTTCTCCGCCGCGCGGCGCATGGTGGAGGCCATCACATCGGCATCACCGGCATGGAAGCCGCAGGCGATATTGGCCGAGGTGATGATCTCCAGCAGCGCGGCATCATCGCCCATGCGCCACGGCCCGAAGCTCTCGCCCATATCGGCATTCAGATCGACCTGCATTCCATCTCCTCCAGTTCATCCCCGCGCGTGACCCCGCCGACCAGCTGATAGCTGAGCAGATCAGCCATCTGCGCCGGGTCGCGCACCAGATTGCGGCAGCGGCTGGCTGCCTCGCGCAAAAGCTGCGCCTCGTTCCGGTAAAGCCCGTCGGCCTGGTCCAACCCGACGCGCAGAAAGCGGATGCGCGCGCCGGGCGGGGCCTGGGCGATCAGCGGCAGGTCGGTCGGGATGACCGTGCCGATGCGGGGGTAGCCGCCCATGGTCTGGCATTCCGCCAAGAGCACATAGGGCACGCCGTCGCCGATCATCTGCAGATCGCCCGGCTGGACCATGTCCGAGGCAATGCCGGTTTGCCCGGCGGTGAAGCGCGCCTCGGCATCGAGCCGCACGCCCTGGCGGTTGCCGTGGGCGGCGCGGGTGAAGCTGGTGGTGGCGAAACCCGCCAGCACCTCGTCGGAAAAGATCGCCGTCTGCGGCCCGTCGATGATCCGCACGGTTCCGCCTGCAAATCGGTTTGCAACCGCGATGGTGCGCGAGGGCGCCTCGGGGTCCGGGTCAGTGCCGACCGGCAGGCGGGCCCCGGCCTTCAGCACCGCGCCGATGCCGATGCTCAGATGTGCGGCGCGGCTGCCCAGCCAGTCCGGCGTGGTGAGACCGCCCGCAGGGGTCAGGTAGCTGTAGGCGCCGCTTTGCGCGCCGCTGATGCGCAGGCTTTGACCCGGCTCGATCCGGTGACTGGCCTGCCAGCCAAGCGGTGCTCCGTCCAGCGTCGCCGTCATCGGCGCCCCGGTCAGCGCGATGCGCATCGGCTGATCGACGGTAAAGACGCCGCCCGCGCCGGCCATCTCGATCCCGGCCTGCACCGTGCTCTGGCCCAAAAGCGCTGCCGCCTCGATCAGTGCCAGCCGGTCCATCGCGCCGCCGCGCGACAGCCCTTGCCCGATATGGCCGGGTCGGCCCAGGTCCTGAACCGTCAGGATGCCATCGGCGCGGATGACCTGCAGCACGCTCATGCCAGCACCTCGAGCCGCGCGCCGCCGAGGCCGTCGCCCGAGGCGATGAGCGCCGGCAACTCGCTGGCCGCGACCGGGGCATAGCGGACCGCGTCGCCGGGCTTCAGCGGCATCGGCTCGGACCGCGCGGGATCGAAGGCGCGAAACCCGGTCAGCGCGATCTGCCGCCAGCCGGTGGCCGAGTCGGCGGTGAACATCACCACTTGCCGGACGGCGGCGACGATGGCGCCGGCGGGCACGCGCGGGTTCAGCGCGGACATGCGCGGCAGGTTCCACGGCTCGGGCAAAAGGCCCAGGTAGGGCTGGCCGGGGGCATAGCCGATGGTCAGGACACGCAGGTCGGCCGCGCAAACCTGCTCGACCGCCTCGGCCTCGCTGGCGCCGATGGCGGCGGCGACCTCGGCCAGTTGCGGGCCGTGTTCGCCGCCGAAACCCGCCGGGATGGTCCAGCGGCGCGCGGGCGCGGGCAGGGCGGGCGGATCGGCGGCGATGGCCCGCGCGCGGGTCAGTACCAGTTGAGCCAGCGCCGCGCGCTGCACCGTGCCGCGATCAAAGCGCAAGAGGACCGAGACCAGTCCCGGCGCGATCTCGGTGACGCCCGGCGGGGCTTGACGGTCCAGTTCCGCCGCCAGCATCTGTGCAGCCGCCATGGCACGCGGCTCGGGAGTCAGGGCAAAGCGCACGAGCACGCCATCGATCCCGGCGGGCAGGGCTTCGGGTGTGAGATGCGGCTCGGCTTCCATGCGGCTCGGGTCTTTCCAGTCCTTCGGGTCGGTCGCATGTTGCGCCGCAGGCTTGTCGAGGTGCAACCCGTTATCGCCCGCCCCGCGCGCCGGGGGAACAGGCGTCCGCTATCTGTCAATTGTACTCCATGGCATACTGGGGACTTGAGACGCGCGTTAAGCAGGGTTAATCGGGACCAATACGGAGATGGGTCGGACAGGTTCGGCCATGGTACAACCGTGCCGCATCTCGCGCCGATACGCAGGAGTGATCATGACCGAATATGTTACGCGCCACGGGCTCGAAGTCGCCGCCCCCCTTGCCGAACTGGTCGAGGGGCAGGTGCTGACCGGCATCGAGGCCGATGCCTTCTGGTCGGGCTATGCCGCCATCCTGCATGACCTGATGCCGGAAAACGCCGCGCTGCTCAACAAGCGCGAGGCGCTGCAGGCACAGATCGACGACTGGCACCGGGCGAACCGCGACAAGCCGCATGACCCGGCGGGTTATCGCGCCTTCCTGACCGAGATCGGCTACCTGGTCCCGGCGCCCGCGCCCTTCCGCGTCGGCACCGAGAATGTCGATCCCGAGATCGCCCGCGTCGCCGGCCCGCAGCTGGTGGTGCCGGTGATGAATGCGCGCTTCGCGCTCAACGCCGCCAATGCCCGCTGGGGCAGCTTCTACGACGCGCTTTACGGCACCGACGCGATTCCCGGCGCGCCCGAGGGCAAAGGGTTCGACGCCGCCCGCGGCGCCAAGGTGATCGCCCGGGCCAAGGCGCATCTGGACGAGGTGGTGCCGCTGGAAAGCGGCAGCTGGGCCGATGTGACCGGGCTCAACGTCGCGGGGGGCGCGCTGCAACTGACGCTGCCCGAGGGCGCGAGCGCGCTGGCCGATCCGCTGCAATTTGCCGGCTCGACCGAGGGCGGCGATATCCTGCTGCGGGTGAACGGCCTCTTGATCCGGCTGGTCATCAATCCGGGCAGCACCATCGGCAAGACCGATCCGGCGGGCATCTCGGACATGATCCTCGAAAGCGCGCTGACCGCGATTCAGGATTGCGAGGATTCGGTCGCCGCCGTCGATGCCGAGGACAAGGTCACCGTCTACGCGAACTGGCTGGGGCTGATGCGGGGCGATCTGGCCGAGAGCTTCGAGAAGGGCGGTAAGACCATGACCCGCCGCCTGAATCCGGATATCAGCTATCTCGACCCGCAGGGCCATCCCGTCACCCATCCGGGCCGGGCGCTGCTCTTGGTCAGGAATGTCGGCCATCTGATGCTGACCGATGCGGTGCGGCTCAACGGGCAGGACACGCCCGAGGGGATCATGGATGCGGTCGTCACCGTCGCTGCCGCCATGCACGACCTGAAGAAGACCGATGGAGCGAAGAATTCGCGCAAGGGATCGGTCTATGTGGTGAAACCCAAGATGCACGGGCCGGAAGAGGCGGCCTTTGCCGACAAGCTCTATGGCCGGGTCGAGGCGATGCTGGGCCTGCCCAAGAATACCGTGAAACTGGGGGTGATGGACGAGGAACGTCGCACCTCGGCCAATCTCGTGGCCTCGATCGCGGCGGTGAAGGATCGCTGCGTCTTCATCAATACCGGCTTCCTCGACCGCACCGGCGACGAGATCCACACCTCGATGCAGGCCGGGCCGATGGTGCCGAAGGACGAGATGAAGGGTCAGCCCTGGCTCAAGGCCTATGAGGATGGCAATGTCGATACCGGGCTGGCCGCCGGCATGGCCGGGCGCGGGCAGATCGGCAAGGGCATGTGGGCCAAGCCCGATGACATGGCCGACATGCTGAAGGAAAAGATCGCCCATCCCCGCGCCGGTGCCAATACCGCATGGGTGCCGTCGCCCACCGCCGCGACGCTGCACGCCACCCATTACCACCGTGTCGATGTGGCCGAGGTGCAGGAGGGGCTGGCCGACCGCGCGCCGGCCTCGCTGGATGCGCTGTTGACCCCGCCGCTGCTGCAGGGGCGCAACCTGTCGGACGAGGAGGTTCGGCGCGAGCTGGACAATTCCTGCCAGTCGATCCTCGGTTACGTCGTCCGTTGGGTCGATCAGGGCGTCGGCTGTTCCAAGGTGCCCGACATCCATGACGTGGCGCTGATGGAAGACCGCGCCACGCTGCGCATCTCGGCCCAGCATCTGGCCAACTGGGTGCTGCACGGGCTGTGCACCATCGAGGATATCGATGCGGCGCTGCGTCGCATGGCGCCCAAGGTGGATGAACAGAATGCCGGCGATCCGGCCTATCGCAACATGGCGCCGGGGTTCGATGGCGTGGCGTTCAACGCCGCGCGCGACCTGATCCTGCAGGGGACCAGCCAGCCCTCGGGCTATACCGAGCCGCTGCTGCACGCGGCGCGGCGGGTGGCGAAGGCGCAGCAAGCGGCGGGCTGAGCGAGGACTGGTCGCCGGGCGGCCACTCGCCAAGCCCGGCGGCATGGTCTAGGACTCGGGCCATGAACGCGATGATTTCAGTAATCCCGGGAGGCCGGGCATGACGCCGCAGGCCCGGGTCGCGGCGGCGATCGCTATTCTGGACGAGATTCTGGCCGGCGCGCCGGCGGAACAGTCGTTGCTGCGCTGGTCGCGGGCGAGCCGCTTTGCCGGCTCGGGCGACCGGGCCGGGGTGCGCGACCTGGTCTTTGACGCGCTGCGCCAGCGCGACAGCCTCGCGGCACTCGGCGGCGCCTTGACGGGTCGCGGGCTGATGCTGGGCCGGGCGCGCAGCCGGGGCGAGGACCCGGACGCAATCTTTACCGGCGAAGGCCATGCGCCCGCGACCCTCTCGCCCGAGGAGCGTGCGGCGGGCCATGCGCCGGATGCGACGCAGGCGATGAATCTGCCGGATTGGGTGCAACCTCTCTGGGCCGAGGCACTTGGCGATGACGCGGGGCCGGTGGCGGCGGCGATGGCCGATCGCGCGCCGGTCTGGCTGAGGGTCAATGCCCGCAAGGCCGATGCGGCCTCTGCGCTGGCAGCGCTCGCCGGGGACGGGATCGAGGCCGAGGCGGATGACCGCCTGACGACTGCCCTGCGTGTCACCGGGGGCGAACGTCGGATCAACAACGCGCGGGCCTATCTGGACGGGCTCATTGAATTGCAGGACCTGTCGCCGCAACTGGCCTGCGCCGCGCTGCCTTTGGCCGATGGCCAGCGGGTGCTGGATTTCTGTGCCGGCGGCGGCGGCAAGGCTCTGGCCGTGGGCGCCCGTGCGCGCGTCACGATCGACGCGCATGACGCCGATCCGGGCCGCATGGCCGACCTGCCGGCGCGGGCCGCGCGGGCGGGCATCAAGATCCGCAGCGAGACCCGGCCGCAGGGCCCCTATGACCTGGTCATCGCCGATGTGCCCTGTTCGGGCTCGGGCACATGGCGGCGCACGCCGGATGCTAAATGGCGGCTGCAGCCCGCTGACCTGGCACGGCTTCAGGACGTTCAGGCCGGGATCATCGACCAGGTGGCGGGGCTGGTGCGGCCCGGCGGGCATCTGGCTTACATGACCTGCTCGCTGTTTGACGCCGAGAACGGCGATCAGGTCCGCGCTTTCCTGGACCGTCACCCGAACTTCGCGCAGGCAGCCCAGCAGCGCTGGACGCCGCTCGCGGCCAGCGACGGGTTTTTCCTTGCCCTCTTCCAGAGACAGGAATGATCCTTGCCGACCGCAAGTCACAGATTAACGCGATCTTAACCAATCACCGGCAGAAGATTTCTGGGCAGGGCCAGTTCGAAGGAGGACTCATGACTCGATTGGACCGGATTCTTGGCCTGCCACGGAATGCCATCGCCCTGCTGCCGGCGCTGATGCTGCCGGCGGTGATCGGTTCGGCCTTGCTGCTGATCTTTCCCGGCAGCACCAGCGGCATGGCGGCGGTGGTTTTTGCGACGATGGCGGTGGCCTGGTATCTGCTGGGCGGGGCGATCTCGCTGATCCATGCGCTGCGCGGGATCAGCGGGCGGCGCGCGCTGGCCGCGATCAAGTCCGAGGTGGTGGCCGCGCCCGAGCCGATCTGGATCAGTGATTCCGACGGGCTGGTGCTGTTCCAGAATTCGGCCTCGATCGACGGGTTCGGCGATATCGTCGGTCAGAACATCCTGTCCTGGATGTGCCATATCCGCGCCGATGCCGAAGACCTGATCGCGGCGCTGCTGGCGCGTGCCGACCAGTCGGGCTTTGCCGAGACCGAACTGCCGGGCGGCGACGTGCTGGCACTTGGCCGCGCCGCCGATGCGCCGCTGCAGATCTGGTCCTATCACGGGGCCGAGGAGATCGGGGCAGAGGACATGGCCGGCGACGAGGACCCCGAGGACGAGCCGGAAGACGAATTCGACGCGCTGCCGGTGGCGCTTCTGCGCCTGTCCTCGGGCGGGCTGATCCGGCGGGTGAACCCCGCCGCCCGGCGGCTTCTGGGACAGAACCCGGTCGACGCCCACCTCGGCACCATCCTCGACGGGCCGGGCCGGCCGGTCGGCGACTGGCTCGCGGATGTCGAATCGGGTCGCGCCGAGCCACGGGCCGAGATGCTGCGCCTGCGCAGCGATGGCGGCGACCGGCATTTCCAGGTTTCGCTGGCCCGCGACCCCTCGGACGAGGCCGGGCTGGTCGCGGTCTTGACCGATGCCAGCGCGCTGAAGACGCTCGAGGCGCAATTCGTCCAGAGCCAGAAGATGCAGGCTATCGGCCAATTGGCCGGCGGGGTGGCGCATGACTTCAACAACCTGCTGACGGCGATCAGCGGTCATTGCGACCTGTTGATGATGCGACATGACAAGGCCGATGCGGATTACGCCGATCTCGACCAGATCAGCCAGAACGCCAACCGCGCCGCCGCGCTGGTCAGCCAGTTGCTGGCCTTCTCGCGCAAGCAGACGATGAAGCCCGAGATCCTTGACCTGCGCGACACGCTGGCCGACCTGACCCACCTGTTGAACCGGCTGGTGGGCGAGCGGGTGGCCTTGAACATCCTGCACGACCCGCAGCTTCTGCCGATCCGTGCCGACAAGCGGCAGCTGGAACAGGTGATCATGAACCTGGTGGTTAACGCCCGTGACGCCATGCCCAAGGGCGGCGACATCACCATCCGCACCCGCAACATCCGGCTGGAGGCCCCGCTGGAGCGCGACCGGGCGGTGCTGTCCAAGGGCGCCTATGTGCTGGTCGAACTGCGCGACGAGGGCAGCGGCATCGCCCCCGAGCATCTGACCAAGATCTTCGAGCCCTTCTTCACCACCAAGCGGACCGGCGAGGGCACCGGGCTGGGCCTTTCGACCGTCTACGGCATCGTCAAGCAGACCGGCGGGTTCATCTTCTGTGACAGCACTGTCGGGAAAGGCACTGTTTTCACACTGTATTTTCCGGCACACAAGGCATCGGCGGCGAAGGCTGCGCCGCGGGTCGCAGCCCCGGCGCCGACCTTCGCTGATGCGCACCGGGCGACGGTGCTACTGGTCGAGGACGAGGCGCCGGTGCGTGCCTTCGCCGCCCGCGCGCTGCGGCTGAAGGGCTACAAGGTGCTCGAGGCCGAACATGCCGAGGCGGCGCTGGACTTGCTGGCCGACCCTGAACTGGTCGTCGATGTCTTCGTGACCGACGTGGTCATGCCCGGCATGGACGGGCCAAGCTGGGTGCGCAGCGCGCTGCGCGACCGGCCCAAGACCCGGGTGGTCTTCATCTCGGGTTATACCGAGGACATCTTTGCCGAGGGGCAGAGCCCGGTGCCGAACTCGGTCTTCCTGGCCAAGCCCTTCTCGCTGGTCGAACTGACCGAGACCGTCGGGCGGCACCTCGCGGGCTAGATCGGTCGCGCGTCAGAGCGTGCGGTAGAGCGCGATTTCCGCGTCCATGGCCGCGCGCAGCGCCTGTTCCTCGTCGGCGGTCAGATCGACATCGACCGAGGGCGGTACGTTCACCCGCGGCAGGCTGATGGCGCAATCTAGCTGATCCTCGAGAAACTCGACGAAACGGTCAATCTCCTCATAGCGGAAGATCCGGTCCACCGGCTGGCCACCGCCGGTCAGAAAGCGCGCCTGACCCTCGATGGCGAGACGGTCGGGGCCGCCGGGCGTGGCATATGCCTTGGCGAAATCGGCGAAGCGGATACCGGCCATCGGATGCTCGGGGTCGTCATGGTCGTCGCGCAGCTTGAAACGGTACCAGCTGCGCAGCCATTCGACCGGCTCGCGCATCAGCGCAACGGTGGTGAACGGGCCGCCGGAGGTCGCTTCCAGCCAGGGCTGCACATGGCTGCGGAAATCGGCGATGTCGACATGCTTCAGCTCGGCCGGGCGCTGCACCGAGACGGCGGCGAGCGGTTCCAGCGCGGCCTCGACCGCCGAGGAGCCGGCCTTGGGTGTCGCCAGGAAGACCAGTCGCTGTTGCCAGAAGATCAGCATGTTCGTGTCGTCCCGTTCCGGTCTGTCGAAAGCCCGGCGGAAATATCGGGCGGGCCGGCCGGTGTAAACCGTTTCTTAGGCAGTCCCGTGCCAGCATGGCGCGGTCAGGCGTCGCATGGTGCAGATTGGGCTTGCGTTGGCGTTCCTTTTGCCGCAGAAACGCAGGAACAAGGGGTGAACATCCCGCGAGACCGAGGCAGATTGCCCCCCGAACGGGGCTGTGAAATAACGGGCGAGGACAAGATGGCGACGGCGAGCATTCTCGACATGAACGACAAACGCAGCGCGGACAAGCAGAAGGCGCTGGACAGCGCCCTGGCGCAGATCGAACGGCAATTCGGCAAGGGTTCGATCATGAAGCTGGGCAAGGACAGCCCGGTGGCCGAGATCGAGGCGACCTCGACCGGCTCGCTGGGGCTGGACATCGCGCTGGGGATCGGCGGCTTGCCCAAGGGCCGGATCATTGAAATTTTCGGGCCGGAAAGCTCGGGCAAGACCACGCTGACGCTGCATTGCGTGGCCGAGGAACAGAAGAAGGGCGGCATCTGCGCCTTCGTCGATGCCGAGCACGCGCTGGACCCGCAATATGCGAAGAAACTGGGCGTGAACCTCGACGAACTGCTGATCTCGCAGCCCGACACGGGCGAGCAGGCGCTGGAGATCGTCGATACGCTGGTGCGCTCGGGCGCGGTCAGCATGGTGGTGGTTGACTCGGTCGCGGCGCTGACGCCCAAGGCCGAGATCGAGGGCGACATGGGCGACATGCAGATGGGCTCGCAGGCCCGGCTGATGAGCCAGGCGATGCGCAAGCTGACCGCCTCGATCGGCCGCAGCAATTGCATGGTCATCTTCATCAACCAGATCCGCATGAAGATCGGCGTCATGTTCGGCAGCCCCGAAACCACGACCGGCGGCAATGCGCTGAAATTCTATGCCTCGGTGCGTCTCGACATCCGCCGCACCGGCTCGGTCAAGGACCGCGACGAGGTGGTGGGCAACACCACCAAGGTCAAGGTGGTGAAGAACAAGGTGGCGCCGCCCTTCCGGCAGGTGGAATTCGACATCATGTATGGCGAGGGCATCAGCAAGGTCGGCGAGCTGATCGATCTGGGCGTCAAGGCCGGCGTGGTCGAGAAATCGGGCTCGTGGTATTCCTATGGCGACGAGCGCATCGGCCAGGGTCGCGAGAATGCCAAGCAGTTCCTGCGCGACAATCCCGACACCGCCTTTGCCATCGAGGACAAGATCCGCGCCAGCCACGGGCTTGATTTCGGCGCCACCGGCGAAAGCGACGAGGATGTTCTGGCCGACGACTGATCCGGCCTGACCCTGGGAACAAGAACGCCGTCGCAGCGATGCGGCGGCGTTTTGATGTGGTGAGGGCTTGTTCCCGTACCCTACGGCCTTTTCCAATCCCTCTCCGGGGCTTGGCCTCGAGCTGCAGAGCGTGCAAGCTCGTCCCGTTCACAGGGAGAGAGAGAATGAAACGCTTGGTCATCACCACGGCGCTTGGCGCGCTGATCGCGGCTCCGGCACTGGCGCAGGGCGCCTATCGCCACGCGGATGAAGAGATCGGCACGGTCGAACAGATCTATGACGGGGATCTGGTGCCTGATCTGGCCGTCAGCACCTTCCGCAACATCGACCGGCTGTTCCCGACGCGGACGGTTGCGGCCTCGGACAACCCGCACCCGCTGGAACCGGCAGCGACGCCGCTTGGCCCGGTGACGGTGACGGTCGACGAGAAAACCTGGGACATGGACGATTTCCTGGCGCTGGACAGCGTAACCGGGATGATCGTGTTGAAGGACGGCAAGGTCGCCTATGAGATCTATCAGCGCGGCAACGGGCCGGACACGCGCTGGATGTCGATGTCGCTGGCGAAATCGGTGACTTCGACCCTGATCGGCGCGGCGATCAAGGATGGCAGCATCTCGGGGATGGATGCGCTGGTCACCGATTACGTGCCGGCGCTGAAGGGCAGCGCCTATGAGGGCGTGACGGTGGAGCAGATCCTGCAGATGTCCTCGGGGGTGGAATGGGACGAGACCTATACCGACCCCGAAAGCGACCGGCGCGCGCTGTTGGCGGCGCAGATCGCGCAGGAACCGGGCGGGCTGATGCAGGTCATGGCGGCGCTGCCGCAGGCGCATGAGCCGGGCGCAGTTCACAACTATTCCACCGGTGAAACCTCGGTCGCCAGCGAGATCGTCGTCGGCGCAACGGGCAAGAAGCTGGCGGATTACCTCGAGGAGAAGATCTGGCAGCCCTATGGCATGGAGGCCGATGCCGAATGGTGGCTGGACAGCGCCGATGGCAACGAGATCGGCGGCAGCGGCCTGTCGGCCACTTTGCGCGATTTCGCCCGGTTCGGGCAGTTCTTCCTCGATGGTGGGGTGATCGATGGTGCCTCGATCCTGCCCGATGGCTGGACTGACAGTGCCGGCCTGCCGGTGACGCTGACCGGCGGCGACACGGTCGAATACGGGCTGATGTGGTGGCCGGGCTGGACCGAGGAGTCCATCGCCGACAAGGCCTATCTCGCCATCGGCATCCAGGGCCAGAACATCTATATCAACCCGACCGAGCGCGTGGTGATCGCCGTGACCGCTGCCCAGCCCGAACCGCTGGGGAAAGAGCCGCTGGACCCGCTGGTGATGTTTGACGCCATCACCGCGGCGCTCGCAGCCCCCGAGTGAGCCAAAAGGCTGGGCATGGCCGCGCTGAATCGCCTTTACGCACCGGCGTTGCGGCGGTAACTGTCAGCCTCGCCGACGTGAGGATTTGCCATGCCCAGCCTGAACGACATCCGTTCCACCTTCCTGAACTTCTACGAGAAGAACGGCCACCAGGTCGTCGACAGCAGCCCGCTGGTGCCGCGGAACGACCCGACGCTGATGTTCGCCAATTCCGGCATGGTGCAGTTCAAGAACCTGTTCACCGGGGTCGAGACCCGCGACTACAAGCGCGCGACCACGGCGCAGAAATGCGTGCGCGCGGGCGGCAAGCACAATGACCTCGACAATGTCGGCTATACCGCGCGGCATCACACCTTCTTCGAGATGCTGGGGAATTTCAGCTTCGGTGATTACTTCAAGGAAAGCGCCATTCCCTTTGCCTGGGAATTGCTGACCAAGGATTTCGGCATCCCCAAGGACAAGCTGCTGGTCACGGTCTATCACACCGATGACGAGGCGGCGACGATCTGGAAGAAGGTCGCGGGCCTGACCGATGACCGGATCATCCGCATCCCGACCGACGACAATTTCTGGCGCATGGGTCCGACAGGTCCCTGCGGCCCCTGCACCGAGATCTTCTACGACCACGGCGACAAGATCTGGGGCGGCCCTCCGGGTTCGGCGGACGAGGATGGCGACCGCTTCATCGAGATCTGGAACCTCGTCTTCATGCAGTTCGAGCAGTTCGAGGACGGCTCGATGCGCGATCTGGCGGCGCAATCGATCGATACCGGCATGGGGCTGGAGCGGATCGGCGCGCTGCTGCAGGGCAAGCATGACAATTACGACACCGACCTGATGCGTTCGCTGATCGAGGCTTCGGCCAATGCCACCAGCAGCGACCCCGACGGGCCGGGCAAGGTGCATCACCGGGTGATCGCCGATCACCTGCGCTCGACCAGCTTCCTCATTGCCGACGGGGTGATGCCCTCGAATGAGGGCCGCGGCTATGTGCTCCGCCGGATCATGCGCCGGGCGATGCGCCACATCCACATGCTGGGCGCGCAGGACCCGGTGATGTACAAGCTGGTGCCGGCGCTGGTCCGCCAGATGGGCGCGGCCTATCCGGAACTCGGCCGGGCGCAGCCGATGATCGAGGAAACGCTTCGCAGCGAGGAAAGCCGCTTCCGTCAGACGCTGGATCGTGGGCTGCGGCTGCTGGACGACGAGCTGTCGAAGCTGCCTGACGGGGCGAACCTGCCCGGCGAGGCGGCCTTCAAGCTGTATGACACCTATGGCTTCCCGCTGGACCTGACGCAGGACGCGCTGCGCGAGCAGGGCCGGGCGGTGGATGTGGCCGGGTTCGACACGGCGATGGCCGAGCAGAAGGCCAAGGCCCGCGCGGCATGGGCCGGCACCGGCGAGACCAAGGACGCCGCCATCTGGTACGATCTGGCCGAGAAGAACGGTGTCACCGAATTCCTCGGCTATGACACCGAGGAGGCCGAGGGCCAGATCCAGACGCTGGTCGCCGATGGCGCGGCGGTCGAGAACGCCAAGGCCGGCGATGCGGTGCAGATCGTGGTGAACCAGTCGCCCTTCTACGCCGAAAGCGGCGGACAGGTCGGCGATACCGGGCTGATCAAGACCGAGACCGGCAGCGCCCGGGTCACCGATACCAAGAAGGTCGCTGGCGTCTTTGTCCACGTGGCCGAGGTGACGCTTGGCGAGATCTCGCGCGGGCAGGCGGCGCAGCTGTCGGTCGATCATGCCCGGCGTGGCAATATCCGCGCCAACCATTCGGCCACGCACCTCTTGCACGAGGCGCTGCGCCGCGCGCTAGGCGATCATGTCGCGCAGCGGGGCAGCCTGAATGCCCATGACCGGCTGCGCTTCGACTTCAGCCATAACAAGGCGCTGACGCCCGAGGAGATCGCGCAGGTCGAGACCGAGGTGAACGAATATATCCGCCAGAACACCCCGGTCGAGACCCGGATCATGACCCCGGACGATGCCCGCGCCATCGGCGCGCAGGCGCTGTTTGGCGAGAAATATGGTGACGAGGTGCGGGTGGTCTCGATGGGCCGCCAGGCGGGTTCCGGCAAGGGCACGGACGGGCAGACCTATTCGCTGGAGCTTTGCGGCGGCACCCATGTCGCGCGCACCGGCGATATCGGCATGTTCGCGCTGACTACCGAAACCGCCTCGGCCGCCGGCATCCGCCGGATCGAGGCGCTGACCGGGCAGGCGGCGATGGCCGAGCTGCGCCGGGTCGATGGCGAATTGTCCGAGGTCGCCAGTATCCTCAAGGCGCAGTCGGGCGATGTGGTGAACAAGGTTCGGGCGCTGTCCGACGAGCGCAAGGCGCTGGCCAACGAGGTGGCGCAGCTGAAACGCCAGCTGGCCATGGGCGGCGGTGGCGGGTCCGAGGCCAAGGAGATAGGCGGCGTCAAGTTCATCGGCCGAAAGGTCGAGGGCGTTGGCGGCAAGGAACTGGGTGCGCTGGTCGACGAGATGAAATCGCAGCTGGGCAGCGGTGCGGTGCTGGTTCTGGCCGAGGCCGATGGCAAGGCCACGGTGGCGGCGGGCGTGACCAATGACCTGACCGCCCGGATCAGCGCGGTGTCGCTGGTGCAGGCGGCGACGGCGGCGCTTGGCGGCAAGGGCGGCGGTGGCCGGCCCGACCGTGCGCAGGGTGGTGCCCCCAGCCTTGCGGCGGCCGATGCGGCGATTGCCGAGGTGGAAAAACTGATTGGAGAAACCGCATGAGCGCGCTCTGGATTGCCCATGTCCATGTGACCGATGCCGAGGCCTATGGCCGATATGCGAAACTGGCCGGCCCGGCGATCGCCGCGCATGGCGGGGTGTTTCTGGCCCGCGGTGGCCGCTACAAGCAGCTTGAAGGCAATGACCGGGCGCGCAATGTCGTCGCCCGTTTCCCCAGCTACGAGGCGGCGGTCGCCTGCTATGAAAGCGCCGACTACCAGGCGGCGCTGGAACATGCCCGCGGCGCGTCCGAGCGCGATCTTGTGATCGTCGAGGAAACCCCGCCGCCTGCGGAATGAGGTGATTTGCTAAGACTTTCGTGGTAGTTCTGTGACAAAAGCAGAAACGCGAAGGGGCAGGGCATGTGTCGTTGGGCCGCCTATCTGGGCCAGCCGATCTTTCTGGAAGATATCGTCAGCCGGCCGGCGCATTCGCTGATCCGGCAAAGCCAGGGCGCAATGCATTGCCACACGCCGGTCAATGCCGACGGTTTCGGCCTTGCCTGGTACGGCGAGCGGCCCGAGCCGGGGCTCTACCGCGACGTGATGCCGGCCTGGTCCGATCCCAACCTGCGCAGTCTCGTGGCGCAGGTGCGATCGGGTCTGTTCATGGCTCATGTCCGCGCCTCGACCGGCACCGCCACCAGCCGCAACAATTGCCATCCCTTCGCGGTGGGGCAGTTCAGCTTCATGCATAACGGCCAGTTCGGTGGCTATGATACCTATCGCCGCGACGCCGAATTGCTGATCCCCGATGCCTATTACCCCCATCGCAAGGGCGCGACGGACAGCGAGGCGCTGTTCCTGATCGCGCTTGGCGAGGGGCTGGAAGCCGACCCGAAGGGCGCGATAGAGCGGGCGACGGCGCGGCTTGCCGATCTGGCGATCCGGCGCGGCGAGGCACCGCATGTGCGGCTGACGGCGGCGTTCTCGGACGGACAGCGGCTTTACGCCATCCGCCATGCCAGCGACGACCAGGCGCCGACGCTGTTCCACCGCTGGTCGGTCACGCGGCAGGGCCGCGCGGTGGTCTCGGAACCGCTGGAGACGGACGAAGGCGACTGGCAGGAGGTGCCGCAGGGCAGCTTCTGCACCTTCGAGGGCGAGGGGCTTAAGATCGAGCCCTTCCGCCCGGTGCTGGCGGCGAAAGCCGCCTGAGCCTAGCTGCCTGCCGGGGTGACGCGGGGCGCCGGCGGCGTTGCCGGCGTCTCGGCGGCTGATGTGTGATCGATGGGTTGCGGGGCCGCGGCACGGGGCGGCTCGGGCGCCTTTTCGGGCGCACGGGCGGGCGTGGCGCTGACCGGATATTCCGGCTGGGGCTGGCTGGCAGCCAGCGGCGCGGCGGCAGTTTCCAGCGCGGCAACCGGGCGACGGAAAACCAGAACATTGTGGTAAAGGGTCGAGCGCCCGGTCAGCCCGCTGCGTTCCTCGGTGGGCAGGGTCTCGGCGCGGACATAATCCCAGCCCTCGGCCGCCATGCGGTTCAGCTCGGCCGTCAGCGACAGCGCGAAACGGTCGACCGGGGTCTTGGCGCCCTTGGCCTTGTCGCCGCGGGCGGGCGCGGGGATAACGGTATATTCGTAGCGCATCGGCCTGTCCTGAATCCTGCTTTGCCCGAGTGATAGGCCAGATGGCCCGGCATGGAAAGTCCGCCCGGTCGGCGCGGGCGGTGTTCCGCGAGGGGAGGCGGCGGGGGGGGCAGGACCTGTGAGGAGGGTTCGAGGCTCTGTGCCGGCCTCGCGAACCCGTGCCTGACGGGGAGCTCTGCCCTAATCGGAACGGCCTCAGTCCGGAGCGGCTCTAAATTCAAGGCTAAGCAAATAGAGTTTATCAACCTGTAGCTGTTTTAGATATTGACTGTATAACCGAGGCGAGAAATATGCGGGTAAACCTTGGAAACTTCTTAATTAAATGAAACACCTCCGTGATTCTCCGGCAGCGGAAGCGCGGATCCCCGCGTCACCCTTGCTTTGCTCGGCTTGCCTGACCCGACTGCATTGAGAGCGTAAAGATAGGCAAAAGCCTGCGCGATCCTTCACCAGCCCTAAGCGCCATCTTGCCCAAATAGTGGCATCCGCTTTGGCTTTTCGCATCTCATTCAGGGAGTCGTGATTTTGGCCCTGCATTAGGCTCCGAACCCTATATGGTGGCCCGGAAACTGAAACAGGCGATCTGGATCAGTGAAATTGATGTTGCCCGTCATGATCGTGTCGCATCGGGGAGGATATCCCCGGCGGCAGGTGGTAGATCGTGACGGTCTTGCGTATCGAAGCACAACGCGACATTCCGTGGCGCCGCCACTGAAGTCGTCCATCTGAGAGAGACGAAAAATGAACCAACAGGACATGGGCGCGGGAACGGCGGCGGGAACGCACAGCGGAACAAGAATGGCCGGATTGAGTGCCCGCTATTACGCGCTTCCCTGGACCTTTGTGAGCCTTGATGAGATCGATTTTGATGCCGTCCCGACGGCAACCGGCATGGTCGATTCGCTGAACTATCGCCGGCATGACGGGCCGTTCTGGACCGGTGGCCCCAGAGACCGGTTCGCCGCGATCTATGAGGGCAACCTGAACATCCGGACCGGCGGCACCTATACTTTCTATCTGACCTCGGATGATGGCTCGGCGCTCTATATCGATGGCAAGCGGGTGATCGATCATGACGGTCTGCACTGGACCACGCGGCAGATCGTGCGGCTGGATTTGTCTGCCGGCAACCACACGATCGAAGTACGTTATTTCGAGGCTGCCGGAACCCAGAGCTTGGCGCTCGAATGGCGAGGCCCCGACAGCAACAACCGGATCGAGGTCATCGACGCCGATAATCTGAGCCACATTCACGGTGGCGACCATGGTGGAGAAACCGGCGGTGAGACTGGCGGCGAAACTGGTGGAGAGCACGGCGGCGAGACGGGTGGCGAGACCGGTGGAGAGCATGGCGGAGAACACGGCGGCGAAACCGGCGGTGAAACTGGTGGCGAGACCGGCGGTGAAACTGGCGGCGAGACCGGCGGTGAAACTGGCGGCGAGACCGGCGGTGAAACTGGCGGCGAGACCGGTGGAGAGCATGGCGGAGAACACGGCGGCGAGACCGGCGGTGAAACTGGTGGTGAGACTGGTGGTGAGACTGGTGGTGAGACTGGTGGTGAGACTGGTGGCGAAACGGGCGGGGAACACGGCGGCGAGCATGGCGGTGAAACGGGTGGCGGCGTAACGCCGCCGATGACGCCCGCCGAGGTCGAGGCCTTCGTGCGGGCAGTGAAAAGCCTGCCGGAAGCCCATGCCCATAGCGATGATGCCGGCATGGCGGCCGATCATCAGGCTCTGCTGCGGCTTGTCCCGCGCGCCGAGGCCACGCATATTGCCATCAGCGACGGCGACTGGTTCGACGCGAGCACCTGGTATCAGGGACGCATCCCGGGTGCGGATGCCAAGGTCCTGATCCCGGACGGCATTTCGGTCACCTATAACGGTGAAAGCAACGTCTCACTGTTCACCGTGCGGGTCGATGGCGAGTTGAGCTTTGCCACCGATACCGACACGCGCATGGTCGTGGATACGCTGGTCGTGTCACCCATGGGCCGGCTGGAGATCGGTACCGAGGGTCAGCCCGTCGAAGCCGATGTGCGGACCGAGATCCTGATTGCCAATAATGGCGATATCGATACCTCTTGGGATCCGAGGCTGCTGTCGCGCGGGGTGATCTCGCATGGCGAGGTCGAGATCCACGGCGCCGAGAAAGAGGCCTTCGTCAAGGTTGCCTCGGCACCGATGGCCGGCCAGCAGGTGATCACCCTGGCCGAAACGCCCGACGGCTGGCGCGTGGGGGACACCATCGTCGTCTCGGGTACGCACAAGCAGGGCTGGGCCTGGGACAATGACCTGCGCGACGTTGTCTATCACGAGAGCCAGGACGAAGAGGTGACGATCACCGCCATCAACGGCAATCGAATCACCATCGACGAGCCGCTGCGCTACAACCACGATACCCCGCGTGCGGACCTTGCGGCCTACGTCGCGAACATGACCCGCAACGTCACCATCGCCAGCGAGGACGGCGAGGCAACGGCGGTGAACCAGCGCGGTCACGTGATGTTCATGCACAGCGATAATGTCGACGTGCGCTATGCCGCGTTTGACGATCTTGGCCGCACCGACAAGTCGCGCCCGGCCTGGAACGTGGACGACCTGTCTTCGGTTACGCCCGAGAGCAATATCCAGGGCCGCTATTCGCTGCATTTTCACAAGACTGGAGTTGAGGATCTCGACAATCCTGCCATGGCGGTCGGCAATGCCGTTTCGGGTTCGCCGGGCTGGGGCTTCGTGCATCATTCCTCGAATGCCAATTTCATCGACAACGTGGCCTTTGACGTGTTCGGCGCAGCGTTTGCAGCCGAGGATGGTGACGAGACGGGGATCTGGCAGGGCAACATGGCCATCCGCTCGGAAGGGGTGGGCTGGGGTGAATGGTCTGTGAAGAACCAGAGCGATTTGCCCCGGCATGACAATGGTCGCACAGGTGACGGGTTCTTCTTTGCGGGGCGTCTGGTCGAGGCTGCGGAGAATGTTGCGGTCAATACGACCCACGGCTATGTCTGGATGCACCGTTCGGCGGATGCGAACCCCACAGGTTCGACCCTCGATCATCCCGAGATTGCCTATGGCAAGGACAATGTCACCCCGGATGTTCCGCCTATCCAGGGTTTCCGCGACAACGAGGCTTTCGGCACCGATGTCGGACTGATCGTGGTCAAGGCAGGTGCCGAACAGGGCAGTGATGTGCGTACTGTGCTGGACGGCTTCCTAAACTGGGAAACCAAGCAGGGCGCCGATATCAGCTATACCTCACATTACACCCTGAAGGATTTCGATCTGGTCGGGACCGAGACCGGGGGGTTCTTCACTGCGGATGCGGGCATACGTCTGGGTACCAACGCCTTCGATATGGTCATGAATGGTGCGACGCTGTCCGGTTTTGCCACCGGCATCGACATGCCCTTCAGCTATACCTACGCCCAGACTGACCGGGGCGTAGGATTTATCCTGATCGATGTCGACATGAACGACGTGCGCCAATCCTATGTCGGCTACAATTCGGCGCGCCACACGATCCTCGATTCGGATACGCTGGTGACCGACCGTCTGCGCTTCGTTCAGCCCGAGGTGACGCTGCGCGCTGATGAGAACCTGACCCTGCTCGGGACCAAGACCGACTCGATCGGCTCGGTCAGCCGGCAGAATGCCGGGGATATGCAGACCATCTATCGTTGGGATGTGCCGGATCTGCTGGATTCAACCGGCTACTACACCACCGCGGATGGTCGCAAGATCGCGCTGATCCCCGATTTAATTGCGGATCGTGCAACGGGCGAGCTGATGAAGTTCAGCTACAAGGTCTATCTGGATATCTCGGACAGCCAGCTTCGCAGCTGGGGGGCCGAGAACCACGGTCGCTATGAGGCCAGCAACGCCGCTGCGACGGCCGCGAATGACCGGGTGCGGGTCGAGATGAACCAAGATGTCCGGCTGAACCTCCTGGCCAATGACCGCGACCCCGAGGGCCGGGCGCTCGAGGTTGATGGCTTCACCGATCCCGAACATGGCGATGTGTTCCAGCAGGCGGACGGATCGCTGATCTACCGGCCGAACCATGACTTCACCGGAACCGACAGCTTCGTCTATTGGGCTGCCGACGACATGGGGAATTACACCCCCGCCGAGGTCACCATCAACGTTCTGGACCTCTAAGGCAGGATCACGGACACCGCTTTGCAAGCGCAGAAGCTAAGACAGCCACAGACAGCGGCCCCCGCAAGGGGCCGCTGTTTCTTTAATTCCCTCACGCCTGCACCGCCTCCGGCAGCCAGATGCGGAAGCGCGACCCTTCGCCGACGCGGCTCTCTGCGGTGATGAAGCCGCCGGCGCGGGTGACGAGGGATTGGCTGATCGACAGGCCAAGCCCAGTGCCGCTTGCGCGCTTGGTGGTGAAGAAGGGGTGGAAGATCATTTCGAGTGTGGCGGCATCCATGCCGTGGCCGCTGTCGCTGATGGTGATCTCGACACCCGCCACGCCGTCATGGGGACGGTCCGTCGTTGTGATCTCCAGCCGTCCGCCCCCGGGCATGGCATGGGCCGCGTTGACGATCAGGTTCACGATCACCTGCTGCAATTCCGTCTGGTCGATGCGGATCCTTCCCTGTGCCTCGTCGCGCAGCTCCAGCCGGATGCCGGCGCTATCGATGACGTGGCGGACGAGGACGAGGCAATCGTTGATCACCTCGCCCGGGCTCAGCAGGTTCTCGGCGCCGGAAAACTCGCCGGGTCGGGCGAATTGCAGCAGTTTCGAGACCATGGTCGAGATGCGGTAAAGCTGGTCGTCAATCAGGTCGAACTCGGTGCGGACCTCGGTCGACTTCTCGCCCAGCAGCGTCCGCGCCACGTCGAGGTTGCCCTGGATCACCGCCACCGGGTTGTTGATCTCATGCGCGACGCTGGCGGTGATCTCGCCCACGGCGGCCAGCTTTTCCGACATGACCAGTTGCTGCGTCGCCTGTTCCAGCGCCTCCTTGGCCTCGCGCAGGTCGCGGGTGCGGTCCTCGACCTTGTCCTCCAGCGTCGCGGCCCAAGCTCTCAGCGAGCGGTCACGCTCCTGCACTTGGTCCAGCAGGGTGTCGAGATGGCTGGCCACCTGCGCGATCTCGTCCTCGCCCTTGGGGCTGCCGTTCCGGGCCGCCAGATCACCGGCCTCGACCTCGGCCATGGTCCGGGTCATCTGCTCCAGCGGGCGGAAGATGCGCCCGGCCCAGGTTAGGAATAGCGGCACCGAGAGGGCGGCGATGGCCAGGAACAGCAGCGCCGCGCCGATGATCGACCACAGCCGGTCCTGCCGGAACGGAGTTTCGAGGAACCCGGCATAGAGCATCCCCACGCGATTGCCGAAGCTGTCGGTGATCGGCTCGTAGCCCGAGACATACCAGTCATTCACCACGAAGGCACGGGCGAGCCAGACCCGGCCCTCGTCGAGCACATGCTTGCGGACCTCGGCGGAAACGCGGGTGCCAAGCGCGCGCTGGTCGCCGAACATGCGGACATTGGTGGAAATGCGCACATCGTCCAGAAACAGCGTCGCCGTGCCCTGGCTGCCTTCGGGCAGGCTGGCGGCGCTGTAGACCAGATTGTTGATCGTATCGATGAAGCCGAGATTGCGATTGAGCAGCACCCCTCCGACCAGCGCGGCAGGGCGGCCATCGGGCAGGGTCAGGGGGGCGGCGGCATGGACGACCAGCCCGCGATCCTCGGCCTTGCGATCCGACGGCACGGCGGCGCGGGTCGGCACGATGGCAATCCGGGCGCGTTCGGCCAGCAGCGGTGAAATCCGTGTCAGCGTCTCGACATCGAAGAGGTCGATGGCACTGTCGACGCGGCCCTGCAGCGCGGCGGCGATCACCGGCCAGCCTTGCGCCTCTGGCTCGCCCGCCAGCGCGATATAGAGAAAATCGAGACCAAGCGCCGCACGTTCGCGGTCGATCAGCGGTTCGACCTGACCGGCTTCCAGCGCGGTCTGAAAGGCCGCGGATTCCGAGACCGTGGCCAGGCGCTCGCCGGAACTGGCGATCAGGTGGCCCAGATATTCATGCGCAATGGTCAGGTCGCCATTGGCCTTGACGATCAGCAGGTCATCGGTCTTGCCGGCCCATCGCATCACCGTCGCGCCCAGCAGGATCGGCAGCAGCACCAGCATCGGCAGCAGCGCGATGGCCAGCAACTTCAACCGGACCGAGCGGCGGAAGGGGGTAGCAAGTCCCACGGCTCAGATCCCCCAGCTGGCGCATTTCCGGTCGATGGTCTTGCGCGAGATGCCCAGCCATTCCGCCGCGCGGGTGCGGTTGCCACCGGCGAGGTCCAGCGCGTGCAGGATGTGGCGGCGTTCCACCGCGTCCAGTGGCTCGATGCTGTTCGGGCCGGCATCGCCGAGCGTATCCAGCGGAAAGCGCCCGAAGATCAGCGAGCGTTCGATGAAGTTGCGCAGCTCGCGGATATTGCCCGGCCAGTCATGGCGCAGAAGCGCCGCGCGCACCGTGCTGTCGATCTCCAGCGGCTCCAGCCCCAAGGCCGTTGCGATCTCGGTCATGAACATCTTTGCCAGGTCCAGAATGTCGCTTTCCCGCAGGCGCAGCGGCGGCATCTGGATCTCGAGCACGTTCACCCGGAAGAACAGGTCATCGCGGAACCGCCCGGCATCGACCTCGGCGGCCAGTTGCTTGCTGGTGGCAAAGACAAAGCGCAGGTCCAAGGGCACCTCTCGCTCGGATCCGACCGGGCGGATGGTCTGATCCTCGAGCACGCGCAGCAGCGCGGCCTGCGCCGGTTTCGGCAATTCCGCGATCTCGTCGAAAAAGACCGTGCCACCCTCGGCCGAGACGAACAGCCCTTCGCGCCGCTGATCCGCCCCGGCAAAGGCGCCGCGGGTATGGCCGAACAGCTCCATTTCCAGAAGGTCGGCGGGGATGGTCGAACAGTTGATCGGCACGAAGGGTCGCGACTTGCGGTCCGAGGCGGCATGAAGGACCCGCGCCGCCACCTCTTTCCCGGTGCCGGATTCGCCGTGGATCAGCACCGGGGTCGGCAGCTTGGCGAGGCGGTGCAACTGCTGGCGAACCGCCTCGATGGCGGGGGACTGGCCCAAGAGTTCGCTGCGGCGGAAACGCCCGACATCGGCTCGGTTCAACTCATGCTTCAGCAGCAGGTTCTCGCGCCGCAGAAGCGCCAGTTCCATGCTGCGCCGCACCGCGTTCAGCACCTGGTTCGAGCGGCAGGGCTTCAGCAGGAAATCCGCCGCGCCCGCGCGCATCGCCTCGATCGCGGTTTCCAGGTCGGCGAAGGCGGTGATCATGATGGCCTCGAACTGCCAGCCGCGCTGCCGCTGCTGGCCCAGCCACTCGATCCCCGACAGCCCCGGCATCCGGTTATCCAGAAGCACGATGTCAAAGCGCATCTGGGCCAGGATCTCGCTGGCGGTCTCGGCATCGGCGGCCTCGACCACCTTGCGGCAATGCGGGCGCAGGGTCTTGACCAGGAAGTTGCGCATCCCCGGCTCGTCATCGATGACGAGGACGGCGGCGTTGCGCAGCTGTTCGGTCAGCGGGTCAGGAGGCTGAACCCCCGCGGCCTCGTCGCCGTCTTGCATGTTATCCTCCCCCCGGGCCGGTCCACCTTCGCGCTGCGTCATCCGAAAAGGATACCGCATCGGGCACAATCTCCGTAGTGTCGGGAAATCGTGGGTTGACGGCCTCGCCTGCCATCGGCCACGCATGGGTAAACCATCGCAGTCAAAAGGCAAGATGCGCGTGAAGAAACGGTTTCCGGTTGCCGCAGCCATGACCACGGTGCCGGCAGGCCCGCAGAACTGACCCGGAGCGCAGGATGCTTGTCCGATCACAGCCCGATTTCGCCGAGATCCTGTTCGCCGTCAACGGCTCGATCCTGCCGCGCATCTGGCGGCGGCTGACCGTCATCCTGATCGTCGCGATCATCGCCGTGCTGGCGGCACAGCAACATCCCGGCATCTTCCAGCGCATCAGCGCCATTCCCTTCACCCTGATCGGCATTGCCCTGTCGATCTTCATGAGCTTTCGCAACGATGCCTGCTATTCGCGCTGGTGGGAGGGGCGGAAGCTCTGGGGCGAGCTGTTGATCGCTGCCCGGTCCTTCGCCCGCAAGATCGCCGACCTCCCGCACGAGGAACGTCGCAGCATGACCTATCTGCTCTGCGGCTTTACCAATGGCCTCGCCGCCCGGCTGCGACGGCAGGACGAGCGCGCGACGATTGCCCGCTGGGTGCAGGACCCGATTGCCGAGGACGATCCCAATCCCACGAATTACATCCTGCATCAGCTGGGCCGGCGGTCGCTGGCGCTGATGGACAGCGGACGGATCGATGCTATCCGCTATTCGGTGCTGGAAACCGAGCTTCGGGCGCTGTCGGTGGTGCAGGGCGGCTGCGAGCGCATTGCCACGACCCCGGTGCCCTATGCCTATTCGCTGCTGCTGCACCGCACGGCGCTGGTCTTCTGCCTGACCTTGCCCTTCGCACTTGCCGGATCGCTTGGCTGGTGGGCGCTGCTGCCGGTGCTGCTGGTCGCCTATACCTTCTTCGGTCTCGACGCGCTGGGGCACCAGCTGGAAGACCCGTTCCGCACCGAGCCGAATTCGCTGCCGGTCGAGGCGCTGACCCGCCGGGCCGAGCGCGACATGCTATCGCTGATCGAGGGAGAAGAACTGCCGCCCGAGATCACCCCGCGGAACCATGTGCTGATGTGAACGCGCGAAAGACCTTCGGCTGAGTCGCCCGCCGGTCCGCCGATGCGGCTTTTGCCCCATCCGTTTCAGCCCGGCCCATTGCAGCGAAAGAATCTTGCGCAACCGGGGAATCCCGCCGATCTGGACAAAATGTCCCACTTGTTGCGCCGGAGATTCCGGCGCGCGGACAGAATGTCCTGAATTGCCCGTCCCGCCCCGATCGGCAGGGACAAAACATCCAACTATCCTTTTGATAACAAATAATTTTTCATTTGACAGAATGTCCCGCGCTCCCTCTTTAGTCTGATGCAGAAATGCCATCGCGCCCGCGGGAGGACCAAGCCGGCGCTCGATTTTTGGGAGGATCGCAGACCATGGCCAGTGACACCGGAGGCACCTTTGGCTTCCTGCACAAGCGACATATCGTGGCGAAAGAGGGGTTCAACCGCTGGCGCGTGCCGCCGGCCTCCATCGCCATCCATCTCTGTATCGGCTCGGTCTATGCTTGGTCGGTCTTCAACCCGCCGCTGACGCGGGAACTGGGGGTGGTCGCCTCGGCCGCCGAGGATTGGAGCCTCGGCTCGGTCGTCTGGATCTTCTCGGTCGCCATCGTCTTCCTGGGCCTTGCGGCGGCCTTTGCCGGCAAATGGCTGGAAGAGGTCGGCCCGCGCATGGTCGGCGTGCTGGCCGCCTGTCTCTGGGGCGGCGGCTTCGTTGTCGGGTCCTTCGGCATCGCCAGCCATCAGCTGTGGATGGTCTACCTGGGCTATGGCGTGCTGGGCGGCTGCGGGCTGGGGCTGGGCTATGTCTCGCCCGTCTCGACGCTGATCCGCTGGTTCCCCGACCGTCGCGGCATGGCCACAGGCCTTGCGATCATGGGCTTTGGTGGCGGCGCGATGATCGGTGCGCCGGTCAATGGCTGGCTGCTGAACCTCTACGAGCGCGCCCCCGAGTTTCTTGGCGCGCAGGGCGCGGTCGCCACAGTGGTCGAGAATGGCCGGGTCTTCGCGCAAACGGCGGCGGGGCAGGTCGAGGTGGTCATCGCCTCGGCGGCGCAGGCGGCGGAATATGGCGGTCAGGCCGGCGTCTATGTCGTCGGCACCGGCAATACCGGCGCGGCGCAGACCTTCCTGACGCTCGGCATTGTCTATTTCATCGTCATGGTGATCGCGGCTTTCCAGTACCGCGTGCCGGCGGCTGACTGGAAACCGGCGGGCTGGGTGCCGAAACCCGCCAAGTCGGGCATGGTCACGCAGAACAACGTCCATATCGACCAGGCGCTGAAGACGCCGCAATTCTGGCTTCTGTGGATCATGCTCTGCTTCAACGTCACCGCCGGGATCGGGGTGATCGGGGTGGCCAAGACCATGATGGGCGAGATCTTCGGCTCGGCCCTGCCATTGGTGGTGACGGCGGCCTTCACCTCGACCTACGTGATGATGATCTCGGTCTTCAACATGTGCGGTCGGTTCTTCTGGGCCTCGGCTTCGGACTATCTGGGCCGGCAGGCGACCTACATGTGCTTCTTCGTGCTGGGCACGGCGCTCTACCTGTCGATCCCGTTCTTCGCCAATGCCGTGGCGACCAATCCCTCGATGATCTACCTCATCGGCTTCTACATCGCGACCATGGTGATCTTCTCGATGTATGGCGGCGGCTTTGCCACCATCCCGGCCTACCTGGCGGATGTGTTCGGCACCATGCATGTCGGCGGCATCCACGGGCGACTGCTCACCGCATGGTCCACAGCCGGTGTGCTCGGGCCGCTGGCGATCACCTCGCTGCGCGAAATGTCGGTGAACCGGGCAATTGCCGATCTGGCCTCGAAGATTGACCCGGCTGCCTTTGCCGAGCGCTTCGGCGCGCCCATCGCCCAGCTCGAGCAGCTGGTGGCGGCGCGGACGGTGACAATCTCGGGGCTGATGGAGATCGCGCCTGCGGGCACCATCGACCCGACGCCCAGCCTCTACAACACCACCATGTATTGCATGGCGGCGCTGCTGGTCGTGGGCTTCATCGCCAACCTGTTCATGCGGCCGGTGAAGGAACATCACCACCATGTCGAGCCGCAGGCCAAGGCCATGCCGGCCGAGTGACCGGCTGACGGGGCGTGCGCCCCGGAAGCGCCTGACAGACCCTGACGCAGCGGGCCGAAAGGCCCGCTGCGTTTTCCGTTGTCGGCTTGCGGGAGAGGCGTCGGGCAGCCCTGGCGCCGAGTCGCGTGGCGGGGCAGGGTGCCCGGACAGGGCACAGGGGCGATGCTGCCAGCCCCTGCAACCAAGGTGGCAGAATTTTCTTTCCTGCCAGCGATCCGATGAACCGGACAAAATGTCCCGATCCGCCCCGTGCCGTGGACATAATCGGGACAAAACATCCACATCCTTCCCCCGATGCTCATGAAGTTGGCACGATTTCAAAGCCGTAAATCTGCTTAAATTTTATTTAAATTGACCCATTGAGCGTTAACCTTTCTTTTAGATGCAGGAGGTGCCGCAGTGATCTGCAAGTCGGAATGCGCGGCAGACAGGGGAGGAAAGACCATGGTCAGCATCATCACGGGCGCCGCGCAATGAACGAGGTTATTGCCGCTCCGCGCGACGCCAAGCCGGTCGCATTCAAGACCGACAGCGAGATCGCCAACGCCGCCATGAAGCGCCCGATCCAGGAGATCGGGGCCAAGCTCGGGATCGATGCCGGCGATCTGCTGCCTTACGGCCATGACAAGGCCAAGCTCAGCCAGCGCTTCATCAACTCGGTCCAGGATCGCCCCAATGGCAAGCTGGTGCTGGTCACCGCGATCAACCCGACCCCGGCGGGCGAGGGCAAGACCACGACCACGGTGGGTCTGGGCGACGGGCTGAATGCCATCGGCAAGACCGCCTGCGTCTGCATCCGCGAGGCCTCGCTTGGCCCGAACTTCGGCATGAAGGGTGGCGCGGCGGGGGGCGGCTATGCGCAGGTGATCCCGATGGAGGACATGAACCTGCACTTCACCGGCGATTTCCACGCCATCACCAGCGCCCATAACCTGCTGTCGGCGATGATCGACAACCACATCTACTGGGGCAACGAGCAGGACATCGACCTGCGCCGCGTCGTCTGGCGCCGGGTGGTGGACATGAACGACCGCGCGCTGCGCCAGATCACCTGCTCGCTTGGCGGCGTCGCCAACGGCTTCCCGCGCGAGACCGGCTTTGACATCACCGTGGCCTCGGAAGTCATGGCGATCCTGTGCCTGTCGCGCGATCTCGAGGATCTGCAGCACCGTCTTGGCGAGATGATCGTGGCCTATCGCCGCGACAAGTCGCCGGTCTATTGCCGCGACATCAAGGCTGACGGGGCAATGACCGTCCTCTTGAAGGACGCGATGCAGCCGAACCTTGTGCAGACGCTGGAGAACAACCCGGCCTTTGTCCACGGTGGCCCGTTTGCGAACATTGCGCACGGCTGCAACTCGGTCATCGCCACCACCACGGCGCTGAAGCTGGCGGATTATGTCGTCACCGAGGCAGGGTTCGGTGCCGATCTGGGCGCGGAAAAATTCTTCGACATCAAGTGCCGCAAGGCCGGGATCGCGCCGGATGTGGCGGTGATCGTTGCCACCGTGCGCGCGCTGAAGATGAATGGCGGTGTCGCCAAGGCCGATCTCGGCCCGGAAAATGTCGCGGCGGTGAAGAAGGGTCTGGTGAACCTGGGCCGTCACATCGCCAATGTCAAAAGCTTCGGCGTGCCGGTGATCGTGGCGATCAACCATTTCGTCAGCGATACCGATGCCGAGGTGCAGGCGGTGCAGGATTACGCGCGCCAGAACGGCGTCGAGGCGATCCTTTGCAAGCACTGGGCCGATGGCTCGCAGGGCACGCTGGATCTGGCCCGCAAGGTGGTCGAGATCGCCGAGAAGGGCGCGGCTGAGTTCGCCCCGCTCTATCCCGACGAGATGCCGCTTTTTGCCAAGATCGAGACCATCGCCAAGCGCATCTACCATGCCGACGAGGTGATCGCCGACAGCAAGATCCGCGCCCAGCTGAAGGACTGGGAAGAACAGGGTTACGGTCATCTGCCGATCTGCATGGCCAAGACCCAGTACAGCTTTACCACCGACCCGACCCGGCGCGGCGCGCCGACCGGCCATTCGGTGCCCATCCGCGAGGTGCGGCTGGCCGCCGGCGCGGGCTTCATTGTCGCCATCTGCGGCGAGGTGATGACCATGCCGGGCCTGCCGCGAACGCCCGCCGCCGAGGTGATCGGGCTGAACCCCTCGGGCGAGGTTCAGGGCCTGTTCTAGGCCCAAGGCTCCGCCCGGACCCACGACGAAACTGCTTTACCGCGCAGGGGCTGGCGAAAGCCGTTCCTGCGACCGGAACCCGCATGTCCACGAGGAAGAAGCGCATGAGAGACACGACCGCGACCATCATTGACGGCAAGGCCTTCGCGGCCACGGTCCGCGAACAGGTGGCCCAGCATGTCGCCCGCCTGAAGGCCGATCACGGCATCACGCCGGGTCTGGCCGTGGTGCTGGTCGGCGAGGACCCGGCGAGCCAGGTCTATGTCCGCTCGAAGGGCACCCAGACCACCGAGGTCGGGATGAATTCCTACGAGCACAAGCTGCCCGCCGACACGTCTGAGGCTGAATTGCTGGCGCTGATCGAGCGGCTGAACCGCGACCTGTCGGTGCACGGCATCCTGGTGCAACTGCCGCTGCCGGCGCATCTGGACTCGGATCTGGTGATCAACGCCATCGATCCCGACAAGGATGTCGACGGCTTTCACATCTCGAATGTGGGGCTGCTCGGCACCGGGCAGAAGTCGATGGTGCCCTGCACGCCGCTCGGTTGCCTGATGATGCTGCGCGAGCATCACGGCTCGCTCTCTGGGCTGAACGCGGTCGTCGTCGGACGTTCGAACATCGTCGGCAAGCCGATGGCGCAGCTTCTGCTGGGTGACAGCTGCACGGTGACCATTGCCCATTCCCGCAGCCGCGACATCGAGGCGCTGTGCCGCAACGCCGATATCCTGATCGCCGCCGTTGGCCGGCCCGAGATGATCGATGCAAGCTGGATCAAGCCCGGCGCCACCGTGATCGACGTGGGCATCAACCGGATTCCCCATCCCGATCAGCCGGGCAAGTCGAAGCTGGTCGGCGATGTCGCCTATGACAGCGCCGCCAGCGTCGCCGGCGCCATCACCCCGGTTCCCGGCGGTGTCGGCCCGATGACCATTGCCTGCCTTCTCGCCAATACCCTGACCGCCTGTTCCCGCGCGCATGGCCTGCCGGAACCCGATGGCCTGACCGCCTGAACCCATACCCAAGAAAGGAACGACCATGAGTTTCCACGTCATCGAACAGGCCCCCGCAAGGCTGAACCGCAGCGAGCTGGCGGTGCCCGGCAGCGCGCCGCAGATGTTCCAGAAAGCCGCCGAGTCCGAGGCCGACGTGATCTTCCTCGACCTCGAGGACGCGGTAGCCCCGGACGAGAAGGCCGATGCCCGCCGGAACATCATCAAGGCGCTGAACGAGATCGACTGGGGCACCAAGACCATGTCGGTGCGGATCAACGGGCTCGACACCCATTACATGTACCGCGACGTGGTGGATGTGGTCGAACAGGCCGGCGAGCGGCTGGACCTGATCATGATCCCCAAGGTCGGCACTGCGGCGGATGTCTACGCCGTCGACATGATGGTGACCCAGATCGAGGACGCCAAGGGCCTGAAGAAGCGCATCGGGTTCGAGCATATCATCGAGACCGCGCTGGGGATGCAGAACGTTTCCGCCATCGCCGGCGCCTCGAAGCGCAACGAGAGCCTGCATTTCGGCGTTGCCGATTACGCCGCCTCGACCCGCGCCCGCACCACCATCATCGGGGGCGTGAACCCGGATTACTCGGTCCTGACCGATGCCGACGATCAGGGCGGGCGCGAGCGTCACTGGGGCGACATGTGGCATTACGCGCTGGCCCGCATGGTCGTCGCCGCCCGCGCCAATGGCTTGCGCCCGATTGATGGACCCTTTGGCGATTTCAGCGACCGTGACGGCTACCTCGCCGCCGCGCGCCGCGCCGCCGTGCTGGGCTGCGAGGGAAAATGGGCCATCCACCCCAGCCAGATCGCCATGGCCAACGAGGTGATGAGCCCGTCCGAGGGCGAAGTGACCAAGGCACAGCGCATCCTGTCGGCCATGGCCGAGGCCGAGGCCGCCGGCAAGGGCGCGGTCTCGCTGGATGGCCGGCTGATCGACTATGCCTCGATCCGTCAGGCCGAGGTGCTGGTCGAGAAGGCCCGCCAGATCGCGGCGGCGGCATGACCATGACGGGCTCGCTTCGCCATCATGCCGAAACGCTGTTCTCGGTGGCCGTCAAGGCCGCCGAGCCGGCGGGGGCATTGCGGGCGTCGCTGGCCCGTCACCCTCTGCCCCAGCCGGGGCCGGGCGGTCGCATCCTCCTGATCGCCGTTGGCAAGGCGGCGATCCCGATGGCGGCCGAGGCGCTGGCGCAGCTGGGCGATGCCCCGGTCGAGGCGCTGGTCGTCACCAACCGCGAGAATTTTCGGCCGCTGCCCGGCGCGACGGTCATGCCGGCGGGACATCCGATCCCGGACGAGGACGGGTTGAACGCCGCCCGCGCGGTGATCGCAGCGCTGGAAGCCGCGCGGGCCGAGGATCGCGTCATCGCGCTGATTTCGGGCGGTGGCTCGGCGATGCTGCCGGCGCCCGCTGCCGGTCTCAGCCTGGCCGACAAGGCCGCGGCGAACCGGTTGTTCCTTCAGCGCGGCCTCGATATCCGCGAGACCAACCTGATCCGCCAGCAGCTTTCCACGCTGAAGGGCGGCGGCATGGTCCGGCTGGCCGATCCGGCCCCGGTCACCGCCTATATCCTGTCGGATGTGATCGGCGACGATCTGGCCGTGGTCGCCTCGGGTCCCACGGTCGCGCCGATCGGCACGGCAGAGGAGGCGCGGGTGCTGATCGCGGCGCGCGGCCTTGGCCCGATGCTGCCCGAGGCGGTGCGCGACCATCTGGCCAGCCGGACCTCGCAGCCCGCGAACGGGCCCGCTGCGCAGAACCACCTGATTGGTTCGAACCGCCAAAGCCTTGATGCCGCAGTCAGCGCAGGCGAGACGGCCCGGATCGTCAATGACCGCCTGACCGGCGACGTATCCTCGGCTGCCGCCCAGATCGTTGCCGCCGCCACCGCGACCAGCACTGAACCCGCCTGCCTGATCTTCGGCGGCGAGACCACGGTTGAGATCCGGGGCAAAGGCACCGGCGGGCGCAACCAGGAACTGGCTTTGCGCGTGGCGCTGGCCATGCCCGATCTCGGCCGCGACTGGGTGTTCCTGTCGGGCGGCACCGATGGCCGCGACGGTCCGACCGATGCGGCGGGTGGGCTGGTCGATGCCGGCACCGCTTTGCGCATCCGCGCTGCCGGCGGCGATCCCGCCGCGCTTCTGGCGGAAAATGACAGCCATGCCGCGTTGAAGGTGGCGGGCGACCTGCTGATCACCGGGGGCACCGGCACCAATGTCGCCGATGTCCAGATCCTGCTTCTGGGCGCACGCCCCGAGGCACCCCGCAACCCGCATCTCACCGATACTCATTCCCCCTCACGAAAGGTCTGACCGATGAACGCCATCACCACCGTCACCTCCGTTTTCCCGCCGCTGGAGATCCCCGAGACGCTGGCCGCCGGTCCGGGGCCGGGCAATACCGATGCCCGCGTGCTGCAACGCTTTGCCCAGTCCGGCCTTGCCGATCACATGCAGGCCGACGTGCTGCGCGGCATGGTCGAGTGCAAGCTGATGCTGCGCGAGGTCTGGGGCACCAAGAACATCTACACCTATGGCGTCGCCGGCACCGGCTTCTCGGGCCTCGACTGCATGCTGAGCGCGATCCTGCCCGGGGATACCGTGGTGGCCTTCACCAATGGCACCTTCTCGGGCATCGACGGTCTGGCGATCCGCATGAAGGCCTCGACCCGCGAAGAGCTGAAGGCCGATCCGCTGAACCCGAAACCCGCCTCGGTCAAGATCGTCGAGGTGCCGCATGGGCAATCCGTGGGTGCCGAGGTGATCGAACAGGCGCTGGCCGAGCACAAGCCGAAATGGGCCTTCATGGCGCATTGGGAAACCGGCTCGGGCCGCATCAATGACATTCGCGCCTTCTCGGATGCCTGCGAAAAGCACGGGGCGCTGGGGCTGGTCGATGCGGTCTCTTCGCTCGGCATCGAGGATTTCTCGATCGACGATTATCCCGGCGTGGTCGGTTGGGCTTCCTGCCCGCAGAAGGGCGTCCTCTGCCTGCCGCTGACCTATGCGCCGGTCAGCTTCAGCGACCGCTACATCGCCGAGGTACGCGAGAACGGCTGCCACACCTATGCCCATAACCCGATCCTCGAGGCGCGGCACTGGGCGATCATCGATGGCAAGGATGTCGAGAAGGGCGCCTATCACCGCACCCATTCCGGCTATGCCGTCGCCGCCTTCCACGAGGCTCTGCGCATCATCCTGCAGATCGGCAAGGTTCAGCGCGCCAAGGATTACGCCTTCCACGAGGCGGCGTTGCGCGCGGCGGTCGAGGCGATGGGCTGCAAGGTCACATCGAACATGACCAGCCTTGTCGTGCTGAACCTGCCGGGCGACCTGGCCGGGCGCGAGATGGAGCTGGTTCAGAACTGCCGCGCCCGCGGCTTCGGCATCTGGCCGACGCTGTCGGAGCCGGTGCAGGTCCGCATCGGCATCCTGAACCAGCTGTCGGAAGCCGCCATCACCGAGATCGTCAACCGCTTTGCCGATGCCATGGTCGAACTGGGCGCCAGCATCGACCGCGACCGGATCAGCGACATCCTGGCGCAGCACTATGACCGTGCCGCGCTGGCCAACTGACACCATCCACAGGGAGGAGACCTAACGATGGACATTCACGAATATCAGGCCAAGGAAATTCTGGCGGGCTTCGGCGTTGCCGTGCCGCCGGGGGCGCTGGCCTACAGCCCCGAGCAGGCCGCCTACCGCGCCCGCGAACTGGGCGGCGATCGCTGGATCGTCAAGGCACAGGTCCATGCCGGCGGCCGTGGCAAGGCCGGGGGCGTCAAGCTGTGCAACAATGATCAGGAGATCGTCGATGCCTGCGAGGGCATGTTCGGCCAGCGTCTGGTGACGCATCAGACCGGCCCCGAGGGCAAGGGCATCTACCGTGTCTATGTCGAGGGCGCCGTGCCATTCGAGCGCGAGATCTACCTGGGCTTCGTGCTGGATCGCTCGTCGCAGCGGGTGATGATCGTCGCCTCGTCGGAAGGCGGCATGGAGATCGAAGAGATCTCGGCCGAGAAGCCCGACAGCATCGTGCGTTCCTCGGTTGAGCCGGCGGTGGGCCTGCGCGAGTTTCAGGCCCGCGAGATCGCCTTTGCCCTGAAGATCCCGCCGGCGCTGACCCAGCAGATGGTGCGGACGCTGATGGGCTGCTATCGCGCCTTCCGCGATCTCGACGCCACCATGGTCGAGGTGAACCCGCTGGTCATCACCAGCGACAACCGCATCCTCGCGCTGGATGCCAAGATGACCTTCGACGGCAATGCGCTGTTCCGCCACCAGCAGATCAGCGAGCTGCGCGACAAGAGCCAGGAAGACCCGCGCGAAAGCCGCGCGGCGGATCGCGGCCTGAACTATATCGGGCTGACCGGCAATATCGGCTGCATCGTCAATGGCGCGGGTCTGGCCATGGCGACGATGGACACGATCAAGCTGGCCGGTGGCGAGCCCGCGAACTTCCTCGACATCGGCGGCGGCGCCACGCCCGAGCGGGTGGCCAAGGCCTTTCGCCTCGTCATGTCCGACAAGAATGTCGAGGCGGTGCTGGTCAATATCTTCGCCGGCATCAACCGCTGCGACTGGGTCGCCGAGGGCGTGGTGCAGGCGCTGACCGCCAATCCGGTCGATGTGCCGGTGGTGGTGCGGCTGGCCGGCACCAATGTCGAGGCCGGTCTGAAGATCCTGAATGAAAGCGGCCTGCCGATCATCGCCGCGACCTCGCTGATGGATGCCGCCGAGAAGGCGGTGGCGGCGTGGCGCGGCGAGAATGGCGGCGACAAGGTTCACTACATCAAGGCGGGAGCAAACTGATGAGCATCTTTCTGGACAAATCGAGCCGCGTGATCGTTCAGGGCATCACCGGCCGCCTCGCGCAGTTCCACACGCAGGAAATGATCGACTATGGCACCAATGTCGTCGGCGGTGTCGTGCCCGGCAAGGGCGGCGAGATCATCAACGGCGTGCCGGTATATGACACGGTGAAGGAAGCCGTCTACGAGACCGGCGCCAACGCGAGCCTCGTCATCGTGCCGCCGCCCTATGCCGCGGATTCGATCATGGAGGCCGCGGATGGCGGCATCGGCTATGCCGTCTGCGTCACCGATGGCATCCCGGCGCAGGACATGATCCGGGTCAAGCGCTACATGATGCGCTACCCGCGCGAGAACCGCATGGTGCTGACCGGCCCGAACTGCGCCGGCACCATTAGCCCGGGCAAGGCGCTGCTGGGGATCATGCCGGGGCATATCTACCTCGAGGGCAATGTCGGCATCGTCGGGCGCTCGGGCACGCTTGGCTACGAGGCCGCCCAGCAGCTGAAGGATCGCGGCATCGGCGTCTCGACCTCGGTGGGCATCGGCGGCGACCCGATCAACGGCTCGTCCTTCAAGGACATCCTGATGGCCTTCGAGAAGGACGACCAGACCGAGGTGGTCTGCCTGATCGGCGAGATCGGCGGCCCGCAGGAGGCCGAGGCGGCGGACTACATCCGCGACCACATGTCGAAGCCGGTCATCGCCTATATCGCCGGCCTGACCGCGCCCAAGGGTCGCACCATGGGCCATGCCGGCGCGATCATCTCGGCCTTTGGCGAAAGCGCCAGCGAGAAGGTCGAAATTCTCTCCGCCGCAGGCGTCACCGTGGCCGAACATCCCTCGGCCATCGGCGAGACCATCGCCCGCACCATGAAGCAATTCGCATAACGGAGGCCAAGATGGCGCAACAGAAAGTTCTGCTGACCCGGCGCTGGCCCGAGGCGGTCGAGGCCCGGTTGGGTGAGGTCTTTGACCTCACCGTCAACCGCGCCGACAAACCGCTGGATGGCGACCAGCTGCGCACGGCGCTGGCCGATTACGACGCGGTGCTGCCCACCGTCACCGACCGTTTCTCGCCGCAGGTCTTCGACGTGCCAAAGACCCGCGCCAAGATCCTCGGCAATTACGGCGTGGGTTTCAGCCATATCGATCTGGGCGCGGCCACGGCCAGCGGTATCACCGTGACCAACACGCCCGACGTGCTGTCCGAATGCACCGCCGACATCGCCATGACGCTGATGCTGATGGCGGCGCGGCGGGCGGGCGAGGGCGAGCGCGAGCTGCGCAGGGGCAAATGGGCCGGCTGGCGGCCGACCCATATGGTCGGCAAGAAGGTCTCGGGCGCGACCCTTGGCATTGTCGGCTTCGGCCGCATCGGTCAGGCCATGGCGCGCCGCGCGCATTTCGGCTTCGGCATGAAGATCGTCGTGGTCAACGTCCCTGCCGTCGCCCCCGAGGTGCTGGCCGAATATGACGCCCGCCAGGTCGACACACTGGACGAGCTGTTGCCGCAATGCGATTTCGTCTCGCTGCATTGCCCGGGCGGGGCCGAGAACCATCACCTGATGAACGCCCGCCGGCTGGGGCTGATGAAGCCTGACGCCTTCCTGATCAACACCGCGCGGGGCGAGGTGGTGGATCAGCAGGCACTGGCACAGGCGCTGTGGTTCGGCACCATCGGCGGGGCGGGGCTCGACGTGTTCGAGGGCGAGCCGATCATCCCCTACGAGCTTCTGGGTTCGGACAACCTGGTGATGCTGCCGCATCTGGGTTCGGCCACGCGCGAGACGCGCGAGGCGATGGGCTTCCGGGTGCTGGACAATCTGGTCGATTTCTTCGAAGGGCGCGACCCCCGCGACAGGGTGAACTGATGTTCCCGGCGCAAATGGTCATCCAGCCCCCGCCTGTCGAGGACAGCGACGATTATGCAACCCGGCTCCGGGCCGGGCTGCAGGATCTCTGGCGCGAGGTGCTGTTGCGCCGCGCCCCCCGCGTCGCCGGCGATCTGGATGCCGGCCGCGCCATCGCCATCCCGCGTGACAATGGCGCGGTGCCCTATCTTCAGGCGTTCAACATCTGGTTCCAGCTTCTGAGGATCGCCGATGACAACGCCGCCATGCGCGAGCGGCGCAAGGCCGAGACCGATCTGGGCGCCGCCTCGGTGCCGGGCAGCTTTGCCAAGGTGCGCGAGGAACTGGGCGCGGCGGGTCTGTCAGGCGGGCAGGGCGGTCTGGTCGTCGGCCCGACTCTGACCGCGCACCCGACCGAAGCCAAGCGCGTCACCGTGCTGGAGATCCACCGCCGCATCTATCGCACGCTGGTGGCGCTGGAAACCCAGCGCTGGACCCCGCGCGAACGGGCGCAGCTGACCGATGACCTGCAAAGCGAGATCGACCTGCTGTGGATGACCGGGGAGCTGCGGCTGGAACGGCCGACCCTGTCGGATGAAATCGAATGGGGCATCCAGTTCTTCCGCGACAGCATCTTCGACACCATCCCGATCCTCTATGACCGCTATGTCGCGGCGGGTTTCGCCCCCGAGACCATCCCGGCCATCCGCTTTCACAGCTGGATCGGCGGCGACCGCGACGGCAATCCGAATGTCACCACCAAGGCCACCGCCGAGGCGATGGCCCGCAACCGCGCCGCGACGCTGGAGAAATATTCCGCCGTGCTGCTCGATGCGGCGGCGCGGATCAGCATCAGTTCCTCCATCGTCACCCTTCCGCCCGAGGATCGCATCGCGCTGGAGGCGCTGGTGGCCGAGACCACCGGCGGGCAGGGCCGCAATCCCGGCGAGATTTTCCGGCAGGCGCTGACCGTGATCCGCGACCGCATCGAGGCGATGCGCGAGGGGCGCAGCGGTTATCGTGACGTGAACGAGTTCATCGGCGATCTGAAGCTGGTGGAACAGGGGCTCGAGTCCATCGGTGCCGAACACCTGTCGCACCGCCATGTCCGCCCGATCCGCTGGCAGGCGCAAAGCTTCGGCTTCCGCATGGCGGTTCTGGACGTGCGGCAGAACTCGACCGTGACGACCGATGTGCTGTCGGAAATCTGGTCCCGCGACGGCGCGACCGCGCCCGACTATGGCAGCGTCGACTGGTCCGCCCGGCTGCGCGCCGAATTGGCGAGTCAGAGCTTGCAGGAGATCGATCCCGCCACGCTCAGTGACCAAGGGGCCGAGCTTATCTCGCTTCTGCGGCTGATGCGCGACACCCGCGAAAGCGTGGACCGCGAGGCGGTGGGTCCGTTCATCCTGTCGATGACCCGCTCGACCGACGACCTGCTGGGCGTCTATCTGCTGGCCCGCTATGCTGGTTTTGGCGCCGAGACGCTGGACCTGCGCGTGGTGCCGCTGTTCGAGACCATCGCCGACCTGCGCGCCGCGCCGGGCATCCTTGCCGATTTCCTCGACGTGCCGCTGGCGCGCCGCAGCATCCGCAAATCCGGCGGCGACCGGCTCGAGGTGATGCTGGGCTATTCCGACAGCAACAAGGATGGCGGTTTCCTCTGCTCGACATGGGAGCTGGAAAAGGCGCAGCGTGGCATTCTGCGGACCTTGGCGAATTACGGGCTGACGCCCGCCTATTTCCACGGTCGCGGCGGCTCGGTCAGCCGGGGCGGTGCGCCGACCGAACGCGCCATTGCCGCGCAACCGCCGGGCACGGTGGCCGGGCAGATGCGGATCACCGAACAGGGCGAGGTGGTCTCGGCCAAATACGCCAATCGCGGCTCGGCGCTGAACAGCCTCGAGGTGCTAGCCTCCTCGGTCCTGCTGCACAGCGCCGGCGGCCGCAAGGCGGCGGTGATGCCCGAGTTTGACGATGCGCTGGAAGGTCTGGCCGGCATGTCGCAGACCGCCTATTCCACGCTGCTGCACCGTCCGGGCTTCGTCGAGTATTTCCAGCAGGCGAGCCCCGTCGAGGAACTGGCGATGCTGAAGATCGGCTCGCGCCCGGCGCGGCGGTTCGGGGCGAAATCGCTGGCTGATCTCAGGGCGATCCCCTGGGTCTTCGCCTGGTCGCAGAACCGCCACCTGATCACCGGCTGGTACGGTTTCGGCACCGCCATCGGCAGCTTCCGCAAGATCCGTGGCCGGGATGGCGACGAACTTCTGGCGCGCATGTTCCAGAAATCGCCGCTGTTCCAGCTGATGGTCGACGAGGTCGAGAAATCGCTGTTCCAGGCCGATATGGAGATCGCCACCCGCTATGCCTCGCTGGTCGAGGATGCGGCGATCCGCAGCGCCATCCTGGACGACATCCAGTCCGAATACCGGCGCAGCACACAGGCGGTGCTGTGGCTGACGCAGACCGACACGCTGGCCCTGCGTTTCCCCAACATGCGCGAGCGTTTCGACCGGCTGCGCGCGCCGATGCTCGATATCCACGCGCTGCAAGTCGATCTACTGCGCGAGGTCCGCAGCCAGGGCGCGCCAAAACTGTCCGTCCCATTGCTGCAGACCATGAACTGCATTGCCACCGGCCTCGGCTGGACCGGCTGACCGATCACCAAGGAGAACCCCATGAACATCACCACCATCGAGACCGCCTCGACCAGCGACCGGCTGGCCCGTCGCGACCCCGAGATCTACCGCGCAATCCGGCTGGAACTGGGCCGCCAGCGCGACGAGATCGAGCTGATCGCCTCGGAAAACATCGTCTCGGAAGAGGTGCTCGAGGCACAGGGCTCGGTGCTGACGAACAAATATGCCGAGGGCTATCCCGGGCGGCGTTATTACGGCGGCTGCGAGTACGTCGATATCGTCGAGGATCTGGCGATCGCCCGCGCCAAACAGATGTTCGGCTGCGAATTTGCCAACGTCCAGCCGAACTCGGGCAGCCAGGCCAACCAGGGCGTGTTCACCGCGCTTCTGAAACCGGGCGATACCTTCATGGGCATGAACCTCGCCTCGGGCGGGCACCTGACACATGGCGCGGCACCGAACCAGTCGGGCAAATGGTTCAACCCGGTGCAATACGGCGTGCGCGAGGCCGATTGCCGCATCGACTACGCGCAGGTGGCGGACCTCGCCGAGGAGCATCGCCCCCGGCTGATCATCGCCGGCGGTTCGGCCATTCCCCGGATCATCGATTTCGAGAAGTTCCGCGAGATCGCCGATAGCGTGGGCGCCTACCTCATGGTCGACATGGCGCATTTCGCCGGGCTCGTCGCCGGCGGCCAGCACCCTTCGCCCTTCCCCCATGCCGATGTGGTGACCACGACTACGCACAAGACCCTGCGCGGCCCGCGCGGCGGCATGATCCTGACGAATTCCGAGGAGATCGCCAAGAAGGTCAATTCGGCCATCTTCCCGGGCATCCAGGGCGGTCCGCTGATGCATGTCATCGCTGCCAAGGCCGTGGCCTTCGGCGAGGCGCTGCAGCCCGAGTTCAAGGCTTATGCCGCGCAGGTGGTGAAGAACGCGCAGGCCTTGGCCGATGGGTTGTTGCGCGGCGGGCTCGACATCGTCACCGGCGGCACCGATACCCATGTCATGCTGGTCGACCTGCGCCCCAAGGGGGTCAAGGGCAATGCCACCGAGAAGGCGCTTGGCCGGGCGAACATCACCTGCAACAAGAACGGCATCCCCTTCGACACCGAAAAGCCGACCATCACCTCGGGCGTGCGCCTCGGCACCCCCGCCGGCACCACGCGCGGCTTCACCGAGGCCGAGTTCCGCCAGATCGCGGCCTGGATCATCGAGGTGGTCGATGGCCTTGCCGCCAACGGCGAAGAGGGCAATGCCGCCGTCGAGGCGAAGGTGAAGGCCGAGGTCACGGCGCTCTGCGCCCGCTTCCCGCTTTACCCCGACCTGTGAGCCCGGACCCGGCGCGCGGCTAGGGCTGGCGCGCCGGCCCCATTCACACCTGACAGAACCGAGGCGGCAGCGAGAAGGAAGCCGGATGAAGATTGGTGCCTTGAGAGAGACCCAGGAGGGCGAGGCGCGCGTTGCGGTGACACCGTCGTCTGCGGCGCATCTGCAGAAGCTGGGGCATGAGGTATATGTCGAGGCCGGGGCCGGGAAGGCTGCGGGTTTTTCGGACGAGGATTACCGCCGCGCCGGCGTGACGGTCGAGGCTTCGGCTGCCGACCTGATCGGCGCGGTGGATGTGGTGGCCAAGGTGCGTCCGCCGTCCGAGGGCGAGATCGGGCAGATGCGCGAGGGCCAGACGGTCATCTCGTTCTTCTACCCGGCCCAAAGCGCCGCGCTCTTGGAACAGGCCAAGGACCAGGGCGTCACCGCCATCGCCATGGACATGGTGCCGCGGATCAGCCGGGCGCAGAAGATGGATGCGCTGAGCTCGATGGCCAATATCGCCGGCTACCGCGCGGTGATCGAGGCGGCGAACAATTTCGGTCGCTTCTTCACCGGGCAGGTGACGGCGGCGGGCAAGGTGCCGCCGGCCAAGGTGCTGGTCGTCGGGGCAGGGGTCGCGGGCCTCGCCTCGATCGGGGCTGCCGTGTCGCTTGGCGCGCAGGTCTATGCCTTCGACGTGCGGCCCGAAGTGGCCGAGCAGATCGAGTCGATGGGGGCCGAGTTCGTCTATCTCGACTTCTCCGAGGCGCAGACCGACGGCGCCGCGACGGGTGGCTATGCCGCGCCCTCGAGCCCGGAGTTCCGCGAGGCGCAGCTGGCCAGGTTCCGCGAACTGGCGCCGCAGATGGACATCGTCATCACCACGGCGCTGATCCCGGGCCGCGATGCGCCGAAGCTCTGGACCGCCGACATGGTGGCGGCAATGAAGACCGGTTCGGTCATTGTCGACCTGGCCGCCGAGCGCGGCGGCAACTGCGACCTGACGGTGCCGGATGAGCGCATCGTGACCGAGAACGGTGTCGTCATCATCGGCTATACCGATTTCCCCAGCCGCATGGGGGCGCAGTCCTCCGAGCTTTACGGCAACAATATCCGCCATTTCATGGCCGACCTGACGCCGAAGAAGGACGGGGTCATCGCCCATAACATGGAGGATGACGTGATCCGGGGCGCCACGGTGACCCATGACCACGCCATCACCTACCCGCCGCCGCCGCCGAAGATCGCGGCCATCGCGGCGCAGAAGCCGAAGGAGAAGAAGAAGGAGCTGACGCCCGAGGAGCGCCGCGCCGCCGAGGCCGCCGCCTTCAAGGCCGAGACCCGCAGCCAGCTGATGCTCTTGGGCGGGGGCGGCCTGCTGCTCTTGCTCATCGGCCTCGTCGCGCCGGCCAGCTTCATGTCGCATTTCATCGTCTTCGTGCTGGCCTGTTTCGTGGGCTTCCGGGTGATCTGGAACGTCGCGCATTCGCTGCACACGCCCTTGATGGCGATCACCAACGCGATCAGCTCGATCATCATCCTGGGCGCGCTGATGCAGATCGGCTCGGGCTCCTGGCTGGTGCTGATCCTCGCGGCGCTGTCCGTGCTGATGGCCGGGGTCAACATCTTCGGTGGCTTCATGGTCACCCGGCGCATGCTCGCCATGTTCCAGAAATCGTAAGGAGGGGATCATGGAATACGGATTCACCACTGCCGCCTACGTGGTTGCCGCCATCCTGTTCATCCTCTCGCTCGGCGGGCTGTCGGGACAGGAAAGCGCCAAGCGGGCGATCTGGTACGGCATCGTCGGCATGGCGCTGGCGGTTGTCGCCACGCTGTTTGGCCCGGGTTCGGGCAACTGGCTTCTGTCGCTGATCATGATCGCCGCCGGTGGCGCCATCGGCTGGGTCGTGGCCAAGCGGGTACAGATGACCGAGATGCCGCAGCTGGTCGCGGCGATGCACAGCCTTGTCGGCCTTGCCGCGGTCTTCGTCGGCTTCAACGCCCAGCTGGAGATGGGCCGGGTGATGCGCGCGCTGCGCGACGGCTCGACCGAGCAGTTCCGCGGCTTTGCCGAGGTCCTGACCCACAAGACCCCGGCGGAACTGAACATGCTGCAGATCGAGGTCTTCCTCGGCGTGTTCATCGGCGCGGTGACCTTCACCGGCTCGATCGTGGCCTTCGGCAAGCTGGCCGGACGGATCAGCGGCACGCCGAAGAAGCTGCCGGGCGGGCATTTCCTGAACGCCGCCGCGGCGGCTGCTTCGCTGGTCCTCGGCCTGCTCTACTGCGCCGATATCGGCCCGGGGGTGTTCTGGCTGGTCCTGATCATGCTTCTGGCCTTCTTCATCGGTTATCACCTGATCATGGGCATCGGCGGCGCCGACATGCCGGTGGTGGTGTCGATGCTGAACAGCTATTCGGGCTGGGCGGCGGCGGCGATCGGCTTCACCCTGTCGAATGACCTCTTGATCGTGACCGGGGCGCTGGTGGGTTCTTCCGGTGCGATCCTCAGCTATATCATGTGCAAGGCGATGAACCGCAACTTCGTCAGCGTGATCCTCGGCGGCTTCGGCGGCGAGACCGGGCCGGCGGCCGAGATCTCGGGCGAGCAGGTGGCGATCGATGCCGATGGCGTGGCCTCGGCGCTGAACGAGGCCGACTCGGTCATCATCGTGCCGGGCTATGGCATGGCGGTGGCGCAGGCCCAGGGGCCGGTCTCGGAACTGACCCGCAAGCTGCGCGCGGCCGGGAAAGAGGTGCGTTTCGCCATCCACCCGGTGGCGGGGCGTCTGCCCGGGCACATGAACGTGCTCCTGGCCGAGGCCAAGGTGCCCTATGACATCGTGCTGGAGATGGACGAGATCAACGAGGATTTCCCCTCGACCGATGTCGTGATCATCATCGGCTCGAACGACATCGTGAACCCGGCAGCGCAGGACGACCCGAACAGCCCGATCGCCGGCATGCCGGTGCTCGAGGTCTGGAAAGCCAAGCAGGTCTTCGTCAGCAAGCGCGGCCAGGGCACCGGCTATTCCGGCATCGAGAACCCGCTGTTCTTCAAGGACAACACCCGCATGTTCTACGGCGACGCAAAAGACTCGGTGAACAAGTTGTTGCCGGTGGTGGAGTAGGCGGGGCAGCACCACGCGATGTGGCCTAAGAAAAAAGCCGCGCCCGGTGGGGCGCGGCTCTCTGATCTCAGACCGCTGTTGCGGATCAGTTGGCCGGGGCGGCCTCGCCTTCAGCCGGGGCCTCAGCGGCGGGCGCTTCGGCAGGGGCTTCGGCGGCAGGGGCGGCTTCGGCCTGTGCGGCCAGCTGTTCCTGCGCCTCCTTGGCAATGCCCTCGAGCTCGGTGAAGGCGGCGGTGAAGCCCGCGAGCGACATCGGCAGCTCGACCGGGTTTTCCGGATCACCGGCGAAGGGCAGCAGCGAGACGGTGGCGGCATTGCCGCGCTTGAGGCCGTTCAGGCCCGCCGCGTCGAAGCCCATGCGCGAGACGCAGCCGACCGGGGCACAGAAGTTGAACGGATAGCCACGGGGGGCGGCGCTGTCGATCTTGAGGCCAAGACCGCGCACCAGGTCGGTTTCCAGCGGCGCGACGATGGTGGCGCCGGCGGCGGCCTCACCCTGGCTCAGCGGGATCATGGTGACCTCGGCGACCGAATTGCCCTCGCCGTCTTTCAGAAGCTGGTAGAGCTCGCAGGGATCGGGCTGGCCTTCCTGGGCCTTGATGCAACGGATGGTCCAGTCGCCATGGGTCGCCTTGAGGTAATAGGCGCCGACCTGCGGCTCGGCCGAGGCGGCATCGGCTGCCGGAGCTTCCGCGGGTGCGGCTGCGGCATCTGCGGCAGGTGCAGCAGCGGCATCGGCCGCGGCGGCTGCATCCGCAGCAGGGGCCTCGGTGGTGGCGTCAGTCGCCGCCTCGGTTGCCTCGGCCGTGGCGCCATCGACCGCGGCCTCGGCCTGTTCCGCTGCGGCGGGTGCTTCGGCGCTCGCGGCAGCGTCGGCTGCCGGCGCGGCGGCTTCCGGCGCTGCGGTCTCGGGCTGGGTGGTCGGCGCCGCTTCCTGCGCCAGAGCAGGCCCCGCCATCAGCAGGATGGCGGCCAGTAGGGCCGAAGAACTCTTGTAAGCCATGGTGGATTTATTCCCTTTTCCAGAACTTTGAACGCGACTTACCACGGGATTTCCTGAATGTCAGCGCGCATCGCGCGCGGCCCGGGTCACCATGCGTTGAACCCGATCCGGCCCGGGGGCGCAACGCGAAATGCCGCCGGTGCGGGTCGGACGGGCTGCAAGCCGCCCAAAACTAAAAGGGCCGCGACAATGCCGCGACCCCTCTCACGCTGTGTGGCGTGTCTCCCTGCCGGACTGGCCGGTCATCATTGAGCCGCAAGCTAGTCCCAGGGGCGTGATCCGTCAACAGGTCAAACAGACATGTGCGATCACAAAAAAGGCCGCGCCCGAGGGCGCGGCTAGTCCAACAGGGAGGAAGAGTCGTGACCGGCAGGTGCTGGCCCCGACCCCTTGATCATAGCAAGGAAAGGTTAACAGTTCCCATTAAATTCGCGCGTTGCGTGTATTCGGTGGCGAAATTATGCTTTTGCGCGCATGAAGGCCCAGTTGCTGGCGCACATCGAGGCGAGATCACGGGTCGCGCGAAAGCCCAGAAGCTGCTCGGCACGACCAGTATCGGCATAGGAAATGGCCGCGTCACCGGCGCGGCGCGGGGCGATCTCGGCGCGAATCGGCTGGCCCGAGACTTTTTCATAGCAGTCGATCACCTCGCGCACCGTATGGCCGCGGCCGGTGCCCAGGTTGACCAGGTGGCTGCGCTCGCTCTCTGGTTGCAGCAACCGTTCCAGCGACAGGACATGGCCGCGTGCCAGGTCCTCGACATGGATATAGTCGCGGATCGCGGTGCCGTCGGGGGTGGGCCAGTCGTCGCCGAAGATCATCAGCTTCTCGCGCCGACCCGCCGCGACCTGCGCGATGACCGGTACGAGGTTGCCGGCGGGCTGGCCCGGATCCTCGCCGATCAGGCCAGACCCATGCGCGCCGACCGGGTTGAAATAGCGCAGGATGCCGAGGGCGAAATCCGGGTTGGCGCGGCGGACGGCAGCCAGGAAGTCCTCGCCGACGAGCTTGGTGCGGGCATAGACATTCTGCGGCCGGACCGGGCTGTCCTCGGTCACCGGCATCACCTCGGCCTCGCCATAGACGGCGGCGCTGGAGGAGAAGACCATGCGGCTGATGCCATGGGCCTGCATCGCGCGGACCACGTTGACCAGCCCGCCAACATTCACGTCGTAATAGCCGACCGGATCGGCCTCGCTGCCCGGCACGCTTTTCAGTGCGGCGAAATGCACCACCGCATCGAACCTGCCGCCATCCATCGCCTTTTGCACGGCGATGCTGTCGCGGATATCGGCCTCGATCACCGGGGTCGGGCGGCCGGTGATCCGGGCCAGCCGCTCGGGCACGTCGCGATGGGCATTCGCAAAGCTGTCGAGGATGATCGTCTCGAAACCGGCCTCGACCAGCGCGACATAGCTGTGCGAACCGATGAAGCCGGCGCCGCCGGTCAGCAGGACACGTCCGGTCATCCGCCCCCCTTCAGACCCTGCGAGAACAGTTCGGCGAGCTTTGCGGCCGAAACGTCAACATCGTGGCGGGCAACGACCCGCGCCCGCGCCGTCTGACCCATCTGCGCGAGGTCACCGGGATCGGTCGCGGCGGCGGCCAGCATCACCTCGGCCAGCGCATCGGCATCGCCGGCCGGCACCAGCCATCCCTCGGACCCGGGGCGCACCAGCTCGGGGATGCCGGCGATATAAGTGGCGATGATGGGCCGCGCCCGAGCCATGGCCTCCATGATGACCACCGGCAGTCCCTCGGCGAAACTGGGCGCGACAAGGGCATGGGCGCTGTCGATGGCGGCTAGGACGCCGGCCTCGTCCTGCCAGCCGAGGATGCGGACCGCGTCACCCATGCCCTCGGCGGCGATCATCGCCTCGATTGCTGGCCGCAACTCGCCATCGCCGACAAGCGACAGGCGCAGCGAGGGTTCGCGCCGCCAGGCAGGTGCAAAGCCGCGGATCAGGAGGCCGAACCCCTTCTGCTCGGCGAAACGGCCGACGGCGACCATGTGGAAGGGACCCGGGGGCAGGGGCAGGGGATCGGCCCAACGGCTCAGGTCCAGTCCGCAATGGACGACCTTTACCTTGGCCCAGTCTCCCGCCGATGCCCAACGATACATCTGCGACCGGCCATAGCTGCTGACGGTGGCGCAGAATCCGGCCGAGGCCAGCTTGCCGCCCAGATGCAGCCCCACGGGATTGTCGAATTCCTCGGGACCATGTACGGTGAAACTGTAGCCCGGCCCGCCGAGAATATTCACCAGTCGCGCGATTTCGGCGGTGTTGGTGCCGAAATGGGCGTGCAGGTGGCCGGCCGGTTCGACCTCGAGCCAGTCCATGATCCGGCAGGCATGGGCGACATAGACCATGTGATAGGGCCAGGGTCGCACGCCGTTCCGCGACATGGCGCTGGCTGCGCGGAACGCGCGCCACAGCCCACGCGGATCGCGGCGCAAACGGCGCCACACCGACCCCGCCAGCGGCCGCAGACCGCCCTGCAGGGTATAGGAGGTGCGCGCCTGTTCGTCGCGATCCTCGGGATCGACCACTTCGGCATCCCAGCCACGCAGCGCCATCCGATGCACGCTGACTCCCTGACGTTCCAGCGCAAGGATCTCGCGACGGATGAAACTGTGGCTGACCTTGGGATACTGGTTAATCAGGTAGGCGACGCGCATGGGGGCTTTCCGGCGGGGTTGGGCTACAGTTTCCCAGCCCGCCCGGGCGGTCAAGGACTTCACCGCGAAAGCCCGCCGGGAAATGTCGAAATCGTCAAGGCCGGGCGCCGTGACGGGCTTCTGCGCGTCAAGGCTTCACCTGCGCGGCGGAAGTCTGGCATAAGCGGCTGAAAGACGACAGGGAAGGACAGGCAGATGGCCGATATTCTGGATCTCGAGGCGGGCACGGCTTTCGTGGGCGGGGGCGGTGCGGATTACGCGCAGGCGCAGAACCTGCTGCTCAAATACGCCAACCGCCACGGGCTGATCGCCGGGGCGACCGGCACCGGCAAGACGGTGACGCTGCAGACGCTGGCCGAAACCTTGTCCAAGGCCGGGGTGCCGGTGTTCCTGGCCGATGTGAAGGGTGATCTTTCGGGACTGGCGAAACCGGGCAGCACCGAATCGAAACTGAACGAGGCCTTCCAGAAACGCGCCACCCAGATCGGGCTGACGATGGATTACCAGCAGTTTCCGGTCACCTTCTGGGACATCTGGGGCGAAAAGGGCCATCCGGTCCGCACCACGCCGGCCGAGATGGGGCCGCTGCTGCTGTCGCGCCTCTTGGGCCTCAGCGATGCGCAGGAAGGGGTGCTGAACATCGCCTTCCGCATTGCCGACGAACAGGGGCTCGCCCTGGCCGACATGGCCGACCTCCGCGCGATGCTGGCCTGGCTTGACGAAAATTCCGGCGAACTGACGGGGCAATACGGGAATATCAGCCCTGCCAGCGTCGGTGCGATCCAGCGGTCGCTGCTGGTCCTTGAGAACGAGGGCGGCGACAAGCTGTTCGGCGAGCCGGCGCTGGAACTGTCGGACATCCTGCGCGTCGATGCCTCGGGCAAGGGGATGATCAACATCCTCGCCGCCGAGAAGCTGATGAACGCGCCGCGGCTCTATTCGACCTTCCTCCTGTGGCTTCTGAGCGAGCTTTTCGAGCAGCTGCCCGAGGTGGGCGATCCCGACAAGCCCAAGGCCGCCTTCTTCTTCGACGAGGCGCATCTTCTGTTCGACGACGCGCCCAAGGCCCTGACCGACAAGGTCGAACAGGTGGCGCGGCTGATCCGCTCGAAAGGTGTCAGCGTCTGGTTCATCAGCCAGAACCCCGCCGACGTGCCCGAGGATGTGCTGGGGCAATTGGGCAACCGCGTCCAGCACGCGCTGCGCGCCTTTACCGCCAAGGACCAGAAGGCGCTGCGCATGGCGGCGGAAAACTATCGCCCGAACCCCGAGTTCGACATTGCCGAGGCGATCCAGGCGGTGGGCACCGGTGAGGCGGTGACCTCTCTGCTGGAGAACAAGGGCGTCCCGGGCATGGCGCAGCGCACGCTGATCCGCCCGCCCTTCAGCCAGCTTGGCCCGATCACCGATGCCGAGCGGCAGGCGGTCATGGCCAATTCCACCATGGGGATGAAATACGACAAGGTGCTGAACCGCGAATCGGCGCAGGAAATTCTCGCCAAACGCGCGGAAGAGGCGGCCAAGGAAAGCGCCGAGGCGGGGGCGGCGGGCAATGACGCGGACCTGTGGCAGATGGACAAGGAGTTCAAGCAGGCGCGCCGCTATAATCCCGACATCCAGATCAAGGAAACCTCGCGCGCGCGCAGCAGCGGCGGCAGTTCCAGCCGCTCCTCGCGGTCGGACAGCATTGCCGAGGTCTTCGGCAAAAGCCTTGCGCGCCAGCTCGGGTCCAAATCCGGGCAGGCGCTGGTCAGGGGCGTGCTGGGATCGCTGTTCCGCGGGCGCTGATCGCGGCGCGGATGCCGGGAATCGCGACCGCCGCCGAGGTTTCGGCGACGGCGGCACGCATCTCGGCCAGGATCGCGATCATCAGCAACACGTGACGCTGCAGGTCATAGCCGGCATCGCCCTCCTTTCGGGCGACATCCATCTGCGCCTCTTCCGCGCGCAGCCGTGGCAGGGCCGAACCCGGGCGCGGGCAGGTGTCGCTGCGCAACAGGCGCGGCAGATCGCGGCTGCGCCGCCAGCCCGCCTGGCCGGCCCGCGCGGCGCGGATCAGGATCGACGGGCGGCGCAGCGGCTGGTCCACCGGCAGCGGGCGGAAGGCGATGATATTGGGCATGGCGGTCATGGCGCGGTCCTTTCGCAGATCAGGCCATCAGTTTGATACAATTCAGAGATGTGTTGCCGCGGCGCTGAATGCAGCGCGCGCCCGGAAAGGAATTCTTTAGGGATTCTTAGGGATTGTTGCGGCTAGCTGCAGGGCTCGAGCCGCAGCTCTACCGTGAGATTTCAACCCTAGGATGGCCCGCCGCCCGGCCAGCCCGAGGATCGCAAGGGACCAGAGATGACGATACTGACCGATGATTTCAGCTTCGATCTGGAAGTCGGAGCACCGCAGCCTCCGGCCAAGACAATGCCCATGCCCGAGGATGCCCGGCTTTACCTGCGCCATGTAGAAGGCGGGGAAAGTATCCGGGCGATCGCGCGCGAAACCGGCTGTCACGCCTCGACCGTGCTGCGCCGCATCCGCCGGTTCGAGGCGCGACGTGAGGACGTGCTGATCGACGGCGCGCTGGAGCAGCGGGCGGTGGCGGTATCGCTGGAGGGGCGCGAGGCGCTGAGTGCGCTGCGCCGGCTGGCCGAGCCGGGGGCGCTGATGATGGTGGTGGCGGGGATGGAAAAGGCGATCATCACCCGAGACGGTCTGCGCACCGCCATTCTGGATCGCCGGCTGGCCGAGGCCATGGCGCTGAATGGCTGGGTGGCGCAGGTCGGCAAGGGGCGGGTGATCAGCTATGCCATTGTCCCGGCCGGGCGCGCGGCGCTGCGGCAGCGGGTGAACCTGCCCCGCACAGGCGCGGCCATGCCGCGTCCGGGCGATTTCCAGAACGCCCGTGCCGTTAAAGTCGTGGCCGGTGCCGATGCTGCCGATCTTGGCCCCGAGGCGGCGCAGCAGCACCGGGTCTGGGCGGAGTGCGAGATCCGTGATCCCGCCGATGGCCGCCGTCGCCGCAGCCGGGTCAATATTGCTGAAAGCCCGCTTCTGTTGCTGGCCCGCCGCCGCGAGAGCAACGGTCAGCCCTTTCTGAACGCCGGGATGGTGGCAGCGGGTGAGCGGCTGCGCGAGGATTTCGAACTGGCCCAGCTTGGTCCGCGGGTGACGCAGAACTGGGACGGGTTCATGACCGCGGGCATCGACGTGAGCCGCGCCGGCACCGGCTATCGCGGCGGCTCGGAGTCCGCCCGCAACCGCGTCGCCGTGGCGCTGCGCGATCTGGGGCCGGGTCTGGGCGATGTGGTGCTGCGGGTCTGCTGCTACCTCGAGGGGATCGAGCAGACCGAACGCCGGCTTGCCTGGTCGGCGCGATCGGGCAAGATCGTGCTGCGGCTGGCGCTGATGCGGCTGGAACGGCATTACGCCGAGACCTATGGCAAGGGTTCGCCGCTGATCGGCTAGGGCACGCATCGCCAGCTTGCCCGACGATGCGTCACCGTGGTTCACTGACCCGGAAACCCGGCACAGGCCGGGCAGGGAGGTCGCCCATGGAATTCGCCTCGCCCTTTCCGGTTTCGAACCGCAGGATCGATCCCACGCGCCGCCGCGCCTCGCGCGGGGCGCTGCTGCCCGACGGCTCACCCAATGACAATGACCGGGTCGAGATCGGCCCGACCGACCTGGCCTTCCGTGAATGGGCGGCGCGCGGGCTGACCCCGCCCGATCTGACGCGCCTGCGCCAATACCGCCTGTCGCGGCTGGTCGATGCGCTGATCGCGCGCGACTACGGCGGCCTCTTGATGTTCGATCCGCTGAACATCCGCTATGCCACCGACACCACAAACATGCAGATCTGGACGATGCACAACCCGGCGCGCGCCTGTTTCGTCGCCGCCTCGGGCCATGTGGTGTTGTGGGATTTCCACGGCTGCGATCACCTGTCGGCACATCTGCCACTGGTCAGCGAACTCAGACACGGCGCCAGCTTCTTCTACTTCGAATCCGGCGACCGCGCCGCCGAACATGCCGGCCAGTTCACTGCGCAGATCGACGAATTGCTGCGCACCCATGCCGGCGGCAACCGCCGCCTTGCCGTGGACCGGATCGAGATTCCCGGGCAGCGCGCGCTGGAAGCCTTGGGCATCGAGATCAAGGACGGTTTCGAACTGACCGAGAAGGCCCGCGCCATCAAGGACGGCAACGAGCTGAACGCCATGCGCTGCGCCATTGCCGCCTGCGAGGCCGCCATCGGCGAGATGCGCAGCCTTGCCCGGCCCGGGCTGACCGAGGTTGATCTTTGGGCGGAACTGCAGCGCGGCAACCACATTCGCGGCGGCGAGTGGATCGAGACCCGCATCCTCTCCTCGGGTCCCCGCACCAATCCATGGTTTCAGGAGGCCGGGCCGCGCATCATCCAGAATGGCGACATCCTCGCCTTCGACACGGATATGGTCGGCACCTATGGCTATTGCGCCGACCTGAGCCGGACCTGGAAGATCGGCGACCAGAAACCGACAGAGTACGAGAAGGATCTCTACAAGCTGGCGCTTGAGCATGTGGAGACCAACCAGGCCCTGCTGCGCCCCGGCCTCGGCTTCCGGGAGCTGACAGAGATCGGCCACCGCCTGCCCGAACGCTTCCGCGCGCAGCGTTACGGCGTCATGTATCACGGCATCGGTCTCTGCGATGAATGGCCCTCGATCCGTTACCCCGAGGATCTGGAGAGCAGCGGCTATGACGGTGTGCTGGAACCCGGCCAGTGCCTTTGTGTCGAGGTTTACCTGGGCGAGGTCGGCGGGCCCTGCGGGATCAAGCTGGAAAACCAGGTGGTCATCACCGAGACCGGGCATGAGAACCTGACCTCGCTGCCCTTCGAGGATGATTTTCTGGCCCCCTAGATCAGGCAGTCATGCGCCCATTGCAGCAGCGCCTGACGCTGGCGCGGGCGGCAGAAGGGGTTGCCCGGTTCGCAATTGGCGCGGACCTGCCCGGCATGGCGGGCAAAGCCGCGCCAGCGCTTGACCTGCCAGTCATCCACGCCGGGCAGCCGGCGGCCGAGGTAATAGCGGCAATACCACTGGAACCAGCCGCGCGGATCGGGCTCGACGATCCAGCCCTTGCGCCGCCATTCCGCCAGCGGCTGGCGGCTCTTGATGCCGAAATAGTTCAGGCTCTCGTTCGGGCGGTCTGACAGCTTCGCACCTTCAAACCAATCCGCAGGAAACTCGTCCCGGCAATCGTTCAGGTACTTGCCCTCGAAGACGCCCATCGCCAGCATCTGGGCGGGCGTGTAGAAAGGCGCGAACCCGTCATGATCGATCGCGCCTTCCCCGGCCTCCAGCAGATAGGCATAGCCCTGCTGCATCCGGTCATCGACCTCGATCCTGTCGCCAATTGCCATGCATCCCCCGCAAACCTGCCATGCCGCGCGGCTCAACCCGCTGCAACTGCGCCGGTTCCCCCGACAGCAGCGTTGATCCCTTGCGTCAAAGCGACTATTTAGCCCTTGAACCACCCTGAAAGGTGCCCCGATGGCCGAGACCCTGCCGCCCCGCCTGCGCCACCCCGAAAAGGCACACAAGCCCGATCAGGCGCAGCCGAAAAAGCCCGACTGGATCCGGGTGAAGGCACCGACCAGCGAGGGCTACAAGCAGACCCGCGACATCCTGCGCGAAAACCGTCTCAGCACGGTCTGTGAACAGGCCGGCTGCCCGAATGTCGGCGAATGCTGGTCGCAGGGTCACGCCACCATGATGATCATGGGCGATATCTGCACCCGTGGCTGTTCCTTCTGCAATGTCATCACCGGCCGGCCCGACAAGCTGGACGTGTTCGAGCCCGGCCGCGTTGCCCATGCGGTGCAGAAGCTGGGGCTGAAGCATGTCGTCATCACCTCTGTCGACCGCGACGATCTGGACGATGGCGGGGCCGAGCATTTCGCCCAGACCATCCGCGCCATCCGCCACCGCAGCCCCGAAAGCACCATCGAGGTGCTGACCCCGGATTTCCTGAAATCGAAGCCCGGTTCGCTGGAAGCCGTGGTCGAGGCCCGGCCCGACGTGTTCAACCACAATCTCGAGACCGTGCCCGGCCTTTACCCGACGGTTCGCCCCGGCGCGCGCTATTTCCATTCGCTGCGGCTTCTGCAGAAGGTCAAGGAACTGGACCCGACCATGTTCACCAAATCCGGGATCATGGTGGGTCTGGGCGAGGACCGGCAGGGCGTGTTGCAGGTTATGGATGACATGCGCGCCGCCGATATCGACTTCATGACCATCGGCCAGTACCTGCAGCCGACGCCGAAGCACCACCGGGTTGACCGCTTCGTCACGCCCGAGGAATTCAAGGGCTACGAGAAATCGGCCTTCGGCAAGGGCTTCCTGATGGTCTCGGCAACGCCTTTGACCCGCTCGTCCTATCACGCCGGCGACGATTTCGCCCGGTTGCGCTCGGCCCGTCTGGAAAAGCTCGGGCGCGCCTGAGCCTCTTGCCGCCCGGCCCCGAACCGGCTATGCGGCAACCCTAGGGCCCGAGTGGCGGAATGGTAGACGCAGCGGATTCAAAATCCGCCGCCGCAAGGCATGTCGGTTCGAGTCCGACCTCGGGTACCAGCCCTGTTTCACCGAAAATGTCGACGGGGCCGCGCCCCTTCAGCGATAGCCCGCCGCCTGCAGCTCAAACAGGTCGCGGTATCGACCCGGCGCCGCCAGCAGCTCCGCATGGGTACCCTCGGCCTCGACCCTGCCATCGGCCAGCACCAGGATGCGGTCGGCCATGCGCACGCTGCTGAAGCGGTGCGAGATCAGGACAGCGGTCTTGCCTGTCGACAACTCCTTGAAATGCTGGAACACCTCGAATTCCGAGCGCGCATCCAGCGCCGCCGTCGGCTCGTCGAGGATCAGCACCTGCGCATGGCGCATGTAGGCCCGCGCAATGGCCAGTTTCTGCCATTCGCCCCCCGACAGGTCGACGCCGCGGGCAAATTGCTTGCCGACCATCTGCTCATAGCCGGCGGGCAGTTTCGAAATCACCTGATCTGCGCCCGATTGCTGCGCCGCTGCCTCGATCCGCGGCAGATCCCCGCGCGCCTCGATGCGGCCGACGGCGATATTGTCCGCCGCGCTCATCGCGTAGCGGACGAAATCCTGGAAGATCACCCCCATGGCCGCGCGCAGCTGGTCGAGGTCATAATCCCTGAGATCGCGCCCATCTAGCAGGATGCGCCCCTCGTCGGGGTCGTAGAGTCGGGCCAGCAGCTTCACCAGCGTGGTCTTGCCCGCACCGTTCTCGCCCACAAGCGCCAGCGTCTCGCCCGCGCGCAGGGTGAAGCTGAGGTTCCTGACCGCCCACCGCTCGGCATTGGGATAACGGAAGCCGACATTCTCGAAGGTGAAACCCTGACGGATCGGATCGGGGACGGGCAGGGGATCAGCGGGCGAGGCGATCTCGGGCAGCTCGTTGAAATAGTCGAAGAGATCGTCCAGCCGCAGCGCCTGTGACGCCATGCCCGAAAAGCCCGACAGCACGCCCTCCAGCAAACCGCGCAGGCGCAGGAAGCTGCCCGAGAGGAAGGTCAGATCGCCGATGGACAGCACGCCGCTGAGGGTCGCGCCGATGATCCACAGGTAAGCGCCGTAATAGGACAGCGTGCCGAAGCCGGTCAGCAGCGCCATCCAGAGGAGTTGCCGGCGCAGGATGCCGCGATTCTCGGCATAGAAGCGCTGCGACAGGTCGGCGAAGCGGTCGCGCAGGAAGCCGTTCAGCGCGAAGATCTTCACTTCCTTGGCCGATTCCGCGCTGGCGCCGACCATGCGCAGGTAATCCATCTCGCGCCGCTCGGCGGTGCGACGATAGTTCATCGCATAGGTCAGCGCGTTGAAATGCGTCTCGCCCAGAAAGGCGGGGATCAGCGCGATCAGAAGCAGCACCACCAGCCACGGGTTGAAGATCACCAGACCGGCGGCAAAGCTGGCCACCGTCACCAGGTCCTGCAACAGCGCCATCATCTGCGTCAGCAGCGGGATGTTCCCGACGGTGATCCGCCGCGCCCGGTCGAGCTTGTCCTGAAAAGTGGCATCCTCGAAATCCTCGAGGTCCAGATCGGCGGCATGGTCCATCACCCGGATCGACAGCGAGATGACCAACCGTTCCTGCAACAGCGCGTTGGTATAGTTCACCCCGCGCCCCAGAAGGTCCGAGCCCAAAGCGAGCCCCAGTTCGGCGATGACCAGGAGCGACAGATAGCCGGCCAGCCCGGACTGCCACCAGTCGGTCAGGCTGCCCGGCGAATTGTCCAGCCCGATCAGCCGCACCACCTCGTCGATGATGAGCTTGCCGATCCACAGCATCGTGACCGGCATGATCGCCCGCACCAACCGCAGCGCGATCATGATCGTGGTCAGGCCGGGGCTGGCCCGCCAGACCATGCGGATGAAGGCGGGGACGTTCTTCAGCGCCGCCCATCTTGCGGCATAGCTGACGGGCTGGCGCTGGTCGAAGTTGGGCGGCATGTCAGGCCGGCACGGGCCGGGCCTCGCGCGCTGCCACGGCGGCGATCTCGGCCTCGGTCAGCGGCCCGGGGAAGTGGCAGGCCACCTGATGACCCTCGCCCATCAGCGCCGGCACCTGCTCGGCACAGGCCGATTGGGCGCGCGGGCAGCGGGTGCGGAAGACGCAGCCCGACGGCGGATTCATCGGCGAGGGCAGGTCGCCCACCAGCGGCACCACCGATTTCTCGGCCTCGAGCACCGGATCGGGGATCGGCACCGCCGACAGAAGCGCCTGCGTATAGGGGTGCTGCGGATTGGCATAGAGATCGTCGGAGGACGCGATCTCCATCACCTTGCCCAGATACATGACCAGCACCCGGTCGCTGATATGTTTCACCACCGCAAGGTCATGGGCGATGAAGATCAGCGCCAGCCCCAGTTCCTTCTGCAGCTTGATCAGCAGGTTGATGACCTGCGCCTGGATCGAGACATCCAGCGCCGAAACCGGCTCGTCGCAGATGATCAGCTTCGGCTCGACGATCAGCGCGCGGGCGATGCCGATGCGCTGGCACTGGCCGCCCGAAAACTCGTGCGGATAGCGGTTGATCTGGTTCGGCAGCAGACCGACCTTTTCCATCATCTCCTTGACGCGGGTCTTCACCTCGTCGCGCTTCAGGCCCGGATGATGAGTGGTCAGCGGTTCGGCGATGATCTGGCCCACGGTCATCCGCGGGTTCAGGCTGGCCAGCGGGTCCTGGAACACCATCTGGATATCGGCGCGGTATTTCAGCATCTGGCGCGGGGTCATGCCGATCAGATCGGCCCCGTCGATCCATTCGGCCCGACCGGTGGCCGGGGCAAGGCCGATCAGCGCGCGGGCGAGGGTCGATTTGCCCGACCCGGATTCGCCCACGATCCCCAGCGTCTCGCCCGGTTTCAGCGCGAAATCGACGCCGCCCACCGCCCGCAACTGGCGCGGCAGGGCCCAAGGCATGTCGCCGTCGCGGCGAATGTGGAAGGTGACCCGCAGGTCTTTCACATCGAGAAGTGGCTTGGTCATTGCTTCACCTCGCTGTCGGTTCCGGCCATGCCAGCGCCGGCGATGATTTCCACGGGCAGATCGCCCTCGGGTGCCTCTTCCACCGCCTCGGCGGCGGCGGGTTCATCGGCCGAGAGGATGACGGTCTCGCGCCGGGCGCGGACATCGGCGACCGTGGCGAAGCAGGCCCGCGCCCGGTCGGCTGCGAAGAGGTCCAGCACCGGGTCCTCGCCCGCACAGCGCGCCAGCCGATAGGGGCAGCGCGGCTCGAACGCGCAGCCAGCGGGCGGATGGTTCATGTTCGGCGGCGAGCCGGGAATGGCCGAGAGCTCATCTCCCTCCTGATCGACGCGCGGGATCGCGGCCAGAAGCCCTTGCGTATAGGGGTGGGTCGGCTCGGCAAAGATCGGCCCGACCGGCGCGGATTCGCGGATGCGCCCGCCATACATGACCGCTACCCGCTCGGCCGATCCGGCGATGACGCCGAGATCATGGGTGATGAGGATCATCGCCATGCCGAACTCGCGCTGCAATTCGGCCAGAAGCTGCATGATCTGCGCCTGCACCGTCACGTCGAGCGCGGTGGTCGGCTCGTCCGCGATCAAGAGTTGCGGGCGGCACAGCAGCGCCATGGCGATCATCACCCGCTGCCGCATCCCGCCCGAAAACTCGTGCGGGTAAAGCCGTATCCGGCCCTGCGCGTCGGGGATCTTCACCGCGTCCAGCATCCGCACGGATTCGGCCACGGCGTCGCGTTTCGACATGCCCTTGTGCAGCGTGAGCACCTCGGCCATCTGGTCGGCCACGCGCATGTAGGGGTTCAGCGAGGTCATCGGGTCCTGAAAGATCATCGCGATCTTCTCGGCCCGGATCTTGTTCAGCACCTTGGGCGCGGCGTTCAGAATTTCCTGCCCGTCGAACTTGACGCTGCCCGAGGCGCGGCCGTTCTTGGCCAGCAGGCCCATGAGGGCGAAGGACAGTTGCGACTTGCCGCTGCCCGATTCGCCGACGATGCCCAGACTGTCGCCCGGCTCGACATCCAGGTTGATGCCATTGACCGCCTTCACCTCGCCATCGTTGGTTGCGAAGCGGACGTTCAGATCCCTGATTTCCAACAGTGCCATGTCAGCGGTCCTTCGGATCAAGGGCGTCCCGCAGGCCATCGCCCACGAAGAAGAAGCCGAACAGAGTGATGCAGAAGAAGAACAGCGGGAAGGCAAGCTGCCAGAGCGTGCCATAGTTCATCGTGCCCGCGCCTTCCGAGATCAGCGCCCCCCAGCTGGTCAGCGGTTCCTGCACGCCGAGGCCGAGGAAGCTGATGAAGCTTTCGGTCAGGATCATCAGCGGCACCAGCAGCGTCGCATAGACCGCAACGACGCCCAACAGGTTCGGCACGATATGGCGCAACACGATCTTCCAGCTGGGAACGCCGGTGGCGCGTGCGGCCTCGATATATTCGCGGTTCTTCAGCGTCAGGGTCTGGCCGCGCACGATGCGGCTCATGTCGAGCCACGAGATCAGGCCGATGCCGAGGAACAGCATCCCGATCGAGCGGCCGAAGATGACCAGCAGCAGGATCAGCACGAACATGTAGGGGATCGACATCAGGATATCGACGGTGCGCATCATGATCTGGTCGGTGCGCCCGCCGACATAGCCGGCAGTGGCGCCGTAAAGCGTGCCGACGATCACCGCGATGGCGGCGCCGACGATGCCGACCATGAGGCTGATGCCGGTGCCCTGCACGGTGCGGGCATAGACATCGCGGCCCAGGTCGTCGGTGCCGAAATAATGGCCCGAGGCGATCGAGGGCATCCCCAGCTCGCGCACCTGGCCCATGACGTTGTAATCCAGCTCCTCGTTCGACCAGACGGCGAAATGCGCGCCGAACAGGGCGAAGAGGGTGACCAGGACAAGGATTATCAGCCCGGCCATCGCCGCCTTGTTGCGCACGAAGCGCTTGCGGGCGTCGGCCCAGGGGCTGCGGCCCTTCACCTCATGTTCGACCATGCGGCTGGCCAGACTTTGCATCTTGGCTTGCTCAATCACCATGGCTCAATACCTGATTTTCGGGTCGATCCACGCGTAGAGGATATCGACGATGAGGTTGAAGAGAATGGTCAGCGCGCCCACCAGAATGGTCACGCCCATCATCACGGCATAGTCGCGGTTCAGCGCGGAATCGACGAAGGCGCGGCCGATGCCGCCGGTCGAGAAATAGATGTCGATGACGACCGAGCCGGTGATCATCGAGACGAAAACCGGGCCGAGATAGCTGATGACCGGCAGCAGGGCGGGCTTCAGCGCATGGCGCAGGATCACCCGGCTTTCCGGCATCCCTTTGGCGCGGGCGGTTCGGATGTGGTTCGAGCTCAGCACTTCCAGCATCGACGAGCGGGTGATCCGCGCCACCGAGGCCATGTAGCTGGTCCCCAAAGCCACGACGGGCATCACCCAGAAACTCGGGTCCGAGAAGCTCCAGCCGCCGCCGGGCAGCCATTTGAACCAGAGCGTGAAGATCAGGACGAGGATCGGCGCCATGACGAAGTTCGGCAGGACCTGCGCGCCGATGGCGGTGCCCACCGCCAGGTAATCCAGCCAGGTGTTGTGGCGGATCGCCGCGGCGGAGCCGAGCGCGATGCCGACCACGGCGGCCAGCGCGAAGGCGAGGAAGCCATAGGTCATGGTGATCGGGAAACCGTCGGCGATCAGCTTGTTCACCGTCAGGTCGGGATAGACGAAGCTGGGGCCGAAATCGAAATGCAGCACCACGCTTTTCAGGTAATTCCAGAGCTGCACCAGCAGCGGGTCATCCAGCCCGTACTTGGCCTCGAGATTGGCCAGCACCTGCGGCGGCAGCGAGCGCTCGCCGGTGAAAGGACCACCGGGCGCGGCGTGCATCAGCAGGAACGAGAAGATTATCAACAGCAGCAGCGTCGGAATCGCCACCGCCAATCGTCGCAGGATGTAGCCGAACATCGGACCTCCCCTTCCTCAATCGGATTGTCTTGGATCGAAGCATGTGACCATGCGCCGGGAGGGGGAAAACCCCTCCCGGTCAGGTCACAGACGACGAATGTGGATCATTCAGCGCGTCACTGGGCGACGCGATACATGTCCTTGGCGTACCAGTTGTCCATCACGTTCTCATAGGGAACGCCGCGCAGATCGGAATTGACGATCTGGGCATTGGCATAGTGATAGACCGGCACATAGGGCAGTTCGGCAGCCAGGATCTGTTCGGCCTGCTTGTAGAGCTCGGCCGGGTTGTCCGAGGTCTTGGCGTCCGCCAAGAGCTTGTCGAACTCGGCATTCGACCACTTGCCGCTGTTGTAGCCGTCGGTGCGGAACCAGTCGAGGAAGGTCGAGGCTTCGTTGTAATCGCCACACCACGCATAGCGGGCGACCTCGAAGTCCTGGTTCTGCAGACGGTCGGTATGCACCTTCCATTCCACGTTGTTCAGCGTCGCATCGACACCGAGCCCTTTCCAGAACTGCTGCACCGCGACCGCCAGCTTCTTGTGGTCGTCTGAGGTGTTGTACTGGATGGTCAGTTTCAGCGGATTGTCGGGACCATAGCCGGCCTCGGCCAGCAGCGCCTTGGCCTTCTCGAGCCGTTCGGGCTGGGTCATCGCCGCCATGGCGATCTCGGGGGCCTCGAAGCCCTCGATGGCCCAGTGGGTCCAGTAATAGGCCGGGGTCTGGCCGCCCTGCAGGATCTTGTCGACGATGATGTCGCGATCGACGGCCAGCGCGAGTGCTTCACGCACCTTCAGATCCTTCAGCGCCTCGGGACCCTTGTCCGAGAGGTTGAAGATATAGGCATAGGAGCAAGCCTGCGGCGAGGTGCTGGCCTGGTCCGGGTATTCCTGCTTCAGGCGCGGATATTGCCCGGCCGGCAGACGGTTGTACCAGTCCAGCTCGCCCGCGAGATAGCGGGTCAGCGCCACGTTCTGGTCGTTGACGGTGATGAAATCGACCTTGGTGATGATGGTATTGGCCGCATCCCAGTACTGGTCGTTCTTCGACACCACCAGGTTCACGCCCAGGTCATGGCTGTCCAGCTTGTAGGCGCCATTGCCGACCAGGTTGCCGGGCTGGGTCCAGTTGTCACCGAATTCCTCGACGACCTTCTGGTTCACCGGGAAGGTGGTGGTGTGGCTCAGCGTCTTGATGAAATAGGGGGTCGGGGTCGACAGGGTGACCTCGAAGGTCTTGTCATCCACGGCCTTCACGCCCAGCTGGTCCGGGGTCATCTCGCCCTTCACCACGGCGGTGGCGTTGACGATGTTCATCAGCTCCATGAACCAGGCGTATTCCGAGGCGGTCGCCGGATTGACGGCGCGCTGCCAGCCATAGACGAAGTCATTCGCCGTGACCGGGTCGCCGTTCGACCACTTGGCGTCGCGCAGCTTGAACGTGTAGGTCAGGCCGTCTTCGCTGACCTCGTAGCTTTCGGCCGCGCCGGGCACCATCGCGCCCTTGGCATCCTCGTTCATCAGGCCTTCAAAGACCTGCGACAGCACGTAGGAGCCGCTTTTGTCGGTGTTCTTGTGCGGGTCCATCGACTTGATCGCGTCGAGGATCCAGAAATTCAGCTCTTGGTTGTCGGCCAGCGTGTCGCCCTCGGCGACCTGCGCGGCGTGAACCGGCATGGCCAGCGCCAGTGCTAGCGCGGTAGTTGCAAGAAATTTTGTCATTGATGTCTCTCCCTGTCTTGCCACGGCGGGTAATGCGCCGAATTGGACAGAAAATAGGTTAAAGCCGACACAGGTAAAGCATTTTGTCCTTCAACTGGGGTCCGGGTTATGAAACATCACCCGTCATGGTTAAACGCGCAATGATAGTTCTTGTGACGGGGGGTGCGCGGTCAGGAAAGTCCGCGCTCGCCGAAAAGTTGACTCTGCGGAACGCCGAATCGGCGGTCTACATCGCCACGGCCGAGGCGCGGGATGATGAGATGTCGGCGCGAATCGCGCATCACGTTGCCCGCCGTGGAACGGGCTGGCACACGGTCGAGGCGCCGCACGATCTGGCCGCTGCGCTGGAGGCGACGGACGGGCAGGGGCCGCGACTGGTCGATTGCCTGACCCTGTGGCTGGCCAATTGCGGCTCGGATGCCGATATTGGCGGGCTGGTCGATGTGCTGAAGCGCCAGCGCGATCCGGTGGTGCTGGTCACTAACGAGCTGGGCGGCGGGATCGTGCCCGACAATGCCCTTGCGCGCGACTTCCGCGACCGGCATGGCTGGATGAACCAGGCCGTGGCCGAGGCCGCGGACCAGGTCTGGATGGCGGTCTGCGGCCAGCCCCTGCGGCTGAAACCTGCAAGAGAGAATGATGACTTCCTTTGATGAAACCGTCGCAGCAGCGGCGCGGGCGCGGCAGAACAGCCTGACGAAACCCCCCGGTTCGCTTGGCCGGCTCGAGGAGCTGGCGGTGTTCCTCGCCGGCTGGCAGGGACGCGAGCGGCCGAGGCTGGACCGCGCGCAGGCGGTGGTCTTTGCCGGGAATCATGGGATCGTTGCGCAGGGGGTGAACCCGTTCCCGGCCGAGGTGACCGCCCTGATGGTGCAGAATTTCCGCGCCGGCGGGGCGGCGATCAACCAGCTTTGCGCCGTCGCCGGGGCCGAACTGACCGTGGTGCCGCTGAAGCTGGAGACACCGACCGGCGATTTCACCCAAGGCCCGGCGATGACCCCGGACGAGGTGGACGAGGCGATGCAGGCCGGCGCCGAGGCGGTGGACCCCGAGGCTGACATCCTGCTGCTTGGCGAGATGGGGATCGGCAATTCCACCGTGGCGGCAGCGCTTGCGGCGGCCACCTTTGACGGTTGGGTGGAGGATTGGGTCGGCCCCGGCACCGGCGCGACCTCTGAAGTGATGGAGCGCAAGATCCGGGCGGTGACCGCCGGGCTGGTGCGCCACAAGCCCGCCGATACCCGCGCCACGCTTGCGGCCTTTGGCGGGCGCGAACAGGCGGCGATCTGCGGCGCGATCCTGCGTGCGCGCGAGTTGCGCATCCCGGTCATCCTCGACGGCTTCATTTGCACCGCCGCCGCCGCCGTACTGACCCGCGATGATCCCGAGGCGCTGGCCCATTGCCTGATCGGCCATGAAAGCGTCGAGCCGGGCCATCACCGGCTGATCGCAGTGCTGGGGATGCGGCCGGTCCTGTCCTTGGACATGCGTCTTGGCGAGGGCTCGGGCGCAGCCGTGGCGCTGATGGTTCTGAAGGGCGCGGTTGCCTGCCATAATGGCATGGCGACCTTTGCCGAGGCCGGCATCGGCTGAGGCACGAACTGAGGGGGCATCCCATGCGGCCTTCCGATCTGAAGAACCAGTTGGTGCTGGCGCTGGTCTTTCTGACCCGCTTGCCGCTCGGGGTTCTGCTGCCCGAGCGCGAGGTGCCGCTGATGCGGTCGCTCTGGGCCTTTCCGCTGGCCGGTGCGCTGGTTGGTGTGGTCTCGGCGCTGCCTTTGCTGCTGCTGCCGGGGCCGCCCCTGGTGCTGGCGACGCTGGCGGTGGTGCTGGCCATCTGGATGACCGGCGGGCTGCACGAGGACGGGCTCGCGGATTTCACCGACGGCATGGGTGGCGCCGACCGGGCCGAGCGGCTTCGGATCATGCGCGACCCCTATATCGGCAGTTACGGGACGCTGGCGCTGATCCTTTGCATCGTGCTGCGCGTGGTCAGCATCGCTGCCCTTGGCCCGCTGGCCCTGATCGGCGCGGCGGCGGGCGGGCGCGCGGCGATGGTGCTGGCGCTGACCATCCTGCCGCCCGCCCGTTCCGATGGGCTGGGCCGCGCCGCGGGGCGACCGGGGAAAGGGCAGGCGCTGGTTGCCGGGTCGATCGGGCTGGCCGCGCTGGCGCTGTCCGGTCCCCCGGCACTGGCCGGGCTGATCGGTCTCATCCTCGCCGCCGGGCTGGTCATCCGGCTGGCGCGCACGAGGCTTGGCGGGCAGACAGGTGACGTTCTGGGCACGGTGTCGGTGCTGGGCGAGACCGCCGCCCTGACCGCGATGGCTGTTTACGCTAGCAGGGCACTCGCCTGATACGCGATACGTGTTGACCCCTGCGCGGCCTGCGCATATCGCTTTTTTATCACGGTCAGATCAACTGACCGGAGGCCGGTGCAGTCTCTGCAATTATTGACGATCCGGCATATCAGGGGGAGTATCCGACATGGGCGGCCTTTTGGCCCTGTCTCGCGGCATCGACCGCATGAATACGATCATCGGGCGGTCAGTCTCTTGGCTGATCCTCATCGCGGTGCTGGTCAGCGCCATCAACGCCATCATCCGCAAGGTCTACAGCATCTCCTCCAACGCCTGGCTGGAACTGCAGTGGTATCTGTACGGCGGGGCCTTCCTGCTGGCGGCGGCCTACACGCTTCTGGAAAACGAGCATATCCGCATCGACATCCTCTACGGCCACTGGAAACGGCGGACGCAGCACTGGATCGACCTGATCGGGCATCTGTTCTTCCTGCTGCCCTTCTGCATCCTGTCGATCTGGCTGATCTGGCCCTGGCTGATGCGGTCCTATCGCGGCGGCGAGATGTCGATGAACGCGGGCGGGCTGATCCTCTGGCCGGCCAAGGCGCTGCTGCTGGCGGGCTTCGTCCTGCTGCTGATCCAGGGCATTTCCGAAATCATCAAGAAGATCGCGGTGATGCGCGGGATCATTCCCGATCCGCATCCCGATGCGGGCCATCACGGCGCGCTCGAGATCGACGACGCGCTGCTGCACGACGCGGGCTTTGACGGCCCCGATCAGGCCGACCAGCCTGCCGGGAAGGAGACCCGCAAATGATCATGGAACTCATCGCGCACAACATGGCGCCGATCATGTTCGTGTCGTTGATCATCTTCCTGCTGTTCGGCTATCCGGTCGCCTTCGCGCTGGCTGCCAACGGGCTTCTGTTCTTCGTCATCGGCGTCGAACTGGCCCCGCTCTCGGACGAGATCAACCTCAGCTGGCCGCTGCTCAGGGCCTTGCCCGAACGGTTCTTTGGCGGGGTGGTCGCCAACGAGACCTTACTTGCGGTGCCATTCTTTACCTTCATGGGCATCGTGCTGGAGAAATCCGGCATGGCCGAGGACCTGCTGGACACGATCGGCCAGCTGTTCGGCCCGATCCGTGGCGGTCTGGCCTATGCGGTGATCATCGTCGGCGCGCTCCTGGCAGCGACGACCGGCGTGGTTGCGGCCTCGGTCATCGCCATGGGCCTGATCTCGCTGCCGATCATGCTGCGCTATGGCTATGACCGAAGGATCGCCTCTGGCGTGATCGCGGCGTCAGGCACATTGGCGCAGATCATCCCGCCCTCGCTGGTGCTGATCGTTCTGGCCGACCAGCTGGGCCGCTCGGTCGGTGACATGTACAAGGGCGCGCTGATCCCGGGCCTGGTGCTGACCGGCATCTACATGGGCTATGTCTTCGTCATGTCGATCATCCGCCCGCAGGCCCTGCCGGCGCTGCCGCCCGAGGCGCGCAAGCTGGGCTCGGGGGTGACCTCGCTCTTGGTGGCACTGATCGCCACCGGGGCCATCGGCTACTTCGCCTGGCAATGGCTGCATCCGACCCATGGCTCGAATGCCGACATCCTTGCAGCCGCCATCGCGGTGATCGCGATCTACCTGGTCGCGGTGCTGGACAAGGGGCTGAAGATCGGGGTCATGTCGCGGCTGGCCCAGCAGGTCATCATCGTGCTGATCCCGCCCTTGGCGCTGATCTTCCTCGTCCTTGGCACCATCTTCCTCGGCATCGCCACGCCGACCGAAGGCGGCGCGATGGGCGCGGTGGGGGCGTTGATCCTCGCGGCGGCCAAGCGGCGGCTGACCTTTGACGTGGTCAACCAGGCGCTGGCGGCAACGACGCGGCTCTCGGCCTTCGTCATGTTCATCCTGATCGGTGCGCGGGTCTTCTCGCTGACTTTCTACGGGGTGAACGGGCATATCTGGGTCGAGCATCTGCTGACATCGCTTCCGGGCGGCGAGATGGGCTTCCTGATCGCGGTCTCGGTGCTGGTCTTCGTGCTGGCCTTCTTCCTCGACTTCTTCGAACTGGCCTTCATCATCGTGCCGCTGCTGGCGCCTGCCGCCGAAAGCCTTGGCATCGACCTGATCTGGTTCGGGGTGATCCTCGGGGTGAACATGCAGACCAGCTTCATGCACCCGCCCTTCGGCTTCGCGCTGTTCTACCTGCGATCTGTGGCGCCAAAAGCGCCCTATATCGACAGGCTGACCGGCAAGAAGATGGAGCCGGTGAAGACCAGCCAGATCTATTGGGGTGCGGTTCCCTTCGTCTGCATCCAGATCGTGATGATCGCGGTTGTGATCGCCTTCCCGGGCATGGTCATGCATTACAAGGGTGCGCCGGTCGACACCTCGAACGTGCAGATCCAGATCCCCGGCAGCTTCGGCAATCAGGGCGGCACCGAGGGTCAATCGGGCGGTCTGGGTGGCCTTGGCGGGCTTGGTGGCCTCGGCGATTCGCCTTTCGGTGCACCGGCTGGTGCACCGGCTGGCGGCGACGCGGGCACGGCGGCACCTTCGGGTGGCCTCGGCGGCGGGCTTGGTGGTCTGGGCGGTACGCCGAACTTTGGCGGCGCGCCTGCACCGGCACCGGCAGCCCCGGCAACCGATGCCCCGGCTACGCCCGAAGCGGCGGCTCCGGCAGCGCCTGAAGCCGCACCTGCGGAACCGGCGGCACCTGCCGAACCGGCCCCGAGCGGGGGCCTTGGCGGCGGGCTGGGAAGCCCACCGCCGGGACTGGGCGGCAATAACTGAGTGCGAGAGGGCCGGGACTTTCCCGGCCCTTTCTAATTGTGGTTCCGTGTCCTGCGCCGCCCGGAACCGGCCAACGAGAAAGGCCGCCGCGATCACTCGCGGCGGCCCGTTTTCTGTCCGAGGCTTGCGCCTTAGTTGCTGGCCGGAGCCGGAGCAGCAGCACCATCTGCCGGGGCGGCAGCGCCATCAGCCGGGGCAGCAGCGGCATCACCGCCGACGCCGAACTTGGCCGGGGCGAGGTTGCCGTTGCGCTGCTGGATCATCATGAAGGTGTCGAAAGTATACTCGGCGGTCTGCGCATAGAGATACCAGTCGTCACGATACTGCAGCATCGCCTCGTATTGCGTCTTGAAAGCGGGGTTCTCGGCCGAAAGCTCGGCATAGACCTCGTTCGCGGCGGCGAAGGCGGCGGTCAGGATCTCTTCGCTGAACGGGCGCAGCTGCGCACCGGCGCCATAGAGCTCTTTCAGCGCGGTCGGGTTCTTCATGTCGTATTTCGCCAGCATGTTCTGGTCGGCCGCATGGGCGCAGCTGCGCAGCAGCGACTGGTAGGCCGGCGGCAGCGCTTCGAACTTGTCCTTGGCGAAGAAGAAGCTGACGGTCGGACCGCCTTCCCAGAAGCCCGGGTAGTAGTAGTAGGGCGCGACCTTCTGGAAGCCCAGCTTGGCGTCGTCATAGGGGCCGACCCATTCTGCGGCGTCGATCGTGCCCTTTTCCAGCGACGGATAGATGTCGCCGCCGGCGATCTGCTGCGGCACCACACCCAGCTTCTCCATCACGCGGCCAGCGAGGCCCGAGATGCGCATTTTCAGACCCTGCAGGTCGGCGAGGGTGTTGATCTCCTTGCGATACCAGCCGCCCATCTGGACGCCGGTATTGCCGCCCGGATAGGCCACGAGGTTATGACCGGCGAGGAATTCGTTGTAACGGTCAATGCCGCCGCCCTGGTACTGGTAGGCGGTCTTGGCGCGCGCGCTCAGCATGAAGGGCAGGTCGGCGCCGGGGGCGAAGGCAGGATCCTTGCCCCAGTTGTAATAGCCGACCGAATGCGCGGATTCGACGGTGCCGTCACCGGCCGCGTCGATGGCGCCGAGGCCCGGAACAATCTCGCCCGCTGCAAAGACTTGAATGGTAAACTTGCCGTCGGTCGCCTCTTTCAGGCGGGTGGCCAGTTCTTCGCCGCCGCCGTAGATGGTGTCCAGCGATTTCGGGAAAGACGAGGCCATGCGCCAGTTGATGGTGGGCGATTCCTGCGCAATGGCAGGGGCGGCCAGGCCGGCAGTCGCTGCCGCAGCAGCACCGCCGACCGAGGCGCGCGTCAGAAACGCACGACGGTCCAGATTATTGGTTTTTTTCATGAAACTTCCTCCTGTCGGGATGGGAGGGCGCGTGTCGCCCTTATGTTACCCACCTTGGAACAGGCGCGATTTTAGGGCCTGTCACCGCGCTGTCGAGGGGTCAGTGACACCTAGTTTCAAATAATTTGGTGACGTAGCGGCATGAAGGGCCATGCCCTTGCCGATGCTGCAAAATGTCAGCGCTGACAGGGGCGCGGCAACCGCTTTGGCCACCGCGCCCGGGATGGTGACGGCTCAGCCGCGCAGGATCGATCGGCCGGCATAGACGGCCATCTCGCCCAGCATCTCCTCGATGCGGATCAGCTGGTTGTATTTCGCCAGCCGGTCCGAGCGGGCAAGGCTGCCGGTCTTGATCTGGCCGCAATTGGTGGCGACGGCGAGGTCGGCGATGGTGGCATCCTCGGTCTCGCCCGAGCGGTGCGACATGACGCTGGTATAGCCGGCGCGGTCGGCCATGCGCACGGCGTCCAGCGTCTCCGACAGGGTGCCGATCTGGTTCACCTTGACCAGCAGCGAATTGCCGCAGCCACGGCGGATACCCTCGGCCAGACGGTCCGGGTTGGTGACGAAGAGATCGTCGCCGACCAGCTGCACGCTGCCCCCCAGGCGCTCGGTCAGCAGGCGCCAGCCGTCCCAGTCATCCTCGGCGCAGCCATCCTCGATCGACAGGATCGGGTAATCGGCGCAGAGCGCGGCCAGGTACTCGACATTCTCGCCCGAGGTCAGGGATTTCCCTTCGCCGGCAAACTCGTATTTGCCGTTCTTGAAGTACTCGGTCGAGGCGCAGTCGAGCGCCAGCATGATGTCGTCGCCGGGTTTGTAGCCGGCCTTCTCGACTGCGCGCAGGATGAAATCCAGCGCGTCGCGGGTGCTCGAGAGGTTCGGCGCAAAACCGCCCTCGTCGCCGATCCCGGTCGAGAGACCCGAGGCCGAGAGTTCCTTTTTCAGCGTGTGAAACACTTCCGAACCCATGCGCACGGCGTCGCGGATGTTCTCCGCCGAGACCGGCATGATCATGAATTCCTGGATGTCGATCGGGTTGTCGGCATGTTCGCCGCCGTTGATGATGTTCATCATCGGCACCGGCAGGACATGCGCGCCCGTGCCGCCGACATAGCGGTAGAGCGGCTGGCCGGTCGCGGTCGCCGCGGCCTTCGCCACCGCCAGCGAGACGCCGAGGATGGCATTGGCGCCAAGCCGGCCCTTGTTCGGGGTGCCGTCCAACTCGCACATCATCCGGTCGATGGCCAGCTGCTCGGTCGCGTCCTCGCCGATCAGGTTCTCGGCCAGTTCGCCGTTGACCGAGGCCACCGCGTCCAGCACGCCCTTGCCCATGTAGCGCGACTTGTCGCCGTCGCGCTTTTCCACCGCCTCATGCGCCCCGGTCGAGGCGCCCGAGGGAACCGCCGCGCGGCCCAGGGTGCCGTCTTCCAGCGTGACATCGACCTCGACGGTCGGATTGCCACGGCTGTCAAGGATTTCGCGGGCGTAGATATCGATGATTGCGGACATGCGCGCCTCCTGAGGGGAAAATGTTAGCGCCTTAATAGCGACGCAACGTTACAGGCGAAAGCCGCAAATTTCAGGGCAGTTCGATATCCGCCCAGATCGGCAGGTGATCCGATGCGGCCCGGGCCGGGTCGTCGGAAAAGACGCCCATGCCATGCAGGGTGATGCAGCTGCTGAGCGCCATCCGGTCCAGCCGCAACTGCGGCACCGGCGCGGGATAGGAGGGGCCGGGCGCGATCAGACGATAGCCGGTCAGCGGTTCCAGCCCGCGATCATCGCGCCATTCGTTGAAATCGCCCAGCATCACCAGCGAGCCATTGCCGATCCGCGCCGCCTGCGCCGCGATCCGGGTCAGCTGCGCCCGGCGCGAGGACCGCGCCAGCCCCAGGTGCATGGCGATGACGGTGAGGCCGGGCAGCCGCAGCGCCACCGCCCCGCGCGGCTCCAGCCCCGGCAGGGGCAGGCGGCGCAACTCGGCCTGTTCGGCCAGGTCGGGGCGCATCAGGATGGTCTGGCCGTGCCAGCCAAGGGAGTTCTCGCCGGTGCGGCCGGTCAGATCGGCGGGCACCAGCCCGGTCGTCTCGGCGATCAGCCGGCGCGGCAGCGCCTCGGGCCGGGCGCCATAGCGGAAATCGACCTCCTGCAGCGCGATGATGTCGGGCTTCAGCGCGGCGATCACGGCCAGATTGCGCTCGGGCGCGTGCGGGCCGGTCAGGCCACGGCATTTGTGCAGGTTATAGCTGGCGATCCGCAGGGTCATGTGCCGCAGAAGGTCCGTTTGACAATCTCGTCGGGTTCGGGCGCGATGGACAGATCGCGCCACGCCTCGCGATCTTCGCGCGGATGGGTGACGGCGTCAAACAGGCGCTGGAACGGCTCAAGATCGCCCGCGACCGCGGCGGTGATGGCCTGTTCTATGCGATGGTTGCGCGGAACACGGCGCGGGTTCGCATGCGCCATGATCTGTGCATCGGGCTGCAGGGCCTGCCAATCCTTCGCCCAGGCATCGAAAGCGGCGCGGTCGGTGAACTCGTCCCGCGCGCTGCCATCGGAAAGGCCGGCGAAAACGCGGGTGAAATCCGCGCCCTGTTCGGCCATCAGCGTCAGCAGGCGCTCGATCAGGCCGCGATCCTCGGGCGTGGCGCTGATCCCCAGCTTTTCGCCGAAGCGCCTGAGCCACGCCGCCTGGTAGAGCGCCGGGAAGGCATGGACCGAATGGGTCGCGGCCTCGATGGCGGCCTCGCGCTCTCCCATCAGCGGGATCAGGCAGGTGGCCAGTTGCGCGAGGTTCCAGACCGCAATCTGCGGCTGTTCCGACCAGCGGTAACGGCCCATCTGGTCGATCGAGGAAAACACCTTGTCGGGATGATAGGCATCCATGAAGGCGCAGGGGCCGTAATCGATGGTCTCGCCCGACACCGCCATGTTGTCGGTGTTCATTACCCCGTGGATGAAACCGAGCGCCATCCATTGCGCGATGGTCTCGGCCTGCCGGGCGATGACGCCATCAAGCAGGGTCAGCGGGCCATGGGCATGGGGGTAATGGCGGTCGATGGCATGATCGCTGAGCGCCTTCAGCGCCTCGATATTGCCGCGCACGGCGAAATATTCGAACGTGCCGACCCGGATGTGACTGCTGGCCACGCGGGTCAGGACGGCGCCGGGCAGGGGGGCTTCGCGCATCACCGTCTCGCCGGTGGCGACAGCGGCCAGCGAGCGGGTGGTGGGCACGCCCATCGCCGCCATGAATTCGCTGACCAGGTATTCGCGCAGCACCGGCCCCATCCAGGCACGGCCATCGCCCCGGCGCGAGAAGGGCGTCGGCCCCGACCCCTTCAACTGGATGTCGAACCGATGCCCGTCGGGCGCCACAACCTCGCCCAGCAGAACCGCGCGGCCATCGCCCAGCTGCGGCACGAAGCCGCCGAACTGGTGGCCGGCATAGGCCATGGCGATCGGGTCGGCACCCTCGGGCAGGTCATTCCCGGCCAGCATCTCCACGCCCTGCGCGCTGGCCAGCCAATTTGCGTCGAGGCCCATGCGCTTGGCCAGTGGCTCGTTCAGCGCCAGCAGCCGCGCTTCGCGGACCGGGGTCGGTGGGGTGCGGGTGAAGAAACCGGCGGGCAGGCGGGCATAGCTGTTGTCGAACTGGATCATCAGGGGCCTCCTGTCCTTCATCTAGGCGCAGAAGGCGGCGGGGAAAAGGGCCGCGCGTCGATCAACATGAACGCGCGCCCCGGTTTCACGGGTCTCAGCGGAAGCCCTTTGGCTGCGCATGGGGTGAGCGGGTGATGCCCGCGCCGTGCAGCATCCCCGCCAGCAGACCACCGGCCAGCGGCGCGAGGAGGAACAGCCACAACTGCGACAGCGCCGCGCCCCCGGCAAAGATCGCCGGCCCGATCGAGCGCGCGGGGTTCACCGACACGCCGGTCACGTCGATGCCGACCAGGTGGATGCCGGTCAGCGTCAGGCCGATGGCCAGCCCGCCGAAGCCCACCGGCGCATCGCTTTGCGTGGCGCCAAGGATGACGGTGACGAAGAGGAAGGTGGCGACGAATTCGAAGACGAAGGCCGACATCATCGTGTAGCCGCCATTGTACCCCTCGCCAAAGCCGTTCTGGCCAAGGCCGTTGGCGGCGATGGAATAATCGGCCTTGCCCGAGGCGATGACATAGATGACCGCCGCCCCGGCAATCGCACCGAGGATCTGGGCGATGCAATAGGTGACGAAATCTCCCATGGTCAGACGCCCCGAGGCGAGGAAGCCAAGCGAGACCGCCGGGTTCAACTGTGCGCCCGAGATCACCCCGAAACCATAGGCCGCCGCGACGATCGACAGGCCGAAGGCGAAGGCGATGCCCTGGAAGCCGATCAGATCTCCCATCAGGACCGCTGACCCCACACCGAAGAAGACCAGAATGAACGTGCCGATGAACTCGGCAATTGCCTTGCTGGACATGAAAAACCCCCTGTTATCAGGTGGCTGAAACCACCTGCGCAACAGGGTGCGCCTCGCCTCCGGACCGCGCAATGCGTGTAAATGCCCATGCGACGAAACACCGCTGCGAGTCGGCGCGGTGCCGAACCACCGCCGGTTGCGCCTCAGTGGGTGACGCTGGTCGAGAACAGGTTCACCACCAGCACCCCGGCGATGATCAGCCCCAGCCCGATGATCGCCGGCAGGTCCAGCTTCTGGCCAAACAGCGCCAGCCCCGCCAACGAGACCAGCACGATGCCAAGACCGCTCCAGATCGCATAGGCGATGCCAAGTGGCATGGTGCGAAGCACCAGCGACAGGAAATAGAACGAGGCGGCATAGCTGATCCCGGTGATCAGCGTCGGCACCAGCCGGGTGAACTGCTCGCTGCGCTGCAGGAAGCTGGTGCCGATCACCTCGAGCGTGATGGCGGTGAAAAGCGTGGCATAGGTCAAAGGCGACATGGCAAAACCTCGTGGAGATGCCCCCGATCTAGGGAATCGGGCGAAGCCTGTCACGCTCACGAAACCGTGAGCTGCGGCCCGATCTTGAATGCGGGCGGAAGAAGGCTTATCCCAACGCCTTGCGCCAAGCTGAACCCCTGCGGCATTCGCCGCGCTGAACCGAACTGAAGGATAGACCTGTGAAATTTCTCGATCTGGCCAAGGTCTATATCCGCTCGGGCGGCGGTGGGGGCGGCAGCGTCTCGTTCCGGCGCGAGAAATTCATCGAATATGGCGGCCCCGATGGCGGCGATGGCGGCAAGGGCGGCGATGTCTGGGCCGAGGCGGTCGAGGGGCTGAACACGCTGATCGACTTCCGTTACCAGCAGCATTTCTTCGCCAAGTCCGGCCAGCACGGCATGGGCAGCCAGATGACCGGCAAGTCGGGCGACCCGGTGGTGCTGCGCGTGCCGGTGGGCACCGAAATCCTTGAAGAAGACGAGGAAACGGTGATCGCCGACCTGACCGAACCCGGTCAGCGGGTGCTTCTGGCCAAGGGCGGGAATGGCGGCTGGGGCAACCTGCATTTCAAATCCTCGACCAACCGCTCGCCGCGCAATGCCAATCCCGGCCAGCCGGGGATCGAGCGGACGCTGTGGCTGCGGCTGAAGCTGATCGCCGATGCCGGGCTGGTGGGGCTGCCCAATGCCGGCAAGTCGACCTTTCTGGCCGCCACCTCGAACGCCCGGCCGAAGATCGCGGACTATCCCTTCACCACGCTGCACCCCAACCTGGGCGTCGTCGGCGTGGACGGGCGCGAATTCGTCATGGCCGACATTCCCGGCCTGATCGAGGGCGCCAGCGAAGGCCGGGGGATCGGTGACCGCTTCCTTGGCCATATCGAACGCTGCGCGGTGCTGCTGCACCTGGTCGATGGCACCTCCGAGGATGTCGCCGGCGATGCACGCACCGTGCTGACGGAACTCGCCGCCTATTCCCCGGTGCTGATGGACAAGCCCCGCATCACCGCCCTGAACAAGATCGACGCGCTGGACGAAGAGACCATCGCCGAGCGGCAGGCCGAGTTGGAGGCCGAAATCGGCGGACCGGTCTTCCTGATGTCGGGCGTGGCGAAAGAGGGCGTGACCGATGTGCTGCGCGCGCTCTGGTCCCAGATCGCCGTTGCACGCGGCCTCACCTCGACCCCGGTGGAAACGGTCGAGAAATGGCAGCCCTAGCGCCCGATCTCGCCCGCGCCCGTCGCCTGGTGGTCAAGATCGGATCGGCCCTGCTGGTCGGGCCGGACGGGCTGAAAACCGACTGGCTGCGCGGGCTTTGCGATGACGTGGCGCTGTGGCGCTCGCGCGGGGCCGATGTGGTGCTGGTCTCCTCCGGCTCCATCGCCCTTGGCCGCCGGGTGCTGAACCTGCCCGCCGGTGGCGCGCTGGCGCTGGAACAGGCGCAGGCGGCGGCCGCGGTGGGCCAGATCCGGCTCGCGCGCGCCTACGAGGAAGCCTTGGCCCCGCATGGCGTCACCACCGCGCAGGTGCTGCTGACGCTGGAAGACAGCGCCGACCGCCGCCGCTACCTGAACAGCCGCGCGACGATGCAGACGCTGCTGGGGCTTGGCGTGGTGCCTATCGTCAATGAGAACGACACCGTGGCGACCGACGAGATTCGCTATGGCGACAATGACCGGCTGGCTGCGCAGATCGCGGTGACGGCGGGCGCGGATCAACTGCTGCTGCTGTCGGACGTCGACGGGCTTTATACCGCCAACCCGAAGACCGACCCGAGTGCCGTGCATCTGCCGGTGATCGAGCGGCTGACCGGCGAGATTGAAGCGATGGGCGGCGATCCGGTCTCGGGCCTGTCGAAGGGCGGGATGAAGACTAAGCTGATGGCGGCGCGGACCGCCGTGGCCGGCGGCTGCGCCATGGCGATTGCCGAGGGCTCGGTGCTGCGCCCGCTGACCGCGGTGGCCAATGGCGCGCGCGCCAGCTGGTTCCTGCCCGAGGGCGACCCGCACCTGGCCCGCAAACGCTGGATCGCAGGGATGAAGCCGCGCGGCACCATCGTCATCGACGCGGGCGCCGTCCGCGCGCTGCACAGCGGCAAGTCGCTGCTGCCGGCGGGTGTCACCGGCATCACCGGCGAGTTCAGCCGCGGCGATCCGGTCACCGTCACCGGCCCTGCCGGCGAGACGCTGGCCCATGGCCTTGTCCGCTATACCGCCGACGAAACCCGCCGCATCGCCGGCCACCACTCGGCCGAAATCGAGGCCATTCTGGGTTATTCCGGTCGCGCCGCGCTGATCCACCGCGACGACCTGGCGATCTGAAGCCGGCTTCTCTGTCGCTCAGATATCCCGGGGGAGGCGGCCGAAGGCCGGCGGGGGCAGCGCCCCCTTGCCCTGCGCCAGCCGCGGCGCATCAGGGCCGGGGGCGGGCAGAGCCAGCACGGCATCGCGCAGCGCCGAAATCGCCTCGTCGCTGCTGCGCGGCAGGCTCGCAGGATCGATCGGCGCACCGATGGTGACGCGATAGGGCTGGCTGGCCTTGTTCAGCACCTCGTTGAACAGGGTCACATCGCGCAGACTGGCATGGATCCGGTCCAGCGCATAGAAGAGGGCGGAATTCCGCGCGCGGATGCGCAGCGGGATGACCGGCACACCGAACTTCCGCGCGATCATCGCCGCACTGGCCATCCACGGACGCTCGTGCAGGGTCAGCCAGCGCCGTTTCGCCAACCGGCCCGAGGGGAAGATCAGCCCGATCCGCCCGGCACCAAGCGCGGCACGGGTGTAATCCATCGTCGCGCGGGTCTTGGCATGGCTGCGCTTTTCCAGCCGCCATTCGACCGGGGCGATCAGTTCCTCGGTCTGGGGCAGCACCCGGATCATGTCGTGATTGGCATAGATGAACAGGTCATCGCGCAGTTGGCTGATCAGCGCGTGCAGCACCAGCCCGTCGGCAATGCCGGTCGGATGGTTCGCCACGATCAGCGCCGGGCCACGGGCGGGCAGATGCTCCATTCCCGCCACCTGCACATCGCGCACCATCAGCGCCTGCATCCGGCGCAGGATCTCGGGCGTCGGGAGGTCGCGGAACTCTGCCGCCAGCCGCAGCGTCTCGGGATAGCGCAACAGCCACATCATCGCGCTGCGCGCCAGCGCGTGATGCGGGCGGCCCGAATAGAACCACGGCGCCCGCTCGGCGATCAGCGGGTCGATCCGGGCCTGCATCTCTTCCCTTGCGTCCATCCGCTGCCGTCAGCCCTTTGCCGCCATCATCCGCGACACCATTTCCGAGGTGTTGCGGGACAAACGCGGGGTATCGGCAATGCGTTGCAGCGCCGCCAGCGATTTCTCGCGCCGGCCCGCGTCATAGCGCCACCAGGTCTCGAAGGCCGAGGACATGCGGGCGGCGATCTGCGGATTGGCGCCGTCCATGCGGATCAGCCAGTCGGCGGTCACGTCATAGCCCGCGCCATCCGCCGCGTGGAAACCGGCATGGTTGGCCGAGAGCCCGCCCAGAAGCGCGCGGAAGCGGTTGGGGTTTTTCCAATCGAAATCATCGCGTTCTGACAGCTTCCTCGTAATCGCCGCCGCTTGCGACGGATCGGCGGCGGCGGGCTGGACCATGTACCACTTGTCCATGACCAGCCTGTTGCTGGCGAATTCCTCGTGGAACTCGACCAGCGCGCCCTCGGCCTTGCCGGCGCGGATCAGCGCGGCCAGCGCGGCGAAGCGTTCGGTCATGTTGCCGGCGTCAGCGAACTGCGCCGCCGCCCGCGCGCCGCCGTCGAGCAGCGACAGCCGCGCCAGCGCCACATTGCGCAGCGCCCGGCGCGCCGCGCCCTCGGCATCGGGGATATAGGCGCCCGGCACCGTCATCTGCCGGTAAAGCCGGTCCAGGAGCCCCTCATGCGTCTCGGCCACGGCACGGGCGAGGCGCAGATGCGCGGCATGGATGGCATCGGGATCGGGCACGATGCCCGCATCCGAGAGCCGCGCGGCCACCTCGTCCTCGGGCGGAAGCTGCAGGCAGAGGGCGCGGAAGGCCGGATCGACTGCATCGTCACCTGCCAGTTCGCCAATGGCGGCGATATAGGCGGGGTCGGGTTCCGCCCCCTGCGCCATGGCCTGCAGTGCCGTCAGCGCCAGCCCGCGACCCGATTCCCACCGCACGAAAGGATCGGTGTCATGGGCCAGCAGAAAGGCCCGCCCGGCATCGTCGAGATCGCGGTCCAGAACCACCGGCGCCGAGAAGCCGCGCAGCACCGAGACCGTGGGCCTTGCTCCCAGCCCCTCGAAGGCAAAGCTTTGCGTCGCCTCGGTCATCTCCAGCACCTCGGTCGGGCGCACCTCGTCGCCATTGGGACCGATCAGCCCCACGGCAATCGGGATGACGCGCGGGGGTTTGTCGTCCTGACCCGGCGTCGGCGGGGTGACTTGCGTGAAGCTGAGCGTCAGCTTGCCGTCGTCCCACGCCTCGTCCATCCGCAGGCGCGGCGTGCCGGCATCGGTGTACCAGCGCTTGAACTGCGCGAGATCGCGGCCGGTCGCGTCCTCGAAGACGGACAGCCAGTCCTCGATGGTCGCCGCATCGCCGTCATGGCGGTCGAAATAGAGATCCAGCGCCGCCTTGTAACCGTCATCGCCGACCAGCCGCTTCAGCATCCCGATCACCTCGGCGCCCTTTTCATAGACGGTCGCGGTGTAGAAATTGTTGATCTCCTGGTAGTGATCGGGCCGCACCGGATGGGCCAGCGGCCCCTGGTCCTCGCGGAACTGGCGGGCGCGCAGCGTCTGCACATCCTCGATCCGCTTCACCGGCGCGCTGCGCATGTCGCTGGTGAATTGCTGGTCGCGGAAGACCGTCAGCCCTTCCTTCAGGCACAGCTGGAACCAGTCGCGGCAGGTGATGCGATTGCCGGTCCAGTTGTGGAAATATTCATGCGCGATGACGCCCTCGATGCGGTTGTAGTCATCATCGGTCGCGGTCTCGGGCGAGGCCAGCACCAGTTTCGAGTTGAAGATGTTCAACCCCTTGTTTTCCATCGCCCCCATGTTGAAATCATCGACCGCGACGATGTTGAACACGTCGAGGTCATATTCGCGGCCATAGACCTCTTCGTCCCATTTCATCGACTTGATCAGCGATTCCATGGCAAAGCCAGCACGGTCCTGATCGCCCGGACGGACCCAGACATTCAGCGCCACCTCGCGCCCCGACATCGTGGTGAAACTGTCGCTGATCGCCACCAGGTCGCCCGCGACCAGCGCGAAGAGATAGGCCGGTTTCGGCCAGGGATCGTGCCATTCGGCCCGGCCCGGCGCGGTGCTGACCGGGTTGCCGTTGGACAGCAGGATCGATTTCGTCGACTCGATGCTGACGCGGAAGGGCCCCATCACGTCGGGCCGGTCGGGATAGAAGGTGATGTGCCGGAACCCTTCGGCCTCGCATTGGGTGCAGAACATCCCGCCCGAGAGGTAAAGCCCCTCGAAGGTGGTATTGGCACCCGGATCGATGCGCACATGGGCCTCGAAGGTGAAGCTCGTGCCGGGCAGGGCGGTCTCGGCGATGGTCAGCACCTCGCCCTCGCGGGTGAAATCACCGGGTTCCAGCTCGCGCCCGTCGATGGCCAGCCGCAGCAACTTCAGGCCTGCCCCGCCGTCCAGCACCAGCGGTCCGTCGCCCTCGCGGGTCAGGTCCAGTTCCGACTCGACCTCGGTGGCGTGATCGCTCAGCCGGAAGCGCAACCGGGTCTCGTTCAACCGGAAGGGGTAGGGGCGATAATCGGCAAGATATTGCGTCTGAAAGGCATTTTTCTGCGTCATCACTACCCTCGGGCCAAAAAACATGTTGCGTTGCGGGAACTTGTCCGTGATCGGAGTGTTATTCGGCTGAGTGCCGGGTCGCAAGGCGGCGAGGATCGCCGGGCGGCCGCATGGCGCATCATTGCCGAGCCCGGCATTCAAAAGGCCGGTAGTTCAACAGAGTGAATGGAGGCCAATTATGACCTACGATCCCAACGATCCCAAACGCAACGATGCCAATACCCCGGCCGAGCGCAATGAAACCTATGTCGAGCCGGTCGAGCGCCGCGCCTCGCCGCTGCCGCTGATCATCGGCGTCCTGCTGGCGCTGGCGCTGGCCTATTTCGTGCTGCAGCGCTTCATGACCGGCGACGAGGTCGTCGAGGGTGATGCGGCTGCGGTCGAGCAGACCACCGAGGAAGCCGCCGCCGAGACCGAAGCCGCGGTCGAAGGTGCCGCTGCCGATGCTGAAGCCGCCGTGGAAGGTGCCGCTGCCGATGCCGAGGCTGCAGCCGAAGACGCTGCCGCCGATGCGGAAGCCGCTGCCGATGCTGCCGCGACCGAGGCCGAGGCCGCCGCTGATGCCGCAACCGACGCGGCTGGCGCCGCCGTTGATGCTGCAGGCGAAGCCGCCTCCGACGCCGCAACGGCCGTTGGCGATGCCGCCAGCGACGCCGCGACCGCTGTCGAGGGCGCGGTCGAGGATGCAGCGACTGCTGTCGAAGAAGCCGTGACCCCCGAGCCTGCGGCAACCGAACCGGCTGCGACGGAACCGGCGGCGACCGAGCCCGCCCCGGCCGAACCGGCCGCGGAAGGCACCGAGCCGGCGGTTCCGCCCGCCAGCAACTGATCCGGTCACAGCCGATCGGCGATCTTCGGAAGCCGCGCAGGGTCATCCTGCGCGGCTTTCTGCTGCGCGGCTGGTCAACGAAGAGGGGCCTCGTGCCCTGATGTCCCCACCTTCCGGGCGAGGCGGCGGACCGCCTATCGACCAAAGGCTGATAAGGGTTTTGAAAAGAACCGGGACGCACGGTCTTGTGAAAGATTGTTGCGCAATGTTACAGATGCTGCGACTGCGAATAGATCGGGGGAGTCATCATGAAGATTGGTGCCTTGAGAGAGACCCAGGAGGGCGAGGCGCGCGTTGCGGTGACACCGTCGTCTGCGGCGCATCTGCAGAAGCTGGGGCATGAGGTATATGTCGAGGCCGGGGCCGGGAAGGCTGCGGGTTTCGGCGACGAGGATTACCGCCGCGCAGGCGTGACGGTCGAGGCTTCGGCCGCTGACCTGATCGGCGCGGTGGATGTGGTGGCCAAGGTGCGTCCGCCGTCCGAGGGCGAGATCGGGCAGATGCGCGAGGGCCAGACGGTCATCTCGTTCTTCTACCCGGCCCAAAGCGCCGCGCTCTTGGAACAGGCCAAGGACCAGGGCGTCACCGCCATCGCCATGGACATGGTGCCGCGGATCAGCCGGGCGCAGAAGATGGATGCGCTGAGCTCGATGGCCAATATCGCCGGCTACCGCGCGGTGATCGAGGCGGCGAACAATTTCGGTCGCTTCTTCACCGGGCAGGTGACGGCGGCGGGCAAGGTGCCGCCGGCCAAGGTGCTGGTCGTCGGGGCAGGGGTCGCGGGCCTCGCCTCGATCGGGGCTGCCGTGTCGCTTGGCGCGCAGGTCTATGCCTTCGACGTGCGGCCCGAAGTGGCCGAGCAGATCGAGTCGATGGGGGCCGAGTTCGTCTATCTCGACTTCTCCGAGGCGCAGACCGACGGCGCCGCGACGGGTGGCTATGCCGCGCCCTCGAGCCCGGAGTTCCGCGAGGCGCAGCTGGCCAGGTTCCGCGAACTGGCGCCGCAGATGGACATCGTCATCACCACGGCGCTGATCCCGGGCCGCGATGCGCCGAAGCTCTGGACCGCCGACATGGTGGCGGCAATGAAGACCGGTTCGGTCATTGTCGACCTGGCCGCCGAGCGCGGCGGCAACTGCGACCTGACGGTGCCGGATGAGCGCATCGTGACCGAGAACGGTGTCGTCATCATCGGCTATACCGATTTCCCCAGCCGCATGGGGGCGCAGTCCTCCGAGCTTTACGGCAACAATATCCGCCATTTCATGGCCGACCTGACGCCGAAGAAGGACGGGGTCATCGCCCATAACATGGAGGATGACGTGATCCGGGGCGCCACGGTGACCCATGACCACGCCATCACCTACCCGCCGCCGCCGCCGAAGATCGCGGCCATCGCGGCGCAGAAGCCGAAGGAGAAGAAGAAGGAGCTGACGCCCGAGGAGCGCCGCGCCGCCGAGGCCGCCGCCTTCAAGGCCGAGACCCGCAGCCAGCTGATGCTCTTGGGCGGGGGCGGCCTGCTGCTCTTGCTCATCGGCCTCGTCGCGCCGGCCAGCTTCATGTCGCATTTCATCGTCTTCGTGCTGGCCTGTTTCGTGGGCTTCCGGGTGATCTGGAACGTCGCGCATTCGCTGCACACGCCCTTGATGGCGATCACCAACGCGATCAGCTCGATCATCATCCTGGGCGCGCTGATGCAGATCGGCTCGGGCTCCTGGCTGGTGCTGATCCTCGCGGCGCTGTCCGTGCTGATGGCCGGGGTCAACATCTTCGGTGGCTTCATGGTCACCCGGCGCATGCTCGCCATGTTCCAGAAATCGTAAGGAGGGGATCATGGAATACGGATTCACCACTGCCGCCTACGTGGTTGCCGCCATCCTGTTCATCCTCTCGCTCGGCGGGCTGTCGGGACAGGAAAGCGCCAAGCGGGCGATCTGGTACGGCATCGTCGGCATGGCGCTGGCGGTTGTCGCCACGCTGTTTGGCCCGGGTTCGGGCAACTGGCTTCTGTCGCTGATCATGATCGCCGCCGGTGGCGCCATCGGCTGGGTCGTGGCCAAGCGGGTACAGATGACCGAGATGCCGCAGCTGGTCGCGGCGATGCACAGCCTTGTCGGCCTTGCCGCGGTCTTCGTGGGCTTCAACGCCCAGCTGGAGATGGGCCGGGTGATGCGCGCGCTGCGCGACGGCAGCACCGAGCAGTTCCGCGGCTTTGCCGAGGTGCTGACCCACAAGACCCCGGCGGAACTGAACATGCTGCAGATCGAGGTCTTCCTCGGCGTGTTCATCGGCGCGGTGACCTTCACCGGCTCGATCGTGGCCTTCGGCAAGCTGGCCGGACGGATCAGCGGCACGCCGAAGAAGCTGCCGGGCGGGCATTTCCTGAACGCCGCCGCGGCGGCTGCTTCGCTGGTCCTCGGCCTGCTCTACTGCGCCGATATCGGCCCGGGGGTGTTCTGGCTGGTCCTGATCATGCTTCTGGCCTTCTTCATCGGTTATCACCTGATCATGGGCATCGGCGGCGCCGACATGCCGGTGGTGGTGTCGATGCTGAACAGCTATTCGGGCTGGGCGGCGGCGGCGATCGGCTTCACCCTGTCGAATGACTTGCTCATTGTGACCGGGGCGCTGGTCGGCTCCTCGGGTGCGATCCTCAGCTACATCATGTGCAAGGCGATGAACCGCAACTTCGTCAGCGTGATCCTCGGCGGCTTCGGCGGCGAGACCGGGCCGGCGGCCGAGATCTCGGGCGAGCAGGTGGCGATCGATGCCGATGGTGTCGCTTCGGCGCTGAACGAGGCCGACTCGGTCATCATCGTGCCCGGCTATGGCATGGCGGTGGCGCAGGCCCAGGGGCCGGTCTCGGAACTGACCCGCAAGCTGCGCGCGGCCGGGAAAGAGGTGCGTTTCGCCATCCACCCGGTGGCGGGGCGCCTGCCCGGGCACATGAACGTGCTCCTGGCCGAGGCCAAGGTGCCTTACGACATCGTGCTGGAGATGGACGAGATCAACGAGGATTTCCCCTCGACCGATGTCGTGATCATCATCGGCTCGAACGACATCGTGAACCCGGCCGCCCAGGACGACCCGAACAGCCCGATCGCCGGCATGCCGGTGCTCGAGGTCTGGAAAGCCAAGCAGGTCTTCGTCAGCAAGCGCGGCCAGGGCACCGGCTATTCCGGCATCGAGAACCCGCTGTTCTTCAAGGACAACACCCGCATGTTCTACGGCGACGCAAAGGACTCGGTGAACAAGCTCTTGCCGCTCATCGACTGAGTAGGGACGCAGACGGAAGAACCGGCCGGGGCAGCAATGCCCCGGCCTTTTCCTTGGGGCGGTCAGCCGAGCTGGGCGGCAGATGGCGCCCGGCTGCACAGGAACCAAGCAGCGCCATTTCCCCGGGAAACAAAATTCAGCATCAACATGTTAGCGTGCAATGCCGCCTTAGTTTACCTTGCGTCATCTTGCCGCATCGCTGACAGTGCCGTGTCATGATGCTCCAGCGGGGACCCTGCGACATGGCCATGACATCCACCGACAATCTGCAGATCACCGGCGGCGATCCGTCGCTCTATAACGAGGATCTGGCGCCGATCCCGCCGGGGAAGCGAAGCTGGGGCGCCTTCGAGATCTTCAACGTCTGGAACAACGATATCCAGAGCCTCTTCGGCTATACGCTGGCGGCCTCGCTGTTCCTCAGCTACGGGCTGAACGGCTGGCTGACCTTCGCGGCCATCGTGCTGTCGGGGCTGATCGTCATGTGGCTGGTGAACCTCTCGGGCCGGCCCTCGGTACGCTACGGCGTGCCCTATGCGGTGATGGCGCGGGCCTCGATGGGGGTCCGGGGCGCGCGTTTCCCGGCGCTGGTCAGGGGCACGGTGGCGATCTTCTGGTTCGGGGTGCAGACCTATTTTGCCTCGACGGCGGTGGCGCTGGCGCTGCGCGGCATCTTCGGGATCGAGCCGGGCGTGACCAGTTTCAGCCTGCTGGGCCTCGGCGGCATCGACTGGATCGCCTATGTCATTGTGACCGTCTTTCAGGTCGGCATGTTCCTGAAGGGCATCGACTGGGTGGGCCGCTTCCTGAACTGGGCCGGGCCCTTCGTCTACGTGGTGATGATCGCATTGGCGCTGGCGATCTGGTATCGGGCGGGCAATGCGCTCTGGCCGGCCATGGGAACGATCTTCCAGGGCGGCGAGGAAAGCGGCTATTCGACGCTCACCGGCTTCATCGCCGTGGTCGGCACCATGGTCGCCTATTTCGCCGCCGTGGTGATCAATTTCGGGGACTTTTCGCGCTTCGTGAAAACCGAAGAGCAGATGCGGCGCGGGAATTTCTGGGGACTGCCGGTGTCGATGGCGTTCTTTTCCCTCATCGCGCTGTTCATCACCGCCGGCACCGTGGTCCTGTATGGCGAGCGGCTGACCGATCCGACGCAGATCATCGCGCGGGTGGACAGCCTGACCCTGACGCTGATCGCGGCCGTCACCTTCTTCGCGGCGACAGTGGGGATCAACCTCGTCGCCAACTTCATCCCCGCCGCCTATGACATCTGCAACCTCTCGCCCTCGAAGATCAGCGCCAGGACCGGCGGCCTCATCACCGCCGCCATTGCCTTCATCATCGGGGCGCTGTGGGTCTCGGTGATCTCGCAGATCGGCATTGCCAAGTTCGTCGACACGCTCGGCGCGATCCTTGCGCCGCTCTACGGCATCCTGATCGCGGATTATTACATCGTGCAGAAGCGCCAGCTGGACCTGTCGCAGCTTTTCTCGGACCAGCCAAGTGGGCGCTATTTCTATCAGGATGGCTGGAACCGCAACGCCATCATCGCGGTGGGCGTGGCGGCGGTCTTCTCGATCGCGACGGTCTGGCTGCCCGCGCTGGCCGGGCTGACCGGCTTTGGCTGGCTGATCGGCGCCGCGCTTGGCGGGGTGATTCACATCGCGCTGGCGCAGCGCTGAGCGGCGTTGGTATCCCGGGCGGGGCAGGGCGCTGGCCTTGCCCCGTCTGCGTCAGGGATTGATCTGGATCGGCGTGCCGTCGCGGACCATGGCATAGACATCCTCGATCTCGTCATCGCTGATGGTGATGCAACCGGCGGTCCAGTCCCAGTTCGAGCCGACCTTGGCATTGCCCTCGGGGCCGCGGCCATGGATGAAGATGTCCCCGCCGGGGGGGCGACCGAAGGCGGCGGCCTCGACCACATCCCGCGGATCGGGATAGGAGACGCCGATCGACAGGTGATACTGGCTGTTCGGGTTGCGGCGGTCGATGAAGTAATTGCCCTCGGGGGTCTTGCCGTCACCCTCGATGAACTTGTCGCCGACCGGTTCGTTACCCAGCCCGATGTCGTATTGCTTGATCGCGGTCGACCCGCTGAGGAGCCACATCTTGCGCTCGCTTTTATCGACGACGATCTGGGTGACCGGCGGACCGCTGTAGGTCTTGAATTTCGAGGGGCCACCGCAGGCCGCCAGCAGGGCGATCATGCCGAGGGCGGCAATCTTGAGAAGGGCTGTGGTCCGCATCGCTGTCCCGTGATCTGGTTGTTACCGCCATTCTGGCGGCAGAGCCGCTCCGGTGCAATCGCCGCGCCGTTCACGAAAACACGAGCCTGCCCACATTCAGCCGCTTGCGGCGCCGTAACCCAAGGGACATGATGCCGCCATGACACCTGCCGACGACCACCCGCTTCGCTATGGCCTCGTGAACGAGCTGCACGCCCGGCCATCGCCGCGGCTCGGTGCGCCCTCGACCGTGGTTTTCGTGGCCTTCAAGGAACCCGATCAGGCGGCCACGCGGGACCGCGCCCGCGACGACGCGCATCTGGACGAGTTGGTCACGCGGCATGGCGGGCAGCGCCCGGACCGGACGGCCAATCACTATGCCGGGCAGATCGGCCGCCACAAGCTGCGGTGGGAACGCCATACCGAGTTCGTCACCTACACCGCCTATACGCCCGGCTTGCCGCCACGGCCGTTTGACCCTTCTGCCGGCGCGGTCTTTCCCGAGGAATGGCAGGCGGCGGCACCGGGAAAGCGGGTGGCGGCGGTGATGATCCAGATCCTGCCCTTGCCCGAGGACCCGGCCGAGGTGCTGGACACGCTGGAGGGCTGGTTCGTCACCGACAGCCTGGCGGCGGGCTGGGTGCTGGAGGAAGCCGCGCTGGTCGCCAGCGATTTCCGCATCGATGCGTCCGGCTGGATGCGCTTTGCCGTCTTCATCCGCGAGGGCGCGACCGAGGGCCGGATCGGGCGGATCGTCCAGCGCATCCTGGAGCTCGAGACCTATCGCGCCATGTCGATGATGGGCCTGCCGCGTGCACGGTCGTTGTCGGGGCGGCTGAACGCGCTGGACCCGCAGCTGTCGGCCATCGTCGCCGGCATGGCGGACGAGCACCGACCCGCCGATGATGTGTTGCAGGAATTGCTGTCGATCTCGGCCCGGCTGGAAACCGAGGCGACGCAGTCGCATTTCCGCTTCGGCGCGACCAAGGCCTATGAGGCGATCGTGATGGACCGCGTGGCGGTGCTGCGCGAAAGCCGCTTCATGGGTCGCCAGACCCTGACCGAGTTCATGGCCCGGCGCTATCAGCCGGCCATGCGCACCGTCGCCTCGACCGAGGCGCGGCTGAAGACCATGCTGGAACGTGCCGACCGGGCGGGCGAGCTGCTGCGGACCCGCGTCGATGTGCAGCGCTCGGCGCAGAACCAGCAGGTTCTGGAAAGCATGGACCGCCGCGCCGCGCTGCAACTGAGGCTGCAACACACGGTCGAGGGCCTGTCGGTGGTGGCAATCAGTTATTACGCGGTCGGGCTGATCTCCTACGCGCTGGCGCCGGTGGCCGAGGGCCTGGGGATCGAGAAGGGGGTGCTGCTGGCGCTGCTGACCCCGCTTGCGGTGCTGGCTGTCTGGTGGGGGCTGCAGCGGGTGCGAAAACGCCTTGAGGGGGACGAGGGCGGCGAGCACTGACGCCGGAATTGTGACTTGTGCGCGGGCCTGCGGGCGTCCCATATGGCGGCAAAACCCGAACAGGAGCAGCCATGAAACTCGTCCTCGCCCTTTCCGCCGTCCTCGCTTTGGCCGCCTGCGGCGTGCCGCTGATCCCCTTCATCTGAGGTTCTGACATGTCGAAATCACTGACGATGTACGGGCTTGGCCATTGTTCCACTTGTCAAAAGGCGCAGTCTGAACTTGAGGCTGCCGGTTGGGCCGTCGATTTCCGCGACGTGCAGAAAGACCCGCTGGACAAGGCGCTGCGCGAACGTCTGGCGGCAGAATGGGGCGAGAAGATCATCAACCGCGCCAGCCTGACCTGGCGTGGCATGTCCGAGGCCGAGCGCGGCGCCGACGCGGTCACGATGATGGGCGAGAAACCCAGCGTGATGAAGCGCCCGGCGATCGAGACCGGCGATCTGCGGCTGCTCGGTTGGACCGCGAATGTGAAGCGCGCGCTGGGGGTTCAGGCCTGAGCCGGCGGGGCAGGGAGCCTGCCCCGATCTCGCAGCCCTAACTCAGCCGCGACGGCTGGCGAGGCTCGCCAGCATCGGCCGGATACCCGACAGGTCATAGCCCGCATTGGCGGCGATCTGCAGGATCTCGTCATGCGGGCGCTTGCTGGCCTGGGTCAGCGCCCACAGCACCGTGCTGCGATTGCCGCTGCGACAATAGGCGAAATGCGGCCCGCGTTCGGCCATCGCCTCGGCAAAGCCGGTGATCATCTCGGGGGTGATCTGGCTCGGCACGAAGGGAATGTAATGATAGCTCATCCCGGCGGCGCGGGCGGCCTCGGCCATCACCGAGCTGTCCTCCTCGGGACCGATCTCCTCGTCGGGGCGGTTGTTGATCAGCACCTTGAACCCGGCCTCGGCCAAAGCCGCGACATCCTGCGGGGTGATCTGGCCCGAAACGGCGAGATCGGGAATGAGCTGACGCAGGTCCATGATGCTTCTCTTTCTGGCCAATTCCGGTCGCCCCGCATTGACGCAAATGCGGGGCGAAGGTCAAGCGCGTTGGCGTCGCTATTGCGTGACCGCCTGCTCGACCAGCGCCGGCAGCGCGTCGAAATGATCGAAGGCCGCGAAATGCGGCAGTTGCTCCACCGGGGTCTTGCGATAGCCTTGGGTGAACAGCATCAGCGGCACCGGCACGGCTTCGGCGGTCTCGGCATCGATCTCGCTGTCGCCGACGAAAATCCCCTTCGGGGCGTCGGGTTCGGCGCCAAGCGCCGCCAGTGCCGCCCGCAGGGGCGCGGGATGCGGCTTGCGCTCGGGCAGCGAGTCGCCGGCGATGATCGTGCCGAACAGGTCTTCGATGCCGAAATGCGCCAGCACGGCGCGGGTCGGCTGCATCGGCTTGTTGGTGCAAAGCCCCAGCGGATGGCCGCGATCAGCCAGCACGCCAAGCGCCTCGAGCACCCCCGGATAGAGCCGCGTCAGCGCTGTGCTGCGGCTGTAGCGGGCCATGAAGGCGGCCATCAGCGGGCGCTGTTCGGTCTCGGGCAAATGCGTGGCGACGATGATCCGGTGCCACAGCACCTCGACCCCGCCACCGATGAAGCCGCGGACCTGGTCCAGTGTCAGCGGCGGCACGTCAACCTCGCGCAGCACGGCATTCACGGCGGCATGGATATCGGGCGCGCTGTCGATCAGCGTGCCGTCGAGATCGAAGACCACGGGGCAGGGGGCGTAACAGACGGTCATGCGGCCTTCCACTTGATCGAGCAGCCCATCGACGGCACCTGGTCGCGCGGACCCTGCCCGGTTTCGGCGATCTGCATCATCGCCTCGTAAAGCTCGCGCTTGGCATCCGGCGGGCCCGGATTGCGGCCCGAGGCATCCAGCCGGCCGCGATACTGCAATTCGCCGGCGGCATTGTAGCCAAAGAAATCCGGCGTGCATTCGGCACTGTAATCCCGCGCGACCGCCTGGCTTTCGTCGTAGAGATAGGGAAAGCTGAACCCGTGCTTTTCCGCCTCAAGCGCCATCTGCTCCGGTCCGTCCTGTGGATAGTCACCCACATCATTGGCCGAGATGGCGACGACGCCGATGCCCGCCGCCTGCAGATCGCGCGCGTCGCGGGTGATGCGGTCCATCACCGCCTGCACATAGGGGCAATGGTTGCAGATGAACATGACCAGCGTGCCGTTCGGTCCGCTGACCTCGGCCAGGCTGTGGCTGCGCCCATCGGTGCCGGGAAGCGTGAAGTCCCGGATCGGCGCGCCGAAATCGCAGACGGGGGGTGTGACAGCCATGCAAATCTCCTTTTCCCGGCGGAGTTTATTCGCGTCCGGCGCGGGCATTGCAAGGTCTTGCTGAGGGGTCTGTCATTGCCTTTGTCGCTCATTGATTCGGGCATGTAAATCTAAATAACTGATATTGCATGATTATTAAGAATTGGTGAACGGTGATGCCTTGGGGCCGGTTCCTACAAACCGGGGCTGAGCAATCGCCTTGGCGCTGCCCGAGTTGGCCCAGTCACCGGACCCGCGCTGACACTGGGCAGATGCGCCCGTCACGCAGATCGGGTTTCAGCCGAGCATCGCCTCCGGTGCATTTTCGTCACGGACGCACGAGTTGGCAGGCAGGCTGTCGCAGAGTGCGCGTGTGCGATGGGTCGCGCCCATAATGATGATCGTCGTCGCGCCACTCTCAGCCACGTCCGTGGCAGGGAGAACCACCCCGCAGGTGCTATCCCGGATACAGTTCTCTATTCCATAATACGGATTATCAATATAGCAGTTACCCGCTTAACACCCGCCAAGCTGAGCCTCCCCTTGCAGGCGCATGGGGCTTCCCCTACATCTGATGGCAACTGCGAAAGGACCCCACATGGCGATGGAAGCCCACCAGATCGAAGCCCTGATCCGCGCGGCGTTTCCCGACGCGCAGATCGAGATCACCGATCTCGCCGGCGATGGAAACCATTACTCGGCCGAGGTGATCGACGAAAGCTTCCGGGGTCTGAACCGCGTTCAGCAGCAGCGCGCTGTCTATGCGGCGCTGCAAGGCAAGATGGATGGTCCGGCCGGCGAACTGCACGCCCTCGCGCTGACCACCAAGGCACCGGATTGAAGGAATCCCCAAGATGAGCGACGTGAAAGCGGATATTCAGAAAGCCATCGACAGCAGCGATGTGGTGCTGTTCATGAAAGGCACCAAGGAAATGCCGCAATGCGGGTTTTCCAGCCGCGTGGCCGGGGTGCTGAACTACATGGGCGTCGAGTTCCAGGACGTGAACGTGCTGGCCGATGAGGGCATCCGCCAGGGCATCAAGGAATTCTCGGACTGGCCGACCATCCCGCAGCTCTATGTCAAGGGCGAGTTCGTGGGCGGCTGCGACATCATCACCGAGATGACGCTGTCAGGCGAGCTGGACCAGCTGTTCGACCAGAAAGGCGTGGTTTATTCCAAGGAAGCCGCGGCCAAGATCCGCGAAGCCAACGCCTGATATTTCCGCGGCAACACGCTGAAATTCTTTAACAATGAAAATCCCGGTCGAAAGGCCGGGATTTCTTTTTGACCATGCGTTCACTTCCCCCTAACCTGACCCGATAATCAGACAGGGAGAACAGAAACATGACCATTCGCACCAAGATCGCCGGCCTGGCGGCCGGGTTTGCCTTGGCGGCGCTGCCGGTTGCCGGCTCGGCGCAGCAATTCATCAATATCCTGACCGGCGGCACCTCGGGAGTCTATTACCCGGTGGGCGGCGCGCTGTCGCAAATCTATTCACAGGGCATCGAGGGCGCCAAGGTGCAGGTCCAGTCGACCAAGGCCAGCGTCGAGAACCTGAACCTTCTGCAGCAGAACAAAGGCGAGATCGGCTTCGCGCTTGGCGATTCCGTCAAGCTTGCGGCCGAGGGCGATGCCGATGCCGGCTTCCCTGCCCCGCTGGACAAGCTGCGCGGCATTTCGGCGATCTATCCGAACTACATCCAGATCGTTGCCAGCGCCGACAGCGGCATCAAGACGCTGGAGGATCTGAAGGGCAAGGCGCTGTCCGTGGGTGCGCCGAAATCGGGCACCGAACTGAATGCCCGCGCCATCCTCGAAGCCGCCGGAATGAGCTACGAGGATCTGGGCAAGGTCGAATACCTGCCCTTCGCGGAATCGGTCGAGCTGATGAAGAACCGCCAGCTGGACGCCACGTTGCAATCCGCCGGTCTGGGCGTCGCTTCGCTGAAGGACCTGTCGACCTCGATCCCGATCTCGGTGGTCTCGGTCCCGGCCGAGGTGGCCGAGAAGCTGGGCGCGCCCTATATCGCCCAGAACATCCCCGCCAATACCTACGAGGGTCAGGCCGAGGATGTGCCGACGGTCGCGGTCATCAACTACCTGGTCACCAACAGCGATGTCAGCGACGATCTGGCCTACCAGATGACCAAGCTGATGTATGAAAACCTCGACACGCTGAAGGCTGCCCATGCCGCCACCGCCGAGGTCGACGTGCAGAACGCGCTGCAGGGGATGCCGGTGCCGGTGCATCCGGGGGCGCAGAAATACTATGACGAGGTCGGCGTGAAGGCCGAGTAAGCCAAAGCGATCCGGGCCGGGGAACCCCCCGGCCCTTTTCCTTCATGCGGACCAAATCCATGACCGAACCCACCCATCCGGCCCCGGCCGGCGATCCCGATCTGGGACTTCACGACCCGCTGTCCGACAGCTTTCCGCCCGGTTTCGAGGGCAAGCTTCTCTTCTGGATCGCGGTGGCCTTCTCGCTCTACCAGATCGCCATTGCCGCCCATATCGTCACGCTCTCGAGCCAGGTCCAGCGGGCGCTGCACCTGGGTTTCCTGATGCTTCTGTGCTTTCCGCTCTTGGCGGCGCTGCGCCACCGCACCGGGCCATGGAAGATCGTCGCCTGGCTGATGGCGGGTCTGGGGGTCCTGGTCGCGGGCTATCAATGGGTCGAATATGTGCCTCTGATGCTGCGCTCGGGCGCGCTGAACCAGATGGATGTGATCATCGGGGTGATCGCGCTGGTGACGACCTTTGCCGCCGCCTGGGTGGTGATGGGTGCCGCCCTGCCCCTCGTCGCCGGCGCCTTCCTGGTCTACGCCCTCTTCGGGCAGTATTTCCCCGGACCGATGCAGACACGCGGCTATGACTTCGCACAGGTGATCGAGCAGATGGCCTATGGCACCGAGGGCATCTATGGCACGCCGCTTTACGTCAGCGCGACCTATATCTTCCTCTTCATCCTCTTCGGCGCCTTCCTTGAAAAGGCCGGGATGATCAAGCTCTTCACCGATGTCAGCCTTGGGGTCGTCGGCCACAAGATGGGCGGCGCGGCGAAGGTGTCGGTCGTCTCGTCGGGGCTGATGGGTACCATCTCGGGCTCGGGCGTGGCCAATGTCGTGACCACCGGGCAATTCACCATCCCGCTGATGAAAAGCTTCGGCTACCGCCCCGCCTTTGCCGGCGGTGTCGAGGCTACCGCCTCGATGGGCGGGCAGATCATGCCGCCGGTCATGGGCGCCGTGGCCTTCATCATGGCCGAGACGCTCGGCGTCGAATATATCGAGATCGTCCGCGCCGCGATCATCCCGGCCATCCTCTATTTCGCCAGCGCTTTCTGGATGGTCCATCTCGAGGCCGGACGCCGCAACCTGCGCGGTATGGCCAAGGAAGACCTGCCCTCGGCCTGGGCGGCGGTGCGCGAGGGCTGGTACCTGATCCTGCCGCTGGCGGTGCTGGTCTACCTGCTTTTCTCGGGCTACACGCCGCTTTTCGCCGGCACCGTGGGCCTTGCGCTGACCATGTTCCTGATCCTCGGCGCCTCGGCCGCGCTTGGCCTGCCGCAGGGCGTGCTGCGCTATATCTTCTGGATCGGGCTGGCGCTGGTCGCGGCCAGTTTCCTCGAGTTCGGCAACAAGTCCTTGTGGCTCGGCATTGCCGCGCTGCTGGCGTGGAACGCGATCAGCAAGGGCGGGCGCGAGACCATCGTACAGGTCATCGACAGTCTGGCCGAGGGGGCCAAGACCGCCCTGCCCGTCGGCGTCGCCTGTGCGCTGGTGGGCATCATCATCGGCACCATGACCCTGACCGGGGCGGCCAATACCTTCGGCATGTACATCGTCAGCGTCGGTGAAAACAGCCTGCTACTGTCGCTGATCCTGACCATGCTGACCTGCATCGTCTTGGGCATGGGTATCCCGACCATCCCGAATTACATCATCACCTCGACCATCGCCGCCCCGGCACTGCTGGACCTGGGCGTGCCGCTGATCGTGTCGCATATGTTCGTCTTCTATTTCGGCATCCTCGCCGACCTGACGCCCCCCGTTGCGCTGGCCTGCTTTGCCGCAGCCCCCATCGCCAAGGAAAGCGGCCTCAAGATCAGCTTCGAGGCGGTCAAGGTCGCCGCTGCCGGCTTCGTCATCCCCTATATGGCGGTCTATACCCCGGCGCTGATGTTGCAGGATGGCGGGCCGCTGTCGCAGGCGATCGGCTACCTGCCGGCGGTCGGTTATATCGTGCTGAAATGCGTCCTCTCGATCGGCCTCTGGGGCACGGCGGTGATCGGCTGGCTGGGCAAGCCCTTGCCCATCTGGATGCGGCTTCTGGCCGCTGCCGGGGCCTTCACGCTGATCGCGGCGGTGCCGATGACCGACGAGATCGGCTTCGCGCTGGCGGCGCTGTTCGCCGGGCTGATCTGGCTGCGCCGCGACCGCCCAGCCCCGGCATGAGCGCCTGCCTGATGGCGGGCGCGCTGGTTCTGACGCTTACCGGGGATCGCTTCGTGCTCGACTGGACCCATTCGGTCGAGCGCACGACCTGGCGCGAGGACTGGCAGGTGCAGGGCGGTGCGCTGGTCCTGACCGGAGCGGCGGTGAAGGGTTCGGGCGCCGGGATGGAGCCCGGTCCGGGCGCGGTCTTGATGGATGGCTGGTGGGTCTGGACCCCGGACCTGCCGCCACAGCCGCAGCTGACGCTTGCCGCAAGCGGTGCGACAGGGGGCGGCTGGCGGCTTTGCGATCCGGAGACAGAGCCACAGCATTGCACCGAGTTGGGGGATGCGGCGGGCCAGCCGATCACGCTGAGGCCCTGCCCCGGTGATCAACTGAACAACTGAAACGGCAAAAGGGCTGCCCTCCCGGACAGCCCTCTCACCAGGTAAACTTATCGGACGGAGGGATCTTCGTCGTCATAATAATCGTCAAAATCGTCATAGGCCCCGTCGTCAAAGGCGTCGTCGCGTCGGCGGCGCTCGCCCAGTTTCGAGGCCAATGTCAGGCCGATGGCAAAGGCTCCGACCAGCTTGGCCATGCTGCCGGCGTTCGAATTCGCCGCCGCCTTGGCCTGCCGCGCGCCTTCCTGCACGGTCTCCTTGGCAGCTTCGACATTCTCGGCCGACAGCCCGACCTTGCGGGCGGTGTCACGCACGGTCTCGCCGGTGTCGCTGACAAAACGGTTGGCCGTCCCCGTGGCGCGATCCAGAAGCGCATTCGCCCGATCGGTCGCACCATCGACAATCCGCATCGCCTCGCTGCGCGCACGCAGCGCCGCGGCATCCGCGGCCAGCGTCAGACGCGCCTCGACCTCGCGTTTCAGATCGTCGGTGGTCGGTGCCTCATGAGTCACGCGGCCGCCCACCATCAGCAGGATCAGCCCGATCAACAGGAAGCCCCCGCCAATGGCGAGCGAAGCATTCATCGCCCCCCAGCCAAGTCCAGTCGCCAGGTAGGACCAGAGCGCGGCCAGAAGGAAGCCGAGCCCGATGACCATCACCCCGCCGGCAGCCGCCTTCAGGGCCGAGCGGCGCAGGGTATCCTGCACCGCCAGCTTCATGTTGCGTGCATAATCGAACATTCGGGATCGTCTCCGATGTCAGGTATCGCTGCGGGGCAAGCCGCGCCTCAGCGGCGCGCCAGGATCAGTCCGATCAGGAAGCCAACACCGGCGGCGATGCCAAGGGCCTGGGCCGGCTTGCGGCGCACCAGGTCCGAGACTTCGTCATAGTAATCCTCGGCGTAATGGGCGACCTCGTCGGCGCGCTTCTTGCCCGCACTGTAAAGACGGTCGGCCTCTTGGCGTGCGATATCGGCATATTCACGGCCCGCATCACGCGCGGCACCGGCCAGTTCGGCACCCTTTTCCTTCACGCGCTCGACCGAATCCGAACGAGTGACGTTGTCGAGGGTTTCGCGCGCCTGGTCGGCGACGCGGCGTGCGCCCTGACGCAGTTCCGATGCGGTTTCCTCGGCAGCGGCCTTCACGTCGCGCTTGGCGTCCTCGGCGGAATAGTTGTGGCTGGACATGTCACAGGTCCTTTCTGCGGCTGAATGTCGTTTCGCCAATCAACCAACAGGACGCGGCCATTGTTCCCTGAACCCGGGGAAATATTTGTTTAATGCACCCGGCCAGAGCCCAGTGCGCAGCCGCGCAAGCAAGCGGCAACCGCTTGTTCTCGCAAGACTATCGATGTCTGGAAGATGGTACCGCCTCCCCGGCTCGAACGGGGGACCTCTAGATCCACAATCTAGCGCTCTAACCAACTGAGCTAAGGCGGCACAGGGCGGTTCTGTAACGCCGCCCCGCGGCCGATGCAAGCCCGACTTGCCGGGAATTTCACCTCGCGTTATGGATGGCGACCGAAAAAAGGGAAAAATGGCCATGGGCATCAACAGCGAAAGCAACATCGCCGCCAATCTGCAGATCGGCCCGACCGATCGCGGCATGGTTCGCATCTATATCGAGGCCGAGGGTGTCGACCTGCCGCTGGATTTCGACGCGGACGAGGCCACCGAGATCGCCGAGGAACTGCTGGCCGCGGCCGAGGCCGTGCGCGGCATGGGCGAGAAACCGGGCGGCGGCAAGGGCGGCAAGGGCAAACAGCGCCGCTGAGCCCCCTGCCCGCCTCTCAGATCGCCCCGTCCGCCAGGCTGGCCGGATCGATCATCCCGTGCAGCCGCAGCGCGGCAGCACGGCCAAAATCCCGGATCAGCCGGCTGCGCCGCGCCCCGGCCAGCGGCGTCAGCGGTGCCATGCGCTGGATCTCGGCGCCGAAGGGATCGGCGAGGATCAGCCCGGTCTCCTCGGGCAGCAGCTCCTGCGGGAAATCGCCGTCCACCGCCCAGAAGTAACGGTCGCTCCATTCGAGATAGCCCTGCCACTTGTGGTCACTGGCGAAATCGGCGCGGCTGCTTTTGCATTCGACGATCCAGATTTCGCCCTTGGGGCCAAGGCTTATCAGATCGACCCTGAGGCCGCGCGCCGGTACGAACTCGGCCAGCACTGCATGGTCAAGGCTGCGCAGCAATCGCGCCACGCCGCGTGCCAGCCGCTGGCCGGCCATCGGGGGAAGCTGTTCATCCATCGCGCCAGCATGAACGAAACGGAAACATCCGGCAAGCCGCTTCTTTCTCGTCCAAATATCCATCCCCCGCTTGAAACAATCCCGGCCCGGGCCTATTTTTCGCGGTGGCGGGCTTCTGCTCTTCGCGCGAGTGGCCTTTTTTCCACTGGCCTATAAATTTTCCGAGGGGGCTGGCTCTGTCCTGACCCTGGTCTGGTTACCCGGCGCCCACCTGAACTATCAGGCTTTCGGGAAATCTGACGCTGCCGCGGTTGCTGCGGTTCCCGCCACCTGACAAAGCCGCCCCGGTCACCTGCCGAGGGCGGCTTTTTCATGTTCCTTGCATCGACCGCGAATGCAGAAAGGCGGGCCCGAAGACCCGCCTTTCGCAGAGAGACTTATGATCCGAGGGATCGTGGATCAGAAGCCATAGACGAGCGACACACCCAGCGTGTTGTCCGTGCGGATGTCGCGATCCGATTGGTACTCGGTGGTATAACTCACTTTGGTGGCCAGTTGTTCCGACATCTGGAAATTCACCCCGAACTGGTTGGTCGCCACGTCGTTGGCGTCCGAGGTCAGGTAGTCGGTGTCGTTGGTCACGAAGATGTTCTCGTTGAACCGGTGGTAGAAGCGCGACGACAGGATGTAGCCGGTGTCGGTATCCGACTCGTCGTCGACATACTGCTGACCGGTCTGGGTGTAACGCACGCCAACGCCGGCCTGCACGCGCCATGCGGTGCTGTCGGTGTTGATGACGCGGTAGCCCGGACCGAAGCCGAGGAAGCCATCGCGACGCAGGTCGGTCAGTTCTTCGGCAACGTCTTCGTCACCCGGGTAGTCGGCTTCGCCGTCGACCAGGCTGTCGATGGTGAAGCGGCCCAGGGCGAAGGCATAGAAGCGGTCGTTGAAGTAGTACTGCGCATCGTAGATGCCGCTGACTTCTTCCTTGTCCTTGTTGCCGTCGTCATTCTCGCTGAACTCGATGGCCAGGCCAACCGACTGAGCGAAGGGCCCCTGGTTGTAGGAGACGCGGCCGGCAACGCCCAGGTCCTGAGCGTCCGAGTTGCCCGACGAACCCGCGTAGGTCAGCGCCATCGAACCGAACAGGCCCTGGCGGCGATCCTCGGGGCCAAAGCGCTCGCTGTCCTGGCTGCGCTCGAAATCGTCGGTAACGGCATCTTCGATATCGGTGATCTGGTCATCAACAGCCGACACGCCGGTCGCGTTGGCACCGGCAGCGATCTCGGTCTGGGCAAAGGCGGGGACCGACAGGGCCGCGAAGATCGCGGTTGCGCCGGCCAGGAGTGCTACGTTTTTCATCTTTCAGTCCTCATGAACCGTTTCTGTGATCGTGACGTCATCGGGACGTCCGAGCATCTCTGCGGGGTTACAACTGGACCTCTTGCGCTTCGGTTTGAAGGCTGTCTGAAATCGATGAATCGCGTCAGAATTTCCTGTGTTATCTTGCATTTCCGCAACAAGCGATGATTTGCCGACACGGCCGCGTGAGCAATTGTGACGGAACCGAACATGGTTAACGCATTGGTTAACAAGTTCAGGCACTTGTGGAGTGACGCAACGCCAAGATGTATCACAATGCTACCGGTCGCGTAAAAAGACTATTCGGTTTGCCGAAAATTGCGGCAGGATCCCCGCCCCGCCGACCGGGCCGACCTGTTGCGGAATGAACACGCTTCTGTCCCGACATTTCCTGCAGGCAGAGACCGCCGTTGGCCGTGATCGGGCCGACGACTCAAGGAATGGCAGGTTTTCAGGGGGCGGGATAGCCCGGCGGGCGCAGCTGCGTCCGCCGGCAAGTCCCGGGGAATGGCCTCAGCCAAACGCCTCCGGGCGCAGGGAATGGGCCATGTGATCCAGCACCGCATTCACGAATTTCGGCTCGCGGCCCTCGGGGAAGAAGGCCTCGGCCAGTTTCACATATTCGACGATGACCACGCGCGGCGGGGTCTTGGGCGTCACCAGTTCGGCCCCGGCGGCGCGGAACAGCGCCCGCAGCACCGGATCGATGCGGTCGATCGGCCATTTCGCCACCAGAGCCCGGTCGGTCGACTGGTCGATCCGCGACTGCCAGGTCACCGCGTCATCGGTGATGCGGCGGAACAGGTTCTCGTCAGCTTCGGGCTGCACCCCGCCCTCGTCCTCGGCGCCGATGCGGAAATCGCGGAACTCGCGCTGCACCCGGTCGGCCGACTGGCCCGACGCCTCCATCTGGAACAGCGCCTGAACGGCATAGAGGCGCGCGGCTGCACTCAGCGCGCGCTTTTCGTCTGATCGTGCGCTGCTCATGCCCGGCCCGATCCTTCCAACTCACCGGCCAGCCGGATCACGTCATGATCGCGCTTGCCACCCGGCTTTGCACCGCCGCCCCATTTCCGGCTGAGCGCGATCAAGTGCAGCGCCGCTGCCGCCGCGCCGCCGCCCTTGTTCTGGCCGTTGGGGTCAGCCCGCACTTCGGCCTGCGCCATGTTCTCGACCGTCAGGATGCCATTGCCGATGGCCAGCCCCTGCAGGCCCAGCAGCGTCAGCCCGCGCGAGCTGTCATTGCAGACTGTGTCGTAATGCGTCGTCTCGCCCCGGACCACGCAGCCAAGCGCCACGAAGCCGTCGTAATTCGCCAGCCGCCCGGCCATGCCGATGGCGGTCGGGATCTCCAGCGCGCCCGGCACCTCGATCAGGTCAACCGTGGCACCCGCCGCCTCGGCGGTGGCGCGCGCGCCGGCGATCATCCCCTCGGCAATGGCCTTGTAATAGGGGGCCACCACGATCAGCAGCCGCACGGGGGCGTCAAAGCTCGGCAGGTCAAGCTGGTGATGTTCGGTATTCGAGGCCATGGCGGTCAGTCCTTCGGGATCGGGCGGGTGGAATGGATCGAAAGCCCATAGGCGTCAAGCCCCACCACCCGGGTCGGTGCCGAGTTCGACAAGAGGATCAGCTCGCAGAGGCCAAGCGCCGACAGGATCTGCGCCCCAAGCCCGTATTGCCGCAGCGTGTTGGGGCTGGCCTCGCCCGGAACGGTGATGGTGTTGTTCAGATCGCGGATCAGCACCACCACGCCCCGGCCCTCGCGGCCGATTTCCTCCATCGCCGCGCCAAGCGTGCCGGCGCTTTCGCGACCGATGCCCAGCACGTCATGCAGGGGTTCCAGCGAGTGCATCCTGACCAGCACCGGCTCGGGCGTCGAGAGATCGCCCTTGGTCAGCACGATATGCTCGGCGCCGCGGGTCTCGTCGGCGAAGATGCGCATCATCCAGTCGCCACCATGGACCGAATGGACGGCCTTCTGCGCCCGCTCGGCGATCAGGTTGTCGTGGCGGCGGCGATAGGCGATCAGGTCGCTGATGGTGCCGATCTTCAGCCCGTGCCTCTGGGCAAAGGCCACCAGGTCGGGCAGGCGCGCCATGCTGCCATCGTCGTTCATGATCTCGCAGATCACACCAGAAGCGTTCAGCCCGGCAAGTCGCGCGATGTCCACGGCGGCCTCGGTATGGCCGGCGCGTACAAGCACGCCACCCTCGCGGGCGCGCAGCGGGAAGACATGGCCCGGCGTGGCGATGTCGCCCGCGCCCTTGGTCGGGTCGATGGCCACGGCGACGGTCCGCGCCCGGTCATGGGCCGAGATGCCGGTGGTCACGCCCTCGCGCGCCTCGATCGACATGGTGAAGGCGGTCTCGTGGCGCGACGAGTTCTTGGGGCTCATCAGCGTCAGGCCAAGCGCGTCGATGCGATCGCCCGGCAGCGCCAGGCAGATCAGCCCGCGCCCATGCGTCGCCATGAAATTGATCGCGTTCGGTGTCGCCATCTGCGCCGGGATGACCAGGTCGCCCTCGTTCTCGCGATCCTCGTGATCGACGAGGATGAACATCCGGCCGTTCCGGGCGTCATCGATGATCTCTTCCACACCGGAAATGGCGTCAGACCAGTCACGCTCGACCGGGCCGGGTTTTTCATACTGCATGGTTCGCCCCTACGCTGCTGCCCTGCGGTCTAGCCCAAGGCCCGGCAAAGAGCCAGAGCTTGCGCCGCGTCAAAGGCTTCTGCGATTGCCTTCAAAGTAATCCTGACCGCTGAGAAAACCAGCGAGCCCGCCCGCCGCCATCATCTCGCGCTCGTGCTCGGTTTCGCCGATCATCAGCACCCCGTCGCCGGGCAGGCCCTCGGCCTTCAGCCAGGCCTTCATCTCGTCGCGCATCCCGGTCCAGCTCGTGCCGAAGGGCATCAGCGGACGGGCGGACACCGCGCCGATCCTTGCGCCAAGCGTCGCCGGGTCCAGTCCCGGTGCGGCACCCAGATGCCGGTCGGCCGCCAGTCCGGCGATCCGCGCGACCCGCAGCGGATCAGGTGACTGGCTGTCGCGGAAGACCGCAAGCCCGTTCGAGGAAAAGAGGAAGGCCACCAGGTCGCGCCCGGTTGTTGCCCGGACGCCGGCATAGGTCTTGTAGTCGAGCCCCAGCGCCTTGGCCCGTGCCACCCGGGTGCGCACCACCTCGACCGGCAGGCGCGGCCCCAGTAGATCGGCCCGCGCACGCCGCCAGCAGGTCGCGCGCCAGCTTGCGCCCTCGACCTCCGGCCCGCGGTTATGCCCGATCCCCGCGCCCATCGCCCTCAGCCCGCCTCGGCCAACCGCGCGACATAGCGCGCCAGCGTGTCGATCTCGAGATTGACCGCGTCGCCCACCGCCGCATCGCCCCAGGTGGTGACCTCCTGCGTGTGCGGGATGATGTTCACACCGAAGCGGTTGCCCTCGACCTCGTTCACGGTCAGCGAGGTTCCGTTCAGCGCCACCGACCCCTTGGAGGCGATGAAGCGGGCCAGCGAGGGCGGCGCGGCAAAGGTGAAGCGCACCGAGTCACCCTCGTCATGCATTTCCTCGATGGTGGCCACGCCATCGACATGACCGCTGACGATATGGCCGCCCAGCTCGTCCCCCACGCGCAGCGCGCGCTCGAGGTTCAGCCGGTGGCCGGGCTGCCAGTCGCGGGTGCCGATATTGGTCTTGCCGATGGTCTCGGCCGAAATATCGACATCGAACCAGTCGCTTCCCTTCGCGACGACCGTCAGACAGACGCCTTCACAGGCAATCGAAGCGCCGATATCGACCCCGGCCATGTCATAGGAACAGCCGATCCGCGCCCTCAGGTCGCCGCGCTGCTCGACCACGCGTACTTCGCCGATATCCGTGATGATTCCCGTGAACATGTCCTGACCCCTGCCTTCGCTTGCTGAAAATGAGGTAGGCGATTGCTCCAAGGCGTTCAAGCACCTGCATTCACCGCAAATCTGCACATCAAACCTGTCATTTTAGACAGTTTTGCGACAGAGCGGCTGGATTTGAAATCGCTTCCATGCAACTTAAAGCCTGTACCCCGGATCGGCGTTTATGCCCGCCTGCCCTCCGGACCTTTTTACGGTTTTCCAGTTTGGTTCCACAGGGCAGATGTATCAGAAACACATAGAATCGATCTTCTCCGTTGGCCGGCGCGGACCGGACGAACCACGGACATTCCTGCTGTTGCAAGGGCCGCATGGTCCCTTCTTCGACAGGCTGGGAAAACAGCTGCGCGCCGCCGGGGCGACCGTCTGGCGCGCAGGTTTCAATGCCGGTGACGAATTCTTCTGGTCCGACAAGGCGCGCTATATCCGCCATGCCGGCCCGATCCAGACCTGGCCCGAGCATCTTGAACGCATCATCGCCGAACGCGGCATCACCGACATCGTGCTTTACGGCGATGTGCGCCCGGCCCATGCCGCCGCCCGCGCTGCTGCGCGCCTGCACGGCCTGACGCTGCATGTGGTCGAAGAGGGCTATCTGCGCCCCTACTGGGTCACCTACGAGCGGGGCGGTTCCAACGGCCATTCGCGGCTGATGCAGATCGACCTGCCCGAGATGCAGGACGCGCTGAAGGATGTCGATGACGAGACCCTGCGTCCGCCGGCGCGCTGGGGTGACGTGAACCAGCACAAGTTCTACGGCGCCTTCTACCATTTCCTGGTGCTGGTCGCGAACCGCAAATACCCTGGCTATCGCAGCCACCGCGAGATCAGCGTGATGGAGGAATTCCATCTGCAGCTGCGCAAGCTGCTGCTCAGCCCGCTGTTCATGATCCAGAGCTGGATCGAGTCGCGCCGGATCCGCCGCGGCGGCTTCCCCTATCATCTGGTGCTGATGCAGCTGGAGCATGATTCCAGTTTCCGCGCCCATTCCTCCTATGACCGGATGAAGGAATTCACCGACGAATGCCTGACGGAATTCGCCCGCAGCGCGGCGCAGCATCACCACATGGTCTTCAAGGCCCATCCGCTCGAGGATGGCCGCTCGCGCAACCGGCGCAACATCTTTGCCAAGGCAGCCGAACTGGGCATCAGCGACCGGGTGCATTACCTGCGCGGCGGCAAGCTGGCGCAATTGCTCAGCCAGGCCCGCGCCGCGATCACGGTGAACTCGACCGCTGCGCAGCAGGCGCTGTGGCGCGGACTGCCGGTCAAGGTCATGGGACGCGGCGTCTATGACAAGCCCGAGCTGGTTTCACCCCAGTCGATCGGCGAGTTCATCAAGAACCCGCAACCGCCCAGCAGCCGGGCCTATCGCACCTATCGGTCCTACCTGCTGCATACCAGCCAGATCCCCGGTGGCTTCTACGCCGCCAGATCCCGGGCCCCGGCACTGCGTCACATCGTCGACATGATGCTGGCCCCCGCAGATCCCTATGAGGCGCTGGCTGACGGCTGTGCGGCACATCGACAACAGCTTGCGGATCAACTGGTCTGAGCGGCTAAAACGATGGCAATGCCGGGAGACTGTCGCTAGTCTTCCCGGCAAGCGTCCCCCACCAAGAGGGGAATCAACTGACTACAGGAGTATCTCGAGGTGACAGTTCCGAGAATGGGCCGCGGTGGCATGCTGCGACTGGCCATGATGGCTGCAGTCTGCGCCCTTGCCGCCTGCGGTTTGCCCCGCTCTGGTCCCAGCAAAAGTGAAATTTACGCCGGCTCGGTCGAACGGGGCGGCGATGCGCATATCATTTACGTCAACAACCACGTGACCCGCACGGCGAATTTCGCGCCGTCCTACGGGTTCTCCCGGGCCTTCCAGGCGGCCAGCGCCGTTGGTGCCGACGAAATCCGCTCGGGCGACGTGCTGGGCATCGCGGTCTGGGAAAACGTCGATGACGGGCTTCTGGCCTCGCTCGGCGCCAGCTCGACCCAGTTGCAGCAGATCCAGGTCGACAGTTCGGGCAACATCTTCGTGCCCTATGCCGGCACCATCCGCGCCGCGGGCAGCACCCCAGACCGGCTGCGCCAGACCATCACCGACCGGCTCTCATCCCAGACCCCCGACCCGCAGGTCACCGTGACCCGCGTGGCCGGCGACGGCGCCACCGTCTCGGTCATCGGCAAGGTCATGTCGCAGGGCGTCTATCCGATCGAGCGGCCGACCCGCACCCTTTCGGCGATGCTGGCGCGCGCCGGCGGTGTGTCGATCGAACCCGAGGTTGCGGTGGTCACCGTCAAGCGCGGCAACGAGGCCGGCAAGGTCAGCATGACCGAGCTGTGGTCCTCGCCCTCCAATGACATCGCCCTGCGCCCCGGCGACATCGTTCTGGTCGAAGAGGACCAGCGCAGCTTCACCGCCCTTGGCGCGCTTGGCGGCCAGACCCGCGTTCCGCTTGGCAACGAGACGATCAACGCGATCGAGGCCATCGCGATGGTCGGCGGTCTCGCGTCCAGTCTCGCCGATCCGACGGGCGTGTTCGTGCTGCGCGACGAGCCGGAATCGGTCGCAAGCCAGGTTCTGGGCCAGCCGGTCTATGGCACGCAGCGCATGGCCTATGTGCTGGACCTGACCCGTCCGAACGGTCTGTTCCTCGCCCGCGACTTCCTGATCCGGGACGGCGATACCGTCTATGTCACCGAGGCACCCTATGTGCAGTGGCAGAAGACGCTCTCGGCCATTACAGGCAGCGCTTCGACTGCCGACAGCCTGTCCAGCATCGGCGAATAAACCGCCGATGCCATCGACCGGCCAAGATGCCGCCGGGCCAATCGTCCGGCGGCTTTTTGTTTACAATGGCGGCTTCTGGCTGCGGCCACGCCTGAAGCGCATCATGGCACTGGCCGGCTGGCAGATCACCGCCGGCCTGCCCGGTCCCGGCGATCCGGTCGGCATCTGGGGGGCCTCGCCCACCGCATGGCGCGGCCGCGCCGTCTCAGCGCGCCGGGGCGCACCGATTGTAACCGTCGAAGATGCCTTCCTGCGCTCGGTCCTGCCGGGGCGCAGCAAGACGCCGCTTGGCCGGCGTGGCCCGGTCGGTTTGCTGATCGACCCGCTGGGGCTGCATTTCGACCCGTCGCGCCCGTCGCTGATCACGTCGCTGGTGGCCCAAGGCGCGGCACATGAGGACCGTGCCGCCGAGGCCATTGCCCGCCTTCGCGCCGCCGACCTGTCGAAATACAACGCCCATCTGCAGGGTGCCCCCCTGCCCCGCGCCGGCTATGTGCTGGTGATCGACCAGACCCGTGGCGATGCCTCGCTGCTGGGCGCCGGGCGCGCCGAGTTCCTGCAGATGCTGGCGGCAGCGCGCGACGAGAACCCGGGCAAGCCGGTGCTGATCCGCAGCCATCCCGAAACCGCCGCCGGGTTGCGACCCGGCCATTTCACCCGCGATGACCTGCGACCCGGCGACGCGTTCAGTGATGGCCCCGTCTCGCCCTGGAAACTGGTCGAAAATGGCGATGCCGTCTATGCCATCAGCAGCCAGCTTGGCTACGAGGCGCTGCTGGCCGGCCACCGCCCACGGATTTTCGGCGCGCCCTTCTATGCGGGTTGGGGCCTGACCCATGACGAAACCGCGGCACCGCGCGGCAGTGCCAGTCGCGAGGCGCTGTTCGCCGCGAGCCACCTGCTGGCGCCCACATGGTATGACCCCTGCCTTGACCGGCTGACCGATTTCAACGGCGCGCTGAACCAGATCGAGGCCGAGGCCCGCGCCTTCCGTCAGGACCACGCGGGCCATCTGGCCTACGGGATGCGGCTCTGGAAACGTCCCTTCATCGCCCGCGCCTTTGGCGATGGGCAAGGCGTCCGCTTCACCAAGACCCCCGGCCCCGAGGTCACGCTGGCCTGGGCCAACCGCGCCGACGAGGTTCCACAGGCGATCCGGGTCGAGGACGGTTTTTTGCGCTCGCGCGGCCTCGGCGCGGAACTGACGCCGCCGCTGTCGCTGGTCGCCGATGATCTCGGTATCTATTACGACCCGACGCGCGAAAGCCGGCTGGAAGGGCTGATCGCCCAAGGCCCGCCACCGGACGGCGAAGCGCGGGCGGTGGCGCTGGTCGCGGCCATCCGGGCCGCGCGGCTGTCGAAATACAATCTCGCGGGAGCGTCCGCGCGGCTACCCGACGGTCCCGGACGGTTGATCCTCGTGCCCGGTCAGGTCGAGGATGACGCCTCGATCCGCCTTGGCGCTGGCACCGAGCGCACCAACCTCGCACTGCTGGAGCGCACCCGCGCCGAGAACCCGGATGCAAGGCTGATCTACAAGCCGCATCCCGATGTCGAGGCCGGCTTGCGCCCCGGTCTCATCGCCGAAGTCGATCTGGCCCGCCTCGCCGATCACGTCGCCCGCAAGGCCGATCCGGTCGCGCTTCTGGACCAGGTCGACGAGGTCTGGACCATCACCTCGACGCTGGGGTTCGAGGCGCTGTTGCGTGGGGTGCCCGTCACGACCCTCGGCGCTCCCTTCTATGCCGGCTGGGGCCTGACCCGCGATCTGGGCAACATCCCCGACCGGCGGCAGGCCCGTCCCAGCCTCGCCGCGCTGGCCCATGCCGTGCTGATCGCCTATCCGCGCTATCTCGACCCGGTCAGCGGGTTGCCCTGCCCGCCGGAAACCGCGCTGGTGCGTCTCGCCGATCCCGATGCCCCGCGCGGCGGCCCGGCGCTGCGCCTTCTGGCCAAGGCGCAGGGCGCGCTGGCCGGTCATGCCTGGCTCTGGCGGCGCTAAGCCCTGAGCCAGCGGTGGAACAAGTCGGCGCCGATGCGGCGGCTTTCGACCAGCCGAAAACGCGGTGCATCGGCCAGCGATGCGAGATCCATCGCCCCGACCGAGGCCAGGCCTTCGGCGCCCAGCACCACCCCGGCGGTATAGCCGATCAGTTCATCGACCAGCCCGGCGCGCAGAAGCGAGGCCGCCAGAACCCCGCCACCCTCGCAGAAGACGCGGGTCAACCCGCGCGCGCCAAGGTCGGCCATTAGCTCTGCAGGATCGCCCGAGACCTGCCAGAGCGGCCCGAAATCCGGCCCCTCCGGCGGCAGATCGGGCAGATCACCGGATGACACCACTACCCGCACCGGCTGGCGCACCGCGCCAAAGCCGCGGACGTTCAGCGAGGGGCGGTCGGCGCGTGCCGTACCGCCGCCGACCATCACCGCGTCACTCATCAGCCGCAGTCCGTGGACATGAGCGCGCGCCGCCGGCCCGGTGATCCAATGGCTTTCGCCCGTCGCCGTGGCGATGCGGCCATCGAAACTGGCAGCGAGCTTCAGCACCAGCCAGGGCCGCCCACGTTCGATCCGCGACAGGAAGCCGGCTTGCAGCGCCCGGGCCTCGGCCTCGCGCACCCCTTCCTCCACCTCAACGCCGGCCGCGCGTAGGATCGCATGGCCGCGCCCGGCCACGCGCGGATCGGGATCGGTCATGGCGCTGACCACGCGCGCAACCCCCGCCGCCACCAGCGCCTCGGCGCAGGGCGGCGTGCGGCCGTGATGGGCGCAGGGTTCCAGGGTCACATAGGCGGTCGCACCGCGGGCAAGTGCACCGGCCTGATCCAGCGCAACCCGCTCGGCATGGGGACGCCCGCCGGGTTGCGTCCAGCCGCGCCCGACCACGTGGCCATCCCGGATCAGCACGCAACCCACGGCCGGGTTCGGCCAGACATTGCCCAGGCCACGCCGCGCCAGGCGCAGCGCATGGGCCATGTGGCGCGCGTCCTCGGCCCGGCTCACTCTTCGGTATTGGGCCGCAGCTCGGCCACGAATTTGTCGAAATCGCCGGCGTCCTGGAAGTTCTTGTAAACGCTGGCAAAACGGACATAGCCGACATTGTCGATCCGCGACAGCGTCTCCATCACGATCTCGCCGATGACCTTCGAGGAAATGTCGGTCTCGCCGGTGCTTTCCAGCCGCCGCACGATGCCCGAGATCATCTGCTCGATGCGCTCGGGCTCGACCGGGCGCTTCTGCATGGCGATGCGGATCGAGCGGGCCATCTTGTCGCGGTCGAAATCCTCGCGCTTGCCATTGGTCTTGACCACGACCAGATCGCGCAGCTGCACCCGCTCGTAGGTGGTGAAGCGACCCCCGCAGGCCGGACAGAGCCGGCGGCGGCGGATGGCGACGTTGTCCTCGGCGGGACGGGAATCCTTGACCTGCGTGTCGTTGTTTCCACAAAACGGGCAGCGCATTCCGGTATGTCCCCCTCGGTCGCGATCCGCAGCCACTATAGGACCGCCCGCAGGGCTTGGGTAGCCTTATCCACAGCCCACAAGATGCAGCCGAGGCATTCTGTGGCGCGAAAGCCGCGCGCCGGGCTGAACCCGATGCTGCCGGCGGACGTTGGGTCGGCACATGCAAGGAGGATTGTTATGAGCATTGCACGTGTGACCGAAATCTCCGCCACCTCGGAAAAGGGCTTCGAGGATGCGATCCGCCAAGGGCTGCAGCGGGCCAATGATACCCTGCGCAACGTCAAGAGCGCCTGGGTCAAGGAGCAGTCGGTCGATTGCGAGGGCGGCCAGATCAGCCGCTTCCGGGTCAACATGATGGTGACCTTCGTCCTCGACGACTAAGCACCCGTCATCGGCAGAAACAGCGCCGCGACCTCCCGGGTCTGCGGCGCTGTCCGGTGTTCAACCAGGTAGATCCCCTGCCAGGTGCCGAGCCGCATTCGTCCCCTGACCACCGGGATTTGCAGGCTGACCGGCAGCACGGCGGCCTTCAGATGCGCCGGCATGTCGTCGGGGCCTTCCAGCGTATGGCGCATCCAGCCCATCGACGGATGATCGCCCGGCGGCGCGATCCGGTCGAGCCAGCCCAAGAGATCGACCTGCACATCCGGATCGGCATTTTCCTGAATGAGCAGGCTGGCGGATGTATGCCGCACCATCAGCGTCAGCAGCCCCTCGCCCGCTTCGATTTCTGCCAGCCAGTTGGCGACCTGCCTTGTAAAATCGTGGCAGGCCGGGCCATGGGTGCGCAGGGTGAAGGTGGTGTTCATTCTGCCGCGTCGCGTGGCAGGTCCTCGGGCGCGGGCAATTCGCCGCCGCCGAGTTCCTCATCCGGCTCGCCATCATGGTCCAGACCGATGCGCTTCTGCGCCCGTGCGCCGAGCACCCGTAGCTTCTCGACATGGCTGATGACATTGCCCTTGCCGCGCGACAGCCGGTCCATCGCCTGCCGATGTGCATTGCCGGCCGCGTCGAGCGACTTGCCCACGGCCTCCATGCTGTCGACGAAACCGGCGACCTTGTCATAGATCGCCCCGGCGCGGCGGGCGATTTCAAGCGCGTTGGTCTCGCGCCGCTCGACCATCCAGATATGCTCGACCGTGCGCAAGGTCAGCATCAGCGTGGTGGGCGTGGCAAGGCCGATGCGGCGGTCGAGTGCAAAGCTGGCCAGATCGGGATCGACCCGCAGCGCCTCGGAGAAGGCACCCTCGATGGGGATGAACATGAGCACGTAATCGACCGAGGCATCGTCCATGGCATCATAGCCCTTGTCCGACAGTGCGGTCACATGGGCGCGGATGGCGGCGACATGACGTTTCAGCGCGGCCTCACGATCGGCAGGTTCGGTGGCGTTCACCGATTGCTCATAGGCGTTCAGCGAGACCTTGCTGTCGATGACCAGCACCTTGCCACGGGGCATCCGCACCACCACGTCAGGCCGCCACAAGCCACCGCCCTCGTCGCGGAAACTGCTTTGCAACTGGTAATGCGTGCCCTCCTGCAGCCCTGATTCCTCGAGGATCCGCTGCAGGATCATCTCGCCCCAGGCACCCTGACGCTGTTTCTCGCCCTTCAGCGCCCGGGTCAATTCCACCGCCTCGCGGCTGATCTCCTCCGACCGGCGGTGCAGACCCTCGATCTGTTCGCGTAGTCTCGCACCTTCCTCGTCCAACACCTTGTTTCTGGCCTGCAATTCGGTCTGGAAGCGATGCACCTGATCGCGGAAGGGGGTCAGCAGGGCGTTCAGCTGTTCACCCTGGACCTTCTGCATGTCGGCGCCTTGAACGCGCAGGGTTTCCTGCGCCATCAATTTGAAATTGCCTGACATTTCCTCGCGCAATTCACGTAAGGTGGCAATCTCGCGCGCCGCTGTCTCGCGATCCTTCTCGGCCGCGAGACGCAGCTGCCCCAGTTCATTCTCCAGCCGCGCGGCCTGCTGACGGGCCTGGTGCAGCGCGTCGGTCAGCCCGTCCCGTTCCTCATTCAGTTCCGCCAGCCGTCCCTCGCGCGCCTCGAGCCGGACATCCAGCTGCCCGGCCCGCAAGCTCTGCTCGCGCGCCGCCTGCGCCTCGGCCTTCAATTCGGGTTCCAGCCGGGCAATCGTGGCGGCCTGACGCGACAGGTCCTCTTCCATCCTGCGGTTTTCGCCGCGTAGCCAGTCGCCATCTGCACGGGCTGCCGCCAGCCGACGCCGCGACAGGACATGGACGAGCAGCAGCAGCGCCAATGCAACCACAGCCACCGCCAGCCACAGCTGCAGCAGGGCAGTGTCGGCCAGCCACATCGCCATCCGTGCGCGCCATTCCTGGGGCATCTGCTCTCCTGCCGCTTTTCTTGTTCCCTTTTTGTGCCTGTTTCTCGCCCGCAACGCAACCAGATGTTGCGGTCAGGATTAATGAAACCCACAAAAAAGCCCGGCCGCCTGCGCGACCGGGCCTGATCAGTTCACCCCACCGGGATCAGACGCTGATCGCCACCAGGAAGGCCGAGACGCTGCCCGCATAGGCGATGCGGTCGATGGTCGAGACCTGGTTCGAGGCAAACCAGTCGAGCAGCGAGGCACGATGCCGGTCGGTCGCACGCATCGACCAGTCGGCAAAGCGCCGGGCCGTCAGCGGGCCATAGGACAGATCGGTCATGTCCTCGTGGCGGGGATCATTGCGGATCAGCGCGATGATCATGTCCAGCGCGATCTTCGGACCCTCGAGCCATTGAAAGAACAGCCCATCCTCGAAATGCAGGCAGCCGGTGACACCGCAACTTGAATTGCGGTTGCGGGCCTCGGCGACGATGGTCCGCAAATCCTCGGCAGTGAAATTGGCCCGAGCATTGCTGCGATAGAGAAAATGCGTCAGCCCGTCCTCGGGCCCGTGCTCACTGGTCAAGGAAGGATCTCAGCTTTCTGCTGCGCGAGGGATGTTTCAGCTTTCTCAGCGCCTTGGCCTCGATCTGCCGGATCCGCTCGCGGGTGACGCTGAACTGCTGGCCGACCTCTTCCAGCGTATGGTCGGTGTTCATGCCGATGCCGAAACGCATCCGCAGAACCCGCTCCTCGCGCGGGGTGAGGCTGGCCAGAACCCGGGTCGTGGTTTCCTTCAGGTTCTCCTGAATGGCCGAATCCAGCGGCAGGACGGCGTTCTTGTCCTCGATGAAATCGCCAAGCTGGCTGTCCTCCTCGTCGCCGATGGGGGTTTCGAGGCTGATCGGTTCCTTGGCGATCTTCATCACCTTGCGAACCTTTTCCAGCGGCATCTGCAGCTTTTCGGCCAGTTCTTCCGGCGTCGGCTCGCGGCCGATCTCGTGCAGCATCTGCCGGCCGGTGCGCACCAGCTTGTTGATCGTCTCGATCATGTGGACCGGGATACGGATGGTCCGAGCCTGGTCGGCGATCGAACGCGTGATCGCCTGCCGGATCCACCAGGTCGCGTAGGTCGAGAACTTGTAGCCGCGGCGATACTCGAACTTGTCCACGGCCTTCATCAGGCCGATATTGCCTTCCTGAATGAGATCAAGGAATTGCAGGCCACGGTTCGTGTATTTCTTGGCAATCGAGATGACCAGGCGCAGGTTCGCCTCGACCATTTCCTTCTTGGCCTGACGCGCCTCTTTCTCGCCGCGCTGGACCTGGTTCACGATGCGGCGGAATTCCTCGATGTCGACGCCGACATATTGGCCGACCTCGGCCATATCGCCGCGCAGCCGTTCCACCTGGTCGCGCGAGCGATCGAACAGCGCCTGCCAGCCACGACCCGACTGGCTCATCATCCGGTCGACCCAGGCCGGGTCCAGTTCCGAGCCGCGATAGGCGTCGATGAACTCGCGGCGGTTGATCCGTGCGGCATCGGCCAGCTTCACCATGCCCGAGTCGATGGTCACGATGCGGCGGTTGATGCCGTAAAGCTGGTCGACCAGCGCCTCGATGCGGTTGTTGTGCAGGTGCAGCTCGTTCACCAGCAACACGATTTCGCCGCGCAGCTTCTGGTAGGCGGTCTCGTCCACGGAGGAGAAGCTCTTGTCCTCGTTCAGGGTCGAGGACATGCGCTGGTCCTGCATGTTGGCCAGCATCTCGTAATCGCGGGCGATCGCGCCGAGGGTTTCCAGAACCTTGGGCTTCAGCGCCGCTTCCATCGCCGCCAGCGACAGGTTGGCGCCGTCATCCTCGTCATCCTCGTCCGAGGCCAGCGGGCGACCATCGGCATCCAGCTCCTGCTCGGATTCCTTCTCGGCGGCGGGTTGCTCGGTCAGCTCTTCCTCGTCCTCCTCGCCCTCGCCGTCGCCGTCCAGCGACTGGCCGAAGGTGGTCTCGAGGTCGATCACGTCGCGCAGCAGGATGTCTTCGTCCAGAAGTTCCTGCCGCCACATGGTGATGGCCTTGAAGGTCAGGGGGCTTTCGCAGAGGCCCGCGATCATGGTGTTGCGACCGGCCTCGATGCGCTTGGCGATGGCGATCTCGCCCTCGCGGCTCAGGAGTTCGACCGAACCCATCTCGCGCAGATACATGCGCACCGGATCGTCGGTGCGGTCCAGCTTCTCGGTCGAGGCGCTGGCCAGCGCCACCTCGCGGCCGGTGGTGCTGGTGGTGGCCAGTTCGCCACCGCTGGCCTCGGCCTCCTCGGCCTCGTCCTCGTCCTCGATCACGTTGATGCCCATCTCGGACAGCATCGACATGACATCTTCGATCTGCTCGGAACTGACCTGCTCGGGCGGCAGCACGGTGTTCAACTGATCATAGGTGATGAAGCCGCGCTCGCGCGCATCAGCGATCATCTTCTTCACCGCCGCCTGGCTCATGTCCAGCGTATGGGCGTTGTCGTCCTTGTCGTTCTTCTGGTCGTCGTCGTCCTTGGCGGCCATCCAGGGGCTCCTTCTCGAGGCGCAGTGATTCGTGCTCGGCGAATCACGAGTCGGTCAATTCGTGTATATAAGGCCCGAAACACCCGAATCAAAGGGCGCAAGGGTTAATGATTCGTTGATCCCGAATCATCCCGCCGAATCAGCGGGCGAATCGGCAATCGGGGTGGCGGGTCCGGCCTATTTGCGGCCTTTGCGCCAAATCTCCGCGGCAACGAAGGCGTTGAGCTGTGCCGACAGCTCGTCGCGGTCCTCGCCCAGATCCGAGCTATCCTCCATCTCGGGGTGCTCGGCTCGCTGCCGCGCACGGGTGATCTGCGTGACCCGCCAGGTCAGGCCCTCATCGGCCTCGCCGGTGATCTCGGCCTCGGCCCGCACCAGTTCGGTCCGCGCCGCCCGCCTTGCGTCCAGCCGGTCCAGCGTGTGGTTCAGGATCGCCTCGGATTTCTCCAGATCCTCGGGGTCGACCATCGCCGGGATCAGGCCCAGATGGGCGTCGGCCCGAAGGCTGTCAAGGGCGCGGGCCCCGGCCTCGCTGCGGCTGCCGGCCAGAAGGTCATGCAGCAGCGCGGCGCGGTCGGGATCGGCGGGCATCATCCGTTCCAGCCGCGCCTCGATCCGCTCGACCAGCGTCGGGGCCATGCCGCAGCGCAAGAGGATCTCGCCCTCCAGAATGGCCTCGCCGGCATCGCGGCTGACGAAGACCGAGGCACGTGTCTGGGCAAGCGCCGGCTCCGAGCCCGAACGGCCCTTGCGGTCGCCCTGCCAGCCACCGCCCTTGCGGCCGCCCTGCCCGGCGCGATCACCTTTTGCCGCGCGGGCGGCCCCGAAAAGCTCTGACCGCTTGTCGCGGATGACGGCGGCGTAATGGGCGCGGGTCGATTCGTCGGCGATTCGGGCGATGGCCTGACGCAGCGCCTGATCCAGCGCCGCCCGCCGCTCGGGGCTGTCGAACACCTTGCCCTCGGTCTCGCGCTGCCACAAGAGATCGACCAGCGGCCGGGCCTGCGCCAGAACCTCGGTCATCGCCCCCGGCCCCTGCGCACGGATCAGATCGTCAGGATCCTGCCCCGGCGGCAGCACGGCAAAGCGCAGCGCCTGCCCCGGCCCGGTCATCGGCAGCGCCAGATCGATCAGCCGCATGGCCGCCGCCTGCCCGGCCTTGTCGCCATCCAGCATGATCACCGGCTCGGGCGTGATCCGCCACAGCATCTGCAACTGATCCTCGGTGATCGCCGTGCCAAGCGGCGCCACCGCACCTTGAAAGCCCGCGCGCTCCAGCGCGATCACGTCCATATAGCCCTCAGCCACCAACAGCGGCGCGCCCTTGGCCACGGCCGAGCGCGCCGGTCCGCCATTGTAGAGATTGCGGCCCTTGTCGAACAAAGGGTTCTGGGTGCTGTTGAGGTATTTGGCCTGCGCATCCGCCGCCAGCGCCCGCCCGCCAAAGCCCACCAGCTTGTCGCGCAGGTCGCGGATCGGGAACATGATCCGGCCGCGGAAGCGGTCATAGGGCGGGCGTCCGCCCTCGGGCTGGATCGACATGCCGGATTCGACGATCAGCGCCTCGGGAATGCCCTTCTCGCGCAGATGCGCGGTCAGCGCGGTCCGCTGGTCGGGGGCAAAACCGATCTCGAAGCGTTCGATCGCCGCCGCATCCAGCCCGCGCCGCGCCAGATAGTCGCGCGCCTCGGCGGCCTGTGCGGTCTGCAGCTGCATCCGGTACCAGCGATTCGCTGCCTCGGTCACCTCGAACAGCTTGCTGCGGTGATCGGTGCGTTCGCGCGCGCGGGGATCGGCCTCGGGCACGGCCAGCCCGGCCTCGTTCGCCAGCACCTTCACCGCATCCATGAAGTCGAGCCCGTCCAACTCGCGCAGGAAGGTCAGCGCATCGCCTTTGGCCTGACAGCCGAAGCAGTAGTAAAACCCCTTCTGGTCGTCGCAATGGAAGCTGGCGGATTTCTCCTGATGGAACGGGCAAGGCGCCCACCAGTCGCCGCGCGCCTGGTTGGACTTGCGCTGATCCCAAACCACGCGCCGCCCGATGACACGGGAGATCGGCACGCGGTTGCGCAGCTCGTCTAGAAAACCGGGAGGCAGACTCATGGCCTAATTATCGGGACCCGGACGGGCGCAGGCAAGGGGGGCAAATCGGGCACGCGGGCGCGGATGTCTCCGCCCCCGCTGCAGGCTCTGCACAGCCGCCGCTGGCTGCGGCTCAGTCGGCGCTGGCCAGAAACACCTCGACTGCCTCGCGCCGCGGCATCGGCTCGATGGCGCCGTAATTCTGCGTCGCCAGCGCCGCCGCCGCATTGGCATAGCGGGCGGCTGCGAAGGGATCATCCCCCGCCGCGATCCGCGCGAGGAAGGCGCCGTCATAGGTGTCGCCCGCTCCGGTTGCGTCCACCGCCTTGACCTTGCGCCCGGCCACCCGCTCGCGCCGCTCCGGCGTGGCAACCAGCGAGCCCTGCGCCCCCAGCGTCAGCGCCACGATCTTCGCCCCGAGACCGAGGTAGAAATCGGCGATGGCATCGGGATCGCTGAGCCCGGTCAGTTGCTCGGCATCGTCCATCCCCGGCAGCGCGATATCGCATTCCGCCATGCCGGCATGGATCACCGCCCGCGCCCGCGTCAGTGGCCAAAGCTTCAGCCGCAAGTTGCTGTCATAGGAGACCATGCCGCCCGCCGCCTTCACCGCCGCCATGGCCGCAAAGACCGCATCTGCCGCGCTGGTCGAGATCGCCTGGCTGATGCCCGAGACATGCAGGATTTTCGTCGCCGTCAGCGCGTCCTGCGGCAGATCGGCCGGCCCCATCCGGCTCGCCGCCGAACCGGCGCGCAGATAGCTGAATTCATGCCCGGCCGGGCCATGGGTGACGAAATAGATGCCGGTATGGGCCTCGGCCACCTGCCGAACGGTCGAGGTATCGACGCCCTCGGCCTCCCAGAGCCGCAGGAACGAATCGCCAAAGCTGTCCTTGCCCAGATGGGTCAGCATCCCCACCCGCGCACCCTGCCGCGCCGCGGCCACGGCGCAATTGGCGGTGTCACCGCCATGGCCGGCGCGATAGCTGCCATCGGGCTGCTGGTTGAACTCCATCATCGGCTCGCCCAGACACAGGATATCGACGCCCATTCGCATTTCCCCCTCGCTTGCCCCCGCGTCATCCGCAGGCGCTGTTGGCGCTATCTAGCGAAGCCATCCCCGGGGCGCAGCCCCAAACAGGACCGGCACGGCAAGTTTTTCGCGCCTCACGCGCCCACCGAGCCCTTGGCCAGTCCCCAATAGACATCGCCGATCCGCTCGCGGTCCAGCCGGCCACCGGCGCGGTACCAGTTCGTCACCGCCGTCAGCATCCCGATCAGCGCCATGGCGCTGAGCCGGCTATCCTCGACCTGCATCGCGCCAGAGGCCTGCCCGTCGCGCAGGATCAGTTCAAGTCCGGACTCATATTTCCGCCGCATATTGCTGATCTGGCGATAGTTTTCTTCGGTCAGGTTGCGCAACTCCATGTAGGACAGGAAAACCGCGTCGCTGTGGTCAAGGCTGTCGGCGATGTGGAAGCGCACGAAGCGCTCCAGCCGCGCCAGCGGCGGGGCGGCGGGATCGTCCCGCCAACTGTCCAGCAGCCGCGCCATATGCGACTGCATCAGGTCGAACAGCAGTGCCTGCTTGTCGGGGGTATAGGCGTAAAGCGCGCCGGCCTGCACGCCGACCTCGCGGGCGATTTGTCGCATCGAGACCGCGGCATAGCCGTGCCGCGCGAACAGGCGCAGCGCCGCCTCGCGGATCAGCGGTCCGGTAATCTCTGCGCGGGAACCTTGTGTACGTGCCATGCCCCTTAATGCTGCGGCGCGGCCCCGTTGTGAACCCCCGACGGCCAGCGTAAGGTGCCGCCATGTTGCGCGCCCTTACCCTGATCTCGCTTGGCCTTCTGGCCGGTTGCACCGATGGATCGGAGGATTATCCGCGCCTCTTGCCGACCCAGCAGATCCTGGCCGAGCCCACCCTGCCCGACCATGCCGAACCCGCCGCGACCAGCGATGCGCCGGTGCGCAATGCGGTCGAGGGACAGGGTTCCGTCACCCGCAATGCGGCGGACGCCATTCCCGATCCGGTCGACAACGCCGCGCTGAGCGCCCGCGCCGCCGACCTGCGCCGCCGCGCCGAGGCGCTGCGCAACCAGACCACTGAAGGCGACGCGGCCTGCCCCACCGGCAGCACCGCGCCCGATTGCCCACAACCCGCTCCCTAAGGATCGATTTCCATGCCCGTGATCACCTGTATCGAGGACCTCAAGCGCCTGCACCGCGCCCGCACGCCCCGGATGTTCTACGATTACGCGGAATCGGGCAGCTATACCGAACAGACCTTCCGCGAGAACACCACGGATTTCGCCGATATCCGCCTGCGCCAGAAGGTGGCGGTGGACATGACCAACCGCACAACCGAAAGCACCATGGTCGGCTTGCCGGTGAAGATGCCCGTGGGCCTTGCCCCGGTCGGCATGACCGGGATGCAGCACGCCGATGGCGAGATCTTGGCGGCCAAGGCGGCCGAGAAATTCGGCGTGCCCTTCTGCCTCTCGACCATGTCAATCTGCTCGATCGAGGATGTGGCCGAAAACACCACCAAACCCTTCATGTTCCAGCTTTATGTCATGAAGGATCAGGATTTCCTTGCCAACATGATCGCCCGCGCCAAGCAGGCCAACTGCAGCGCGCTGGTCCTGACGCTGGACCTGCAGATCCTCGGCCAGCGGCACAAGGACCTGAAGAACGGCCTCTCCGCCCCGCCCAAGCTGACGCTGCCGGTGATGATGGATCTGGCGACCCGCTGGCGCTGGGGTCTGGGGATGCTGGGCACCAAGCGGCGCAGCTTTGGCAACATCGTCGGCCATGCCAAGGGCGTGGGCGACATGTCGAGCCTGTCCAGTTGGACCTCCGAGCAGTTCGATCCGCAGCTTGACTGGGACAAGGTCGCCAAGATCCGCGACATGTGGGGCGGCAAGCTGATCCTGAAGGGCATTCTGGATGCCGAGGATGCGCGCATCGCCGCCGATTTCGGCGCGGATGCGATCGTTGTCTCGAACCACGGCGGGCGGCAGCTGGACGGTGCGCTGAGCTCCATCCGCATGCTGCCCGAGATCGTCGAGGCAGTGGGCGACAAGGTCGAGATCCACTTGGATAGCGGCATCCGCTCGGGCCAGGACGTGCTGAAGGCGCTGGCACTGGGGGCGCACGCGACCTGGATCGGGCGCGCCTTCATCCACGGGCTTGGCGCCATGGGCGAGGCCGGCGTGACCAAGGCGCTGGAGGTGATCCACAAGGAGCTGGACATCACCATGGCGCTGTGTGGCGAGCGTGACGTGAAGAACATCGGCCGCCATGATGTCCTGCTGCCGCAGGGCTTCAGCGGGACCTACAGCTGATGGCGGCGGCCCGGCGCGAGCCGCCCGCCCTGTCGGACTTCCCGCTGCAGTCCTTTGAAAAGCTGCGCTATTCCGATACCGACCGTCTTGGCCATGTGAACAATGCCGTGTTCAGCACCATGCTGGAAACCGGCCGGGTCGACTTCCTGCTGGCCGGCGAGACGGCCTTGAACGCGCCCGGTTCGGTCTTCGTCATCGCCCGGCTGGAGCTTGACTATCTGGCCGAGGTCACGTGGCCCGGCAATGTCGATATCGGCACGGGTGTCCTTTCGGTCGGGCGCAGTTCCATGACGCTTCGTCAGGCGCTGTTCCAGCATGGCCGCTGCGTCGCCGACGCCACGACCGTGCTGGTGCAGATGAACGAGGAGACCCGCCGCCCGCAGCCGCTGACCGACGCGGCGGTCACGCGGCTGAACGGGCTGACAGTTCCTCAGGCCTGAGCCTCGACCCGGCGCAGGCGCTGCGCCAGAAGCCAGAGACAGGGCAAGATCGCCGCGACCAGCACGGCGATCAACCCGAAGGCCACGCGCAGGCCAAGGTTCTCGCTGACCAGGCCCATGACCGGCGGGCCGATGAAGAAGCCGGTAAAGCCGATCATCCAGGCCCGCGCGATGGCGCTGGCGCGCTGGCTGTGCGGCACGGTGCGCCCGATCAGGCTGTTGGCGGTCGGCACGACGACGGCGACGCCCAGCCCCAGCGCAGCGGCGCCGACCAGTGCCAGCCCCAGCCCCGGCGCGAAGGCCAGAAGCAGCGCGCCGATGGTGGCGAAGATGACCGAGACCGCGATCAGCCGCACCTCGCCCAGCATCACCGCCAGCCATTGCCCGGCCATCCGCGCGATACCCATCGACAGGGCAAACATGGCGGGACCGAAGGCGCCCAGCCCGCCCTCGGCCTCCAGCGTGCGTTCGATATGGATGGCGGCCCAGCTTTCGGTGCCGTTCTCGGCCAGGAAGCACAGCCACAGGATCGCGGCGCCCGGCAGCACGATCAGCCAAGGCGCGGCGATGCCACCCTTGGCCCCGTCTTCCTCGTGATCGGCCAGACGCGGGCGGCGGCGGCGCATCAGCGGCACCAGCGCGAAGATCGCCAGCGCAACCACGATGACGGTCACGCCATGGCTGACGCCCAGTTGCCGCGCCACGCCCATCAGGCCGGCCGACAACGCCAGCGCGAAGGAAAACAGCGCGTGGTTCAGGTTCATCAGCGAATGCCCCACCCGCGCCTCGATTTCCGAGATGCGGATGTTCGAGAGGATGTCGCAGAAGGACATGGTCATGCCCAGAAGCAGCAGCACCAGCCCCAGCTCCCACCGCGACGCGATCCACGCCGGGAACAGCGCCACAACGGCCACCGCGAGGCCGCTCGCGGGCAGAAGACCGTGGCCGAAATGGTTGCGCAAGCGCGGCGCCAGCGACATCGCGGTCATGCCGCCCACCGCCGACAGCATCATCAGCGCGCCGAACTCTGCATCCGAGACACCGGTGCGGCTCTTGATATCGGGCAGCCAGCCTGCGAAAGCACCCCAGAACAAGCCAATGGCGACCAGACCTGCGGCCGGCGCGCGCGAATCGCGAAGATCACCCAGAAAGCCCATTTTCAACCTTTTCAAACAGACGCCGCCGCGCTATAGGCCCGGCTTCGGTCGTGCACCCTTGGAGGACGGCCGCGATAACGTCAATGTAAGGAATAAAGCAATGGCCAAAGAGATCCCTGATCTGGTGGCCGAGGCACGCACGGGGTCAGGCAAGGGGGCCGCCCGTCAAGCTCGCCGTAACGGCAAGGTGCCCGGTATCGTCTATGGTGACCACAAGGACCCGGTCGCCGTCCAGTTCGACTTCAACACCCTTCTGACCCAGCTGCGCGCCGGTCGCTTCATGTCCACCCTGTGGAACCTGAAGGTCGAGGGCCAGGACGACGTTCGCGTCATCTGCCGCGGCGTCCAGAAGGACGTGGTGAAGGACCTGCCGACGCATATCGACTTCATGCGCCTGCGTCGCACCTCGAAAGTGAACCTGTTCATCCCGGTCGAATTCATCAACCAGGACAAGTGCCCCGGCCTGCGCAAGGGCGGCACGCTGGTGACGGTTCGCAACGAGATCGAGTTGATCGTGACCGCGGGTGACATTCCCGATCACGTCACCGTCGACCTGAGCGGTCTGGAAGTCGGCGACGGCATCCATGTCAACGACATCACCCTGCCGGCCGGTTCGAAGCCGACCATCGACCGCAACTTCGCCATCGCCAACATCGCCGCACCCTCGGCGCTGCGTTCGGGCGGTGATGATGCGGAAGAAGCTTCGGACGAAGCCGAGGAAACCGCCGAATAATCGGTTCCCGCAGCTTCTGCGGAGACCGTCGGACGGAAACGGGCGGCCCATCACGGGACCGCCCGTTTTGATTTTGGCAGGCTTGCGATGCGTGATCCGCATTGCTACCTGACCCGCAAGCAGATCGAAGGATGCCCCATGGACCCCGTTCACATCATCGGCGCCGGATTGGCAGGCTCGGAAGCCGCCTGGCAGATCGCCCGCGCCGGCGTGCCCGTGGTGCTGCACGAGATGCGCCCGCAGGTGGAAACCTTCGCCCACAAGACCGGCGATTGCGCCGAGATGGTCTGCTCGAACAGCTTTCGATCCGATGATGACGAGATGAACGCCGTGGGCCAGCTGCATTGGGAAATGCGCGCGGCGGGTGGGCTGATCATGTCCATGGCCGACCGCCACCGCCTGCCCGCCGGTGGCGCGCTGGCCGTCGACCGCGACGCCTTTTCCGCCGCCGTGACCGAGGCGCTGAGGGCCGAACCGCTGGTCAAGATCGTGCCGGGCGAGATCCGCGACCTGCCCGACAGCGGCAACTGGATCGTCGCCACCGGACCGCTGACCTCGGACGCGCTGGCGGGCTCGATCCGCGGGCTGACCGGGACCGAGGCGCTGGCCTTTTTCGACGCCATCGCCCCCATCGTCCATGCCGAGACCATCGACATGTCGGTGGCCTGGGAGCAGAGCCGCTATGACAAGGGCGAGACCGAGGCCGAACAGCGCGCCTATATCAACTGCCCGATGACCAAGCCCGAATACGAGGCCTTCATCGACGCGCTGCTGGCCGCCGACAAGACCGAGTTCCGCGAGGGCGAAACAGCGGGCTATTTCGATGGCTGCCTGCCGATCGAGGTGATGGCCGAGCGCGGGCGCGAAACCCTGCGCCACGGGCCGATGAAGCCGGTCGGGCTGACAAATGCCCATAACCCGACCGAAAAGGCCTATGCCGTCGTCCAGCTTCGCCGGGATAACGCCTTGGGGACGCTTTATAATATCGTCGGATTTCAGACCAAGATGAAATACGGCGCGCAGACCGAGGTGTTCCGGATGATCCCGGGGCTGCAGAATGCCAGCTTTGCCCGGCTCGGCGGCATCCACCGCAATTCCTTCCTCAATTCGCCGACGCTGCTCGACGACCGGATGCGCCTGCGCGCGCGGCCGAACCTTCGCTTTGCCGGGCAGGTCACCGGGGTCGAGGGCTATGTCGAAAGCGCGGCAATGGGGCTTCTGGCCGGACGCATGGCCGCCGCCGAGGCCAAGGGTGCCGATCTCGCGCCGCCCTCGGGCAATACCGCCATGGGCGCGCTGATCCATCACATCACCGGCGGCGCCGAGGCCAAGACCTTCCAGCCGATGAACGTAAATTTCGGCCTCTTCCCGCCGCTTGACGAGATGCGCGGCGGCCGCAAGGGCCGCAAGGACCGCTATCCGGCCTATACCAACCGCGCCAAGGACGACTTCCGCGCATGGCTGGCGGCGCAGTAACCCGCTTCGCCCCCTCGCCCACGGGTCTCTTGCATCTGGGCCATGCCTATGCGGCGCTGGTGGCGCAGCGCGAGGCCGGGCCGGGGCAGTTCTTGCTGCGCATAGAGGATATCGACCGCGAGCGCTGCAAGGCAGAGTTCGAGACGGCAATTTATGACGACCTGCAATGGCTGGGCCTCGACTGGCAACAGCCGGTGATGCGCCAGTCCGACCGCATGGCCGCCTATCAGGACGCGCTGACCCAACTTTCGCCGCTCACCTATCCCTGCCGCTGCCGGCGCGGCGATATCCGTGCGGCGCTGTCAGCCCCGCAGGAAGGCGCGCTGCCCGCTGGCCCTGACGGGCTGATCTATCCCGGGACCTGCCGCCATCGCCCCATGTCCGATGTGGGCGAGGAAGACGTGATCCGGCTCGATGTGGCGCGCGCCTTCGAGGCACTGGGGACCCATCGCCTCGCTTTCCGCGACCGCGAGATCCTGCTCGGCGAGGATCACGTCCTGACCCGCGACCAGTTCCTTGATGGCATCGGCGATGTGATCCTGTCCCGGCGCGGCATGGGAACGTCCTATCACCTCGCGGTGGTGGTGGATGATGCGGCGCAGGGGATTACGCTGGTGACGCGCGGCAAGGACCTTTTCGATTCCACCTGGATCCATGTGCTGCTGCAGAAGCTGCTGGGGCTGCCGACGCCGCTCTATCACCATCATCGCCTGATCCGCGACGATGCCGGCAAGCGGCTGGCCAAGCGTGACGACGCGCGCGCCATTCGCCACTATCGGGAAGATGGCGCGAGCCCGCAGGACATTCGCCAGCTGCTCGGCCTCTGAGTCCCGGCCTAAGCCCCTGCCATCGGCGACATGATCTCGACCTCGCCCCCGTCCCGCACTGCGCGGTAGAAGCAGCTGCGCCGGTTGGTGTGACAGGCCGGGCCGGCCTGATCGACGATGACGAGCAGCGTGTCGCGGTCGCAATCGACCCGCATCTCGATCAGCCGCTGGTGGTGGCCGCTGGTCTCGCCCTTGACCCAGTAATCCTGCCTCGAGCGCGACCAGTAGGTCACCTTGCCGGTCGCGAGCGTACGCCGCACGGCCTCGGCATTCATCCAGGCCAGCATCAGCACCTCGCCCTCGGGCGATTGCGCGATGGCGGGAATCAGCCCGTTGGCGTCATAGGTCAGGCTTTCGGCGTCGAACATCGGCTTTCCTTTCGCGGACCGGCTCCCTATCTAGGAGGAAAGCCGACGATCTTCCACCGGGGTTCCATGTCCGACAGCGACCTGATGCAGCTTTATTCGCGCCGGATCCTGGCGCTGACCGCTGCCCTGCCCCATGCCGGCCGGCTGAGCGCGCCGCAGGGCACGGCCATGCGCCGCTCGCCGCAATGCGGGTCCTCGGTGACGGTGGATGTGGTGGTCAGCGACGGGACGATCAGCGATTTCGCACAGGAGGTGCGGGCCTGCGCCTTGGGTCAGGCCTCGGCCTCGGTTCTGGGCAGCGCCGTCATCGGCCGCAGCCGGGACGAGATCGCACATACGCGCGAGGCGCTTCATGCGATGCTGAAACAGGCCGGCACCCCGCCCGATGGCCCCTTTGCCGAGCTCGAGGCGCTGCTGCCCGCCCGCGACTATCCCAATCGCCATGCCTCGATCCTGCTCGCATGGGATGCGGTGCTGGCAGCGATGGACGAAGCCGCCGCCTGACTTTCCAGAACCCGGAACAAGAAAAAACCGGCCCCTGCCAGGGCCGGTCAAGTTGCGCGTGCGGGTGGGGAACCGAGGAGATGCACAGGCGAGCACATCTGCTGCAAGCAACGCGGGGCAGAAAATCGGGGAACAGGGTCAGCCCTGCAGGATGGCAGGCAACCACAGGACGACAAGCGCGGTCACCGACAGCGCGGCGATACCGATCACATCACTGAACATTTCACGGGTCATTGTGCGTCCTCCTGTGGTGTTGCTTGTTTGTTCTCATATCGCCGGGGCGAAGTAAAGAACTTTCTGAGAACATCCGAGGGCGGGGGACCGGAACAGCTTAGCCGACCCCGATCAGCCGCACCGCCTTATCCTGTTCCATGAGCCACAGAAGCGTGCGGATCGCCTGTCCGCGCAGGGTTTCCATCTGGGGATCCAGCTCCAGAAAGGCGCGGGCATCCTGCCGCGCCACCGCCATCAGCCCTGCCTGGTGTTCCAGGTCGGCGATGCGGAAACGCGGCAGACCGGATTGAGCGGTGCCGATCATGTCACCGGCGCCACGCATCTCCAGATCGGCCTCGGCGATGCGGAAGCCGTCCTCGGTCTCGCGCAGGATCTCCAGCCGCTGCTGGCCGCTTTCGGTCAAGGGCGGGTGGTACATCAGCACGCAGGTCGAGGCGCCCTGCCCCCGGCCCACCCTTCCGCGCAGCTGGTGCAATTGCGCCAGACCGAAATTCTCGGCCCGCTCGATCACCATGATCGTCGCCTCGGGCACGTCGACGCCGACCTCGATCACCGTGGTCGCCACCAGGATCCGCGCCCGCCCGGCCGAGAAATCCGCCATGGCGGCATCGCGCTGATCGGGCGGCATCTGGCCATGGACCAGCCGAACCTCGTCACCGAAGACCGCGCGCAGCGCCTGGAACCGGGCATCGGCGGCGGTCAGGTCGACCAGCTCGCTTTCCTCGACCAAGGGGCAGACCCAATAGGCCCGCGCGCCCTTTTCCAGCGCCGCGCGCAGCCGGTCCACCACTTCCGAGAGCCGCTGGTCCGAGATCATCACCGTGATAATCGGCTGGCGGCCCGGCGGCTTCTCGTCCAGCACCGAGATGTCCAGATCGCCGAATTGCGTCATCGCCAATGATCGCGGGATCGGCGTCGCCGTCATCACCAGCACGTCGGGCGGGATATCGCCCTTGGCCGACAGTTCCAGCCGCTGCGCCACGCCGAAGCGATGCTGTTCGTCGATGATGGCAAGGCGAAGATCATGAAACTCCACATCCTTCTGGAACACCGCATGGGTGCCGATCAGGATGTCGATGCGCCCCTCGCACAGATCCTCGAGCAGTTGCGCGCGCAGCTCGCCCCGGTCGCGCCCGGTCAGCGCCGCCAGCCGTATGCCTGCAGCCCGGGCCAGCGGTTCCAGCGCCCGTGCATGCTGGCGGGCGAGGATCTCGGTCGGGGCCATCAGCACCGCCTGCCCCCCGGCCTCGACAGCGATCAGCGCGGCGAGCATGGCGACCAACGTCTTGCCCGCGCCCACATCGCCCTGCAGCAGACGGTTCATCCGCTGCGCGCTGCCCATGTCAGCGGCAATCTCGGCCACGGCGCGGGCCTGTGCCCCGGTCGGTGGCCAGGGCAGTTGCGCCAGAACCTTGTCGCGCAGATGGCCGTCGCCCACCGTCTCGCGCCCGCGCTGCCGCCGCCGGTCGCGGCGCAGCAGGGCCAGCGTCATCTGATGGGCGAAGAATTCGTCATAGGCCAGCCGCTCGCGCGCCGGGGCCGAGGGCGAAAGGTCCGCCGGTGATTGCGGGTCATGCGCCTGAGCCAGGGCCTCGCGCCAGCCGGGCCAGTTGCGCGACTTCGCCAGTTCGGGGTCGATCCAGTCCGGCAGGTCGGGCGCACGGTCCAGTGCCGCCTCGGCGGCCTTGGCCATGACCCGCTGCGTCAGCCCGGCACTCAGCGGATAGACCGGCTCGAATTCCGAGGGCAGCGCCTCGGTCTCGCGCAGGATGTGATCGGGATGAACCATTTGCAGCATCCCGTCGAACAGCTCGACCTTGCCGCTGACGATGCGCCGCTGGCCGACCGGCAACTGCCCCTCGATCCAGTCGCGGCGGGGGTGGAAGTAAACCAGCGTCAGGTCGTTCGGCCCATCGCTGCACACCACCCGCCAGGGCCGCCCGCGTCCGCTTGGCGGGTTGTGGCGGGTCACGGTCACGGCGACGGTGATGGTTTCCGGCGCCCGCGCCTCGGAGAGATGTTCCAGCCGCCGCCGCCGCACGCCGCTGCTGGGCAGGGTCAGGATCAGGTCGCGCGGGCGTTCGATGCCCAGCTGCGCCAGCGCCGTCGCCGCCTTGGGGCCGACCCCGGGCAGGGTATCGGCAGCGGCAAACAGCGGGAACAGAACCGGCGGGCGGCCCTTGGGCGGGGTCATCGCCCCGCGATCCGCAGCCATTCATCCTCGTCGATGACGGTGACGCCAAGCGCGGCGGCCTTGGTGGCCTTGGACCCGGCCCCCGGCCCGGCGATCAAGAGGTCGGTCTTGGCGCTGACCGAGCCCGCCACCTTGGCCCCCATCGCCTCGGCCCGTGCCTTGGCCTCGGCCCGCGTCATCTTTTCCAACGTGCCGGTAAAGACCAGCGTCTTGCCGCTGATCTCGGTCGCCTCGGAACTGGCAGCCTCGGCGGGCAGCACGGTCAGTTCCTTCGCCAACGCGTCAATCACCTCGCGCTCGCGCGGCTGGTCGAAGGTGGTGACCAGCGAGCCGGCCACGACCTCGCCGATGCCGTCGATGCTGACCAGATCCTCCCAGGCTGCCCGCGCGCCCTCGGGCAGCGGCGGGTCGGTCGCCCAGACCAGATCGCGGGTCTCCTTCAGCCGGGCGCGGCGGCCCTGATCGGCGGCGGCGGCGCGTTCGGCAGTCACCGCCTCGTCGGCCTGAACGTGGCGATGCGCGGCGGGCGCGGCGGCGGTCAGCGCCGCGCTCAGCGCCTCCCATGTGCCGAAATGTCGGGCCAGAGTCGCCGCCGCCACCTCGCCCACATGCCGAATACCAAGCGCAAAAAGAAGCCGCGCCAAGGGAATACGCCGCTTTTCCTCGATTGCCTCGAAGAGTTTCTGCGCCGACCGCTCGCCGAAACCATCGCGGTTCTTCAGCTTGGTCAGGTTCCCCGCATCGCGCTTGGCCAGCGTGAAAATCTCCGCCGGCTGGCGGATCGGCAGCTGGTCATCGCCAAAGAACATCTCGACCTGCTTGGCCCCCAGCCCTTCGATATCGAAGGCGGCGCGGCTGACGAAATGCTTCAGCTTTTCCACCGCCTGCGCCGGACAGATCAGACCGCCGCTGCAGCGGCGCACGGAATCGCCCGGCTCGCGCAGCGCGTCCGAGCCACATTCCGGGCAGGTCTCGGGGAAGTGATAGGGCTGGCTGTCCGCCGGGCGGCGCGACAGGTCGACATCGGCGATCTTGGGGATCACGTCCCCCGCGCGATAGACCATCACCCAGTCGCCCGCCCGAATGTCGCGACCCTCGCGGATCGGCGCGCCGGTGCTGTCGCGCCCGGCGATGTAATCCTCGTTGTGCAGCGTCGCGTTCGACACCACCACCCCGCCCACCGTCACCGGCTCCAGCCGCGCGACCGGCGACAGCGCCCCGGTTCGGCCGACCTGGATGTCGATGCCGTTGAGCCGCGTCCATGCGGTCTCGGCGGGGAATTTATGCGCGATGGCCCATCTGGGCGTGGTCGAGCGGAACCCCAGCCGTTCTTGATAGCCCAGTTCGTTGACCTTGTAGACCACGCCGTCGATGTCATAGCCCAAGGTCGCGCGCTGCTGTTCGATCTCGCGCCAGGTGGCGACCATCTCGGCGGCGCTGGCGCAGAGCCGGGTCAGCGGGTTGGTCTGGAAGCCCATCTCGGCCATGCGCGCGACCGCGCCCATCTGCGTCTCGGCCAAGGGCGCGGACATCTCGCCCCAACTATAGGCAAAGAAGCGCAGCGGACGGGCGGCGGTGATCGCCGGGTCCAGCTGGCGCAGCGAGCCGGCGGCGGCATTGCGGGGATTGGCAAAGGTGCGGCCCGACTCGCTGGCGTTCAGACGGGCGAAATCCTCGTGCGACATGTAGACCTCGCCGCGGACCTCGAGGATCGCGGGCGGGGCGCCGGTCAGTATCTCGGGAATATCGGCGATGGTGCGGGCATTGGCGGTGACGTTCTCGCCCACGCTGCCATCGCCCCGCGTCGCCGCCTGCACCAACCGGCCATCCTCGTAGCGCAGGGACAGCGACAAGCCGTCGATCTTCGGCTCGGCGGTGAAGGCCAGCGGCGCGCTGGCGGGCAGGCTGAGGAAGCTGCGGATGCGGGCAGTGAAATCGTCGATCTCTTCCGCCGCGAAGGCGTTTTCCAGCGACATCATCCGCCGGGCATGGGTGATCTTGCCGAAGCCTGCCGACGGCGCCGCCCCCACCTGCCCGGTCGGGCTGTTCTCCACCACGAGATCTGGAAAGGCGGCCTCCAGCGCGGCCAGCCGGCGCTTGCGGGCGTCGTAATCGGCATCGCTGAGCGTCGGCGCGTCCTTTCCGTGGTAATCCTCGTTGGCCTGCCGCAAGGCCGCCGTCAGCGCGGCCATCTCTGCCCGGGCGCTGTCGGAATCGAGCGATTCGACTTCGGCACTCTCGCCGGTCTGGGCAGTCTTCGGATCGGTCATCTGTCTCGCGGTCCCCGTCACCATGCTTCTCGCGCCAAGCTGACCGACAGCGCCGCGCGCCGCAAGAGCCACGGCCCCGTCCTTGCCGGCCCCATCTTCTCCGGACCGATCTTCGCCGGCCTGCCGCGCAGAGGACAGCCTGACGCGCTGCAAACACACATGCATCCGGCATCGCTTTCCCCGGAGCAAAGGAAAGGACCGGATGCATGGGTGATAGCGGCGGGCGGGACGGATTGTCCAGCCGGGTCCGGGCAAGTGGACCGGCCCGGGTACCGCGATCAGCCTTGGCTGTGAGTGGTGGTCAGAATGATTTTGGCAGGGGGGTGCCGAAAGGAAACAAGGCCGGGTCGGAAGGATCGCCGCGTGACCGCGGCACTCAGGTTCGGCGGGCCCCGGAGGGGGACCGCTTGCGACTAGAGCCCGACCGCCAGCCGTTCCTCGTTGCCCGGGGCCGGATCGCGCAGCACATAGCCGCGACCCCAGACGGTCTCGATGTAGTTCTCGCCGCCCAAGGCATCCGACAGCTTCTTGCGCAGCTTGCAGATGAAGACATCGATGATCTTCAACTCGGGCTCGTCCAGCCCGCCATAGAGATGGTTCAGGAACATCTCCTTGGTCAGGGTGGTGCCCTTGCGCAGGCTCAGCAGCTCGAGGATCTGGTATTCCTTGCCGGTCAGGTTCACCGGCTTGCCGTTCACCGCGACCGAACGGGAGTCGAGGTTCACCACCAGCTCGCCGGTCTGGATCACCGCCTGGCTGTGACCCTTGGAGCGGCGGATGATGGCCTGGATGCGGGCCACCAGTTCCTCGCGGACAAAAGGCTTGGTCATGTAGTCATCGGCGCCGAAGCCGAAGCCGCGCAGCTTGCTTTCGGTATCGTCCGAACCGGTCAGGATCAGGATCGGCGTGTCGATGCGCGACAGGCGGATATGGCGCAGCACCTCCATCCCGTTCATGTCGGGCAGGTCCAGGTCCAGCAGGATCAGGTCATAGTCATAGAGTTTCGCCAGATCGACGCCCTCTTCGCCCATATCGGTGAGGAAGACATTGTAGTTGGCGGCAGTCAGCATCAGCTCGATCGCGCGCGCGGTGCTCGGCTCGTCCTCGACAAGTAGGATTCGCATTCTTGATCAGTCCCAATTCAGCTTTGGTGCGGATACCGACTATGCAGAGCAATCGTTAATATACCGTTACTAGCTGGAATTGACGCCAATCCTCAACCTATGAGTGTCTGAACTTCTGCAATGAAGTGACCTTGAGGCCCGATTTGCCGTAACGTTCCACGGCCAGAACCCAACTGTCGAACTCCTCCCCGCTGAGTTGATAGCGTTGGATCACCTCTTCGCGACTCAGCAGGCCGGCAGCGACGGCATTCACCACGGCGGCCTTGCGGCTGGCGACCCATCGGGTCTGGTCGGCGGGCAGATCGGCGATGGACAGGATGCTGCCGTCCTTCAGGGTAACGGTGCGCGGGCGCGAGGTCTTGCGGATGAACATTCGGTCTTTCTCGGTTGTCGTGACCCGGACCTTGCACCGATAGACTTAATGTGAGGTTACCAACTCTTGAAAATCAGGCCGCGGGAGCTTGAGATTGAGGTCTATATTCCTATATTTCGAGCGATTCCCCGTGGCTCTTTGCCGCGGCAGGCCCGAACAGGACACCCATGAGCACCGCAGTTCACGCGCCCGAGACGGCGACCGAGACCCCATTGAACAGCCTCGGCTTTGCCAAACCGCCCAGCCAGACAAGGGTTGTCGTGGCCATGTCGGGCGGCGTCGACAGCTCTGTCGTGGCGGCAAAACTGGCGCGCGAGGGCTATGACGTGATCGGCGTGACGTTACAGCTCTATGATCACGGCGCGGCGCTGGCCAAGAAGGGCGCATGCTGCGCCGGACAGGATATCCATGACGCCCGCCGCGTGGCCGAGCGCATGGGCTTTCCGCATTACGTCCTGGATTACGAGAACAAGTTCCGCGAATCGGTGATCGACGAATTCGCCGATGCCTACCTCTCCGGCGCGACCCCGGTGCCCTGCATCCGCTGCAACGAGCGGGTGAAGTTCCGCGACCTTCTGGAAACCGCGCGCGAACTGGATGCCGATTGCATGGCGACCGGCCATTACATCCAGCGCAAGGACGGCGCGGCCCGAGCCGAGTTGCACATGGCCGCCGATCCGAACCGCGACCAGAGCTATTTCCTGTTCTCGACCACACAGGAGCAGCTGGATTTCCTGCGTTTCCCCCTGGGTCACCTGGAAAGCAAGGCCGAGACACGGGCGCTGGCCGCCGAGTTCGGCCTCTCTGTCGCCGACAAGCCCGATTCGCAGGATATCTGCTTCGTCCCCAACGGAGACTACGCCGCTGTCATTGAAAAACTGCGCCCGGGCGCGGCCGATCCGGGCGAGATCGTCGATCTGGCGGGCAATGTGCTGGGCCAGCATCGCGGCGTCATCCATTACACCATCGGCCAGCGCCGGGGCTTGGGTATCGGGGGCTTGGGCGATCCGCTTTACGTGCTGCGGCTCGAGCCCGAGACGCGCCGGGTGATCGTTGGACCGAAATCCGAGCTGGCGACCAAATTCGTTCCGGTGGGCGAGGTGAACTGGCTGGGTGACGAGGCCTTCGAGGGCGAGATCCATTGCGATGTCCGCATCCGCTCGACCCGGCCGCCGCGACCGGCGATCCTGCGCCCCCTTGGCGGGCGCAAGGCCGAGATCGAGCTTCTGGACCCCGAGGAAGGCGTCAGCCCCGGCCAGGCCTGCGTCTTCTACGCCTCGGGCGACAGTCGCGTGCTGGGCGGCGGCTGGATCACTGTTCAGCGGCGGAAAGCAGCCTGATCCGTTCGACCATCGCGCGCAGCCCGTTCGAGCGCTGCGATGACAGGTGTTCATCCAGCCCCAGCCGAGCCAGCTCGGCCTGCGCGTCGATCTGGCCCACCTGCCCCAACGGTACGCCGGAATAGAGCGCGTGCAGGATGGCGATCAGCCCGCGCACGATCATCGCATCGCTTTCTCCCTGGAAGTCGAAGATGCCGTTCTCGACCCGCGGCATGATCCAGACCTGGCTGGCGCAGCCCTCGACCTTGGTGGCCGGCACGCAGAGCGCCTCGTCCATCGGCGGCATGGCGCGGCCAAGCTCGATCACATGGCGGTAGCGATCTTCCCAGTCATCGAGAAAATCGAAGGTCTCGGCGATCTCTTCAAAGGCGGCAGTGGCCATGCAGGAATTCCTTTCAGGGGCTAGGTGGGGTTAACCCGCCCGCCCCGCAAGGTCAAAGAGGCTTTCGCAAGCCCCGGCTTTCGCCTATCAATCTGTCCGAACACCCGGCGCACACGGGGCCAGAGACGAGGGATGGTGAGATGAAACGAGTGACTTTGCCCTTGCTGATGGCGTCGCTGGTGCTGGCCGGCTGCGGCGGCCGGTTCAGCGACAGCGGCTGGAACCCGCTTGGCTGGATGGGCGGAGGCGAGACCGCATCGACGCTGGAGCCCGAAGGGGGCTACGCCACCGTCAATGCCGATGCCCGCCCCAGCATTCCCGCCATCACCGGCGCCCGTTGGGAGGTGCTGAACGAGGGCCGGCTGCTGATCGCCACCGGCATTGGCCCGACCAAGGGCTATTGGCAAGCCGCGCTGGTGACCGAAGCGCCCAGCCCCTCGGGCCGGATCACGCCCGACCCCGATGGCACCTTGCGCCTGCGCTTCGTCGCCCTGCCGCCGCGCCCCGGCAGCCCGGAATCGCAGATGGCGGCGCGTCCCGAGACGGATTCGATCAATGTCGCGCTGACGCTGTCGTCAAACGTGCTGGCTGGGATCGAGCAGGTCCAGATCACCGGCGCGACCAACACGGTTACCCTGCGCAAGTAACCCGGGGCGCGCCCTTTGCCAGGGCGCGCGCGGCTCAGGCCACCTGGTCGCGGAATTCGGCGCGGTCGGGAAAACGTGCGGCATGACGCGCCATCAGCTCGTCCTGCAGCTCCTGGCGGCGCAGCGGACGCAGAAGCCGGATCATCCGTTCCAGCGGCCAGGGCCGGTCGGGCGCCAGCGCATGAACCTGTTCCAGCACGGCATATTCCTCGGGAACCTGGCGCTGCGACCGATGCATCGCGGCCTTCTGCAACAGCAGGTCGGGATGGGCGTCGGTCACCGCCGCGTTCTCGGCAAACAGCGCCGCCATCTTGTCCCATTCCTCGAGCTTCAGCATCAGCTTGGCCGTCGACATGATCGCCGCCGGGGTCAGTCCCTCGGCCGCGGTCGGGGCCGCCGCCCCTGCCCCGTTTGCATCGGCTTCGGCCTTGGCCTGCGGCTGGTGCGCCGGCGGGAAATAGGTCGAGATCACGCTCGACATGATCCGCGCAACCAGGTCCGGGTTCACGTGGCGGTAATCGTTCCGCGACCAGGCGATGGTCGGGTTCGACAGCGTGACGAATTCGTAAGAGGGGAAGTAGTCGACCTCGGGCACCTCGGTCACGAACTGTTCCAGCACCGCACGCTGCACCGATTTCGAATAGGCATTGGCCACCAGCACGTCGACATCGCGGAAGGTCGCCAAGAGCGGCACCGGCGAGACCGTCATCAGCATCTTCAGCGGCTTCTCGCGGTGCTTTTTCAGCAGCGCGTAAAGCTCGTGCAGGGTCTCGAGGATCTCGGCATAGCCGAGCACGCGGAAGTTGAACCGCTCGGGCTGGGCGCGCAGCACCTCGATCGGCGGGATGACGTTCAGGTAGATGCCAAGCTCGTTGTCAAACCAGGTCTCGACATAGCCAAGCGTGATGATGATGACATCGGCATCCTTCACCTGCGCCATCGCGTCGAGATAGAGGTGGCGGAAGGCCAGCACCTGGTCCAGCGGGTAATCCAGCCGCGACTGGCCCAGCTGCGCATCGAAATAGGGCGCGCCCCCGGCACTGGGATAAAGCACCTTCTCCCCCGGGAAGGTGTCCCGCTCCAGCGCCCATTTCAGCTCGTTATAGATCGAGTGGATCGAGTACTTGTTGAAGAAGTTCGCCGCCTCGCCAATGCTTTCGCCGACCTCACCAAGGTCGAAATCGCGACTGAGCACGGTCATGCCGTTCTCGATCAGCGCCGCCTCGACATTGCGGGCAAAGCACGAACCGATGGTGAAGACGGTATCCGTGGGCATGATCTGGAAACTGGGCTTCGCCTGCGGCCAGGCCAGCGGATAGAGCCGCTCGGCCCCCTGGTCAGGCGAAGGATAGCGCCGCAGCCGATTGCGCCGCGCCAGCCCGAAAGCCTCGTTGGCGGAAACATCAAGAATGTGTTTGCGTTCCATCTTCTCAACCTGCACGACGTCCGACCCCAAGACTTTCACCAGCTTTCGCGGGGGGGTGCAAGGCAAGAGGCTGGTTAACGCGCCCCATGAGCCCATTGCCACCGCCGCCATCACGCGCTAATCCGCCCGCACCGGAGGAGTGGCAGAGTGGTTTAATGCACCGGTCTTGAAAACCGACGTGGGTGAAAGTCCACCGTGGGTTCGAATCCCACCTCCTCCGCCAATTCATTGGCCCGACAGGGTCGAGCATACGGCAAACCACCATATTTCAATGGATTGCCATCCGATCGCCCAGCATTTAGCGTCAAAGCACCCTCCCGAGGTGTGGGGTAAAATGTGGGGTGAGAAATGACCGTCTCTTCTGTCAACGAGGGCCGCGGCGGCAAGCAGCCCGGGCCGCATGTCGAAAAAAGACTCAATGCGGCTTTCGTGAAGAAGGCTCCGCCTGGACGGCACACTGATGGCGGCGGCCTTTATCTTCAAGTAGATGGGTCTGGTGCACGCCGATGGATTCTGCGGGTCGTGGTCCATGGGGTGCGGCGCGACCTCGGCCTTGGCTCTGCGAATGTGGTTTCTCTCGCCGATGCGCGCGACAAGTCTCATGAAATGCGCCGCCTGATTGCGGCGGGCGGCAATCCGAAGGTGCGCAGGCGTGAGAATGAAGGCAGGGCGACGACGTTCGCGGAACTCGCGAAGCGGGTCCATCACAGCAAGTTCAAGGACAACAAATCCAATGGAAAACATGTCGCCCAATGGATCAAAACGCTTGAAACCTATGCCTTCCCTGTCCTGGGCGACCTCTCGGTCGAAGATGTAAGTCAGGACGACATCGAGCGCGTGATTGATCCAATCTGGACGACCAAGCCCGAGACCGCGCGCCGGGTGCTTCAGCGCATCAAGACGGTATTCGATCATGCTTGTGGCCGGGGTCTTCGGTCGCGGGGGAATCCGACGACAGGCATGCGCGGGCTGATGCGCAAGCAAGGCGATCAGGTTAAGCACTTCGCAGCCATCGACTTCATGGAGATTGACCGGCTTTTCTCGACGTTCAAAGACTCCAATGATGTCGGCGCGCTTGCTCTTCTCTTCACGCTGTTCACCGCATCCCGATCCGGCCCGGTGCGCGCCGCCACTTGGTCCGAGATGGACGCAGGACTCGAAATCTGGTCGATCCCTGCCGAGAAGATGAAGACCAAGAAGGAGTTCATGGTCCCGCTGTCCATCCCTGCTCGCGACGTTCTATTGCGAGCGCAAGAACGGCGGACCAATGGCAGCGATCTGGTTTTCCCGTCTCCGTCGAAGCCGAAGAACATGATCAGCGAAAATACTATGCGCAAACTGTTGCAGACGATTTTCCCTGGCTCGACTGTCCATGGCCTTCGATCCACTTTCCGAACATGGGTGACCGAGATCATCAGGGTGGATCAGGATGTTGCAGAACTGTGTCTCGCGCATTCGCTTGGAGGAAAGGTTGAACAAGCTGTTGATTTCCACCCAGAACTGACCCGGGTTTTCCATCGAGAATTGACCCACCTTGAGATTATGTTGGTCGGGTCATGACCGGGTCAAGACATCAGAGGTCTCCTTCTTTTTTCTGGTCGCAGCAGCCGAGCTTGCCTTGAAGCGGAAGCTGTCATTGCCGGTTTCCAGGATGTGACAGCGGTGGGTCAGGCGATCGAGTAGCGCGGTGGTCATCTTGGCATCGCCAAAGACCGTCGCCCATTCGCTGAAGCTGAGATTGGTGGTGATGATGACGCTTGTGCGTTCGTAAAGCTTGCTCAGCAGGTGAAAGAGCAATGCGCCGCCTGATGCGCTGAACGGCAGGTATCCCAACTCGTCCAGGATCACGAGATCCAGCCGCATCAGGGTTTCAGCCAGTTGGCCGGTCCTGCCTCTCGCTTTCTCCTGCTCGAGCGTGTTGACCAGTTCTATGGTCGAGAAGAACCGGACCTTACGGCGATGATGCTCGATGGCCTGAATGCCAATGGCGGTTGCGACATGGGTCTTCCCGGTGCCTGGGCCGCCGATCAGGACAATGTTCTCGGCGCCGCCCATGAACTCGCAGCGATGCAGCTGGCGCACAGTCGCCTCATTGACTTCGCTGGCCGAGAAGTCGAAGCCTGACAGGTCCTTATAGGCGGGAAAGCGGGCGATCTTCATGTGATAGGCGACTGAGCGAACTTCTCGCTCGGCCATTTCGGCCTTCAGCAGTTGGGTGAGGATCGGCACGGCGCTTTCGAAGGCTGGTGCGCCTTGCTCGATCAGATCGGTGACGGCTTGCGACATGCCATGCATCTTGAGGCTGCGGAGCATGATCACGATGGCGCCGCTGGCAGGATCATGACGCATGGCGGCCTCCGGTCATGTGCGCGCGCAAGCCATCATAGCGTTCGACATTGGCCTTGGGCTCTCGGCGCAGATGCAGAGCCTGGGGCGTGTCGATGGGTGGTCCGTCGGTCTTTCCGTCGATCAGGCGGTGCAAAATGTTCAGCACATGGGTCTTGGTCGCGACGCCCTCGGACAGGGCAAGTTCGACCGCGGTCAGCACCGCTTGCTCGTCGTGATGCAGGACCAAGGCCAGGATATCGACCATCTCGCGATCACCGCCAATCCGCCGTAGCATCTGCTCCTGCAGCCGTTTGAAGGCAGCGGGCAACTCGGCAAACGGGGCTCCGTTGCGCAGGGCACCGGGTTTGCGCTGGATGACGGCGAGGTAATGCCGCCAGTCGTAGATGGTGCGCGGCGGCAGGTGGTGCGAGCGCTCGATCACCCGCTCATGCTCGCACAAAATCTGCCCTTCGGCGGCAATGACCAGGCGCTCGGGATAGATCCTGAGGCTCACAGGGCGATTGGCAAAAGACGCCGGCACGCTGTAGCGATTGCGCTCGAAGCTGATCAGGCAGGTCGGTGAGACGCGCTTGCTTTGCTCGACAAAGCCATCGAAGGCAGGCGGCAGGGCCATCAGCGCGGCCTGCTCCTCGGTCCAGGCATCGGCGATGCTGCCGGCACGGGTTCCATGTGGGATCTCCCGCCACAGTTCCATGCAGCGCTGCTCCAGCCAGGCGTTCAGGGCTGCCAGGTCCGGGAAGTTGGGCATTGGCTGCCACAGCCGCGGGCGCGCATCCTGGACGTTCTTCTCGACCTGTCCCTTCTCCCAGCCCGACGCCGGATTGCAGAATTCCGGCTCGAAGACATAGTGATTGGCCATGGCGAGGAAGCGCATATTGACCTGACGCTCCTTGCCGCGGCCAACGCGATCCACAGCGGTCCTCATGTTGTCGTAGATTCCCCGCCCAGGAACGCCGCCGAAGACGCGAAAGCCATGCCAATGGGCGTCGAACAGCATCGTCAGCAGATAGGCCGGCTGTGTGACAGCTTGATATGGGCGACTTGCAGCTTGGTGCGTTCTCCGCCCAACACCGCGTAATCCTCGCTCCAGTCGAACTGGAAGGCCTCCCCCGGGCGGAAGGCCAGCGGCACGAAGGTACCGCGTCCCGTGGTCTGCTGCTCGCGTTGCCGGTCGGCGCGCCAGTCACGAGCAAAGGCGGCGACGCGATTGTAGGAACCGGTATAGCCGAGCGCGACCAGATCGGCGTAGAGTTGCTTCAATGTCCGGCGCTGCTTGCGCGACTTCGTCGTCTCAGTCTTCAGCCAAGCCGCGAGCTTCTCGGCGAACGGATCGATCTTGCTCGGGCGCTCAGGCACCGAGAACTTCGGCTCGATCGTGCCCGCGTTCAGATACTTCTTGATGGTGTTCCGAGATAGCCCGGTCCGGCGGGCTATCTCGCGGATCGGCAGCTTCTCACGCAGCGCCATCCGCCGGATGATATTCAAAAGTCCCATGTGGATCACTCCGTTGCTCCCCGCCGCTGATCGCGTTGGGGAAGGGTCACATGGGTCAAATCTCAATGGAAATTACGCGCCAACCCGGGTCAGTTCTGGGTGGAAATCAACAAAGTACGGGTACTGATCGCGCCGCACTACAATCTCTTCCTCGACCTTTGGATTAAGCCGTCCGCGGTCGAGGTGGCATGGCAGTGTCGGCTTCCCCGTTGGGCGAGCACGGTCTCGCTGCTGCAGCTAACGACCACTTTCCGCCTTTAATGTTCACAGTAATGCCCTAAGATCTCTCTAAGCCCATCTTGGGGTTCCTACCCAAATGCGGTTGATATCAATCAACCCACCTACCCATAGCCATACCCTGTGAGAGCCATCCCTAGCTATTCCTTGATCTCGATGACCGGTGCCATCTTCGCCTTTCGGGTGAATGCCCCGGAAAGACACCTTCGACCAATGATCTCGCCCCGCTTCGGAACGATGATGCTGTCATGGATCGGCCGCGCCGGCATTTCATATTCCTCCGCAAACTGCAGGATCGCGGATATCAGGATCTCGCTTTCGATGAACTGAAGATCGGCGCTCGCCAGATCGCCGCGCTGGCCGGCCTCGCGCCACATGCCTGCGACTCGGGTCTGTCGCGCGGCAAGCGCCACATCTGGGGTGGAAGGGCCGGCCCCCCGCCGCGCGCTCTACCTCGCAGGCTTCATCGCTTCCCGCTACGACCCAAACTTCAGGGCCTTCCGAACACGCCTCCAGAACGCCGGAAAGCCCACCAAGGTTGCAATCACCGCCTGCGCCCGAAAGCTCCTCGCCATCCTCAATGCCATGATGCGCGACGGCACAGACTATCTGAAAACAGACCGTGTGAAAGACAGTTGCTACGTGAAGCCGATCGAGCAGACGCTGCGGCTGAGGCAATCATGTCTGCGGTTGCTGTCCCTGGGGCGGAAAAGCAGATCGCCTGCGCCGCCGGCGGCGCAGGCGATCGAGAAAGCCCGCCGCATCCGATCTGTTCGTGAGACAGTCGAAGCAAACATCGCGGTCAGCGCATTTACCGGCCGTCCTCTGCCGCCGTCCGAGATCGCACGGCGCCGACGCTCGGCGTCAAGTCCGGTTCGTCTGTCTGCTCATAATCTAATCTTGAAGTCGTTGAACAACAACCTGGTGAACTCGGTAAGAAAGTGGACGAGCCGCTCGGCGGTCATTGCTTCGGCAGCCAGAAAGGCTGCCGAAGCTGATCGGAAAATGACGGCGCTGGTCGAGACCATGGCTTCGTCGGTAATCGTCCGATCGGCATACATGAGGGCGGCTGCGGTCGCCCTCATTCTCCTACGATGATTCGCCAAGCCTTCTCTTTAACTCTGAGAGAGCATGACTTGCTTTTCTTCAATCTTCTTCAACATCAGCCTGTCTTTCATTGACTGTAGTTGCCCAAGCGCTCTCTTGCGTTGACTTCACATAAATGTGATAATCATGGTAGTTATCTGATTATAAATCACTTTACTGCCAATCACCCCAGCCGGTAGTTCGGGCTTTCCCGGGTGATCTGCACGTCATGGACGTGGCTTTCCTTCAGCCCTGCCCCGGTGATGCGAACGAACTGGCAGCCGTTGCGCATCTCATCGACCGTGGCATTGCCGGTATAGCCCATGGCGGCGCGCAGACCGCCGACCAGCTGGTGGATCACCGTCGCGGCCGGACCCTTGTAGGGCACCTGCCCCTCGATGCCTTCCGGCACCAGCTTGTCGGATGCCGCATCCTTCTGGAAATAGCGGTCGGCCGAGCCGCGGGCCATCGCACCGAGGCTGCCCATGCCGCGATAGGATTTGAAGCTGCGGCCTTGATACAGGATCACCTCACCGGGGCTTTCATCGGTGCCGGCGATCGCACTGCCGACCATGGCGCAGCTGGCGCCAGCGGCAATGGCCTTGGCGAAATCGCCCGAGAACTTGATGCCGCCATCGGCGATGACCGGGGTTTCCCCCGCCACACCGGCGGCGTCCATGATCGCGGTCAGCTGCGGCACGCCGACGCCGGCGACGATCCGGGTGGTGCAGATCGAGCCCGGGCCGATGCCCACCTTCACCGCGTCGGCGCCCGCGTCGATCAGCGCGCGGGTCGCCTCGGCGGTGGCCACGTTCCCGGCCACAACCTGCACCTGGTTGGAGAAATTCTTCACCCGCTCGACCGCCATGGCGACCGAATCCGAATGGCCGTGGGCCGTGTCGATGACGACCATGTCCACACCGGCCTCGATCAGCGCCTGGCTGCGTTCGAACCCCTCGTTGCCGACGGTCGAGGCGGCAGCGACGCGCAACCGGCCCAACTCGTCCTTGCAGGCCAGGGGGTTCAGCACCGACAGCTCGGTATCCTTCAGCGTCAGAAGCCCGGTAAGCTTACCCTGCCCGTCGGTGATCAGCAGTTTCTCGATCCGGCGCTGTTTCATCAGGTCGATGGCCTGGCCGCGATCCGCCGGTTCGGTCAGCAGTGCCAGATTGTCCGAGGTCATCACCGCCTTGACCGGGGTCTGGTCGCTGCTGGCAAAGCGCATGTCGCGGTTGGTGACGATGCCGACGACGCGGCCCGTCTCGTCCACCACCGGGAAGCCGGTGACGTTATAGCGGGCCTGCAGCGCGCGGGCATCGCCCACGGTCTGGTCGGCGCGAAGCGTGACCGGATTATAGACGATGCCGCTTTCGAACCGCTTCACCCGGCGAACCTCGTCGGCCTGCTGTTCGGTGGTCAGGTTGCGGTGGATCACGCCGATACCGCCGGCCTGGGCCATGGCGATGGCCATGCGGCTTTCGGTCACCGTATCCATGGCGCTGGAGAGAAGTGGAATGTTCATTCGGATCGAACGGGTGACGCGCGTGGTCACATCGGCCGTCGAGGGCATGACCCCGGAAGCGGCAGGAACCAGAAGGACATCATCGAAGGTCAAAGCCTCACGAATCTGCATGGGAGGGACTCCTTTGCATGGGATCGTTTGGCAGTTTCCCCTTTCACGCGGCGCCGGCTTTGTCCAGAGCGGTTCCATGCTATTCGCGCAGCGGGGCCATGCAGCGGTTGCATGGGTGGCCTGTCACCCGCCGCGCGCGACGGGCGCGCCAAGCGGCAGACGGGTCCCTGCAGAATCAGCACGAAACGCCTGCAAAAGCCGGCAATCCGGTTAACAAATCCTTAACGCTGGGGAATGCGTTGCGCCAATGCCACGATGCCGCGAGGTCAAGCCGATAATACGCGGCGTCATTGGGCAAACCACGTTGATTCACGGCCCAGTCACGGTAGCGTCATGTCAGAGGGTCTGCGGACCGTGTGGGAGGACTTATTGAACATGAAACTTGTGATGACCAGTGCCGCGGCTCTGCTGCTGGGCACCACCGCGGTTCTGGCCGGCGGCATCGAGCGTGCGCCCCATTCGCTGAGCGCGCTGTTCGAGCCGGGTACGAACTTTGTCGAGCTGTCCTATGGCCACGTCTCGCCCGAGGTGACCGGGCAGGATGAGGCGCTGTTCGGCGGCTCGTCCTTCGGCGACATTGCCGACAGCTACAATTTCTTCGGCATCGCGTACAAACGTCAGATCAACGACAACCTGTCGGCCGCGCTGATCGTCGAGCAACCCTTCGGTGCTGACCTGCTCTACCCGACGCCGACCGCGCCGGGCGAAGGCTCGGTTGCCCTCGGTGGCACCGCCGTCGACGTGAGCTCGACCACCTACACCGCCGTTGTCCGCTATCGCATGGAGAACAACTTCGGCTTCCATGCCGGTCTGCGCGGCAGCCGTGCCGATGGCAACGTGAAGCTGCAGGGCATGGCCTATGGTCCGGTCAACGGCTACGAGGTCGATCTGGACACCGACACCGCCTGGGGCTGGACCGCCGGCGTCAGCTGGGAAAAGCCGGAGATCGCCGCCCGTGTCTCGCTGACCTACAACTCGGATATCGAGCACGAGTTCGACACGACGGAATCCGGTCCGCTGGTCGATCCCGATGGCCCCGGTCCGATCCCGGCCGTCCCGCTGCTGAGCGGCACCTCGACCACCAAGGTCAAGACGCCCAAATCCTGGAACCTCGAATTCCAGACCGGCGTTGCCGCCGACACGCTGGTCTTCGGCTCGATCCGCTGGGTCGACTGGAGTAGCTTCCTGGTCGATCCCGAGAACTTCGTCCGCGTCACCGGCGCCGGGCTGGTCGAGTTGGAAGACACCACGACCTACACGCTGGGTGTGGGCCGCAAGTTCAACGAGAACTGGTCGGGTTCGGCCTCGTTCAGCTTCGAGAAAAGCGGTGACGACCTGGTCTCGCCGCTGGCGCCGACCAACGGCAAGAAGGGCATCACCCTGGCCGCGATCTACACCCGCGACAACATGAAGATCACCACCGGCATCAACTACACCAAGCTGGGCGATGCCAGTCCCGAGACCAGCGATGTCGCGCGTGCCCATATCCGGGACGCGGACCTCGTCGGCGTCGGCGTCAAGGTCGGCTTCACCTTCTGATCTGCGCACCTGCGCAACGGATCGGCCCCGCCCTTACCGGCGGGGCCTTTTCCTTTGCGTCAGGGGGCATTACCTATGCCCGGGCAAGAACCGCAACCGGCCGGGCAAGGGGTGCCGCATGATCTATGCCAGTGGACAGCAATGGCGCGACGCCACGCAGAAGCGGGTGGTGCTGTTCGGCATGTCGGGGCTGGGCAAGACCTTCCTCGCCTCGATGCTGCGCGACCGGGGGAACTGGTTTCACTACTCGGTAGATTACCGGATCGGCACCCGCTACATGGGCGAATACATCTCGGACAATTTCAAGCGCGAGGCGATGAAGGTTCCCTTCCTGCGCGAGCTTCTGCTGTCCGACAGCGTCTGCATCTCGTCCAACATCACGTTTGAAAACCTCGCGCCGCTTTCGACCTACCTGGGCAAGCCCGGCAGCCCCAGCCGTGGCGGGTTGCCCTTCGAGGAATATTGCCTGCGCCAGAACCAGCACCGCGAGGCCGAGATCGCCTCGCTTCTGGATACCCGCCGCTTCGTCAGCCGCGCCCGCGACATCTACGGGATCAATGATTTCGTTTGTGACAGCGGCGGCTCGATCTGCGAGGTGGTCGATCCCGACAATCCCGACGACCCGGTGCTGTCGGCGCTGGAAGACGGGTTGCTGCTGGTCTGGATCAGGGGCAGCGATGCCCATACGGCCGAACTGGTGCGCCGTTTCGACCGCGCGCCGAAGCCGATGTATTACCAGCCTGAGTTTCTGGAAAAGGCTTGGATTTCCTACCGCGCCGAAAAGGGTCTGCGCGAGGAACAGGTGAACCCTGACGATTTCATCCGCTGGACCTATGCCCGCGCGCTGGCCCACCGCCAGCCGCGCTATGAGGCCATGGCCCGGCGCGGCGTCACCATCACCGCCGAAGAGGTGATGGAGGTCCGCACCCCCGACGATTTCACCACCCTGATCGCAACCGCCATCGACCGAAAGACGACCTGATGCCCATTACCCTGCAGCCCGACCTTCCCGCCTTCCGCATCCTCTCGGATGAGGGCGTGATGGTCATGTCGCCGGGCCGGGCCGCGACGCAGGACATCCGCCCGATCCGCATCGCGCTGCTGAACCTGATGCCGAAGAAGATCCAGACCGAGAACCAGTTCGCGCGGCTGATCGGCGCGACGCCGCTGCAGATCGACTTTCAGCTGATCCGCATGTCGGATCACGAAAGCCGCAATACCGCCGCCGATCACCTGGAAAGCTTCTATCGCCCCTTCTCGGAGGTCGCGGCGAGCGGCGAGAAATTCGACGGTCTCATCATCACCGGCGCCCCGATCGAGCATCTGCCCTTCGAGGATGTGACCTATTGGGACGAGCTTCGCCGCGTCTTCGACTGGACGCAAACCAACGTGCATTCGACCATGGGCGTCTGCTGGGGCGGCATGGCCATGGCCTGGCATTTCCACGGGCTGGAAAAGCACCTGTTGGACCATAAGGCCTTCGGCTGCTTCCGCCATCACAACCTTGCCCCCGCCAGCCCCTATCTGCGCGGCTTTTCCGACGACGTGCTGGTGCCGGTCAGCCGCTGGACCGAGGTGCATCAGGACCAGATCGACGCCCGCCCGGCCCTGACCACGCTGCTGGCCAGCGAAGAGGTCGGCCCCTGCCTCGTCGAGGACCCCGGTCACCGCGCGGTCTATATCTTCAACCATCTGGAATATGACAGCACCACGCTGAAGGACGAGTACGACCGTGACGCCGCGGCCGGCAAAGAGATCAACGTGCCGCTGAACTATTACCCCGAGGATGACCCCGCGCGCACGCCCTCGAACCGCTGGCGCAGCCATGCGCATCTGCTCTACGGCAACTGGATCAACGAGATCTACCAGACCACCGAATACGACATGGCGAAGATCGGCAGCTGATCGCGCCCCCTGCCATGGCGCTTGCCCGCAAGGGCAGGCCGCCGCATACTCCGCCGGCAAAGCCAGTGGGGTGCAAGATGGCCAAAAAGCAGGACATTCCCTTCGTCGATGACATTCTGACCTTTCTCAAGAAGGGCGCACCTTCCGAGATCCGCAAGGCCATCGAGAAGGCCGGCAAGGATGACATCCTCGATCCCGGCTATCCCTATGACGCCGAGATGAAGGGCAAGGAATACGACGCGCAGATGGAGCAGCTACAGCTGCAGCTGGTGCGGATGATGCACGACGTGATCGAGACCAAGAAGCGGCTGGTGGTGCTGTTCGAGGGGCGCGACGCCGCCGGCAAGGGCGGCACGATCGAGCGCGTGCGCGAGAACCTGAACCCGCGCTCGGCCTTCATCGTCGCCCTGCCCAAGCCCACCGAGCGCGAGGGCGCGCAATGGTATTTCCAGCGTTACGTGGACCAGTTGCCAGCGGGCGGGGAAATCGCCCTCTTCGACCGCAGCTGGTACAACCGCGGCGTGGTCGAGAAGGTCTTCGGTTTCTCGACCGAACATCAACGCGAGCAGTTCTTCCGGCAACTACCCGAATTCGAGAAGATGCTGGTCGATGACGGGCTGATCCTCGTCAAGCTGTGGCTGAACGTCGGACGGGCCGAGCAGCTGAAACGCTTCGTCGATCGGGCCGAGGACCCGCTGAAGCAATGGAAGCTCAGCTGGATCGATGTCGAGGGCCTGTCGAAATGGGACGCCTATACCGATGCGATCCGCGACACGCTGTCGCTGTCGCATTCGCCGGTCGCGCCCTGGACGGTGATCCGCTCGGACGACAAGCGCCGGGCGCGGATTGCGGCGATCCAGACGATCCTGAACGCGGTCCCCTATGCCGGCAAGGATGCGAAGGCGATCGGCCGGATCGATCCCAAGATCGCCGGCGGCCCCGAGATGCTGCTCCGGTGATCCGGGCCGCGCTGATCTGGCTGTGCCTCGCCCTGCCCGTTTCGGCGCAGGAACTGCCCGACTGGACGGCGACCACGATCAACGACTTCGCCGGGCTTCTGGCCAACGCGGACAAGCAGACCATTGACCAGGCGCTGATCGCGCTGCAAGGCGAGACCGGATCGCAGGGCACCGTCGTCACCCTGGCCGACCGAGCGCGCTATGGCGGGTCTGACGGGCTCGAGGCCTTTGCCACCCGACTTTTCAACGATTGGGGCGTGGGCGAGGCCGGGCGCAATGACGGCTTCATGCTGCTGGTAATCCGGGACGACCGCGAGGCCCGGGTCGAACTGGGTGCAGGCTATCCCGGTGCCGCCGATCTCGCAGCGCAGGCGATCATCGAGGAGACCGTGCTGCCGGCGATCCGGGCAGGCGATATCTCGGGCGGCATCCGCGACGGCACGCTGGCGATCATCGCCGACATCGCCCGCCCCCATGCCGCCGGGATGGGATTCGACGGGCCGGTGGACAGGCCCGACCTGATGGACTGGCTGTCCCGGGTGGTCTTCTTCGGCGTGTTCGGCCTCATCGGGTTCAACATTCTGCGCAAGACCTGGCAGCGCTTCCAGCTGGGCCGCCAGCCCTGCCCGAGTTGCGGCGGCGCGGGCTTGGTACAGGAATCCGAGATCATCCAGCCCTCGGACGGCACCGGCCGCGCCAGCCAGGTGATCTGGACCCGCTGCCGGCGCTGCAACTGGACCAGCCCGCGCAGCGAGGGACGGCCGATCAGCCGCCGCAGCAGCCGGGGCGGTCGTGGTGGCGGCTTCGGCGGCGGCCGCTCCTCGGGCGGCGGTGCCTCGGGGCGTTGGTAGGGCCAATCAACCCTGACGCGACGTTGCGGAAACTTGTCTCGGCTTGCGTCGATTTCCGACCCGCTCTAGCTTTTCCCCATCAACAGGAGGTCTTGACCCATGCGTCTTTTCACAACGGTGGCTGCCATCGCGCTGGCTGCCCCGGCATTTGCGGCCGATCCCGAGCTGACCGTCTTTGACTGGGCGGGTTTCGAGGAACCGTCGATCTTTCAGGGCTATATCGACAAGAACGGCGACAGCCCGACCTTTGCCTTCTATGGCGACGATGACGAGGCGTTCCAGAAACTCGCATCGGGCTTCAAGGCAGATACCGCCCATCCCTGCAGCCAGATGGTGTCGAAATACCGCGATGCCGGTCTGATCGAGCCCTGGGACGAATCGCGTATCCCGGCGCTGGCCGACCTGGACCCGAAATTCCTCGATTCGCCGATTTACAAGGACGATCAGGGGCTGTGGTACATCCCGACCGACTGGGGCGCGACCGCCGTTGCCTATAGCACCGAGAAGGTGCCGGTCGAGGACGTCGCCTCGCTGGATGTGTTCCTCAACCCGAAATACCAGGGCCGCATCTCGCTGCCCGACAGCGCGGACGATACCTGGGCGCTGGCCTATCTGGCGACCGGCACGACCGACTGGACCGCGGTGACCGACGAGCAGTTCGCCGCCGCCGCCGACTGGCTGCGCCAGGCCCATCAGAACGTCGCCGCCTATTGGGCCGACCCGGCCGAGATGGCGCAGCTGATGGCCTCGGGCGCGGTGGATGTGGCCTGGTCGTGGAATGACGGCATCGTCTATCTGCGCGAGGACAATTACCAGGTCGGCTTCCAGCGCGCGCCGAAAGAGGGCTCCAGCACCTTCTTCTGCGGCTTCGTGAACCTGAAGGACGGGCCGGGCTCGGAAGACAAGCTCTATGACTTCATCAATGCCTGGCTGGCACCCGAGGCGGCCCGCGGCTTGCTGGACACGATCGGCTATGGTCACACCAACCTGAAGGGCATGGAAACCATCGCCGACGATCCGGCCGTGGCCGAGGGCCTGTCGGCAGTTGATGCACCGATCCTGGCGCAGACTCCGAACGACCCGGCGCAGCGCGAAAAGCAGCTGGCCGAGTTCGAGAAGATCAAGGCCGGGTTCTGAACCCTGCCGATCCCAGAACAGGAAGCGGGGGCCGAGAGGCCCCCGTTTTTCCTTCTGTCAACAGAAAGTTCCCGCCCTACGACCTTTGGATTGGTCGCTGAATATTCGTTTCTGAAATCGTTAATATGATGGTAGTCTTGGCATATCGCTTGATGATGTATGATTTCGGCGAACAACCTGCCGACATTTGACCTGATTTCCTTTGTTATGTTTGTCCGGGTGTCTTGATGAGGAGGTGTCAGAGCAGAAGGTTGACGTGACCGGGCGCAGTGGGTTGAACACCGCTTCCGGTATCTTTCTGCGCGAACAGCTCAGCACGGGGCCATCAATTCGGACAAGCCCGTTCTCCGGATCCGCCGCACTTTCATCAGGGGTCGCCCGAAGTTTGTGGCGGTGGTCAGATGCGGGTCCTGCAATCACCGCCTTATGATCTATTGGGGGGGCCAAGAACGATCCATAAGGCCGGGATGTCCGTGTAACATCGATTGCAGGACCTGCTCTGACTGAATTTTATCTCCACAGGTCCGATCCCGGTTCCACGCGGCGCCAAGGATGCGCCCTGCCGACCGCCCTTGCCCCTTCCGAAGCCTGACCCTATATTCAACCTGTTCGGGGCAACCTGGACTATGGACATAAACGCGCTCGTAATAAGCGGATCGGACCCGGGGGCGGTACCCGGCGGCTCCACCAGATTCCCTCGTTGGGGGACCAAGGGGCCGAAATAGGATCGACGAACGTCTAAAGGGGTTATGCTTTGTCCCGGTGAGCCACCACCGTTATCGGTGCAAAATGTACAGTTGCCAACGACAACCGTGCTCCGGTCGCTCTGGCTGCGTAAGCAGCTCGGGTAACCGAAAACTAAGCCCTTGCGCCTAGCCGCGTAAGGCGGGGTTCGCAGGCACCTGGCAACAGAAGCCTGCACTTTCCTCCAGCACCCGAAACACCGGATCGCCCTGCCGCGTGATCGCGCGCCGGCCAGTCCCGCCGATCTGTGAACCGTTCCAAGGGCTTCGCCGATAAACCGCCGTGGTTGCGCGACGCCTCTTTTCATCGCCAACCAGATGCCTATGCTGGCCCCAACAGGGACAAGGGACGGCGCAATGACGCGGATGCAGATCGACTATGGCAACTTGATGCACCGCGCGATGCAGGGGCTGATCGCCGAAGTCCTGCGTGGCGTGCGTGACAATGGCCTGCCGGGCGATCATCATTTCTTCATCACCTTCGACACCCGCGACGAGGGCGTCGAGATGGCCGACTGGCTGCGCGACCGCTATCCCGACGAGATGACCATCGTCATCCAGCACTGGTTCGACAACCTGACCGTCGACGAAGATGGCTTTACCATCACCCTCAATTTCGGCAACTCGCCCGAGCCGCTTCGCATCCCCTTCGACGCGCTGCGCACCTTTGTCGATCCCTCCGTCGAATTCGGCCTGCGCTTCGAGACGCAGGATGGCGATGACGACGAGGATGAGGACGAAGATTACGACGACGACGATGACGGCCCCGGTGACGACGCGCCCAAGGGCGGTGGCGAGGTGGTCAGCCTCGACAAGTGGCGGAAATAGCCGATCGCGCCAGCTCGCCTGATTAAACCTGCACCCGAGACGAGGACCACATGTCGCTGTTTCACGGCCTGTCGGCCTTTCCGATCACCCCCGCCGATGCCAGCGGTCAGGTCGACGCAGTCGCGCTTTGCCGCGTGCTGGACCCGCTGATCGAGGCCGGGGTCGACTCCATCGGCCTCCTGGGCAGCACCGGCAGCTATGCCTACCTGTCGCTGACCGAGCGCCAGCGCATCCTTGATCTGGTGCTCCACCATGTCGTCGGGCGCGTGCCGGTGATCGTCGGGATCGGCGCCCTGCGGACCGATGCCTCGGTCGCGCTGGCTGAACACGCGCGGGATGCCGGTGCGGATGGGCTGCTCTTGGCGCCGGTCAGCTATACCCCGCTGACCGAGGAAGAGGTTTTCCAGCATTTCGCTGCCGTCGCCGCGGTTTCGGACCTGCCGCTCTGCATCTACAACAACCCCTCGACCACGCATTTCACCTTCTCGCTGCCGCTGCTGGCACGTCTGGCCGCGTTGCCCGGCATTCAGGCGGTGAAGATGCCCCTGCCCGCCGACGGCGATTACGCGGGCGAGATCGCCCGGCTGCGCGCCGCCCTGCCCGACGGTTTCGCCATCGGCTATAGCGGCGACTGGGGTGCCCTGCCCTCGCTCTTGGCGGGCGGCGATGCATTTTTCAGCGTCGTCGGCGGCACTGTGCCGCAGCCCTTCCTGCGCCTCGTTCGTGCCGCCATGTCAGGCGATGCCGCCACCGCCACCCGCATCGATGCAGACTTCGCCCCGCTCTGGGATCTCTTCCGCGCCTTCGGCAGTATCCGCGTGGTTCATGCCGCTGCACGCCTGCTGGGACGCGCCGACAGCGACCCGCAACGCCCGATCCTGCCCTTGCCCGAGGCCGAGCTTCCCCGGCTGGCCGAGGCGCTGGCCCGGCTGTCGGATCACTGATACACCCGCAACCTATCATAGCATACCATCGCATACCGATTGCCATTCCCGGCTGCGGGGTCTAGAAACCCGGCAAATCGTGATGGAGGCGCTGCCATGACCAAGACCCGTACCGAGACCGACAGCTTTGGACCGCTGGAGGTCGATGCCAGCAAATACTGGGGCGCGCAGACGCAGCGGTCGATCATGAACTTCCCGATTGGCTGGGAACGCCAGCCGGTCGCGATCATCCGCGCGCTTGGCGCGATCAAGCTGGCGGCGGCACGGATCAACCACAAGACCGGCCATCTGCCCGATGACGTGGCGGGCGCCATGGAACAGGCCGCGACCGAGGTGTTCGAAGGCAAGTTCGACGACAACTTTCCGCTGGTGGTCTGGCAGACCGGCTCGGGCACGCAGTCGAACATGAACGCGAACGAGGTCATCTCGAACCGCGCCATCGAGATTCTCGGCGGCACACTCGGCTCGAAGAAGCCCGTGCATCCGAACGACCATGTGAATATGGGGCAATCCTCGAACGACACCTTCCCGACCGCCATGCATGTGGCCATCGGCATGATGGCGCGCGACGTGCTGATCCCCGGTCTCGACAAGCTCGCCACCGCGCTCGAGGCCAAGCGCGACGAGTTCAAGGACATCATCAAGATCGGCCGCACCCATACGCAGGACGCGACGCCGCTGACACTCGGTCAGGAGTTCTCGGGTTATGCCCACCAGGTCCGCATGGGGATCGAGCGGGTGAAGCTCGCGCTGCCGCAGATCTATGAACTGGCGCAGGGCGGCACCGCCGTCGGCACCGGGCTGAACACCAAGAAGGGCTGGGACACGGCCATCGCGGCGGAAATCGCCACGATCACCGGCCTGCCCTTCGTCACCGCCCCGAACAAGTTCGAGGCGCTGGCCGCCCATGACGCCATGGTGTTCTTTTCGGGCGCGCTGAAGACCATCGCCGCCTCGCTGTTCAAGATCGCCAATGACCTGCGTCTTCTGGGTTCCGGCCCGCGCTCGGGCCTGGGCGAGCTGATCCTGCCGGAAAACGAACCCGGTTCGTCGATCATGCCGGGCAAGGTGAACCCGACCCAGGCCGAGGCGCTGACCATGGTCTGCGCCCATGTCATGGGCAATGACGCCGCCGTCACCATCGCCGGTTCGCAGGGCCATTTCGAGCTGAACGTCTATAACCCGATGATGTCCTATAACGTGCTGCAGTCGATGCAGCTTCTGGGCGATGCGGCGGGGTCCTTCACCGACAACATGGTTGCGGGCACGCAGGCCAATATCGCCCGCATCGACAAGCTGATGAAGGAATCGCTGATGCTGGTGACGGCGCTGGCGCCGACCATCGGCTATGACAACGCCACCAAGGTCGCCAAGACCGCGCACAAGAACGGCACCACGTTGCGCGAAGAGGCGATCAACCTGGGCTTCGTCGATGGCCAGACCTTTGATCGGGTCGTCCGCCCGGAACTGATGGTCGGCCCCGAGGACTGATCCTCGTTTCAGCAGAGACCAAAAGGCGCGCCTCGGTTGTGGCACGCCTTTTTCATTGTGCTTTTCCCGGCTCTTCAAAGACGGTAGCCTCGGACCATGAGCACCGTGATCAACCTGCGACAGGTCCGCAAGTCCCGCGCCCGCAACGACAAGCGCGCGGCGGGCGATGCCAATGCCGCGAAATTCGGCGAGGCCAAGGCCCTGCGCGCGGCGCGTCAGGCCGAAGCGGCCCGAGCCGGGCGTGTGCTGGACGCGCATCGGCAGGATGAGGCGCCCGAGCCGTCCCGGCACGATGATTGACCTGCCGCCGCTCACACCGCCAGTCAAACGCTCGGTCACCATCGACGGCCACCGCACCAGTGTCTCGCTGGAAGAGGCCTTCTGGCGCGCGCTTGGTCGCATCTCCAAGGCACGGGGCGAAACCCGCGCCGCGCTGATCGCCGCCATCGATCACGCCCGCCCACCCGAGGTGGGGCTGGCCACCGCGCTGCGGCTTTTCGTGCTGCATCAGACGCAGCAGCCCGGCGATGCCCCGGCCCGCGCAGGAGGCCCGGCATGACCAACCGTCCCGTCCCGCGCCAGCGCCGCGATTATGCTGCCTTCGAGGTGATCCAGACCCGCTGGAACGACAATGACCAGTACGGGCATGTCTATAACGTCGCCTATCTGGAACTCTTCGACAGCGCGATGAACAACTGGATGTTGCCGCGCGGCATGCTGCGCCCCGATGGCGGCGAGCCGCTGGCCGTGGTGGTCGAAAATGGCTGCGCCTATTTCCGCCAGATCGCCTATCCCGACCCGGTGACCATCGGGCTGCGGCTGGCGCAGATGGGAAGCAGCTCGCTGGTGCTGGAACTGGGCCTCTTCCGCGCCGACGAGGACGAGGAAAGCGCGCAGGCACGTTTCGTGCTGGTCTGCGTCGATGGCGAAAGCCGCCGCCCGGTGCCTTTCCCCGAACATCAGCGGCAGGTTCTGTCCTCGCTGCGCGTCGATACCGCAGAATAACCGCCCGGAACCTTGACCATTTCCCGCCGCGCTGCCTAACCTGCGCACGAACAAGACGCAGGAGGTTCAGGGGTATGGAGGCGATGAGCGCAGCGGTGACGCTGGAACGCGAGGGCGAGGTCGCCCTGATCCGCATCGACAACCCGCCGGTGAACGCTGCGGGTCAGCCGGTGCGGGAGGGGCTGGTCAAGGCCGTCGCGGCGCTGGACGCCGATCCGGGCATCCGCGCTGCCGCGCTCTACTGTGCCGGTCGCACCTTCGTCGCCGGGGCCGATATCCGGGAGTTCGGCAAGCCCTTTGTGCCGCCGAGCCTGCCCGAGACCTGCGACGCGCTGGCCGAGAGCCGCGTGCCGATCGTCGCCGTGATTCAAGGCACGGCGCTTGGCGGCGGCTGCGAGATCGCCATGGCCTGCCAGGCGCGCATCGGCCTGCCCGGCGCGAAACTGGGCCTGCCCGAGGTCAACCTGGGCCTTCTGCCCGGCGCCGGCGGTACGCAGCGCGCACCGCGGCTGATGGGCATGGCGGCGGCGCTGCATCTGGCGCTGTCGGGGAAACCCATCCCGGCCGAGAAGGCGCTGAGCCTCGGGCTGCTGGACGAGATCACCGATCAGACCGATCCGCGCATGGTCGCCCTGCACGCCGCCCGTCGCATCGCCTCGGGCAAGCTGGCCACCCGCCGCACCGACGCGCTGACCGTCACCCCGCTGCCCGCCGTGCTGCAGGCGGCGCGCGAGACCGTCGCCAAAAGCTCGCCGCAGCTTCACGCACCGGGCCGGATCATCGAGGCCATCGCCGCCAGTACCCGCCCCATCGCCGAGGGCCAGAAGGAGGAACGGCGGCTGTTCTTGGAATCGCTGGAGGACCCGCAGCGCGCCGCACTGGTCCATGCTTTCTTCGCCGAGCGCGCGGTGGCGAAATTCCCTGAACAGGACGCCAAGCCCCGCCCGATCGAGCGGATCGGCGTCATCGGTGGCGGCACCATGGGCAGCGGCATCGCCACCGCCTGCCTGCTGGCCGGGTTGCAGGTGGTGCTCAGCGAACAGACCGAGGATGCGCTGGAACGCGGGCTGGCGACCATCGGGCGCAATCTCGACGGCGCGGTGAAGCGCGGCAAGCTGACGGCGGATCGGGTGCGTGCCACCCGCGCCGCGCTGACCGGCGCCTCGGACCTGAACGCGCTGGCCGGCGCGGACCTGATCATCGAGGCGGTGTTCGAGAAGATGGAGGTCAAGACCGCCATCTTCGCCCGGCTCGACGGCATCGCCAAGCCCGGCGCGGTGCTGGCGACCAATACCTCGTACCTCGACCTGAACCAGATCGCCGCCGCGACAAGCCGGCCGCAGGATGTGATCGGGCTGCATTTCTTCTCGCCTGCCCATGTCATGCGGCTTCTCGAGATCGTGGTTGCCGACAAGACCGCGCCCGATGTGGTGGCCACCGGGTTTGCGCTGGCGAAACGATTGGGCAAGATTGGCGTGCGCGCCGGGGTCTGCGACGGGTTCATCGGCAACCGCATCCTGTCGGCCTATCGCCGCGCCGCCGAGAACCTCGTGCTTGATGGCGCCACGCCCGAACAGGTCGACCGCGCGATCCGCGCCTTCGGCATGGCGATGGGACCCTTCGAGATGGGCGACCTGGCCGGGCTCGACATTGCCTGGGCCAGCCGCCGCCGCCACGATGCGACCCGCCCGGCGGATGAACGCTATTCGACGCTGGCCGACAAACTCTATGACAAGGGCTGGCTCGGGCGAAAGACCGGGCGCGGCTATTACGACCATGCGGGCGAAACGCCGGTACCCAATCCCGAGCTGCCGGCGCTGATCGACGCGGCCCGGGCCGAGGCGAAGGCCACGCCGCGCGCGCTGACCGATCAGGAGGTCCGCGACCGCTACCTGACCGCGATGATCGCCGAGGGCGCGCGGGTGCTGGAGGAGGGCATTGCCCGCCGCCCCGTCGATATCGATGCGGTGTTCCTGTTCGGCTATGGCTTCCCGCGCCATCTGGGCGGCCCGATGTTCCATGCCGATACCATCGGGGCGGCGGAACTGGTGCGGCGGATCGAGGAATATGCCAAGGTAGACCCGCAATTCTGGACGGTGCCGCCATTGCTCGCACGCATGGCGAAGGACGGGACGAGCTTCGCGGCGCTGAACGAGGCGGGCTGAGCGCCCTATCCGGCCTTCCGGCTCTCATAGGCCGCGATGGCGCGGGCGAGGTCGGGGGTGATGTCGCCCGGCGGGGCATAGCCGATCGCCTCGGCTTTGGCCGAGGACATGAGCTTTGCCATCATCCCCTCGGGCTTCGTCTCGTCATGGACGAACCGTCCCTGCCACCCGGCCAGACCCGCCACCATACGGTAGTAGTCATCGACCGAATGATCCCGCCCGGCCCCGATGTTCAAGAGCCACGGAAGCGCCTCGAGGTCGGGCAGGCGCGTCAGGATGAAGCGGGACAGGTGATCCACGTCCAGAAACTCGCGCCGCGCCCGGCCCGTGCCCCAGATCTCCACCTCGCCCGCGCCCTCATTCCGCGCGTCCACCACCTTGGTGATGATCGCCGCGATCAGATGCGAAGCGGCGCTGCCGAAGTGATCGCCGGTGCCGAAGAGGTTGCAGGGGATCAGCGTGCGATAGGCCCGGTCTGGCACTTGCCGGCTGATATAATCGCAAAGCCGCGCACCGGTGATCTTGGACAGCGCATAACCCTCGTTCGTCGGCTCCAGCGGCGCGGCGAGAACGTCTTCCTCGACCAGCGGCTGGCGGTGATCGCGGGGATACATGCAGGACGAGCCCAGGAAAACCAGCCGCCCGACGCCCGCCTGGTGCGCGCCCATGATGACGGCCTCGTTCATCACGAGGTTCTCGGACAGGAAACCCACCGGATCGGCGATATTGGCCTGTATGCCGCCCACCCGCGCCGCCGCATGGATGACCGCATCGACCGGGTTCTCGGCAAACCAGCGCGCCACGGCAGCCCGGTCGGTCAGCGGCAGATCGGCGCGCGAGGGCGCGATCAGGGTCAGGTCAGGAGCGATCTCGGGCGCCAGCCGCAGCAGCGACTGGCCCAGCATCCCCGACCCGCCGGTCAAGAGGACGCGCATCAATCGCCCGTCTGGCGGGCATAGACATCCTCGTAGCGGATGATGTCATCCTCGCCCAGGTAGACGCCGGTCTGCACCTCGATCAGCACCATCGGCACCTTGCCGGGGTTCTCCATCCGGTGCACCGCGCCAAGCGGCACATAGATCGACTGGTTCTCGGTCACCAGCGTCACCGTGTCATCGACCGTCACCTTGGCCGTGCCGCTGACGACGATCCAGTGCTCGGACCGATGCACATGGCTTTGCAGCGACAGGGCTGCACCGGGCTTGACCACGATGCGCTTGACCTGAAAGCGGTCGGCCAGCGCCAGCGTCTCGAACCAGCCCCAGGGCCGGTGATCGCGCGGGAAGGCCACCGCCTGCTTGCGCCCCTGCCCCTTCAGCGCCGCGACCGCGTGCTTGACATCCTGCGCCCGGTCCATCGGCGCGACCAGCACCGCGTCCGAGGTGGCGACGACCATTGTGTCCTTGAGCCCGATGCCCACCACCTGCATGTCGGCACTGTCCGAGCGCAGCAGCACGTTGTCGCAGTCGATGGCGGTCGAATGCGCGTCTGTCACCGCGCCGCGCGGGGCCGGGCTCTTGTCCTGCAACTCGCGCCAGACGGCATCCCAGCCCCCGAGATCAGACCAATGTCCGGAATAGGCCACGACCGAGAGGTTGTCGGCCTTCTCCAGCACCGCGTAGTCGATCGACTCGTCGCGCAGCCCCTTCCACGGGCCACGCGCCAGCCGCAGGAAACCCAGGTCATTGATCGCGCCGTCGACGGCGGCCTGAACCGGTTCCAGATAGTCAGGGGCATGAGCAGAGAAGGCGTCGATCATGGTCTGCGCGGCGAACAGGAAGATGCCCGCGTTCCACAGGTAACCGCCCTCAGCCAGCATCGCCTCGGCCTGCGGGGCCTGCGGCTTCTCGATGAAACGGCGCAGCGGCAGCGCGCCCTCGCCCTGCCCCTCCACCTGCAGATAGCCATAGCCGGTTTCGGGCCGCGTTGGGGTGATGCCGAAGGTGACGATGCGCCCCTGACGCGCCGCCTTCGCCCCCTCCTCGACTGCCGCCGCAAAGGCCGCGCTGTCGGGAATGACATGGTCCGAGGGCGCCACCAGCACCAGCGCCTGTGGATCGGTTTCGGCGACCCGCAGGGCGGCGGCAAGGATCGCCGGGGCGGTGTTGCGGCCCTCGGGCTCGATCACGATGGCATCGTGCTTGATGCCGATCTGGTCCAACTGCTCGGCGACGATAAAGCGGAAATCGGCATTGGTCATCACCACCGGGGCCGCATAGCCCGGCCCAGACAGCCGCCTTGCGCTGGCCTGGAACAGCGATTCCGGCCCGATCAGCGGGGCGAACTGCTTGGGGAAAGCCTTGCGCGAGGCCGGCCACAATCTGGTGCCACTGCCGCCTGCCAACAGGACGGGGGTGATCTTGCTCATTCGACGATCCCATAGGCGCGGCGCGCCAGACGTTCGGTTTCCAGCAGCCGCCTGTCTTCGGCCACCATCTCGGCAACCAGCGTGGCAAAGGGCGTGGTCGCCGTCCAGCCCAGTTTTTCGCGCGCCTTGGCCGGGTTGCCCAGCAGCTGGTCCACCTCGGTCGGGCGGAAATAGACCGGATCGATCTCGATCAGGCAGCGGTCGGTGCCTGCCTCGTAGCCCTTTTCGTCAACGCCTTCGCCGCGCCAGTCCAGTTCGACGCCGGTCTCGGCAAAGGCCTGTTCGCAGAACTCGCGGACCGAATGCATCTCGCCCGTGGCCAGCACGAAATCCTCGGGCGTGTCGTGCTGCAGGATGCGCCACATGCCCTCGACATAATCCCGCGCATGGCCCCAGTCGCGCTGCGCGTCGAGATTGCCGAGATAGAGCCGATCCTGCAGGCCAAGGCTGATCGCCGCCACCGCGCGGGTGATCTTGCGGGTCACGAAGGTCTCGCCCCGGATCGGGCTCTCGTGGTTGAAGAGGATGCCATTGCAGGCATAGAGGCCGTAAGCCTCGCGGTAGTTCACCGTGATCCAATAGGCGTAAAGCTTGGCAACGCCGTAGGGCGAGCGCGGATAGAAGGGCGTCGTCTCGCTTTGCGGCACCTCCTGCACCTTGCCGTAAAGCTCCGAGGTCGAGGCCTGGTAGAAGCGGCTTGTCTCGCCCAGACCCAAGAGCCGGATGCCCTCGAGGATTCGCAGCGCGCCAAGCGCGTCCGAGTTCGCCGTGTATTCCGGCATCTCGAAGCTAACCTTCACATGGCTCTGCGCGGCGAGGTTGTAAATCTCGTCGGGCTGGACCTGCTGCAGCGTGCTGATGATCGCGGTCGAATCGGTCATGTCGCCGTGATGCAGGTGGAACTGGCTGCCCGAATGCGGGTCGATCTGCAGATGATCGATGCGACCGGTGTTGAAGCTGGAGGACCGGCGCTTGATGCCATGGACCTCGTAACCCTTGGACAGCAAGAGCTCGGCCAGATAGGCCCCGTCCTGTCCGGTGACGCCGGTGATCAGCGCGCGTTTGGTCATGGCTTTGGGTCCTTTCAGAAACGGTCGGCGACGGCCTGAACCACCTCGCGCAGGCGCGCGATCTGGGCCGGGATCGGATAGTGGTGATTGCCGACGAACAGCCCGTCACGGTCCACCCGCTCGGCCGCGACGATGGCCGAGCCGATGCTGTGGTCCAGCTTGTCGATCACCGGGTTGTTCAGGAAATTGCCGGCGACGATGGGGCGGCATTCGATCTCGGCCGCCTGCAGCGCCGCAACCAGTTCGCGGCGGCGCCCGGCCAGACGGCCCTTCAGCAGCATGGCGAAACCGAACCACGAGGATTCCCCGGTCTCCTGCTGGATGTCGAGAAAATCGAGACCGGAGAACGCGCCTTGGAAGATCGCCGCATTGGCGCGGCGCGCGGCGACGAAGCCCGGCAGCTTTTCCAGCTGCGGCCGGCCAAGCGCGCCCTCCATCTCCAGCGGGCGCAGGTTGTAGCCCGGCAGGACAAAGCGGAATTGCGCCACGAAGGGATCGGGATCGACCGGCAGATGGGTGTCGGCGGGCAGTCCACGGGTCCAGCCATGGGCGCGCATCGACAGCATGGTGTCGTAAAGCTTGCGGTCATCGGTGATGACCATGCCGCCTTCCATGGTGCAGATGTGATGCGAGAAGAAGCTGCTGAAGGTGCCGAAATAGCCGAAGGCCCCGGCCATCTGGCCGCCGAGGCTCGCCCCCATGGATTCGCAATTATCCTCGATCAGCAGGATGCCGGCATCGGCGCAGATCGCGCGCAGCCGATCCGCCTCGACCGGGTTCCCAAGCAGGTTCACCGCGAAGACCGCCCTTGTGCGCGGCGTGATGGCGGCGGCGACCAGGTCGGGATCGATGTTCAGGGTCGCCGCATCGATATCGACGAAGCGCAGCTTCAGCCCGGTCTGGGTCACCGGGAAATAGGTGGTGGACCAGCTGACGGCGGGCACGATGATCTCGTCGCCGGGCCGCCAGCCGAGATCGGGATGCCAGAAGCTTGATGCGATCGCCAAGAGATTGGCGGTTGAACCTGACGAGGCCATCACCCCGTAACGCTTGCCGAAGTGATCCGCGAAAGCCTGTTCATAGGCGCGGACCTCCTCGCCCATGGTGAAGCGGCCGCTCTGGATCACCCGGTCGAGCGCGGCATATTCCGCATCGTCCCAGGTCGTGCTGGCAAGGGGATAGAACACGCGATCACCTGCTAAGGATTGTCACCCGTCGGGCATAGACCAATCGCGCCAAGAGGCCAAGCTTCGCCGGCCGCTCGATGGGGGATTGGTTAACAAAGCCTTGCGATCCGCGCGTTTACGCCGGGTTACCGCTTCATCGGCTGGCCCGCGACATAGGTTTGCGCCACGGCCCGATCATCGCCCATGATCTGCAGGATGAACAACTCCTGCGCCAAGGTCTCGGCCCGCTCCATCCGCAGCGCCATCGCCGGAGTGGCGCGGCTGTCGAGCACCACCAGATCGGCGGCGCTGCCCTTCGCCAGCGTGCCGATCTCGTCCTCCATCCCCAGCGCGATGGCGTTGCCGCGCGTGGCCCAGTGGAAGGCCGCCAGCGGGGTCAGCTTCTGGCCCCTCAGTTGCAGGATCTTGTAGCCCTCGTTCAGCGTCTGCAGCATGGAATAGCTGGTGCCGCCGCCTACATCGGTGGCGATGCCGCTGGTCACGCCGGCGGCGCGCAGACCGGCCTCGTCGAAGAGGCCCGAGCCAAGGAACAGGTTCGAGGTCGGGCAGAAGACCGCGCGGCTTCCGGTCTCGGCCATGCGGGCGATCTCGCGCGGTTCCAGGTGGATGCAATGACCGAGCAGCAGGTTCTCGCTGAGCAGGCCGTATTTCTCGTAGACATCCAGGTAGTCGCGGGCACTCGGATAAAGCTGCTTGGTCAGCGCGATCTCGTCCAGGTTCTCGGACATGTGGGTCTGGACATGGCAATCGGGATGCTCTGCCGCCAGCGTGCCCGCCGCATGCATCTGTTCCGGGCTCGAGGTGATGGCAAAGCGCGGGGTGATGGCATAGCGCCCGCGCCCGCGCCCGTGCCACTTTTCCAGCAATCGCTTGCTGTCGTCATAGCCCTGTTGTGGCGTGTCCTGCACCGCCGGCAGGGCGTTGCGGTCCATCATCACCTTGCCGGCGATCATCGCCATGTTCCGCGCCTCGGAGGCGGCAAACAGCGCCTCGGCGCTTTCGGGATGGACGGAGCAGAAGGCCACGGCGCTGGTGGTGCCATGCGCGGTCAGAAGATCGAGGAAACGCCCGGCCATCGCGGTGGCATGGGCCCGATCGGCAAAGCGCGATTCCTCGGGGAAGGTATAGGTGTTCAGCCAGTCCAGAAGCTGAGCGCCCCAGCTGGCGATCACCTGCACCTGCGGGAAATGGATATGCGGATCGATGAAGCCGGGCAGGATCAGGTTCGGGCGGTGGTCGATCTCGGCCAATCCCGGTTCGCGCAGGCTGGCATAGTCGCCGACGGCGCGGATCAGCCCGTCCTCGACCAGGATGGCGCCGTCTTCCAGATAGCGGTGGTTGTCCTCGGTCTCGGCCGGGTCGGCGTGGAAATCGAGGACGCGGCCCCGGATCAGCTGTCGCATGAATGTGTTTCCGAAAATGAGGCAGTCAGTTCGACCAGAAGTTCGGTCGCGGTAAAGGCGGCGATGACGGCGGGGCGCTTGTCGCCGGTATCATTGGCGCCGATCGGGCAGACCAGCGGGGCGGGATCAATGCCGCGTGCACGGGCGAAGCGGTGGAATTGCGCGCGCTTCGTCGCGCTGCCGATCATGCCGATATAGGGCAGATCGCGGCGGGCCAGCGCCTCGGCAGCCAGCAGGAAATCCAGCGCGTGGTCATGGGTCAGGATGATGATGGCGCTGCCGGGTTTGGCGCTGCGAATCTCGGCCTCGGGCAAGGGGGTCAGCCGGTGCGGGATGCCGGGGGCGGCCATGGCCAGTTCCGCGGCACGGCTGTCGATCAGCACCGGCGACAGCGGCAGGGCCATCAGCGCCTGCGCCAGCGCGCGCCCGACATGGCCCGCGCCGAAGATCAGCACCTCGGGATGGCTCTCGCGGCGCGGTTCGCCCCGGTCGAGTTGCAGGATCACCCGCCCGCCGCAGCACTGGCCGATCTCGGGCCCAAGGGGGATGTCCATCCGCGCCTCGGCCTCGTCCTTCCCCAGCAACTGTCGGGCGCGGTCGATCGCCATGTATTCCAGCTGCCCGCCGCCGATGGTGCCGGTGACGCTGGCCGGGCCCACGAACATCTCGGCCCCGGCCTCGCGCGGGGTGGATCCGCGCGCCGATATGACCCGGACCCGGATCATCCCTGCAGCCGCCTGATGCCCATCAGCACCCGTTCGGGCGTGGCGGGGGCGTCGAGCCGCGCCGGTTCGCGGTAATCGGCGACCGAGGCCACGGCCATGTTGATCGCCTCGAAGACCGAGATGCCCAGCATGAAGGGCGGCTCACCCACGGCCTTCGACCGTTTGATGCTGCGCTCGGTGTTTTCCGACCAGTCGGCCAGCTTGACGTTGAAGACGCGCGGGCGGTCCGAGGCCAGCGGGATCTTGTAGGTGGACGGGGCGTGGGTCTTCAGCTCGCCCTTCTCGCTCCACCAGAGTTCCTCGCAGGTCAGCCAGCCGGTGCCCTGCACGAAGGCGCCCTCGACCTGCCCCTTGTCGATGATCGGGTTCAGGCTGCGGCCCACGTCATGCAGCACATCGGCGCGGTCGATGACATATTCCCCAGTCAGCGTATCGACCGAAACCTCGGCCACCGCCGCGCCATAGGCGAAGTAATAGAAGGGCCGGCCCCGCCCGGTTGAACGGTCCCAGTGGATCTTGGGCGTCTTGTAGAAACCCGCCGCCGACAGGTGGATGCGCGCCATATAGGCGGCCTTGATCACCTCGTCGAAGGGGATGGCGGTCTCGCCCGCCATGATATGGCCGGGAACGAAACGCACCTGATCCTTCGGCGCCTGCCAACGTTCGGCGACGAAATCGACCAGCCGGGTCTTGATCTGCTCGGCCGCGTCCAGCGCCGCCATGCCGTTGAGATCAGTCCCCGAGGAAGCCGCCGTGGCCGAGGTGTTCGGCACCTTCTCGGTCGTGGTCTTGGTGATCTTGACCCGGCTCAGGTCGCATTGGAACGCCTCTGCCACGACCTGCGCGACCTTGGTGTTCAGCCCCTGCCCCATCTCGGTCCCGCCATGATTCAGCGCGATGGAGCCGTCGGAATAGATGTGGATCAGCGAACCGGCCTGATTGTACCAGGTGGCGGTGAAGCTGATGCCGAATTTCACCGGGGTCAGCGCGATGCCCTTGCGGATCACCCCGCCCTTGGCGTTCCAGTCGAGCACCGCCTGACGCCGCGCCTGATAGTCGCTGCTGGCCTCCAGCTCGGCGAACATCTGCGGCAGGATCTGGTCGGTGACCTCCTGATGGTAGGGGGTCAGCTGGCCGTTCTGATAGAGGTTGGCCTTGCGGATCTCCAAGGGGTCGCGGCCAAGGGCATAGGCGATTTCCTCGATCATCCGCTCGGCCACGATCACGCCCTGCGGGCCGCCAAAGCCGCGGAAGGCGGTGTTGCTGACCGTATTGGTGCGCATCGGGTGGCTGCTGACGCGGACATCGGGATAGTAATAGGCGTTGTCGGCGTGAAACAGCGCGCGGTCGGTCACCGGCCCGGAGAGGTCGGCGGAGAAGCCGCAACGCGCATACCAGTCGCCATCGACGGCGAGGATGCGGCCCTGATCGTCAAAACCGACCTCGTAATCCACCACGAAATCATGGCGCTTGCCGGTGGCGGACATGTCGTCGTCGCGGTCGGGGCGGATCTTCACCGCGCGGTTCCATTTCTTCGCGGCCACGGCGGCGACGCAGGCGAAGAGGTTCATCTGCGTTTCCTTGCCGCCAAAGCCCCCGCCCATGCGGCGCACGTTCACAACCACGGAATGGCTCTGCACGCCCAGCACATGGGCAACCATGTGCTGCACCTCGCTGGGGTGCTGGGTCGAGACGTTGATGGTGACATCCTCGTCCTCGCCCGGCACCGCCATGGCGATCTGGCCCTCGAGATAGAAGTGATCCTGCCCGCCGATGCCAAAGCGGCCCTTGATCCGGCGCGGCGCGGCGGCAAGGCCCTGCGCGGCATCGCCCCGGCGCAGGGTCAGGGGATCGGTGACGTAATCCATGCCGGCGGCCTTGGCGCCCATCGGATCCAGCGCTTGGAGCAGCGGCTCATAGCTGATCTTCGCCAGCGCGGCGGCGCGGCGGGCCTGATCGCGGGTCTCGGCGACGACGGCAAAGACCGGCTGGCCCCAGAATTTCACCTCTTGCTCGGCCAGGATCGGGTCGTCATGGTGGCCGGCGGGCGAGACATCGTTAACGCCCGGCAGATCGGCGGCGGTCAGCACGTCGATGACGCCGGGGGCGGCGCGCACGGCCTCCAGATCCATCGCGGTAATGCGGCCATGTGCGCATTTCGAGAGGCCCAGATAGGCGTGCAGCAAGCCCTGCGGCTCGGCCAGGTCGTCGGTGTATTCGGCCCGTCCGGTGACATGCTTCGCGGCGCTGTCATGGGCGGTATCCATGTGGGCCAGGCCCTTGATGCTGATCTCGTCCTTCATGATCATTCCCCCACCGCATAGTTGAGCCGCACCGGCAGATCCGGCTCGGATTGTTCCAGCCAGAAGCGGCGCAGCAGGTTGGCGGCCACGGCGCTGCGGTAATCGGCGCTGGCGCGCATGTCGCTCAAGGGCGTGAAATCGGCCAGCACGGCACGGGCGGCAGCCTCGAAGGCGGCCTTGCCGAAGACCTGCCCGACCAGCGCGACCTCGGCCCCGGCAGCGCGCTTCGGCGTGCCGGCCATGCCGCCATAGGCGATGCGGGCGCTGGCGATCTTGTCACCCTCCAGCGTCAGGCAAAGACCCATCGCCACCGAGGAGATGTCGCTGTCGCGGCGCTTGCTGATCTTGTAGCCGGCGATCTTGGCGCCCCGGTTCAGCGGGATGATGATCGTCTCGACGAATTCGCCCGGAGCGCGATCCTGCTTGCCGTAATCGATGAAGTAATCCTGCAACGCCACCTCGCGCCGCTCCGCGCCCTTGCGCAGCACGATCCGCGCGTCCAGCGCGATCAGCACCGGCGGCGTGTCGCCGATGGGCGAGCCATTGGCAATGTTGCCACCGATGGTGCCCATGTTGCGCACCTGCCAGCCGGCGATGCGCTGCCAATAGTCCAGGAGTTCCGGCAGATGCTCGGCAATCAGCGGCTCGGCCTCGGAATAGGTGACGCCAGCACCGATTTTCAATTCCGTTTCCGTGACTTCGACGCCCTTCATCAGATGAGCGATGAAGATGGTCGGGCTGATATTCCGCAGGAATTTCGTCACCCAGAGGCCCACATCGGTCGCCCCGGCGACCAGCGTAGGTTTCTGGTGTTCCAGAAGCAGCGCGGCCAGATCGTCGGTATCGGCGGGGATGATCGCCCGGTCGGCGCCCTTGCTGACATCCACCCGCTCGCGCGGCATCGCCCTGAGCTTCGCCGCCACCACCTCGCGTTCGACGGTCAGCGCATCCATCGCCTGACCGCCCGCCGCCTGCGCCGCGAGCGCGGCCTTGATGATCGGTTCATAGCCGGTGCAGCGGCAAAGATTGCCTTGCAGCGCGGTCTCGATCGCCATGGCATCGGCGGCCGGATTGCTCATCCACAACCCATAGAGCGCCATGACGAAGCCGGGCGTGCAGAAGCCGCACTGGCTGCCGTGATGCTCGATCATCGCGGTCTGGATCGGGTGCAACCCGCCATCCGGGCCGCGCAGATGCTCGACCGTTACCACATGGCAGCCATGGCACGAGGCGAGGAAGCGGATGCAGGCATTCACCGGCTCGTAGCGCAGGCCCTGATCGGTCAGCCGCCCGACCAGCACGGTGCAGGCGCCGCAATCGCCCTCGGCGCAGCCCTCCTTGGTGCCGGTCATCCGGCGGTCGATGCGCAGGAAATCCAGCAGCGTGTCAGAGCCGCCGGCACTGGACAGGGCGACCTCGCGGTCATTCAGAAGAAAGCGCAAATCGCCGGTCATGGCATCCTCTCACAGCGTGAACAATTTCAGCCTAGGCCGGAAATAGCCGTTGCGAAATCGCTCGAGACGTTGAAGACTTTACACGATCCGTTGAAAACGAGCCATCATCATGTCCTATCTGGAAAGCCTGCGCGTCTTCGTGCGTGTCATCGAACTGGGCTCGATCACCTCGGGCGGGCGCGATCTGCGACTGTCGCCCGCCGTCGCCTCGAACCGGATCAAGGATCTGGAGAACCGTTTCGGCGTGCGTCTGCTGAACCGGACCACCCGCAAGCTGACGCCGACCGAGATCGGCCGGGTCTTCTACGAGAACGCCCGGCGGGTGATCGAGACTCTGGACGAGGCCGAGGCGGTGATCGGCAGCTATTCCGGCACGCCGCAGGGGGTGATCCGGCTGACGGCGCCGCTGGGGCTGGGGCGGCGACTGATCGCGCCGCTGATCCCGGTCTTCTGCCGCGACAATCCCGGCGTCGACGTGCAGCTGCGCCTGTCCGACCGGTCCGTGAACATCGTCGAGGATGGCATTGATCTGGCGTTCTTTCTGGGCGAACCGCAGGATTCGGCGCTGAAATGGCGCAAGGTGGCGGATTGCCCGCGCCTCCTGGTCGCCTCGCCCGACTATGTCGAGCGTTCGGGACTGCCCAAGGGCCCGGACGACCTGAAGAACCACAACTGCCTGCTGCTCCGCTATCCGCGCAGCCCAGAATATTTCTGGACGCTGCAGACCGACGAGGGGCCGCGCAAGATGATGGTCTCGGGCCGCTTCGATACCGATGACGGCGATGTGCTGACGACATGGGCGCTGGCCGGCGAGGGCATCGCCAACCGCCCCGGCTACGAGGTCACGGACCACATCGCCAAGGGCCGGCTGGTCGAGATCCTGCCCGAGGCCCGGCCCCTGCCCGCGCAATTCGGCTGCTTGACGCCGCATCGCCGGTTGCAGGACCCCAAGGTCCGCATGTTCGCCGACTATGCCGCGCGGGAGTTGAAGAAGGCGTTCTGATGCCCGGCCACCACCACCACCCCGACCCGCACCAGCATGGGCATCATGCCCCGGCCAGCGGCATCGCGCTGAACCGCCTCGCGCTGTCGGCGACGCTGCATTGCCTGACCGGCTGCGGCATCGGCGAGGTGCTGGGCATGGTGATCGGCAATGCCCAGGGCTGGGGCGCTGTGCCGACGACCGTGCTGGCGGTCATCCTGGCCTTCATCTTCGGCTACAGCCTGACCATGCTGCCGCTCTTGCGTGCCGGCTTGCCCTTTGCACAGGCGCTGAAGCTGGGGCTGGCGGCCGATACCGTCTCGATCACCATCATGGAGATCGTGGACAATGCCATCATGCTGCTGATCCCCGGGGCGATGACGGCCTCGCTGACATCGCTGCATTTCTGGGGGGCGATGGCGCTGGCGCTGGTTTTGGCGGGGCTGGCGGCCTATCCGGTCAATCGCTGGCTGATTGCCCGCGGGCGCGGCCATGCGGTGGTGCACCAGCACCACCATCACGGCAGCTAGACCCGCCTCAGCGCGATCACCGCGTTCAGCCCGCCGAAGGCGAAGGCGTTGGACAGCACCGCATCCACCCGCGCCTCGCGGGCGACATTCGGCACCACGTCCAGCGCGCATTCCGGGTCGGGTTCCTCGTAACCGATGGTCGGCGCGATGACGCCGTCGCGCAGCGCCATGATGCAAGCCAGCATCTCGACCGCGCCGGTGCCGCCGATCAGATGGCCATGCATCGACTTGGTGGACGAGATCATCAGCCGGTCGGCATGATGGCCAAAGGCATGGGCAACGGCGGCGCATTCGGTCTTGTCATTGGCGGCGGTGCCGGTGCCATGGGCGTTGATATAGCCGATGTCCTCGGGGTTCAGCCCGGCATCCTGCATCGCGCCCCGGATTGCCCGCTCGGCCCCCTGCGCGCTTGGCATGACGATATCCTGCGCATCCGAGGACATGGCGAAACCCACCACCTCGGCCAGGATCTCGGCCCCGCGCGCGCGGGCATTCTCGTAATCCTCGAAGACGAAGACCCCGGCCCCCTCGCCCTGCACCATGCCGTTGCGGTTGGCGCTGAACGGGCGGCAGGCATCCTTGGACATGACGCGCAGACCTTCCCAGGCCTTCACCCCGCCAAAGCACAGCATCGCCTCGGACCCGCCGGTCAGCATCACCTTGGCCGCACCCGAGCGCACCATCTGGAACGCCAGACCCATGGCATGGTTCGAACTGGCGCAGGCGGTGGCGACGGTAAAGGCCGGTCCGCGCAGCCCGTATTCCATGCTGACATGGCTGGCGGCGGCATTGTTCATCAGCTTCGGCACCACGAAGGGATGAACGCGGTTCTTCCCCTCTTCATAGACGGTGCGGTAATTCTCGTCCCAGGTGTTCATGCCGCCGGCGGCGGTGCCCAGCACCACGCCCGAGTTGAGACCCAGCTTGCCGGCAAAGTTCAGCCCCGCCTGCGCCACCGCCTGCTTGGCGGCCAGCAGCGTGAACTGGGTGAACTTGTCGTAAAGCAGGATCTGCTGGCGGTTGAAGTAATCCTCGGGCTTCCAGTCATGCACCTGGGCGCCGATCTGGATCGACAGCCGGTCCACGTCACGGAAATCCAGCTGGCTGATGCCCGAGCGCCCCTCGCGGAAGGCGGCCAGCGTCGAGGCCACGTCATGCCCCAGCGCATTGATCGTGCCCGCGCCGGTGATGACCACCCGTCGTAATCCCTCGCGGGTGGTCGCCTCGAATGTGCTCACCTTGCCGTCCTTGGCCTTCTTGGGACTCATGCGGCCTTTTCCGTGATCAGGCGATCAACGGCGGCAATGATGGTGCCCATATTGGTAATGTCGAAATCCGACTTCTCGGGCTCGTTCGCATTGAAGGGAACGGTGATGTCGAATTCCTCCTCGATGGCGAAGATGGTCTCGACCAACCCGAGGCTGTCGATACCCAACTCGCCCGGGGTGGATGCGTCTGTGATCTGATCGGGCTCCAGCATGGCCTGTTCGGCGATGATGGACCTGATGCGGCTGCGGGTGTCGTTCGTCATGGCGCTCTCCGATCGGCTGTCTCAGCCCTTGTCCAACAGTCTTGTAACGGTTTCCTGAAGCTGGCCCAGCTTTTCCGCAAGGCGTGGCAGGCGGCGCATGGCCTTCTGGATCTCCAGCTGGGTCTCCATCTTCACCGCCGGGTTGCCCAGGATCACGCGGCCCGCCGGCACGCGGCTGAAGATCTTGGTCGAGCCGCCGGCGATCACATCGCTGCCGATCTGGATATTGTCCGAAACGCCGCATTGGCCCCCCAGAACCACCCGATCCCCCAGTTGCGAGCTGCCGGCGATGCCGACCTGACCACAGAGCAGGCAATCCTCGCCCACCACCACGTTATGCCCGACATGGACCAGATTATCCAGCTTGGTGCCCGAGCCGATGCGGGTGGCGCGGATGGTGCCCCGGTCAATGGTCGAATTGGCGCCAACCTCGACATCGTTGCCGATCTCGACGCCACCCAGCGAATGGATCCGGGTCCAGTGCTGCTGTTTCGCCTCGTCGACCTGGCCCAGATTGCGGCGCATCTCCTCGATGCCCGATTCCTCGGGGGTGACGAAGGAAAAGCCGTCGCTGCCGATGATGGCGCCGGGCTGCACGATCAGCCGGTCACCGGCGGTCACGCCATGGGCGATGCGGGCGCCGGGCAGGATCAGCGCCTCGGCCCCGATCACCGTGCCGCGCCCGATGCTGACATGCTCGGCGATGCGGGCCTTGGCGCCGATGCGCACATCGCGGCCGATGGTCACGAAGGGGCCGATGGCCGCGCCCTCGCCGATCGTTGCGCTTTCATGGATGATGGCCGTCGGGTGGATGCCCGGCGCAAGGTCGGGACCGGGATCGAAGGCGCGGGTCAGCCCGGCCATGACCAGACGCGGCCGCGGCGCGAAGATCGCGGCGCTGAGATCATAGTCCGCGGGATCCATGCCCTCGGCCAGGATCGCCATGTCGCCCTTGCGCAGGTTCGCGGCATATTTCGGGGCCATCGCCAGCGCGATGACACCGCTGCCCGTCGCACCCGGCTCGGCCGCGCCGCTGACCGGCAGGGTCAGGTCGCCCCAGGCCCTTGCCTGCAGCGCCTCTGCCAGCTTTCCAACCGTCAATGCCATGCGTGATCCCCTTTCGGGGCGGACTTAATCGCTTTGACCGGCCAGTTCCAGTCCGGCCTTGTCCAGCGCGTCCCAGACCCGTGCGTCACGACCATAAATATCGCGGTAGAAGCGTATCTCGCCCGAGGGTTCGGCCATGGCGGTGAAATAGACCAGGTGCACCGGCAAATTGGGCTTCAGGCTCAGCCATTGCTCGTTGCCGCTGTCCAGCGCGCGCTGGAACATGCGCTGCGGGTTGTCGGTCTGCTGCGACAGAAGCGCATAGGCAAGGTCGAAGGGATCGCCGATGCGGATGCAGCCATGCGAATAGGCGCGGCTCGATTCGCCGAACAGGTGCTTGCTAGGCGTGTCGTGCAGGTAGATGTTCCACGGGTTCGGGAAGATGAACTTCACCAGCCCCAGCGCATTGTCCTCGCTGGGTTTCTGTCGCATCCGGTAGGGAAAGCTCGAGGCCGAGTAGCGGCCGAAATCGATGCTGTCGCGCGAGACGACATTGCCGCGCCCGTCAATAATATCGAGATGCGAGACGGCATAGCGGTTCTTCTGCAGCCGCGGCAGGTATTCCTTGACGGTGATCGAGCGCGGCACGTTCCAGCGCGGATTGACCACCACGTATTCCATCTGGTCCGAGAATTCCGGCGTGCGCATGTCGCTGTCGGTCTTGCCCACGACCACGCGGGTCTGGAACACCTGCTGGCCGCCGTCATAGATGCGGGCGATGTATTCGGGGATGTTCACCCAGACATGCCGGGCGTTCAGGTCATGCCCGTTCATCCAGCGCATCCGCTCCATCGCCACGAGGATCGCGCGGGTCTGGCCGTCCGGGCCGCCATTCAGACGGTTGATCGTCATCGGGCCCGCCACGCCATCGGCGGGCAGGCCGGCGGCCTCCTGGAACTGCAGCACCGCATCCGACAGGGCCGCGTCATATTCCGACGGGTCCAGCGGCTGCGCCGCGTTGAAGCCGATGCTGGCCAGCCGGGCGCGCAGATCGGGAATCGCCGGATCGCGCATTCCCGTGCGCCAGAGGCCCTTGGGCGCCAGCGGTGCGCCCGGCGGGGCCATCAGCCCGGCACGCGACGCAAGCGCGTCCTGCAGCGCGAGGTAGCGCGGGTCCTTCGGTCCCTGCGACAGGATGAAGCCCTTCGGATCAGGGCTTTTCACCAGCTCGCCCAGCAGCGCGGCCACGTTCGGCCGGTTGATCGTGCGGTGGATCTGGGCATCGGCGCGGGCAGGATTGATCGCCCCGCTGGTCACGTCGCGCATGTACTGCGCCGCGACCCGGGCAAACAGCGCCTCGCCGGCGATGCTATCGGCATTTGCCTGGCGTAGACCCGGCAGGTCATAGCGAGCAGCCGGCAGGCCATGCAGATGCGCCGATTCGACGGCCGCGATCACCGCCTCGCGCCGCGCCTGCCCCTCGATTCCCCCGAAAACCGGGCGCAGCCCGTTCTCGCCATAGAAGGCCGCGACGCCCGGCCAACCGGCAACGGCGCGGGCCAGATCCATCTCGGGTGCGCTGAATTCCAGCCGCGGGGCGATGGCTGTGGCGGCGCCGACCGTCTGGCCGACGCCTTGGGCCTGTGCCCCGGAAACAACAGCCATCGGGGCCGACAGTGTCAGCCCGAAAGCCATCACGAAAGCGTTAAATCTTGACAACATGTTCTTCGCCTGCCGTTTCCTGTGTCTTCTCACCGACAACGCCGCCGGTCCAGCACGGGGACCGGCGCGCGGCAATTTCGCCACCCACCCGTCACCCAGCTGCAACAAGCCTCTAAAATTTACCTCAAAACCAACCCGATCGGCAAGTTTTCGCGCATACTCGCGAAAAGCCGCCGCGTCCGGAACTAAACAGTTCCTGAGTCAACGCGGCTTTGACATATTGTTAACAAGTTCGGGAATAACCTCGGATGTGCTGCACCATAAGCAGCGACAAAAACGAAGCGGGACAGGCGATCTGACATGACCATGAACCTTATCAACCGTCGCGGGATTCTGGGTGTTTTCGCGGCGACGACCGTTGCGGCTGCGCCGGTAATGGCGAACGCTTTCGGATTTCTGCGCGGGGCCGGCGACATGCGCCGGATCCGCATGTACTCGGGGCGCACCGGCGAAAGCCTCGACACCGTCTACTGGGTCGATGGCAAGTACATCCGCGAGGCGCTGAACGAGATCAACATCTTCATGCGGGACTGGCGCACCGGCGAGGCCATCGGCATCGACCCGCGCACCATCGACATCGCGGCGGCCAGCCACCGGATGCTGCAGACCAACGAACCCTACATGATGCTGTCGGGCTACCGCTCGCCGCGCACCAACGCGATGCTGCGCTCGCGCTCCAGCGGCGTGGCGCGGAACTCGCTGCACATGGTCGGCAAGGCCGCCGATCTGCGGCTGAAATCGCGCTCGGTCGGGCAGATGTACCAGGCCGCGGCAGCCTGCCGTGGTGGTGGCGTCGGCAAGTACTCGCGCTCGAATTTCGTCCACATGGATTGCGGCCCGATCCGCACCTGGGGCGGCTGAGACAAATCTTTCCCGGCCCTGACAAGCCGTGATATCCTGTTCTGACTGGGCTGGCCCTTTTCCGGGGCCGGTCATTTCTGTTTTATCCCCCGACGGACAGTGATCACGCCGTCCTCGTCTGCCTGCCCCGTGCGATCCGCTGGCAACCTGCCCGTCATTCGCCCCGGCAACACGGTCAAATGGTCGCAGGTCCGCCTTGTCAAACGGATCAGGTAACGATATGATTGCAAAAGAATTTCCGAGCGCCTTGCGCACCCGCCCGCCCCTCTGACTGACGGCAAAACCGATCGAGTTCGTGCTGAGCCTGTAACATTCGCTTGTGCCTTTTCCGGCTTGAGGTCAGTTTCGCGCGATCAAGATCCCAATCAGGACCACCATCACATGACTGGACCCAGCAAGCGTCGTCGCGAGACGGCGATCCGGATCCAAGCCGCCGCGATCAAACTGGCGCTGCGAGATGGGATGATCAATCTGACCACCGAGGCAATTGCCCGCGAGGCCGGAGTCAGCCCCCGCACCTTCTTCAACTATTACCCCTACAAGGAAGCGGCCATCTATGGCCCGCCCAAGGACTATCCGCGCGATGCCTCGGACAGTTTCATGCAGGGCAACAAGCCGCTGATCGAGGACCTGTCGGCGCTGATGCAGGCGCATCTGTCGCGCTTCACCGCACAGCGAGACATGGTCGGCGCCATCATCCGGCTGGCCGATACCGATGCCAAGCTGGCGGCGCTGCAGCAATCCGCCCTGCTCGAGCGGCATTCGCAGATGGAACAGATGCTGCGCCGCCGCCTGGTCGAGCAGGACCCGCGGCTGGCACCCATCCTCGCCTCGGCGATCATCTCGGCCACGCGGCAGGCGGTGCTGGACTGGATCGAAGGCCATACCGACGACCTGGTCGGCAAGGCGATCGAGAATATCCGCCTGATCACGAGCCTGGGCGACGTTCTGGAACCCAGGCGCAGCAGCTAGAGCCCGTGCCGAAAAGCCGATGCGAATACTCGTCCTCATCGTTCTCAGCCTGATCTCGCTTCTGCCCGCAGGGTTTGCGCGGGCACAGGCCCAAGGGGCTGACCCGGGCGAGCCGGAACTGCGCTTCTTCCGCATCGGCAGCGGCGAGACCTCGGGCACCTATTACGCGGTGGCCGGGGTGATCGCGGCGGCGATCTCGAACCCGCCGGGCGGGGTGCGCTGCGACGAGGGCGGAGCCTGTGGCGTTCCCGGGCTTCTGGCTTCGGCGCTGTCCTCGGAAGGGTCGGTGCAAAACATCCAGGCGCTGCGTGACGGCGGGCTGGAATCGGCACTGGTCCAGGCCGACATCGCCCACGCCGCGCAATCGGGCGGCCCCGGATGGCAGGGCAAGAACCGGGCGGACAAGCTGCGCGCCATCGCCGCGCTCTATCCCGAGGCGATCCACCTCATTGCCCGCGCCGACGCCGGGATCGGCAGCATCAGCGATCTGGCGGGCAAGCGCGTCTCGATCAACCAGGCCGGCTCGGGCACGCGGATCGATGCGCAACTGGTGCTGCAAGCCGCCGGCATTCCAGATGCGCGGCTGGAGCTGAGCGAGCTTTCCACCGACGAGGCCGCGCGGCAGCTGCGCGCGGGCGAGTTGGATGCCTTCTTCATGGTCGGCGGCTGGCCGGTCTCGGGACTCACCGCGCTGGCCAGCCAGACCGATGTGGTGCTTCTGCCCATTGCCGGACCGCTGGCCGACCGGCTGATCGCGCGCCATCCCTTCTTCCGCCGCGAGACCATACCCGCCGGCACCTATGCCGGGCAGGCCGAGCCGGTCGAGACCCTGTCGGTCGCCGCGCTGTGGTTGACGACCGAGGACCAGCCCGAGACGCTGATCCATGACATCACCCGCGTGCTGTGGAACGACTATACGCAGCGGATGCTGCGTCTCGGCCATCCCGTCGCCCATGCGATCAGCGCCGAGAGCGCATTGGCCGGGATCAGCATCCCGCTTCATTCAGGCGCCGAGGCTTATTACCAGGGCGCGGGATTGCTGAAGCGTTAGATGTTGATCTGCTGGCCCAACTCAATCACCCGGTTCGAGGGCAGCCGGTAGAACTCAGTCGGGTCGGAGGAACTGCGAAACAGGCTGACATAGAGCCGCGCGGCCCAGAGCGGCATTAGGTTCGCCTTGCCCACCCGCAGGTTGCGGTGGTTCAGAAAATAGCTGGTCTTCATGATGTCGAACTTGTGCCCGGCCAGCCGCGCCTCGCCCAGGGCCTTGGCCACGGCCGGCTGCTCCATGTAGCCGAAACGGACAGCCACCCGCCAGAATCCCGGGCCGACCTCCTCGATCTGAACCCTTGTCTCGGGATCGACCCGGGGCGTGGTCGCGGGGATGACCTTCAGCACGTAATTGCGCTCGTGCAGCACGCGGTTGTGCTTGAGATTGTGCATCAGCGCCGCCGGCGCGATCATCGGGTCTGCGGTCAGGAACACCGCCGTTCCCGGCACCCGGGTCACGCTTTCCGATTTCTCCATCTGCTCGACCAGCGTCGTCAGCGCGATGGCCTCGTTCGACAGCTTGGCCTGCACCACCTGGCTGCCACGGATCCAGACCACCATCATGGTGACGGTCAGCGCGGCAAAGACCAGCGGGATCCAGCCGCCATCGAAGAATTTCAGCACCTGCGCCGAGAGGAAGACCAACTCGACCGCGAGGATCGGCGTCATGATCAAGGCCACCATCGGCCAGCTCCATTTCCACGCGAAACGGAAGACAACGATCGCCAACAGCGAGGTGATGACCATGTCGCCGGTGACCGCCAGACCATAGGCGTTGGCCAGCCGCTCGGAGGAGCCGAAACCGATGACCAGCGCCACCACCCCGATCATCAGGATGGTGTTGACGCGCGGCAGGTAGATCTGGCCGGAATGGGTGGCCGAGGTGTGGTTGATCGTCAGCCGTGGCAGCAGACCCAGTTGCACCGCCTGCGCCGCGACCGAGAAGGCGCCCGAGATGACCGCCTGCGAGGCGATGACCGTGGCGACCGTCGCCAGCAGCACCAGCGGCAGGGTGAACCAGCTTGGCGCCATCAGGAAGAACGGGTTGGCCGCAGTCTCCGGCCGCGCCAACACCATCGCCCCCTGCCCCAGGTAGGACAGCGTCAGCGCCGGCCAGACCAGCGCGGTCCAGGCGGTGCGGATAGCCTTGCGACCGAAATGGCCCATATCGGCGTAAAGCGCCTCGGCCCCGGTGACGGCAAGGAAGACCGAACCCAGCACCGGCAAGGCGCCAAATCCGTTCTGCAAGAGAAAATTCAGCGCGTTCAGCGGGTTCAGCGCCTGGATGATGCGCGCGTCATCCATGATGTGGCTGAGGCCGAGGATAGCCAGCGTGGCGAACCAGACCAGCATGATCGGTCCGAACAGCCGCGACACCGCCGCCGTGCCACTGCGCTGCACCGCGAAGAGGGTGATGACGATGCCAAGGGTGATCGGCACCACCCAGCGGTCGAAGCCGGGGATCACCAGTTCCAGCCCCTCGACCGCCGACAGGACCGAGATCGCCGGGGTGATCATGGAATCGCCGAAGAACAGCGAGACGCCCACGATGCCGGTGCCGTAAAGCCACCATTTCGGCTTGCCGCCGATCGCGCCATGCGCCTTGGCGACCAGCGACAGCGTGCCGCCCTCGCCATTGTTGTCGGCACGCAGGATCAGAAGGACGTATTTCACCGACACGATCAGCACGACCGTCCACACCAGCAGCGAGACAATGCCGATGACCGCGGTTTCGGCCATGCCCTCCTCGTGGGCATGGATCAGCGATTCACGAAGGGCGTAAAGCGGTGAGGTGCCGATGTCGCCATAGACGACACCGAGGCAGGACAGAACCAGCGCGGCGGTCAGCCTGTCCTGGCGATGCGGTTCGGCCGACATGGGCGCCCCGAAAAGATTAATCAGACGGGTGTCATGCGCCGTTTGCTGGGGAAATTCAAGGGATCGTGAAGTCGCATTAACCCTGTTCGTCGGGATGGACGGTCAGCAGGTTGCTGTAGAGCCGGTCAAGGAACACCCCGGCCTCGGCATAGGGGTCATGGCCCGGCCCCAGCACGGCGCGCACCTGCGCCTCGAAATCGGCATAATGCTGGGTCAGTGCCCAGATCGAGAAGATCAGGTGATGCGGATCGACCCGCGCCAGCCGCCCCTGGTCCATCCAGCCCTGGAACACCGCCGCCTGTTCATCCACCATCTCGCGCAGCAGCCCGCCGAGGATCTCGGTCAGCAGCGGCGCGCCCTGCAGCACCTCGTTGGCAAACAGCCGGCTTTCACGGGGATAGTCGCGTGACATCTGCAGCTTGGTGGCGACATAGCGGTGGACCTCGTCCAGCGGCTCGCCCTCGGGATTGATCGAACGCAGCGGGTCCAGCCACATGTCCAGCAGCCCGGTCAGGAGGTTGCGATAGATCTCTTCCTTGCTGGCGAAGTAATAGAGCACGTTGGGCTTCGAAAGCCCGGCCTCTTCGGCGATCTGGTCGATGGTCGCGCCGCGAAAGCCCTGCGCGGAAAACACCGTCAGCGCGCCTTCAAGGATGGTGGCCCGGTTCTTCTGCTGAATCCGGGTCGGTCGGGCCTGCGACTCATCGCTCATGACGCGGAAACCCCCTATAAACGACAGCGAACCGGATCGGTCTGGATGGCGCTTGACTGCCCATGGCCCCGTGCTAGCCTGATCCTGACCTCTTGGTCAATATTTGCGAGGAACCGATGGCACTAGACCGCAAACCCGCCCCGAACGACCTGCGCGCGTTCTGGATGCCCTTCACCTCGAACCGGCAATTCAAGGCGGCGCCGCGCATGTTGGTTTCGGCCAAGGACATGCATTACACCGCCGCCGATGGCCGCGAGATCCTTGATGGCACGGCGGGCCTGTGGTGCTGCAATGCCGGCCATTGCCGCCCCAAGATCACCGAAGCCGTGCAGAATCAGGTGGCCGAGCTTGATTATGCGCCGGCCTTCCAGATGGGTCATCCCCTTGCCTTCGAATTGGCGAACCGCCTTGTCGACATCGCACCCGACGGGATCGACCATGCATTCTACTGTAATTCCGGTTCCGAAGCTGTTGATACGGCCCTGAAAATCGCGCTTGCCTATCACCGCGCACGAGGCGAGGGCACGCGGACGAGGCTGATCGGGCGCGAGCGCGGCTATCACGGTGTCGGCTTCGGCGGCATTTCGGTCGGTGGCATCGTCAACAACCGCCGCTTCTTCGGCAGCCTGCTGGCCGGCGTCGACCACCTGCCCCATACCCACCTGCCCGAGAACGTCTTCACCAAGGGCCAGCCCGAGCATGGCGCGAACCTTGCCGATGATCTGGAGCGGATCGTGGCGCTGCACGGGGCCGAGACCATCGCCGCCGTGATCGTCGAGCCGATGGCCGGCTCGACCGGCGTGCTGATGCCGCCCAAGGGCTATCTCGAGCGCCTGCGCGAGATCACCCGCAAGCATGGCATCCTGTTGATCTTCGACGAGGTCATCACCGGCTTCGGCCGCTTGGGCAGCCCCTTCGCCGCCCAGCATTTCGGCGTCACGCCGGACATGATCACCTGCGCCAAGGGCCTGACCAATGGCGTCATCCCGATGGGCGCGGTGCTGACCTCGGGCGCGATCCACGATGCCTTCATGACCGGCCCGGAACATGTGATCGAGCTGTTCCACGGCTATACCTATTCCGGCAACCCGGTCGCCTGCGCCGCCGGCATCGCCACGCTGGACACCTATGAAGACGAGGGGCTCTTGACCCGCGCCGCGGAACTGGACCAGCACTGGCAAGAGGCGCTGCACGGTCTTCGCGATCTGCCCCATGTCATCGACATCCGCAACATGGGCCTGATCGGCGCGGTCGAGTTGAAGGGCATCGATGGCCAGCCCGGCAAGCGCGCCTTCGACGCCTTCCTCAAGGCCTACGAGGCCGGCATCCTGATCCGCGTGACCGGCGACACCATCGCTATGTCGCCGCCGCTGATCATCTCCAAGGCACAGATCGACGAGCTGATCGGCAAGCTGGCCGAGGTGCTGAAGGCCATCGACTGAACCCCATCCGCCGACCCGGCACCAAGACCGGGCGGCCCGACAGGAAGGAGCGCGCATGAGCGACGCCAGCGAGACGGCCCCGGCCGCGAACATGAAGGTCGACCCAGACCGGCTGTGGGACAGCCTGATGGAAATGGCCAAGATCGGCCCGGGCGTCGCCGGCGGCAACAACCGCCAGACCCTGACCGATGCCGATGGCGAGGGCCGCCGCCTGTTCCAGCGATGGTGCGAGGATGCCGGCATGAGCATGGGCGTCGACCGCATGGGCAACATGTTCATGCGCCACGAGGGCGCGGACACGTCGCTCGATCCGGTCTATATCGGCAGCCATCTGGATACCCAGCCCACCGGCGGCAAATATGATGGCGTGCTGGGCGTCCTGTCGGGGCTCGAGGTCATCCGCTCGATCCGCGATCTGGGTCTGACCACCCGCCGCCCCATCGTGGTGGTGAACTGGACCAATGAGGAAGGCGCGCGCTTTGCCCCGGCCATGCTGGCCTCGGGCGTCTATGCCGGGGTCCATGACGAGGATTACGCCAATTCCCGTCAGGATGCCGAGGGCAAGCGCTTCGGCGAGGAGTTGGACCGCATCGGCTGGCGTGGCACCGAGGATGTCGGTGGCCGGCCCATGCACGCCATGTTCGAATATCACATCGAGCAGGGGCCAATTCTGGAAGCCGAGGAGAAACAGATCGGCGTCGTCACCCATGGCCAGGGCCTCTGGTGGCTGCAGGTCACGCTGACCGGCAAGGATGCACATACCGGCAGCACTCCGATGAACATGCGGGTGAATGCGGGCCTCGGCATGGCCCGGATCATCGAGGCGGTGCACCGCATCGCCATGGATCACCAGCCCAACGCCGTGGGCGCCGTCGGTCAGGCCAATGTCTGGCCGAACTCGCGCAACGTGATCCCCGGCAAGGCCGTCTTCACCGTCGATTTCCGCTCCCCCGATCTCGAGAAACTGACCGCCATGCGCGCCCGGCTGGAGGCCGAGGCGCCGGAGATCGCCGCCGAACTGGGCCTCGGCATCGAGATCGAGCCGGTCGGCCATTTCGACCCGGTCACCTTCGACCCCGATCTGGTCAAGGTCGTGCGCGGCGCCGCCGAGCATCTGGGCTATTCCCACATGAACATCATCTCGGGCGCCGGCCATGACGCCTGCTGGATCAACCGCGTCGCGCCCACGGTGATGATCATGTGCCCCTGTGTGGACGGGCTGAGCCATAACGAGGCCGAGGAGATCTCGCCGGAATGGGCGGCAGCGGGGGCGGATGTACTGCTGCATTCGGTGTTGAACGTGGCGGAGGTGGTGACTCGCTGATGCCCGACCTCACCACGGTCTACCACGAGCTTCGCGCGCTGATGCTGACCGCAGCACCGGGGGCGACGGCCACGCTCGACGGTCCGGGGCATATCGATCTCAAGGGGCCGGCGACGAATGCGAAGACCGGCGAGCCGGCATGGTTCGGCATGGTCAAGACCGGCGCGCGGGCCGTGTCCTATCACCTGCCCCCGCTCTATCACCTGCCGTCACTGGCGGACGGGCTGTCGCCTGCGCTGAAAAAGCGCCAGCAGGGCAAGACCTGCTTCAATTTCACCAAGGTGGACCCGGTCCTGTTCGACGAACTGTCCGCCCTGACGCGCCGCTGCGCAAAGGAGGCCACATGACCATAGTCATCAAGAACGGAACCATCGTCACCGCCGATCTGACCTACAAGGCCGATGTGCTGATCGAGGACGGCACGATCGCGGCCATCGGCGAGAACCTCTCGGGCGATGAACAGCTGGACGCGACCGGCTGCCTGATCATGCCGGGCGGGATCGATCCGCATACGCATCTGGAAATGCCCTTCATGGGCACCTATTCCGCCGATGATTTCGAAAGCGGCACCCGCGCGGCGCTGGCGGGCGGGACCACCATGGTGGTCGATTTTGCCCTGCCCTCGCCCGGTCAGGGGCTGCTCGATGCGCTGCAGATGTGGGACAACAAGGTTGGCCGCGCACATTGCGACTTCTCCTATCACATGGCGATCACCTGGTGGGGGCAGCAGGTCTTTGACGAGATGGAGGCGGTGGTCAAGCGCGGCATCACCAGCTTCAAGCATTTCATGGCCTACAAGGGCGCGCTTATGGTGAACGATGATGAATTGTTTGCCAGCTTCCGCCGGGTGGGCGATCTGGGCGGCATTGCGCTGGTTCATGCCGAAAATGGCGATGTCGTGGCCGAACTCTCGGCGCGGCTTCTGGCCGAGGGCAATACCGGCCCCGAGGCTCATGCATACAGCCGCCCACCGCAGGTCGAGGGCGAGGCCACCAACCGCGCGATCATGGTGGCCGATATGGCCGGTGTGCCGCTTTATGTCGTCCATACCAGTTGCGAGGACAGCCACGAGGCCATCCGCCGTGCCCGCGCGCAGGGCAAGCGGGTCTGGGGCGAGCCGCTGATCCAGCACCTGACGCTGGATGAAAGCGAGTATTTCAACCCCGATTGGGACCATGCCGCGCGCCGCGTCATGTCGCCACCCTTCCGCAACAAGCTGCATCAGGACAGTCTCTGGGCCGGGCTGCAATCGGGTTCGCTGTCCGTGGTCGCCACCGATCACTGCGCCTTCACCACCGACCAGAAGCGCACCGGCATCGGCGATTTCACCAAGATCCCGAACGGCACCGGCGGTCTTGAGGATCGGATGCCGATGCTCTGGACCCATGGGGTGAATACCGGGCGTCTGACGCCGAACGAATTCGTCGCCGTCACCTCGACCAATATCGCCAAGATCCTGAACATGTATCCCAAGAAGGGCGCGGTGCTGGTCGGAGCCGACGCCGATCTGGTGGTCTGGGATCCCGAGGCGGAAAAGACCATCAGCGCCGGGACGCAGCAATCTTCCATCGATTACAACGTCTTCGAGGGCCAGAAGGTGAAGGGTCTGCCGCGCTATACCCTGACGCGCGGCGTGGTCGCGGTGCGCGAGGGCAAGGTCGACAGCCACGAGGGTCACGGCGAATTCGTCGCCCGTGAGCCGAGGGGCAACGTGAACCGGGCGCTGAGCGCGTGGAAAGAACTGACCGCGCCGAGGCCGGTTGCGCGCGCGGGCATTCCGGCGACGGGGGTGTGATGAACTGGTTCAAGGATCGTGGACTGGACGGACGATTCTTGCAGTTCTATGCCATCACCGTGATGATGATCATCATCACGGCTGCGCTCGTTATCGGGGTGATGCTCGCGATCGACGCCGGCGCACCATTGCAGGCGATCGAAGGCCTGCCCATTGCGGTCTTGTACTTGCTCTTTGCCGGATCCGTGGGATCACTTCTCTGGATCATTCCTGCTGCAGCCCTCTTCGGCTCGGCGTTTCGCAGGGAGCGAAGGCAAGCCGGCGTTTCTCAGTCGGCGAGCTTTGCTGCCCTGGTCATGACCGCGGGGACCGGGGTGATGTTCGTGCTGTTGACGGAATCCGATATGTTACCAGTCATCATCTTCGCACCGCTGGCGCTGTTTGCCGCACCTTACGTCGCCCGCAAGATCTATCGGGACGGGGCAGAGCAGAGATGAATCGATCGACAAGAGTGTCACAAGGGACCGACCTGACCATCGTTCGCCCCGATGTCATGCGGGTCGTCGGCTTCAGGGGCTGCGGCACGGACCTGGCCCGGTCGCTCCGGCACCCGGTCCTTGCGGCGATGGGGGTGTGAGACAGTGGCTTCGCCGTCGCGGGATCGACCGCAAGATCCTGATCTGGCTGGCGATCCTGCTGGCGCTGTTCCCGATCCTGCTGGGGCTGATGATCTTTGCAAGGCTCGACCTCAGCACCGGCGACCCCAGCCAGACCATCGGCTATTCCCTCGTTCCCTTCATCATCGGCGCCGGGCTGGCGCTGCTTTACATGGCGGTCATCGGCCTGCCGCTCGCCGCCCTTTGCTGGATCGGGGTTTTCGCCCTTCTACGCCGCATGGGGCTTGGGCCGCGCGCCTCGGCCACGCTGTCTGGCGCGCTGGCCAGTGTCGCGATGATGCTGCCTGCCGCCCTCAAGATCGGTGGCGGCTCGACCTCGGGGACCCTCGGGATCATGGTGATGCTGGGACTGATCCCCTGTATCATCAGCACCATCTATTTCCTCATCACCTATCGGAGCGCGACTTGGCACGACCTCAACCGGGACCATCCGCCATCATGACAAGGACCAGCGCATGAGCAGCGGAGCCGATCCCGTCATCACCGCCCAAGGCGTCGACCTGACCTTTCCAACTGCCGATGGCCCGGTCCATGCGCTGAAAGGCGTGGACCTGACCATCAATCGCGGCGATTTCGTCAGCTTCATCGGCCCCTCGGGCTGCGGCAAGACCACCTTCCTGCGCACCATCGCCGCGCTGGAGACCCCGACCGGCGGCAGCCTGACGGTGAACGGGATGCCGGCGGACGAGGCGCGGAAGGCGCGCGCCTATGGCTATGTGTTTCAGGCCCCGGGCCTATATCCGTGGCGAACGATTTCGGGGAACATCTCTCTGCCGCTTGAGATCATGGGATTTTCCAAGGCAGACCGGGCCGAGCGGATCGCCCGGGTGCTGGAACTTGTCGATCTCGCGGGCTTTGGCGGCAAGTTTCCGTGGCAGCTGTCGGGCGGGATGCAGCAGCGCGCCAGCATTGCGCGCGCGCTGGCCTTTGACGCCGATATCCTCTTGATGGACGAGCCCTTCGGCGCGCTGGACGAGATCGTCCGCGACCGGCTGAACGAGGCCTTGCTGGAGTTGTGGCGGAAGACCCGCAAAACCATCGGTTTCGTGACGCATTCCATCCCCGAGGCGGTCTATCTCTCGACCCGGATCGTGGTCATGTCGCCGCGACCGGGCCGGATCACCAAGGTGATCGAAAGCACCCTGCCCGCCGAGCGCCCGCTGGAGATCCGCGACACGCCGGAATTCATCGCGCTGTCCCATGAGGTGCGCGAGGGGCTGCGCGAGGGGCATAGTTATGATTGAGGCGTTCATATGCGCCGACAGAGGGCGAGCGCCGGCCCGTGGGGTGGCGCCAGAACAGTTGAACGACGCGCTTTATGGTGCAAAGCCCCTACTCTGCCGGAAGGCAGGACCAGCGGCACCAAAGCGCCAGCCCGCCGGGACGGGCAGGCGCTCGCCCGGCGGGCTTCGCCCTTGTTCCGGGCGAGGGATGCGGCATCGAGCCGTGCTTGATGGGGCCAGCACATGACCCGCGCCCTGCCCGTCCTGACCGTCCTCGCGGCCATCATCCTCGTCTGGTATCTCGCCGCCATCGGCATGAATGCGCAATGGGCGCAGGATCAGGCCGCGCGGGCCGGGACGACGCTGACCACCGGCCAGCTGATCGCCGACACGCTGTCGCAGGATCGCCCGGTTCTGCCCGCGCCCCATCAGGTGGCGGCGGGGCTGTGGGACGGGATCTTCGGTCAGGCCATCACCTCGAAACGCTCGTTGGTCTATCACGCCGGGGTCACGCTCTCGGCCACCATGGCGGGCTTTGCCATCGGCAGCCTCGCCGGCATCCTGCTGGCGGTGGGCATCGTCCATGACCGGACCATGGACCAGTCGGTGATGCCCTGGGCCGTGGCCAGCCAGACGGTGCCGATCCTCGCCATCGCACCGATGGTGATCGTTGTGCTGGCCAGCATCGGCGTCACCGGGCTTCTGCCCAAGGCGGTCATCTCGGCCTGGCTCAGCTTCTTTCCGGTGCTGGTCGGCATGGTCGCGGGGCTACGGCAACCCGATGCGATGCAGCTTGACCTGATGCGGTCGTGGAACGCCTCGCGATCGCAAAGCTTCTGGCGGCTGCGCCTGCCGTCGTCGATGCCCTATCTCTTCGCCAGCCTGAAGGTCGCAGTCGCCGCCGCGCTGGTCGGCACCATCGTCGGCGAATTGCCGGCGGGCGCGACCTCGGGTCTGGGCGCGCGGCTTCTGTCAGGCAGCTATTACGGGCAGACGGTGCAGATCTGGTCGGCGCTGTTCATGGCCGCCGCACTAGCCGCCGGTCTGGTCGTGCTGATCGGGCTGATCGAGCGGATCACTTTGAAACGCATGGGGCTGGCCCGATGAGCGCGCTGCCGATCCTCGCCGTCTGGTTGGGGGCCTGGGGCCTCAACGCCTTCCTCGCGCGGCTGAACACCCGCCTCACCCGGATTCTGGTGCCGCTGATCTTTGGCACGACGCTTCTGCTGCTCTGGGAAATGATCGTGCGCGCCTATGCTGTGCCGTCGGTCATCCTGCCCGCACCCAGCCAGATCTGGGCGGCGTTCATGGCCAATATCCCGCTGCTCTGGGGCGATTTCGTCCAGACCATCCTCAAGGGCGCGCTGTCGGGCTGGCTGATCGGAGCGCTCGCTGCCATCGCCACCGCCATCGCCATCGACCGCAGCCCCTTCCTGCAGCGCGGGCTGCTGCCCATCGGCAATTTCGTCGCCGCCCTGCCGATCATCGGCATCGCCCCGATCCTCGTCATGTGGTTCGGCTTCGACTGGCAGTCAAAGGCCGCCGTTGTCGTGGTCATGGTGTTTTTCCCGATCCTCGTGAACATGGTCGCGGGTCTTGCCGCCACCGATGCGCTGCAGCGCGACCTGATGGCGACATGGAGCGCGGGTTACTGGCAGTCGCTGGTCAAGATGCGCCTGCCCGCCGCCATGCCCTTCCTGTTCAACGGGTTGAAGATCACCACCACGCTGGCGCTGATCGGTGCCATCGTTGCCGAGTTTTTCGGCAGCCCGACCCGCGGCATGGGCTTTCGGATCTCGACCGCGGTGGGGCAATTGGACCTGCCGCTGGTCTGGGCCGAAATTCTTGTGGCCGCAATCGCGGGTTCGCTGTTCTATGGAATCGTGTCGCTGATCGAAAGCCGGGTGACCTTCTGGCACCCGTCGCAGCGCAGATAAGCCGGTCGACCGGCAACAACAGGAGAGGAAGCCATGAAGAAACTGATGCTCGGTGCCGCCACCTTCGCCCTGATGGCGACCGGCGCACATGCCGCCGATGACCTGACCCTGCAGCTGAAATGGGTCACGCAGGCGCAATTCGCGGGTTATTACGTCGCCAAGGACAAGGGCTTCTACGAAGAGGAAGACCTGAACGTCACCATCAAGCCGGGCGGCCCCGACATCGCGCCGACGCAGGTGCTGGCCGGGGGCGGTGCCGATGTGACGGTGGAATGGATGCCTGCCGCCCTAGCCGCACGCGAGAAGGGCCTGCCGCTGGTGAACATCGCCCAGCCCTTCAAGAGCTCGGGCATGATGCTGACCTGCCTGAAGGAAAGCGGCATCACCGACCCCAAGACCGATTTCAAGGGCAAGACCCTGGGCGTGTGGTTCTTCGGCAATGAATATCCTTTCCTCAGCTGGATGAACCATCTGGAACTGCCGACCGAGGGCGGGCCGGACGGGGTGACGGTGCTGAAGCAGGGCTTCAACGTCGATCCGCTGTTGCAGAAGCAGGCCGCCTGCATCTCGACCATGACCTATAACGAATTCGGTCAGGTGCTGGACGCGGGCATTGCCGAGGCCGATCTGGTCACCTTCAAATACGAGGATCAGGGCGTCGCCACGCTGGAGGACGGACTTTATACCCTGCAGGAAAATCTCGACAATCCCGAGATGGTGGACAAGCTGACCCGCTTCGTGCGCGCCAGCATGAAGGGCTGGAAATACGCCGAGGAGAATCCCGAGGAGGCCGCCGAGATCGTCCTGGAAAATGACGAGACCGGCGCCCAGACCATCGAGCACCAGACCCGGATGATGACCGAGGTGGCCAAACTGACCGCCGGCTCGAACGGCGCGCTGGACGAGGCGGATTACCAGCGCACCGTCGATACGCTCTTGTCGGGCGGCTCCGACCCGGTGATCTCGAAGGCACCGGAAGGCGCCTGGACCCACGCCATCACCGACGCGGCGTTGCAGTAAACTCGACCCGTGGGGGCCTGCGCGGCCCCCACGCCCCCGGCGGGATATTTTCGCGAGACAGAACGCGGCCTCAATCGACGAAGGCCAGCATCCGCCCGCAGGTCAGCACGGAAAGCCAGATCGCCAGCGAGGTCAGCCCGACCCGGCGCAGGGCGGCAGGCGGGCGCTCGAAGCCCTTGCCGGCATGGAACCAGAGCGCACGACCAGCACCAAGCGCGATCAGCATCAGCTTCACGAGAAACAGCCGCATCCGCAGGTAATCCCCTGGCGCGGCGAGAAAGAGCAGCATCCCCGCACCCATGGCCAGCGCCAGCCCGGTAGTGGCGACAGGGACCAGCACCCGGCCAAGCGGCTCGACCGGGATCATCGGCCAGAGCCCGATCAGCCGCAGGTCGAGGCTCGCAATGGCGCCCACCAGCAGCGCGATGCCCAGTACATGCAGCCCGCTGACCGCCGCATAGATCCAGCGGCAATTGCGCATACATTGGGCCAGCTCGGTTCCGGCAAGGATCTCGGCCAGCGCCTCCACGGTGTCAGCCGCGTTCGGGGTAAAGGTCGTGGGCGACGCCATCCTCGAACCACAGCCGCTCGGCTTTCAGCAGGCGCTGCGCCGGATCGGCCGAGGGTTCGCCCTCGATCGCCACCTCGCGGCCCGGGGCGAAATCCGCATCCGTCAGCCCGGCCCGTTCATTGCGCCAGGGCTGGCCGATCTCGACCTGCCAGATCTCGCCCTCGGCATCCACCTCGAGAATGCCATGCGGATTGCCAAGCCGGGCCGAGCGGATCAGTCCGGTCAGGCGGATATTGGCGCCACTGGTCCAGCGCCAGCCGTGATGGGCGGTGACGGCGCGGGCGCCGAGAAGCGAGATGAACAGAGCCGATGCGAAGGTGCGACGCGACAGCATGGCGGGCCTCCTTTCCCTCGGGAAAGCATAGGCCCGCACACCGTCTTGCGGCAAATCACCTTCTTCGGCGTCAGCCCAGCATCTGCAAAAGTTGCACCGAGGGCTCGCCCGTCACCGCCATGCCGCGCGCCGCCTGGAAGGCCGAGATCGCCTCGCGCGTGGCCGGGCCGACCACGCCGTCGCTGCCCTTGGTGTCATAGCCCATCGCCGTCAGCCGCTGCTGCATCCGTTTCCGGTCATCGATGGTCAGCCCGTACTTGTCGGGCGGGAAGTTGCCCTGGATCGCCCCGCCGCCGCGCAGACGGTCGGACAGGTGGCCGACGCCGATGACGTAGTTTTCCGAGTTGTTGTAGCGGGTGATGGCGGTGAAGTTGCGGAAGGTCATGAAGGCCGGGCCGCTGCGCCCCTGCGGGGTGATGATCGAGGCCGGGCCGTAATCGGGCACGGTGCCACCGCTCATGCTGCGCACGCCCATCGCCGCCCAGGCCGAGGGGCTGCGGGTCGAACCGCGCCCCACGGGGCCCGAGAAGCCCGAGGGCAGCCGCACTTCGACGCCCCAGGGCACGCCCCGCTGCCAGCCCGATTTCGCCAGATAGGCCGCGGTCGAGGCCAGCGAGTCGGTCGGATCGTTCGACCAGATGTCGCGCCGGCCATCGCCGGTGAAATCGACCGCGTAAAGCAGATAAGAGGTCGGGATGAACTGGGTATGACCCATGGCGCCGGCCCAGCTGCCGGTCATGCCAGCGGGGGCGACATCGCCGTTCTGCAGGATCTTCAGCGCCGCAACCAGCTGCTGTTCGAAGAACGAGGCGCGACGACCATGCCAAGCCAGGGTCGAGCAGGCGGCGATGACCGGGATATTCCCGCGCCGCTCTCCATACATACTTTCCAGACCCCAGACGGCGACGACCACCGCCGGCTCGACCCCGTAACGCGCCTCGACGGCGTTCAGCACAGAGCCATAGCGGGCGAGGTTCGCCCGGCCCTTGCTGACGCGCTCGTCCGAGGCGGCGATGGCCAGGTAATCCTGCAGCGTGCGGGTGAACTCGGTCTGGTTCTGGTCCTTCTCGATCACGTCGGGCAGATAGCCGCCACCCTGCGCGAAGGCATTGTCGAAGGTGCCCGCCGAAATGCCCTGCGACAGCGCCCGGCCCCGGAAGCCTGCAACCCAGCGGTCGTAATCGGCATTCGGCACCGGCCGCGGCGGCGGTGCCATGCCGCCCGAGGACCCCGTGCTGCCGCCCGGAATGCGCGGCCCGCAGGAGGCCAGCCCCGCGGCCAGAAGTCCGAAGGCCACTGCCCGTCTGCTTGCCTGGAACCCCGTGCCCTTGCTGCTGATGTCGATGCTGCTCATACCTGTCTCCTCACGTTTTGCTCACGTTTTGCTTATGTCTAGCGGCGGAAACAGGTGGCGAAAAGCCGCGAAGCGCGGGCATCGGGACCGGCCCCGGCAAAGGGCTGAAATCCGGACATAGTTTTTGCGGCGGATTGCCACGGCGTGCGGGGCCGATCTTGCCTTTGCCCGGCCCTTTGGGCATCTGGCCGGCATGAGCGACGCACCCCGCCGACACAGCCTCATCGAGGACGCCCAGGGCATCAGCTTTGGCGCGATGATGGCGGCGCTTGGGGTGACCATCCTGACCCATCTGGGCCTTGTCACCGGCCAGACCGCCGGACTGGCGATCCTGATCGCCTATGCGACCGGCTGGTCCTTCGCACCGGTCTTCTTTCTGATCAACATCCCGTTCTACTGGCTCGGCTGGAAGCGGTTCGGGCCGAGTTTCACGCTGAAGACCTTTGTCGCCGTGGCGCTGACCTCGCTGCTCAGCGCCGTGATGCCGGGCTGGATCAGCTTTGATACCATCAACCCGATCTTCGGCGCGGTGCTGGTCGGCGCGATCACCGGCACCGGGCTTCTGGCGCTGTTCCGCCACGGGGCGTCACTGGGCGGGGTCGGGATCGTCGCCCTTTACCTGCAGGATGCGACCGGCTTCCTGGCGGGATGGGCGCAGCTGATTTTCGACGCGGTGCTGTTTACGCTGGCGCTGTGCCTCGTCGACTGGCAGGCGGTCGGCTATAGCTTTCTCGGCGCGCTGGTGCTGAACATGGTCATTGCCATCAACCACCGCCGCGACCGTTACATCGTCTGAACGCGAAACGGCGCCCCCAAGAGGCGCCGTCCGTTCTGTCTGTCCGGGGCGATCAGCGCGCGGTTTCGCGCACCACCTCGCCACGCGGGCTCAGTTCCACCGTCACGGTTTCACCGGCGGCATTCACCGCCTCGACCAGCGTGCGCGGACCGTCGCGGGTGATGGCGCCGAGCTCGGCATAACCGGCCTCGGTCAGCGTCGTGGTGACGGCGGCCTCGTCCAGCGGTGCGGGCGGCTGGCCACCCATGCCGGCGCGGTCAGGACCGCCATCGCGTCCGCCATCCGGCCCGCCGCGCATGTCATGGCCGCGCTTGCCGTGGTCCCCGTGCTTGCCGCCCCGATCGCCATGGCGCTCGCCACGCGGGCCGCGATCGTCATCGCCGCGACCAAAGCGGGTCAGCGTGCCATCCTCGGCGAAAAGCGCGCGTAACTCCTCGCCATTGGCATCCGCGCCCTCGATCATCACGCCCTTCATCGGCGCATCGGCGGGCGGCAGGCCGATCTCGTTGATATTGGCAAACTGGCCATACATTTCCGCATTGCGCACGGCTTCGGGAATCAGCGCCTCGATCACGGCGGCGGGCAGCGCCGCGTCGTCATCGGCCTCGATCTTGCGCAATTGGCCCTGCCGGTCCAGATGCGCCTCGATCTGCGTGCCATCGGCCAGATCACCCTCGACCTCGACGGAGCGGCGGTCACGATCGATGTCGATATTCTGCAGGTTCAGCGATTTCAGCAGGTCGGGCAGGTTGTCTTCGGTGATCTCGACCGGGGCAGCCGGTGCGGCCGGGGCCGGGCTGGTCGCCTCGGGCGCGGCGGGCGCGGTTTCGGTGGCCGGCGGGGTTGCGGTCTGGGCATAGGCGGCACCGCCAAGCCCCGCCACAAGGGCCAGGATCGCGGCGGAATTGCGGAACATGCTGCTCATGATGTTTACCTTCTTCTGGTAGCGCCGGGGACACCTTGCCCCCGGTTGACGAATCACATCTACCCCAACGAGTTCGAACCAAAGGCCAACCGTCCGTTTGGGTTTCGTTTGGCTTTCACCTGCCACAAGGGCCTCATGCGCGCGATCCTTCTTGCCCTGTTTCTCTTTTCCGCACCACCAGCCCTTGCCCAGGGGCTGACCGAGACGGATTTCAGCCCCCTGCCGCTGCACGAGGCAATGCGGATCGTGGGCGAACGCTATCAGGGTCGGCTGATCGCCGCGCGGCTGGCGCAGCCCAATGCGCATGAGCGGGGTCTGGGCGTGGAACTGGTCGAGGAGCTGCGCCTGCTGACCCCGGCGCGCAACCTGCTGAAGATCCGGCTGGACGCGCGCGACGGGCGGTTTCTCGAGGTGGCCGGCCGGGGACAGATCGAGGCCTTGAAGAAATGAGAGCACTGATCGTCGAGGACGACCGGACCCTGGCCGAGCAACTGGCCCGCGCGATGCAGGACGCCGGTTTCGTCACCGACATGGCCCATGACGGCGCCGAGGGTGAATATCTGGGCGCGACCGAGACCTATGACGTGGCGGTGCTGGATCTGGGCCTGCCCGGTCTGCCGGGGATCGAGGTGCTGACCCGCTGGCGCGATCAGGGGATCGGTATGCCGGTGCTGATCCTGACGGCGCGCGGCGACTGGACCGACAAGGTGGCGGGCTTTCGCGCCGGGGCCGATGACTACGCGGTGAAACCCTTCCGGCTGGACGAGGTGGTGCTGCGCGCCCAGACCCTGATCCGCCGCGCCGCCGGTCATGCCCGCCCGGTGATCCGCGCCGGCAAGCTGCTGCTGGACGGGCAGTTGGGCGTCATCACGCTGGACGGCTCGCCCTTGAAGCTGACGGCGTTTGAGACCCGCATCCTGACCTATTTGATTCACCATCAGGACCGCATCGTCAGCCGCAGCGAACTGTCGGACCACCTCTACGAGGCCGAGGCCGACCGCGATTTCAAGTCGATCGAGGTGGTCATCGGGCGGCTGCGCAAGAAGGTCGGCGAAGGCGTGATCGAGACCCGGCGCGGCGAGGGCTATGTGCTCAGGGCGGCGCTGTGATCCGCTCGATCCGGGCGCGGATGCTGGCGCTGGCGGCGGTCTGGATCGTCGCGGCGCTGCTGGCGGCCTTCCTGGGCATCGGCGCGGTTCTGGATCGCTTCGTCACCGAACGCTACGACGCCGAGATGCGCGCCATCGCCGACACGCTGATCGCTGGCGTCGAGGTCGAGGATGATGAGATCGAGCTGGACAACCCGCCGGCCGATCCGAATTTCTCGCTGCCGCTCTCTGGCTGGTACTGGCAGATCAGCGCCGAGAGCAAGGTGATCGCCAAGTCGCCCTCGCTGTTCGAGGCAAGCCTGTCATCGCCCGCGGGTGACCGACCGGGACCGCCGCGCATCGGGCGCGGGCGCGGACCGCAGGGCGAACCGCTGCGGGTGCTGAACGACCGTTTCACCGTGCCGGGCAGCGAGGCCGAGATCACCCTGATCGTCACGGCGCCTGCGCGCGAGGTCTGGGACAGCCTCAACGAAGTGCGCCGGCCGCTGGCGATCTCGCTGGCGCTCCTGGGTCTCGGGTTGGCCGTGGCGGTATCGGTGCAGGTCTTCGCCGGGCTTGGCAGCACCCGCCGCTTGGGCGACGATCTGCGCCGTGTTCGAGCCGGCGAGTTGGACCGTCTGCCCCGCCCCGGCGTCAGCGAGCTCGATCCGCTGGTGACCGAGATCAATGCCGCGCTGGATCAGAATGCCAGCCTTCTGGCCCGCTCGCGCCAGCATCTGGGCAACCTTGCGCATTCGCTGAAAACCCCGCTGGCAGCGCTGCAAAACGATTTGCCTGCCGATCACCCCGGCCAGACGCTGATCACCCGGATGGACCGGCTGATCGGCTGGCACCTGCGCCGCGCCCGCTCGGCCCAGCCCCGGGTCTTGGGCCAGCACACGCCGGTTGGCCCGGTGATCGATGATATCCTGATGGTCCTGCGCCGCCCGATGGAGAACAAGGCCATGCAGGCCGAGGTGATCTGCCCGCCCGACGCGAGCTTTGCCGGCGAGCGGCAGGACCTTGAAGAGATGATCGGCAACCTGGCCGAGAACGCGGTGAAATGGGGGCGCGGGCGGCTGCGCGTGGTGGTGACATCCGGCGTGACCATCCGCATCGAGGATGACGGTCCGGGCATGGCCGAGACCGATGCCCCGCGTGCCCTGATCCGTGGCGCGAGGCTTGACGAAGGCGGCCCGCCGGGGACCGGGCTGGGCCTTGCCATCGTCGCCGATCTGGCGGCGCTGAACGGGGGCGAGCTCAGGCTGGAACGCTCGGATCTGGGCGGGCTGGCGGCGGCGTTGGTGCTGCCGGGTTAGGCAGCGCCCGCGCGCAAGGATATTTCACCGCGCGCATCATATTTTACCATTTGATAAAAAACTGAACCTGTGGCAGCCTGATAAGATCAAGCCAGCCATGGGATGCCTGAATGACCCAAGCCAAGCTGACCCCCGGCGTCGTGCCGGGCCGCCTTACCCCGGCGGATTATGCCGATAATTTCGCCGATGTCGCCCCGGCGCTGATCCCGCACGAGGCGCGGGTCGCCGCCGATCGCTGCTATTTCTGCCATGACGCGCCCTGCGTGACGGCCTGCCCCACCTCGATCGACATTCCGCTGTTCATCCGCCAGATCGCCACCGGCACGCCCGATGCGGCGGCGCTGACGATCTTTCACCAGAACATCCTTGGCGGCATGTGCGCCCGCGTCTGCCCGACCGAGAACCTCTGCGAAGGCGCCTGCGTTCGGATGGAGGCCGAGGGCATGCCGGTCGAGATCGGCGCGCTGCAACGCTTTGCCACCGATGGCATGATCGACCAGCCCCACCCCTTCACCCGTGGAGCCCCCACCGGCAAGCGGGTCGCGGTGGTCGGCGCCGGTCCGGCGGGCCTCTCGGCCGCCCATCGGCTGGCGGCCAAGGGTCATGAAGTGGTGATCTTCGAGGCCCGCGCCAAGGCTGGCGGGCTGAACGAATACGGCATTGCCAGCTACAAGACCGTGGACGGTTTCGCGCAGGACGAGGTCGACTGGCTTCTGTCCATCGGCGGGATCGAGCTGCGCAATGAACAGCGGCTGGGGGAGCAGATCACCCTGCCCGCGCTGCAGGCCGAGTTCGACGCGGTGTTTCTGGGCATGGGGCTTGGCGGCGTGAACGCGCTGCGCGCCGATGGCGAGAACCGCGAGAACGTGCGCGACGCGGTGGATTTCATCCGCGACCTGCGGCAGGCCGAAGATCTGGCAACCCTGCCCGTCGGCCGCGATGTGGTGGTGATCGGCGGCGGCATGACGGCGGTGGATGCGGCAGTGCAGTCGAAGCTCTTGGGCGCCGAGAATGTCACCATCGTCTATCGCCGCGGGCAGGAGCGCATGGGCGCCAGCGATCACGAACAGCACCACGCCACCTCGTCCGGCGTACGCATCCTCTGCAACGCCATGCCGATCGCGGTGCATGGCAATGGTGCGGTGCGCGAGGTCGAGTTCGCCTATACCGAGGACATGCCCGACGGCTCACTGAACACCACCGAGCATTTCCGCCTGAAGGCCGACCAACTGTTCCGCGCCATCGGCCAGCGGCTGGACGGCGCGCCTGACGGCATCGCGCTCAGTGGCGGCAAGATCGCCGTCACCGGGCCGGGGCGCACCAGCCTTGCCGGGGTCTGGGCCGGCGGCGACTGCGCGGCAGGCGGCGACGACCTGACCGTGACCGGCGTGGCCGAGGGCCGCGATGCGGCAGAGGATATCCATGCGGTGCTGATGGGCCGGACCGCGGCGGGGGCCTCGGGTCCGTAAGGCACCCCGAAAAGATCATGGAGGAAAAGGGTTGAGAATAGCTGACTCACATAGGGTGACAGGATCATGCCCAGGCTGCTGATGCTTCCCCCTGCCCCGGCAAGTCGGGTCGGAACTAATCAGGTCAGGCTCGACGGCAAGTTCGTCGAGGGGATGCGGTATATCTGCGCGAACTGGCCCGGCGAGGTCGGCTGCGTCTTGCGCGGTAGTGACGCGGCCATTCCCTTTGGCGATGTCTATGATCCGGCACAGCTGCCCTTCGACCTGACTCTGTTGGCCGAGGGGCAGGCCGTGCCGCAGGAGATCCTTGATGCCAGCGATATAGTGGAAGCCTCGGGCGATTTACATCTTGATCTGGATCTGGCCGACCGAACCGTACACCAGCGGACCAGATGTGTCTTCGTGATCGAATATACGCTGGGGACCCGATTGCAGATCCTCGGTCTGGACCGAGACAGATCGACGCTCCAGAAAGCGAAAAGCGCGCTCTGGCTTCTGCAGCAGGAACGGCGGCGGCGGCGTGCGCTGAGGCGAGCGGATGGCGTTCAGGTGAACGGCTTTCCGGCCTATGACGCCTATCGCAGACTTAACGGCAATACGGTGATGTATCTGGACAACCGGATGCAGGGCGCCATGTTCGCGGACCAGGACGATCTGACCCGCAAGGCGGCAGTCCTGACGGCTGGCGGGCCGCTGCGGCTGATCAATTCGGGCCGGCTCGAGCCGATGAAGGGCGCGCAGGATCTGGTGCCGGTGGCGCGGGCGCTGGCTGATCGGGGGGTGAATTTCACGCTCGACATCTATGGCACCGGCAGCCTTCAGGATCAGATCCGCGCCGATATCCAGACCCATCAACTGGCGGAAAGGGTCCGGCTTCACGCCCCGGTCGATTTCGTGACCGAGCTGGTGCCAATATCGCGCAGGGATGCGGACCTGTTTCTCAGCTGCCATCGGCAATCCGATCCGTCCTGCACCTATGTCGAGGCGATGGGCTGCGGCTTGCCGGTCATCGGCTATGACAATGCGATGCTGTCGCGTCTGGCTTCGGACTCCGCCGCCGGCTGGACAGTGCGTCTGGCCGATACCGCGGCCTTGGCCGACCGGATTGCCGCGCTTGCGTCCGATCCCGCCGGCATCGGCGGGGCCAGCCGGGCGGCGCTGGATTTCGCCCGGAGACATGATTTTGCAACCGAGTTTGCGCTGCGACGGGATCATCTGCTGCATCTGCTGGATGCGTCCGAAACCCCGGCAGACCTGACCAAGAAGTGAGTGTGACCCTGACGTCACCTCAGAAGGGAATGAAACCATGGCTGACCTGCGCTCGAACTTCGTCGGAATCAAATCCCCGAACCCCTTCTGGCTGGCCTCGGCCCCGCCCACGGACAAGGAATACAATGTCCGCCGCGCCTTCCAGGCCGGTTGGGGCGGTGTGGTGTGGAAGACGCTGGGGGCCGAGGGTCCGCCCGTCGTCAACGTCAACGGCCCGCGCTATGGCGTCGTCTATGGCGCCGACCGGCGGGTCCTGGGCATCAACAACATCGAGCTGATCACCGACCGCCCGCTGGAGGTGAACCTGCGCGAGATCAAGCAGGTGAAGCGGGACTATCCCGACCGCGCGCTGGTCATCTCGCTGATGGTGCCCTGCGACGAGGACAGTTGGCGCACCATCCTGAAGCAGATCGAGGATACCGAGGCCGACGGGGTCGAGTTGAACTTCGGCTGCCCCCACGGCATGAGCGAGCGCGGCATGGGCAGCGCGGTCGGCCAGGTGCCGGAATATATCGAGATGGTCACCCGTTGGGTGAAGCAATATTCACGGATGCCCTGCATCGTGAAGCTGACGCCCAATATCACCGACGTCCGGAAACCCGCCGAGGCCGCCAAGCGTGGCGGAGCCGATGCGGTCAGCCTGATCAATACCATCAATTCGATCACTTCGGTCGATCTGGACCTCTTTGCCCCCGAACCCACTATCGACGGCAAGGGCGCGCATGGCGGCTATTGCGGGCCGGCGGTGAAGCCGATCGCGCTGAACATGGTGGCCGAGATCGCCCGCAGTGCCGAGACGCGCGGCTTGCCGATCAGTGGCATCGGCGGGGTGACGACCTGGCGCGATGCGGCCGAGTTCATGGCGCTGGGGGCCGGCAATGTGCAGGTCTGCACCGCCGCCATGACCTATGGCTTCAAGGTGGTGCAGGAGATGATCTCGGGTCTGCGCGATTATCTCGACAGCCACGAGATGGAACTGTCGGACCTGGTCGGTCGCGCCGTGCCGAATGTCACCGACTGGAACCAGCTGAATCTGAACTACGTCACCAAGGCGGTGATCGATCAGGATGCCTGCATCAAATGCGGTCGCTGCTATGCCGCCTGCGAGGACACGTCACACCAGGCGATCGCCATGAAGCCGGGCCGGGTCTTCGAGGTGATCGAAGAGGAATGCGTCGCCTGCAACCTCTGCCTCGATGTCTGCCCGGTCGAGAACTGCATCACCATGCGCGAGCTGGAACCCGGCGAGACCGACAAGCGCACCGGTCAGCCGCGCGGCGAATACGCGAACTGGACCACCCATCCGAACAACCCGATGGCGCGGGCGGCTGAATAGACCAGTTCCCCCCGGCAGGGCGCGGGCCGGTAACGGTTCGCGCCCTAGCTGCTGTTGGTGCCAGTGGGGGCGAAGCTGTCGGCGATGTTGCGATGCAAGAGGTCGCGCCCGCCCAGCATCCCCTCGGACAGCTGGATCGCCATGCGCCGGCGGTCACGGGCGCGCAGATCCTCGATGATGTCAGTCGCCTCGGTTTCGTCGACGCCCAGTTCCAGCAGCGATTCCCGCGCCATGGCCAGCGCCGATTCCACCGTTTCGCGGATCTCGAACTCGACCCCCTCGGCCCGCAGGTGGATGCTGTGGCGCCGGTCGATGGCGCGGACCAAGAGCTTCGCTTGCGGGAATTCCGATTGCACCAGCTCGACGATGCGGTTGGCGACATCGGCATCATCGACGCAGACCAGGATCAGCTCGGCCTCCTCGGCGCCCGAGGCGTGCAGAATGTCGAGCCGCGCGCCATCTCCGTAATAGACCTTGAAGCCAAGGCTTTCGGCGGCGCGGATCATCTCGGTATCGGTATCGATGATCGAGACGTCCAGCCCGCGCGCCAAGAGGCCCTGGCTGGCCATCTGGCCAAAGCGGCCAAAGCCAATCATCAGCGCCCGGCCATGCAGGTCCTCTGCCCCCTCGATGCCGTCGAAATCCTCGCGCTCGACCGGCAAGAGGCGGTTCATCACCACCAGAAGCACCGGGGTCAGCGCCATCGAGAGGATGACCACCGCGGAAAACAGTGCCTCGGTTTCCTCGCTCAGGATACCGACACCCCCGGCGGCACCGTAAAGCACAAAGGCGAACTCGCCACCCTGTGCAAACAGCACCATGCGCCGGATCGCGGCGCGGGAATTGCTGCCGGTCATGCGGGCGATGACATAGACGCCAGCCGCCTTGACCGCCATGGCCGCGATGACGAGGCTGATGGCGAAAAGCCAGTACCGGGCGACGATGCCCAGATCCAGCGACATGCCGACCGAGAGGAAGAAGAGACCCATCAGGATGCCCCGGAAGGGCTCGATATCGGCCTCGATCTGGTGGCGATAGTCCGATCCCGACAGCATCACACCGGCGAGGAACGCCCCCATCGCGGTCGACAGCCCCGCCTGATCCATCAGCAGCGCCGCCCCCAGCACCACGAGCAGCGCCCCCGCGCTCATCGCCTCGCGCGAGCGGGCGCGGGCCAGCAGCGCGAACATCGGGTCCATCAGCCAGCGACCCGCCGCCAGCAGGAAGGCGATGGCGGCCAGACCGATGCCAATGCTGGCCCAGATATTGCCCCCCTCATCGCTTTGCACCGGGGCGAGGATCGCGATGATCGCCAGCAGGGGCACGATCAGCAGATCCTCGAAAAGAAGGATCGCCACCGATTTCTGCCCCTCGGGCGTGGCGATCTCGCCCTGTTCCTGCATCACCGACATGATGACGGCGGTCGAGGACAGCACGAACCCGGCCGAGCCGACGAAGGACACGACCAGCGGATAGCCGAAGGCCAGGTGGCCGGTCAGCGTCAGCAGCGCGATACAGGCCAGCACCTGCAACAGCCCGACCCCGAAGATCTGCTGCCGCATCGCCCAGAGCCGCGCCGGTCTAAGTTCCAGACCGATGATGAACAGGAACAGGACGACCCCCAGTTCCGCCACATGCAGCATCGCCTCGGGATCGCTGAAGAGCCTGAGGCCGAAGGGACCGACCGCCACGCCGGCGGCGAAATAGCCGAGAACCGAGCCAAGCCCGAGACGCCGGAACAGCGGGATCGCCAGCACCGAGGCACCCAGCAGCGCCACCGCGGGCGCCATGATCGGACCCAGACCTTCTGTCGCCATGGCGCGCTCTCCTTGCGGGATCGGCGGCGGAAGGCGGCCGAAAGTGTCAATCTTCCCACCAGCCTAGACGAGGCTCGGGGCGCTTTCCAGATGGCGTTAACCATGTTGCGACGGCTGTCGGCAGGGATGCCACAGAGGTGCGGCTAGCTCGAGGATGACCCGAAGATGTCTGCCGAGATCGCCCGATACCAGTCCACGCTTTCAAGGAACGTCTGCTGCCTCCGCTCGGCACCTTCGCCCGGCTGCGAGACAAAGCTGTCCAGCGCGGTGATCTTGCCCTCGGCGGGGGCATAGGTCGCGCCGACCCTAACCCCGTCATTCTCGGCGATCAGCGACCAGCAGGTGTTCAGGTAGCGCGGTGCGGGGGCGGTGCTGCCGGTCAGTTCGGCCCTCAGCGCATGGGCCACCACCTTGGCCTGGCTGTTCGCCGCGAAGGCCGATTTCGGCATGTCGCCCTGCGCCGCCGCATCGCCCAGCACGGTCACCGCCTCATCCAGCCGCGAGCGCATATCCTCGGGCCGGACCGGCACCCAGCCCGTCTCGTCGGTCAACCCTGCATCGACCGCGATCATCCCCGCCTGCTGCGCCGGGATAACGTTGCAGACATCGACCTTTTCAGGCTCACCATCGATGACGATCTCCATGGTCTCGGGGCGCACCTCGATGTTACCGGCACCAAAATCCGGGCCGATGCGGGTTATCATGCCGGGATAGTGGTTCTGCCAGCCCTCCTCGAACAGCGCCTGTTTGGCGAAGCTTTCCTTCGGGTCGATGATCAGGATTTTTGCACTCGGGTTCGACTGCGCGAGCAGATGTGCGACCATCGACACGCGCTCATAGGGTCCCGGCGGACAGCGATAGGGATTGGGCGGGGCGATCATTGCAAAAGTACCGCCCTCACGCATGGCCTCGATCTGCGCTTTGAGCAGCCGGATCTGCCTGCCGCCCTTGTAGGCATGGGGCATCGCCTGCTGGCTCGCCACATCCCAGCCCGGTACCGCGCCCCCGACGAAATCGATCCCCGGCGCGATGACCAGGCGGTCATAGCTCACACTGCCACCGCCCCCCAGCGCCACCCGCCGCGCATCGCGGTCAATGCCGGTCGCCCAGTCCTGCACCAACTGCACCCCGGCCAGCCCGTCATAGCCATGCCCCAGCGCCGCGAACTCCCAGAAGCCGCCAAGCGCGAGGTTCGAGAAGAAGCAGCTGTCATAGCGATGCGCCGGCTCGACCAGCACCACCTCGATCGCGCCGCCACCATCCTTGGCCAGATAGCGGGCCACGGTCGCCCCGCCAGCGCCGCCACCGATGACCACCACGCGCGGCCGCCCCTGCGCCATGACCATGGGCGCGGGCAGCAGGGCCGCCCCGGTCAGGGCCAGCACCTGCCGGCGGTTCAAGGACGTGTTTTCCCTCATGGGCCGAGGCCCTCAAAATAAGCCGCCAGCGCCGCGATCTCGTCATCGCTCAAGCGCTTCGCCACCACCTGCATCAGCGCATCGGCGCGTTCTCCGGCGCGATAGGCCAAGAGGGCGGCAGTTACATCGGCCTCGGGCATTCCGGCCAAGGGCGGGATCGCCTCGCCCTCGGTCCCGTGGCAGGTGACGCATTGCTGCGCGAGGGACGCAGCATCACCCGCAAAACCCATGCCAGCAGGGATCAGCAGGCAGACCGCCACGCCCCATTTCCCTCGCCGCATCGACCCCTCCCCGGTTCGTCACCGGCCACGATAGCAGAGTTTCCCGAAAGCCAAGCCGAAAAGCAAAACCCGCCCGGATGATCGCATCCGCGCGGGTTTCTGTCTCGTCCAAATATCCGACGGCGCTTACAAGGCGTAGATCCGCCCGAATTTCTCTTCGAGGTAATCCAGCAGCGCCTCGGGCCCGACCTCGCCGCCAGTCGCCTCCTCGATCAGCCGGCGCGGCGGCAACAGCCCACCGTGACGCTGCACATTCTCGCGCAGCCATTCGACGCCGGGCGCGGCATCGCCTCGGGCCAGCGCCTCGGGCAGTTCCGGCACGGCGGCGCGCATGGCGGCGTTCAGGCAGCCGGCATAGACATTGCCAAGCGCATAGGTCGGGAAATAGCCGAAAAGGCCCACCGACCAGTGAACATCCTGCAACACGCCATTGGCCGGGCGGTCCACCGCCACGCCGAAATCCTTGAGGAAGCGCGCATTCCACGCCTCGGTCAGATCGGCCACGTCCAGCCGCCCGGCGATCAGGTCACGCTCGAGGTCAAAGCGCAGCATGATGTGCAGGTTATACTGCACCTCGTCCGATTCGGTGCGGATATAGCCCGGAGTGACCCGGTTCACCGTGCGATAGAACTCCTCGGCATTGGCCACGTTCAGCCCGTCGAAGGCGTCATGCATCCGCGCGAACAGCCAGCCCGAAAAGGCCCGCGAGCGGCCCATCTGGTTCTCATAGATGCGGCTCTGGCTTTCATGGACGCCAAGCGAGACACCCCGGCCGAGGGGCGTGAAGGCGTAATCCTCGTCGATGCCCAGCTCGTAACTGGAATGGCCGACCTCGTGGATGGTCGAATAGAAGCAGTTGAACGGATCGGTCTCGACCACCCGGGTGGTGATGCGGCTGTCCTGCCAGCGGCCCGAGCTGAAGGGATGGACGGCGATGTCCATCCGACCGCGCGACCAGTCATAGCCGAAGGCGCTGGCGCAGGCACGGGCGAGGCGCAGCTGCGTGTCATGGGGGAAATGGCCTGTCAGCGCGGCGGGCTGGTTCTCGGCGCCCAGCACATCCTCGCGCAGCGCGACCAGTCGCGGGCGCATCTGGTCGAACAGCGCCGCCACCCCTGCCCCGGTCGCGCCGGGTTCGTAATCGTCCAGCAGCGCGTCGTAAAGATCACCGCCATCGGCCAGCGCCGCCGCCTCTTCGCGCTTCAGCATCAGAACGTTGTCGAGCGTCGGCAGGAACTCCTCGGGCGCGTCATTGGCGCGCGCCTCGGCCCAGATGCCCTGCGCCAGCGAGGTGACGCGGGCGATCTCGGATGCCAGCCGGGCAGGCACGCGGTTCTTGCGGGTGAAGTCGCGGGCGATCAGCTCGACCGCGCGGGCCTCGGCCTCGGTCCGGGGTTCGGCGACCTCCAGCCATTCGCCGATGCGCGGATCGGTGCGGCGCTCGTGCAGCACCGATTCCATCGCGCCCATTTCCTCGGCCCGCTGTTCCGTCGCGCCGCGCGGCATGACGGTTTCCTGGTCCCAGCCAAGACGTTCGGCCACCGAAGACAGGGCCTCGGTCTGGCGCTGGAAGGCGAGAAGGTCGTCGAAGGCGCTCATCGGATGGTTCCCCGGACAGAGGTTTCGTAAGGATAGCGGGCGTTGAAGCGGGCGCGGATGATCAGTGCGAACAGGGCAATGGCGCCGATCTGGTGCGACAGTGCCAGCGGCAGCGGCGAGGCATTCAGCACGTTCATGATGCCCAATCCGATCTGGACCGCAACCATGACGATCATCACGGTGAAGGCGCCGCGCGTCACCGGATGCGGCGAGCGGCGGGCGCGCAGCCAGACGACCACGGCAAAGATCGCCAGCAGATAACCGGTCATGCGGTGGATGAACTGCACCAGCGCCGGGTTTTCAAAGAAATTGCGCCAGCCAAGCGTGCCGTCCCAGATCGCCGCCGGGACCCATTCGCCGCCCATCGTGGGCCAGCCGGTATATTGCCGCCCGGCATCAATGCCCGCGACCAGCGCGCCGATCAGGATCTGGAGGAAGGTCAGATGCATCAGCCCGGTGGTCATCGAGAAGAGCTTGCCCTCACCCGCGCGGCGTGACCGCATCAGATCGGCCTCGGAGCGGCTGAGCAGCAGCGCATACCAGGCGATCAGGCCGAGAATGGCGAAGGCCAGACCCAGATGCGTGGCGAGCCGATAGGAGGCGACGCGCACCATCCCCTCTTGCAAGCCCGAATGGACCATCCACCAGCCGATCGCACCCTGCAGCCCGCCAAGCGCGCCGATGCCCAGAAGCCGGGGGGTCCAGCCGGTCGGGATGCGTTTCGTGGCAAGGAAGGCCAGGAAGCCAAGCGCCCAGACCAGCCCGACGGCGCGGCCAAGGAAGCGGTGCGACCATTCCCACCAGTAGATCTGCTTGAACCCGGCCAGATCCATGTCGGGATTGACCTCGGTGAATTGCGGGATCTGCTGATAGGCCTCGAATTCCGCCTGCCACTTGGCCTCGTCCATCGGCGGCAGCGTGCCGGTAACCGGCGCCCATTCGGTGATCGACAGGCCCGAGCCGGTCAGCCGGGTCGCACCGCCAAGCGCGATCATCGCGGCGACCATGACGAACAGCACCACCAGCCAGGCCCGGATGGCGCGGCGCGCGCCCTTGGGGGCGGCATCGATCACGCCCTTGGTGGCTACCGGCCTTGTCACGGCCGTGGGGTCAGAGACCTCTTCGAAGATGGGACGTTTGGCCATTTCAGATTCCTAGTTGCGTCGGCCAAATCGGCGAACTGAACCCCAAACTCGGGCGAAATCAGGCGCAGCAAAAAAGCCGACTATGACGCCAAGTATCGCGAAGACCCCAGCACCGCGAACGCCGCCGAATATGCCACCAACAATTCCGGTTCCCATGCCGACATAGAGGCCGACTGTCAGGCCCAACAAGATTCCGCCTATTCGATTTCGCATCTGCGCCTCATTCTATAACTCGCGCGGACCCTAGGACGGGCCTAGCGGCGGGTCAATTGGCGCAGCATCCCGTGAAGGATCTGCACGTCGCCCCGGGTCAGGCTCAGCCGCGACCACATGTTGCGTAGGTTCAAACGCATGGCCGGGGCCTTGGTTTCGGGGAAGAAGAAGCCGGCGGTTTCCAGCTTTTCCTCGTAATGATCGCCCAGCTTCTCGATCTCGATCCGGTCCGCCGGCACCTCGCCCGCCGGGCGGCGGCCTTGCGGCGCGGGCTCGGGCGGCAGATGCTCGCGGCCCCATTCATAGCCCATCAGCAGCACGGCTTGGGCAAGGTTCAGCGAGGGGAAATCGGGGTTCACCGGCACGGTCACGATGGCATTGGCGCGGGCCACGTCGTCATTCTCCAGTCCGGCGCGTTCCGGCCCGAAGATGATGGCGCTGCGGCCTTCATGCGCGCGCGCCTTCTCCATCGCGGTGGCCGGGGTAAAGACCGGCTTCGTCAGCTCGCGGCCCCGCGCGGTGGTGGCGAAGGCGTAATCCACACCCTCCATCGCCTCGGCCAGCGTCGGGTAGACCCGCGCCGTGTCCAGCACCCGCCCCGCCGCGCCCGAGGCCATGGCGATGGCCTTGGGATTGGGCCAGCCGTCGCGGGGTGCGACCAGCCGCATCTCGGTCAGGCCGAAATTCAGCATGGCGCGGGCGGCGGCGCCGATGTTTTCGCCCATCTGCGGGCGGACAAGGATGATGACGGGCTGACGGTTCGTTTCCATGGCCCGCGCAATAGCCACTCTGGCAGGAACGGGCAAGCTGCGCTATTGCCGGTAAAAACCACGGAGCCCGCCATGCCCGCCGACCAGACCAACGCACCGCAACTCTATCTCGTCACGCCCGCCGGTGCGCAGGCCTCGACGCTGGGGCCGCTTCTCTCGGCGGTGATGGACCGGGTGCCGCCCGCCTGCCTGCGTATCCGTGGCGCCGGGGACGAGGCCGAACTGGGCCGGATCGCCGATCTGGCGCGCGAGATCGCCCATGCCCGCGACGTGGCGGTGGTGATCGACGACCATGTGCGGCTGGCGCAGCGCCACGGGCTGGATGGCGTGCACCTGACCGATGGCGCGCGCGGCGTGCGCGCGGCGCGCAAGGAACTGGGCGCAGATGCGATCATCGGCGCCTTCTGCGGCAATTCCCGGCACGAGGGGATGAACGCGGGCGAGGCCGGGGCGGATTACGTCGCCTTCGGCCCGGTGGGCGAAACCGCGCTTGGCCGGGGCGAGCCGGCGGCACTCGAGCTGTTCCAGTGGTGGTCCGAGATGATCGAGGTGCCCGTCGTGGCCGAGGGCGCGATCACCGCCGCGCTTTTGGCCGAGCTGTCGCCAGTCAGCGATTTCATCGCCCTTGGCGCCGAGATCTGGACGGCCGAAGACCCCGCTGCGGCGCTGGCCGCCCTGTGGGACCGGGTCGAGGGTGCCTGACCGACGCACCGTGCCGGCATTGCCCGAAGCCTCGGGACATGAGGCGGATAACCGTTACTCGACATCCCTCATGAGCCCGTATCCGGTGCGCGCCATGATGTAATTGGCACTCTGGTTGCCCGAGAGGTCGCGCACCTCGTCGATCAGGGCCCAGATGCCGCGATCATTCCGCTCTTTCAGCGCCTTGAGGCGCAGGTCGGTCGCGATCTTGATGACATCCTCTGCCGCAGGATCGTCGAAACCACGGGCCTTGGCCTCGGCCATCCGCGCCGCCCGAAGACGGTCGATCTCGTCCTGCGGCACCTCGATCCGCTCGAACCTGACGATCTCGTCGAAATAGCGCGCCCTGAGCTCGTCACCCAGAACCAGCGGGCCACCATCCGGCCCCGTCGCATGGGCGGGGATGTACTGGTCGAGGAACGCCGCCGCGAGCCGCGTGGCCAGATCGCCCTCGGGCAAGGCGGCCGGGTCGAGCACGGGTTCGGGGGGCAGAAGCTTGGCTTCGATGATCTCGAACGCGGGGTCCGGTGTCGCCGGGCAATGGGCCCGCGGCAGGTATTCGCCCGGCGCAAGATGCGCAGCCCAGGGGATGATATAAAGCCCGACCGTGGCGGGGGTCGCCAGTTGGTAGGGCTGGAAAAGCTCGTGATCGGGCCGGTCGGGATCGGCATAGAAGCAGTTGTACCAGCCCTCGTTATTGTTCGAGACGGTGCGGAGAAAGGTCGTCCCGGGCGAGGCCAGCGGCCCCATGACGGCGACGGCATCGAGGTTCTCGCGCAGGCGCAGGGTCCTGGGGCTGTCGCAGCCACCGAGGTCCGACAGCACCTCGCGGACATGGGCCTTCGGGTCGCTGGCAATCTCGCGCCGGATCATCTCGGCGGGGTAAAGCTTGTGCAGGGGATTGCCGATCAGCGCCAGGTAGGCCTCGCCATAGCTCATCTTCGAAAAGTCGCCTAGGTCCGGGTCGCCATAGGTGAAATAGGCGAACAACACGTTGTCCATCAGCTCGCGCGTCAGGACGATGCTCTCGAAGCGGTCCGGGTGTCCGCATTCGGCGGTCAGCGCGTCGAGAAACTCGTGCCGCATGGCGTAAACCAGCGGATGGCGCTGCGGCAGGTCGATATGCGTCTGCACCCGCCCCTCGATGAGGTCATCGATCGCCTGCGCCGGCAGCCCGCCCGCCATCAGCGCAGGGCTGTCCTGCGCCCGTGACGCGCCCGAGTATCCGGCGGCGAGGAGCAGCAACAGGGCGAAGCTGACGCATCGGCGGATCGGCAGTACCGGACCATTCAACCTTGCCGTGAAATCAGGGCGATGCATCAGCAGACCTTCCATGCAGGGGCAGCGGCAGTCAGGCGGGACCATGGCTGCAGGAGCCACCTTGTCCGATACCTGCACTCTATCGCAGCGGAGGAAATTTCGCATCCGGCAAAACTGCCGCCGACCACGGCGACGGCGCGGCAAAGCCGCCCTGAAACCCGCATAAGCGCCAGCTTATGACCGCCTGGCTAAGCCGCCGGCCAATGGCGCAGGGCAAGGCATCCGGCTTCTTTCCCCTCAAGGCCCAGGCACAACGCCGCGCCGATACAGGAAAGGAACCCCCTATGCGCAAACTGACCCTCGCCGCGATTCTGGCCGCCGTGCCCCTCTTCGCCCTTGCCGAGGGCGAGGCCATCGCCGTCGATACCGAACTGGGCATGACCGAGGAGGCCGTCACCACCGCGCTGACCGGCATGGGCTACGAGGTCCGCAAGATCGAGATGGAGGACGGCATGATCGAGGCCTATGCCGTCAAGGGCGACGAGATGCTGGAGGTCTATGTCTCGCCCGAAACCGGCAAGGTCACCAAGATGGGCGAGGATTGATCGCCATGGCCGGTTCCGTTTCACCGGCCGCGGCGGCAGGCGGGGGCGCAAGCCCCCGCATCATCCCGGTCTGGGACCCGCTGGTGCGGCTGATCCACTGGTCGCTGGCGCTGGTGATCCTGCTCAACGGCTTTGTCAGCGACCCCGAGGGCAAGCTGCACGAAACCCTCGGCTATGTCGCGCTGGCGCTGGTCCTCACCCGGCTTTGCTGGGGCCTGATCGGCGCGCGCCCGGCCCGGCTGATCTCGTTCCCGCCCGCGCCCGCCCGCGCGCTGCGGCATCTCGGCGCCTTGCGCAGCGGCGACCGCACGGTGCATCTTAGCCACAACCCGCTGGGGGCGCTGATGGTCTGGAACATCTGGGCCACGGTCCTGCTGATCGTCACCACGGGGATCATGATGGGAAGCCCGCGCTTTTTCGGCGTTTCCTGGGTCGAGGACATGCACGAGATCCTGTTCAACTGGCTGCTTCTCTCGGTCATCCTGCACATCGCAGGGGTGGTCTTCGACAGCCTGCGTTCCGGCGTGCCGCTGGTCCGGGCGATGATCGACGGTCGGAAGCGGATCCCGGCGGACCGGCCCATCGAATGAGGCTTCGCCTGCCAAGGACCTCGCGCGATGAACGGCGGGCGGCGACGCTGGCCGTTCTGATCGTGGTTCTGGCGCTGGCGGCGGTCTTCTTCATCATCGATGTCTTCACCGATCTGGGCGAATACGGGCTGGGCTGGCATATCGCGCTGGAGCTGATGGCGACCGTGGCGCTGTTCATCAGCCTTGGGCTGATGATGCTGGAACTGCGCGAGATGCAGAGCCGCATGGACAGCCTCGATCGCGGCATCCGCGCGGCGCGGGGCGACATGGCCGGGCTGATCGGCGGCTTCTTCGACCGCTGGCAGCTGACGGCGGCGGAACGCGAGGTGGCCCTGCTGATCCTGAAGGGCTTCGACAATGACGCCATCGCCGGCTTTCGCGGTGTCGCGGTCGGCACCATCCGGGCGCAATCCGCCAGCATCTATGCCAAGGCCGGGGTGGATGGACGGGCGCAGCTGTTCAGCATCTTCATGGAGGAGCTCTTGGCCGAGCCACAGGCAACGGAAAAGGGCGGCCCCGAAGGACCGCCCCGATCGTCGTAAGCGCCTTGGCTCAGTGGTCGGCCAGCTTGCCGGCTGCCGCCAGCTCGTCCTCGTTGACCGAGGGCGCGCCGTTGTAGAACCAGTTCAGGAACACCGCGCTGATCGCCGCCAGAAGGATGCCCGAATGGATCAGCGGGTGGATGCCATGGGGCAGCCATTGCTGGAAGTTCGGCGCCACCAGCGGGATCATCGCCATGCCGATCGAGATTGCCACCACGAACAGGTTGTTGCGGTTGCTGGCGAAATCGACGCGGCTGAGGATGCGCACCCCGGTTGCAGCCACCATGCCGAACATCACCAGGCCGGCGCCGCCCAGAACCGTGGTCGGCAGGCTTTCGACCAGCGCGCCCATCTTCGGGATCAGCCCCAGCACGATCATGATCAGGCCACCGGCGACGCAGACATAGCGCGAGCGGATGCCGGTCACGCCGACCAGCCCGACATTCTGCGAGAAGGACGTATAGGGGAAGGTGTTGAAGATCCCGCCCAGCATCGTCCCCAGACCGTCGGCGCGCAGACCGGCGGCCAGCGACTTCTGGTTGACCGGCTTCCGGCACATCTCGCTGAGGGCCAGGAACATGCCGGTCGATTCGATCATCACCACGATCATCACCAGCACCATGGTCAGCACCATGATCGGGTCAAAGGTGGGCATGCCAAAATGGAAGGGCTTGATGATCGCGAACCAGCTGGCCTCGCCGACCTTGTCGAAATGCATCATCCCCATCGAGGCCGCGGCAATCCCGCCCACGACGATGCCGATCAGCACCGAGATGTTCGACAGGAAGCCGGTGGCGAGGCGCGAGACCGCAAGGATCGTGCCCAGAACCAGCACCGCGATCAGGATATTGCCGCCATTGGCGTAAAGCGGGTTCGGCACGCTGGCCGCCAGCTTCACCCCTTCGGGCACACCGCCGGCGGCGATGGCACCCTGCAGCCAGGCCTGTTGCGCCGGATCGACCAGCATCGGCGCGGTCGGGCCGACCTGAAGGCCGAAGATCCAGTTGATGCCGATGGGCATCAGGCTGATGCCGATGGCCAGGATCACCGTGCCGGTCACCACCGGCGGGAAGAAGCGCAGCATCCGGCTGATCAGCGGCGCCAGCAGGATCGCAATCGCCCCCGCCGCGATGATGGCGCCGAACAGCGCCCGCGCACCCTCCTGCCCCGGGTTCTGGCCGGCAATGGCGACCATCGGCCCGACGGCGGCAAAGGTCACGCCCATCATCACCGGCAGCTTGATGCCGAAATACTGGGTCATCCCCATGCTTTGGATCAGCGTCGCCACGCCGCAGACGAAGAGGTCGGCCGAGATCAGAAAGGCCACCTCCTCGGGCGAGAGTTGCAGCGCCCGGCCCACGATCAGCGGCACGGCGATGGCGCCGGCATACATGACCAGCACGTGCTGGAAGCCCAAGGTTATCAATTTTCCCGTGGGCAGGCGCTCATCCACCGGATGAACCCCGCCCGTGGGCTGGTATGTAGCGTCAGACATTGCGGACCTCCCATTCCACCGATGTCACTCGGATAATATCAGATATCGACCTTTTGGGCCTTTCCCTGTTGCCGTGCCAACTCGACCACGGCAGCAGCGACCGCAAGGTCCTGCAAGCCGACGCCGGTGCCGTCGAAGATGGTGATTTCCGCTTCGCCACGCCCCTCGTGATCGCCGGTGATAACCCGGCCTATCGCGGTGACATCGCTGTCGGAAATCAGGTTCTGCGCGCTGGCATGCTGAAACTCACCAATGCTCAGCGATTGGGCAAGCTCGTCGGTGAACAGACGTGCCCGCGCGACCAGTGCCGGGTCCAGTTCCTGCTTGCCCTTGGTGTCGGTGCCCATGGCGGCGATATGGGTCGGGCCCTTCACATGCACGTCCAGAAGCAGCGGCGAGAAGGCCGAGGTGATCGAGATGATCACGTCCGCCTCAGCCCCCAACCGGTCCAGCTCGACCGCCTCGAAGGGCAGGCCCAGTTCCGCCGCCGTCTCGCCAAGGCGCGCCAGCATCTCGGGATGCGGGTTCCAGCCGAGGACGCGGGTGAACCGGCCGCTGGCCGCCGCCGAACGCAGCTGGAACTGCGCCTGATGGCCGGCGCCGATCATGCCCAGCACTTCCGCGCCTGCGGGTGCCAGATGCTTGATCGAGATGGCGCTGGAGGCAGCGGTGCGCAGCGCGGTCAGCAGGTTCCCCCCGACCGCCGCCGCGACCTTGCCAGTATCGGCATCGAACAGGAAAACGGTGGACTGATGGTTGATGAGCCCGTGTTTCTGGTTGTTCGGCCAGTAACCCCCGGCCTTCAGCCCGAGATTCAACGCCGCCCGGTCAAACCCGCCCTTGAAGCCGTAAAGCGCGTCCTCATGGCCGATGGCCTCGCGCACCACGGGGAAGTTATAGGCCTCGCCCCGCGCCATCGAGGCGAAGACCGCCTCGACCGCATCGAAGGCCGCTTCGGGCGTCATCAGCCCGGCGATCTCGCTTTCAGGAACGACCCACATCAATAGGCCTTCCCGCGCGCCGAGACCGGCCACAGCGTTTCGACCTTGCCGTTGCGGACGCCGACATACCAGTCATGGACGTTGCAGGTCGGGTCGCAATGGCCCGGCACCAGCCGCAGCTTGTCGTTCACTTTCAACACGCCATTGGTGTCCTCGATCACGCCATGCTCGTCGCTGCACTTGATGTATTTCACATCGTCGCGGCCATAAATCACCGGCAGCCCGCTATCGACCGACTGCGCCTTCAGACCGGCATCGCAGATCGCCTTGTCGGCCTTCGCATGGCTCATCACCGAGGTCAGGATGAACAGCGCATTCTCCCATTCGCCCCGATCGATGCGCTGGCCGTTCTCGTCGAGGATGCGGCCGTAATCGGCATCCATGAAGGCATAGGAGCCGCACTGAAGCTCGTTATAGACGCCCGAGGCGCTTTCGAAATAATAGCTGCCGGTGCCGCCACCCGAGACCAGTTCCGGGGTGATGCCGACGGCCTTCAGCGCGTCCACGGCCTCGGCCACCTGCGCGATGGCCGCATCCAGCTTGGCCTTGCGGTCGGCATAGCTGTCCATGTGCTGCATCGCGCCCTGATAGGCCTGGATGCCGACGAATTTCAGGTTTTCTGCGGCTTCGACGGCCTGCGCGATGTCCACGACGGCCTGCGCGGTCTTCACGCCGCAGCGACCGGCGCCACAATCGATCTCGACGAAGACGCCAAGTTCCGTGCCGTGCTTCTGCGCCGCCGCCGACAGGTCGGCGACATTGGCCAGATCATCGACGCAGACGATGATCTTGGACCCGAATTTCGGCAGACGCGCCAGACGGTCGATCTTCTGCGCATCGCGGACCTGGTTCGACACCAGAATATCCTTGATCCCACCACGGGCGAAGACCTCGGCTTCCGAGACCTTCTGGCAGCAGACGCCGACGGCCCCGCCCAGCTTTTCCTGAAGCTTCTGCACATCCACGGACTTGTGCATCTTGCCGTGGCTGCGGTGGCGCATGCCATGCGCCTTGGCATAGTCGCCCATCTTCTTGATGTTGCGTTCCAGCGCGTCCAGGTCGAGGATCAGACAGGGCGTCTGGATGTCCTTCTCGTCCATGCCCGGCAGCGCGGGCACGTCATAGCCGACTTCCAGCCCCTCGAAATTCACGGGTGCGTTCATCGTCTCTCTCCTCAGATCCAGGGCAGCTTGTCGAGATCGACATTGCCGCCGGTGATGATGATGCCGACGCGCTTGCCGGCGAAGAATTCGGGGTTTTTCAGGATGCAGGCCAGCGGCACGGAACTGCTGGGTTCCGCCACCACGCGCAGATGCTTCCAGATCAACTTCATCGCATCGACGATCTCGGTCTCTGAGGCGGTGAAGATCTCGGACACGTTGTTCGAGACGAAATGCCAGGTCAGGTCCTTCAGCGGCACCAAGAGGCCATCGGCGATGCTTTTCGGGGCATCGTCGGCGATGATGTGACCGGCCTTGAAGCTGCGATAGGCGTCATCCGCGGTTTCCGGCTCGGCGGCGATCACCTGCGTTTCGGGTGCCAGCGTGGCAAGCGTCAGGCAGGTGCCCGAAATCATGCCGCCGCCACCGATGGGCGCGACCACCATGTCGAGGCCGTCAACCTGCTCGACCAGTTCTTTCGCGCAGGTGCCCTGCCCGGCGATCACGCGCGGGTCATTATAGGGATGGACGAAATCGCCCCCGGTCGCCGCCTGAACCTTGGCGAAGGTTTCCTCGCGCGAGGTGGTCGAGGGTTCGCATTCGGTGATGACCCCACCATAGCGGCGCACGGTGTCCTTCTTGGCCTGCGGTGCGGTGCGGGGCATGACCACGTTGCAGGGAATGCCGCGCAGCATCGCCGCATAGCTGAGGCAGGATGCATGGTTGCCCGAGGAATGCGTCGCCACGCCCTTGGCCGCCTGTGCCTCGTCGAGACCGAAGACCGCGTTCGAGGCACCGCGGACCTTGAAGGCCCCCGGCTCCTGGAAGTTCTCGCATTTGAAGAACAGCTGCGCGCCGCTGAGACCGTTCAGGTAATCTGACACCCGGACCGGCGTGCGGCGGATATGCGGCTTGATCCGCTCATGCGCGGCCAGCATGTCGTCATAGCTGGGAATATACATCTTGGCGTCCTTCATCACGCGGCAGCCTTCTGTGCCTGTGCCGCGCTCTGGCGGTAATGTTCCTGTGCGGCGGCGACGCCGCTGCCCAGTTTCACCGGCAGACCCAGATCGGCCATGACCATTTCCGCCGTGGCGATGCCCGACAGCGCCATGACATCGGTCAGGCTGCCCAGGTGGCCGATGCGGAAGACCTTGCCGGCGACGTCGCCAAGCCCGGTGCCGAAGGCGACGCCATAGGCGTTCAGCGCATGGCTGACGATCTTGTTGGCATCGAAGCCTTCCGGCACGCGGATGGCGCTGACGCTGTCCGAGTAAAGCTCGGGCCGCTTGGCGCAAAGCTGCATGCCCCAGGCAAAGACGGCCTGACGCACGCCCTCGGCGATGCGGTTGTGGCGGGCAAAGACATTCTCCAACCCTTCGTCCAGCAGCATCTCGCAGGCGACGTTCAGCCCGTTCAGAAGGCCGACCGGGGGGGTGTAGGGGAAGCCGTTGGCGGCATAGCCCTTGGCCATGTCGCGGATGTCAAAGAAGGTGCGCGGCAGCTTCGCGGTCTCGACGGCGGCCATGGCCTTCGGCGAGAAGCCGACGATCGCCAGACCCGGCGGCAGCATGAAGCCCTTCTGGCTGCCGGTGACGGCGATATCGACGCCCCATTCGTCCATGCGGAAATCATAGCAGGCGATCGAACTGACACCGTCAACCAACAGCAGCGCCGGGTGGCCGGCCGCATCCAGCGCGCGGCGCACGGCGGCGATGTCCGAACGCACGCCGGTGGCGGTCTCGTTATGCGTCGCCAGAACCGCCTTGATCTCGTGGCCCTTGTCGGCAGTCAGGATCTCTTCGAACTTGTCGGCCGGGACGCCATCGCCCCATTCCTGGGTGACAACGGTCATGTCGAGCCCGTGCCGCTGGCACATGTCGATCCAGCGATGGCTGAACATGCCGTTGCGCGTGGCCAGAACCTTGTCGCCGGGCGAGAGCGTATTGCTGATCGCGGTTTCCCAGCCACCGGTGCCGGTCGAGGGGAAGACGAAGATCTGGCCCTTCTCGGTTTTCAGCACCTTCTTCACGCCTTCCAGCGCGGGATGCAGGATCTTGCCGAAGACCGGGCTGCGGTGGTCGATCGTCGGCATGTCCACGGCCTTGCGCAGCACCTCGGGGATGTTGGTCGGGCCGGGAATGAAGACGGGGTTCTGGGTGCTCATGACGATCCTCCTTCAGGTTGAAAGCAGAATAGCGCGGCGCTGCCCAGAGGCGCAATTTTTCTGAAAAATATTTCCGATTGGCGGAAATATGCCGATTCATCGCACGATAACAACGGCTTCCGCTTTTCCGCTTGTGAATGCCGATTTTCGCCATAATTTTGAAGCTCTCTTTACGACCGGAAGAACATGGCACAACCGACCCGCAAGCGCGGCCGCCCCAAGGGCGGCGCCGAATCCCCCGCCACCGTTCAGGCGCTGGATCGCGCGCTGGACATCCTGGATTTGCTGGCCGCCAGCAATGGCCTGACGCTGAGCGAGGTCGCCGAGCGCAGCGATCAGGCGCCCTCGACCGTCCACCGGATGCTCAATGCACTGGCGCAGCGCGGCATGACCGAACAGGATGCTGCGACGCAAAGCTGGCATATCGGCCCGGCGACCTTCCGCCTTGGCACCGCCTTCATGCGCCGCGCCGGGATTGTCGAGCGCGCCCGTCCGATCCTGCGCGCGCTGATGGAGCATACCGGCGAGACCGCCAATCTGGGCATCCTCAACGGCGATTCCGTGCTGTTCCTGAGCCAGATCGAGACGCATGAGACGATCCGCGCCTTCTTCCCGCCCGGCACCCGCTCGCCGCTGCATGCCTCGGGGATCGGCAAGGCGCTCTTGGCCTTTGGGCGCGACGCGGCGCTGCGCGAGCTTCTGGACGGGCCGGGGCTGAAGCGCTTTACCGACAAGACGCTGGTGACGCCCGAGGCGCTGGATGCCGATCTGGCCCGCATCCGCCATCGCGGCTTCTCGGTCGATGACGAGGAGCGCACGCGCGGAATGCGCTGCATCGCCGCCCCGGTCTTTGATCTGACCGGCGAGGCGATTGCCGGGCTCAGCGTCAGCGGCCCGACCCATCGGATCGGCGCCGAACACATCAAGACGCTTGGCGCGGCGGTGGTCTCGGCGGCGGGTGATCTGTCGCAGGCCCTGGGGGGCGAGCGGCCCTGAGCCTCAGCTTGCCGGCTGGCGCAGGCTCTGCCGCGCCAGCGCGGCGATCAGGTCGGTGCGGGTGACGATGCCGACGATGCGCCGCCCGTCCAGCACCGGCACCGCATCGATGCTGCCCTCTGCCATCATCGGCAGCAGCGCCGCGACCGGCATCTCGGGCGTGGCATGGGGGCCATTCACCGCCATGATGTCCTGCGCCTCGACCGGCGTGTCGCGCCGCACGAGCCGCGCCAACGCGCTGCGGAACCCGGATTGCAGGCCGAAGGCATCGCGACGGGCTCGGCGGATCAGGTGGATCTGGAAGATCACCCCCAGAAAGGTCTTGTCCGCCCCGACCACCGGCAGCGAGGTGAACCCGTGGCGACGGAACTCGTCGGCGACCTGACCCAGACGCGCCTCGGGACCGACCGTCACCAGATCGCGCGACATGATATCGCCGGCGGTCAGCGGGCCGGTCTGGTGGCTGGCCGCCTGCATCTCGGCGGCGGCGATCAGCCGGGCCAGATCCTCGACGCCGAGGTTCAGCGACTGGCGGTATTGGGTCAGGATATCGGTCAGTTCCGCCTCGCTGAGACCCAGGCGCTCGACCGGGTTATGGTCATGGGTGCCATGCGGGTTCACCTCGTCAAATTGCCGGAAGGGATAGCGCCGCCCGGTCAGGCTGGCATAGACCGCCGCGACCACCACCAGAAGCAGCGTCCCCGCCGCCACTGGCGACAGCGCGAACCAGAACCCCAGCCGCTCCATCGCTTCAGGGCTCAGCGCCGCCGTCATCGCCACAGCCCCGCCCGGCGGATGCAGCGCCCGCAACAGGATCATCACCGTGATGGCGAGGCCGACCGCGAGCGCCACGCGCAGCGCCGGATCGGCGACCAGCGCGCAGACCGCCACCGCCACGAGGGCCGAGGCGGTGTTGCCCACCACCGCCGACCAGGGCTGCGCCAAGGGACTGCTCGGCACGGCAAAGACCAGCACCGAGGTCGCGCCGAAGGGGGCGATCAGGTAAAGCCCAAGCTGGAAATCGGTGGCCGGTGACAGAAGGAACAGCCCGGCCACCGCCAGGCCGACCAGCGCACCCAGACCGGCGCGCGCGGCCTCGACCGGGTTCACCGGCGGGATGGCGGGGCCAATGGCGCGCAGGGCCCATCTGACAGGCTGGATCATCGGGGGCTGATCTCGGATTGCACGAATTTCGTGCAGGCGGCTTACGACGCGGGCCGTCGCGCTTGCAAGGCTGACATTGCAAAAAGCGGCCGCCGGGGAGGTCCGGGCGGCCGCTCTGCTTCCCTTGTGGCTGAGATCAGCCCTCGGGGAAGAAGGCGAACTTGATGACGAAGAGGCCCGCCACGATCCAGGTCGCCGCGTGGACGTCACGCACCCGCCCGGTCAGCAGCTTCAGCACCGCATAGCTGACGAAGCCGAAGGCCAGACCATTGGCGATGGAATAGGTGAAGGGCATGGCGATCGCGGTCAGCACCGCCGGGGCGCTTTCGGTCACGTCCTTGAAGTCGATCTCGGTCAGTTCGCGCACCATCAGGCTGGCGACGTAAAGCAGCGCCGGGGCCGTGGCATAGACCGGCACCGATCCGGCCAGCGGGGCAAAGAACATCGCCAGCAGGAACAGCCCGGCGACGACCAGCGCGGTCAGACCGGTGCGCCCGCCCGCCGCCACGCCCGAGGCGCTTTCGGCATAGGCGGTGGTCGAGGAGGTGCCCAGGAGAGAACCGGCAAGGATCGCGGTCGAGTCGGCCATCAGCGCCCGGCTGAGGCCCTTGTTCTGATGCGCCGGCCCCTCGGTCAAAAGGCCCGCACGCTTGGCCACGCCGATCAGCGTGCCGGTGGCGTCGAAGACCTCGACCAGCACCATGACCAGCACGACGTGGAAGATGCCGAAGCTCAGCGCGCCCATCACGTCAAGTTGCAGGAAGGTCGGAGCGATCGAGGGCGGGGCAGACATCAGCCCGCCGAACTCGCTGACGCCCAGCAGGATCGAGGCCACGGTGATGACCAGGATGCCGATCAGGATGGCGCCCTTCACCTGCAGCGCGTCCAGCGCCGCGATGATGAAGAAGCCGGCGATGGTCAGAAGCGTGCCGGTGGCGGTCAGATCGCCGAGGGTGACGAAGGTGGCGGGGCTGGCCACGATCAGGCCCGAGGATTTCATCGCGATGATGGCGAGGAACAAGCCGATACCGGCGGCGATGGCGCTGCGCATCGAGGTCGGGATGCCCGCGATCAGCCAGCGCCGGATGCCGGTGGCGGAAAGGAACAGGAAGATCAGGCCCGAGATGAACACCGCGCCAAGCGCCTGCTGCCAGGTAAAGCCCATGGCGCCGACGACGGTGAAGGCGAAGAAGGCGTTCAGCCCCATGCCCGGCGCCATGCCGATGGGCCAGTTGGCCCACAGCGCCATGACCAGCGAGCCGACGGCGGCGGCAAGGCAGGTGGCGACGAAGACCGCGTTCCGGTCCATCCCGGTCGAGGACAGGATGTCGGGGTTGACGAAGATGATATAGGCCATGGTCAGGAATGTGGTGAACCCGGCGATAAGCTCGGTCCTGACCGTGGTGCCATGTTCGGCAAGCTTGAAGAATCTGTCCACTTTTCTCTCCCTCGCAGCCTCGGAAAGGGCCGCACTCCGGCAGGCAGGATAGGGGGATCGGGGTCCGGGCGACAACGTGTGCCGCCCCGGAAGACTTTCAATGCCGTGTTGAAAGACGGCGGGTCACTGCCCTGCCCCGTCGCGGCGGTCGAGACCGACCCGGACCGCGGCAACGGCACTCGCTACCGCCGCCTCGATGGTCATCTCGCTGGTATCGAGTAGCAGCGCGTCCTCGGCCGGCCGCATCGGCGCGGCCTCGCGCGAGGCGTCGCGGGCATCGCGTTCCCGCAGCTGGATCAGCATTTCGGCCGGATCAGCCCCAAGTTCCGCAGCCCGCCGGCCGGCGCGCACGATATCCGAGGCGGTGACGAACAGCTTCACCTCGGCCCCGGGGCAGATCACCGTGCCGATGTCGCGCCCGTCCAGCACCGCGCCGGGCTCGCGACGGGCAAATTCCCGTTGGAAAACAACCAGCGCCGCCCGCACCTCGGGAATCGCCGCGACACGGCTGGCGGCCTGTCCGGCCTCGGCGCTGCGCAAGTCGCCACGGGCCAGGTCCTCGGGCGTTAGGCCCCGCGCCGCCGCCACCGGATCGCCGCCCTTGGCGCCGGTAGCGCGGTAGAGAAGGCCGGTATCCAGGTGGTGAAACCCGAAGGTCAGCGACAGGGCGCGGGCGATGGTGCCCTTGCCCGAGGCGGCGGGTCCGTCGATGGCGATGGTAAAGGGCATGGCGGGATGGCTCTGGTCCGTGTTCGATCAGGGGGGTCGGGTCTTATTGGCACGCGGTTAACGCGAGGTCCAGCGCCCCCAGAACCGCGTCTCCCGGGCCACGGATCGGCGCAAAGCCGCGCAGATTTGATCGCTCGGCCCTTGCGTTGAAACATGGTGGGTGCATAAGCGGCGCAAAATGCGATCACGCAGGGCGAAGCCAATGAACCGCCGAGATTTCTTGACCACCGCGACTGCCATTTCCGGCCTCGCGGCCATGACCCGTTCCGCATCGGCGCAGACGCCGGCTGCGACCGAAACCCCGCGCTTCGGATTCGAGGCCGTCGTCCGCGTGGCCGAGGAGGCCGCGGGCAAGGCCTACGAGGCCCCGGCCTCGACCCTGACCGGCAGTTTCGCCGATTTGAACTATGACCAGTACCGCGCCATCCGCTTTCGCCGGGACCGCGATCCCTGGGCCGGGCATTCGGAATTCGCGCTGGACCTTCTGCCGCCCGGGCTGATCTTCCACGAGCCGGTGGCCATCCACGTGGTTGAAAATGGCGTTGCCCGCCCCCTGCCCTTCGACGCCCGCATGTTCGAGTTCGATTCGAACATGTTTCCCGATGGTGTCGATTTCGACCAGATCGGCGATATGGGCTGGTCGGGCTTCCGGCTGCGCACGCCGCTGAACCGCCCCGACGTGATGGACGAGGTGGCGGTGTTCCAGGGCGCCAGCTATTTCCGCGCCGTTGCGCGCGGCACCCAGTACGGGCTGTCTGCGCGTGGCCTCGCCATCGGCACCGGCAGCCAGCAGGGCGAGGAATTTCCGATCTTCCGCAGCTTCTGGATCGTCCGCCCGACCGAGGATGACCGCAGCGTCCGCGTCTATGCCCATCTCGACAGCAAGTCTGTCTCGGGCGCTTACGAGTTCGTCATCGAGCCGGGGGCCGAGACCGTTTTCCGCACCCGCTCGGCGCTGTTCCCGCGGGTCGAGATCGCCCAGGTCGGCATCGCGCCCCTGACCTCGATGTACTGGTTCGGCCCCGCTGACCGCGCCCAGATCGACGATTACCGCCCCGCCGTCCATGACAGCGACGGGTTGCAGATGCTGACCGGCGACGACCAGCGCATCTGGCGCGTCCTCTCGGCCCATAGCCGGCTGCAGATCTCGGCCTTCCAGGACCGCGATCCGCGCGGCTTCGGGCTGGTCCAGCGTTCGCGTGCCTTTGCCGAATACCAGGATGCCGAGGCCCGCTATGACCTGCGCCCCTCGGCCTGGATCGAGCCGCGCGGCCGCTGGGGAGAGGGTTCGGTCAACCTGGTCGAGATCCCGGTCGAGAACGAGTTCAACGACAATATCGTCAGCTTCTGGCAGCCGGCGCAGCCCCTGCAGCCCGGCCAGCGCCACGATTTCGCCTATGACCTGGTCTTTGCCGAGCTGCCGCCCGACAACGCGCCGCTGGCGCGGGTTCTGGCCACCCGCTCGGGTATCGCCATCAACGATCCGAAGGCGCGGACCTATGTCGTCGATTTCTCGCTCGATCTCTTCACCACCGCCGACCCGGTGCCCGAAGTGACCGCCACGGCGGGCAGCGTGCGCAACCCCTATTGGCTGCGCCTGCCCGAAGAGAACAGGCTGCGGCTCGCGTTCAACTTCTTCCCCGATGGCGCCGAACTGGCAGACATTACCGCGCGGCTGAACGGCCCGGACGGTCCGCTGTCCGAGGCCTGGATCATGCGCTGGACGCGGGATTGACGCGGATGCGCCACACCGCCTCGCCCGTTCCGGCCCCGGTTCCACCGCTGGCGCCGCTCGACATGCCGGTGCAGGACCTGCGCCGGCTGCCCGAGGGCGGCCCCGGTCCGCGCCGCCTTGGCGGCTGGCAGGTGGGGGCCGCGCGGATCGTCGCCTTCGGTGGCGGCGCGCTGATCGGGATTGTCGGCGGGCTGCAGATGCGGCTGGTCTTCGGCGATCACGTCACCGTGCTGCAGGCCTGCCTGCTGACGCTGTTCACCGTCACCTTCACCTGGATCGGCTTTTCCTTCGCCTCGATGTTGGCCGGTGCCTTCTCGCGGCCGCTGACCACGCCCACCGGGCCGAACACCGCGCGCATCGCCGTGGTCATGCCGGTCTATCACGAGGACCCGGCCGACACGGCGGGGCTTCTGGTGGCCTTGGCGCGCGACCTTTACCGCGTGGGACTGGGCGAGCGGGCCGAGATCTTCGTCCTCTCTGACAGCCGCCGGCCGCAATCGCACCTGGCCGAGACGCTGGCGATCAGCAAGCTGCGCGACCTGTCGCCGGTGCCGGTCTGGTATCGCCGCCGCGCCGACAATAGCGGGCGCAAGGCCGGTAACGTCGCCGATTTCGTGCGCAACTGGGGCGGCCGCTATGACCAGATGGTGGTGCTGGATGCCGACAGCCTGGTGGGTGCCGAGACCATTGCCACCATGTCGGCGCGGATGGCGGCTGATCCCGATCTGGGGCTGATCCAGACCATGCCGATGCTGGTCGGCGGGCAGACCATCTTTGCCCGGCTGACCCAGTTTGCCGGCCGCATCTATGGCCCGGCCATCGCCCGGGGCGTTGCCGCCTGGTCGGGCGATGACGGCAATTTCTGGGGTCACAATGCGATGATCCGCACCCGCGCCTTCGCCGAAAGCTGCGGGTTGCCGGAACTGCCTGGACGCCCGCCCTTTGGCGGCCATATCCTCAGCCATGACTTCGTCGAGGCGGCGCTGATGCGGCGCGCGGGCTGGAAGGTGCGGCTGGACCATGACCTGCGGCAAAGCTTCGAGGGCTCGCCACCCACGCTGCAGGACAATGCCGTGCGCGAGCGGCGTTGGGCGCAGGGCAACCTGCAGCACCTGAAGGTGATCGGCGCGCGCGGGCTGTCGATGATCAGCCGGGCGCATTTCCTGATCGGCATCATGGGCTTCCTGATGTCACCGATCTGGCTGGGCATGATCCTTGTCGGTCTGGCGCTGTCGGCCAACGTGCTGCTCTCGCAGCCGCAGTATTTCCCGAACTCCTATGCGCTGTTCCCCGACTGGCCGGTCTTCGATCCGGTGCGGATGCTGTGGCTGTTCATCAGCGCCATGGGCTTCCTGCTGCTGCCGAAAGTGATCGCCATCATCCGTGCCTGCCTGCGCCCGCTGGCCAAGGCCTCGGGCGGGTCGCTACGCCTGATCATGTCGGCGCTGTTCGAGATCCTGCTGTCCTCGCTGATCGCGCCGGTGCAGATGCTGATCCAGACCCGGCAGATCTTCGACATCTTCCGTGGCCGCGACAGCGGGTGGGAGGCGCAGGTCCGCGCCGGGGCGATGCCGCCCTGGAATGTCGTACTGAGCCTGCACTGGCTGCATGTGGCACTGGGGCTGGTGACGCTGGTCGTGCTTGCCTGGATGTCGCCGGGCCAGTTGATCTGGCTGTCGCCGATCCTCGCCGGGCTGATCCTGTCGCCCGCGATCAGCCGCTGGTCGGCCAGCCCGGTCTTTGGCCGCATCGCCCGGATGCGCGGGCTTCTGGGCACGCCCGAGGAATTGTCGACCCCGGTGATCCTGTCGGCTGCCAATTTCCAGGCGGCGCGGATCAAGGCGGACAGCACCGATGTGCTGGCCCGGCTTGGCGATGAGCCGGCCCTGATGGCGCGGCACCTGGCGCTGCTGCCCGAGGCCCGGCCCGAACGGCCCGCCGCCGAGCGGCTGGACGAGATTTCCGCCGCCGCCAAGATCGCAGCGGCGGAAACCCGCGGACAGGCACTGGAATTCCTCACCGAGAGGGAACTGGATGCGCTGGTCAGTTCTTCGGTACTGTTGAAACAATGGGCGGCCCTGGCGGAATGAAACGGATCGACTGGCTCGACATGCTGCGCGGCTATGCGCTTGTCTGCATCATGCTGGATCACATGCCGGTATCGATGCTGCGCGACGTGACGCTGGCGAATTTCGCGCTGTTCGACGCGGCAGAGCTGTTCGTGCTGCTGTCGGGCTTCCTCGTCGGGCTGGTCTGGAAACAGGTCTCGGACCGCGATGGGGTACGGACGGCGCAATGGCGCTTCCTGCGCCGGTCTTTCCAAGTCTGGCGGGCCATGCTGCTGGGGGCGCTCAGCATGGCGCTGATCTCGGCCGTGCTGCTGGAGGTCGGCCTCAAGCACACGGCCATCTGGAACGAATATGCGCGGATGGTGGTCGAGGCCCCTGCCGCCTTCGCCGCTGCCGTCGGCAGCATGTGGATGCAGCCGAACCTGCTGGATGTGCTGGCGCTCTACGTCGTGCTGATCGCCACCGTGCCGCTGACCCTGCCGCTGCTGCGCCGCTGGCCGGTGCAATTCGCGCTCGGCTCGGCGCTCCTTTGGGTGGTCGCGGTGCCGCTGAACCAGACGCTGCCGAACCATCGCCCGGATGGCGGATTCCTGTTCAACCCCTTCGGCTGGCAGGTGCTGTTCTTTGCCGGCACCGCCATCGGCCTGTTCCGCCACGAGATGATGACCCGACTGCGCCCCTACGCCAATTGGCTGACGGCCATCAGCGCGGTGATCCTGGCATACGGCTTGCTCTATGACCTGCTGGCGCATTTCGGCGCCCCGGCGAAACCGCTGCGCGGGATGATGGAGCTGGCGCTTGGCCCGATCGACAAATGGTCGATGGACGGGGCGCGGTTCGTCTCGATCCTCGCCGCCAGCTGGCTGGCCGCGACGGTGCTATCGGCGCCGCTGGGGCGGCTGGCGGATACCACGGGCGGGCGCGCGCTGGCGCTGATCGGGCGGGGCGGGCTCTGGTCCTTCATCGCCTGCGTCTGGCTGTCGGTCCTCGGCGACGCGCTGCAACTGCAGATCCCCGAGCCGCTGGCACGATTGCGCATTCTCGTCGATGCTGCCGTCATCCTCGCGCTCTGGGCACTCGCGGCGCTGTGGATGCGGCGCGAGGCCTGGATCGTGCACCTGCCGCGCTGGAGCCGGGCCAGCTAAGTCCAAGCGAAATAACCCGAATTTCCGACCGGCGGCGGGCGAAAAAGGCGCGCGTCGCATTTTGTCACGCGACCGTCGCGAATCTGATGACATTCAATCGGTCATAACATACATATCCTGCATGTAATTCCTTTTCAGGTTCAGGGCCCCACCCCCCTATGCGTCGCGAGATCGAGAAGTTACTCGCACCCGGTTCGGCTGACGAGCTGTGGGACAATTTCGTTACGCTGATGCGCGAGCTTGGCTTTGCCCATACCTTCTACTCCGCCCGTCGTTTCGCCGACATGGCGCGGCTGTGGCTGACGGACGAGCTCGAATGGCGCTCGACCTTCCCGGTGGCATTCCTTGACGAGTTGAACGGCACGGTCCCGCGCCTGACCGAGTCGCCCTGGGGCCTGTGGTCGCGCGAGAACGAGGGCTCGCTGCCCTGCAACTGGGTCGACAGCCCCGAGGCCGAGCCCTACCTGACCCCGGACAACCAGCGGCTCATCGCGCTGATGCGCCAGCACGGGGTCTTTGCTGGGCAGATGATCAGCCTTCTTGGCCTGTCGGCGCGGGTGACCGGCACCATCGTCCTGTCGACCGGCGACGGCACCGATCAGGAAGATGCGGATGCGCTGTGGCAGAAGGTCGGGCGCGATGTCATGGCGCTGAGCGGGGTGTTCCACCTGCGCGCCTGCGCCCTGCCCCAGACCAAGGGCCGGGCGCGGTTGACCCCGCGCCAGCGCGAGGTGGTGGAATGGGCGGCCTATGGCAAGACCGTCGCCGAGATCGCCGAGATTCTGGGCGTCGGGCCGACCACGATCGAGAAACACCTGCGTCTGGCGCGCGAGGCGCTGGATGCCCATACCACGGCGCAGGCGATCCTGAAGGCGCACCAGCGCAACCAGATCTTCATCCGCCCTGTGGAAATGGGCGGTTCAGGGTAAGGTTTGCCACAGTTTCAATGTGTGCAAGTCTGGTGCAGACTTTAAGGGTTCCGTGAGTGGTGGTGCGTTTCGACGTGCCAGGAACTCGCCCGTCGGCCGGATTACCCCGGGCCTGGGCGGTCCGGTTCGTCCGGAGGAAGGCTCGCCTGCATCGCAATTTCGGTGTCGGCGGGCCGGACCGGACCCCGGTGCCGGCAGCCAGCCGATCAGCCAGCCCAACGAAAAACGCCGGCCCCTGCGGACCGGCGTTGCCCTGTTCAGGCGATCGGAAGGATCAGTTCCCGCTGAGGGTCTTGGCGACCTCGGCGGCGAAATCCTCTTCCTTCTTCTCGATGCCGTCGCCGACCATGACGCGCGCATATCCGGTGATCTCGACGCCGGCCTCTTTCGCGGCCTGCTCGACCGTCAGGTCGGGATTGATGACGAAGGCCTGACCCAAGAGCGTGTTCTCGGCGACGAATTTCTTCATCCGGCCCGGAATGATATTGTTCTGGATCACGGCTTCCGGCTTCGGCTTGGCCGAGCTGGCGTTCTCTTCCAGCGCCTTGGCGGTCTGCACCTGCAGTTCACGCTCCAGCGCGGCCGGGTCCATGGTGGCTTCCGACAGCGAGACCGGGTTGGTCGCGGCGATGTGCATGGCGAATTGCTTGCCGATGGCCTGCGCCTTGTCGGCCGGACCGGTCAGCGCGACCAGCACGCCGATCTTGCCCATGCCCTCGGCGGCGGCGTTGTGCACGTAGGAGACGACGGTATCGCCTTCCAGCACATGCATCCGGCGCAGGGTCATGTTCTCGCCGATGCGGGCAATGGCGTCGGTCAGCACTTCCGAAACCGGCTTGCCGTTCAGATGCGTGGCGCGCAGCACCTCGACATCATTGGCGGTTTCCAGCGCCACTTCGCTGATCTCGCGCACGATCTGCTGGAAATCAGCGTTCTTGGCGACAAAGTCGGTTTCCGAGTTGATCTCGATGGCGACACCGCGGCCATCGGTCACCTGCACGCCCACCAGGCCTTCGGCGGCAACGCGGTCGGCCTTCTTCGCGGCTTTCGCCAGGCCCTTGGTGCGCAGCCAGTCGATGGCGGCTTCCATGTTGCCGTCGGTTTCGGTCAGCGCCTTCTTGGCGTCCATCATGCCTGCGCCGGTGGTCTCGCGCAGCTCTTTCACCATCGCAGCGGTGATAGCCATGTCATTATCTCCTTCGGATCAATGCGTCAGGCGGGGCATATCCCCGCCTGATGACATTCAGATGTCGTGTTGCTTGGCCCCGCGCCCGGGGGCGCAGGGGCACAACGGTCGGATCAGGCGTCGGCAGCCGACTGCGCTTCGGCAGCAACGGCGGCTTCGTCTTCGTCCAGATCCTCGACCGGCGCTTCGGTCAGCGCGCCCAGGTCGACGCCGGCGGCGCCCATCTGGACCGACATGCCGTCCAGGGCAGCGCGGCTGGCCAGGTCGGTATAGAGCGCGATGGCGCGTGCGGCGTCATCGTTGCCCGGGATGATGTAGTCCACGCCTTCGGGCGAGCAGTTGGTATCGACCACGGCGACGACCGGGATGCCCAGCTTCTTGGCTTCCAGGATGGCCAGGTCTTCCTTGTTCACGTCGATGACGAACAGCAGGTCCGGCAGACCGCCCATTTCGCGGATCCCGCCAAGCGAGGCCTGCAGTTTGGCCTGCTCGCGCTCGAGACCCAGACGCTCTTTCTTGGTCATGCCCTCGGCGCCCGATTCCATCGTCTCGTCGATGGCCTTCAGACGGTTGATCGACTGCGACACGGTTTTCCAGTTGGTCAGCGTGCCACCCAGCCAGCGGTGGTTCATGTAGAACTGCGCCGATTTCTCGGCAGCTTCCGCGACCGATTTCTGCGCCTGCCGCTTGGTGCCGACGAACAGCACGCGGCCGCCCTTGGCAACGGTGTCACGGATGACCCGCAGCGCCTGGTCCAGCATCGGGACGGTCTGGGTCAGGTCCAGAATGTGGATGCCGTTGCGGTCGCCATAGATATACTGGCCCATGCGGGGATTCCACCGCTGGGTTTGGTGACCGTAGTGAACGCCAGCTTCCAAGAGCTGACGCATGGTGAATTCGGGAAGCGCCATTCCATGTCCTTTCCGGTTTGCGCCTTGGCAGAGGATTCAGGGCAAATGCCCCAACCGGTGGACCGCATGCGGATTTCTCCCGCACTGGCCCGCCTCTGCCTGTGAAGTGCGCTGCATGTAGGCCGGGACGGGCGCGGATGCAAGCGCAAAAACGTGGGGAAATTCAGCCCCGGCACACCCGTAGGGTGCGTGCTCGCACGCACCCCCGGCGCCGCCTCACCTCACATGAAGCTGTCGGGAACCGCGGCCTTCTTGCGCGCCACGTAATCCGCCAGCGCCTCGGCCTTGGCCGGGTCGAGATCCGGGGCCTGGTACTCGCCCAGCATCTTCTTGACCTTCAGCGCGGCCAGCGTCGCAGTGTCGCGCGCGCCCTCTTCTTCCCAGGTCTCGTAGGGCTTGTAGTCCAGAACCCCGGTGCGCCAGAAGGCTTCCTTGAAATTGGCCTGGGTATGGGCAGAACCCAGGTAGTGACCGCCCGGGCCGACCTCGCGGATGGCACCCATGGCCTGACCGTTCTCGGAGATATCCACGCCCGCCGCCAGCCGGTGCAGGATGCCCAGCTGATCGGCATCCATGACGAATTTCTCGTAGGAGCTGACCAGCCCGCCCTCGAGCCAGCCGCAGGCGTGCAGCATGAAGTTCACTCCCGACATCAACCCGATGTTCAGGCTGTTCGCCGTCTCGTAAGCCGCCTGCGCATCCGGCAGCTTCGAGCCGCAGAACGACCCGGCCGAGCGATAGGGCAGCCCCAGGCGCCGCGCCAGTTGCCCCGCGCCAAGGGTGATCTGCGCCGCCTCGGGCGTGCCGAAGGTGGGCGCACCCGAGTTCATGTCGATCGAGGTGACGAAGGCGCCAAAGATCACCGGCGCGCCCTTGCGCACCAGCTGGCTATAGGCCACGCCCGCCAGCACCTCGGCCAGAACCTGCGTCAGCGTGCCCGCGACGCTGACCGGGGCCATGGCACCGCCAACGATGAACGGGCTGATGATCGCCGCCTGGTTGGCCTTGGCATAGACCTCCAGCGCGCCCATCATGATCCCGTCGAAGGTCAGCGGCGAGTTGATGTTGATGAGGCTGGTCATCACCGTGTTCTGGTCGACGAAGTCATCGCCGAACAGGATCTTCGACATCTCGACCGAATCCGCCGCCCGCGAGGCTTCGGTGACCGAGCCCATGTATGGCTTGTCCGACAGCGTCATATGCGCGTGCAGCATGTCCAGGTGGCGCTTGTTCACCGGCACGTCGGTCGGTTCGCAAACGGTGCCGCCGGAATGGTGCAGCCATTTCGACATCTGGCCCAGCTTCACGAAATTGCGGAAGTCGGCGATGGTGGCATAGCGCCGGCCACCGGCCTGATCGCGCACGAAGGGCGGGCCATAGACCGGGGCGAGGACCAGGTTCTTGCCGCCGATCTCGACATTGCGGTCGGGGTTGCGGGCGTGCTGGGTGAATTGCGAGGGCGCGGTCTTGCACAGCTGACGCGCCAGGCCCTTCGGAATGCGCACACGCTCGCCATCGACATCGGCCCCGGCCTCTTTCCACAGCCGCAGCGCACCGGGATTGTCGACGAAATTGACCCCGATCTCCTGAAGGACCGTCTCGGCATTGGCCTCGATGATCTCCATCGCCTCGTCGTTCAGGATCTCGAGATTGGGGATGTTGCGGGTGATGAAGCGCGAGAATTCGATATGGGTGGCGGTGCGCTCGGCCCGGCGCGTCGCGCCGCCCCCGCTTCTGCGGCCACCGGCCCTTGCTGTGCGTTCGGTTGCGTCATCCATGCTCGGATCTCCTGTCTGTCTTGGCCCTCTCCTATGTCGCCCGGCGAGGGGTCAGCCGCGCATTTGCGTCAGATGGATGGCGCAAAGCGACATTGCCGCGACGGACTGGACCAACCTCCCCCCTGTGACCCATCTGCCAGCATCCATGTTAGCGGTCACAGTTTTCGCGCCCCAGCCCTTGCATCCCTAGGCCGAGAGGCGCAATTTGCGGGCCGAACCCATCCGGAAAGGTGCTGCCATGACCCCGCAAGAGCAATCGCAGAAATCCCGCGCGCTGTGTGAACTGGCCCCGGTGATCCCGGTCATCGTCATCAAGGATGCGGCCAGCGCCGCCGATCTGGCGCGGGCGCTGGTGACGGGCGGCACGCCGGTTCTGGAGATCACGCTGCGGACCGAGGCCGCGCTGGACGCCATCCGCGCCATGAGCAAGGTCGAAGGCGGCCATGTCGGTGCCGGCACCGTGCTGACCCCCGATGACGCCAAACGCGCGCAGGATGCCGGCGCGACCTTCGCCGTCTCGCCCGGCCTGACCGACCGGCTGATCGATGCCTGCAGCGAGATCGGCCTGCCGCTTCTGCCCGGCTGCGCGACGGCTTCCGAGATCATGCGGGCGCTGGATGCGGGTTATGACATGCTGAAATTCTTCCCCGCCGAGTCGGTCGGCGGCGCCCCGGCGCTGAAATCGCTGTCGGGTCCCCTGCCCCGCGCCAAGTTCTGCCCGACCGGCGGCGTCTCGCCCCAGAACGCGCAAAGCTACCTGAGCCTGCCCAACGTGATCTGCGTCGGCGGCAGCTGGATCGTCACCGATGCCGATGTCAGCGCCGGCAATTGGGACGCCATCGAGGGTCGTTCACGCGCCGCCGCGGCCCTGCGGCAAAACTGAAACCCCGGTTTACGCCGGTCCCGAAACGGGGCATGGTCCCGCGAGATAACCCGCTGAAAAGGTTTCTCTCGCATGGACAGAGCCCATCGCAATGTTGCGGTGCTGGTGGCGGCGCAGGCGGTGCTGGGCGCGCAGCTGCCGGTGAATTTCATCATCGGCGGGCTGGCCGGGCAGATGCTGGCACCCAATCCCTGCATCGCCACCCTGCCGATCTCGATGATCATCCTCGGCTCGGCCCTGACCGCACGGCCGCTGGCCGGGTTCATGCAGCGGCACGGGCGCCGCGCGGGCTTCATCCTTGCGGTGGTCGCGGGCGCCATCGGCGCGATGATCCAGGCGACGGGGCTGTGGCTCGGCTCGTTCTGGATCTTCATGTCGGGCGCGGTGCTGACCGGGGTCTACATGTCGGCCCAGGGCTTCTACCGCTTCGCCGCGACCGATACCGCCTCGCCCGCCTTCGCGCCGCGTGCGATCAGTTGGGTGATGGCTGGCGGTCTGGCCGGCGCGATCATCGGGCCGGCGCTGGTCCGCGCCACCAATGACCTGACGGCGGTGCCCTTCCTCGCCAGCTATGCGGCGGTGGTCGGGCTGAACCTTCTGGGGCCGATCCTCTTCTCCTTCCTCGACATCCCCCGCCCGCCAGCCCCTGCGGCTGACGCGCCGCAGGGCCGGCCCCTGGGCGAGATCCTACGCTCGCCGGTCGTTGTGGTGTCGATGATCTGCGCCATGGTCGCCTATGCGCTGATGAACCTCGTCATGACCTCGACGCCGCTGGCCGTGGTCGGTTGCGGCTTCCAGCCCTCGAATGCCGCCGATATCGTCAGCGCCCATGTGCTGGCGATGTATGCGCCAAGCTTCTTCACCGGCACGCTGATCAACCGCTTCGGCGCGCCGCGGATCGTCGCCATCGGCCTTGCCATCCTCGCCGCAGCCGGGATCGTCGGCATCTCGGGCGTCCAGCTGACGCATTTCTTCGGCACACTGATCCTTCTGGGGATCGGCTGGAACTTCGGCTATATCGGCGCCACAGCCATGCTGACCGCCGCACATAGCCCGGCCGAGCGCGGCCGGGTGCAGGGGGTGAACGACTTCTTCGTCATGGGCGGGGTGTTTCTCGCCTCGCTGTCGTCGGGCGGGCTGATGAACTGCTCGGGCGGCTCGCCCGAGGCGGGCTGGGCGGCGGTGAACCTCGCCATGATCCCCTTCCTCGCACTGGCCGGCGCGGCGCTGATCTGGCTGGCGCGGCGCGGCCGGGCGATCTGAGCGCCGGGGGCTGCGCGCCCCCGGACCCCGCGGGATATTTCGGCCAAGATGATGGTCAGAACAGCGATTTCTGCTGTGGTGTCGGTGCGGATTTCGGCGCTTTCGGTGGTGTGTCGGGGCGCGCAGGCGTGCGGCCATCGGCGAATTCGATCTCGAAACGCGGGGTCTGCGCCGCCACCTCGGCCGAGGTGATCAGCCCGTTCGGGCCATGGACCACGGCAAAGCCGCGCTTCAGCGTCTCGGTATAGCCAAGCGTCAGCCGCGTCCGGTCAAGCCGCAGCAGCGCCTCGCGCCGCTGCTGGATGCCACGCTTCGGGGCCGCATCGAGGCGTCGCGTCAGATCGGCCAGCCGCTCGCCCTGCGTGAGGATGGCCCGGCGGGTTGTCGCCGTGACCCGGGCCAGCGAAGCATCGAGCCGGTGACCGAAATTCTCCATCCGGTCGCGCCGTCGTTCCAGTCTGCGACTGCTGGCGGTCTCGAGGCGGGTGGCCAGACGATCCAGCCCGTGGCGCTTGGCGGCGGTGAAGCCGCGCAGGGTCGCGGCGGGCATCGGGCGCGATTGCAGCTGCTGGCGCCTCGTGCGCACCAGCCCGCGCAAGGCCGGTTCCAGCCGCGCGCCCCAGAGATCGAAGCGCTGGCGCGCCGGTTCGGTCAGCGAGGCCGGACGGCCCAGCACGCGCGCCAGATCGCGCAGCCGCTGGCGCGGGCGGTCGATGCGCAGGGCGCTGGCGCGGGTCATGCGGGCACCGGCCTCGGCCAGACGCGCGGCCAGATCCGCGCGCACCGGCACCGCCATCTCGGCCGCCGCCGTGGGCGTTGGCGCGCGGCGGTCGGCGGCGAAATCGATCAGCGTGGTGTCGGTCTCGTGCCCCACCGCCGAGATCAGCGGGATGGCGCTGTCCGCCGCCGCCCGCACCACGATCTCTTCGTTGAAGCCCCAGAGATCCTCGAGACTGCCGCCACCCCGCGCCACGATCAGCAGGTCCGGGCGCGGGATCGGGCCGGTCTCGGGCAGCGCGTTGAAACCCCGGATGGCGGCGGCGACCTGCGGCGCGCAGCCCTCGCCCTGCACTGCCACCGGCCAGATCAGCACCCGCGTCGGAAAGCGGTCGCGCAGCCGGTGCAGGATGTCGCGGATCACCGCGCCCGAGGGCGAGGTGACCACGCCGATGACGTGCGGCAGGAAGGGCAGCGGGCGCTTGCGGGTCTCGTCGAACAGCCCCTCGGCGGCGAGCGCCTTGCGGCGTTTCTCCAGCATCGCCATCAGCGCGCCGGCCCCGGCCGGCTCGATCTGGTCGACGATCATCTGGTATTTCGACTGGCCGGGGAATGTGGTCAGCCGGCCCGTGGCGATGACCTCCATCCCCTCCTCGGGGCGATGGCTCAGCTTGGCCGCCTGCCCCTTCCAGGTGATCGCGGCCAGCACCGAACGGTCATCCTTGAGGTCGAAATAGAGATGCCCCGAAGACGGGCGCGACACGCGCCCGATCTCGCCCCTCACGCGGACGCGGCCGAACTGATCCTCGATCGAGCGTTTCACCGCGCCCGAGATTTCCGAGACGGTGAATTCATGGGCATTGCTGCCCGGTTCGTCTTCCAGCAAGTCCATGCGTCTTGTTCCCCTTCGCGGGCCAGACTAGAACGCCGCAACTCGATGCGAAAGGGCGGCAGATGAACATCCTGATCCTCGGCGGCGGCGGGCGCGAACATGCGCTGGCCTGGGCGATCCGGCAGAACCCGAAATGCGACCGGCTGATCGTGGCGCCCGGAAATGCCGGCATCGCCGCGATCGCGGAATGCGCCGGGATCAACCCGAACTCGCGCGCCGAGGTTCTTGAACTGGCACAGGAAAATGCCGTCCACCTGGTCGTCGTCGGGCCCGAGGCGCCGCTGGCCGCCGGGGTGTCGGATGCGCTGCGCGAGGCCGGGTTTCTGGTCTTCGGCCCCAGTCAGGCGGCGGCGCAACTGGAATCGAGCAAGAGCTTCACCAAGGAAATCTGCGATGCCGCAGGCGCCCCGACGGCGGCCTGGGCGCAGTTCACCGATGGTCAGTCCGCGCGGGATTACGTCACCGCGCAGGGCGCGCCGATCGTGGTCAAGGCCGATGGGCTGGCGGCCGGCAAGGGCGTTACCGTGGCCGAGACCGTCGAGCAGGCGCATGAGGCCATCGACCTGATCTTCAACGGAGAATTCGGCGATACCTCGGTGGTCATCGAGGAATTCATGGGGGGCGAGGAGGCCAGTTTCTTCGTCCTCTGCGACGGCGTGGATTGCCTGCCCATCGGCACGGCGCAGGACCACAAGCGCGTCGGCGAAGGCGATACCGGCCCGAATACCGGCGGCATGGGCGCCTATAGTCCCGCCCCGGTCATGACGTCTGCGGTCGAGGCGCAGGTGATGGATCAGATCATCCGCCCGACCATGGCCGAAATGGCGCGGCAGGGCATGCCGTTTCAGGGCGTGCTGTTTGCCGGGCTGATGATCGAGAAAGGCCGGGCGCGGCTGGTGGAATACAATGTCCGCTTCGGCGACCCGGAATGTCAGGCGCTGATGATGCGGCTGGGGGCGCAGGCGCTGGACCTGATCCATGCCTGTGCCGAGGGGCGGCTGAAGGAGATGACCGTCAACTGGGCCGAGGATCACGCGCTGACCGTGGTCCTGGCCGCCGAGGGCTACCCCGGTGACTATGTGAAAGGCAGCGAGATCAACGGGCTGGACAGGCTTCCTGAAAGCAGTTTCGAGATGGTCTTCCACGCCGGAACCGTCGAGCGCGACGGCAGGACGCTGGCCAATGGCGGCCGGGTTCTGGCGGCGACCGGACGGGGCGAGACCTTGCAAGAAGCCCATGCGCGGGCCTATGCGCTGGCGGATGCGGTGGACTGGCCCGAAGGCTTCTGTCGCCGCGATATCGGCTGGCGGGCGCTCGGGCGCGCCTGATCCGAGCGGTCAGGCCAGCGCCACCAGCCGCTGCAGGATCGCCGCCAGATCGCGGTTCGCGGCGGGTTGCAGCATCCAGCCATAGAGGTTTCGCGGCAGCCGCACCGCGCGGTCGAAGGGCGCGACTAGCGCGCCCGAGGCGAGATGCGGGGCGACCAGAGCCCGATGCGCCATCAGCACCCCCGCCCCGTTCAGCGCCTCGGCCACGGCCAGCGCATAGAGCGAGAAGACCGGGCCGCGCGGCGCGAAATCCACCCCCGGCATCGCTGCCGCCGACCAGATCGCCCAATCCTCGGCCCATGCGCTGTCAGTGAGGCAGGCGACCTGCCGCAGATCCTCGGGCGATTTCAGCGAGTTTGCCAGTTCCGGCGCGCAGACCGGCAAGATCTCGTCCGCCGCCAGCCACACCGAACCCGGCGGCGCTGTCTCGGCGTAGAAGAGACACAGGTCGAAGGGCACGCGCTTGAGGTTCGGCGGCAGCTCCATCGCGGTGACGGAAATATCGGCCTCGGGCAGCGCCTGACGCAGGGCCGGCAGGCGCGGCGCCAGCCACAGCTGCGCCACCGCCGGCAGCGCGGCGATATGGGCGCGACGCGGTGCGGCCTCGCGTCGCAGCTCGCGCATGGCTAGCCCGAGCGCGTCGAAGGCCCCGACAAAGCCCGGCAGCGCCCGTTGCCCCAAAGCGGTCAGGCGCACGCCGCGCGCATGGCGTTCGAAGAGGGCCGCGCCCAGTTCATCCTCCAGCGCCTTGATCTGGGCGGTGATGGCGCCGGGGGTGACGCGCAATTCCTCGGCGGCGGGCGCGAAGCCCCCGAGACGCGCGGCGGCCTCGAAGGCGCGGAGCGCATTCAGCGAGGGCAGGCGCGGAAAGGGCGGCAGGACGGCCATGGGATGCCTCAGATTTTCTGACCCTAGTATTTCTGAAATCTGATTTGTGGAAAAGCCCCTTTCCACCGATCCTTGACCCATCAGCAAGGAGACACGCACATGACCGCCCATCAGACCCGCCCCTGGCTGCCCGCAGCCGCCGCCACCCGCATCGACACCATCGCCCCGGTCCGGGGTCAGGATGCCGCCACCGTCACAGCCCGGATCGAGGCGTTGGCCGAGGAGAACCGCGCCATTCACGAGGACCGGGCCTTCAACCTGAACCCGGCCACCAACGTGATGAACCCGCGCGCCGAGGCCTTGCTGGCCAGCGGTCTCGGGTCCCGCCCGTCGCTCGGCTATCCGGGGGACAAATACGAGATGGGGCTGCAGGCGATCGAAGAGATCGAGGTGATCGCCGCCGATCTGGCCTGCGAGGTGTTCCGGGCGAAACATGCCGAGATCCGCGTGGCCTCGGGCGCGCTGGCCAACCTTTACGCCTTCATCGCCACCACCAAGCCGGGCGATGCGATCATCGCGCCACCGGCCAGCGTCGGCGGCCATGTCACCCATCACAAGGGCGGCTGTGCCGGGATGTATGGCCTTATCACCCATCCCGCGCCGGTCGATGCCGATGGCTATACCGTCGATCTCGACGCCCTGCGCAAGCTGGCCCATGAGGTGCGTCCCAAGCTGATCACCATCGGCATGAGCCTGAACCTCTTTCCGCATCCGGTGCGCGAGATCCGGGCGATTGCGGATGAGGTGGGGGCGCTGGTGCTGTTCGATGCCGCGCATCAATGCGGCATGATCGCCGGCGGGGTCTTTGCCGATCCCCTGGCCGAGGGGGCGCATCTGATGACCATGAGCACCTATAAGAGCCTTGGCGGGCCGGCCGGCGGGCTGATCGTCACGAATGACGATGCGCTGGCCGAACGGCTGGAGGCCATCGCCTTCCCCGGTCTGACGGCGAATTTCGACGTGGCGAAATCGGCGGCGCTGGCGGTGGGGCTCCTGGACTGGCGCGACTTTGGTGCGGCTTACGCCCAAGCCATGGCGGCGACGGCGCTGGCGCTGGCCGAAGGGCTGGCGAAACGCGGCTTGCCGGTCTTCCGCACGCGGCAGGGCTTTACCGCCTCGCATCAATTCGCGTTGGAGGCGGCGGATTTCGGTGGCGGCCAGGCGGCGGCGCGGCATCTGGAGCGGGCGGGGTTCCTCAGCTGCGGCATCGGCCTGCCGATCGCGCCGGTGGCGGGCGATGTGAACGGGCTGCGCCTTGGCACGCCGGAACTGGTGCGCTGGGGGATGACGGTCGCCGATATGGACCGGCTGGCCGACCTGATCGCCCGTGCGCTGGCAAGCCGCACCCCCGAGACGCTGGCCGGTGAGGTGGCAGAGTGGCGGCAGGGGTTCAACCAGATGCACTTCATCCACGCCTGAAATAGCACCTGCCCGGAAACCGGGCAGGCTGCGATGCTCGTCCCCCGCGCCGCGTCGTTTCGCCGCGTCACGATTGACTGTTCCGGCGCGGCCCCCAGATTCCGGGGGCCGCGTCCTTTTGTTGCGCGGCGCGACACGAGGATCTGCGGATGCTGCCGCTGCGACTGAGAGCAGAACATCGGGACGGGCCGCAAAGCGGCATGGGTCTGCTGGCGCGGCATCCGGCCCGGTTCCGGCTGCGCGGGCTGAACCGCCCGGATGCGCCGCTGCTGGCCGCGCATCTGCTGCGCCTCTCGCCCGAGGATCGCCGCGCCCGCTTTCACGGCGGGATGAGCGAATCCGCGATCAATGGCTATGTGAACCGGATCGACTGGCACGGCGCCTATGTCTTCGGCACCTTCATCGGCGGCGAGCTGCGCGGGGTGGCCGAACTGGTGCCGATGGGCGACGGCGACGCCGAGATCGCCGTCTCGGTCGAGCCGCGCTTTCGCCATGACGGGCTGGGCCGGCTGCTGGTCGTCGCGGCGATGCTGGCGGCAAGGCGGCTGGGGATGGCGCGGGTGGTGCTGGATTACCTGCCGCGCAACACCGCCATGGCGGCGCTGATGAAGGAGTTGGGGGCGAGGACGCAGTTCAAGGGTCAGGTGATCGAGGCGGTCATCACCTTGCCTGCACGGCAGGAAGCGGGCGCGACCGAGGAGGCTTGACCCTCGCCAGATGGCTGCGCTTGACTGGGGATGACAGCCCCAAGCCGGAGCCGATCATGACCGACCAGACGCCGCCCAGTCCCGAGGCCAGCCACAATCTGAAGCAGGCCAATCAGTTCTTCATCTCGGCCATCCTGATCGCGCTGGCGGTCTGGCCGATGGCCTTCGACTTCGGCGCCTATGGCACGGTCTTCTATGACAGCCTGATGCAGATGGTGGTGGTGTCGCTGGTGGCGCTGGGGGCCGGGCTTTATGTCGGGCGGAACACGGTCGGGCGGCCCTACCTGTCGTGGCCCGAGCGGCTGGTGCTGCTGCTGCCACTTCTCTGGGTGCTGGCCGAGGTTCTGGCCGATGCCATCCCGGTGCCGGTGACGCGCGGGCTGAGCATCCTGCTGTCGCTCGCGACCGCGCTGCTGGCCTTGCCGCTGATCATCCATATCATGATGCGCGTGACGATGCCCGAGGCGACGCAGGTGCGCAATCCGCGCCTGTCGCGCGGGCTGGTGCTGGTGGCGGTGCTGGTCGCCGCGAGTTCATGGCTGGTCGGCCGGCACAATTACCTGGTTTTCACCTGCCGCGACTTCACCGTCTCGGGGGATTTCGAGCCGGAAAACTGCTGGAAATCGCCCGATCAGTTCCGCTGAGGCTCAGGCGCCGCCGGCGGTGTAGAGGCCTTCATAGATCGGGCCGAGCGTGTCGGTCTCGAACAGGCTCGAGACCGAGGTGCCGTTCCAGATGTTCAGGATGGCTTGGGCAAACATCGGCGCGGTCGGGACGATGCGGATATTGCGCGCGGCCTTCACTTCGTCCGAGGCCTGGATCGAGTCGGTGACGACCAGCGATTTCATCACCGAATTGCCGATCCGCTCGACCGCCGGACCCGAGAGGACGCCGTGGGTGATATAGGCATGGACCTCGGTCGCGCCATTGTCGGTCAGCACCTGCGCCGCCTTCACCAGCGTGCCGGCGGTGTCGCAGATGTCGTCGACGATGATGCAGGCCTTGCCCTTCACATCGCCGATCACCGTCATCTCGGCCACTTCACCGGCCTTCTCGCGGCGCTTGTCGACGATCGACAGCGGCGCGCCGATGCGCTGCGCCAGTTCGCGCGCCCGGGCCACGCCGCCGACATCGGGCGAGACCACCATCAGGTTGTCCATCTTGCCCTTGAAGTGATGCTGGATATCCAGCGCAAAGACCGGCGCGGCGTAAAGGTTGTCGACCGGGATGTCGAAGAAGCCCTGGATCTGCGCGGCGTGCAGGTCCAGCGTCAGCACCCGGTCAACGCCCGCCTCGGTCAGCATGTTCGCGACGAGCTTGGCGGTGATCGGCGTGCGGGCCTTGGCGCGGCGGTCCTGGCGGGCATAGCCGAAATAGGGAATGACGGCGGTGATCCTTGCGGCCGAGCTGCGCTTCAGCGCGTCGGTCATGATCAAGAGTTCCATCAGGTTGTCATTCGCCGGGTTCGAGGTCGGCTGAATGATATACATGTCCTCGCCGCGGACATTCTCGAACACCTCGACGAAGATTTCCTGGTCGTTGAAGCGTTCCACCCGCGCATCGACGAGGCTGACATTCATGCCGCGATGCATCGACATCCGCCGGGCGATGGAGCTGGCCAGCGGCTTGTTGGCATTGCCGGAAATCAGCTTGGGTTCGGTCATGGCGGGCATCGGGATGGGCCTTTTCTCGGGATTCGCGCGATTGCGCAGGGCTTATCACCCGGCTAGCTTGCCCGCAAACCAAACGGAGCAGATCATGGCACATATCGACTATTACCTCGGCACCATCAGCCCCTGGTGCTATCTCGCCGGCAACCGGCTGGAGGAAGTGGCCGGCAGGCATGGCGCCACGATCACCTACAAGCCCGTCGACCTGATGCAACTGTTCGACCGCACCGGCGGCACCAAGCCCGCCGACCGCCACCCCTCGCGGATGGAGATGCGGGCGCAGGAACTGACCCGCTGGTCTGACTATCTGGGCGTTCCCTTCAACCTGAAGCCGGCGCATTGGCCGGTGAACATGGCGCCCTCGTCCTATGCGGTGATCGCGGCGCAAGACGCCGGCGGCGATGTCGGCGGGCTGGTGCAGGGCTTCCTACGCGCGGTCTGGGCGGAACAGCGTGACATCAGCGATGATGCGGTGATCCGCGAGATCCTGGCGGCTTCGGGATTTGACCCGGCGCTGGCCGACAAGGGGCTGTTCATCGGGGCCGAGACCTATGGCCGCAACCTGGAACAGGCGGTCGAGGCCGGGGCTTTTGGCGCACCCTTCTACGTGGTGCGGGAAAGCGGGCAGCGGTTCTGGGGGCAGGACCGCCTGGACTTCCTCGAGCGGCATCTGGCCAGCCTGTGAGCCTGCCGGAGATTCACCTGCGCGAATGGCCGGGCGATCCCGACCGGCCGGCGCTGGCGCTGCATTGCATGATGGGCAATGGCCGTTACTGGGGCCCGATCGCGCAGGACCTGGGCGGGCGGATCGACCTCAAGGGGTTCGACCTGCCGGGGCATGGCCGGTCCGCGCCCTGGTCCCCTGCGCCGGGCGATCCCGATTACCACACGGCGGTCACCCGGATCGCGGCGGGAATGATCGACCGGCCGCTGGACCTGATCGGCCACAGCTTCGGTGCTACCGTCGCCCTGCGCCTTGCCGTCGGCGCGCCCGAGGCGGTGCGCAGCCTGACGCTGATCGAGCCGGTGCTGTTCGCCGCCGCGCGGGATCACGCCGGGGTCGATGCGGAGCTGGGCGAGGCGCTGAAGGCGCTTCTGGCCGAGGGGCGCGACCACGAGGCCGCGCGGGCCTTCCTGTCGATCTGGGGCGACCAGCCCTTTGACAGCCTGCCGCCGGTCTTTCAGGACCAGATGGCCGACCAGGTGCGGCTGGTGGCAGAGACCAATGACACGCTGATGGAGGACAAGGCGAATATCCTTCGGGATGGCGGGCTGGAGGGGATCGATGCGCCGGTGCTGCTGATCTCGGGCGCGGAATCGCCCCCGGTGATCAGCGCCATCGCCGAGGCGCTGGCCGAGCGCCTGCCCGATGTCGGCAGGGCCACCGTGCCGGGGGCCGGGCATATGCTGCCCATTACCCATCCCGCGCAGGTGGCCGGACTGATCGGGGTCAATCTCGACCGGGCCTAGATCCCGGGCCTAGATGCCGACGAAATCATCGCCATGACGCACCGGGCCGATGGCCATCCAGTCGGCCCGGATGCGCGCCACGCGGGTATCGCCCCAGGTGCGGAAGACGATGCGGAAACCGTGGGCCGAGACCTCCTCGGTGGAAATATCGGCCCGCGCGTTCTGCGATGACCCCATGTCCCACATGTTGATGCTGACATGCACCACCGGCTCGGACAGAAAGGCCTCGTCGAAGGTCACCGTATGGCTGGCGACCCGCGGCCCCTGCCCGGTCCACATTTCGCCATTGTTTTCAAACGCCGAGAAGACAAGGGCCGTTCCCTTGACCACGCCGACCGCAGAACCGTCAATTTTCAGCATGACATATGATATCGGTTAACAATCTGTAAATCAGGCTAAATCCTTGGACGGAGGATTGTCCACCGCGCAGAAGCCGGCCTGTCCGAAAATATAACTCAAGCTGTTTCGAACGGCGGCATGAATAAGCTGATATGTCTGCAGATGTTCTGGCAGGAAGGCTTGGAAAAGCGACAGCAAGCGCTGTTGACCAAGCACAAGCGCCCAAGAAAAAACCCCGGACCTTTCGGCCGGGGTTTTCGTTATCTAAAGCCCGCAGCCAATCAGCGCGGGAAATTCGCCTGGTTCGGGTCGAGGCCGATATGGGTGCCCATGGCCTCCATATCCGCCAGAAGCTTCACCGCGGCGGCGACGACTTCCTCGCCGGCCGTGTGCTTTTCCTCGACCACTTTCCGCCGGCGATGCGCCTCGGCCATCATCTCGTTGAAGATGTCCTGGGTCATCTCGGCCCGCGCATGGCCGCGTTCGGCCAGCAGCGAGACGGAGGTGTTGTTGATCTCGGCAAAGCCGCCGGTGACGGCGAACTCGGTCTCGGTGCCGCTTTCGTCAACCACCACCACCATGCCGGGGCGCAGGTTGACGATGACGGGCGCATGGCCGGGCATGACGGTCAGATCGCCATCCGTGCCCGGCAGGCGCACCTCGCGCACCGGAACGGAGACGAGGCTCCGTTCGGGCGAGACGAGGTCGAACTGCATGTTATCGGCCATATCGCCCCCTTACGCGGCTTCTGCAGCCAGACGCTCGGCTTTCGCCTTCACATCCTCGATGCCGCCAACCATGTAGAAGGCCGCTTCGGGCAGGTGGTCGTACTCGCCTTTCACGACCGCGGCGAAGGACTTGATGGTGTCCTCCAGCGGCACCTGAACGCCGTCCGAACCGGTGAAGACCTTCGCAACGTCGAAGGGCTGCGACAGGAAGCGCTGGATCTTCCGGGCGCGGGCCACGGTCAGCTTGTCCTCTTCCGACAGCTCGTCCATGCCCAGAATGGCGATGATGTCCTGCAGCGACTTGTACTTCTGCAGGATACCCTGAACGTCACGGGCAACCTGGTAATGCTCCTCGCCGACGATGGCCGGGTCGAGGATACGGCTGTTCGAGTCGAGCGGGTCCACGGCCGGGTAGATGCCCAGTTCCGAGATCGCGCGCGACAGCACGGTCGTGGCGTCGAGGTGGGCGAAGGTCGTGGCCGGTGCCGGGTCGGTAAGGTCGTCGGCCGGAACGTAGACGGCCTGGATCGAGGTGATCGAGCCGTTCTTGGTCGAGGTGATGCGTTCCTGCATCGCGCCCATGTCGGTGGCCAGCGTCGGCTGGTAACCCACGGCGGACGGGATACGACCCAAGAGCGCCGACACTTCCGAACCCGCCTGGGTAAAGCGGAAGATGTTGTCGACGAAGAACAGAACGTCGGTGCCGGTGGCATCGCGGAACTGTTCGGCCACGGTCAGACCGGTCAGCGCAACGCGCATCCGGGCTCCCGGCGGCTCGTTCATCTGGCCGTAGACCAGCGCCACCTGCGATTCTTCCAGGTTGTCCGGCTTGATAACGCCCGATTCCACCATCTCGTGGTAAAGGTCGTTGCCTTCACGGGTGCGTTCACCCACGCCCGCGAACACCGAGTAACCCGAGTGCACCTTGGCGATGTTGTTGATCAGTTCCATGATCAGAACCGTCTTGCCCACGCCGGCGCCACCGAAGAGGCCGATCTTGCCGCCCTTGGAGTAGGGAGCCAGCAGGTCGATGACCTTGATGCCGGTGACGAGAATCTCCGAGCTGGTCGCCTGCGACGCGAAGTCGGGGGCCGGCTGGTGGATGGCGCGGGTTTCGGTAGAGTTGACCGGACCGCCCTCGTCCACCGGCTCGCCGACGACGTTCAGGATGCGGCCGAGCGTCGCGTTGCCGACCGGCACCGAGATCGGGCCGCCCGTGTCGGTCACCGGAGCACCACGGACCAGGCCTTCGCTGGCGTCCATGGCGATGGTGCGGACGGTGTTCTCGCCCAGGTGCTGGGCCACTTCCAGAACCAGCCGCTTGCCGTTGTTCTCGGTTTCCAGAGCGTTCAGAATCGCGGGAAGCGGGCCGTCGAACTGCACGTCGACGACGGCGCCGATCACCTGCGTGATTTTACCTTTGGCCTCTGCCATGTCTTTACCCCTACGTGTCAGAGCGCCTCGGCGCCCGAGATGATTTCGATGAGTTCCTTGGTGATCGCGGCCTGACGCGAACGGTTGTACTGGGTCGTCAGGCGGTCGATCATGTCACCCGCGTTGCGCGTGGCGTTGTCCATGGCCGACATCCGGGCGCCCTGTTCAGAGGCCGCATTCTCAAGGAGCGCCGCAAAGATCTGCGTCGCGACCGAACGCGGCAGCAGATCAGCCAGAATGGCATCCTCGCCGGGTTCGTAATCATATTGCGAATCCGCACCGCCGGTCGCGTCACCGCCCTCGGCCGTCACCGCAGGAATGATCTGCTGTTCGGTCGGAATCTGGCTGATCACCGATTCAAAGCGGTTGTAGAAGATCGTGGCCACGTCGAAGCCACCATCCTCGAAGCGCGACAGCACCTCGTCGGCAATGCCGCGGGCATTGTCATAGCCGATGCGCTTCACCTCGGAGAGATCCACGTGATGGATCATCTGCTTGGCGAACTCGCGCTTCAGCTGCTCGCGGCCCTTCTTGCCGACGGTCATGATCTCGACCTGCTTGCCCTGGGCGCGCAGCAGCTCGGCCCGCTGGCGGGCCAGCTTGACGATCGAGCTGTTGAACCCGCCCGCGAGGCCGCGTTCCGAGGTCATGACAACCAGCAATTGCCGGTCATCGCTGCCGGTGCCGGCCAGCAGGCGCGGCGCATTGTCCGAACCCTGGGCACTGGCGGTCAGGCCGGCCATGACGGCCGACATGCGCTCGGCATAGGGACGCGCGGCTTCCGCCGCCTCTTGCGCACGGCGCAATTTGGCGGCGGCGACCATTTGCATCGCCTTGGTGATCTTCCGCGTGTTCTTGACGCTTCCGATCCGGTTCTTGAGGTCCTTAAGGCTGGGCATATCTCAGCCTCCTTAAGCGCGGGTCTTGGCGTATTCGTTCAGCGCCGACTTGATCGCATCCTCGAGATCACCCGAGACCTTGCGGTCATTGGTAGTGATGTCGTCTAGCAGCGACTGCTTCTGGTTGCGCAGGAACTGGATCAGGCCCTGTTCCCAGGCCACCACGTCGCGCACCGGGACGTTATCCACGTAGCCCTTGGTGCCGGCATAGATGACGATCACGATCTCGGCGTTGGTCAGCGGCTGGTATTGCGGCTGCTTCATCAGCTCGGTCAGGCGCGCACCGCGGTTCAGCAGCTTCTGCGTCGCGGCGTCGAGGTCCGAACCGAACTGAGCGAAGGCAGCCATTTCGCGATACTGGGCCAGTTCCAGCTTGACCGGACCGGCGACCGATTTCATCGCCTTGGTCTGGGCAGCCGAACCCACGCGGCTGACCGACAGACCGGTGTTCACGGCCGGGCGGATGCCCTGGAAGAACAGGTCGGTTTCCAGGAAGATCTGGCCGTCGGTGATCGAGATCACGTTGGTCGGGATATAGGCCGACACGTCGCCCGCCTGGGTTTCGATGATCGGCAGCGCGGTCAGCGAACCGGCGCCGTTGTTCTCGTTCATCTTGGCCGAACGCTCGAGCAGGCGCGAGTGCAGGTAGAACACGTCGCCCGGATAGGCTTCACGGCCGGGCGGACGGCGCAGCAGCAGCGACATCTGGCGGTAGGCAACGGCCTGCTTGGACAGGTCGTCATAGATCATCAGCGCGTCCATGCCGTTGTCGCGGAAATATTCGCCCATCGCGGTGGCCGAATAGGGCGCCAGGTACTGCATCGGCGCCGGGTCCGACGCGGTAGCGGCGACGACGATCGAGTATTCCATCGCGCCGGTTTCTTCCAGCTTCTGCACCAGCTGGGCCACGGTCGAGCGCTTCTGGCCGACGGCGACGTAGATGCAGTAGAGCGACTTCATGCCCTCGGCTTCGCGGCCGTTGTAGTTTTTCTGGTTCAGGATCGTGTCCAGGGCCACGGCGGTCTTGCCGGTCTGACGGTCGCCGATGATCAGCTCGCGCTGGCCGCGGCCGATCGGGATCATCGCGTCAACCGACTTGAGGCCGGTCGCCATCGGCTCGTGCACCGATTTGCGCGGCATGATGCCGGGAGCCTTCACGTCGGCGATGGCCATGATCGGGTCAACGATCGGGCCCTTGCCGTCGATCGGGTTGCCAAGCGCGTCGACGACGCGGCCCAGAAGGCCCTTGCCGGTCGGCACTTCCACGATGGCGCCGGTCCGCTTGACGGTGTCGCCTTCCTTGATGTCACGGTCGTCGCCGAAGATCACGACGCCGACGTTGTCGGTTTCGAGGTTCAGCACCATGCCGCGAATGCCGCCGGGGAATTCGACCATCTCGCCGGCCTGGACCTTGTCGAGGCCGTAGACACGGGCGATACCGTCACCGACCGACAGCACCTGGCCGACTTCGGCCACCTGGGCATCCTGCCCGAAATTCTTGATCTGATCCTTGAGGATCGCCGAAATCTCGGCTGCCTGGATTCCCATTATCCAACCTCTTTCATAGCGTTCTGCAGGGAAGCGAGCTTCGAGCGGACCGAACTGTCGATCATCTGCGAACCCAGCTTGACAATCATCCCGCCGATGAGAGCCTCATCGACGCGGGTATTCAGCTTGACGGTCTTGCCCGATTTCTTGGCGAGCGTTTCGGTCAGCTTGTTTTTCTGCTCGTCGCTCAGCGCGACGGCGCTGGTGACATCGGCTGTGATCTCGCCGCGCGCATCGGCGATCAGGCCGCGCAGCTGGGCGATCAGCGCCGGCAGCACGAACAGCCGGCGGTTCGAGGCCATCAGCTGCAGCGTATTGGCCAGCGTCGCGCCAAGGCCCATCTTCTGCGCCAGCGCGGCGATGGCCTTTTTCTGGTCGTCGCGCGAATACAGCGGCGATCCGATCACGTCGCGCAGTTCGGCGCTGTCATCCAGCGCGCCCTGCAATTGGTCCAGTTCCGTGGCGATGCGGTCGATGCCGCCTTCGTCACGCGCGAGGTCAAACACAGCCTGTGCGTAGCGCCCGGCGATGCTTTGGGACATGGAAGCAGTGTTGGCCACGGTCATCCTTCACGGTTTGCGCATACCCCACTGGCGGGCCGGCCTAGGCCGGTCTGTCGCGGGGCTTGCGGGTCGGGGGGCCGGCGGCGTCGGGACTGCCTGCCCTGAAAATCTGGGGCGTCTCTAGCAGGTGATTTGGTGACCTGCAACTGTGAAGGACACGGAATTGAGAGGCTTGCGCCGCCCTGCGGCATTGCGACCGCGTCAGGCGCTACCAAGGTCGTGGGGCCGTGCGGTCACTGCCCTGCGTCAGCCTGTCGCAGTTGCGAGGGATTCAGCGCTCTGCTGTCGTCCGGGTGATTCCCTGGCGCGGCCCGGCGGGTCGCTGGTCGTCGTCCAAGAGCACCCGGTTGGCCGCACCGTCGGGATCGTCATATTGATCGGCGCGCAGCGTCCAGACGAACAGCACCAGCGCCAGCCCGCCGAGGAACAGCGAGACCGGGATCAGGATCAGAAGGATGTTCATGGCCTATCTCACACGCAGCGCATTCAGGGTGACCGTCAGCGAGCTGATCGACATGACCACGGCGGCCAGCAGGGGCGAGGCAAGGCCCAGCACCGCGACCGGAATCGCCACGACGTTGTAGATCCCCGACATCCACAGGTTCTCCAGCATCCGCCGGCGGGCCTTGTGGGCGGTGCAGAGCACCTCGGAGATCAGCCCGATCTCGCCGGTGACCACCACGTCGGCGGCGCTGCGGCTGACATCCAGCGCATGGCCCGGCGCGATGGAGGCATTGGCGGCGGTCAGCGCGGCGGCATCGTTCAGCCCGTCGCCGACCATCAGCACCCGGCAGCCCCCTGCCCGCAGCCCCTTGATCACCTCGATCTTGTGGCTGGCGGTCATCTCGGCCCAGATCCGGGTAATACCCAGCTCGGCCCCGATCTGCCGCGCCCGGCAGTCGCTATCGCCGCTGAGCAGGCCGATCTCCAGCCCGTGCTTCTGCAGGCCCGCGACCAGTTCGGCGCCGCCGGGCACGATCCGCTCGATCCGCTCCAGCTTGATCTTCTTCCGGCCGATCGACAGGATCGAGGCACAGCCATCCTCGGCCGCCATCAGCGAGACCGGGGTGCCGTCCCAGATCGCGCTGACACCCTTGCCCGGCAGCTCGCGCATGTGTTCCAGCGGGGCCGGCGTGACCGTGCGCAGGCTGGCCCGCAGCCCGCGCGACAGCGGATGATCCGAGACATTGGCAAGGCCGCGCAGCACCTGGCGGACGGTATCGCTGAGCCCATCGGGCAGCATCAGCTCCTGCCGGGTCAGGGTCCCGGTCTTGTCGAACACCACCATGTCGATCTGCGCCAGCCGCTCGAGCGCAGTATCGTTCCGCACCAGGCAGCCGTGGCGATAGAGCCGCCCGGTCGCCGCCGCCGAAACCGCCGGGATGGCGAGGCCGAGGCCGCAGGGGCAGGTGATGATCAGCGTAGCGATGGCGACGTTCAGCGATTGCCGGACATCGCCGGTCACCACCAACCAGCCGATGAAGGTGATCAGCGCGACCACGTGGATCACCGGGGTATAGATCGTCGCGGCGCGTTCGGCGAGGCTGGCAAAGCGGCCGCGCGCGGTCTCGGCGGTGGCGATCAGCCGGGCCATGCGGCGCAGGGTGGTGCTTTCGCCGACGGCAGTGGCGCGGATCACCACCGGCCCGGTCAGGACCACGTCACCCGCCACCAGGTCCTGCCCCGCCCGCCGCTCGACCGGATCGGATTCGCCCGTCATGGCGCTGCGGTCCAGCTGCACACTGGCATCGACCAGCAGCGCATCGACCGGCACCCGCGCGCCGGCAGCCAGCCACAGCTGGTCGCCCACCCGGATCTCCTCGATCGGGCGCGAGACGCGCTGGCCTTCCTCGATCCGGTGGACCCGGCGCGGCTCCAGCGCCGCCAGATCGGCCGCGGCGGACCGAACCGCCTGCCGCATGGTCTGGTCGAGATAGCGCCCGGCCAGCAGGAAGAAGGTCAGCGACAGCGCCGCCTCGAACCAGGCATGGCGGCCGCCATAGATGGTTTCCCACAGCGACATGCCGCTGGCCCCGATGATGGCCAGCGAGATCGGCAGGTCCATGTCCAGCCGGCCGGCCTTCAGCGCGTTCCAGGCATTGCGGAAAAACGGTTGCGCGGCATAGGCGGTGGCGGGCAAGGCGATCAGCGCGCTGACCCAGTACATGAAGTTGCGGGTCACATCCGCCGCACCCGACCAGACCGCGACCGACAGAAGCATCACGTTCATCATCGCAAAGCCCGAGATGCCCAGGTGCAGGGCGAGATCCGGCCCCTTCTCGACCGGGATCTGGCCAGCCGCGACCTCGTGCGCCTCGTATCCAGCCTCGGCCAGCGCCTCGACCCAGCGGCTCGGGTCGGCATCCGGCGCAGCAGTCACCCAGGCGCGCTTGCGGGTCAGGTTCACCCGGGCGGTCTGCACGCCGGGCGCGGCGTTCAGCACCGTCTCGATCCCCGAGATGCAGGCGGCGCAATGGATGCGCGGCAGGACCAGTTCGTAACCGGCATCCTGCGGTTTCGTCGAGGGATCGGGCGCGGCTTCACCAAGGGTGCAGCCCGGGCAGGCGGCGACGCTCATTTCGGCACCCACAGGTCATGGCTCTGCTTGAACAGCGTGCCATCCCCCGCCTCGGCGGTCAGCCAGAAGCGCCAGGCCCCGGGCGCCAGCCCCGGCACCTCGGCGAAATAGACGCCGTTACCCTCTTGCATCTCGAGCATCCGGTCGTCGCCGGCAAAGCTGGACCGGCCCAGTTTCGCCTCGATGATCCGTGCCTTGACCGGGCCGGAGCGATCGCCGATGCCAAGCCGCAGCACCCCGTCCTTGACCGTGACGCCCACCTGCCAGCCAAGCGCATCCTGCGCCGCCCGGTCATGGTCGAAGCTTTGGCTGGCGACATAGGAATTCTTGACCTCGAGCCCGGGAAAGGTGCGGATCGCCTGGGTGGCCAGCACCAGGTTGACGGCGATGATGATGGCGAAACACGACCCGAAGATCAGCGCCACATGATAGCCCTTGAGTTCTCGGCTCATTCTGAACCCTTTCCGTTGAAGACGCTGCCGACCTCGACGCTTTCGCCCGAGACCGGCTCGGTGATCAGGAAGCTGACCGGCGAGGCATCGGCCGCCGCCGGGGCAGAGCCGGCCGGAGCGGTGACGTAGACGCGGTGCAGCGCGGTCATGTCGGCGGGCACCATCACCTCGTCGCCGCTGGCCCCTTCCAGCGTGACAGCCAGCCCGCTGCCCTCTGCCAGCACGATGCGGAAGGGGCGTTCGTCGCCATGCTTGTTCCGCAGCCGGATGTCATAGGCGTTGCGGATGGCGCCGTCGGACAGGGTGACGAATTGCGGGTTGCGGATCGGCGAGACGGTCACGTCGATCTCGGGCCGCACGAACAGCGCCCAGAGAAGGCCGAGGCCGAAGACCGCCCAGATCGCGGTGTAAAGCAGGGTGCGAAAGCGGAAGACATGCTGGCGGATCGGGCGCGGCGGATCGCCCGCGCGCTCGCGCGGCTCGTCCGACAGCGCCAGGTAGTCGATCAGCCCGCGCGGCTTGCCAATCTTCACCATCACCTCGTCGCAGGCATCGATGCACAGCGCGCAGGTGATGCAAGCCATCTGCTGGCCGTCGCGGATGTCGATGCCCATCGGGCAGACATTCACGCAGGCATTGCAGTCGATGCAGTCCCCCGGCGTTTCCCGCGCCAGCACCGGCGCGACGGCGGCCTGTGCCAGACCCGGAACCGGAATCACCGGCGAGCGGCGGCCACCGGTCTCGCCCCCGGCATAGGTCTCAGCAGCAGCAGCGCGGCGGCGCATGCCCTTGCCGCGCGGCTCGCCCCGCCAGTCGCGATAGGCCACGGTCAGCGTGTCGGGATCCATCATCGCCGCCTGGATGCGCGGCCAGGGGCACATGTAGATGCAGATCTGCTCGCGCATGAAGCCGCCGAAGATGAAGGTGGTGGCGGTCAGCACGGCGACGGTAGAATAGGCGACAACCGGCGCTTGAAAGGTCAGGAAATCGCGCAGAAGCGTCGGCGCATCGGCGAAATAGAAGATCCAGGCCCCGCCGGTCGCCACCGCGATCATGAGCCAGACCAGCCATTTCGTCAGCCTCAGCCGCGCCTTCCTTGCAGACCATGGCGCGTTCCACAGCCGCACGCGGGCGTTGCGATCGCCCTCGATCCAGCGCTCGACGAGGATGAAGAGATCGGTCCAGACCGTCTGCGGGCAGGCATAGCCACACCAGACCCGGCCAAGCGCCGAGGTGAAGATGAAGAGGCCGATCCCGGCCATGATCAACAGGCCGGCAACGAAATAGAATTCATGCGGCCAGATCTGGATCCAGAAGAAATAGAAGCGCCGATGCGCCAGATCGACCAGCACCGCCTGATCGGGCAGGCTTGGCCCGCGATCCCAACGGATCCAGGGGGTGATGTAATAGATCACCAGCGTGATGCCGAGGATCCACCATTTCAGCTGGCGGAACTTGCCCGAGACCCGCTTGGGAAAGATCGGCTCGCGTGCCGCATAGAGGCTGCCGGAATTGGACTCGTTCATGAAATGTGACCTGTCTGTTCGCGCGCGCAGCTTGTCATCTGGCGACAGAGGCGGCATTGATCTGGATCAAGTCGGGCAAAAAGTGGTGCCCCGGTCCCGGACAAGTTGCGAACAGATCACCGGACCGGGGCACCGCCGGGACCAGCCCGGCCAAGGAGGCGGGATTACTCACCGCCCCCAAGCTGGTGGACATACAGCGTCACCGCCTTGATCTCGGCATCCGAGAGGCGCGGCCCCCAGGCCGGCATGACGCCGAAGCGTGCGTTGGTGATGGTTTCCGTCACCGCCTCGCGCGTGCCGCTGTAAAGCCAGATCGCATCGGTCAGGTCGGGCGCGCCCTGTTCGCGGTCGCCGGTGCCCGTTTCGCCATGGCAGCTTGCGCAGTTGTCGGCGAAAAGCGTGGCCCCCGCCTCGGCCTTGGCCGCGTCGTGATCCTGTCCCGACAGGGCCAGCACATGTTCGGCGATCTCGGCGATCTCGGGCTTGGTCAGCATCTCGCCGAAGGCCGGCATCTGCGAGAAGCGGGCATCAGCGTCGATGTCGTTGCGGATGCCGTGGCGCACGGTGTATTCGATATCGTCCAGCGTGCCGCCCCAAAGCCAGCTGTCATCCAGCAGGTTCGGATAGCCGACCCCGCCCGCCGCCCCTGCCCCGTGGCATTGCGAGCAATTGGCGCGGAACACCGCCGCCCCGCCCGAGACGCCGAATTGATAGGCCGGGTCATCGACCGGCAGCGCGGCCAGATCGGCGGCGGCCAGCGTGGCGCTGACCTCGGCATTGCGGGCATCGACGGCGGCGATCTCGGCCGCGACCTCGCCACGGGTGGAATAGCCCAGCAGACCGGATGTGGCGCCCTGGACCAGCGGCCAGGCCGGATAGGCGATGGCATAGCCGATGCCCCAGACGATGGTGCCGTAGAGCGTCCACAGCCACCAGCGCGGCATCGGGTTGTTCAGCTCTCTGATGCCGTCCCATTCATGGCCGGTCGTGTCGACGCCGGTGACGGGGTCCCGCGTTTCTTTGTCGTCCATCAGGCTTTCCCCTTCGTCGTCTGGTCGGCTGGCTTGGTCGCGTCCGGCGTCACGCCGGGCGCATTCTCAAATCGGAAGGGCAGGCTCGCCGCCTCGTCATGGGCCTTGCGCGAACCGGGGCGGAAGACCCAGAGGATGGCGCCGATATAGAAGGCGGTCATCGCGGCCAGCGCCCAGCTGTCGGCGAATTGGCGCAGCAGGGTATAGGTATCCATCGCGCCCTCCCTACCGGCTTGCGTCCGGGGTGAAGGTCGAGAAATCGACCAGCGTGCCCAGCATCTGCATATAGGCGATCAGCGCATCCATCTCGGTCAGCTGCGGCTGGCCGTCGAAGTTCGACACCACCGCACCGGGATAGCGTTCCAGAAGGCCGTCGGTGTCGGCATCCGGGTTGGCCTGCGCCCAGAAATCCGCCTTGGCCGAGGCCACCATCTCGTCGCTATAGGGAACGCCGACGAGGCGATGGGTCTTGACCAGCGCCTCGGTATGGGCCGGCTCGATCTTCGTCTCGGCGAGGAAGGCATATTTCGGCATCACGCTTTCGGGCACCACCGATTGCGGGTCCTTCAGGTGATCGACATGCCAGGCGTCGGAATAGCGCCCGCCGACCCGCGCCAGATCCGGGCCGGTGCGCTTGGAACCCCATTGATGGGGGTGGTCATACATCGACTCGGCGGCCAGCGAGTAATGGCCGTAACGCTCGACCTCGTCGCGCATCGGCCGGATCATCTGGCTGTGGCAGGTATAGCAACCCTCGCGCACATAGATGTCGCGCCCGGTCAATTCGAGCGGCGTATAGGGCCGAACGCCCTCGACCTTCTCGATGGTGTTCTCGAGATAGAACAGCGGCGCGATCTCGACGATGCCGCCGATCGACACCACGGCGAGCGAGAAGATGAACAGAAGCGAGGCGCTGCGTTCGATCAGGGCGTGCCGGTCAAGGATGGACCGGCGCGGCTTGGTCGCAGTGGTCCCGGCACTGGCGGAGGCTTCGGCGGTTTGCGCCGGGCTGGTTTTCGGGTCGTTTGCCATCATCGTCTCTCACTCTGCCGGGACTTGCGCCGGGGCCGGGGCGCGGACGCCCCCCCGGATGGTCATCCACATGTTCCAGCCCATCAGCACACCCCCGGCGAGGAACAGCGTTCCGCCCAGTGCGCGCACCACGTACATCGGGAATTTCGCGGCTACGGTGTCGGCGAAGCTGTTGACCAGGAAGCCCTGGGCATCGACCTCGCGCCACATCAGGCCCTCCATGATGCCGGTGACCCACATCGAGCTGGCGTAGAGAACGATGCCGATGGTCGCGAGCCAGAAGTGCCAGTTGATCGCCGACATCGAGTACATCCGCTCGCGCCCCCAGAGCCGCGGGGTCAGATAGTAGAGCGCGCCGAAGGTGATCATGCCGTTCCAGCCAAGCGCGCCGGAATGCACGTGTCCGATGGTCCAGTCGGTGTAATGGGACAGCGAGTTGACCGAGCGGATCGACATCATCGGCCCCTCGAAGGTCGCCATGCCGTAGAAGGCGAGGCTGATGACCATCATGCGGATGATCGGGTCGGTCCTCAGCTTGTCCCAGGCCCCGTTCAGCGTCATCAACCCGTTGATCATCCCGCCCCAGCTGGGCATCCACAGGATGATCGAGAAGACCATGCCAAGCGTCGCGGCCCAATCCGGCAGGGCAGTGTAATGCAGGTGGTGCGGACCGGCCCAGATATAGAGGAAGATCAGCCCCCAGAAGTGGATGATCGACAGCTTGTAGCTGTAGACCGGGCGCTCGGCCTGTTTCGGCACGAAGTAATACATCATGCCGAGGAAGCCCGCCGTCAGGAAGAAGCCCACCGCGTTGTGGCCATACCACCATTGCGTCATGGCATCCTGCACGCCGGCAAAGATCTGCACCGATTTCGAGCCCCAGATCGAGACCGGGATCGAGATGTTGTTGACGATGTGCAGCATCGCCACGGTGATGATGAACGAGAGCAGGAACCAGTTGGCGACATAGATGTGCTTCTCGCGCCGCCGCGCCAGCGTGCCGACATAGATCGCCAGCAGGCAGACCCAGACGATGGTCAGCCACCAGTCCACATACCATTCCGGCTCGGCATATTCCTTGGACTGGGTCGCGCCCAGCACATAGCCCGTCGCCGCCAGCACGATGAACAGGTTGTATCCCCAGAACACGAACCAGGCGAGATTGCCGCCCCAGAGCCGCGCGCCCGAGGTGCGCTGGACGATGTAGAAACAGGACATGATCAGCGCATTGCCGCCAAAGGCAAAGATCACCGCGCTGGTATGCAGCGGACGCAGCCGGCCGAAATTGGCGAAGGGCTGGGCCCATTCGATGTTCAGCGCCGGGAAGGCCAGCTGAAAGGCGATGACCACGCCGACCAGGAAGCCGACGATGCCCCAGAAGGCGGTGGCGATGGCGCCCGCCCGCACCACGTCATCCATGTAGCCCGTGGTATCGACGGGCTTTTTCGGCTTGTCGGCATTGCGCATGATATTGATGGCCAGCCCCGCCGACAGGGCCATCAGGATCAGGGCATGGACCTGATAGGCGAGATCATGCGCCCAGTTCGCGGCAATGGCCATGAACAGGGCGACGAGTCCGAGCCCGGTCAGTTTTGCGGCATCTGTCATCGGAAATCCCTCGTGAGTCTCGGCGCGCGAAAATGACGCGCGCTTCTGTTCGCAGGGTCTCGCTAGGGCCGCGGCGATCACGGTGCATTGATCTAGATCAAGGTCTGGCGATGCCGCGACGGATAGGGAAAAGGAACGGGAGGGAGGCCGGTCATTTGTTGACGGGACGGCACGGACCGGGGTCGACGGCACCCGGCCTGTGCCGATTTGTCGCAGCCTCCGGGTCGACGGATAGGGCGGTTGCGACGCTGTTCAGGGATGATTTTGGCCGCTCGGGCGGCGCCTCGCGACTCAGTAGTCGACGCCGCCATCGGTGTCGTCGCCGGTCTCGGCCAGCAGCGCCGAGAGGTCGGGCACGTGGATACCGCGTTTGCCCTCGATCTGGATGATGCCTTCCTTGGCCAGCCCGGTCAGCTGGCGACTGACGGTCTCGATCGTCAGGCCAAGGAAATTCGCCATCATCTCGCGGGTGATCGGCAGGTCGATCTGGCAGCCCTCGCCCTGCAGATCCATCGGCAGGTTGGCGCGTTTCAGAATCAGCGCCAGCAGGCTGGCGATGCGTTCACGCGCGGTCTTGCGGCCCAGAAGCAGCATCCAGTCACGCGCCGCATCGAGCTCGTCCAGCGACATTTCCAGAAGCCGTTCGCCCACATGCGGCATCTCGAGCAGCAAACGCTCGAACGGACGCTTGTGAAAACAACAGAGTGTCACATCGGTGATGGCGGTGATGTCATAGGGCGCCGCCTCGCGGCCCGGACGGCCGATGAAATCCGAGGGCAGCAGCAACCCGATCATCTGCACCCGCCCGTCATTTATCGAACGGGTCAGCGAGGCCGTGCCCGCGACGATCGAGGCAACGATGTCCAGCTGTTCGCCGCGGATCGCAATGACCTGGCCGGCGGTGAAGGTCTTGTAGAACTTGATCCGGTTCAGCTGCTCCAGCTCGTCCGTCTCGCATTTCGCGCAGACCGCGCGATGGCGGATCGGGCAAGCATTGCAGTCGACACGGTGAGACAGGGAATGCAGCGCGGTCATATTTTTTTGATCTGGATCAAGGCGGCGTTTAATGCGGGGCATAGTATATCACTCCATGAGCATCCGATCCAAGCTTCGCCGCCACGGCCTTTTTGACGCACGCGTTCCGCGCTTCACCAGCTACCCACCCGCCACCCGGTTCACGGCTGCGGTCGGGTCTGCCGACTATGCCGCCTGGCTGGGGCAAGTGCCCTCAAAACAGGCAATATCGCTCTATGTCCATGTTCCGTTTTGCCGCAGGCTCTGCTGGTTCTGCGCCTGCCGGACCCAGGGCACCAAGACCGGAACGGCGCTTGGAGGTTACGTCGCCTCGCTTCTGTCCGAGGCGGCGCTGATCCGCCGACAGCTGCCGCCCGAGATCAGGATCACCCGGTTGCACCTGGGCGGCGGCACCCCCACGATCCTGCCGCCCGAGTTGATCGACCGGCTGCTGGGCGGGTTGGACCGCGTGTTCGGTCTTGGCGCGCTCGACGAGTTTTCGGTCGAGATCGATCCCACCGAATGCGACCGCGAGCGGCTGGCCATGCTGGCCCAGTACGGGCTGAACCGCGCCAGCATCGGCATCCAGGATTTCGAGCCGCGCGTGCAGGTGGCCATCGGCCGGGCGCAATCGCTGATGGTCACCACCGAGGCCATCGACAGCCTGCGCGACCTCGGCATCCACGCCATCAATCTCGACCTGCTTTACGGCCTGCCCTACCAGCGGCGCGATACGCTGTCGCGGACGCTGGACCATGTGCTGCAACTCGATCCGTCGCGGCTGGCGCTTTATGGCTATGCCCATGTGCCATGGGTCTCGAAGCGGCAAGTGATGATCCCGACCGAGGCCCTGCCCTCGCCCGAGGAGCGGCTAGACCTGACCGAACTGGCGCAGCACTGGCTGCTGGGTGCGGGCTTCCGCCAGATCGGCATCGACCATTTCGCCCGGCCCGATGACAGCCTTGCCATCGCCTTCAACGAACGCCGGCTGGCGCGGAATTTCCAGGGCTATACCGATGACCGCGCCCCGGTGCTGATCGGGCTTGGCGCCTCGTCGATCTCGCGCCACCCGGCGGGCTATGCCCAGAACGAGCCCTCGACCGGCCGCTATCAGGCCCGGGTTGCCCGCGGCGAGTTGCCCATCGCCCGCGGCACGGCGCTGACGGAGACCGACCTTCTGGTCGGGCACATGGTCGAAAGCCTGATGTGCTATCACGACCTGAGGATCGAGGAATTCGGCGCTTCGGCTGGCGAGGCCGCAGCGCGGGCCGCGCAGCTGGTGCAGGACTTCGGCGATTGCGTCGAGTTCGATGGGCGGCTGCTGCGGGTCAAGCACTGGGCCTGGCCGCTGACCCGGATCATGGCCGCCTCGCTTGGCTCGACCAGCGAGCCGGGGCAGCGTTTCAGCGCGGCGGTCTGACGGCATCCGCCTGCGCCTTCCGCAACAGATCGACGGCACGATCCGGTCCGACCCAGGCCATGCCTGCCGGGCTGTGCGACGTCACCACCACCTCCGCCTCGGCCAGCACGCCATCCTCAACCACGATGCGGCGGGCGATATGGCTCTCCGCCGGTGCCTCCAGCGGAGTGTCATCGGGAAACCCGGCGCGGCGGGACCAGAAGGGCAGATGCAACCGGGCTGATTGCTGCCGGATGAAATCCCGACCCAGACGGGCTTGGCGCGGGTAAACATCGGCGTGCCGCTGCGCGAGGAAGCGCAGGGCCAGATCGCGGGTCTCGGCGTCATCACGCCGCATCAGCGTGCGCCGGACGGCGGTGGCGGCCAGCGCCGAGGACACCGCCCAGAACATGCCGTGCCCTGACAGCGGGTCCATCGCCGAGGCTGCATCACCGATGGGCAGCACCGCCAGCTCCTCGGCGGGCGCCGCAAGAACCGGCGTGGCGTCGCGGATCAGCGGATCGCCTTCGACCCCCAGAACCAGCGGCAGTCCGGCACTCGCCGCCCTCAGACCTTCCGCCAGCCGCGCCTCGGCGGCACGGCCCTCGGGATCGGCAGCATCCAGCGTCAGCTGCGCCCAAGCGGTGCCATCGCCCCGCGCGGCCAGCCAGAGCCACCCCTGATCCAAGGGCAGAATCCGGCTACCCGCCCCCTGCCCGGCCTCCACCTTCAGCGCCGCGCCGATGGCAATGGTGGCCGGCCCCCGCGTGACCAAGGACCGCGCGCGATGGGCGCGGCGACCCCTCGCGTCGATGACAAAACGCGCCGTCAGCCCCTGCCCGCCGTCCATCTCGGCCCGGCCCGGCAAGGGCAGCGCAGTGCCCTCGATGACCCGCACGTCCGCCGCCCCGGCCATGCGGCGCAGATGCGCATCAACCGCGGCGCGGTCCACGATCAGCTCGGCATTGGCCTGAACCGGCGGGCCATCCCAATAACTGCTGCGCGGCGCCGTGACCGCCCGCATCGCCGGCGCGTCGAACAGCCCCGCCTGCTGCAACCAGCCCTGAAGGCGCGGGCTCATCCCCTCGCTGCGCGGCACGCTGCGGTTCGGGTCGATCAGCGCCACCCGGCAGCCGTCGCGGGCGGCAAGCAGGGCAAACACCGCCCCCGCCGGGCCACCGCCGACCACCAGCACGTCATAGTCATGGGCCATCGGCACCCCCTTGCCGGCAGCATCCGCATCCCGCGCAACGGAAAGGTGACATTTGCGGCCATTCTGCCCCGCCGGTCCACTGTGTCCGAAAATGTCAAGTTTTCGCCTGCGGCCCTCTGCTTCACTCCGCGTCAACTCCAGTCCCGCGGCCCGGCCGCCCAGCCAGAGGATCATCGACGCGATGCACCGCACCTCCCTCGCCACGCTTCTCGCCTCCGCCGCCCTCCTGACCGCCGCGCCTGCGCTGGCACAGGATGGCGAAGAGGTCCTGTCGACCGTCTGCGCCGCCTGCCATGTGCAGGGCGAGGATGGCAAATACTCCCGCATCGATGACAGCCGCCGCACCCCCGAGGGCTGGGAGATGAACGTGGTGCGAATGATGCGCAATTACGGCGTGCCGCTGAGCGACGAGGAATTCGTCTCTGTCGTGCGCCACCTGGCCGATACGCGCGGGCTGACCATCGAGGAGACCGAGGGCCGGCGCTATATCCTCGAACAGGAACCGAATGCCACCGACCAGGGGCCCGACCAGCTGATGAGCGAGACCTGCGGTCGCTGCCATTCCTATGCCCGGGTGGCATTGCAGCGGCGCACCGGCGATGACTGGAAGAAGCTGATCAACTTCCATCTCGGCCAATATCCTTCGCTGGAATATCAGGCGCTGGCGCGGGACCGCGACTGGTGGGCCATCGCCAATGACCAGGTGCTGAAGAACCTGACCGAGGCCTATGTCCACGGCGAGGCACCGGCGAAATCCGACGCCGATCTGTCGGGAGAATGGCGCATTGCCGGGCGGCAGCCGGGGCGCGGTGCCTATGACGGCACGCTGACCATCGCCAAGGAGGGTGATGGCTATACCGTCACCCAGTCCCTGACCTTTGCCGATGGCTCGACCGAGGAGCGCAGCGGGCAGGCCTATCTCTACGGGGCCGGCGAATGGCGCGCCTCGATGACGGCGGGCGAGCAGAGGCTGCGCGAGGTGATGGCACTTCGCGCCGATGGCTCGATGGAAGGGCGCTGGTTCCACACCGGGCAAAGCTCGGTCGGCGGGCGCATCCATGCCGTGCGCAGCGACGGGGCGGCGCAGATCCTGTCGGTCGCGCCCGACCATGTGAAGGCCGGCGAAACGGTCGAGATGCGGATCGCCGGTGTCGGCCTCTCGGGTGATCCGATCCTGCCCGCCGGGCTGACCGCCGAGGTGGTCAGCAGCGATCCGGCTGCCGTGGTGCTGAAGGTCACCGCCGCCGCCGATGCCGCCGCCGGTCGCGGCGAGATCGGCGTGGGCGAGGCGAAGCTGGCCGATGCCGTCGCTGTCTATACCGCGCTTGACCGGGTCTCGGTCGAGCCCGCCACGACCTATTCCCGCGTTGGCGGGGCCGATGGCCCGATCCCGAAACAGCCCGCCACCTTCGACGCGATCGGCTGGCTCAATGGCGCCGATGGCAAGCCCGGGACCGAGGATGACATCCGCGTTGGCGCGCTGACGGCGGAGTGGAAGGTCGAGGATTTCGACAAGATCGCCGCCGACATGAAGGACGCACAATTCGCGGGCGAGATCGACGCCAGCGGTGTCTTCCACCCCGCCGATGCCGGCCCCAATCCCGAACGGGTGATGGGCACCAACAACACCGGCAACCTCGCCGTCATCGCCACCGTCAAGGATGGCGAGACCACGCTGGAGGGTCGCGGGCATCTTTACGCCACGGTCCAGCGTTTCGTCGACACACCGATCCGCTGAGGGGGGCATCATGGGTTCGCTGACACTGATCAAACACAATGCCCACCGCGTCGATGTGGATGGGCTGGCCATGCTGATGCATGTGCCGACCTCGAGCCTCTTCGAGATGGATACGGTAAGCGCCTCGGTCTACGAGCTTTTCCGCAAGCTGGGCGTGGCTGACGCCGGCACGCTGCAAAGCGAGCTGGGCCATCGCTTCCCGCCCGCCGATCTGGCCGAAAGCGTGCAGAGCCTGATCACCCTCGATATCCTCAGGGACAGCGCCGATCCGGGCCGGCCGATCACCGTGCAGAAGGTCGAGGACATTCCCCTGTCCACGATCATCCTCAACGTGAATACCGGCTGCAACCTCGCTTGCACCTATTGCTACAAGGAAGACCTGACCACGCCCGCCAAGGGCGAGAAGATGGACTTTGCCACCGCCCGCGCCGCGATCGACCTGCTGCTGAAACAGGCGGCCAGCCGCGACAAGGTGAACGTGGTCTTCTTCGGCGGCGAGCCGCTGTCGAACATGCCGCTGATCCGGCAGGTGGTCGATTACACCGAGGCGCAGGTGGCCGATCTTGGCAAGACGGTCGATTTCACCCTGACCACCAATGCCACGCTTCTGACCGAGGAAATCGTCGACTGGCTGAACGCCCATCGCTTCGGCTTGACGGTCAGCATGGACGGGCCACGCGCGCTGCATGACAAGAACCGCAAGACCGTGGGCGGGCGCGGCACCTATGACGTGGTGGCGAAGAAGGTCGCGATGCTGCTCTCGCGCTATAACGCACGGCCGGTGGGCGCGCGGGTGACACTGACCGCAGGCGTGACCGATGTGCTGGCGATCCATGATCACCTGATCAACGATCTGGGCTTTGCCGAGGTGGGCTTTGGCCCGGCGACCTCGGGACCGATCGCGGTTTTCAACCTGCAACCCGAGATGCTGAAATCGGTCTTCGAGGACATGAAAACCCTTGGCCGCCGCTATGTCGAGGCGGCGATCCGGGGGGAGAATATCGGCTTCTCGAACATGCACCAGCTGCTGTCCGACATCGCCAGCGGCATGAAGAAGGCCGTGCCCTGCGGCGCCGGCCTTGGTCTTCTGGCGGTGGACAAGGAGGGCGACCTGCACCTCTGCCACCGCTTCGTCGGCTCGAACCAGCCGACCTATGGCAATGTGAACAAGGGCATCGACGTGCCGAAGCTGGCTGCCTTTGTCGAACAGGCGCAGGACCGCAGCAATTTCGGCTGCAAGACCTGCCGCATCCGCTCGATCTGCGCGGGCGGCTGCTATCACGAAAGCTATGCCCGACAGGGCGATCCCTTCGCGCCAGTCTATCACTATTGCGACCTGCTGCGCGATTGGGTCGATTTCGGCATCGCTGCCTATACCCGCATCATGCGCGCGAACCCCGGGTTCTTCCGCGCCCATCTTCAGCCCAGGAGTGCCGCCTGATGAAACATCTGACCCCCGCCAATGCCAAGGCCCAGCAATTCACCGAGGCCGCCGCCGAAGGCAAGGAGGACGAGGTCGTCGCCATGAACTCGATGGTCGGCTGCACCACCTCGTTTGATCCGGGATGGGAGATCGACGCCTTTGGCGGCGTCGGCAACCTGTGCCAGCCGATGGAGGCCGATCTTTATGGTTGCGCCGATCCCTGCTGGTGGCCGGCGCAGGTAGCCGACACCATGAACACCTATCCGAACTGGTCCGATGATGCCGCCGATGTCCACAAGGACTGGCGCCAGCTGCAATCCGTCTTCCCCGAAAGCAAGGTGTGACCATGACGCTCCGCCCCGCCAAGATCGCCACCGCCCTTGCCGCGCTGATGGCGACCGCCCTGCCCGCCATGGCCAAGGATTACCTGATTGTGCCATCGCGGCCCGACAAGCTGGTCATCGTCGATGCCGAGGCCATGGCCATCGACAAGGTGATCACGCTGGAAAACGCCGGCCCGGTCCCGCAATTGCCGGTGGTGAATGCCGAGGGCACCCGCGCCTATGTGATGATGAACAAGCTGGAAAGCATCGCCATCGTCGATCTGGTCTCGGGCGAGACGGTGAACCGCATCGACATGACCAGCGCCGACGAGCGGGTGAAGGGCATGTTCGGCATGGACCTGTCGCCCGATGGCAAGACGCTGGTGGTGTTCCAGAGCCCGGTGAAGATGCTGGCCGACGAGTTTCAGGTGCAGCCCTCGCGGCTCGCGTTCTATGACGCCGAGACCGGGGCGCTGAAATCCACCGTCGAGGCGCCGAGGCAGATCGGTCTGCTGGCCTGGTCCACCGACGGCACCAAGATCTTCGGCATGGGGCGCAAGATGTATGTCTTCGACGCCACCGGCAAGCAGATCGAGGAAAAGCCGATCCATGGCTGGGAGACCGAGAAATATTCGCAGCCCGACGTGCTGGACGCCTGGTCGCAATTCGAGCAGGCCGATGTGATCTCGACCCCCTTCTATGCCGCGCGGCTGGACCTGCCGGGCGATCCGACCGCCTTCCGCACCGGGATGCTGACGCAGGACCTGACCACCGGCGAGCTGAAGATGCAGGAGGTCGAGGTGGCCGATATCTTCTATTTCTCCTCGGCGGTCAGCCCGACCGACAAGACCCGGCTCTATGCCGCCTATAACAACCTTTCCAGTTTCGACCTTGCCACCTCGAAGCCGATCAAGCGGGTGCCGCTGCCGCACAGTTACTACTCGGTGAACGTCTCGAGCGATGGCAAGACCGTCTATCTGGGGGGCGCGATGGGCGATGTGGCGGCCTATGATGCCGAGACGCTGGAGCGCAAGGGCGAGGTGCTGATGCCCGACGGCGCCTCGATCTCGCTGGCCTCGACCCGCGTGTTCCAGCGGGACGAGTGACATGGCGGCGCGCGCGCCCCTGATCGGTATCGTGGACAGCGGCGGCCCCGCCGGCCAGATGCAGGATTCGCGCGCCTTTCATGCCGAGGGCGATGGCCCGGCCCGGCCCGACCGGCTGGGGCATGGCAGCGCGGTTGCCGCGATGCTCAAGCGCGCCGCGCCGGACGTTCGCTTGCGTCATGCGCAGGTGTTCGACGAAAAGCCGGTGACCAGCGCGGACCGGGTGGCGCGGGCGGTGGACTGGCTCGCCGCGGATTGCGACCTGATCCTGTTGAGCCTTGGTCTTGCCGCTGACCGTGCCGTTCTGCGGGATGCCTGTACGCGGGCGGCGGAGCGGGGCGTCATCCTCGTTGCCGCCTCGCCGGCCCGTGGCGCGCCCTGCTGGCCCGCCGCCTATCCGGACGTGATCGCCGCCACCGGCGATGCGCGCTGTGGCTGGAATGACCTGTCCTTGCTGCCCGGAAACATCATCGGCGCGTGGTGCGCCTCGCCCGAACAGGGCGGGAAGGGCATGGGCGGCGCCAGCCTCGCCGCCGCCCGCGTCGCCGGGCATCTGGCCGCGCATCTGGACGAGGCGCGGGGCGATCCTTTCGGCTGGCTCGCCGCGCAAGCCATACATGTCGGCCCCGAGCGCCGCCGGGCCGCCGCCCGATGAGCGCCCGCGACTGGTTGGCCGCGCAATTGCTGCGCGGCGTCTTCGGAGGTGCGGCGCGGCCGTGGCTGGTGCCGGTGCTGGCCCGCGCCCTGCCGGGCATCGGTATCGTGCTGGCGGGATCGCTCATGGCGGCGCTGGTGGCGCTGCTCCCGCCTTGGCTCACAAAAATGCTGATTGATCAGGGGCTCTTGGCTCAGGATTGGCCGGCGGTCCTGCATTATGCGGCGCTGACCTTTGCCGTCGGGCTGGTGATCCTCGCCAGTTCCGTGGGCAACAGCCTGATGCACCTGCATTTCTCGGCCCGGATGCTGGTGGACCTGCGCGGGCGGATACTGGACGCGCTGCTGTTCCGCCGCCCTGACCAACCCCAGCTGACCCTTGGCGAGACCATGGCGCGGGTCGATGGCGACACGGCTGAAATTCAGCGTTTCGGCTTTGACACGGTGCTGGCGGCGGCCTCATCGGTGTTCCGGCTGGTCGGCGGCACGGTGATGCTGTTCGTCCTCGACTGGCGGCTGGCGCTGATCCCGCTGATGGCGGCACCGCTGAACCTCGCCTTTCTCAGCTGGGCGCGCCCGCGCACGAGGCAGCGCGCCGAGGAGATCCGCAGCAACCGGGGCGAAGTCAGTTCCTATCTCGCCGAGGGTTTTTCCGGGCTGACCACGCTGCGGACGCTCGGGGCGCAGCCGCTGCGCGCCGCCGGATTCGCGCCGCTGCAATCGCGGCAGATCGCGCTGCTCATGCGCCAGCGCCGCTGGTCGGAATTCGTCAGCGCCGTGCCGCAGATCACCGGCGCGCTGGTCCGCGTCGGCATCCTGCTGGGCGGCGGCTGGCTCGTCGTCACCGGGCAATGGCAGGTCGGTGCCTTGATCGCCTTTCTCAGCTATGTCGGCATGATGACCGGGCCGTTGCAGAACCTCTTGGGTCTCTACCACGCGCAGGCACAGGCGCAGGTGGCGCTGGCGCGGCTGAATGCACTGGCCGGACCCGAGATGGACGAGCGCGGCGGCCGCGCGCCGTCGCCCGGTCCCGGTGCCTTGCGCTTCGTGCGGGCGCGCGGGCGCACGGGTAAGCACCTGCCGGTAAGCCTCACCATTCCCGCCGGTTCGCGGGTGCTGATCGACGGACCGTCGGGCATCGGAAAATCGACGCTGACCGGACTGGCGGCGGGACTGTCGGCCCCGGCAACCGGCGCAAGGGTCTATCTCGATGCCGAGGATGTGGCCGGGCTGGACCCGCTGGCCCTGCGCCGCGCGGTCGCCGTTGTCCCGCAATCGGCCACCCTCTTTCGCGGCACCATCGCCGAGAACCTGCTCCTCGCGGACCCCGAGGCCAGCGATGCGCAGATCGCCCAAGCCCTGACCCTCGCCGCGATCGACCTGCCCGCCGACACCCCACTGACCGAGGCCGGTCGCAATCTCTCGGGCGGCGAGCGTCAGCGGATCGCGCTGGCGCGTGCGCTGATGCTGCCCTTTCGCGTGCTGGTGCTGGATGAATGCCTATCCGAGGTCGATGCGCCCACGGCGCGGACCATCTTGCACGCCATCCTGACGACGTTCCCGGACCGCACGATCCTGATGATTGCCCACGCCGGCCCCGCCCGCGAACTGGCCTTTGATCAGGTGGTGACGCTGGAGCCCGATCCCGCCGCCTTGCGGATGTCGCGCGGCGACATGCCGAACCAGCGCGAGAACGCCCGCGAGAACGCGGTATGATCGGAATAGCCAAGACGCAGCGCGATCTCGATCATCGGCAGCTCGCTGCGGGTCAGCAGCGCGCGGCCGATATTGCGGCGGCAGATCTCGTTCAGCTCGTGGAAGGAACTGTTCTCGCCCTCGAGCTTGCGGCGGAGCGTGCGGCGCGACATGCCCATGGCGCGGGCGATGGCATCCTGATCCGCCGCCTCCTGCCCCATGCGGCGCAGCAGGAGGTCGATCACCCGGTCGCTGACCGGCTGGTTCACCCGGACCTTGCGCAGATGCTGGTCCAGCGCCTGAATGGCATCGCGGAAATCAGTGGGCGGTTCCGTCTCGACCCGGCGCGGGCTGCGATCCATCAGCCGCGCGGGAAAGATCAGCGCATTGTAGGTGCCGCCCCGGATCGGCCGCGCCAGATGCGCCGAGATCGCCCGGGCCGAGCGGCAATCGCTGTCCTCAAGCTGGGCCGCCAGCACCCGGTCGGCATCGGGGGCAAAGCGCCTGACCATGCCGGCGACCAGCCCCAGCGTCAGCTGCGCATCGGCGGCGCGCGGCCAGATATCCTCGTCCAGCACGCGATAGCGCACCCGCACCAGATCGCCGTCCTGTTCCAGATCCAGCGATGTGGCCGATTGCACGGTGCCGAAATAGCTGACGAAACAGCGCAGCGCCGCGCCAAGCGTGGGGGCCGCCCCGACCGCGACGCCGACCGCGCTGAGATGGGCCAGGTCCATCACCTCGCCGGCGCGCCAGATCGCCGCCGGATCGACCAGACCCGAGGCCATGCGTTCAAGGCTGGCAACGAAATCGCGCAGGGGCATGGTGCCGTCGGATCGACAGTCAGAGGCCACGCCCCCGGTCGTGATCGCCTCGACCGCCGTCAAGGGACCCGAGATGATCCACGGGCTGTCCATCACCAATTTCCCCCCGCCCAAGGGTTAGCGGCAGGGCGACGCTACGTCAACGAAAACCTGCGTGTCGAGCCGCCGATGAAATCACTCAACATCTTGAAATATCGTGACTAATCAGGACACGGATCGAAAACCCGTGCAAGCTGCATCGCGCGCGGCCAGACCGGGGCGCCGGCTCTTGCGGCTGGCCGAGCGGACCTTCCACTGGATTCTCGCCCCCGGGCTGGTTCTGGCCATCGGGATCAGCGAATACGGCAACCTGCTGCCCTATGCGGCGGGTCGCGAGGCGGCCTGGACGGTCACCATTTATGGATTGCACAAGACTGTCGGACTGGCGATGCTGTTCCTCGTTCCCGGCCTCGCCATAGCCTTGCGGCCCTGGCGACGGCGGGCGGTGCCGACGGGCCGGGTGGGCTGGGCGCCGGTGCTTGACCGGGTGGTCTTCTGGGGGCTGATGGTGGGGGCGTTCGTCATTCCGGTGTCAGGGCCGATCCTGCATGGCATGGGACCGGGCTGGGGCTATGCGCCGGTCTGGTGGGGCTTGCCGAACCGGGTGCCCTTCGTGCCCGAGCGCCTTGCCGCCGGCCCCGTCACCCGCGATTTCCACATCCAGAGCTTCTGGCTTTTCTCGGCGCTGGCGATCACCCATGTGATCCTCGCCTGCCGCGTCTGGCTGATGCGCCGCCAGCCGAGCCCGCGCCGCTGGATCCGGTTGCGCCTGCCGCCCCTCGCCCATCGGCTGGCCCCGCTGATCGGCGCGGCGCTGTGGGTCGGGCTGGCGATCTATTCATGGACAACGGCCTGAGGCGCGCTGCGCCCGGCCAATCGCTGAAAGGACAAGGCAATGAGCATCTACCAGGAGGCGCCGGTCAGCGCCGCGGAAAGCCGGGTCGCCGGGCCGGTCGACAGCCCGCTGCGCGAGGAAACCATTTTTGAGCTGCTACAGGGGGCGATGGCCGCCCATCCCGACCGCGAGGCGCTGATCTTTCCCGAGCACGGGCTGCGCCTGACCTATGCCGAGTTCGGCGCGGCGGTGGACCGGCTGGCGACGGGGCTTCTCAACCTCGGCATCACGCGGGGCGACCGCGTCGGCATCTGGTCGCCGAACCGTCCCGAATGGGTGCTGACGCAATTCGCCACCGCGCGGATCTGTGCGGTGCTGGTCAACGTGAACCCGGCCTATCGCGTGGGCGAACTGGAATATGCACTGCGCCATGTCGGCGTCCGCGCGCTGGTCTTGGCCGACCGCTTCAAGAGCTCGGACTACCTGGGCATGATCCGGCAACTGGCACCGGAACTGGACACCGCCCAGCCCGGCGCACTGATGGCCGAACGCCTGCCCGATCTGCGCATGGTCATCCGCATGGGCGACGGCACCGACATCCCCGGCATGCTGAACTTTGCCGAGATCGCCGCCACCCCTTCCGATACCGCCCGGCTCGACCGGATCAGCGCGGTGCTGTCACCCGATGACGCGATCAACATCCAGTTCACCTCGGGCACCACGGGACTGCCCAAGGGCGCGACGCTGAGCCACCGCAACATCGTCAACAACGGCCATTTCGTCACCCGCACCATGGGCTTCACGCCCGAGGACCGGCTGTGCATCCCGGTGCCGCTTTACCATTGCTTCGGCATGGTGATGGGGGTGCTGGGATCGGTCTCGAAGGGCGCGACCATGGTCTTTCCGGGCGAGGGCTTCGATCCCGAACAGGTGCTGACCGCCATCGCCGCCGAACGCTGCACCGCGCTTTACGGCGTGCCGACCATGTTCTCGGCCATGCTGGACACCGAGCGCTTCCACCATCACGACCTGTCGAGCCTGCGCACCGGCATCATGGCCGGCGCGCCCTGCCCGATCGAGGTGATGAAGCGCGTCGTCAGCCAGATGCACATGGCGGAAGTGACCATCGCCTATGGCATGACCGAGACCTCGCCGGTCTCGTTCCAGTCCCATACCGATGACCCGCTGGAAAAGCGCGTGACCACGGTCGGGCGCATCCATCCGCATCTCGAGGTCAAGCTGATCGATGGCGAGGGCCAGACCGTGCCGGTCGGCACCACCGGGCAGCTGTGCACACGGGGTTATTCGGTGATGAAGGGCTATTGGAACGAACCGAAAAAGACCGCCGAGTCGGTCGATGCCGAGGGTTGGATGCAGACCGGCGACCTGGCGGTGATCGACGACGAGGGCTTTTGCAACATCGTCGGGCGGGTCAAGGACATGCTGATCCGCGGCGGCGAGAACATCTATCCGCGCGAGATCGAGGAATACCTGTTCCAGCATCCGGCGGTGCAGCTGGTGCAGGTCTTTGGCGTGCCCGACGAGAAATACGGCGAAGAGGTCGCCGCATGGATCGTGCTGAAGCCGGGCATCAGCGCAACGGAAGAGGATATCCGCAGCTTTGCCAAGGGCTTGATGGCGCATTACAAGGTGCCGCGCTATGTCCGTTTCCGCCCCGAACTGCCAATGACGGTGACCGGCAAGGCGCAGAAATTCGTCATGCGCGATGCGATGATCGAGGAATTGGGGCTCAGCGAGATCAAGACCGCCTGATCCGCCCCTTGCCCGAAATTCGGGCGGCTTGCCGCGATTGCGGGCACTCCGGCCCGATTTGGTGAACAGAGCTTCGGCGCGGGCCGGGCGCCCCTTTTGGGCGCCCCCGCCCCGAGCCTAGCCTTCGGGCATGTTCGATGCACCCGTCCTTCAACGCAGCCATGGTTCCGCCCTCGTCCATCTGGACCGGGGCCGCCTGCGTGACCTGAGCCAGACCGGCTCGGCCAAGGCAATGCTGCCGCGCACGCATGGCGACCGGCCCGAGATCGTGTTCCTGAACACCTCGGGCGGGCTGACCTCGGGCGACCGGCTGGCCTATCGGGTGGAACTTGGCGCGGGAACGCGGGCGGTGGCGACCACCCAGACGGCGGAACGGGCCTATCGCGCCGATGGGCCGGTGGCCGAGGCGCGGGTTGACCTGGTGCTGGGACCGGGCGCATCGCTGGACTGGCTGCCGCAGGAGACGATCCTCTTCAATGGCGCCGGGCTGGCGCGTGAGGCGCGGGTGGAGTTGGGCGCGGAAGCGCGGTTTCTGGGCATCGAGACCGTGGTGCTGGGCCGCGCGGCGATGGGTGAAGAGGTCGGGCAGTTGCGCTTCAGCGACCGGCGGGTGATCCGCCGCGAGGGGCGGCTGGTGCTTCTGGATCCGTTCCGACTCAATGATGACGCGCTGACCCGCGCCGGGAACCCCGCGCTTCTGAACGGCATGCGGGCGATGGCGGTGCTGCTGCTCATCGCCCCCGATGCTGCCGATGCCCTACCGGCCCTGCGCGCCCAACTGGATGAACCGGGCGTCACCGCCGCCGCCTCCGCCCTGCCCGGTCGGCTGGTGCTGCGCGCCCTTGCCCCGGACGCCTGGCCGCTGCGCCGACAGATGATCCGCCTGATCGAGACATTGCGGCCGGGTGCACTGCCCCGGGTCTGGCAGAATTAGGAGACACCGATGAACCTGACGCCACGGGAAAAGGACAAGCTGCTCATCAGCCTCGCCGCCATGGTGGCGCGCGGGCGGCTGGCGCGCGGGGTCAAGCTGAACCACCCCGAGGCCATCGCGCTGATCACCGATTTCGTCGTCGAGGGCGCGCGCGATGGCCGCAGCGTTGCCGACCTGATGGCCGCCGGCGCGCAGGTGATCCGGGCCGAGGAGTGCATGGCGGGCATCCCCGCGATGATCGAGACCGTGCAGGTCGAGGCCACCTTTCCCGATGGCACCAAGCTGGTGACCGTGCATCATCCCATTCGCTGAACCGATTTTGACAGGAGCGATCATGAAACGCCTTCTTCCCCTGCTGCTGACCCTGACCCCCGGCATGGCGCTGGCCCATGCGGGTCACGAGACCGGCAGCCTTGCCACCGGCTTCGCCCATCCCCTTGGCGGCGCCGATCACCTGCTGGCCATGCTGGCGCTTGGCCTTCTGGCGGCGCAGGCGGGCGGTCGGGCGCTGTGGCTGCTGCCCGTCACCTTCGTCGGCGCGATGTTGGCCGGCGGCGTCGCGGGCGCGGCGGGCATCGGCTTTCCGGCGGTCGAGCCGGTGATCCTCGCCTCGGTCATCATTCTGGGCGCGCTGGTGGGTTTTGCCCTGCGCCTGCCCCTCACCGCGATGGCGGCGATGGCCGCGGTCTTTGGTTTTGCCCATGGCTGGGCGCATGGGGCCGAGGGACCGACGAGCGGGCTGGCGATCTATGCCCTGGGCTTTGCCGCCGCCACCATGGCGCTGCATATCGTGGGCATCGCGGCGGGCAGGGTGATCCCCAGCCTCAGCCTGCGGGTTCTGGGCGCGGGCACCGCGCTTGGCGGCCTTGCCCTCGGTCTGGCGGGCTGAGCCATGATCCCCGGAGAGATCATCCCCGCAGAGGGGAACCTGACCCTGAACGCCAACCGGCCCGCGATCACGCTGATGGTCGCCAATACCGGCGACCGGCCGGTGCAGGTGGGCAGCCATTACCATTTCGCCGAAACCAATGCCGGGCTTGACTTCGACCGGGTGTCGGCGCGGGGGATGCGCCTCGACATCGCCGCCGGCACCGCCATCCGCTTTGAACCCGGTCAGCGCCGCGAGGTGCGGCTGATCCCCTATGCCGGGGCGCGGGCGGTCTGGGGCTTCAATGCGCAAGTCATGGGGGCGCTGGACGATGCCGGTTGAGATCTCGCGCGCGGCCTATGCCGACATGTTCGGGCCGACCACGGGCGACCGGGTGCGGCTTGGCGATACCGATCTGGTGATCGAGGTCGAGCGCGACCTGACCATCTATGGCGAAGAGGTGAAGTTCGGCGGCGGCAAGGTGATCCGCGACGGCATGGGCCAAAGCCAGATCAGCCGCGCCAATGGGGCGATGGACACCGTCATCACCAATGCGCTGATCCTTGACCACACGGGCATCTACAAGGCCGATATCGGCCTTCGCGCCGGGATGATCGCGGGCATCGGCAAGGCCGGCAATCCCGACACCCAGCCCGGCGTCACCCTGATCATCGGCCCCGGCACCGAGATCATCGCCGCCGAGGGGCGCATCGTCACCGCGGGCGGGATCGACTGCCACATCCATTTCATCTGCCCCCAGCAGGTCGAGGACGCGCTGCATTCCGGAATCACCACGATGATCGGCGGCGGCACCGGCCCGGCGCATGGGACGCTGGCGACCACCTGCACGCCGGGGCCCTGGCATATCCGCCGGATGCTCGAGGCGGCCGACAGCCTGCCCATGAACATCGGGCTGGCCGGCAAGGGCAATGCCTCGCGACCCGAGGCGCTGGAGGAACAGGTGCGCGCCGGGGTCTGCGCCATGAAGCTGCACGAGGACTGGGGCACTACCCCCGCCGCCATCGACTGCTGCCTGTCGGTGGCCGAGCGGATGGATGTGCAGGTGATGATCCATACCGACACGCTGAACGAGTCGGGCTTTGTCGAGAACACGCTGAAGGCCATCGGCGGACGCACCATCCACGCCTATCACACCGAGGGCGCGGGCGGCGGCCATGCCCCCGACATCATCCGGGTGGTGGGCTCGCAGAACGTCATCCCGTCATCGACCAACCCGACCCGACCCTATACGCGCAACACCATCGAAGAGCATCTCGACATGCTGATGGTCTGCCACCACCTCGACCGCTCGATCCCCGAGGATGTGGCCTTTGCCGAAAGCCGCATCCGGCGCGAGACCATCGCCGCCGAGGATATCCTGCATGATCTGGGGGCCTTCTCGATCATCTCGTCCGACAGTCAGGCGATGGGGCGCGTGGGCGAGGTGGTGACGCGGACCTGGCAGACCGCCCACAAGATGAAGGTCCAGCGCGGTCGGCTGGAGGGCGAGGCCGGCGCGAACGACAACCTGCGCGCTCGGCGCTATGTGGCGAAATACACCATCAACCCGGCCATGGCGCACGGCATTTCGACCCATGTCGGCAGCGTCGAGGTTGGAAAACGCGCCGATCTGGTCATCTGGCACCCGGCCTTCTTCGGCGCCAAGCCCGAGATGTCGCTGATCGGCGGGCAGATCGTCATGGCGCAGATGGGCGACCCGAACGCCTCGATCCCGACGCCGCAGCCGATGCAGTCCCGCCCGATGTTCGGCGCGCTTGGCCGCGCCTGCCAGTCAGCTTCGGTCAGTTTCGTCTCGAAGGCCGGGCTTGAGCGGGGCTGCGGCGAGGGCCTTGGCAAGGCGATGATCGCGGTCGAGGGGACGCGCGGCATCGGCAAACCCGACATGCGGCTGAACGATGCGACGCCGCTGATCGAGGTTGATCCCGAAACCTATGAGGTCAGGGCCGATGGCGTGCTGCTGACGGTCGAGGCGGCGGCGGAATTGCCGCTGGCGCAACGCTATTTCCTGTTCTGAGGTCGGCATGGATGTTTTGACGAAAGAGAAACCCGAAGATCTGGGCGTGGCGGGCGCGGTGCTCGAATCCGGCCATGGCCGGGCCGTGGCGGGCCGGGTGGTGCTGGATTACGAGGGCCGCTGCCTGAGGCGCAAGCGGCTGGTGACGGATGCGGGCGCGGGCTTCCTCGTCGATCTGCCGCAGGCGGTCAGCCTGCCCGACGGCGCCGCCTTTGCGCTGGCCGATGGCCGCGCGGTCGAGGTGATCGAGGCGCGCGAGCAGGTGCTGGTGATCGAGGGCGACCTGCCGCGCCTCGCCTGGCATATCGGCAACCGCCATTGCCCCTGCGAGTTGCATGGCGACCACCTGGTCATCCGGGCCGATCCAGTGCTCGAGGCGATGCTGGCGCAACTGGGCGCACGGATCACCCGCAGCTTCGCCCCGTTCCGGCCCGAGGGAGGCGCTTACGGTCATGGACGGACCTTCGGCCATTCCCACTGAAACCGGCAGGCTGCTTGCGGTTCAGCTTCTCTCCCCGGCCTTTCCGACCGGCGCCTTCGCCTATGCGCAGGGGCTGGAATGGGCGATGGACTGCGGCGCAGTCAGGGATGGCGCGTCGCTGACCCGCTGGATCGGGGATGTGCTCGAGCATGGCTCGGGCTGGTCGGATGCGGTGATCCTGTCCTTGTCGCTGCGGCCGGAGGCGGACCACGCGGCGCTGGACGATCTGGCGCGGGCGCTGTGCCTGACCTCGGAGCGGTTGACCGAAACGCTGGAACAGGGCGCGGCGTTTGCGCGGGTGGCGGCTGTGCTGACCGGAACGCCGGAAACCCCCACGGCCCTGCCGGTCGCGGTCGGGCGGGCCTGTGCCGGGCTGGGGCTGCCGCGTACCGACATCATCGCGCTCTACCTGCAGGGTCTGGCACTGGCGCTGGTGCAGGCGGCGGTGCGGTTCCAGCCACTGGGGCAGACCGAGGGCCAAAGAATTCTCGCCGGGCTTTCGCCGCTGATCCTGCAACTGGCGGTGCGCGCCGAAACCGCAAGCGAGGCCGATCTGGGTGGCTGCGCCATCGGTGCCGAGATCGCCTCGGCCCGGCACGAATGCATGGAAACAAGGATATTCAGGACATGAGCCCCCCCTCTTCAGGAACAGGACCCCTTCGCGTCGGCATCGGCGGCCCGGTCGGCGCGGGCAAGACCACGCTGACCGAGAAACTGGCCCGCACCCTCGCCCCGCGCCTGTCGATGGCGGTGGTCACCAACGACATCTACACCCGCGAGGATGCCGAGGCGCTGATGCGGGCGCAGGTACTGCCGGTCGAGCGCATTCGCGGTGTCGAGACCGGCGGTTGCCCCCATACCGCCATCCGCGAGGACGCGAGCATCAACCTGGCCGCCATCGCCGATCTGAACGCCGCCTTTCCCGATCTCGATCTGGTGCTGATCGAATCCGGCGGCGACAACCTGGCCGCAACCTTCTCGCCGGAACTGGCCGACCTGACCATCTATGTCATCGACACGGCGGCAGGTCAGGACATTCCGCGCAAGAAGGGTCCGGGGCTGGCGCGCTCGGACCTGCTGGTGGTGAACAAGACCGATCTTGGCCCCTATGTGGGCGTCGATACCGATCTGCTGGAGCACGACGCGCGGACCTCTCGCGCGGGGCGGCCGGTGGTGATGGCCTCGCTGCGCCACGATCAGGGGGTTGAGGCGATTGCCGATTTCCTGATCCGCGAGGGGGGGCTGAAGCCGCGCGGATAGGCGGGCTGCCTGCTTCTTGACCAGCGCCGGGTTGCCGTGGCGCAAAATGCGGCAGCAGCCGGCAGGGCGATGAAAAGCCGCAGCAAGTCGTTGCCCTTGGTCGAGCCAGCGGTTTTTCTGCAGATGCGAAAGGTCGGAAGCGACCGGAAGTGTGCGGCGGCGAGCGCCTGGAAACGACACCGCCGCACGGGTGCAACAAAGTTGCCGCGTCACACTATCACCGCGCCCCGGCAGGGGAAAGCGGCGGGATGTCTGCGGCCAATAATCTGGGGACGAAGAATGACGCGAGTGATGACGGGCCTGCTGGGCGGCTGCGCGATGATGGCTCTTGCCGGGGCGGCATGGGCTCAGGATGACACGATCAAGATCGGCGTGCTGCATTCGCTGTCGGGAACGATGGCCATTTCCGAGACCACGCTGAAGGACACGGTCCTGATGATGGTCGAGCAGCAGAACGCCAAGGGCGGGCTTCTGGGCAAGCAGATCGAGGCGGTGGTGGTCGATCCGGCCTCGGACTGGCCGCTGTTCGCGGAAAAGGCGCGCGAGCTGATCTCGGACCAGGGGGTTGATGCGATCTTCGGTTGCTGGACCTCGGTCAGCCGCAAGTCGGTTCTGCCGGTGATCGAGGAGTTGAACGGGCTACTCTTCTACCCGGTGCAATACGAGGGCGAGGAAAGCAGCAAGAACGTGATCTATACCGGCGCCGCGCCGAACCAGCAGGCGATCCCGGCGGTGGACTACATGACCGACGAGTTGGGCGTCGAGAAATGGGCGCTTCTGGGCACCGATTACGTCTACCCGCGCACCACGAACACGATCCTTGAAAGCTATCTGAAGGGCAAGGGCGTGGCGTCCGAGGATATCTTCGTCAACTACACCCCCTTCGGCCATTCCGACTGGTCCAAGATCGTCGCCGACGTGGTGGCGCTTGGCAAGGATGGCAAGAAGGTCGGCGTGGTCTCGACCATCAACGGCGATGCCAATGTCGGCTTCTACAAGGAGTTGGCGGCGGCCGGGGTTTCTGCCGACGATATCCCGGTCATGGCCTTCTCGGTCGGCGAGGAGGAACTGTCGGGTCTCGATACCGCGAACCTTGTCGGCCACCTGGCGGCCTGGAACTATTTCGAAACCGCCGAGAGCGATGCCAATGCCGCCTTCATCGCCGAGTGGAAGGCAAAGATGGGCGAGGACCGCGTCACCAACGACCCGATGGAGGCCACGATGATCGGCTTCAACGCCTGGGTCGCGGCGGTGGAGAAGGCCGGCTCGACCGAGACCGATGCCGTGCTGGAGGCCATCGTCGGCGTCGAGGTGCCGAACCTGACCGGCTCGACCGCTGAAGTGCTGCCGAACCACCACCTGACCAAGCCGGTCCTAATCGGCGAGATCCGCGCCGATGGCCAGTTCGACATCGTCAGCGAAACCGAGCCGGTGGCGGGCGATGCCTGGACCGACTTCCTGCCGGAGAGCGCGGTGCTGGATGCCGACTGGCCGGGCAAGGACTGCGGCATGTGGAACACGCAGACGAACAGCTGCGTGCAGGTTCAGTCGAACTACTGACGGCAACGGGGCGCGGCTGAACGCTGCCGCGCCCGACCATTTGCGGACGGAACCCCATGCGTCATCTTCTCCTCTCCCTGCTGCTGCTCTTTGCCGCCCCGGCCTTCGCGCAGGATCTGGCAACGGTGCTCACGACCCATCGCGACCAGATCGCCAAACCCTCGCGCCAGACCATCGGCCCGGTGATCGAAGCGCTGGCCGCCGCCGGTCCCGAGGCTGGCCCGGTGCTGGAAGCCTGGGCCGACCGGCGGCTTGGTCTCGCGGGTGATCGCTTCGTCATTGTGGACGGCGAGGCGGCAAAGGATGCCGTGACCGGCGCGACGGTTCCGGGCGAGGCGAAAGTGCTGAAACCCAATTCCGGCGTGCGCGGGCTGATCTCGGCGGCGCTGGTGCAGTTCCAGCTGACCGATCCCGACCCAGCGCGCCGGCGCGCCGCGCTGGAGGCGATTGCCCGCCAGCCCGACGCCAGCCAGTTGCAGGCGCTGCGCGAGGCCGCGCCCGAGACCGACCCGGCACTGGCCGCACGGCGAGACCGGCTGACCCGGCTGCTGATCATCGGTCACGACGAGAACCCAGAGGCGCGGCTTGCGGCCATCGAGAGTTTCGGCTCGGAAACCAGCGCCGATTTTCAGGCGGTGCTGAACCCGCTGCTGGCAACCCGCCGGGTGGCGGCGGCCTCGCTGCCCGAGGAGGCTAATATCGCAGCAGAGCTGTCGCCCGGCAGCGAGGCCCTGCCCCGCGCCGAGGCCTATGCGCTGCTGGTCGATGCCGGACTGGCGCCACCGCGTCCCGGTGATGCCGAAGTCAAGGCGGTGCTGGCCGCCCATCTGGCCGATGGTCAGGTTGGCGGCGTGCCGGTGGCAGAGCTGTCCGATCCCGCGCGCCGCGATGACGCCTATGCCGCGCTGGCCGCCGCCGGCACGGTTGCCGCCATCGCCACCGCCGAGGACGTCACGGAGGCGCTGGACAGCCATCGTTTCGCCGATCTCTATGCCGAGCCGAATGCCCAGATCACCAGCGCCGCCCGCGCCGCGCTGCGCGGGATGCAGACGCGCGAGGGCATGGCGCAGGCCGCCGATCTGACGCTGGATGCGCTGTCGCTCGCCTCGATCTATTTCCTCGCCGCGATCGGCCTTGCCATCACCTTCGGGGTCATGGGCGTCATCAACATGGCGCATGGCGAGTTCATCATGATGGGCGCCTATACCGGCTACGTTGTGCAGACGGTCATCGCCGACCGCACCCTCTCGCTGGTCGTGGCCTTGCCCGCCGCCTTCGCCGTCACCTTCCTCGCGGGTGTGCTGCTTTACCGGCTGGTCATCCGCCATCTGGCGAAACGGCCGCTGGAAACACTGCTGGCGACTTTCGGGGTCTCGATCGCGCTGCAGCAGATCGCCAAGAATATTTTTGGCACCCAAGCCCGCCCGCTGACCGCGCCGGCCTGGCTGGAGGGCTCGATCAGTTTTGGCGAGACCGTCTCGATCAGTTCGATCCGGGTGGCGATCTTCGTCCTTGCACTTCTATTCCTCGGTCTCTTCCTTCTCATCATGAAGCGCACTCGGTTGGGGGTGCAGGTGCGGGCAGTGACGCAGAACCCGGGCATGGCGGCCAGCATGGGCATCAACCCTGACCGCATCGCCATGATGACCTTCGGCCTCGGCTCGGGCATTGCCGGCATCGCCGGGGTGGCCATCGGGCTCTTCGCCAAGGTCACCTCCGAACTGGGCAGCGATTATATCGTGCAAAGCTTCATGACCGTCGTGGTCGGCGGCGTCGGCAATATCTGGGGCACGCTGGCGGGCGCCGCGCTGATCGGCGGGCTGCAGAAGGGCATCGAGGTGCTGAACCCCGGCAATACGCTGGCGGCGCAGACCTGGATGATCCTCTTCATCATCATCTTCATCCAGTTCCGGCCGCGCGGCATCATGCCGCAAAAGGGCCGCGCGGCAGAGGCCTGAGACATGTTCATCCGCAAGAACCCTTCCGTGCTGATCTTCCTCGCCGTGCTGGCGGTCTTTACCCTGACCGTCACCCTGATGTCCGAGGCTTACGGCTCGGGCGCGGTCCCGACCTCGATGGTCAAGACCCTTGGCAAGACCCTGTGCCTCGCGCTCGCGGCATTGGCGATGGATCTGGTCTGGGGCTATGCCGGCATCCTGTCCTTGGGGCACATGGCCTTCTTCGCCCTTGGCGGCTACATGATCGGGCAATGGCTGATGTATGCCCGCACCGGCGAGATCGTCGCGGCGACGCTGGCCAATGCCCCGATCCCGCCCACATCCACCGAGATCCGTGACGGCATTGCCGGGCAGATCTTTGGCGTCGTCGGATCGGCCGACCTGCCGCTGACATGGAGCTTTGCCGGAAACCTGCCGGTGCAACTGCTGCTAGTCCTCGCGGTGCCGGGGCTGTTCGCCTTCCTCTTCGGCTGGCTGGCCTTCCGCTCGCGGGTGAACGGGGTTTACCTGTCGATCCTGACGCAGGCGATGACGCTGGCCTTGGCGCTGTGGCTTTACCAGAATGACAGCGGCTTTCGCGGCAATAACGGGCTGTCGGGGCTGCAGAACATCCCCGGCCTCGCGCATGTGCCGCAATCCGACCTGTCGGTCTGGTTTCTTTGGGCCTCGGCGCTTGCACTTGCGCTGGCCTATCTGCTGGCCGCTTGGCTGGTTTCGGGGAAATTCGGCAGCGTCATCCGCGCCATCCGCGACGATGAAAGCCGCGTCCGCTTCCTTGGTTACTCGGTCGAGGGCTACAAGCTGACCGTCTTCACGCTGACGGCGATGATCTGCGCCATTGCCGGCGCGTTCTATTACCCGCAAGCCGGGATCATCAACCCGGCGGAACTGGCGCCCATCGCCTCGATCTATCTGGCGGTCTGGGTGGCGATCGGCGGGCGCGGGCGGCTCTATGGCGCGGTGATCGGCGCGGTGGTCGTCTCGTTGCTGTCGAGCTGGTTCACCGGCGGGCGGGCGCCCGACCTGAACCTCGGCCTCTATACCGTGAAATGGGTCGACTGGTGGCAGGTGCTCTTGGGGCTGGCCTTCGTCTGCGTCACCCTGTTCGCGCCGCGCGGGCTGTCCTCGATCATCGATGCGGTGAAGGGCTTCCGCGTGCCGAACCGGCGCGGGCGCGACCTTGGTCCGGATCTCGGCGCCCTCAGGGAGAAGGAGGCCGAGGCATGACCGCGCTTCTGGAAGTGAACGGCATCTCCAAGACCTTCGACGGGTTCCGGGCGATCAACAACCTGTCGTTCAACATCGGCGCGGTCGAGCTCAGGGCGGTGATTGGCCCGAACGGCGCCGGCAAGACCACCTTCATGGACATCGTGACCGGCAAGACCCGCCCCGATAGCGGGCAGGTGTTGTGGGGCGAGCGGTCGCAATCGCTCTTGAAGCTCAGCGAGGCACAGATCGCCCGTGCCGGCATCGGCCGCAAGTTCCAGCGCCCGACAGTCTTCGAGGACCAGACGGCGGCCGAGAACCTGACCATGGCGCTGAAGGCCCCGCGCGGGCCGTTCCGGGTGATGCGCTGGAAACCGTCCAAGGACAGCGCCGCGCGGGTGGCGGAACTGGCCGGCGAGGTCGGACTGGTGCAGCGGCTGGATCACAAGGCGGGCGAGTTGAGCCACGGTCAGAAGCAATGGCTGGAGATCGGGATGCTCTTGGCGCAAGAGCCGCGCCTGCTGCTGGTCGATGAACCGGCGGCGGGGATGACACTGGCGGAACGCGAGCAGACGACGACCCTGCTGCGCCGACTGGCCGAGACCCGCGCCGTGGTGGTGGTCGAGCATGACATGGACTTCGTGCGGCGGCTGAATTGCAAGGTGACCGTGCTGCATCAGGGCGCGGTTCTGGCCGAGGGATCGCTGGACCATGTGTCCGCCAATCCCGAGGTGATCGAGGTTTATCTGGGGCGCTGAAGATGATCGAAGCCGAAAACGTGACCCTGCATTACGGTGGCTCGCAGATCCTGCACGGGGTCTCGCTGACCGCAGAGCCCGGGCAGGTCACCTGCGTCATGGGCAATAACGGCGTGGGCAAGACCTCGCTGATGAACCTTCTGGCCGGGCGGCATCCGCGCTCGGATGGCGAGTTCAGGCTGATGGGCGAAAGGCTGGGCCGGGTCTCGGCGCAGGAGATGGCGCGGCGCGGCGTCGGCTATGTGCCGCAGGGCCGGGCGATCTTCCCGATGCTCAGCGTGCGCGAGAACCTCGAGACCGGCTTTGGCTGCCTGCCGCGCGGGTCGCGCAAGGTGCCGGACGAGATCTTCGACAGCTTCCCGGTCCTGGCCGAGATGGCCCATCGCCGGGGCGGCGACCTGTCGGGCGGCCAGCAGCAGCAATTGGCCATCGCCCGCGCGCTGGTGATCCGGCCGCGCGTGCTGTTGATGGACGAGCCGACCGAGGGCATCCAGCCGAATATCATCGCCCAGATCGGCCAGGTCATCGCCGCGCTGCGCGACCAGGGCGAGATGGCGATCGTGCTGGTCGAACAGTATTTCGACTTTGCCTGGGATCTCGGCAATCGCTTCGCGCTGATGGAACGCGGCGCGGTCGTGGCCGGCGGCCCGAAGGCGGGGCTGAGACGCGAGGATCTGCATCAACGCCTGTCGGGGCTGGCGGCGGCCTGAGCCCAACGCCCGGCGGTTGCCGCCCCCTCACCGCCCGGCTAGAGTGGCGCGGCAGAAACGGGGCGGGCATGAGCGACAGCGAACAGAACTACCAGGTGCTGGCACGGAAATACCGGCCCGAGACCTTCGCCGACCTCGTCGGGCAGGACGCGATGGTCAGGACGCTGAAGAACGCCTTTGCCGCCGACCGCATCGCGCAGGCCTTCGTGATGACCGGGATTCGCGGGACGGGCAAGACCACCACCGCCCGGATCATTGCCAAGGGCATGAACTGCATCGGCCCGGACGGCAGCGGCGGCCCGACGACCGAGCCTTGCGGGAAATGCGAGCATTGCGTGGCGATCAGCGAGGGGCGCCATGTCGACGTGCTGGAAATGGACGCGGCCTCGCGCACCGGCGTCGGCGATATCCGCGAGATCATCGAATCGGTGCATTACCGGGCGGCCTCGGCGCGCTACAAGATCTACATCATCGACGAGGTGCACATGCTCTCGACCAGCGCATTCAACGCGCTGCTCAAGACGCTCGAGGAACCGCCCCCGCATGTGAAATTCATCTTCGCCACCACCGAGATCCGCAAGGTGCCGGTCACCGTGCTGTCGCGCTGCCAGCGCTTCGACCTGCGCCGGATCGAGCCCGAGGTGATGATCGCGCTGTTGCAGAAGATCGCCGGGGCCGAAGGCGCCTCGATCACCGATGACGCGCTGGCGCTGATCACCCGCGCCGCCGAGGGCTCGGCCCGTGACGCGACCAGCCTTCTGGATCAGGCGATCAGCCATGGTGCGGGCGAGACGACGGCGCCACAGGTGCGCGCCATGCTGGGTCTCGCCGATCGCGGCCGGGTCATCGACCTGTTCGAGATGATCCTGCGTGGCGACGCGGCCGCGGCGCTGAACGAACTTGGCGCCCAATATGCCGATGGCGCCGACCCGGTGGCGGTGCTGCGCGACCTAGCCGAGATCACCCATTGGGTCTCGATCGTGAAGATCACCCCCGAGGCGGCCGAAGACCCGACCGTCGCCCCCGATGAACGCCGGCGCGGTCAGGCACTGGCGCAGGACCTGCCGATGCGGGTGCTGACGCGGCTGTGGCAGATGCTGTTGAAGGCGCTGGAGGAAGTCTCCGCCGCTCCGAACGCGATGATGGCGGCGGAAATGGCGATCATCCGGCTCACGCATGTCGCCGACCTGCCCGACCCCGAGGCGCTGATCCGCAAGGTGCAGCAGGCGCAGGCGGCGGGCGAGTTTGGCCGGATGCAAGGGGCGGGTGCCGGCAATGGTCAGGCCCCGCGCGCCAGCGCCCGGCCCGCGCCTGTCGCCATGCAGCCCTCGGGTCAAGCGGTCGCTCTCGCGGTCGCGCCCGAGGCTTTCGCCGCCTATCCCGATTTCGCCTCGGTGATCGAGCTGATCCGGCGGATGCGCGACATGATCCTGTTGACGCAGGTGGAAAATCACGTGGCGCTGGTCCGCTATGGCCCCGGCCGGATCGAGTTCGAACCACGCGGCGATGCCCCCCGCGACCTGGCACAGCGTCTGGCCGAACGGCTGCGCGGCTGGACCGGCGGCCAGCGCTGGGGCGTCAGCGTGGTGAATGACGGCGGCGCGCCGACCATCACCGAGACCCGCGAGGCCGAAAAGGCGCGCGATCAGGCAGAGGCGATGGAGAACCCGGTGGTGCAGGCGGTCTTTGGCGCCTTTCCCGCCGCGCGGATCACCGCGATCACCCGGATCGTGACCCCGGACCCGGTTGAAACGGCGGAAGCCGGGGCTACATCGCATGAGACGACCGATGGCGTCATTGCCGAGGTCGAGGAATGGGATCCCTTCGAGGACGAGGTATAGAGATGCTGAAAGGTTTGGGCGGTCTGGGCGACATGGCCAAGATGATGCAGGCGGCCAAGGACATGCAGGACAAGGTCCAGCGGCTGCAGGACGATCTGGACAACATCAAGGTCCAGGGCGAATCCGGCGGCGGGCTGGTGCGCGCCACGGCGACGGCCAAGGGCGAGCTGACGGCGCTGGAGATCGATCCCTCGATCTTCGTGGCTTCCGAAAAGGAACTGGTCGAGGACCTGATCCTTGCCGCCATCAAGGATGCGCAGCGCCGGGCGCAGGATCGCAGCCAGCAGGAAATGTCGCGCATCACCCAGGAATTGGGCCTGCCTGCCGACATGAAGCTGCCCTTCTAGGACCAAGATGGCCGAGGGCAGCGACGACATCCAGGCGCTGATCGCGCTGATGGGCCGGCTGCCCGGCCTCGGGCCGCGCTCGGCCCGTCGCATCGTCTTGCACCTGATCCGCAAGCGGCAGGGCCAGATGGCGCAGCTGTCGGCGCTCTTGGACAGCGTCGCCAGCAACTCGCGCGAATGCCTGACCTGCGGCAATATCACCGACCGCGACGACTGTGCGATCTGCACCGACCCGGCCCGCGCCACCGGCGAGATCTGCGTGGTGCAGGACGTGGCCGATCTCTGGGCGCTGGAACGCGGCCATGCCTTCAAGGGCCGCTATCACGTGCTGGGCGGCACGCTGTCGGCGCTGGACGAGATCGGACCCGAGGATCTGGGTATTCCATCGCTCATCGACCGCATCGCACGCGACCGTATCAGCGAAGTCATTCTGGCGCTGAACGCCACGGTCGACGGCCAGACCACCGCCCATTACATCGCCGACGCGCTGGAAGGCACCGGCGTCACCGTCACTGGCCTCGCACAGGGCGTGCCGATCGGGGGCGAGCTCGACTATCTCGACGACGGCACCATCACCGCCGCGCTCCGCGCCCGCCGCCGCCTTTGACGCGAAAAGGGCGCGGCCCGCGGCCACGCCCTTTCATCTTGGCTCAAATATCCTCGGGGGTCTGGGGGCGGACAGCCCCCAGCCTCTTCAGCTGCGCTTATGCGTCGAGCTTTTGCACCTTGCGGCTGTCCAGCTTCTCGATGGCGATCTGGCGGGGCTTCAGCGCCTCGGGGATCTCGCGGACCAGGTCGATATGCAGCATCCCGTCGACATGGCTGGCGCCCTCGACGCGGACATGATCGGCCAGGGTGAACTTGCGCTCGAAGGCGCGGGTGGCGATGCCGCGATGCAGGAAGGTGCGGCTGGTGTCTTCCTCGGCCTTGCGGGCGGCGACGATCACAGCGGCGTCGCGGACTTCGACCGACAGGTCATCGGCGGCAAAACCGGCCACGGCGATGGAGATGCGATAGGCATTCTCGCCGGTCTTCTCGATATTGTAGGGGGGATAGCTGGTCTGGGCCAGGTCGGCCGACAGCGTGCGGTCCATGACATCGGCCAGGCGGTCGAAACCAACCGAGGCGCGGTAGAGCGGCGTCAGATCGAAGTTACGCATAGGGAACATCCTTTCAAAGCGATGCAAGTTGTAACCCCCCGTTTCCGGGCGGGCATGGTGCCGGCGCAGATCCTGCCCTCCGACAGCAGAGAGGTAGGCAGTCATCGGCGATATTCAAGCACCGACGCGGTGGCACCGGGTTTATCCGGTCGCATTTAAATGCAATCACGAATTGTAAAAGAAATATTGAATTAAAATATAATCGGAATTAATATAATAATGTCATTCCAGCGCCCCGATCCAACTGAAGCTTCCGGTTTCACATCCGATAGGTGCTGCCATGTCTCAAGACCCCGCCCCTGCTGTCGGCCCTGCCCCGATCGCGCCGCCAGCCAAGCCCGTTGACCCGCCCGCCGATCGCGAACCGCGTCGCTGGTGGCAATGGATGTTCCTCTATCCCACCGCCGCCGCGCTGTTGCTGACCGCCGTCCCGGACTGGGTCGACAGTCTTCGCGCGTTCTATAACGACCTCGACCGGACCAAGATCACCATGGCCGAGGCACTGGCGCGGACCAGCCGGATCAACCGCAACCTCGGCTGCCTCGCCACGCCCGCCCCCTTGGTGCCGGCCGGGACCTCCAGCGTCGAAAGCTTGATCTGCGACAGCGGCGACATCCTGATCAGGCTGGTGACGCAGGACGGCAAGAGGGCTTACGAGATCATCGAGATCGCGCGCCTGCTGGCCCAGAACGAGCCGGCGCCCACGGCCTCGGCGGCGCCTTTGCTGGGGCGGCTCATCTCGCTGACGGCAGAAGCCCGGCAGACCGAGCCGCGCATGACCCTTGGTCCCATCGCCGAACAGGTGCCGGAAGATCAGCCCGCGATAACCCTTGCGCAGCAGTACCAGATCATCACACTCTGCCAGCGCTTTCTGGATGAGCGGATGCTGCTGCGAAACGTGCAGATCGGCGGGTCTTGTTTCCATGAAACGCTGGATACCTATACCGGCATCGTCGTCTCGCGCGAGCAGGTGCCCTGCAGCAATACCTGCGGCTGACGCATCCGGACAGGCCATGGCCGGTCAGACGCAGGGGCTTTCAAACCCCTGCGACCATGCCTAGAACGAGGTCATGGGACTGGATTTCATTCTGACGCAGGCGATGAGCCGCACCGACCTGATCGCGCTGATCCTGCTCTTTGCCGGCTGGCTGGGGATCGGCTGGTTCACCGAGCATCCGCCGCAGGGCAAGCCCTCGGTCTCGGTACTGATGAAACGCTACCGCCGCGAATGGATGCGCCATTTCGTCAGCCGCGATCCGCGCATCTTCGATGGCAATGTGCTGACCAGCCTGCGTGAGGGTACCGCCTTCTTCGCCTCGGCCTGCATGATCGGCATCGGCGGCGCGCTGGCACTGATCGGCAATACCGACCAGCTGCGCGGTCTGGCGCAGGATCTGGAACTGGGCCAGGGCGCCTCGATCCTGTGGGAGATCAAGCTGCTCTTGCCCATGGCCTTCGTGGTCAACGCCTTCCTGAAATTTGTCTGGGCGCATCGGCTGTTCGGCTATTGCGCCATTCTGATGGCCTCGGTCCCCGACGATCCGGGCGATCCCTCGGCCCTGCCCCGGGCCGATCAGGCGGCCGATCTGAACATCACCGCCGCGCGCAGCTTCAATGCCGGGCTGCGGAGCGTCTATTACGCCATCGGTGCGCTGACCTGGCTTGCGGGACCATGGGCGCTGATGGCGGCGGCGGGCTTCGTCACCTTCATCACCTGGCGGCGCGAGTTTGCCAGCCGCTCGCGCCGGGTGATCATGCAGTCCTTGCCCGAACCTCGCCTGCCCGCTCTTGCCAAAGTGCAAGCGTCAGGATCACCGCCCCCAGCGCCGTAAGCGCCATCCCGACATAGCCCGAGGATTGCCAGCCCCAGCCGGCGGCGAGTGCCATCCCGGCCAGCAGCGGCCCCAGCGCATTGGCGGCGTTGAAGGCGGCGTGGTTCATCGCCGAAGCCATGTTCTGCGCCCGCCCGGCCACGTCCATCAGCCGCGTCTGCAGCGGGATGAACAGGCAGGCTGCCAGCGCCAGAAGGAACGACGACAAGACCATCAACGGCCAGCTGCCCACCGCCTGCGCGGCAAAGAACTGCGTCAGCGCCATGGCGGCAAGGCTGGCATAGGCGGTCCGCGCCGTGCCCCAGATCTCGGTCAGCCGACCGGCGCCCCAGGTGCCGATGGTGCCGCCGATGCCGAACATGGTCAGCGCCGCCGGGATCGCCCAGGCCGGGGCATCAGTGGTGGCCATGATCGCGGCGGTCAGGAAGGAGTAGACGGCAAACATCCCGCCCGAGCCGATCGAGCCAACGGCCAGCAGCCACAACACGCGCGGGTTACGCAGCGCCGCCAGTTCGTCCAGCGGTCGGGCGTTCGGGTTGCCACCGACGCGCGGCGCCAGCTTCAGGATTGCCCAGGCCGAGATCAGCCCCAGCAGGCCCGGAAGCGCAAAGCCCCAGCGCCAGCCGATCTCCTGCCCCAGCACCCCGGCCAGCGGCACGCCGACGATATTGGCGACGGTCAGGCCCAGCAGCACCTGCGCCGCCCCCCGAGCCCGCTGCTCGCGCGGCAGGGCATCGGCGGCATAAAGCATCGCCACGCCGAGGAAACCGCCATGCGGCACCCCGGCCAGAAAGCGGGTGATCGCCAGCGCCGAGAAACCCGGCAGCAGGGCGGCCAGCAGGTTCATCACCGCATAGAAGCCGATCAGCGCCGCGAGGTAGCGCCGGCGCGGCAGCTTTGCCCCGGCAATCGCGGTCAGCGGCGCGCCGATCACCACACCAAGCGCATAGGCGCTGATGATATGGCCGGCCTCGGGCTCGGTCAGGCCGAGATCGGCGGCGAAATAGGGCAGAAGCCCCATGGCCGCGAATTCAGAGGTGCCGATGGCAAAGGCGCCAAGGGCAAGCGCAAGGATCGCGGGACGCAGGCTGCGGGTCTCGGTGGTCATGGGGGAATCTCTGGCTGGTATACCGGCAAAATATGCTGCAGCGCAGCAATGTCGAGCGCTATCAGGGAAAGGCTGGTTTGCAGATTCTGCATGGCGGTCGGATCGACCTCGGGTTGCCGATTTAGATAAATTGCAATCGTTCCTATCGGAATTTATTGGTTCAAGGTCAGATATGACATATGCTGCTGGCGGTCGGTCAGCGGTAAGGGATGGACGTGCGATGCCAGTTTTTACAGGAACCAATGGTGCCGATGTCCTTGGTCCCGCGCCGAACAGCAATTCTGCTGACACGATCAACGGGCTTGGTGGCAATGACACCATAGACGGGCGTGCTGGCGATGATCTGATCGACGGCGGCTCTGGCGCCGATACCATCATCGGCGGGACCGGTGCGGATTCCATTCGCGGTGGTGCGGGAAATGACACCATCGATGCCGGGGCCGAGAATGACACGGTCGATGGCGGCTCGAACAACGACAACATCCTGGCGGGCGACGGCAACAACACGGTCTATGGCGGCAGCGGCCATGACACCATCAACTCGGGCAGCGGCGCCGATATCATCTATGGCGACAAAAACCCGGCCGATACCGTCCTCGGCGGAGAGTTCGACTATCAGGCCTATTGGTACGGCACGAATTTCCAGGCTTCGGCTGCCGGCAATGTCCACCATTACGACGGCATCAACCTTACCGGCGCGCCGATCATGGTCACCCTCAAGGATGACGATGCCTTCCTGCGCACGGACGGGCTTGGCGGCAACAACGACGTCTTCAACGAACCCAACCAGGTCGTCATCATCAATGGTGTCGAGTATCCGGTTCTTCTGGAGCAGATCGTCACCTATCGCGACCCCGCGACCGGTCTGACCTATCGCTTCCTGCAATGCGATGTCGATTTCAATCGCAGCGGCAATGCCGAGCAAGCCAACCTCAACGAGCAGGGCTCGCTTCAGATCCTGATCTCATCGCCACCACCGCCGAACAACGCGCAGTTGCGGATTGTCCCGAACACTACTCCTCCGACCCCCGCCGCGGACCTCCTCGACACCACCAGCGACCACGAATACGACGCCAATTACAACGACTCGATCACCAGCGGCGCCGGTGATGACAGGGTCTTCGGCCAGTTGGGTAATGACACGATCCGTGCCGGCGATGGTGCGGATAGTGTCGATGGCGGCGCGGGCAACGACTCCGTCCTCGGCGGCATCGGCAATGACACCATCATCGGCGGGACCGGCAACGACACGCTCTCGGGCGAAGCCGACAATGACCTGATCTATGGCGGCGACGGCAACGACAGCATCCTCGGCGACGACGGCAACGACTCCATCGAGGCTGATGCCGGCAACGATACCATTCATGGCGGCACGGGCAACGACACGATCGGCGGCGGGGCGAATGACGACTCGATCACCGGCGGCACCGGCAACGACATCCTCTATGGCGACGATGGCAATGACACCCTTGATGGCGGTCTCGACAACGACACGCTCTGGGGCTTTGCCGGTACCGACTCGGTCGTGGGCGGCGATGGCAACGACGTTCTCGGTGGCGGCTCGGGCAATGACACGGTCGAGGGTGGCGCCGGCGACGATGCCCTGGCCGGCGAGACAGGAAATGACCTGATCTATGGCGGCGATGGCAACGACGTCTCCTACGTGACAGCCGACAACGAAGCCGGCGACGACACGATCTATGGCGGCCTCGGCAATGATAGCCTGGGCGGAGGTCTCGGCAACGACTCGCTGTCCGGAGACGGGGACGACGACGCGCTGGAAGGCGGCGATGGGGCGGACACGATCCGCGGTGGCACCGGAAACGACTACATCGTTGGCTTCGATGTCGCGAACCTCGCGACGAGCGCGACAAGCGGAACCGTTACGCCGACGGTCACCTCGGACGACAACGCCAATGACCAGCTCTTTGGCGGCGACGGCAATGACACCGTCCTTGGCGGCGGCGGCAACGACACCCTTGACGGCGGCATCGGTGCCGACCGGCTGGATGGCGGCACGGGCGACGATTCCATCGCCGGCGGCGGGGACAACGACTCGATCACCGGCGGTACCGGCAATGACTACGTCGACGGCGGGGCCGGCGACGACACGATCGATGGCGGGGCCGGCAACGATACCCTCGATGGCGGGGCCGACAACGACCTCATCGACGGCGGGGCCGATGACGACCAGATCTCCGGCGGCGCCGGCACCGACTTCCTGGCTGGCGGCAGCGGCAATGACAGCCTCGATGGCGGGACGGGCGACGACCAGCTGAACGGCGATGACGGCAATGACACGCTGACCGGCGGGGCCGGATTCGACATGCTCAACGGCAATGCCGGCAACGACCTGTTGCTGGGCGGCGGCGACATGGACCAGTTGGTCGGCGAGGCTGGTGATGACACCCTGGATGGCGGTGCCGGTGCCGATCAGTTGTTCGGTGGCCGTGGCAATGACCAGATCACCGCCGGGCTTGGCGATCAGGCGCAGGGTGGCGACGACCGCGACACCTTCACGCTGAGCACTGTCGATGGCGGCTCGGGCGGCTTTACCATCAATGGCGGCACCGGCTCGACCGCACCCGGCGATGTCGACGACTACGATTCCATCGTGCTGGGGCCGGGACTCAGTTTTGTTCTTGGCTCGATGAACAAGACTGTCGACGAGGCGACCGGTCCGGGCATGTCCTGGCAGGGCACGTTCCGGGTGACCGATGGCACCAACACCTACACGGTGAATTTCCAGGAAATCGAGAACCTGCCGATATGCTTCACCCGCGGCAGCCTGATCGAGACCCTGACTGGCCCGCAGCCGGTCGAGGCGCTGAAAGCCGGCGACTTGATCCGCACCCGCGACAACGGGTTCAAGCCGATCCGCTGGATCGGCTCGCGGGTCTTCGCCAATGACCGCGGCGAGGATACGTTGGCGATCAGCCCGATCCGCATCCGTGCTGGCGCGCTCGGCGAGGGCCTGCCCGGGCGCGATCTGTCGCTGTCGCCGCAGCATCGGGTTCTGGTGCGCTCGCGCATCGCACGACGGATGTTCGGCGAGGACGAGGTTCTGGTCGCGGTCAAGCATCTCCTGGAACTGCCGGGGGTCGAGGCGCTGGCTGACTTCGACGAGGTGGAGTATTTCCACATCCTCTTCGACCAGCACGAGATCGTCTATGCCAACGGACTTGAGGCGGAATCGCTGCATACCGGGCCGCAGGCGCTGAAATCGCTGGACCGCGCGGCGCTGGACGAGGTGCTTGCCATCTTCCCCGAACTGGCCGACCCGACGCCCGATGCCATCCGGCAGATGGCGCGCCCGGTGCCCAAGGGCCGGCTGGCCCGGCAGCTGGCGCATCGGCATGTGAAGAACGGCCTGCCGCTGCAATAGCGGCAGGAGGGGCTCAGCCCGCCAGCAGTTCCCACAGGAAGTTCAGGCAGACGGCGACGAGGAAGAGGCCGAAGGTGGTCTCCAGCTTGCGCCGCGAAAGCGACAGCTTTGTCGTGAATGGTCGAGAGACGGACCGAATCCCCCCACTGGTCCGTCTCTCCCCCCGATCATGCACCAAGTTCCAGATATTCCCATTCTCTAATTGATCGAACGTATATTTTTTTGCCGTTCCGAAATAACCGGTTAGCCCGGCGCGATCCTGCGCCCGCATCGCGCATCCGCAGCCCGCAGGCCTGCAACGCGGCGCGTCGGAATTGCGACCGGTCGTGACCTGTGCCAGAACGGCGCGACCAACACGCGGGCACATCCCTGCCCGGGCAGGCCAACGGATCGGAGCATCGCCATGAACGAAGCCCAGCAGAGCCTTGCCGATGATCCGCGCAGCCTGTCGGAACAGGCCTATGACCGCATTCGCCGCGACATCCTGCTGGGCAACCTGATGCCCGATGCCAAGCTGCAGATCGAAACCGTTTCGGACCGCTATGGCATCGGCGCGGTGCCGGTGCGCGAGGCGCTGAACCGGCTTTCGGCCGAGGGGCTGGTCCAGCGCCGCAACCAGCGGGGCTTCTTCGTGTCGCCGCTGGTGATCGAGGAGCTGGCCGAGCTGGTGCGCACCCGCATCCTGCTGGAAACGCTGGCGCTACGCGAATCCATCGCCCTTGGCGACGAGCAATGGGAAGAGGACCTGGTGCTGGCCTGCCACCGCCTCGCCCGCAGTTCGCGCCGCCTTGGACCCGAGGTCGCCACGCGCATTTCCGAGGAATGGGATATCCGCCACAACGAGTTCCACCGGCTGCTGATCAGCTGCTGCGCCTCGGCCTGGCTCAAGGGCTTCTGCGCCACGATGATGGTTCAGGCGGTGCGCTATCGGAACATCTCGCTGAACATCAACCCCAATCCGGCACGGCGCGACGGCGCGGTGGCCGAGCATCAGGCACTGCTCGAGGCAGCACTGGCGCGGGATGCCGATCTGGCCTGCCGGCTGCTGGGAGAGCATTACAGCGCCACCCTGGCCACCCTGCGACCGGCCGGGATGCAAGCTTGACCATCCGCCACCCCTCGCCCGCCGTCCCGGCCTGAAGGGGGACGCCATGCCGGACATCGGATATCTGGGTGCCGCGCTGGCCGGGCTTCTGGCCTTTGCCTCGCCCTGCATCCTGCCGATGCTGCCCTTCTATCTCGGCTACCTGGGCGGGGTCTCGATCCCCGAGTTGCGGGGCAGCGAGGCGATCGCGCCGCGCGCGCAACGCCGCCTGATCATGGCCGCCATCGCCTTCGCGCTTGGCGTGACCAGCATCTTCCTGCTGTTCGGGCTGGGCGCAACCACGCTTGGCCGCGCCTTTGCCGATTACCGCCAGCCGCTGTCCTATGTGGCGGCGGCGGTTCTGGCCGTTCTTGGGTTGCACCTGCTGGGAGTGCTGCGGCTCGCGCCCCTCGACCGGCAGGCGCGGATCGGGGCCGAGCCCCGGCGGCGCGGTGCCTTTGGCAGCTATCTCGTCGGGCTGGCCTTCGGCTTTGGCTGGACGCCCTGCGTCGGGCCGTCGCTGGCCGCGATCCTGCTGATTGCCTCGGGCAGCGACAGTCTGATGCGCGGGGTCGGCTTGCTGGCGACCTTCGGACTCAGCATGACCCTGCCCTTCGTGCTGGCGGCAGCTTTCGCGGCGCCGGTGCTGGGCTGGATCGCCCGGCATCGCGACGTGATGCGCCATGCCGAACGCGCCTCGGGTCTGCTGCTTCTGGTCTTCGCGGCCCTCGTCGCCACAGGCAGCGTGAACCGCATCGCCGACTGGATGATCCGGACCTTCGACTGGTCGGCTGTTCTAGTCTGACGGGAGCTGGTCTGACGGGCGGCTTACGCCCCCGTCACCCGCCAGATCACATTGCCCACGTCATCGGCCATCAACAGCGACTTGCCATCCGGCCCGACCGCCACGCCCACCGGCCGGCCATAGGACCATTTTTCGTCCGGCGAGAGGAAGCCCGACAGGATGTCGCGCGGCGGACCCGAGGGCTTGCCGCCCGCGAAGGGCACGAAGATCAGCTTGTAACCGCTCAGCGTCGAGCGGTTCCACGATCCGTGCTGGCCGATCACCATGCCGGCGCCAAATCCGGGCAAGGTGCCCTCGGGCATCCAGCAGAGACCGAGCGAGGCCGTATGCCCGCCAAGCGCGTAATCCGGGGTGATGGCGCGCGCGACCAGCGCGGCATCCTGCGCCACCCGGTCATCGACGGTGCGGCCCCAATAGGAATAGGGCCAGCCGTAGAAACCGCCGTCCGTGACCGAGGTCAGGTAATCCGGCGGCGTCTCATCACCCAGACCGTCGCGTTCATTCACCACCGTCCAGAGCGCACCCGTCTCCGGCTCCCAGGCAAGACCCACCGGATTGCGCAGCCCGGTGGCAAATTCGCGCGCCTGCCCGCTGGCCAGATCCAGTTCCCAGATCGAGGCGCGGCCTTCTTCCTCGGCCATGCCCTGATCGCCGATATTGCTGAGCGAGCCGACGCCCGCATAGATCCGCTGCCGATCGGGCGAGACGATCAGGCTGCGGGTCCAGTGCCCGCCCGGCTTGAAATCGACCAGCTTGCGGCCTTGCCCCTCGATCCGGTCCGCGCCCTCGGCATAGGCAAAGGCCACGATCCCGTCGGTATTGCCGACATAGAAGGTGCCATCGACCAGCGCCATGCCGAAGGGCTGGCGCTGCCCGGTCAGGAAATCATGGCGGATCTCGGCCACGCCATCGCCGTCGCGGTCGCGCCACAGCGAGATGCGGTTCGCGCTTTTGCCGACCGCCGCCGCGCGCTTCATCGTGCCGACCATGGCCCGGTCCATCAGGTCGCGAGGCGGGCGTTCTTCCTGCAATGCCTCGGCCACCAGCACGTCGCCATTGGGCAGAACCTTGATCCAGCGCGGATGGGCCAGCCCCTCGGCAAAGGCATTCACCTTGAGCCCCGGTGCCGTCTGCGGCTTATGCCCCTTGTCCCAGCCCCGCGCCGTCGGCATCTTCAGCGTCATGATGCCCTGCTTCTTCGCATCCGGGATCTCGGGCGTGGTCCCCACTGCCGCAATCTTCGGCGCCGAGGATTTGCGCAGCTGCACCATCACCCCGCCGACAACCTCGGCGACCTTCGTCATGAAATCCATGAAATCCCCCGTCTGGTATTCCAGACCATTCTAGCGTGCGGCCCGGCCAAGGCCAGACGCATTCGGGAAATCTGCCCTAACCCAGCCCGGTCTCGGAGAAATAATGCCGCACCGCATCGGCGACATGGCGAAAGCGGTCGCCGCCCAGATGCTTGCCGCCATACCAGCGGGTGACGATGACGACGTGATCGGTCAGCCCGGCGCGTTCCAGCATCTGCAGGATCAGCGCGCCGGCACCGGATTCGCCGTCATCATCCTTCACCGGCTCGCCCGCCAGGATCGCGGCCCAGGTGTTATGGGTGGCCTTAGCGAATCGCTTCTGCCGCTTCAGCGCGGCCAGCAGCGCCAAGGCCTCTTCACGGTCGCGCGCCACGCCGCCGCTGACGGCATAGCGCGACCCGCGATCGCTGATGATCTTGTCGTAGACGCGCAGGCCGTCCGCCTGCCCTTCAGTCATCAGACCGGCGACTGGCAGTAATTCTGCTTGCTGGTCCAGGCGGCGATATCGGCACGCTTGCTGGCATTGCGCATCGGCGCCCAGTCCCGCGCCACGCCGCGCCAGCCGTCGCCACCGCGGGCCACGGCATTGTCGCGCCCGACCTGGCGGCTCATGATCTTGACGGCGCAGGCCATGTTGTCGGCCCCGTCCATCATTTTGCCGGTGCAGCCGTAATGGTTCCAGGTCGCCGGCGAGATCTGCATCAGGCCCAGCCACTTGCCGCCGCCGCCGCTGGCCTGCGGGTTATAGGTGCTTTCGTGCTTGGCCACCGCCGACAACAGGCCGGCCCAGAAGGCGCGACGCCCCTCGGGCCCGCGCTCGGCATAGGCCGGGCAATACGACGAGATATCGCCGGGCACCTGCGAGACCATCTGCACCCCGTGCTGTTCCAGCGCCGCCAGCGTGGCCTTGGTCCAGGCATCCGACCCGTTGCGATCGCCCCAGCGCATCGAAACCTGCGCCGCGGCCGGGGCCGCAATCGCCGCCTTTGGCGCCGTCACCGGCAGCAGCATGTTCGCGCCTGCATCGGCTCCGGTTGTGGCGCTGTCGCATCCGGCGACGGCAAGGCAGAGGGCAAGCGGGGCGAAAAGCTTGGTCAGGGACGGCATGAGGCTCGACAGGGTTGTTGCTGTTACCTTGTCGCTAGCCGATCCGGTTCATTCCGCAAACGCCGGAATCGCTCGAGTTTTCGTGAGTTATCAAAACTGGGCGAGAACTTGCCGATCCAACGGCCCGACCGGCAAGGCGGCGCGCAAAGCCGCCCGCAGCGCCCCCGCGACGGCCGCCCTTGCCGCCCTGCCGCCCCTGCCGTAAATACCGGCGAAAGCAAAACGAGGCCCGCCATGCTCGACCATCTCTCCTATACCGCCCCCGAGCCGAAAGTCATTTCCGGCGCCAAGCAGGATTGGGAACTGGTCATCGGGCTGGAGGTTCACGCCCAGGTCAGCAGCAATGCCAAGCTTTTCTCGGGCGCCTCGACCGGCTTTGGCGCCGAGCCGAACAGCCATGTGGCCTTCGTCGATGCCGCCATGCCGGGGATGCTGCCGGTCATCAACGAGTTTTGCGTGGCGCAGGCGGTGAAGACCGGCCTTGGCATCAAGGCCGCGATCAACCTGCGCTCGGCCTTTGACCGCAAGAACTATTTCTATCCCGACCTGCCGCAGGGTTACCAGATCAGCCAGCTTTACCACCCCATCGTCGGCGAGGGCGAGGTGATCGTGGACATGGGTCCGGGCGTCGCCCGCCGCGTCCGCATCGAGCGCATCCACCTGGAACAGGATGCCGGCAAGTCGATCCATGACATGGACCCGACCATGTCCTTCGTCGACCTGAACCGCACCGGCGTGGCGCTGATGGAGATCGTCAGCCGCCCCGACATCCGTGGCCCGGAGGAGGCGGCGGCCTATGTGTCGAAGCTGCGCCAGATCATGCGCTATCTCGGCACCTGCGACGGCAACATGCAGAACGGCAACCTGCGTGCCGATGTGAACGTCTCGGTCTGCCCGCCCGGCGCCTATGAGCGGTACCAGGAGACGCAGGATTTCAGCCATCTGGGCACCCGCTGCGAGATCAAGAACATGAACTCGCTGCGCTTCATCCAGGCCGCCATCGATTACGAGGCCCGCCGCCAGATCGCCATCCTGGAAGACGGCGGCAAGGTCACGCAGGAAACCCGCCTCTACGATCCCGACAAGGGCGAGACGCGCTCGATGCGCTCGAAGGAAGAGGCGCATGATTACCGCTATTTCCCCGATCCCGACCTGCTGCCCCTGGAGATCGAGCAGGCCTGGATCGACGGCATCGCCGCCGGCCTGCCGGAACTTCCCGACGCCAAGAAGGCGCGTTTCGTCGAGGCTCTGGGCCTGTCGGAATACGACGCCGGCGTGCTGACCGCCGAGGTCGAGAATGCCGATTACTTCGAGGCCGTGGCGCAGGGCCGCGACGGCAAGATGGCGGCGAACTGGGTCATCAACGAGCTGTTCGGGCGACTGAACAAGGAAGGGCTCAGCGTCGAGACCTCGCCGGTTTCGGCCGCACAGCTGGGCGGCGTGATCGACCTGATTGCCAAGGGCGACATCTCGGGCAAGATCGCAAAGGACCTGTTCGAGATCCTCTGGACCGAAGGCGGCGACCCGGCCCAGATCGTCGAGGCGCGCGGCATGAAGCAGGTGACCGACCTCGGCGCCATCGAGAAAGCGGTCGACGAGATCATCGCCGCCAACCCGGGCCAGGTCGAGAAAGCCAAGGCCAACCCGAAACTGGCCGGCTGGTTCGTCGGCCAGGTGCTGAAAGCCACCGGCGGCAAGGCCAACCCGGCGGCGGTGAACGAGCTGGTGGCGAAGAAGCTGGGGTGATCCCCGGTCGCTGACACCTCGCTCCGCAGCAAATTCACAGACAGATCACGCGGCTTTTTCTAGTCTGGGTTCAGGGCAACCGTCCCGACACCAGGGTAGTAGAAGCAGATGATCAGTTTGATGAGTAAACCCAGCGATCTTGCCAAGACGTGGCAGCGATTCGATTGGCGCGAGAGCTTCTTCGCGCCGAATGCCGTGATTCTTCAGGCGCTGACCAAGGGCGGGACCGCCAGTGGCGTCGGGCGCGGGCGCGAGGCCGCCTATCAGCGCTGCCTGGGGGAAACTGCGGAAATCCAGGCGTTGAGCGCGCTCCCGGCGGCGCTGCGCGCGGGCTTCACCCCGCTGCGCGACGGGCTCGCTGCGCATGTCGAACCCGAGGCCGCCCGCCGTTTCGCGCAGCTCGAGGCCTTCGAGCGTCAGGCGGTGGCGCGCTGGTGGCTGGAGGAGGTGCCGGCCCGTCCGCTGGACGACGGCTGGCTGGCCGCGACCGGGCTGCCCGGCATGGTCACCATCGCCCGGCTTGGCGCGGCGCTGAAGCGGCGCACCGGCTGGTGGCAGATCGAGACCCGGCCCGACCAGCCGGCGGTGATGGTCTGCCGCAGCATCAGCCCCGAGGGGCAGGACCCGGTGATCGGCTATGGCTGTGCCATGGACCCGGTCGAGGCGGCGCAGAAGGCGCTGCGCGAACTGTTCCTGATGGAGATGAACCTGATGGAACTGCTGGCCGCGCGCCGGCTGGATCTCGGGCACCCCCATCCGGCGCAGGAGCGCATCGCCACCTATGCCCGACGCGGCCCGGCGCTGCTGCCGTCGCTGCCGCCGGTAACGCCCGCCGCGACCGACACGGCTGCGACCGGGTCCACGCCCGATTTCTGGCTTGGTACCGCACTGACCGAACGTGACATTACCCCGCCCGATGGCCCCATCGCGGTCTGGCTGTGCCAGCCCGACCTGCCAGTGCCGATTTTCAATGACCGGACCGGCGTGCCTTTCATGTAGATTGCGCGCAGATGGGCGCAGCCACGAGGCGGGACGAGGAAAAGGACGCATGACCGATACGCTTGATCCCGACCCCGGCGACCTGCTGGCCAATTGCCGTTTCGGCTGCAGCCCCGCCCCAATCGACCCGGCACCACCCGCGTCGCAGCGCCCGAGCGCCGCGCGCTCTGCCGCTGCCGCGCCGGTCATCGGCACGCCCGACCCGGTGACACCGGTGCCACGCCAGCGGCCGGAGTTCCTGCTGCGCGCTGACCCGGCCTGGCGCCGCGCCTGCCTTGAGGCCAGCGCACATATCCCCTCGGGCTATACCTATCTCGGCCAGTTGATGGGCCATGACATGGGTTGCAGCGTGCCCTTGTCGGCGGTGCCCCATGCGACGCGGGGCGATGTGGTCGGCGTGGTCTCGGTGCTGGGACCGCGACGCTATAACCTGATCGACAACCCGCTGACGCTGGAAACCATCTACGGGCCGGGGCCGACGATGCTGTCGCATGTCTATGACCCCGACCAGATGCTGTTCCGGCTGACGCCCGGGGCGCGGCTGGCGCGGGTCTATCGCTTCGCGGCGGACAGCGCGCCGGGCGGCGACCGGCAGCCGCTGCGCGCGCTTTATGACGAGCGCAACCGGGATTCGCTGATGCTGCACGAGCTGTCGGTGGCCTGGATGCAGTTCCACAATCTCTGCGCCCGCCGGCTGATGGCCGAGGGGATGCGACCCTTCCCCGCCTATGTGGCGGTGCGCAACCATGCGGTGCGGGTCTGGCATGGCATCGTCACGGGCGACATCCTGCCCCGCTTCCTGCATCCCGAGATCGCCGCCCTGCCCACCCTGCCCGACGAATGGCAGTTGGACGAGGCGACGCTGCTGCACGGGTTGTTCCGCGCCTTCCATGCGCTGCCGCTGGCCGGCTATCACCTCGGGCGCAGCGGCACCCATAATCTGCGCGCGATGCTGAGAACCGGCTTTGACCACAGCGAGGCCGAGCTGGACTGGAGCATCGATTGGGACCTGTTCTTCGGGGCCAAGCCCGGGGGGCCGAAAACCGGCCTCTCGGCCAGCGTCGCGCCCGAACTGCGCCACCCTGCGACCGCTGCGGCGGTGATCGCCCTCGATGCCGAGTCCGCCCGCGAGGCCGAACCGCTGCGCGCCGGCAATGACCGGATCGAGGCCGCCATCGCGAAACTGCCCGCGCCCTGGCCCGCACGGCTGGCGGCGGGGACGATCACCCCCGAATTCAACACCCGCTTTCCCGCCTCGCCGGTGAAGGTGACGACCCAGATGATCGAATGGGGTCCGCTGTTCCAGACGCTGATGATCGAGGCGCAGCTGCACGGCGTCAGAGGCGGGTTCGGCCCCTTGGGCAGCGCGCTTTTGCGCGGCTCGATCGAGGGCTCGATCGCGCGGGTGCAACTGACCACCGGCAGCCGGGGCGCGCAGGGCCTGCCGCATCCGGCCACCATGCTTGAACTGATCGCTACTGTGAGAAAGGGGTAATCCAGATGAGCGGCAACCAATACGTGATCGTCGGCAGCGAGGTCGATCAGGCGGCCTTCTACCTGCATGGCGATGGCAGCATCGACGACCAGAAGGGCGGCGACGGCCAGCCGCTGAACGTGGAATTCATCGGCAAGCTGATGGTCCGGCTGTCGAAGCTGGGCCCGGGCGGCCTGCCGCCGGCCGAGCTGGACAAGCTGGAAGACCAGGTCCGGCACGCGCTGATGGTGCAGGATTTCTCGGTCCAGAGCGGCGGCGCGGCGCTGAGCGATGACGAGCGCGCCGCGATCCTCGACAATACAGATGTCCGGATCGAGTTCGAACGCCGCAAGCGCCGGCAAAAGAAGCCCGACCGCAACACCCGCATCCTCGTCGTGCCCTCGGACCAGACGCTCGAGATCACCGACAAGCAGTTGCAGGACCAGGGCAGCTCGGACGGGTTCCGGCCGCCGCTGTCCTACGAGTTGGACCGGGCGCTGATGCTGGCCAGCATGAAGGACGAGATCCTGCAGATGACGCGCGAATTCGCCACCAAGGGCGAACCGGGCTGGACGCAGGCGCTGCAGGACGCGCTGGAACGCCACATGGCCGAAACGTTGAAGGCGCGGGGCGTGTTCAACGATGCCGGCGGCGGCGCGGCGGATGACGTGAAGAACGAAATCATGAAAAGCCCGCTCCGGGCCTTCTACCGCTCGGTCGGGATCTACGCGACGAACATGTGCCGCTAGCCCGCGAGGGCGGCGGTTTGGGCCACGCGGTCCAGCGTCGCGCGCAGATCGGCCTGCGCGGCGGCGTCGCGCAGCGGGAAGCAATTGCCGAACCAGTCGAGGATGCGCGCATCCGTCGGCTCGGCTGACCCGCGCCACAGGCCACGTATCTCGGCGGTGTAGTCGCGCAAGCGCTGCACGGCCTCTTTCTCCTGCCCCAGCTTCCACAGCGACAGGCTGTGCCAGCCGCCGACCGTGGGCATCAGCCCGCCGCCGCGACTGCATTCCTCGGCGGCGGCCTGGTAGTCGCCCAGCAGGTAATCGGCGGCGGCGAGGTAGATCAGGTGGAACGGCTCCATCACCGCCGCATGGGCCTTGGTCTCGGCCACGAGGCTGGCGGCGCGGCCCGGATTGCCGGCAAAGGCAAAGCCGAGCGCACAGGAGGCCAGCGTCAGCGGGTTGCTGCGGTTGAGGTTCAGCGACTGGTCGAAATGGAACTCGGCCAGACCGAATTCCCGCTTGTGGCAATAGCACCAGGCCACGACCCGATGCGCCCGGGTGTCGAGCGGGTCGATCGAGACGGCAACGATGGCATGGTGCAGGGCGCGCTGGTTCACCTCGTCGCTGGGGCGGGTGCCGGGCAGCAGCACATGGCGGACGTTCAGCGCCCCGGCCAGTTCAGCATGGGCGGGGCCAAAGCGCGGCGCCTCGCGGGTGATCTCTTCCAGCATCACCATCGCCGCGCTTTCGGTCTGCGGCGACCAGTCGTCCAGCAGCGCCTGCGCCTTCAGCCAGCGGTCATAGATATGCGTGCCGGATTCCGACAGCGAGCGGTCCGAGACCACCACCGACAGCGCGTTCGCGATGTTCGACAGCAACCGGCGGGCCTTGCTTTCCCAATCACTCTCGGGGCTTTCGATCATCTCGGACCAGAGAAGCTGACGGTCGGTGCCGCGCTGCACCTCGACGAAGAGGCGATAGGTCTGCAGGGCATAGATCGGGCGCAGGGTGACGCGGGCCTGCGCGGTCTCGCCCCCCTCGTCGTCCAGTACCCGCCATTCGCGGAACCGCCCCATACGCATCCGGATATCCGAGAACAGCACCGTGCCAAAACTGACCATCTCGGCGGGAATGCCCTCGCCCGGCATCAGCCCCACGCTCAGCGAGACCTCGGGACGGCGGTTGACCACCTGCTTCTGCACCGCCCCCGCCGCCGGGCTCAGCTTGATCGCCGCCAGCAATTCGATGGTTTCGGGTTCCGGCTCCTGGTCGTATTCCTCGTCCAGATGGGCATAGAGCAGGTTGTAACGCTCGATCGCCCGGGTCGAGTGACCCGACTGCCAGTCCAGCGTCATCAGGATGCGCACCGCGGTTTCGTTCGCCGGCTCCAGCCCCAGCGCGAACTCGGCAGGCGCGCGCAACTCGGCCAGCCGCGCACCATCGGTCGCCTTCATCCGCTCGTCCAGCGTCTTGCGCAACAGCGACAGCAGGTTGTTGCGGGTGATCACCAGCCAGCTGTCGAAGGACGAGCTCAGCCCCTCGAGCCGCAGGGTATAGCCCACGAACTCGCGCAGGATCTCGGCGGTCTCCTCGCTCCAGCCTGCAGCGGCCAGCCCGGTCGCCACCTCGTTCTGGAACGAGAACCCGCCCGGCAGCCGCAGCGACACCGCGCCGAACCCGGTTTCCAGCGTGATCTCCTGCGCGGCATCCAACTCGCGGCGGATGTGGCGGATCACCTGCCGATAGGAGGACGAGGCCTTTTGCTGGTCGGATTCCTGCCAGAAGAGATCAATGATCTTGTCCGAGCGATGGACCCCGCCCTGATCGGCCAGCAGGAAATACAGCAATGCCTGCGCCTTGCGCAGGCGCACCGAGGATAGGATCTGCAGCAGGATGCGGGCGAGGCTGTCTTCACTCATGTCGAAAGGAACTATTGCGCCACGCGACTAAAGCAAAGCCCGGTGCGTCCTGCAACAGCAGAGGACCAAGGAAAACCCTTCGACACCAGGGCCCGAGGGTAGCGGTGCGCACCTGCGCCCTACCCCGTCATCCCCGCCAGGTAGAGCCCGATCCCCGCCGCAGCCGCGGCCCCCAGCACCGTCAGCATCCCGAGCTTCAGCCGGAAGACCGCGACGATCGCGCAGGCCGCAAGCATGGCCGCCGCCCAGTTGATCGAGCCAAGGACCGGCAGTTCCATCGACAGCGGCCCGGCCTCGACGCGGATGACCTCGCGCCAGATGACATGGATGGCAAACCAGATCGCCAGGTTCAGGATCACCCCCACCACCGCAGCCGTCACCGCCGTCAGTGCCGAGCTCAAGGCCCGGTTCTCGCGCAGCCGCTCCATCCACGGCGCGCCGAGGAAGATCCAGGCGAAACAGGGGGCGAAGGTGACCCAGGTGGCCAGCAATCCCCCCGCCGTGCCGCCGATCAGGTTGCCGGTCTCGCGCCAGGCGCCCATGAAGCCCACGAATTGCAGCACCATGATCAGCGGCCCCGGCGTGGTCTCGGCCATGCCGAGCCCGTCCAGCATCTCGCCGGGTGCCAGCCAGCCATAGGTGCCAACGGCCTCCTGCGCGACATAGGCCAGAACCGCATAGGCGCCGCCGAAGGTCACCACCGCCATCTTGGAAAAAAAGCCGGCGATGTCGGCAAAGACGGTTCCGGGGGCGAGGGCCAGCAAAAGCCCGACCGGCAGAAGCCACAGGACCAGCGCCGCCAGCCCGGCGACCAGCGCGCCGCGCCGCTCGCCCGCGGGCATGATGCGTGTCTCTTCGCCCAGCAGCGTCCCGGCATCGGCGACATGGGTGCCGCCCACGGAACCATGCCCGCCGCCTGCCGCGAAGGCCGCGATCCCCGCCTTGGCGCCCAGCCAGCCGACCAGCGCCGCGCCTGCCACGATCAGCGGAAAGAGCGCGCCGAAAGCGAAGATGGCGACGAAGGACAGGGCGGCGATGGCCCGCATCGCATTATTCTTCAGCGCCCGCTTGCCCACCCGCACCAGCGCCTGCAACACGATCGCCAGCACCGCCGCCTTGAGGCCGAAGAACAGCGCCGAGACGATGCCGACATTGCCCCAGATGGCATAGATCCAGCTGAGCGCCATGATCGAGACCACGCCCGGCAGGATGAACAGCACCCCGGCGATCAGAGCGCCGCGCACCCCGTGCATCAGCCAGCCGATATAGGTGGCCAGCTGCTGCGCCTCGGGTCCGGGCAGAAGCATGCAGAAGTTCAGCGCGTGCAGGAAACGGTCATCGCCGATCCAGCGCCGCTCCTCGACGATGATGCGATGCATCACCGCGATCTGCCCCGCCGGCCCGCCGAAGGACAGGGCGGCGACCCGCGCCCAGACCCTCGTGGCCTCGGCAAGCGTCGGATAGGGGCGCGCAGTCTGATCGGCAGGTTCGGTCATCTGGCGGCTCCGCTCGGGCTGATCGGCGCACCATCGGCGGCAATCACCCCGAACGCAAGCGCCGCCTCTACCCCGCCGCCAGCGCCGGCAGGAACAGCACCAGGTCGGGCCAGGCGATGCAGAGACCGACGATCAGCAGATCCACAAGCACGAACCACATCACGCCCCTGAAGATGCTGGACAGTTTCGCAAGATCGCCGACCACGCCCTTGATGACAAAGACATTCATCCCGACCGGCGGGGTGATCATCCCAATCTCCAGCAGCTTGGTCAGCACCACGCCGAACCAGATCAGCGAGAAGCCGGCATGATCGACCAGCGGGATGACGATGGGCAGGGTCAACAGCATCGCCCCCACCGGCTCGAGCATCATCCCCAGAAGCAGGTAGACCAGCACGATGCCGATCATCAGCGTGACCGGCGAGGCCTCGAAAGAGAGGATGAAGTCAGACAGCGCCGCGCCGGTGCCCGAGAGCGTCAGGAAGCGCGCCAGCAGGCTTGCGCCGGCGGCAATGATCATCAGCGCGGCGGTGGTGTTGATCGTCTCGGCCACCGCCAGCCGCACCGCCTTGAGCGTCAGCGACCGGCGGATGAGCGCGACGGCGCAGGACAGTGCAGCGCCAACCGCGCCCGCCTCGGTCGGCGTGAAGACCCCGCCGAAGAGGCCGGCAAAGACGCCGATGACGATGAGAAAGACCGGCCAGGTCTGGCCAAGCGCGGTAAACCGCTCGGACCATGACGCCGCCTCATCGACGCCCGGCGCGAGGTTCGGGTTCAGCCGCACCCTGAGCCAGATCATCAGCACATAGCCCAGCATGGTCACCGCGCCGATGACCAGCCCGCCGAGGAACAGGTCGCTGATCGGCTGGCGGGTGATGATGCCGTAGAGGATCATCAGGATCGAGGGCGGGATCAGTGCGCCGATGGTGCCGGCGGCGGCGACGGTGCCGGTGGCCAGTTCGGCGTCATAGCGGTGGCGCATCATCTCGGGCACGGCAATCTTGCCCATCGCGGCCGAACAGGCGACGGACGAGCCGGTGACGGCGGCAAAGCCCGCGCAGCCAAAGACCGAGGCGATGGCCAGCCCGCCCGGCACCGCCGACAGCCAGACCTGCGCCGCCTGGAACAGCCCCTGCGTCATGCGGGTGTGATAGCAGATGAAGCCCATGAACAGGAAAGCCGGGATCGAGCTCAGCACCCAGCTGGAGACAAAGCTGTGCGGGATCACACCCAGCGCGCCCCATGCGACGTTCCAGCCCATCATCGACCAGAGCCCGCCAAAGGAGACCGCGATCAGCGCGATCCCGATCGGGATGCGCACGAGGATCAGCGCGAACAGCGCGGCGATGAAGGCAACGGCGATCTGCAGGTCAGTCATGGTTTTCCTCCGCCGGCATGTAGGCCGCGATCTCGTTATGGCCGCGAAAGCCGCTGTCGATGCCAAGAAGCGCCGCGATCAGCCGCCACAGCGCCACCAGCGCCATAAGTCCGAAGCCCGCGGGCAGGATGAAATAGCTGGGCCAGGTGATGAATTTCGTCCCGCCCTCCAGCGAGAAGGTGCCAAGCGCGTACTTGCCCAACGCCTCCTCGCCGCTGCGGATCGCGATCAGGCTGGCGACGATGACCGTCAGCACTTGGCCAAGGATCATCAGCGCCCGCCGCAACCCGCCGGGAAACCGGTCAAACAGCAGTTCGACGGAAATATGGTTGTCGCCCTGTTCCACCAGCGCCAGCGGCAGGAAGGCGATGGCGACCATGTAGAAGGTCGAAACGAAGAGGATGGTGCCGTTCAGGGGCGCGTTGAAGACATAGCGCAGGATGACATCCAGCGTGACGTGGCAGACCAGCGCGAGGACGGCGAGGCCGGCAATTGCGCCCAAGGCTCCGCTGGCCCCAGAAAGGAGCTTTGCAATCGGGTTCATGTTGGAAATCCTCAGATCGAGGGGATGCGCCGGGCGAGGTGCCGCCCGGCGAGGGGCCTAGAGGCCATAGGTGGCGGGATCGATCTTGGAATAGACCTGATCCCACAGCAGCTTCTGCAGCGCGTCATGGGAGTCGACGCCGGAGACCAACCCGCGCCATTTCTCCAGCATCTGCGGGAAGTCGGCAGCGATCTCGTCCACCCGCGCGACGCCGTAGGTATCGCGGAAGATCGCCGCCGCCGTCTGCAGGTCGGCCTCGACAAACTCGCGGACGGACGCCTGCGAGGCCTCGTCGGGCTGGTGGATGCTGATGCCCTTGGCCTCGGCTGCGGCCATGGCCTCGGCCTCTTGCGTGACGAAGTTCCAGGTGATGCCAGCGGTCATCTGGCTCGCGCCCCACAGCACCGCCTCGCGTTCCTCGACCGTCAGGCGCTGCCAGACATCGCGGTTCACATTTGTCGAGGCGACCCCGGCAAAGAGGCCGCCGGGAATATTCGGGGTAATGTCGGTCACCACATCGGTCAGGTTGTAGTTGGTCAGTTCCGGCGCGCTGAGCATGGCGCAGTCGAGAACGCCCTGCGACAGCGCCTCGTAGACCTCGTTCACCGGCAGGGGCACGCCGACCGCACCGAAATGCTCGGCAAAGCGGACGAAGCCCGCGCCGGCGGTGCGCACCCGCTTGCCCTTCAGGTCGGCGATACTGGCGACGGGCTGGGTGCATTGCAGCCCGTAAAGCGTGGTCACGCCACCGCCGGTATAGACTTGGTTCTGCGCCGCGAATTCCGACAGGCATTCGGGGCATTTGGTCAGCGTGTATTCAAGGATCGCCCCGGTATAGGCCAGGGGCGCCGTGCCATCCTGCGGGCCGAGGTTAACCAGCGGGTTCAGTTCGTGCAGGAACAGGCTGGTGGCGTATTCGGCCGAGTAATAGGGGGTCAGCACATAGCCGATATCGGCCATGCCGTCGCGCAGCCCCGGCCCGGTCTCGCTGAGGCTGAGAAGCGACATGGAAAACGGCTGCACCGTCAGCTCGCCGCCGGTCTTCTGGCTGACCTCGTCGGCGAAACGCACCGCCGCCAGCCCCACGGCCGAGCTTTCCGGGTAGCCATAGGCGTAATTCAAGGTTTCTGCCCCCGCCGACAGCGTCGGCAAAAGCGCAAGCGATATCCCCGCGCCCAAAGCGCGTAGTGCGGTTGTCATAACCTCTTCTCCCTTTTTGATTGAAGTCCTCCGGCCTCCTCCGCCGGGACCTGTTGGCCGTCGCCCCTGCGGGGTCAGGCGACCTTCAGTATAATTTTGCCGATATGGGTTGATGCCTCCATCAGCCGGTGCGCCTCGACCGCGTCGGCCAAGGCAAATTCGCTGTCGATCTGCGGCGCAAAGCCGCCCTTGGCGATCATCGGCCAGACCTCGGCGCGCAGGCTGGCGGCGATGCGCGCCTTGCTGTCATGGGACTGGCGGCGCAGCGTGCTGCCGGTGACGGTCAGGCGCTTCAGCATCACGCTGAGAATATCCAGTTCGCCATGCGTGCCTTCGAGAAAGGCGATCTCGACCAGCCGGCCATCTTCTTTCAGCGCCTGGATGTTGCGCGGCAGATAGGCGCCGCCCACCATGTCGAGGATCACATCCGCCCCGCCCTCGGCCTGCACCGCGGCGACGAAATCGGTCTCGCGGTAATTGATCGCCAGATCGGCGCCCAGATCCAGGCAGGCCTGACATTTCGCCGCCGAGCCTGCGGTGGCAATCACGCGGGCACCCTTGGCATGGGCCAACTGGATCGCCGTCGTGCCGATGCCGCTGGTGCCGCCATGAACCAGAAAGGTCTCGCCCGGTTGCAGCGCGCCGCGCTGGAAGACGTTCGACCAGACGGTGAACAGCGTCTCGCAGAGGCCCGCCGCATCGCGCAGCGACATGCCCTCGGGCACGGGCAGGACATGGCGGGCATCGGTCACGGCGTATTCGGCATAGCCACCACCGGGCAAGAGCGCGGTCACCGCCTCGCCAATGGTCCAGCCGGTCACGCCCTCGCCCAGTGCCGCAATATGGCCCGAGGCCTCCAGCCCCGGCAGGTCCGAAGCACCGGGCGGCGGCGGGTAGACGCCGGCTCGCTGCGCCACGTCGGGCCGGTTCACCCCGGCATAGGCGATGCGGATCAGCACCTGCCCCGGCGCCGGCACCGGCAGCGGGCGGCGGGCGTGCCGCAGCACCTCGGGGCCGCCGGGTTCAGAGATCTCGACCACGGTCATTTCGGTGGGAAGGGTCATCATCGGCTCCGTGTCAGGCGGGCGCTGCGGGGTTCAGCCCCAGCGCGATCAAGTCGGGAATGGTGCGGATCAGCTTCCTGCCACGCTCGGGGTCCGAGGCATTGCCCTCCTCGATCCGGGCGCGCACGCCCTCGAGGATCGCGGCAAGGCGGAAGGCCGAGAGGCTGATCCAGAAATCCAGCGCCGGGGTTTCGGCCATGCCGGTCGCTGCGACATAGCGGGCGATAATCTCGGCCTCGGCGGGCAGCCCCTCGGCCGTGCGGTCGATGCCGCCCAGACCGTGAAACACGCTGTCATTCGGCAGGCGGTGGTGCATCAGCATATAGGCCAGATCGGCAAAGGGATGGCCGATGGTCGCCAGTTCCCAGTCCAGCACTGCCAGCACCTCGTCGCTGTCTGCGCGGTACATCAGATTATCGATGCGGAAATCGCCATGGACCAGCGTGGCGCGGCCATCATCCTCGGGCAGGTTCGCCTCAAGCCGCGCGATCAGCCGTTCCATGTCGGGATAGCTGCCGTCCTCGGTGGCGCGGAACTGGCGGCTCCAGCGGGCGATCTGGCGGGCGGCATAGTCATTGGGCTTGCCGAAATCCGCCAGCCCCGCCGCCCGCCAGTCGACCCGGTGCAGCGCCGCCAGCGTGTCGACCATGGCGAAGGTGACGGGCCGGCGATGCGCAGGGTCCATCTCGGGCAAGGCCGGGTTCCAGTGGACCACGCCATCGACGAAATCCATCAGGTAGAATTCCGAGCCGATGACGGTCTCGTCGGTGGCGTAATGCAGCGCCGGGGCCACCGGCACATCAGTCGGGGCCAGCGCCGTCAGCAGCCGGAACTCGCGGTCGATGGCATGGGCCGAGGGCAGGATCGGCCCGCCCGGCTTGCGGCGCAGCACAAAGCGGCGGTCCCCGGCCTTGAGCAGATAGGTCGGGTTCGACTGCCCGCCGCTGAACTGCTGCGCGCCAGTGAGGCGCGGCAGGTCTGGCAGCTGGGTGCCGAGGTAATCCGACAGGCGGTCCAGATCCAGCGTCGCCATGGCCTAGCCCGCCTCGTGCTTGCGCAGCTCGGTGCGGCCGATCACCCGGCGATGGACCGCATCGGGACCATCGGCGAAGCGCAGCATCCGGGCGTTCATCCACATATGCGCCAGGGGCGTGTCCTGGCTGATGCCGGTCGCGCCGAACATCTGCATCGCCTCGTCGATCACCTGCTGGGCCATCCGGGGCGCCGCGACCTTGATCTGGCTGACCCAGACGGCAGCCTCGCGCGGTCCGGCGGTGTCCATCATCCACGCCGCCTTGAGGCACAGAAGCCGGGCCTGCTCGATGGCGATGCGGCTTTCGGCGATGATGTCATGGTTCGCGCCCAGATCGGCCAGCTTCTTGCCGAAAGCCGTGCGGCTCAGCGCGCGGTCGCACATCAAGTCCAGCGCCCGTTCCGCCTGCCCGATCAGCCGCATGCAATGATGGATGCGCCCCGGCCCCAGCCGCCCCTGCGCGATCAGGAAGCCGTCGCCCTCGGTCTGCAGCAGCTGATCGGCCGGCACCCGGACATTGGTGAAGCGGATGTGCATGTGGCCGTGGGGCGCGTCGTCATGGCCGAAGATCTCCATCGGCCGCAGGATCTCGATGCCGGGCGTGCCGGGTTCCACGAGGATCTGGCTGTGGCGACGGTGCTTGTCGCCTTCAGGATCGGTCAGCACCATGACGATATAGAGGCCGCAGCGCGTATCGCCCGCGCCCGAACCCCAGTATTTCTCGCCATTCAGCACGTAATGGTCGCCGTCCCGCACGGCACTCAGCGCGATATTGGTGGCATCCGACGAGGCCACATCGGGTTCGGTCATCAGGTAGGCCGAGCGGATTTCGCCCGCCAGCAGCGGATCGAGCCAGCGGCGCTGCTGCGCCTCGGTGCCGAAACGCGCCAGCACGTCCATGTTGCCGGTATCCGGGGCGGAACAGTTGAACACCTCGGCGCCCAGATGCGACCGGCCCATTTCCTCGGCCAGCTGCGCATATTCCACCGTGGTCAGCGCATCCGGCCCGGCCCCGGTCAGGGCCTTGGTGCGCCAGAGGTTCCACAACCCCTGCTCCCGCGCCTTTGCCTTCAGCCCCTCGAGGATTTCGATCTGACGCGGTGTGCGCTCGAAACGGTCGGCGCCCTTGCCCACCTCGGCCAGAAACTCGTGATCCAGCGGGATGATCTCGTCGCGCACCATGCGGCGCACCTTGTCGAGGATTTCCTGCGCTTTCGGTCGCATCGTGAAGTCCATGAGTGCCTCCTTTGCCGCCGGTTCAGCGGGCGTGTTCGAAAAGATCCGGGCCGGTCTGCACCGACAGGCCCCCATCCAGCGGGATGATGGCGCCGGTTGTAAAGGCGCCTCCCCTGCCGGCGAGATACAGCGCGGTGCCCATCATGTCCTCGGCCGTGCCGATCCGGCCGGCGGGAATGGTGGCGGCGGTCTCGCGCCGGCCATCCTCGCTGTCGGTGGCGAAGGCGGTCATGTTCGACTGGAACGGCCCCGGCGCGATGGCATTGACGGTGATGCCCTGGGGCGCCAGTTCCTTGGCCAGGATGCGGGTCAGCTGATGCACCGCCGCCTTCGAGGCCGCATAGGACCAGGCGCTGCCGCCCAAGGGCGCGGTGCCCATGACCGAGCCGATATTGATGACGCGGGCGGGCGAGGTCTCGCTGGACGCGGCGCGCAATAGGTCGGTCAGGTCGCGGGTCAGGGTGAACAGCCCGGCGACGTTCAGGTCCATCACCTTGGCCCAGGCATCGAAGGGAAATTCCTCGTAGGCCGCGCCCCAGCTGCGCCCGGCATTGTTCACCAGCACGTCCAGGCGGTCGGTGCGGCGGCGCAGTTCGGCGGCCAGCGCGGCCACGCCCTCGGCCGAGCCGACGTCACCGCCGAAGCCCTCGGCATGGCCCGGATGGCCGGCGGCGTTCAGCTCTGCCGCCACCGCCTCGCAGGCCGCCGCCTTGCGCGAGGCGATCAGCACCCGCGCCCCGGCCATGACGAACCCCGTGGCGATCATCCGGCCGATGCCGGTGGCGCCGCCGGTGACCAGCACCACCTTGCCCTCTGCCGAGATCAACCCTGCCATCCCATCGGTCATCGCCATCCTCCTTCATCTCCAAGCTTGTCACAATACAACATACTCGGTAGTATGCCGTCAAGTCGAATGTCACGACGCCCGCCGCGGCGTCACCTTGGGAGGTTTCAAGATGCTGTCAGGACTGATGATGGATCGGCCGCTTTCGGTGCCCTCGATCCTTGATTACGCTGCCGAAATTCACGGCGAGCAGGAAATTGTCTCGGCCCGGGTCGAGGGCGACCGGCACCGTCAGAGCTTTGCCGCGACCCGCGAACGGGCGCTGCGCCTTGCCGCCGCCTTGCGGGCCATGGGCATCGAATCGGGCGACCGGGTGGCGACGCTCGCGTGGAACGGCTATCGTCATCTGGAACTGTATTACGCCATCGCCGGCATCGGCGCGGTCTGCCACACGATCAATCCCCGCCTCTTTCCCGAGCAGATTTCATGGATCGCGACTCACGCCGAGGATCGGGTGCTGTTCTTCGACGCCGACCTCGCCCCGCTGGTCGCCGATCTGGCACCGCAGTTGCCCAAGGGCATACGGCTCGTCTGCCTTGGCGACACCGCGCCCACCGCGCTGCCCGGCGCGCTGGCCTATGAGGCGCTGATCGCCGGGCACGCCCCCGCCAGCGGCTGGACCGAACTGCCCGAACGCGCGGCCTCGGGCCTCTGCTATACCTCGGGCACGACCGGCAATCCCAAGGGCGCGCTCTACAGCCACCGCTCGACCGTGCTGCACGCGATGGCCGCCGTGCTGGCGGTGCCGTCCTCGTTCGGCACGGATCAGCGGGTGCTGCCGGCGGTGCCGCTGTTCCATGTGAATGCCTGGGGCCTGCCCTTCTCGGCGCTTCTTTCCGGCACCGACCTAGTCATGCCGGGGCCGCGCCTCGACGGCGCCAGCCTGTTTCAGCTGATGGACCAGGAAGCCGTCACCGCCGCCTGGGGCGTGCCGACGGTCTGGTCGGGGCTGATCGACGAGATGCGGGCGCAGGGTCGCAAGCCGCGCGCCTTGCATAGCCTGCTGATCGGCGGTTCGGCGGTCAGCGAGGCGCAGATCCGGGCGCTGGAATCCGAGTTCGGCATCGCGGTGCTGCATGGCTGGGGCATGACGGAACTCAGCCCGCTCGGCAGCGTCACCCGCCCGCGCCGCGATCTGCCGCTCGAGGATCGCATCGCCAGCAAGCTGTCACAGGGCCAGCGTCTCTTCGGGGTCGAGATGCGGATCATCGGCGATGACGGCCAGCCTCGCGCGCAGGACGGGCAGGCCGTGGGCGAGCTGGCGGTGCGCGGCAACAATGTCATCGCCGGCTATTTCAACGATGCCGAGGCCAGTGCCCGCGCGCTGGACGAAACCGGCTGGTTCCGTACCGGTGATGTGTCGCGTATCGACGGGTCGGGCGCCATGACCATCGTCGACCGCACCAAGGATCTGATCAAGTCGGGCGGCGAATGGATTTCCTCGATCGACCTGGAAAACGCCGCGACCGGCTGCCCGGGCGTGGCACAGGCCGCCGCCATCGGCATCAGCCACGAGAAATGGGGCGAGCGGCCTTTGCTGGTCATCGTGCGCGAGGCCGGAGCGAGCGTGACCGGCGCGGCGATTGCCGCCCACCTGGGCGCGAGCCTTGCCAAATGGCAGATCCCCCAGCATATCGTTTTCCGCGACAGCCTGCCGATGACGGCGACCGGCAAGGTCTCGAAACTGGACCTGCGACGGATCATCAGTGCCGAGGGACTGCCCGAGGCCTAGAGCGAGGAGTTTGCGGTGAAGGCAAGCGCGACCGAACCGACCGACAGCCGCTTCGAGATCGTCGAGGCGGCAGCGGAATGCTTCATGCGCCGTGGCTATGACAAGACCACCATCGACGACATCGCCGATGCGCTTGGCGCCACCAAGGGCCGGGTCTACCACCACTTCCGCTCGAAGAACGCGATCTTCTTCGCCGTCTATCGCGAGGCCATGCGCTATTGCTTCGAGGCGGCGGACCCGATCATCGACCTGCCCCTGCCCGCCATCGAGCGGCTGACCCGAATGTGCGAGGCGCATGTGATGGTGATGATCACCCGGCTCAGCTTCCAGCGCGGCATCAAGCAGGGGCTGGAGATCCAGATGCGCGGCCCGACAACCGAGCATGAGCGCGAGGTGTTCCAGGAATTGCAGGGGCTGCGCGACGGCTACGAGGCGCTGTTCCGCCGGGTGCTGGCCGAGGGCAATGAAGATGGCACTCTGAATGCCGCCGATGTACCGCTGGCCGGGCGCACCATCCTTGGCGCGCTGAACGCCGTGCCCGACTGGTACCGCCCCCGCCCCGACGGCAAGACGCCCGAGGCGATTGCAACCGAGATGACGGCGTTTCTGATCCGGGGGTTGGCGGCGCGCTAACCGCGCGTCCGCGTCAGCCGGCAAGCTCGCCCTGCCGCAGCGCCATGGTCACCGCCTGCGCGGTGGTGGTGACGCCAAGCCGGCGGCGGATGCGGCGCAGGTGGTTCTCGACCGTGCGTTCCGACAGGTTCAGCGTGGCCGCGATCTCGTTCTGCCGCCGACCGGCCGCGATCCATGACAGCACCTCGCGCTCGCGCGGGGAGAGGCTGGGCGAAGGAAGCTCGACCGGCGGCACGATCAGCCGGCGCGCGGCGCGGAAGGCTGCGACCGCGACCAGCGCCAGCGCCATGCGCGCACCGGGCGAGGCATCGATGCGCAGACCGCCAAGGCTCATCGCGCCCTCGAGCCCCAGCGGCCCGAAGACCGGAACCTGCAAGCCGTGGATGCCCGGCCCGCGCGGCTGGCCCACGACCTGGTAGCTGTCCTCGCCATCCTTGGTCAGCTTGGTCCAGAAGAACGGCTCGTCGGCCTTCAGCATGTGGCGGGTGACCGGGCAGCGCCGGACATAGAGATCGGCATCGACGGGCTTGCCCGAGCCGAACCAGTCGCCCTCGACCCAGTAGATCCGCTCGAGGATCTCGTCGCGCTGTACCGACGCCGAGAAAAGGACGAAGCGGTCATAGCCAAGCGGCGCGCAGAAGGACCGGGTGCGGGATTGCAGCGCGGCGAGGCTGTCGCTCTGCCCGATGGCGAGCGCCGTGCGGAACGCGCCATCGGGCAGAGCCTTGTCCATCACCCCTTGGCGCCTTTCAGCAGTTCCGCAGCCGCCAATTGACCGAGCGCATTCCCCGCCAGCGGGCTGTCGCCGGTCAGCATCTTGCGGTCCTTCTGCACCGCGCCCGAGATGTCGTCATTCACGATCTCGAAGCCGAGCGCCTTCAGCTTCTCGCCGAATTTCCAGGTCAGGTGGCCGGGCATGTAGCCGATATCCGGGGTCTGGGCGTCCAGCGCATCGGGGAAGGCACAGATCTTGTAGCCGCGGAACAGGTCGCTGCCCTCGCCCACCGCCAGGAAGGCCGCCGGCCCGTGGCAGAGCGAGATGACGAACTTGTCGTTCGCCTGCGCCCATTCCAGCGCGGCCTTCACGTCTTCGCTTTCGGGCAGGCCGATCAGCGCGCCGTGGCCGCCGGGGATGAATACGCCGATATAGTCCGAATCCGGGCCAAGCGCGTCGCGCACCACATCGGCCAGTTTCAGCGGCGTCTTGATCTGGTCGCGGTACTTGGCAAAGAGGCCCTTCACCTCCTCGTCCTGCGCGGGCATCGCCCACATCTCGAACTTGACCGGGTTGCCAGACACCGTGGCGATGTCGAACTGGAAGCCCGCCTTGTCCAGGTGATACATCGGCAGCAGGGTTTCGACCGGGTGGTTGCCGGTCGAGAACATGGTGCCGTTGTCGGTCAGGAGATAGCGTTCATCCGCCCCGATCATCAGGATCTTCCAGCGCCCGCCGGTATAGGGCTGGGGGTAATCCGCGCCGGAGAGGTTGGATTTCGGCGAGGTGAACTGGCTCAGCGAATAGGGCGAGGGGAAGAAGGCATTATCCTCGGCCGGATCGGGCTGCGGGCGCTTGTCATCGCTGTTCGGGTTGCTCATCGGGTCCTCCGGTCATGATCTGTCGCAGGGGGACAGATGACCATGCCGGGGCCGTGCGGGCAATGCGGGATTTCCCTCAACGGGTGAGGGAAATCCGCAAGCCCGCCTGCGCCGTGTCAGCCCGCCAGCAGTCCGACATTGCCACCGGCGGCGGTGGTATCGACGCAGAGATGGCGTTCATGCGCGACATGGGCCTGGTCGGGACGCGCCGTCAGCAGCGGCAGGATCTCGCCCTCGCGGCTGGCGAGCGCCCGGGCATGGGCCCGGCCCGTTGCCGCATCGCCCCACCAGATCGCCGCCGAGATCCCCTCGACCATGGCCAGCGCCTGCGGGCTGACGGCGCCGCCCGCCGGGATCGCCAGACCACCCAGAGCGGTAACGGCCTGCACCTGCGCCGCCTCGGCCTCGGCCCCCGGACCAAGGCACAGCACCGGGCCACGGCTGAGCAGCGTCAGCCGGTTCAGTTCGCCCGTCGGGCCGGGCATCAACCGCTCGCTGATCTTCTGCGGGCGCGCGGCGCTGAGGGCGAATTGCAGCCGCGAAATATCCGCCGGCTGCGCCTCTGCGGTGACCTCGGCCACCACCTCGGGCGCGAAGAAGCGGGCGAGGTAGAGCGGACCGCCGGCCTTCGGCCCGGTGCCCGACAGACCCTCGCCGCCAAAGGGCTGGCTACCCACCACCGCGCCGATCTGGTTGCGGTTCACATAGATATTGCCGACCTTGATCGCCTCGCTGATCTCCTGCACGCGGGTGTCGATGCGGGTGTGCAAACCGAAGGTCAGGCCGAAACCCTTGGCATTGATCGCCTCGACCACGCGGGGCAGATTCTTGCCCTTGAAGGTTGCGACATGCAGGACCGGGCCGAAGATCTCGCGGTCCATCTCCTCGATGCCGTTCACCTTGAGCAGCGTCGGCGCGATGAAGCTGCCCTGCCCCGGCACGTCCAACTGATGCAGGATGCTGCTGCGCTTCGCGCTCAGGTAATCGGCAATGCCAGCCTGTGCGCGCGGATCGATGACCGGGCCAATATCCGTGGACAGGAACCACGGATCGCCCACCACCTGCTGATCCATCGCGCCCTTGATCATCTCGATCAGATGGGGCGCGATGTCCTCCTGCACGTAGAGGCAGCGCAGGGCCGAGCAGCGCTGGCCGGCCGAACGGAAGGCCGAGGCGACGATATCGCGCACCGCCTGTTCGGGCAGCGCGGTGGAATCGACGATCATGGCGTTCAGCCCGCCGGTTTCCGCGATCAGCGGCGTGCCGGGGTCCAGATGTTCGGCCATGTTCTGGGCGATGGTCCGCGCCGTGGCGGTCGAGCCGGTGAAGACCACGCCCTTGATGCGCTGGTCCGAGGCCAGCGCCGTGCCGACCACCGCGCCGCGCCCCGGCAGCAGCTGCAGCGCCGCCTGCGGCACCCCGGCCTGATGCAGCAGCCGCACGCCAAGCGTGGCGATCTGCGGCGTCGTCTCGGCGGGCTTTGCCAGCACCGCATTGCCTGCCATCAGCGCGGCGGCAATCTGCCCGGTGAAGATCGCCAGCGGGAAGTTCCACGGGCTGATGGCGGCGATGATCCCGCGCGCGCTGCCGTTCGCGGCCTCGCCTTCGGCGGCATAGTAGCGCAGGAAATCCACCGCCTCCCGCAACTCGCCCACGGCATCGCCAAGGGTCTTGCCGGCCTCGCGGGTCAGCGTGGCGAAGATAGGGCCGAAGTTTTCCTCGTAAAGCTCGGCAGCGCGGCGCAGCACGGCGGCACGCTCGGCAGGCGGGGCGTCCCAAAGACGGGCATCCTCGATCGCGCGGGTGACGGAGGCGGCGTCGACCTCGATCCCCAACCCGATGACCTCGCCGGTGGCGGGGTTGGTGATCGGCGCGTCGGTTCCGCTGGCCGGGCGGACGGTCAGCGCCTTGGCCTCGACCTGAACACCCGAACGGGCCGCCGCGATCCGGGCCAGCGTCGCCTCGTCATTCAGGTCAAAGCCCGCAGCATTCACCCGGCCCGCGCCAAAGATCGCCGCCGGGGCCTTCAGCGAGGCCGGGGACTGCGCCTCGGCAAGCGCCTCGAAGGGATCGCGGGCCACGTCCTCGGGGCGGATCGATTCATCGACGATCTGGTTCACGAAGGAGGAGTTCGCCCCGTTCTCCAGCAGCCGCCGGACCAGATAGGCCAGAAGGTCGCGATGCGCGCCGACCGGGGCATAGATTCGGCAGCGGCCTCCCCCATTTTTATCCGCGCTATCCGTCAGCACGATGTCATGCAGCCGCTCGCCCATGCCATGCAGGCGCTGGAATTCGAAGGGCGTGTCGCCCGCCAGATCAAGGATCGCGGCGACGGTCTGGGCGTTATGGGTGGCGAATTGCGGATAGATGCGATCGCCGTAGCCGATCAGCTTCTTGGCGTTCGCGATGTAGCTGACATCGGTGGCGGTCTTGCTGGTGAACAGCGGGAAATCAGCGAAGCCTTCGACCTGCGCGCGCTTGATCTCGGTATCCCAATAGGCGCCCTTGACCAGCCGCACCATGATCCGCCGGTCCAGCCTTTGGGTCAGGGCGTAAAGCCAGTCGATCACCTCGCCGGCGCGCTTGCCATAGGCCTGAACGACCACGCCGAACCCGTCCCAACCGGCGAGCGAGGGGTCCGACAGCACGGCCTCGATCACCTTCAGAGACAGGACCAGCCGGTCCTGTTCCTCGGCGTCGATGTTCATGCCCATGCCGGCGGCCTTGGCCTGCCGCGCCAGATCCAGCACCACCGGCACCAGTTCGGCCATCACCCGGGCCTCCTGCGCCACCTCGTAGCGCGGATGCAGCGCCGAAAGCTTGATCGAGATGCCGGGATTGGCTTCGACCGAGCCCTTGGTGCAGGCGCCGGCAATGGCGGTGATGGCCTTGCGATACTCGGCGGCATAGCGCACCGCATCGCCCGCCGTCATCGCCGCCTCGCCCAGCATGTCATAGCTGTAGGTGAAGCCCTGCGCCTCGCGGGTGCGCGCCCGGTCCAGCGCCGCATCGATGGTCTGGCCCAGCACGAATTGCCGGCCCATCTCGCGCATGGCGCGACCGACAGCGGTGCGGATGAAGGGTTCGCCCATGCGCTTGACCAGCCCGCGCAGGGTGCCGGCGATGCCCGGCTGATCGGCGTCCAGCACCCGGCCGGTCCACATCAGCGCCCAGGTCGAGGCATTGACCAGCGAGGACGAGGCTTCGCCCAAGTGCCGGCCCCAGTCCGAGGGGGCGATCTTGTCCTCGATCAGCGCGTCGATGGTGGCATTGTCGGGAACGCGCAGCATCGCCTCGGCCAGACACATCAGCGCCACGCCCTCGCGGGTCGAAAGCCCGTATTCCGACAGGAAATGCTCCATCAGCGAGGGCCGGGCCTGACTGCGGATGCGGCGCACCAGATCGGCGGCGCGGTCAGTGATGCGCGCGCGTTGCTCGGCGCTCAGCGCGGCCTCGGTGACCAGACGGTCAAGCAGCGCCGCTTCGGGCTGGAATTTTGCGGTGGCAGGAAAGGCGATCGACAGGTCATAGGGCATGGGGCATCTCCTCGGCTCGTCGCCTCAATATCCAAAGCCCGCTAGACGATGTGACTTATGACGACCTATATTCTAGGCGAAACGCCTGAAACATCGCCGGATTCTTGCCGATATGAACATTGACGATCCGATCAACCGCAAGATCCTCGCCGAACTGGTCGCCAATGCCCGCATCCCGATGAGCGAACTGGCCGAGCGGGTGGGTCTGTCGAAGACCCCGGTGGCACAGCGGGTGCGGCAGATGGAGGAGATCGGCCTCATCACCGGCTACCGCGCCATCCTGTCGCCGCTGAAACTGGGCCTGACCCATGTCACCTATGTCGAGGTGAAGATGAGCGATACGCGTCAGGTGGCGCTGGACCGTTTCAACGCCGGCGTGCGGCTGATCGCCGAGATCGAGGAATGCTACATGATCGCGGGCGGCTTCGATTACCTCTTGAAGGTCCGCTCGCGCGACATGGTGCATTTCCGCCAGATCATGGCCGAGCGCATCTCGACCCTGCCCTTCATCCACGCCACCTCCAGCTATGTCTCGATGGAGGCGGTGGTCGAGCAGAACTGGACCGGCGAGTTCGACTGAACGGGTTAGGGTCGGCTCAGGCGGCGGCCACGCCCGTGGCCCGGGTCAGCATGCCGAAGAGGTCGCGCGGGTCATCGGGATCGGCCAAGAGGTCCAGTTCCTGATAGAGCCCGGTCCCCTGCATCCGGTCGCGGACATAGCGCAGCGCCGAGAAATCCTCGGTCGCAAAGCCCACGCCGTCGAACAGGGTGATCTGGCGCGCGTCGCGGCGGCCTTGGGCGGCGCCAGTGACGACCTGCCAGAACTCGGTGACGGGAAAATCCTCGGGCATCTGCTGGATCTCACCCTCGATCCGGGTCTGCGGCGGGTATTCGACGAACACATCCGCGCGCGTGAGGATGCCCGGATGCAGTTCGGTCTTGCCCGGGCAGTCGCCGCCGATGGCGTTGATATGGACGCCCGCGCCGACCATGTTGTCGCTGAGGATGGTGGCATATTGCTTGTCGGCGGTGCAGGTGGTGATGATCTGCGCCCCCAGAATCGCCTCTTCCGCGGTCTTGCAGGCGGTCAGTTCAAAGCCGCGCCCGGCCAGGTTGCGCATCGCCTTGGCGGTGGCGCGCGGGTCAATGTCGTAAAGCCGCAGCTTGGTCACGCCACAGATCGCCTGCATCGCCAGCGCCTGGAACTCGGACTGCGCGCCATTGCCGATCAGCGCCATCGTGTCCGCCCCCGAAGGCGCCAGATATTTCGCCACCAGCGCCGAGGTCGCGGCGGTGCGCAGCGCGGTCAGCAGCGTCATCTCGGTCAGAAGCACCGGGTAGCCGGTCGCCACATCGGCCAGTAGGCCGAAGGCGGTGACGGTCTGCAGCCCCTCGCGGGTGTTCTTGGGATGGCCGTTCACGTATTTGAAGCCATAGGTCTCGCCATCCGAGGTCGGCATCAGCTCGATCACCCCTTCCTTGGAATGGGCGGCGACGCGGGGGGTCTTGTCGAACAGCTCCCACCGGCGGAAATCATCCTCGATATAGCCGGCCAGACCGGAGAGCATCTCGGCCACGCCGATCCGGTTCACCAGCCGCATCATGTTCTCGACGCTGACGAAGGGCACGAAGGCCAGTTCAGAGGGTTTGGGGGCGGTCATCTCGAGTCTCTTTCATGGGTTGCCCCATCATCCACCACGCAGATTGCAGGCGATATATCGAACCTGATGGATTTTCGCGGGTTTGCTGTGCATATTGCGGGCGTCAACTGTACAATTTGCTGGAAGCCACATGGACCGAAGCCCTGCCAAACCCATCTTCGACGACCTCGACCGCCAGTTGATCGCGCTTCTCCGCAAGGATGGCCGCGCCCCGGTGGCGAAGCTGGCCGAGATCATGGATGTCTCGCGCGGGACGGTGCAGACCCGGCTGGACCGGCTCTTGTCCTCGGGCGCGCTCTTGGGCTTCACCGCCCGCGTGCGCGAGGATTACGACGACAATGCCGTGCGCGCGGTGATGATGATAGAGGTGGCTGGCCGCAACACCAGCCATGTCATCAACCGTCTGCGCGGTCTGCCCGAGTTGCACACCTTGCACACCACTAGCGGCAAATGGGACCTCGTGGCCGAGATCGTGGTCGAGAACTTGACCGAGTTCGACCGCATCCTGCGCGAGGTGCGGCTGGTCGACGGGGTGATGAACAGCGAGACGAGCATCCTGCTGTCGAGCATTTGAGAGAAAATTCTTCTCTTTTTCGCCGAGATCCCCCGGAATCGCCGCCCCTCATTGCGATTTATCAACCGAACCGCCACCTCTCCTCCTGCGTTTCCTCGGTGGAGGTCACCATGCGTTACCATCAGGGCCGGCTGATCGACCATGTTCATCTGCGGGTCAGCGATTTTGACAGGTCGGTTGAATTTTACACGGCGATTTTCGAAGCCCTCGGCGTGGCGGACCATGCCCATGTCGGGCGCGACTGGATGGAGCTTGACGAGCTTTACATCGATGTCGCCGGCTCGCGGCAGATCGTCTCGCAGGTTCATATCGCCCTGCAGGCCGCGGACCGCGCGGCGGTGGATCGCTTCCATGCCGCGGGTCTGGCGAATGGCGGGCGTGACAATGGCCCGCCGGGACTGCGCGACTATCACCCCGATTATTACGCCGCCTACCTGCTGGACCCCGATGGCAACAATATCGAGGCCAAGGTGGATGGCCGGGTGCGCCGCCGCTCGGCCGGCTCGGTCGATGTCGAGACCGACTGATCCTCAGCCCAGATCGGCGCCGAGACCCTGCATCAGCGGGATGAAATCGGGGAAAGAGGTCATGATCGGGCTGCCGTCATCGACGCTGACCGGCTGATCGGTGGCGAGGCCGAGAACGAGGAAGGACATGGCAATGCGGTGATCGAGATGGGTCACCGCGCTGGCGCCGCCCGGCACGCGCGGCGCGCCATGAACGGTCATGCTGTCCGGTGTTTCAACGACGGTGACGCCATTGGCTTCCAGCCCGCGCGCCATGGCATCGATCCGGTCGCTTTCCTTGACCCGCAACTCCGCCACGCCATTCATCACCGTCCGCCCTTCGGCAAAGCTGGCGATGACCGAGAGGATGGGGAATTCGTCGATCATGCTGGCGGCGCGATCGGCGGGCACCTCGACACCCTTCAGCGGGCCGTGGCGCACCAGCAGATCGGCGACCGGCTCGCCGCCTTCCTCGCGCGGGTTCTCGAAGGTGATATCCGCTCCCATCTCCAGCAGCGTGACGTAAAGCCCGTCCCGCGTCGGGTTGCGGCTGACGCCCGGCACCCGGATTTCAGACCCCGGCACGATCAGCGCCGCCGCCACCGGAAAGGCCGCGCTGGAGGGATCGCGCGGCACCGCGACGGGCTGCCCCCTGAGTTCCGGCCGGCCGGTCAGGGTGATGACATGGCCTTCCTCGGTCTTTTCGGTGCGGATCGTCGCGCCGAAGCCGGCCAGCATCCGCTCGGAATGGTCGCGGGTGGGCTCCGCCTCGATCACCACCGTCTCGCCCGGGGCGTTCAGCCCGGCCAGCAGCACCGCCGACTTGATCTGCGCCGATGCCACCGGGGTCTTGTAGCGGACCGGCACCGGATCGACCGCGCCGGTGATGGTCACGGGCAGCCGCCCGCCCTCGCGCGCCACGATCTGGCTGCCGAACAGCGCCAGCGGATCGGTCACGCGGCCCATGGGGCGCTTCGACAGGCTGGCATCGCCGGTGAAGGTGGCGGTGATCGGCGTCGTCGCCATCGCCCCCATGATCAGCCGCACGCCGGTGCCGGAATTTCCGCAATCGATCACGTCCTCGGGCTCGGCAAAGCCGCCGACGCCGACGCCATGGACGACCCATTCGCCCTCGCCGGTGCGCTGCACGTCAGCACCAAAGGCGCGCATGGCCTTGGCGGTGTCCAGCACATCCTCGCCTTCCAAGAGGCCGGTGATCCGGGTCTCGCCCACCGACAGCGCGCCAAGGATCAGCGCGCGGTGGCTGATCGACTTGTCGCCCGGCACCTGCGCCACGCCGGTCAGCGGGCCCGAGCGGCGGGCGGTCATCGGGCGGGGGTCGGTTCCGTGGGACATGGGGATTCCTCGTGATTGCGCGGCTCTTTTACCGCTAGCACCCGGCACTCGCCACCACCTTCTTGCGGCGGGGTGACGCAGTTCCTAGAACCGGGCGAAGAAGGAGATCCCGATGGACGAGTTGAACGCCCTGACCGCGCTGGCCGACCCGCAGAAGGCCGCCGAGATGGCTGCCTATCACAAGGCCGAACGCCCCTATCTCGGCGTCCCGGTGCCAGAGGTCGAGGCGCTGGTGGCCGAGTGGCGGGCGGCGCGCGATCTGCCGGGCCGGGTGGCGCTGGCCGAGGCGCTGTGGTCCAGCAATATCCACGAGGCGCGGGTGGCAGCGGCGAAACTGCTGACGCAGGCCCGGCTGCCCGATGACGGCGCGGTCTGGGATCTGCTCGCCAGTTGGGTACCCGATTTCGATGGCTGGGCGCTGGCCGATCACGCCATGTCGGCGGCCTCGCGCCGGCTGGTCGCCCATCCCGAACGGCTGGACCAGGTCGAGGGCTGGACCCGCTCGGACCATCTCTGGACCCGCCGCGCCGCGCTGGTTGGCACCCTGCCCTGGGCCAAGATGAACAACCCCAAGCCCGATGACCTGACCCGGCGCGAGCGGGTGCTGGGCTGGGCGGCGGGCCTTGTGGAAGACCGCGAATGGTTCATCCAGAAGGCCATCGCCTGGTGGCTCAGGGACCTGTCTAAACGCGATGCGCCGCGGGTGCGGGCGTTTCTGGACGAACACGGGGCGCAGATGAAACCCTTCGCCCGGCGCGAGGCCGGGCGGTTGATTGCGCGCGAAACCCCTTAGGACTTGAACACCTCGAGCGTCGGCAGGTCGGTCAGCGACACGCCCAGCAATTGCAGCGCGGGCAGCGAGACCTGAGATCCCGCGCTGGCCGGACCATCCAGCGGGATCAGATCGACCTTGGCCGATTTGCCATTGGCCGGGTTGACGATCCGGCCGACGCCGCGCGACTTGACCAGCGGGGTCTTGATCCAGAAGCCGGGCTCGGTCGCATCGCCAAGCGAGGCCACGGTGCTGCCAAGCTTGGTCTCGGCCTCGGCCGAAGGCGCTGCGGCGGCGGCGCGTTGTTCGGTGGTGGTGGTGTTCAGCGAGGCGGCGCTGGCCCGCGCCGCCGGGCGCGGGGCGGGCGCGCGGGTGATGGCGGCGGCAGCCTCGATCTTCGCGGCGGTGGCGGCATCGACCGGGGCTTCGCTCGCCGCCGTGGTGGTCGTGGTGCCGGCCGGGCGGGACGCGGTGGTGCTTTGCAGACCGGTGCAGCCGGCCAGCGCGATCGCCGGCGTCAGCAGCAGCAGGGTGCGGAACGGGGTCATCTGTAACCTCCTCCAGGGTGTTTTGCCCGCAGCCTAGATGTGCCGCGGCAAAGCGTCCACTGGCGGCTGCGTGATCGGCGGAACCTTGTGCCAAGCCTGCCACGCGACTACATGTCAGCTTATGGACATGATGCCGCTGATCGATCCCTTTGCCCGCCCGATCACCTATCTTCGGGTGTCGGTCACCGATCGCTGCGATTTCCGCTGTACCTATTGCATGACCGAGCACATGCAGTTCCTGCCGAAAAAGGAACTGCTGACGCTGGAAGAGCTGGACCGGCTCTGCTCGGCCTTCATCGGCCTTGGTGTCAGGAAGCTGCGCATCACCGGCGGAGAACCGCTGGTCCGGCGCGGCATCATGGATTTCTTCCGCCAGGCCTCGCGCCATCTTGGTCAGGGTCTGGACGAGCTGACCCTGACCACCAATGGCAGCCAGCTCGCGCGTTTCGCGGGTGAGCTGGTCGATTGCGGCGTGCGGCGGATCAATGTCTCGCTGGATACGCTCGACCCCGACAAGTTCGCCGCCATCACCCGCTGGGGCCGGCTGGCACAGGTTCTGGACGGCATCGAGGCGGCCAAGCGCGCCGGGATGCGGGTCAAGATCAATGCCGTGGCGCTGAAGGGTTTCAACGAGCCGGAACTGTTCGATCTGGTCGCGTGGTGCGCCGAGAACGACCACGACCTGACCTTCATCGAGGTCATGCCGATGGGCGAGATGGGCGAAGAGGACCGGCTGGACCAGTATTGGCCGCTGTCGGACCTGCGCGCCCGGCTGGCCGAACGCTTTACGCTGATCGACTTGGCCGAACGGACCGGCGGCCCGGCGCGCTATGTCCGGCTGTCCGAGACGGGCCAGAAGATCGGCTTCATCACGCCGCTGACCCATAATTTCTGCGAAAGCTGCAACCGGGTGCGGGTGACCTGCACGGGCGAGCTTTACATGTGCCTCGGGCAGGAAGACCGCGCCGACCTGCGCGCGCCGCTGCGCGCCAGCAACGATGACGCGGCGCTGGTGGCGGCGATCCGCGAAGCGATCAGCCGCAAGCCCAAGGGCCATGATTTCGATTATTCCCGCCAGACCGTCGCCGGCCAGGTCAGCCGCCACATGAGCCATACCGGCGGCTGAAGCCACGCAGAAGAAAGGTCACCCCACGAGAGCCCCCGAGGGGGAACCGGGGCCGTGGGGTGCCTCGCTTCGAAGGATCCGGGGATTGCGCCCCCGTCCCTGGCACCCTCTTCGCACAGCCGGATTAAGATCGGGTAAAGTCGCGCCCGCCCCTGCAGGGCGGGCGGCCTTTACAGGTTCGACGGCGCCAGCATCCCCTGCCCGAGGATGTGATCGGCCGCCTTCTCGCCGCTCATGATCGAGGGTGCGTTCAGGTTACCATTGGTGATCCGCGGGAAGATCGAGCTGTCGGCCACCCTGAGACCCTTGACGCCGATCACCCGCAACTCGGGATCGACCACCGCATCGGGGTCATCGGCCGCCCCCACCCGCGCGGTGCCGCAGGGGTGATAGGCCGATTCGGCGTGTTCGCGGATGAAGGCGTCGATCTGGGCATCGGTCGTGACTGCCGCGCCCGGCTGGATCTCGTCGCCGCGATAGTCGTCGAAGGCCGATTGGCCAAAGATCTCGCGCGTCAGGCGGACGCAGGCGCGGAACTCGGTCCAGTCATCGGGATGGGACATGTAGTTGAAGCGGATCTCGGGCGCGGTCTCGGGATCGCCCGAGGCAAGCCGCACCGTGCCGCGTGATTTCGACCGCATCGGCCCGACATGGGCCTGGAACCCGTGCCCCTCGGCCGCCGCCTTGCCGTCATAGCGCACCGCCAGGGGCAGGAAGTGATACTGGATATCGGGATAATCCACCTTATCCGACGAGCGGATGAAGCCGCAGCTTTCGAACTGGTTCGAGGCGCCCAGCCCGGTCCGGCGCAGCAGCCATTCGGCACCGACCCGGCCCTTGCCGAAGAAGTTGTAATAGGAGAACAGCGTCACCGGCTTGGTGGCGCGGTACTGCATGTAGATCTCGAGATGATCCTGCAGGTTCGCGCCGACGCCCGGCCGGTCGGCGCGCAGCGCGATGCCGTGGTCCTTCAGGTGCTCGGCCGGGCCGATGCCCGAGAGCATCAGCAGTTTCGGCGTATTGATCGAACTGGCCGACAGGATCACCTCGGCCCGCGCGCGGATCACCTCGGTCCGGCGGCGGCGGGTCAGTTCGACACCCACCGCCCGGTCACCGTCGAACACCACGCGCCGGGCGAAGCCGGTGATCACCTGCAGCCGCCCCGAGCGCATCGCCGGACGCAGGTAGGCATTGGCGGCGGACCAGCGGCGGCCGTTCCAGATGGTCGCCTCCATCGGCCCGAACCCCTCCTGCTCGGCGCCGTTATAGTCGGGGGTCAGCGGGTAGCCGGCCTGTTCCCCCGCCGAGATGAAGGCATCGAACAGCGGGTTCTTGCGCGGGCCGCGCGTCACATGCAGCGGGCCGTCGGTGCCGCGATAGTCCGAGGGACCGTTGCCGCCGTGCCATGTCTCCATGCGTTTGAAATAGGGCAGCACATGGGCATAGTCCCAGCCTTCCGCCCCGCTGTCGGCCCAATGGTCGAAATCGGCGCGGTTGCCGCGCACGAAGACCATGCCGTTGATCGAAGAGGACCCGCCCAGCACCTTGCCGCGCGGCGTTGCCAGCCGGCGATTGCCCAGGTGCGGCTCGGGCTCGGACGAGAATCCCCAGTCATAGCGCGCCATGTTCATCGGATAGCTGAGCGCACCCGGCATCTGGATGAAGGGGCCGTAATCGGTGCCTCCGAACTCGATCAGCGCGACCGAACGCCCAGCCTGAACCAGCCGATAGGCCAGCGCACAACCGGCAGAACCGGCACCGACGATGACATAATCCGCCTCTGCCATCATGCCCTCAACGCGTCGTAGGAGATCATCACATGCTGGCGATAGGCCGGGCGGTCCTGCAACAGTGCATACCAGCCCTCGACCACGGGGCGCGGGCGGCGCGGCAGGTCCAGCGTGAACCAGCGATAGAGATAGTGGCCGGCGATGATGTCGGCGAGGGTGAAGTCAGGCCCGGTCAGCCAGTCGTGCCGGGTCAGCTGTGCCTCGATCATGTCGAGCGACTGTTCCCACCGGGCGATATTGGCGGCCAGTTGCCGGGCGTCACGCTCGGCCTCGGGGGTGCGGAACGACAGCCAGAAGACCGGGTAGGTGAAATGGTTGGCGCCCTCGTGCTTGGCCCATTCCGCCCACATGTCGACCCGCGCCCGCGCCACCGGATCGGCCGGCCAGAAGGCCCCGCCATCGCCATAGCGGCTGGCGAGATAGCGCAGGATGGCGCAGCTTTCCCACATCACCAGATCGCCGTCCTTCAGCGTCGGCACCCGGCCATGCGGGTTCATCGCGCGGTAGTCGGCCGTGTCCAGCTTGCCGAAGCGATGGCCGGCATCGATGCGGTTGACCGGCAGGCCCAGCTCGGCCGCGCCCCACATGACGGCCTGCACATTGGAACTGTCGGCGCGGCCCCAGACGGTGATCGGCTCAGTAGGGCGCATCGACGCCCCCCATGCCGACATAGACCGATTTCACCTGCGAATAATGCTCGATGGCGGCGGCGGAGTTTTCGCGCCCCAGACCCGACAGCTTCACCCCGCCAAAGGGCGCCTCGACCGGGGTGAGGTTATAGGCGTTGATCCAGCAGGTCCCCGCCTCGAGCCGCGCCGCGACGCGATGGCCGCGGGCCAGATCGCGGGTAAAGACCCCGGCGGCCAGACCATAGGGCGTGGCATTGGCGCGGGCGATCACCTCATCCTCATCGGCGAAGGACAGCGCCGTCAGCACCGGGCCAAAGATTTCCTCGCGGGCGATGGCCATCGCGTCGGTGGCATCGGCAAAGACCGTGGGCGGCACAAAGGCCCCCTCGCCCGGACCACCCGCCACCAGCCGCGCGCCCTCGGCCTGACCGGCAGCGATGGCCTCGCGGATCTTGGCGGCCTGCGCGGCATTGATGATCGGGCCGAACTGCGTTTCCGGGTCGCGCGGATCGCCGATGCGGACGGTGGCGATACGTTCGGCCAGCCGGGCCAGAAAGGCCTCGCGGATACCCTCCTGCACGAAGACCCGCGTGCCGTTCGAGCAGACCTGGCCCGAGGAATAGAAATTCGCCATGATCGCGGCGCCCACGGCGGCCTCGAGATCGGCATCGTCAAAGACGATCAGCGGCGACTTGCCACCCAGTTCCAGCGTCACGTGGCGCAGCCCCTCGGCGGCGGCGGCATAGACGCGCTGGCCGGTGGCGACCGAGCCGGTCAGCGAGACCTTGGCCACCCGCGCATCCGTGGTCAGCGCCGCGCCTACCGCGCCGCGCCCCTGCACCACGTTGAAGAGGCCCGCCGGCAACCCGGCCTCGGTGAAGATCTCGGCCAGTTTCAGCGCGCCGAGCGGGGTCTCCTCGGAGGGCTTGAAGACCATGGCATTGCCCATGACCAGCGCCGGCGCCGACTTCCAGCAGGCGATCTGGCTGGGATAGTTCCACGCCCCGATCCCGGCGCAAAGGCCAAGCGGCTCGCGGATGGTATAGACCCAGTCGCGGCCAAGCGGGATCATCTGGCCGGTCAGCGTCGCCGCCAGCCCGCCGAAATATTCCAGCGCAGCCGCCCCGGATTCCCAGTCCGCCACCAGCGTCTCCTGCAGCGGCTTGCCGGTATCCAGCGTCTCCAGCATCGACAGTTCTTCGTTGCGTTCGCGGATGATCGCCGCCGCACGCAGCAGCACCCGGCCGCGTTCCACCGGGGCCAGCGCCGCCCATGCGGGCTGGGCGCGGCTGGCGGCGGCGCAGGCCTCGGCCACCTGCGCAACGCTCGCCTCGTGCAACAGCGCGATCTGGCTGCCGTCATAGGGGAACAGCACCGGCAGGGCGGCGCCCTGCCCCTCGACGAAGGATCCATCGATATAGAGGCTGGCCTTGGGCTGGGTCTCAATGGTCATTTCAGGGTCTCGTTCAGATAATCGTCAATCATGCGGATCGCCGCCGCGCCATTGGCGGGGCCACGGCCAAGGGCGGCGCGCAGGTAAACCCCGTCGATCAGCGCCGCCAGCGTGTCGGCCACCCGCTCGGGCCGGTCGGTCAGTGGCCGCAGCGCCACCAGCAGGTTCGAGCGCAGCCGGCGGTGATAGACCGTCAGCAGCCGCGCGGCCTGATCGTTCACCCGTGAAAGCGCGTAGAAATTCAGCCAGGCGCTGATCACCTCCTGATGGAAGTTCGGCTCGTCGAAACTGGCGGCGATGATCGCGTCCAGCCGCTTGCGCGGGGCGCCACCCGGCAGACGATCACGCACCGAATCGCGGTATCCGTTCAGCACATGGCGCATCGCAGCGAGGAACATCTGGTCCTTCGAGCCGAAATAATGATGCGCCAGCGCCGAGGACATGCCCGCCTCGCGGGCTATCTGGGCCACCGTCACATCAAGGCTGCCCGCCCGCCCGACGGCAGCAATTGCCGCGTTGATCAGCGCGGCTTTTCGGATAGGCTCGGCCCCGAGCTTGGGCATGGGATCACACCCCCGGCGTAAGAAAAAAGTTGCGTCTTTAGCGCGTATCAGGTTTTTAATTGACTGGTCAATCAACAAAACAGGGAGATAAACATGACACTCACCCGCATCATCGCCGCCGCACTGGCCGCCACCGCACTGGCCGGCCCGGCGCTGTCGCAGGAAGCCGAGGACTGCAAATCCATCGTCTTCTCGGATGTCGGCTGGACCGACATCACCGCCACCACGGCGGTGGCGACGACGATCCTGCAGGCGCTCGGCTATGACACCGAGATCAAGGTCCTGTCGGTGCCGGTGACCTACACAGCGCTGTCGACGGATGATGTGGACGTGTTCCTTGGCAACTGGATGCCGACGATGGAGGCCGACATTGCCCCCTACCGCGATGCCGGCACGGTCGACACGGTGCGCACCAACCTGACGGGCGCGAAATACACGCTGGCGACCAACAAGGCCGGCAAGGATCTGGGCATCGACAGCTTCGAGAAGATCGCCGAGCACAAGGATGCGCTGGACGGCAAGATCTATGGCATCGAGCCGGGCAATGACGGCAACCGCCTGCTGCTCGACATGGTGGCCGGGGACAAGTTCGGGCTGGGTACCTTCGAGGTGGTCGAATCGAGCGAACAGGGGATGCTGGCGCAGGTCACCCGCGCCGATCAGGCCAGCGAGCCGATCGTCTTCCTCGGTTGGGAACCCCACCCGATGAACGCCGCGCATGAGCTGACCTATCTGGAAGGCGGCGACGAGGTCTTTGGCCCCAACCTGGGCGGCGCCGAGGTGGCAACGAATACCCGCGCCGGCTATGTCGCAGCCTGCCCCAATGTCGGGAAATTCCTGCAAAATCTCGAGTTCACCCTGGCACTGGAAAACGAGGTGATGGGCAAGATCCTGAATGACGGCGCCGACCCGGCCGATGCCGCCAAGGAGTGGCTGACCGCCAATCCCGACGCCGCCACCCCCTGGCTCGACGGCGTGACCACCTTTGACGGCGGCGATGCCAAGGCGGCGCTGACCGAGGCGCTGGCAGGCTGAACGCCGCCAGTGTCATGAACCATACCGGCCCGCGACGCGCGGGCCGGTTTCATAACGAGACCGGGAAAGCAGGGACGCGCTGAATGGAGCAACTGACCAATCTGGTGACCGATCACAAGATCCCGGTCGGCAAGGGGGCAAAGGCGGTTTTCGACTGGCTGAACGCCCATGCCGCATGGCTGTTTGAGGCCATCTCGGACGGGCTGAACGCGCTGATCGCCGGCATCCTCTGGCTCTTGGAGACGCCGCATCCCTTCGTGCTGATCGGGGTCTTCGTGGCGCTGACGTGGTTCCTGCAGAAGAACTGGAAGACCTGCCTGCTGGTGCTTCTGGGCCTCCTCTTCATCCTCAACCAGGATTACTGGGAAGAGACCATGCAGTCGCTGACGCTGGTGCTGTCGGCCTGCGTGGTCTGCATGGCGGTCGGCGTGCCGATCGGCATCGCGGTTGCGCACCGGCCGAGGCTCTATGCCTGGGTGCGCCCCGTGCTGGACCTGATGCAGACACTGCCGACCTTCGTCTACCTGATCCCGGCCATCGTCTTCTTCGGCATCGGCATGGTGCCGGGCCTGATCGCCACGGTGATCTTTGTCCTGCCCGCGCCGATCCGGCTGACGCATCTGGGCATCTCCTCCACCCCGATGTCGCTGATCGAGGCCGCCACCGCCTTCGGCGCCACGCCCCGGCAACTCTTGTGGAAGGTCGAACTGCCAAGCGCCCTGCCGCAGATCATGGCCGGGCTGAACCAGACCATCATGCTGTCGCTGTCCATGGTCGTTATCGCCGCGCTGGTCGGGGCCTCGGGGCTTGGCGTGCCAGTGGTCCGGGCACTGAACAGCGTGAACACGGCGCTTGGGTTCGAATCCGGCTTCATCATCGTCATCGTGGCGATCATGCTGGACCGGATGCTGCGGATGGAGGATCGGTGATGGCCGAAATGGGCGAGAATGCCGTCGAATTCGACCGGGTCTGCATCGTCTTCGGTGACAAGCCCGAAAGCGCCCTGCCGCTGATGGACCAGGGGCTGGAGCGCGGGCCGATCAAGGCCGAGACCGGGCAGGTGCTGGGCGTGCATGATTGCAGCCTGTCAGTGAAGCAGGGCGAGATCCTGGTGCTGATGGGCCTCTCGGGCTCGGGCAAGTCCACGCTGCTGCGCGCGGTCAATGCGCTGAATGATGTCTGCCGCGGCGAGGTGCGGGTGCGCACCGACGAAGGCATGACCTCGGTGACCGGCGCGGGAAAGCGGGCGCTGCGTGATATCCGCCTGAGGCAGGTGGCGATGGTCTTCCAGCAATTCGGCCTGCTGCCTTGGCGCACGGTGCGCGAGAATGTCGGGCTGGGGCTGGAACTCGCGGGCCTCTCGCCCGCCGAGCGCGCCGAGAAGGTGGACCGGCAGCTGGCCACCGTCGGGTTGACCGATTGGGCCGATCGCAAGGTTGGCGATCTTTCGGGCGGGATGCAGCAGCGCGTTGGCCTTGCCCGCGCCTTTGCCACCGAGGCGCCGATCCTCTTGATGGACGAACCCTTCTCGGCGCTGGATCCACTGATCCGCACCCGGCTGCAGGATGAACTGCTGGAATTGCAGGCCAAGACCCGGCGCACCATCGTCTTCGTCAGCCATGACCTCGACGAGGCCTTCAAGCTGGGCAATCGCATCGCGCTGATGGAGGGCGGGCGCATCGTCCAGATCGGCACCGCGCGCGAGATCATCGCCAACCCGGTCAATGGCTATGTCGCCGATTTCGTCGCCCATATGAACCCGCTTGGCGTGTTGACCGCCGAGGACATGGTCGAACCCGGCGAGGCCGAGGGGGCGCCGCTGCCCCGCGACCTGCCGGTGCGCGAGGTGATGGGACGGCTGGCGGAACACGCATCGCTGCCGGTCGAGGGCGGCGGGCGCGTCACCCGCGACGGCGTGCTGGCCCGGCTGATCGCGCCGCGCGGTTCGGACCGGATCTAGCCGGGAAAAATGACAGATTTGCGATATTTTGCGCAGCGGGCCCCCGGCCCGGCTGCCGAGGTTGCGGTGCCCGGACCGCGGCGATAAGCATTCCCCCAGCACCACAGCCGGAGCCTTGCGCATTGCCCTTTGCCTTGCCCCATCGGTCCCCGAGACCCGCCCGGTTGAACAAGGAACCCCATTCATGAAAATCATTATCCTCGGCGGCGACGGCTTTTGCGGCTGGCCCTCGGCCCTGCATCTTTCCGCCCGCGGCCATGACGTCGTGATCGTCGACAACCTCTCGCGCCGCAAGATCGACGTGGAGCTTGAGGTCACCTCGCTGACCCCGATCCGCCCGCTTGGCGAGCGCATCCGGGCGTGGAAGGAACTGACTGGCCGCGAGATCCGCTTTGAAAACTTCACCGTGGGCGAGCATTACCACCGGCTACTGACGCTTCTGCGCGAGGAAAAGCCCGATGCGGTGATCCATTTCGCCGAGCAGCGCGCCGCGCCCTATTCGATGAAATCGAGCTGGCACAAGCGTTACACCGTCAACAACAACCTGAACGCCACCAATGACGTGCTGGCCGCCATCGTGGAAAGCGGGCAGGACATCCACCTGGTGCATCTGGGCACCATGGGCGTCTATGGCTATGGCACAGCGGGAATGAAAATTCCCGAAGGTTATCTAGATGTTCTGGTCGAAACCGAGAACGGACCTCACCGTCAGGAGATCCTCTATCCGGCCAATCCGGGCAGCATCTACCACATGACCAAGACCCAGGATCAGCTGTTCTTCTTCTACTACAACAAGAATGACGGGGTGCGGATCACCGACCTGCATCAGGGCATCGTCTGGGGGACCCAGACGGAGGAGACCCGGCTGGATGAACGGCTGATCAACCGTTTCGACTATGATGGAGATTACGGCACGGTGCTGAACCGCTTCCTGATGCAGGCGGCGGTGAACTATCCGCTGACCGTCCACGGCACCGGCGGCCAGACCCGCGCCTTCATCCACATTCAGGACACTTGCCGCTGCATCGAGCTGGCGCTGTCGAACCCGCCGCAGAAGGGCGAGCGGGTGAACATCCTGAACCAGATGACCGAGACCCACCGCGTCCGCGACCTGGCGCAGATGATCGCCGATCAGACCGGGGCCGAGGTGGCCTTCCTGAAGAACCCAAGGAACGAGGCCGACGAGAACGAGTTGCACGTCGCCAATGACCGTTTCCTCGGTCTGGGACTGGAGCCGATCAAGCTTCAGGACGGGCTTCTGGCCGAGGTACAGGAGATCGCCCGGAAATATGCCGAGCGCGCGGACCGGGAGAAGATCCCCTGCGTGTCGCAATGGCGCAGCTGACTGCGGAACAGAGGGCCAGCGCCGGCCCGTGGGAAGGCGCTGCCGGGGCCGGAACGATGTGCTTTATGGTGCCAAGCCCCTCTTCTGCCTGAATGCAGGACCAGCGGCACCAAAGCGCCTGCCCGGGGGACGGGCCGGCGCTGGCCCGGGCGGGCTTCGCCCTTGTCCCCGGGCGGGGTCTGCAGGCGGCCGGTCACTCCACCAGCCCCTGCGGCTCCAGCACCAGGATCGTCGGCTGCGGCGGCAGCGTGCCAAGCGAAACCGTCACCTCGCTGATCCCCGGCCGCTCGACCCGGAACTCGCCCGACATGCCGGCCAGAAACGCCTCGAGCCGGCCATCGTTGAACCAGTGCATCGGGATGACCAGCGAGCTGTGCAGCCGTTCGACCACGCGCATCATCACCGATTGCGCCATGGTCATGCTGCCATCAACCGGCACCATCAGCACATCGACCCGGCCAAGCGCGGCATACTGGGCGTCGCTCGGCTCCTGATGCAGATGGCCCAGATGGGCGACGCAGAGATTGGCCAGCTCGAAAACGAAGATGGAATTGCCGTTCTCTTCGACCGCGCCAAAGCTGCGGATATCGGTGGTGACATTGCGGATCAGCACGTCTCCCAACTCGGCATGATGATCCGCACCGATGCCGAACTGCTCCGACCAGCCGCGGAACACATGCTCTATTCCGTCGAGATTTTCCGACCAATGACTTGAATGCGCACGATTCATCGTCACCGCATCGGGGCGGAATGTGGTCGGACCCAGATAGCCGTTATAGTCGGTAACGATGTCCACGCCGCCCTCGCTCTGGATCAGGAACATCGAATGATCGACATAGCTGATGCGCAGGCTGCGCTCGGGCACCGGGTCGGTCCAGCTGGCCTGTTGCAGGAACTCGATCCCCGGCGCGGCCTCGGCGATGGCGATGCAATGGCTGTAGCGCCGATCCTGCGCGGCGGCGGGCAGGGCCAGAAGGTAGGCGAGGAAGGCGATGACGGCGGATGTCTGGGGCATGGGCGTCACTCCGGCTTTCGGGGATGATAGCCCGAAATCCGCGCCCTGCCCCTCAACCAGAGGTCGCGTTGCGGCTCACTTCCGCGTGAGGCTCAGCCCTCCCGCAGCGCCGCCCGCGCCGCCGCCTCGCTTTCATAGATGGTGGTGCGCCGCCGCGCCTCCAGCGTCTCGCCCAAGCGGCGGCGCAGGAAGGCCGAGCCGGAATAACGCGTCACCCGCCCGTAAAGCCGGTCCTCGAGATCGCCGACCATCGCCGCCCAGTCATGCTGGATGCGCTCGTCGATGCGGGTGAAGTCGTAATTCACCACCGCATCGACCCGGTGGCCCAGCCCCGCCACCGCCTGCTCCACCGCCTGCTTCACCGCCGCCACGTCGCCCGCGTCGCGGATCGCCATGCGGGCGAGGTTGATGAACAGGATCTGACGGTCGGGGTCCAGGTGGATGCGGCGCGACAGCGGGATCTCCAGCATCTCCTCGCGCAGGCCCATCGGCGCATCGGTGAAGATGCGCGGGTCCATTGGCAGGGGCTCACCGAAGATCGGCGCAAAGCCCATCTGCGACAGGATATCCCGCCCCATATCAACGCCCGGCGCGATCTCGGTCAGGTGCACGCCGTCGGGCCGCAACTCAAAGACGCAGCGCTCGGTCACGAACATCACCGGCTGGCGCAGGCGGCCTGCCCGCGCACCCGAGAAGGTGATCTGTTCGACCGCCTCGATGAACTTCCGCGACTGGCCCTCGGCTGCGATCTCCAGCCGGCCATCGCCGATCCGCGCCGCCAGCCCGCCCGCCGTAAACGTGCCGGCAAAGACCACGCGACGGGCGTTCTGGCTGATATTGATGAAGCCGCCCGCCCCTGCCAGCTTGGGCCCGAAGCGGCTGACATTCACATTGCCCTGCCCATCGACCTCGGCCATGCCAAGGCAGGTCATGTCCAGCCCGCCGCCATCGTAGAAGTCGAATTGCTGGTTCTGGGCGATGATCGCCTCGGTATTGATCGCCGCGCCGAAATCGAGACCCGAGGCCGGCTGCCCGCCGATCACGCCGGGCTCGGCTGTCAGGGTGACGTGAGAGAGAAGCCCCTCTTCCGCCGCCACCGCCGAAACCCCCTCGGGCATGCCGATGCCCAGGTTGACCACCCCGCCGATCGGCAGTTCGAAGGCGCAGCGCCTGGCGATGACCTTGCGCAGGTCCAGCGCCATCGGCGCGGCCCCACCCTCGGGCGCGCGATAGCGGCCGGTGAAATAGCGGTTGTACTGGCTGGCATAGGTCTGCGGGTGCAATTCCGCCGGGGCCTGCACCACGGCGTCGACCAGTGCGCCGGGGATGACCACCTCGCGCGCGGGCAGGCTGCCGCCCGAGACGATCTGGTCGACCTGCACGATCACCACGCCGCCCGAGTTCCGCGCCGCCATCGCCTGCGCGAGGTTGTCAAGGATCAGCGCCTCGCGCTCCATGGTGATATTGCCGCGCTCGTCAGCGGTCGAGCCGCGCAGCAGCGCCACGTGGATCGGCAGGGCGTGATAGAAGAGCCGCTCGACCCCGCCGAGCTGGATCAGCTCAACCAGATCATCCTGCGCCGCCGCGCTGACCCGGCCACCGCCAAGACGCGGATCGACAAAGGTCTCCAGCCCGACATGGCTGATGGTGCCGGGCTTTCCCGCGGCGATGTCCCGGAACAGGTGGCTGATGACACCCTGCGGGAAGTTCCAGCCCTCGATCTCGCCCCTGACGGCCATGGCGCCAAGTTTCGGGATCAGCCCCCAATGCCCGCCAATCACCCGTTTGACCAGCCCGGGCGCGGCCAGCCGGTCGAGGCCTCTGCCCTTGCCATCGCCCTGCCCGGCGGCAAAGAGCAGCGTCAGATCGCGCGGCTCGCCATCTTCGGCGTAACGGTCACCAAGCGCCTTCAGCAGCCCGTCCGGCACCCCCGCACCCACGAAGCCCGAGGTGGTGACGGTATCGCCGGAATGCACCAGCGCCGCGGCATCGCGGGCGGAGACGACCTTGTTCGACATGGGCAGCCCTTTCGCTTGCCCGCCGGGACTAGACCGAGCCGAGCAGAATCACGCAGATGGTCGCAAGGACCGGAATCGCCACGGCGACGACGAAGATATCAGCATAGCTTTGCCTGTGCGTCAGCCCGCAAATCCCCAGAAGCGTGATGACCGCCCCGTTATGGGGCAGCGCGTCGAACCCGCCCGAGGAGAGCGCGGTGACCCGGTGCATCAGCTCCATGCTGATCCCCTGCGCCTGCCCCATCTGGGCGAACTGCTCGCCAAGCGCGTTCAGCGCGATGGACATGCCGCCCGAGGCCGAGCCGGTGATCCCCGCCAGCACGTTCACTGCAACCGCCAGCGAGGCAACCGGATTGTCGGGGAAGAGGCCCAGCACCGCGTCGCGGATGATGGCAAAGGCCGGCAGGCTGGCGATGACCGCGCCATAACCCACTTCCGAGGCGGTGTTGAAGATCGGCAGCAGCGACCCCATCGTGCCGGCGTTCACCGTCTCCTTCACCTCGGTAAAGCGCGACCAGTTCAGCGCCAGCGCCAGCAGGATCGCCGCCAGCAGCGCCACGATGATCGCCCAGGTACCGGCGACCGAGCTGATCGTGGTCGCGCCATATTCGGGCTGGGCGAGATAGGCCGTGTCCATGTTCGGGATCACCAGGTAGGTGAAACTGGCGTTCAACAGGATCACCAGCACCACCGGCGCAATGGCCAGCGCAAATCCCGGCAGCGTGGCGTCATCAGAGAGCGAGCTGTCGGCGGCCATGCGCGGATGGGTGCCATAGCCCTCGCCCCCCGCCCAGGCCGCGCGGCGATTGAGCCAGAGGATCCCCCCGGCGATCATGATCGCGCCCGCTAGCGTACCCAGAAGCGGCGCGGCAAAGGCATTGGTGCCGAAGAAGGGCATCGGAATGGCGTTCTGGATCGCCGGCGTGCCGGGCAGCGCGGTCATGGTGAAGGTGAAGGAGCCGAGCGCGATGGTCGCCGGAAGCAAGCGCTTGGGGATATCCGCGCGGCGGAACAGTGCGTTGGCGATCGGATAGATAGCGAAGGCCACCACGAACAGCGACACCCCGCCATAGGTCAGCACCCCGCAGGCCAGCACCACGGCGGTGATCGCCTGACCGGCGCCGACCCGCTCGACGATCTTCTCGGCAATGACCCGGGCCGAGCCGCTGTCGGCCATCACCTTGCCGAAGATCGCGCCCAGAAGGAACAGCGGGAAATAGAGAACGACATAGCCGCCAAGCGCCTTCATGAAGACCTGCGTATAGGTCGCCAGCAGCGGCAGGTCGCCCGCCATCAGCGTCGCCAGCAGCGCCAGCAGCGGCGCGAGGATCAGCACGTTGATGCCGCGATAGGCCAGGTACATCAGCAGGCCGAGCGACAGGAAAATCCCGATGAGACCCATGAAACACTCCCTCGTTACACCCCGCCCCCAACGGGCGGTCCTTAACCGTCATGTCTCGCAGATCGCGGACCCGTGCAAGGCGAGTCTGCCGCAATTCCCTCACCCCCGAATGCAAAACGGCCCCCGAAACGGGGGCCGTCCGTCAGGATCGCTGGCCGCGATTACTGGATCTTCACCCAAGTCTGGCTTTTGCAGATCAGCCCGCCGGCGACGCAGCCCGCGAGGCTCATCTGGTTGCCGCTGACCGAGGCCTTGCCGTTATAGACCTTGTCATTCGCCGGCCGCCAGACCTGGCCCTCGTAGTTACCGTCGCCCTTGGCGACCATGCTGCGTACGATCTGCTTGCCGACGTTGGGCGAGGCAAATTCGGCCTTGTCCTTGAAGGCGCGGGTGATGGTGCCGCAATAGGCATTGCCGCAGGGGGCGATGGTCACATGGGCGAAGGCGCCGTCATCGGGCTGGGTCTGCCAGACACCTTCGATCGGGTCGGCATGGGCGGCAACCGCGGCAAGGGCAAAGGCGGCGGCCAAGGCAAAGGTCTTCATTGGGCTATTTCCCCTCCTCAGGAAATGATCTGCAGCGGATCATGCGCGGCCACCCGCCACCGATCAAGCATGACGTGGGGTCCGGCCCTTCACCTTCCGGCGCGCCTGTGCCACACCCGCCGCGAAGCAGCCGGAGTCCCCCCATGATCCTCTATCCCGCCATCGACCTGAAGGACGGAAACTGCGTGCGCCTGTTGCGCGGCGAGATGGAGGCGGCGACCGTCTTCGGCACCGATCCGGCGGCGCAGGCACTGGCCTTCCAGCAGGCCGGGGCCGAATGGCTGCACCTCGTCGACCTGAACGGGGCCTTCGCCGGCAAGCCGGTGAATGGCGCGGCGGTCGAGGCCATTCTGAACGCGACCAGCATCCCGGCGCAGCTGGGCGGCGGCATCCGCGACATGGCGACGATCGAGGGCTGGCTGGACAAGGGCCTCGCCCGCGTGATCCTTGGCACCGTGGCCGTCGAACAGCCCGACCTGGTGCGCGAGGCGGCCATGGCCTTTCCCGGCAAGATCGCCGTCGGCATCGATGCCCGCAATGGCCGCGTGGCCACCCGGGGTTGGGCCGAGGAAACCAATGTCATGGTCACCGACCTGGCCCGGCAATTCCAGGACGCGGGCGTGGCCGCGATCATCTATACCGATATCGACCGCGACGGCGCCATGCAGGGGCCGAATGTCGCGGCGACCGAGGCACTGGCCCGCGCCGTCACCATCCCGGTCATCGCCTCGGGCGGTGTGTCCTCGATGGCCGATCTCAAGGCGCTGAACGACACCCGCATCATCGCCGGCGCCATCTCGGGCCGGGCGCTCTATGATGGGGCGATCGACCTGGCCGAGGCGCTGAGGTCGCTGGCCTGATGGGCCGGGTGCGCAAGGCAGACCTGCCCGCCTCCTCGGCCCTCTGGGACCGGATGGGCAAGGGCGATTTCATGGATTGCTATGCCACCCGGGCCGACCTGCCCCCGCGAGAGGCCGCGCAGCTGGCCTTCGCCATGCCCGGATGGGCGCGCGGGCTCTTGTCGCTACGCAACGCCATTGTCGCACCGTTCGGTCTGAAGACCGGAGCCAAGCCGGGAAGCGACGCGATCGGCATCTTCCCGGTCGTCAGCGACACCCCGGACGAGATCATCCTCGGCCTCGATGACCGCCATCTGGATTTCCGCATCGCGGTGCTGCGCCAGTCGGGCATCGTCTATGGCGCGACCTGGGTGCATTGCCACAATCTCGCGGGCCGCGCCTATCTGGCGACCGTCATGCCCTTCCATATCCTCATGTCGCGCAATGCCCTTGGTCGCGTTGCGGATCGCTGACCGCCCCCCTTTCCCGGCCCGTGAATGCGCGCTATGACCGCGCCATGCTGAAGACGCGCATCATCCCCTGTCTCGATGTCGCCGATGGCCGCGTGGTCAAGGGCGTCAATTTCGTCGATCTCGTCGATGCCGGTGACCCGGTCGAGGCCGCCCGTGCCTATGACGCCGCTGGCGCGGACGAGATCTGCTTTCTCGACATCCACGCCACCCATGAGAACCGCGGCACCATGTTCGACCTGGTGACCCGCACGGCCGAGCAATGCTTCGTGCCGCTGACCGTGGGCGGCGGGGTGCGCAGCCATCAGGATGTGCGCGCGCTGCTGCTCGCCGGCGCCGACAAGGTCAGCTTCAACTCGGCCGCCGTCGCCAACCCGGACGTGGTGGCCGAGGCCGCCGACCGCTTCGGCAGCCAGTGCATCGTCGTGGCCGTCGACGCCAAGACCGTGACGCCGGGAAAATGGGAGATCTTCACCCATGGTGGGCGCAAGGCCACCGGCATTGACGCGGTCGAATTCGCCCGCCTCGCCGAGGCCAAGGGCGCGGGCGAGATCCTGTTGACCAGCATGGACCGCGACGGCACCAAATCAGGTTATAACCTGCCGCTGACGCGGGCGATCTCGGATGCCGTCGGCATCCCGGTCATCGCTTCGGGCGGCGTCGGCACGCTGGACCATCTGGTCGAGGGCGTGACCGAGGGCCATGCCAGCGCGGTGCTGGCCGCCTCGATTTTCCATTTCGGCACCTTCTCCATCGCCGAGGCCAAGGCCCATATGGCCGCCGCCGGCATCCCGATGAGGCTGACATGAGCGCGCTTGACCGCCTCGCCGCCACCATCGATGCGCGCAAGGGTGGCGATCCCGACACCAGCTGGACGGCCAAGCTGCTGGCAAAAGGCCCCGAGAAATGCGCCGAGAAATTCGGCGAGGAATCCATCGAGGCGATCATCGAGGCGGTGAAGGGCGACCGCGCCCGGCTGACCTCGGAAGCGGCAGACGTGCTTTATCACCTCCTCGTCATGCTGGCAGCGCGCGACCTGACGCTGGCCGATGTCGAGGCAGAACTTGCCCGCCGCGAAGGCAAATCCGGCATCGAGGAAAAGGCCGGCCGACCCGCCTAGGGCGGATTGACCCGAATATGCCGCTACTCCCTTCCCCTTGGGTCATCGAAGCGGCTATAAGCGACTGAACCGCCGCGACCAGAAAAAGGGCGGCATGAACACACGGCAGAGGTCCGCATGAGCAACGACTCCAAAGAAAGCAAGCATCACGAGGGCGACGTGGCCTTCATCCAGTCCCTGGCCGAGCTTCTGAACGCCAGCGAGTTGAGCGAGCTTTCGGTCAAGCGGGAATATGGCGAGCATGACCGCCTGACCGTCAGCCTGTCCAAGCAGGGCAAGCAGGTGGTGGTTCAGGCCGCCGCCCCCGCCTATGCCCCCGCCGCCGCGCCGGTGGCTGCTGCTGCCGCCCCGGCGGCAGGTGCTGCCCCCGCGGCCTCCAGCGACGACCCGGCCAGCCTGCCCGGCGTCGTCACCTCGCCCATGGTCGGCACCGCCTATCTCTCGGCCGAACCGGGCGCCGCGCCCTTCGTCACCATCGGCCAGCAGGTCGCCGAGGGCGATACGCTGATGATCGTCGAGGCGATGAAGACGATGAACCACATCCCCTCGCCCCGCGCGGGCACGGTGAAGCGCATCCTCGTCGACGATGGCAACCCGGTCGAGTTCGGCGCGCCCCTGATGGTCGTCGAGTGAGGCGCTGATGTTCGACAAGATCCTGATCGCCAACCGGGGCGAGATCGCCCTGCGCGTGATCCGCGCCTGCCGCGAGATGGGCATCCAGTCCGTCGCCGTCCATTCCACCGCCGATTCCGACGCGATGCATGTGCGCATGGCCGACGAATCGGTCTGCATCGGCCCGGCGCCCTCGACCGACAGCTACCTGTCCATGCCCGCGATCATCTCGGCCTGCGAGATCACCGGGGCGCAGGCGATCCATCCGGGCTATGGCTTCCTGTCGGAGAACGCCAATTTCGTGCAGATGCTGGAAGATCACGGCATCACCTTCATCGGCCCCCGGGCCGAGCATATCCGCATCATGGGCGACAAGATCACCGCCAAGGAAACCGCCAAGGAGCTTGGCATTCCGGTGGTTCCCGGTTCGGCCGGCGGCGTCGATGACATGGAGACCGCCAAGGCGGTGGCACAAGAGATCGGCTATCCGGTCATCATCAAGGCCACGGCGGGCGGCGGTGGTCGCGGCATGAAGGTGGCGCAGGACGAGAAGGGCCTCGAGGTCGCCTTCCGCACCGCCCGCGCCGAGGCCAAGGCGGCCTTCGGCAACCCGGATGTCTATATCGAGAAATACCTTCAGCGCCCGCGCCATATCGAGATCCAGGTCTTTGGTGACGGCCGTGGCAAGGCCGTGCATCTGGGCGAGCGCGACTGCTCGCTGCAACGGCGTCACCAGAAGGTGCTGGAAGAGGCTCCCGGCCCGGCCATCACCCCGGAAGAACGCGCCCGGATCGGCAAGATCTGCGCCGATGCCGTTGCCAAGATCCAATATGCCGGCGCCGGCACGATCGAATTCCTCTATGAGGATGGCGAGTTCTATTTCATCGAGATGAACACCCGCCTGCAGGTCGAGCATCCGGTGACGGAAGCCATCTTCGGCGTCGACTTGGTGCGTCAGCAGATCCTCGTTGCCGCCGGCGAAGAGATGGAATTCACCCAAGACGATCTGAAGATCAACGGCCATGCCATCGAGGTCCGGATCAATGCCGAGAAGGTGCCGGGTTTCACCCCCAGCCCCGGCCGGATCAGCCAGTACCACGCGCCGGGCGGCCTGGGCGTGCGCATGGACAGCGCCATCTATGACGGCTACCGCATCCCGCCCTATTACGACAGCCTCATCGGCAAGCTGATCGTGCATGGCCGCGACCGGCCCGAGGCGCTGGCCCGGCTGTCGCGCGCGCTTGGCGAGTTGATCGTGGACGGGGTTGATACCACGGTGCCGCTGTTCGACGCGCTGCTGCAAGAGCCGGACATCCTCGCCGGCAATTACTCGATCCACTGGCTGGAACGCTGGCTGGACAAGCATTACGGCTGAGGTGCTGACGCCGCGGCAATTGCTGGCGGGCTATGCCCAGGGCATTTTCCCGATGGCCGCCAGCGCCGACGACCCGACGCTGCACTGGTTCGATCCGCTGCGCCGGGGCGTCCTGCCGGTGGGCGGCGTCCATGCCTCGCGCTCGCTGCTCAGGGATCTGAGGCGCGGCGGCTGGTCGGCGCATCTCGATGGCGATTTCGATGCCGTGGTCTCGGCCTGCGCGGCGCGGGACGAAACCTGGATCAACGCGCCCCTGTCCGAGCTTTACAGCCAGCTGCACCAGGCGGGCCACGCCGCCGCGCTGGAGGTGCGCCATGACGGGCAATTCGCCGGTGGCATCTTCGGCGTCACGCTGGGGTCGGCCTTCTTTGGCGAATCCATGGTCTCGGCGCGGACCAATGGCTCGAAAATGGCGCTGATCTGGATCTCGTCGCAGCTGTCGCGCTGCGGCTTCACCCTGTTCGACACGCAATTCCTGACGCCGCACCTGGCGCGCATGGGCGGAACCGAGATCCCCCGCGCCAGCTATCGCCGGCAGTTGACACAGGCGCTGAAGCATCAGGCCGATCTGACGGCGCGGCCGCTTCTGTCAGCCGATCAGCTTTGGCAGGAGATCACCCAGACATCATAGCGGGCATCATCCAGCGCCGAGAGCGCGGGCGATGAGGCGATCATCCAGCCGCTGAAGATGGTGGTGTTCTCGCTCATGTCGGTGATGCTCAGCTGCGCATAGGCATCCGAACTGGGATCGCCCGCCGGATAGCGGCATTCCCCCAGACGCACCTCGAGCCGGCCATAACGCGCGGCCTCGCCCACGGCGACCATCAGATCGGTGGTCTGGCCCGAAACCTTGTCGAGCCCGCGGAGCAGCGCACCTTTGCCGCGCGCCACCTCCTGCGCCGCGACGGGCAGGGTCAGGGCGGCAAGGGCAGCGGTCATCAAGGCAAGACGGCGGATCATTGGCTGGCCCCACTGTCGCTATCCCCATCGCTGGCCTGGCTGTCGACGAATTTCATCATCAGCGAGATCAGGCTGACCGCGCCCTGCACGTCCTCGATCTCGTCGCCGGGGGCAAGGTTGTCCATGCTGCCGCCGGGTTGAAGCTGGATATAGGCGCCACCGAGCAGCCCGTCGGACTGGATCAGCGCGGCGCTGTCGGCGGGCAGCAGCACATCCTCGGGCACGCGGATCACCGCATCGGCCATGTAGGTCTGCGGGTTCAGCGAGATATCGGTGACACGGCCGACGCGCACGCCCGCCAGCCGCACCTCGGTGCCAACCTCGACGCCATCGACATCGGGAAACGAGGCGATCAGGTCGTAACCGCTGGCACTGCCGGGCAGCAGGTCACGCCCGGCCGACCAGCCCAGGAACCCCAGCGCGACGGCCAGAACCGCGGCGCCGGCGATCAGCTCGGCCCGATGCTCGGCGGAAGCAGACATGTTATTCCGGCTGCCAGGCGTCGTAATCGCTGCGCTTGGCGGGATCGGTGCGATAGATCGAGCCATCGGGGCGATAGGCCTCGCCGGTGCCGGTCAGGTTCGGCAGGTGCGGCTTTTCCCAGGGGCGATGCGGCAGCGGCGCCTTGGTCGGCGGCTCGGCCCAGGTGTGGTGCAGCCAGCCATGCCATTCGGGATCGACCCGGCTGGCCTCGGCCTCGCCGTTATAGATCACCCAACGACGCGCGCCGGTCTTGTCCTGGTAGAAGATATTGCCCTGGCTGTCCTCGCCGACCTTCTGGCCATAGCGCCAGGTCCAGAATTGCGTGTTCCAGGTTTCGCTGTTCCACCAGGTGAAAAAGCGAAGCGCGAGGGATTTCACGGACATGGGTCGGATGCTCCAAGGAATATCCCGTTTGGTATGGCGCAATCACCGCCAAAGGTCCAGAGCCGAGCCGGTCCCTGCGACCGTCCGGGTTCACTTTGGCACAAGCGCCGTCACCTCGATCTCGATGCGGTATTTCGGGTCGATCAGCCCGCATTCGATCATGGTGGCTGCGGGCGGATTGGGGCCGAAGGTCTCGGCCAGAAGCGGCCAGCAGGGTTCGAACTCGGCCCGGTCGGGCAGCATATAGGTGACGCGGATCACCTGGTCGAAACCCGACCCGGCCTCGGTCAGCGCCCGCCCGATCACCGCCAGCGCCGAGCGGCATTGGTCGACCACGTTCCCGGGCACCGGATCGCCCGTGGCCACCGTGCCCGCGACATGGACCATGCCATTGGCCACCACCGCCCGGCAATAGCCGATCTTCTGCTCGTAGACACCGCCTGAGGATATCCGCCGGATCATCGCGTTCTCCCAATGAAAAGGGCCGGCCTGCGGCCCGGCGCGTTACAGTAAATGATGCCTGTGGTTGGAATATCTCAGGTTTACGAAGTCATACAGAACAGAAGCTGTCGAAGAACCTTTCGGAAGTTGGGTATGGATGTCCGCAACGCGAACTAGCTGCCGTTCGTCGCGGTAGCGACCAATGTCTGCCTTAGCGTGACAGCTCAGAGAAATGCCGAGCGAGGCCCAATGCATGCCGTTGCCCTTGAGATTGCAACCAACCTCCAAGATCGTCAGCTCCCACTTGCCGCCCTTGTCCGAAAACCGGCGATGACTGCCTACGAAGTGCCTGCATGAAACGCTCTTCCCCGTCTCCACCAAGTGACTCGATGAACACATGTCGAATGTAGTTCAGCGCAGCATCCTGATCGCCGGTAGCGGATCGGTTGAACTGGTAGTTCGCCATATCAGCCACCCCGAACAGATAGCCTAAAGCAAACTCATCATCCTCGAGTTTGGCGCATAAACTGATCGGATCCAGATCGCAAAATGGGAGCTGAAGGAAGATGATTTGCGAGGCAGAGAAAGCGCCAGGAAAATCTGCGCTAGTATTGCCGGAGAATCCCCGCAGTTTTCTTAGAAAACCAAACATCCGTCATCCCAAACTTGAGTTCAAGTATCGGGATTAAGATTGCGGCTTCCATGCATAAGAGCAAGGGCTAACTGAGGATGGAGCGGGATCGCAAGCGGACACGAGGAAGGTAGTTGCCGCATGGCAGCTCTGGCCTCGGAACACACACTCCCCCCCAAACCTCGCCATCTCCCACTCGCGTCACCCACGAAAAAAGGCCACCCTGCGGCGGCCCTTTACCGGTTTCTCCCGCGCCCCAGCCTCAGCCGGCGGTCGCGGTTTCCTTTTTCTGGTCGGCATGGATCAGCAGCGGCTTGGCGGCGGGGTTGTCGACCGCCTCTTCGTTCACGACCACCTCTTCCACGCTGGTCAGACCCGGCAGTTCGAACATGGTATCCAGGAGGATGTCTTCCATGATCGAGCGCAGGCCGCGCGCGCCGGTCTTGCGCTGGATGGCGCGCTTGGCGATGGCGGTCAGCGCATCCTCGGTAAAGGTCAGCTGCACGTTTTCCAGATCGAACAGCCGCTGGTACTGCTTGACCAGCGCGTTCTTGGGCTTGGTCAGGATGATGATCAGCGCCTCTTCATCCAGATCGGTCAGCGTGGCGATGACCGGCAGACGGCCGACGAATTCCGGGATCAGGCCGAATTTCAGCAGGTCCTCGGGCTCGAGTTCCTTGAAGGTCTCGCCCACGCCGCGCGTGTCGTTTTCCTTGACCGCCGCGCCGAAGCCCATGGCGCTGCCCTTGTTGCGCTGCTGGATGATCCGCTCCAGCCCGGCAAAGGCGCCGCCGCAGATGAACAGAATATTGGTCGTGTCCACCTGCAGGAACTCCTGCTGCGGATGCTTGCGCCCGCCCTGCGGCGGCACCGAGGCGACCGTGCCTTCCATGATCTTCAACAGCGCCTGCTGCACACCCTCGCCCGAGACATCGCGGGTGATCGAGGGGTTGTCGGATTTGCGGGTGATCTTGTCCACTTCGTCGATATAGACGATGCCGCGCTGCGCCCGCTCGACATTGTATTCCGAGGCCTGCAGCAGCTTCAGGATGATGTTTTCCACATCCTCGCCGACATAGCCGGCTTCGGTCAGCGTGGTCGCATCGGCCATGGTGAAGGGCACATCGAGGATGCGCGCCAGCGTCTGTGCCAGAAGCGTCTTGCCGCAGCCCGTCGGGCCGATCAGCAGGATGTTCGACTTCGCCAGCTCGATATCCGATTTCGAGCCATGGTTCAGCCGCTTGTAGTGGTTGTGCACCGCAACCGAGAGCACGCGCTTGGCATGTTCCTGGCCGATGACGTAATCATCCAGCACCGCGCAGATCTCGCGCGGGGTGGGCACGCCCTCGCCCGATTTCAGCCCCGAGGACTTGGTTTCCTCGCGGATGATATCCATGCACAGTTCGACACATTCGTCGCAGATGAAGACGGTCGGGCCCGCAATCAGCTTGCGCACCTCGTGCTGGCTCTTGCCGCAGAAGCTGCAATAGAGCGTGTTCTTGCTGTCTCCGCCGGACTGGTTGGCCATCGACTTCTTTCCTTCCATCGCCTCGGGGCACCCCCGCCCCTTGGCCCGTGCAGACGGATCCTGATCCGCCCGAATTGCCCCCGACCGGCCCGCAGGATGCCCGGGCCGGGCCTTGCCTCTATGTTAGGGTTCGCCGCGTCGCGTCACAATCCCCAATACGTCGAGCATTCGGGCCTATTTCTTCTCGGGTTCGGCCTTGCCACGCGGCGCCAGAACCTCGTCGATCAGGCCCCAGTCCTTCGCCTCTTCCGGCGACATGTAGCTGTCGCGGTCCAGCGCGGTCTCGACCTCTTCCAGCGTGCGGCCAGTATGCTTGACATAGATCTCGTTCAGCCGCCGCTTCAGGCTTTCGGTCTCCTTGGCCTGGATCAGCAGATCGGTCGCGGTGCCACGGAAGCCGCCCGAAGGCTGGTGCACCATGATCCGGCTGTTCGGCAGCGAATAGCGCAGGCCCTTTTCCCCCGCCGTCAGCAGCAGCGAGCCCATCGACGAGGCCTGGCCCACCACCAGCGTCGAGACGCGCGGGCGGATGTATTGCATCGTGTCATAGATCGACAGGCCCGAGGTCACCACGCCGCCGGGGCTGTTGATGTACATGCTGATGTCCTTCGACGGATTTTCCGCCTCGAGAAACAAGAGCTGCGCCGAGATCAGCGTGGCCATGCCGTCATGCACGGGACCCGCCACGAAGATGATCCGTTCCTTCAGCAGGCGCGAGAAGATGTCATAGGCCCGTTCCCCGCGCGAGGTCTGTTCGACGACCATGGGGACAAGGGTGTTCATGTAGATTTCTGCCGGATTGCTCATCTGTCTTCCTTGCCTGATTGTCCGTTCCGCACGATTCGCCCCGGGTCGAGGTCCAAAGGCATAGACGCGAAAGGTTGACAGAGTCTTAGTAACGGGCGAGGTCCGCTGCAAGGGACGGATGTGAATTGCCCCGCGACCGGGGCCGGAGGTTTGGATGAAACTGTTCGTGGGGCTGGGCAATCCCGGCGCGAAATATGCCGCGAACCGCCACAATATCGGCTTCATGGCGCTGGACCGGATCGCCGAGGATCACGGCTTCGGCCCGTGGAAACCGCGCTTTCAGGGGCTGTTCTCGGAAGGCCGGCTGGGGTCCGAGCGGGTGGCGCTGTTGAAGCCGCAGACCTTCATGAACCTCTCGGGGCAATCCGTGGGCGAGGCGATGCGCTATCTGAAGCTGGAGCCGGCGGATGTGGTGGTCTTCCATGACGAGCTGGACCTTGGCCCCGGCAAATGCCGGGTGAAGCAGGGCGGCGGCCATGCCGGGCATAACGGGCTGCGCTCGATCCACCAGCATCTCGGCCCGGACTATGGCCGGGTGCGGCTGGGGATCGGCCATCCGGGGCACAAGGATCGCGTGGCGGGCTATGTGCTGTCGGATTTCGCCAAGGCCGAACAGAAGGGGCTGGACGATCTGCTGCGCGGCATCTCGGACGGGGCGGCCGATCTGGCGGCGGGCGAGGACGGACGGTTCCAGAACGCCGTGGCGCGGCGCGTGGCACCCTCGCGGAATGACGGGGCTGCGGCGAAGCCCGCGGCGGAGGGGAAGACCCCTGTCCCGCCGAAATCCCCTGATGCCACGCCGAAATCCCCTGAACCCAAACCCGCTACACCCGAGGCGCCGCAGAGCTTCGGCGACAAGCTGAAATCGCTGGCCGATCGTTTCCGGTGACCGTCCGCAGCGCCTTCGCCGATCAGGCGGCCTCCTGCCGCGCGCTCGGGTCGGAACTGACGGCGCGGGTGGTCGAGCGGCTTGGCACGGCGCTGCAGGTGTCGCAGGGGCCTGTGGCGGCGCGGGTGCTGGGCTGGCCGGGCGATGCCTCGTCGCGCGGGGACTCCGTGCCGCTGCGGCTGGCCGGGGCGCTGCATCACCTGGTCCTCTCGGGCCGCGCACCGGCGCAGGCGGCTGGCTATGCGGCAGGCGATCCCTCTGCCGAGGTGATGCTGGCCGCCATCGCGGCAAATGAGGAGATGGTGATGGCGTGGCTCGACAGCCCGCCGCAGACGAACGAGGTCGGGCGCTCGGCGGCGCTGATCGCGGCGGCGCGGTTTCTGGCCGGGCGGCATCCCCTGCCCTTCGAGTTGCTGGAACTTGGCGCCTCGGCGGGGCTGAACCTCAATTTCGCGCGCTATCGGCTGGTGCCGGACCGGGGCGCTGCCCCGGACCCCGGGATATTTCTGCCAGGTGAAGTCGTGCTGTCGCCTTTATGGACCGGGGAGTTCCCCGAGGCTGAGTTTATGGTGAGCGCCGCCGAGGGCGTGGATCTGCGACCCGTCGATCCTGTGAAAGGCGCGGAACGGCTGCTGGCCTATTGCTGGGCCGATCAGGCGGAACGGCTGGCCCGGCTGCGGGCGGCGCTGGCAGTTGCCAAGGCGCATCCGGTGCCGGTCCATGAAGACGATGCCGCCGGCTGGCTGCAGGCGCGGCTGGCTGATCCCGCGCCGGGGCGGCTGCGCCTCGTCTATCACACCGTCGCCTGGCAGTATTTCCCGCCCGATACGCAGGCGGCTTGCGAGGCCTGCCTGCAGGCGGCGGGCGCGCGCGCCAGTGCGACCGCGCCCTTGGCCCATCTGTCGATGGAAGCCGATGGCGGGCGCGGCGCGGCGCTGCAATTGCGGCTCTGGAGCGGGGCATATCAAAGCTGGTCGCTGGGGCGGGCGGATTTCCATGGCCGTTGGGTCGACTGGCAGCCTGCGCCATATTGATCCCTTGGCGGCAGGGCGGCGGCGGGTTAGCCTCGGGCCATGAAACACCCATCCGTCAATGTGCTGGGCGGCGAGTTGCACCCCTGTTCCAGCGATCCGCTGACCGGCTTCTACCGGGACAGCTGCTGCAATACCGGCCCCGAGGATGCGGGCAGCCACACGGTCTGCGTCGTGGTCACTGCCGAATTTCTCGCGCTGTCGAAATATCTGGGCAATGACCTGTCGACGCCCCGGCCGGAATACCGCTTTGCCGGGCTGAAGCCGGGCGACCGCTGGTGCCTCTGCGCCGCGCGCTTCCTGCAGGCGGCCGAGGAATTTGCCGCCCCCAAGGTGGTGCTCGAGGCGACCCATGCACGGGCAATTGATATCGTGCCGCTGGAACTGCTGAAGGCCCATGCGGTTGAGCCGGGACCCCACCCGGAGGACTGACATGCCCCGCCTGACCGCTCTTGCCCTCATGGCTGCACTGGCCGCGCCGGCCCATGCACAATCCTCTGGCGATGCCAACCCCGAGGCCGCTGCCGCCGAGGACCAGGCACAGCGGCAACTGCCCGATGGCACGACCCTGCGCGCCGATGACCTGCGCCGGCTCAACGGCACCGATCGCGCCTATGGCGCGGCGCTGCGGCAGGCGATGGCGGATGCCGCGCCCGGCGACCTCGACCAGCTGCTGCCCGCCCTGCGCGGCGCGCCGATGCCGCCCGCCGAGGCGAGGGCGGCGATGCCGGGGGACTGGTCCTGCCAGATGATGAAGGTGGGCGGCGGGCTGGCCCTGACCATCTACCAGCCCTTCGCCTGCCGCGCCGACGATCAGGGCGGGTTCCACAAGCTCACCGGCTCGCAGCGGACCAAGGGCAAGCTGTTCGAGCGGGAGGGCCGGCTGATCTATGTCGGCACCGGCTATACCTGGGACCGCGAGCCGCTCCCCTATGCCGATCTGCCCGAGGTGGTGGACGGCTCGAGCGATGCGCAGATGCTGCCCGAGGTTGGCGTGGTGGAACTCACTGGCGCGGACCGGGGGCGGATCCTCTTTCCCGACCCCTACCTGGAATCGGTCATGAATGTTCTGGTGCTGCGGCGGTGATCGCGGCCCGATCCGGCGCTGAAACGGCGGCGGGCATCAGGTCCGGGTCGAACATGTCCTCGATGAAGAGGCTCAGCAGTTGGTGGCGGTTGGCGACCCCGGCCTTGCGGTAGACCGCCACCGCCTGCGCCTTGATCGTGCCCTCCGAGGTGCCGCGCAGCCCGGCGATCTCGGCCACCGACAAGCCCTTGATCGAGAACAGCGCCACCTCGCGCTCGGCCGGTGACAGGCCCCAGTCGGCAAAGCGCTCCAGCGCCAGATCGGCGAAGGCGGTACGGGCCCGGCGCAGCTTTTCCTCGGCCCGCTGGCGCTGGCGCAGGGACTGCACCAGCATGTGCCCGCCAAGCACGATGCCGGCGATCAGCCCAAGCGCCGCGCCGATATCGAGATATTCGAGGTATTCCCAGGCCAGCGGCTCGTAATAGATGCCCAGCACCGACAGCACCATGTCGCGGACCAGGTAGATCGCGCAGAGCGATTGCAACGCCAGAAGGGCGATCAGGGGGGCGTGCTTCAGCAGGTGGCCCGATGAGGAGGCCCGGTCAGTCATCGTCCCCATCGTCGCTGTCGCTGTCACTGTCGCTGTCGCGGTCGCCACCGCCGCCGGAACCGGAACTGTCACCGTCGTCGCCGTCATCGCTGCCCGAGCCGGAACGGTCGTCATCCTCGCCGTCGTCACCGCCGCTGCCGGACCCGGAACTGTCGTCGCCGTCGTCCTTGTCGTCGTCCTTGTCGTCGTCGTCCTTTTCGTCGTCATCTCCGCGGTTGCCGACCCGGGCGATGCTGACACCGTGGTCGCCGCCGTTATCCTCGCGCACCAGATCGCGCAGCAGCGCCCCGTTGCGCGGGTCGATGACGATCTCGCGCTCATGCCCGTTGCCGCGCGCGGTGACCACGACCTTGCCCAGAAGGGTGCGCCGCACCTCGATCTGGCGATAGCCCTGTGCCCGCAGCTGCTGGCTGACCTGTGCCGCGACATCCGGCGGTGCCGCCACCAGCTGCGCCGGCGGAAGCGCCAGCACCACCGCCAGCGACAGGGCCTTCATTCCGGCCGAAAGGGTCTTGTGCCGCCTCACGCTTGATATCCTCATCTTATGAAGGATCGGGGCGGCAGGCGCCGCCCCTCTCCATTCTCTGCTCTGACAGGTTCTGCCGCAAGTCTCGATCCGAAACGTCCGGCTTGTCACCGCCGGATCAACGCCCTGCCGCAATCAGTCGCGGTCGTCATCCCGGTCGTCATCCCGGTCATCGTCGCGATCATCCCGGTCGTCCCGGTCGTCCCGGTCATCGCGGTCGTCATGATCATCGCGGTCGTCATGATCGTCCCGGTCGTCGTCATGACCATCGCGGTCATCGTCCCGGTCGTCATGGTCGTCGCGATCATCGCGGTCGTCCCGGTCATCGCGATCATCGCGATCATCGTACCAGTCGTCGCGGTCATCCGCCGCCTTGCCGCCCGGCACGCGCTCGCGTTCCTGCTTCACCACCGCGCCGGTGGCCGGGTCATAGGTCACTTCCAGTTTTTCCTCGCCGCGCCAGCCCTCGATCTCCAGCTGGCCATCGTCGCGCTTCACCTCGATATTGGTGAAACCCTGATCGGTCAGCGACCGGACAGCGTTGTCGGTGTTCATGGTCTGGGCCGAGGCCGCCGTCACGCCACCGACCAGTCCGGCGGTCAGCACTGCGGTGGTAAGGGTCAAAATCCTGCGCATCGTCTCGCTCCTTCTTTTTCGCGGGCCGGGTCATCCCGGCATGGGCAAGACTAGGCAGGCTGTCGCGGGCCCCGCTATTGGTCGACGGTCGGAAATAGGCCCAATAAACTTAAGATTAGTGTTGGGTTCCGGTCTTTACTGAAGCGGATTCCCGGTGAACCTCTAGGGTTTGGTCACTCATTGCCTGCAGATGCGCTCGTGAGGCGTGAAGCCTTTGACTGTCGTCAGCCTTCGCAGGGTGTTGCGGCACTGCCGTGAAGAATCACACCCAGGGCGCATCCGTCCATGTCGGGACAAGACTGCATCCCCAAATTCCAGGATCGGACGGCAGGTATCTCAGGCGACGCTGCGGGAGGGCCTTCCTGCAACCTCGGAGGCAGGGTTGCCCAACCTGAGCGGATCGTCGTCGCGCATCAACTCTTCGATGAACAGGCTCAACAGCTGCGTCCGGCCGCTGACGCCGGCCTTGCGATAGATCGCGTTGGTCTGCGCCTTCACCGTTCCGTCCGAAGTCTCGCGCAGGGTCGCGATCTCGGCCGTGGACATGCCCTTGATCGCGAACAGCGCCACATCGCGTTCGGCAGGGGTCAGCCGCCATTCGGCAAAGCGCTGGTTCAGGATCTCGGCAAACGCGCCCGAAGCCCGGCGCAGCCGTTCCTCGACCGCGTTGCGTTCGGCCACGGTCATGCGCAGCGCCCAGGCCCCCAGCGCGATCCCGATCACCAGGCCAAGCGCGGCCCCCAGTTCCAGCATCTCGCGGGACCGCCAGCTGAGCGGCCTGGTTTCCAGCCCGATCACCGACGACAGGATATCCGCGATGAAAACAGCGGCGCAGAGAATCTGGAACAACAAGAGCAGCGTCAGGCCCAACCGCTTTCTGGTCAGGAACCTGCGCAAGCCGGACGTTCTCGACCTCATTTGGGCTCCGTCAGATCGATTCCATCTTCGATCGATGCCTCGAGGTCGCGTGTCATCCCGATCGCACCAGCCTCGTCTTCCTGCCCGACCGCCTCGACATCGCCGCCATCCCTGAACCGGTGGGCCTCGCCCCCCGTTTCATCATCATGGTCGTCCGAGGCCAGCTGGCTGAAATTGCTGCGCAGGTCGCGCAGGATCTCGCCGGTCTTCGGATTGATGACGATCTCGCGGTGCATGTCGCCGCGTTCCGCCGTGAAGCGCAGCCGGCCCAGCCATGTGCGCGAGGCCTCGATCTCGTCATATCCCTGATCGCGCAGTTGCGAAACGACCTGGCTGCTCAGGCGGTTGTCGCCGGCCTGAGCCAGCGCCGGCGTTGCCACCATTATTGCCATCAAGGGAGCCAAGACGCAGAACCAACGTTTCATGTTACCTCCGGTCCCAACGGAAGAACCGGGGCAAGTTGGTGCCCCGGCGTTGAAATTTTCCCGACTCTGCTGATCGGGAAAGACAGCGTCAATCTGCCTTTTCAGCACAGTTAGTGGCTGAGATCTTCCGTCTTGAGACGGAGGAACGCGGCCGGCAGGTCATCATTGGAGACCGAGCCAGATTGACGCCCTGCCTGCTCATCCGCGCCGACCTCGCGCCTCAGCCATTCCTTTGGGATATCGCCGGAATCGTCCAATTGCATGACGCTGCCGTCCGTCGGCTCAACGAATCCGTCGGAGGTGTCGACGAACCCGTCCGCGGAATCCGCGGTTTCGTCCATCGTCTCGACGAAACCGTCGGTGGTATCAACGAAGCCGTCCGCAGGATCGCCCAGTTCGGGATCGATCGCGTCATCGCCGCCATCGACCTCGACCGCGATCGTTCCGTCTCCGTCTTCCTCGATCACGCCGCCCTCGATCACGTCGACGCCGATCTCGGTCACATCGGAGGGTTCATTCTCGTCGGGAATTTCCGGAAGAACCTCGTCCTCGCCCGCCGCAGCCAACCAGATCTGCCCCAGCCCGGAAGCATTCGCCGGCATGACCAAATCGCGCGGCATCGGCGACGCATAGCCGGCCCCCGCGATCAGCACGGAGGCCGCGACACCCGCAAGCAGCCTTTGCTTCTTCTTTCCGATCATTCTGTCTCTCCGAGAATATGGGCTTCGCCACCCTGGCGATCGCCGTGAGAGAACCTGGCCACCGCGACGGGAGACAGTCCATCCGAGGCGGGTTTAGGGATGCTGGCCAGGGGTTTATGCCGCGGGCCTAAACCGAAGTTTAGGGCGGCGATCGGCGCAAAAACCCGGCAAATGCAGTGATTGGTCCGTTGCCACGGAAAACGGCCGGGGCGAGAGATTCGCCCCGGCCGTTCCGGTTCATTGGGTCAGGGCAGGCTGAAATCAGCCGTTGGTCCCGTCGCTGTCCGAGCCGCCGGTGCCGTCCGAACCGCCATCCGAGCCCGAATCCGACCCGGAATCGGCGCCCGAGTCAGCGCCCGAGTCAGCGCCGGAATCGGTGCCGCCATCGGTCCCCGAATCCGTGCCGGTGCCGGCGCCAGCATCGGTGCCAGAATCGGTGCCGGTGTCGGCATCCGGGGTATCGGTCGCGCCATCCGTCGCGCCGTCGGTGGCACCCTCATCGGTCGCACCATCGGTCGCGCCATCGGTGGCCTCGTCCGTCGCCCCGTCCTCGGTCGCCTCGTCAGTGGGCTCCGTGGGGGCTTCCTCGGTCGCGGTGGGCTGCTCGGCATCGGGTGACGGGTCCAGCGTGCGCTCTTCCTCGGTCAGGACACGCTCGCCATTCACCTCGATCAGGCGACCCTCGACGAGGTTGTAGACCAGCTTGATGTCATCGCCGTCGCGGGTCGCGGTGACGGTCATCAGCGAGCCGTCGCGCAGGATGTAGATGTCGCTGAAGCCCTGGGCGATCAGCGTCTCGGCGATGGCCTCGTCATTGGCGTCCTGATTGAACACCGGGTAATCTGACTCGACCACGGTGGCGATCGGCGACACGCCGTCGGATTCGACCGCGGCACCGGGGACGACCACGGTCTGACCATCGGGGGTCTCGACCTCGGTCGCGGTCTGCGCCAGTGCGCTGGTGCTCATCGCGGCCGTCAGAATCATGGCCAATTTCATGTGCTTCGTCAGCATTCTTCATGCCTCCAGTAAGGTTGCTGGCAAGAGAACGCCCCGGATCAACGGGGGTTCGGCCTCCTCACGGAAACGTCAGAATGGTTAACCGGCCGTTCAGGTCTTGATGTCGACGCCGAGATGCTTGGCGACGGTGAAGATGTCCTTGTCGCCGCGCCCGCACATGTTCATCACGATCAGGTGGTCCTTGGGCAGGTCGGGGGCGATCTTCGCCACATGGGCCAGCGCATGGCTGGGCTCCAGCGCCGGGATGATGCCTTCGGTCGCGCAGCAAAGCTGGAAGGCCGCCAGTGCCTCGTCATCGGTGATCGAGACGTAATCAGCGCGCATCTGGTCTTTCAGCCAGGCATGTTCCGGCCCGATGCCGGGATAGTCGAGACCGGCGCTGATCGAATGGCCCTCGAGGATCTGGCCCTCGCTGTCCTGCAGCAAGTAGGTGCGGTTGCCATGCAGCACGCCGGCGCGGCCGCCGGTCAGGCTAGCGCAATGCTGCATCCGGTCATCGACGCCCTTGCCGCCGGCCTCGACGCCGATGATGTGGACGGATTTGTCGTCGAGGAAGGGATAGAACAGCCCCATCGCATTCGAGCCACCGCCAATGGCCGCGACCAGCGTGTCGGGCAGACGGCCTTCGCGCGACAGGATCTGTTCCCTGGTCTCCTTGCCGATGATCGACTGGAAATCGCGCACCATGGCCGGATAGGGATGCGGACCGGCCACCGTGCCGATGCAATAGAAGGTGTCGCGCACGTTCGTGACCCAGTCGCGCAACGCGTCGTTCATCGCGTCCTTCAGCGTGCCGCGACCAGAGGTGACTGGCACCACTTCGGCACCCAGCAGCCGCATGCGGAACACGTTCGGCGCCTGCCGCTCGACATCATGCGCGCCCATGTAGACCACGCATTTCAGCCCGAAGCGGGCGCAGACCGTGGCCGTTGCGACGCCATGCTGCCCTGCCCCGGTCTCGGCGATGATCCGGGTCTTGCCCATGCGCATCGCCAACAGGATCTGGCCCAGCACATTGTTGATCTTGTGCGCGCCGGTATGGTTCAGCTCGTCGCGCTTCATGTAGATCTTGGCGCCGCCCAGATGGTCCGACAGGCGCTCGGCGTGGTAGAGCGGCGAGGGCCGGCCGACGTAGTGGGTCCAGAGATCGTCCATCTGCGCCCAGAAGCTCGCATCGGTCTTGGCGCGCTCGTACTCGGCCTCGAGGTCAAGGATCAGCGGCATCAGCGTCTCGCTGACGAAGCGGCCGCCATAGATGCCAAAGCGCCCCTGCTCGTCCGGGCCGTTCTTGAAGCTGTTCACGAGATCATCGGCCATGGCGCTGCCTTTTCGGTGCTGGACTTGGATATTTGGACGAGAAAGAAACCTAGAGGGACTTCTTATAGCCGATATGGGACGGGGTGAAGCCCATGCGGTCATAGAAGCGGTGCGCGTCGGTGCGGGCCTTGTTGGTGGTGAACTGGATCAGGCTGCAGCCGGCGGCGCGGGCGCGGTCCTCGGCATCGTGCATCATCGCCTCGCCGATCCCCTGCCCGCGATGGCTGGCGGCGACGCGCACCCCCTCCATCAGCGCGCGACGGGCGGCGGTCAGCGACAGGCCGGTGATGAAGGTCAGCTGGTAGCAGGCCATCACCAGGCCCGCATCATCGCCGACGATGATGGTATTGCTGCCCTCGGCCCGCATGGCGTCGAAGGCGGTCAGGTAGCGGCTCATGTCGCTGCTTTCGCGCGACTTGCCCAGCATGTCATCGCTGAGCATGGCGACGATGGCGGGCACGTCCTCGCGCCGGGCCTCGCGCCAGATCACCGGCTGGCTCACGACGCAGCCGCGATGAAATCGCGGATCAGGTCGCTGTCCTTCTGGCCCGGCGCAGTCTCGACGCCCGAGGAGACATCGACCCCGGAGGCGCCGGTCAGGCGGATCGCCTCGGCCACGTTGGCCGGGGTCAGCCCGCCGGCCAGCAGCCAGGGCTTCAGCCATTTGCGCCCGGTCAGCAGTCGCCAGTCGAAGGCCAGCCCATTGCCGCCGGGCAGCACCGCATCCTTGGGCGCCTTGGCATCGACCAGCAGCATGTCGGCGACAAGTCCGTAATCCCAGAGCGCATCCAGATCCCCGGGCCCGGCCACGCCCAAGGCCTTCATCACCGGCAGCCCGGTCAGCGCCTTGATCTCGGCAACCCGGGCGGGGCTTTCCTTGCCATGCAGCTGGATCATGTCGAGCGGCGCGACCGCCAGCGTCCCGGTCAAGAGCGCATCATCGGGATCGACGAAGAGGCCGACGCGGGCGATGCCGGCGGGGATGTCCGCCATCAACCGGGCGGCCTCGTCAGGGCTGACGGCGCGCGGCGATTTCGGGAAGAACACGAAGCCCAGGTAGCGAGCGCCGGCCTCGACCGCCGCCGCGACATGCTCGGGCTGGCTGAGGCCGCAGATCTTGACCTGGGCCATTCAGCGTCCGCCGGGGCTCGGCAGCGTGGTTCCGGGCGCGGGCGAGGGCGAGGCGATCGGGCGCGGCGGATTGCCGGTGCCGGTGCCGCCGGCAGCGCGCGGACGATCGACAATGGCCAGAACCTCGTCGCGCGGGCCGGCGTGGCGGTCACGCAGATGGCCGACCTCGCGTTCCAGCTGGGCGACCTGGCTGGCGCGCTGGCGCGATTCGCGGCGGATATGCGCCTCGCGCAGCCATTCCCAGATTAGACCGATCACCACGCCGAACAGGATCGCCAGGAAGATCACCAGGAACAGCGGCAGGCTGATCGACCATGTGCCGCCCAGGTATTGACCGAAATTCGCCGGGAAGGCGGTCAGAGTCACCATCTCGCGGTTGGCGAGCGCTATGGCGATCAGCACGATGGCCAGCACGGCGACGAAAAGCAGGCGGATAAAGCGCATCTGGTATCCCTTCTTCCGGCCCGGAAGGCCCGGGCACGCGCGGCCTTTCTACGGCGATCAGGCCTCGCCGTTCAACCGGTCACGCAACAGCTTGCCGGTCTTGAAGAAGGGGACATGCTTTTCCTCGACATCGACGGCGTCGCCGGTGCGCGGGTTGCGGCCGGTGCGGGCATCGCGCTGCTTGACCGAAAACGCGCCGAAGCCGCGCAGCTCGACCCGGTCGCCGCGCGCCATGGCATCGACGATCTCTTCGAACACCGTGTTGACGATCCTCTCGACATCACGGCGGAACAGGTGGGGGTTCTCTTCGGCGATCTTCTGGATCAGTTCTGACCGGATCATGTTCTATACCTGCAAATAGCCTGGACCACGGGAACGGACGGTCGGTGCTTGGCCCACCGTTCGCACGAGTATAGCGCCCAACGCAAGACAAGTCATTTGGTTGCATCGGTTTGATATGCCCATCTTTTCCGACCGAGGGCGAAAGTCGCTTGCGAGCCCTCCAAAGGTCAGGGTCCGGGCGCGCGGCCAGAGGGGCACGATTGCGCCGTAGGCGGGCCAGAGGTTGCTGCGACCTGCGGTTCCGACATGGGCATTGACGAATTAGGTCATCTGTCCTAGAGATCGATGTGAGCTAGGACAGATGACCTAACATGCCAACGCCCACCACGCGCGAACTGATTGTCGAACAGGCGGATGCCCTCTTCTACGAGGGTGGATACGAGGCGACATCCTTCGCCGAGATCGCCGCGGCGCTCGGCATCTCGCGCGGGAATTTCTATCACCATTTCAAGACCAAGGACGATATACTTGATGCGGTGATTACCCGCCGCGTCGAGAAGACGCGCGTCCTGCTGGACGGCTGGCAGGCCGAAGCCATTGACCCGCGCGCCCGCATCCTGTCCTTCATCCGCCTCGTGATCGCCAATCGCGCCAAGATCATGGCCTTTGGCTGCCCGGTCGGCACGCTGGCCTCGGAACTCGCCAAGCTTGATCACGCCGCGCAAGATCGCGCGGCCGAGATCTTCGGCCTCTTCCGCGACTGGCTCGCCTGCCAGTTCCGGGCTCTTGGCGCGGGCGAGCGTAGCGAGGCCTTGGCGCTGCACCTGTTGGTCTGGTCGCAGGGCGTGGCGGTGATGGCATCGGCCCTGCGTGACGAGACGATCATTCACCGCGAGGTCGAGGGCATCGAGCACTGGCTCGCCACCCTTACCGACCTCGCCCCCGCCCAGTGACCTAGGAGCGCCGATGTTTGTCACCTTGCTGAAATTCGCCCAAAATCGCGCCGCGGCGCCTGCGTTCATGGCGGCGCATAATGACTGGATCGCCCAGGGCTTTGCCGATGCCGCCTTCCTCTGCGTCGGCGCGCTCGCGCCCAATGCCGGAGGCGCGATCCTCGCCGCTGGCGAAAGCCGGGCCGCTCACGATGCCCGGATCGCCGCCGATCCCTTCGTTGCCGAGGGGATCGTGACCGCCGAGACCTACGAGATCGATCCGAAGCGCACGGTGCCCGCGCTGGATTTCCTGAAGCTGCCGGCATGAGCGGCACCATCCCCGGCCCGGACGGCCGCCCGCGCTGCCGCTGGTGCGCAGCCGCGCCGGAGTTCTTCGCCTATCACGACCGCGAATGGGGCTTTCCGGTCGTCGACGACATCAGGCTGTTCGAGAAACTGTGCCTCGAAAGCTTCCAGTCGGGCCTCAGCTGGCGCACGATCCTCGCCAAGCGCGAGAACTTCCGCGCGGCCTTCGCCGGCTTCGACTTCCGCAAGGTGGCGCTGTTCGACGAGGGCGATGTGACGCGACTGATGGCGGATACCGGCATTGTCCGGCACCGGGGCAAGATCGAGGCCGTCATCAACAATGCCCGCTGCGCCTGCGACATGGTCGAGACCGAAGGATCGCTGGCGGCCTATCTCTGGAGGTTCGAGCCGGAGGGCGACGAGGCTGCGCCACAAAGCCGCTCCACCTCGCCAGCCTCCGAAAAGCTGTCAAAGGAGCTGCGCAAGCGGGGATGGAAGTTCGTCGGCTCGACCACTATCTACGCCTTCATGCAGGCGATGGGGCTGATCAACGATCACGCCAGCGACTGCGCGATCAGGCCCGAGGTCGACGAGGCGCGAAAGGCCCTGCGCCGCCCCGGCTGAGCCAACCCAACCGCCCCGCAAAGGAAAGGCCCCGCCCCTGCGATCTGCAGGGACGGGGCCAGGTCTCGTGGCGTATCGCCGCCCGCTTAGTTGTTGCGGTTCAGCGCGGCGCCGAGGATGTCACCCAGCGAGGCACCCGAATCCGAGCTGCCATACTGGTCGATCGCCTCTTTCTCTTCGGCGATCTCGCGGGCCTTGATCGACAGACCCAGACGGCGGGTCTTGGTGTCGATATTGGTCACGCGGGCATCAACCTTGTCGCCGACCTGGAAGCGCTCGGGGCGCTGGTCCTGGCGGTCACGGGCCAGATCGCTGCGGCGGATGAACGACTTGACGCCGTTATACTCCACTTCGATCCCGCCTTCCTCGATCGAGGTCACTTCTGCGGTGACGATCGTGCCGCGTTTCACGCCATCCACGGCCTCGGCCATGTTGTCGTTTTCCAGCGCCTTGATCGACAGCGAGATGCGTTCCTTGTCGATATCCACGTCCTGGACAACGGCTTTCACCACGTCGCCCTTGCGGAAGTCCTGGATCGCGTCTTCGCCACGGGCATCCCAGCTGATGTCCGACAGGTGAACCATGCCGTCGATGTCGCCCTCGAGCCCGATGAACAGGCCGAATTCGGTGATCGACTTCACTTCGCCTTCGATCTGGGTGCCGGCCGGGTGGGTCTCGGCGAAGACTTCCCACGGGTTGCGCTGCGTCTGCTTCAGACCCAGCGACACGCGGCGCTTGGCTTCGTCGATTTCCAGAACCATCACGTCAACCTCTTGCGAGGTCGAGACGATCTTGCCCGGATGGACGTTCTTCTTGGTCCAGCTCATTTCCGAAACGTGGACCAGGCCCTCGACACCGGCGGCCAGTTCAACGAACGCGCCGTAATCGGTGATGTTGGTCACGCGACCCGAATGCACCGAACCGATCGGGAATTTCTCGATCACGGTATCCCACGGATCGGCCTGCAGCTGCTTCATGCCGAGGCTGATGCGGTGGCTGTCCTTGTTGATCTTGACGACCTGGACCTTGACGGTCTCGCCGATCGACAGGATCTCGGACGGGTGGTTGACGCGGCGCCAGGCCATGTCGGTGACGTGCAGCAGGCCGTCAACACCGCCCAGATCGACGAAGGCGCCGTATTCGGTGATGTTCTTGACCACGCCGTCGACCGTCTGACCTTCGGTCAGGTTGGCGATGACTTCGGCGCGCTGCTCGGCGCGGCTCTCTTCCAGGATGGCGCGGCGCGACACGACGATATTGCCGCGGCGACGGTCCATCTTCAGGATCTGGAACGGCTGCTTCAGACCCATCAGCGGGCCGGCATCGCGCACCGGGCGGACATCGACCTGCGAGCCGGGCAGGAAGGCCACGGCACCGCCCAGATCGACGGTGAAGCCGCCCTTGACGCGACCGAAGATGGCGCCTTCGACGCGCTCTTCATCGGCATAGGCTTTTTCCAGACGATCCCAGGCTTCCTCGCGGCGAGCTTTCTCGCGCGAGATCGAGGCTTCGCCGCGGGCATTTTCCACGCGGTCCAAGTAGACCTCGACTTCGTCGCCAACCTTGATGCTGGCTTCTTCGCCGGGATTTGCGAATTCTTTCAGATCGACGCGGCCTTCCATCTTGTAGCCGACATCGATGATGGCCTGGCCCGCCTCGATGGCGATGACCTTGCCCTTGACAACGCTGCCCTCGTCGGGCGTGTCCATGTCGAGGCTCTCATTGAGCATCGCCTCGAAGTCTTCCATGGTCGCTTTTTCAGCCATGTGTATCCGTTTCCTTTACAATGTTGTGTCTGGCCATGCGGTTGGCTCCGCCGGTCTTTGGCGTCTCCCGGGAATGACAAAGGGTCGCGGCAATCTGCCCGACCCAAGTTTCAGCGGTCTGTTGTGACCATGTCGCCCGTTTGACTTGGGCGCGATATAACCCCCGAAAGCCCGCCACGCAAGGCCGGATCGCCCGTGCTTTGCCCGAAAACATGCAGAAATCGCAGGTTTCGCGGCCCCATCCTCTCCGTTTCATTGATACTGAATTCCGGATTGGCGGGATTGCAATACCCTGCCCGGCACGGCTTTCTTCTGGCAGACATCAGCAAGGAGCCCGCCCCATGCGCTACAGCCGCGACCTGCGAGGATATGGCGAACAGACCCCCGATCCGAAATGGCCGGGCGGCGCGCGGATCGCCGTGCAGATCGTCGTCAATTACGAAGAGGGCGGCGAGAACAGCATCGAGCATGGCGACGCGGCCTCGGAGGCCTTCCTGTCCGAGATCATCGGCGCTCAGCCCTGGCCCGGCCAGCGGCATTGGAACATGGAATCGATCTATGACTACGGTGCCCGCGCCGGCTTCTGGCGGCTGCATCGGATGCTGAAGGACATTCCTGTCACCGTCTACGGCGTCGCCCATGCGTTGAAGCGCAGCCCCGGGCAGGTCGAGGCGATGCAGGCCGCGGGATGGGAGATCGCCACTCACGGGCTGAAATGGATCGACTATCGTAACATCCCCGCCGAGGTGGAGGCCGAGCATATCGCCGAGGCAATCCGCATCCATACCGAGGTGACGGGCGAGCGGCCGCGCGGCTTCTACCAGGGCCGCACCTCGATGAACACGGTGGCGCTTGGCTGCGAGGAAGGCGGGTTCGAATACCTGGCCGACACCATCGCCGACGATCTGCCCTATTGGCATGTCCACAAGGGCAAGCCGCAGCTGATGGTGCCCTATACGATGGACGCCAATGACATGCGCTTCTCCTCGGGTCAGGGCTTCGGCACCGGGGTCGAGTTCTTCGACTATCTGCGCGACAGTTTCGACGTGCTCTATGCCGAGGGCGCGGCGGGGGCGCCGAAGATGATGTCGATCGGGCTGCATTGCCGTCTGGCCGGGCGTCCGGGCCGGGCCAAGGCGATCCAGCAGTTTCTGGACCATGCCCGCGCCCATGAAGGCGTCTGGTTCGCCTCGCGCCTCGACATCGCCCGTCACTGGGCGCGCGAACATCCCTGGCAGCCGCGCCAGCGCCCCTCGGAACTGGATCGCGAGACCTTCGTTCAACGCTTCGGCGGCATCTACGAGCATTCGCCCTTCATCGCGGAACGGGTCTGGGAGGGCGAGATGGGCGCGGTTCATGACAGCGCCGAGGGTCTTGCCGCCCGCATGGCGCAGGTTTTCCGCAGCGCCAGCGACGAGGAACGGCTTGGCGTGCTGATCGCCCACCCCGACCTCGCCGGCAAGCTGGCGGCAGCAAAGCGGCTGACCGCCGAAAGCACGTCCGAGCAGGCCAGCGCCGGTCTGGACGCGCTGACCGACGAAGAAAAGGCCGAATTCACCCGGCTGAACGACGCCTATACCGCCAAGCACGGTTTCCCCTTCATCATCGCCGTGCGCGACCATGACAAGGCTGGCATCCAGCGCGCCATGGCCCGCCGGGTCGACAACGACACCGCCACCGAACGCGCCGAGGCCGAACGTCAGGTCATGCGCATCGCCGAACTTCGCCTGCACGAGGCCCTGAAATGACCATCACCCCCCCGACCCGCACCTATACCGGCCCGATCGCCGGCCTGCCGCCGCAGACCGACCTGACCACCGACACCGCCGTCTTTACCGAGGCCTATGCCGTCATCCCGCGTTCCACCATGCGCGACATCGTCACCAGCTACCTGCCGGGCTGGGACGGGATGCGGATGTGGATGATCGCCCGGCCGCTCAGCGGTTTCGCCGAGACCTTCAGCCAGTACATCGTCGAACTGGCGCCGGGCGGCGGCAGCGATGCGCCCGATGGTGATCCCGAGGTGCAGCATGTGCTGTTCGTCACCGATGGCGAATTGCGCGCTACCATTGACGGCAAGGATCATGTCCTGACGCCGGGCGGCTATGCCTATATCCCCGCCGGAACCGCATGGTCGGTGCGCAATGCGACGGATGGCAAGACCGGCTTTCACTGGTGGCGCAAGCGCTGGCAGCCGGCGCCGGGCATCGGCAAGCCCGACGTGATCGTGACGCAGGAACAGGACGTCACCCCCAACGCCATGCCCGACACCAACGGCGCATGGGCTACGACCCGATTCGTCGATCCGACCGACCTGCGCCATGACATGCATGTCACCATCGTCACCCTGCAGCCCGGCGGCAGCATCCCCTTTGCCGAGACCCATGTGATGGAACACGGGCTGTTCGTGCTGGAAGGCAAGGCGGTCTATCGCCTGAACCGCGACTGGGTCGAGGTCGGCCCCGGCGATTTCATGTGGCTGCGCGCCTTCTGCCCGCAGGCCTGCTATGCCGGCGGTCCGGGGCCGTTCCGCTATCTGCTCTACAAGGACGTGAACCGGCACGCGACGCTCTGGCCGAACCGGTAGGGCATCCTCCCGCAGCTGTGCATTGAACCTTTGCCGCCGGCCCATCAGGTTGGCGGCATCTGGTTTTGCCCGCGTAAGGAGTATCCATGCCCCGCATCCTGCCCGCCCTGATCCTCGCCGCCCTCAGTGGCCCGACGCTGGCCGAGACAGAGCCCAATGTCTTCATGGACGATCGCTCCTCGCCGGAAAGCGTGGTGATCTCGTTCTACAATGCCATCCATCGCCACGAATACCTGCGCGCCTGGAGCTATTACGATCCCGACGATGCGCCCGACTATCCGGGGTTCCGCGATGGCTATGCCGGGACCGACAGCGTCAAGCTGCGCGTCGGCGAGGTCCAGTCCGAGGGCGCGGCAGGCAGCATCCATTCCTCGGTTCCGGTGGCGTTGCGGGCCACCGCGACAGATGGCACGGAAACGGTCTATACCGGCTGCTACCGCCTTACCCAGGTGCAGCCCGCGAACCAGGACATGCCGCCCTTCCGCCCGATCCAGATCGACGCGGGCGAGATGGCGGTCAGCGACCAGCCCTTCGCCAGCGCCATGGGGGTCTGCACGGAGTAAGGCCTCACGCCTTGGTGGCGTTCACCGGCGGGGTGACGGTGCTCGCCCGCACCCGCGCCTCGCGCCAGGTGATATAGCTGATCGCCCCGATCATCATCGCCCCGCCCAGCAGGACCCAGGCATCCACCGGCTCGCCGAAGACGAAGACGCCCAGAAGGCTGGCCCAGACCAGTTGCAGGAAGGTGACGGGCTGGGTCACGGTCAGCGGTGCGGCGGCGAAGGCGCGGGTCATGGTGTAATGCCCGGCGGTGGCAAAGACCGCGACCAGACCGAGCCAAGCGATCTGCTCCAGTGTCGGCGGCACCCAGTCCATCAGCGCCAGCGGCGCCAGCCCGATCGAGACGGTCAGCGACATCATCGCCACCACCACGGTTGCCGGCACCCGCTCGGCCAGTTGCTTGGCGATGAGATAGGAGAGGCCGAAACAGACCGCCGCCGCCACCTGCGACAGGTGGCCGGGATCCATGGGCCTCAGGCCCGGGCGCAGCACCACCAGCGCGCCGATCAGCGCGACCGCGATGGCAAGGATGCGGCGGACGGCCAGCTTCTCGCCAAAGATCAGCGCCGCGCCGATGGTCACCATGATGGGATTGAGAAAGCCGATGGCCGTCACCTCGGCCACGGTGATCCGCGACATGGCATAGAACCAGGCGATCACCGCCGCGACATGCAACGCGCCGCGCAAGAGGAACAGCCGCCAGACATCGGCCGGAAAGCCCTGCTTCAACGTCGGCACGATCACCGGCAGCAGGAAGGCCAGCCCGAAGAGAAAGCGGATGAAGGCCGCCTGCGGGGCGGGCAGCGCGCCTTCGAGCCCGCGCACGATGCCGTTCACCGCGACAAAGCACAGCCCGGTCAGCAGCATCCAGCCGATGCCCTGCAGGTCTTGCCTTGTGCTCGTGTCGAGTTGCATCATCTGCAAATGAACGCATTCCAGTTCGGGCGCAAGCAGGATCGCATGGGTGCCGGCGTGGCCTTCTACCCCAACAGCAGCTTGGCGGCGATGGCCCACATGATGCAGCCGATGGCGAATTCCAGCACCTGCCACGAGCGCGGCCGGGCGAAAACCGGGGCCAGCAGCCTTGCGCCATAACCAAGCGCGAAGAAGAAGGCGAAGGAGCCGGTGATGGCTCCGGCGGCAAAGGCGGTTTTCTGGGTGAACTTGGCCGAGACCGCGCCCAAGAGGAACACGGTATCCAGGTAGACATGCGGATTGGCCCAAGTCAGCATGGCGATGGTCGCCAGCGTCGCGACCAGCCCCGCACCCGCACCATTGGCCCGCGCCTGCAACGCCTCGCCCCCGCGCGAGGCCGCCAGAAAGGCCCGCGCGCCATACCAGATCAGGAAGGCCGCGCCGCCGTATTTCATCGCCACCATCGCCCAGGGCGCCAGTTCGGCGATCTTCCCCATGCCGCTGACGCCAAGCGCGATCAGGGCCGCATCCGACGCGGCGCAGAACAGGCAGACGGCGAAGACATGCTGCCGCAGCAGGCCCTGTTTCAGCACGAAGGCATTCTGCGCCCCGATGGCGACGATCAGTGACAATCCGGTGGCAAATCCGGTGAGATAGGCGTGCATGGCGGTCTTTCCTTTGCTTGCAAAGCCTCTTGCCATGCCGTGCGCCATAAGTGAAATTCATTCATCTGCATCAGCATTAGCCAGACTTATTATCCCATGCTCGACTACCCAGCCCTTGCCGCGCTTGCCCAGGTCATCCGTCGCGGCTCGTTCGAGGGCGCGGCCTCGGCGCTTGGCGTCACGCAATCGGCCATCTCGCAGCGCATCCGCGGGCTCGAGGATCGCATGGGCGCGGTGCTGGTCCATCGCGGCCCGCCGCCGGTGGCGACCGAGGCGGGCGCGCGGCTGATCGCGCATTTCGACCGGGTGCGGCTCTTGGAATCGGAACTGGGCGAGGACGTCACCGGCGCCTTGCCGGTGATCCGGGTGGCGGTAAATGCCGACAGCCTTGCCAGCTGGGCCATGCCGGCGCTGGCGGCGGCGCCGGGTCTGCTGGACCTGGTCATCGACGACCAGGACCATGCCGATCAATGGTTGCGCGCCGGTCAGGTCGCCGCCGCCATCACCGCCCAGCCCGGCCCCCTGCCCGGCTGCGACAGCCTGTCGCTTGGCGCGATGCGCTAACAGGCGGTGGCCAGCCCCGATTTCATCGCCCGACATTTCGCCGATGGGGTGACGCCCGAGGCACTGGCGCAGGCGCCGCTTCTGACCTTCAATACCAAGGACGCGCTGCAATCGCGCTGGCTCATGCAGGTGACGGGACGGCGGGTCAGCCCGCCCACGCATCTGATCCCCTCTGCCGAGGCTTTTGCAGCGGCGACCCGGTTGGGGATGGGCTGGGGGATGAACCCGGATGTGCTGATCGGGGATGACCTGGCAGCGGGGCGGCTTGTTCCGTTGATCCCCGGCACCGCGCTCGACATCGCCCTGCACTGGCAGGTCGCGCGGATAACCGCAACGGCGCTGAAGCCGCTGACCCGTGCGATCCGGGACGCGGCAGCCAAGGCTTTGGCACGGGGCTGACGCCCCCTCAGAGGCTGCAGATCTCCGAGCGGGTCAGGAACCGCCGCTCGCGGCCATTGTCGAGGCTGAACATCCCGCCGCGTCCGACCACCACGTCGATGATCAGATCGGTATGCTTCCACGCCTCGTGCTGGCTCGCGGAGATATAGAAGGGCGCGCCGCCGATCTCGCCGATCTTCACGTCGCGCTCGGACAGGCGGAACTCGCCCTCCGCATAGCACATCGGCGAAGACCCGTCGCAGCAGCCGCCCGACTGGTGGAACATCACCGGGCCATGATCGGCGACGATCTCGGCCAGCAGATCCAGCGCGGCGGGCGTCGCGGTGACTGTGGACATGGCAATCCTCCCAAACTGGAATGGGGGCCGCGTGGCCCCCATCCATTTCAGTTGCTCAGAAGAAGCCCAGCTTCTTCGGGCTATAGCTGACCAGCATGTTCTTGGTCTGCTGATAGTGGTCGAGCATCATCTTGTGGTTCTCGCGCCCGATGCCGGACTGCTTGTAGCCGCCGAAGGCCGCATGGGCCGGATAGGCGTGGTAGCAGTTCGTCCAGACCCGACCCGCCTGAATGGCGCGGCCAAAGCGGTAGCAGGTGTTCACATCGCGCGACCAGACGCCCGCACCCAGACCGTAGAGCGTGTCATTGGCGATCTCGAGCGCCTCTTCCTTGGTCTTGAAGGTCGTGACCGACAGCACCGGGCCGAAGATCTCTTCCTGGAAGATGCGCATCTTGTTGTTGCCACGGAAGACGGTCGGCTGGACGTAGTAGCCGCTGCTGAGCTCGCCCCCGTGATCGGCGGCGGCACCCCCGGTCAGCAGTTCGGCACCCTCTTTCTGGCCGATGTCGATATAGGAAAGGATCTTTTCCTTCTGCTCGCCCGAAGCCTGCGCCCCGATCATCGTCTCCAGCGCGCGCGGATCGCCCTGGCGGATCGCCTCGACGCGCTTGATGGCGCGCTCCATGAAGCGGTCATAGATCGATTCCTGGATCAGCGCGCGCGACGGGCAGGTGCAGACCTCGCCCTGGTTCAGCGCGAACATGGTGAAGCCTTCCAGCGCCTTGTCGAAGAAATCGTCATCCTCGCGCGCCACATCGTCAAAGAAGATGTTGGGCGACTTGCCGCCCAGTTCCAGCGTCACTGGGATCAGGTTTTCCGAGGCGTATTGCATGATCAGCCGGCCGGTCGTCGTCTCGCCGGTAAAGGCGATCTTCGAGATGCGCGGGTTCGAGGCCAAGGGCTTGCCGGCCTCGAGGCCGAAACCGTTCACGATGTTCAGCACGCCCGGCGGCAGGATATCCGCGATCACATCCATGAACACCAGAATGCTGGCCGGGGTCTGCTCGGCCGGCTTCATCACCACGCAATTGCCGGCGGCCAGTGCCGGGGCCAGCTTCCATGCGGCCATGAGCAGCGGGAAGTTCCACGGGATGATCTGTCCGACGACGCCAAGCGGCTCGTGGAAGTGATAGGCGATGGTGTCGTGGTCGATCTCGGAAATGCCGCCCTCCTGCGCGCGCAGGACGCCGGCGAAATAGCGGAAATGGTCGATCGCCAGCGGCACATCGGCGGCCATGGTCTCGCGGATCGGCTTGCCATTATCCCAGGTCTCGGCAATCGCCAGACGCTCGAGATTGGCCTCCATGCGGTCGGCGATCTTCAGCAGCAGGTTCGACCGCTCGGTGGTCGAGGCCGCGCCCCATTTGTCCTTGGCGGCATGGGCGGCGTCCAGCGCCAGCTCGATATCGGCCGCGCCCGAGCGGGCGATCTCGCCCACGCCGCCGCCGGTGATCGGGGTGGTGTTGGTGAAATAGCGCCCGTCACGCGGGGCGACCCATTTGCCGCCGATGAAGTTGTCGTAGCGCGGGGCAAAGGGAATCGCGGTCGCGCCTTGGAAATGCGGTGATTGATCGTTCGCCATTGTTGAAAATCTCCTCCTCAGGATTCCGCCGGCAGGCTGAAGCCGGTGATGGGAGGAAGGTGCCAGAGCGGCGGATTCGCACAATCGGGGGGGCTTGGGCGAGACCGGGCGACTGTCTCACGGGTGAGACAGTCGCCCGCTTATTTCTGCTCGAAGCCCAGTTTGGCCATCCGCCGATAAAGCGTCGCCCGCCCGATCCCCAGTGCCCGCGCCGCCGCCGAGGCATTGCCATCGGCCCGCGCCAAGGCCCGCGCGATGGCCGCGCGCTCGCCCTTGTCGAAACCCCGCATCCCCTCGTCGCGCTGCAGCACATCCGAGGCCGGGCGCGGCCGGATCTCGCCCTCGCGCGGCAGGCCCAGCAGCTTGCGGGCGGCGCGGGTGGCGCCGATGGTCAGGTCATCCTCGTCGACCGCGATCAAAGCCGCGCCGCCAAGCCGGTCTTCGCTGGCCAGCACGATGCGGGCCGAGGGGAAACTGGCGCGGAACAGCAGCGCCTCGATCGAGGCCGCCGCCTGCCCCACCTGCGCCGCGATCAGCCGGTTGTAATCATCAGCCTGCACCGGGCGGACCGAACTGACATCCAGCGCCGCGATCAGCCGCCCGTCCGGGCCCCAGATCGGTGCATCCATGCAGGACATGGCGGTGTTGCGGGTGTGGAAATGCTCGTCGCGGGTGATGGTCAGCGCGCGCCCCTCGGCCAGACAGGTGCCGATGCCATTGGTGCCCTGCGCCGCCTCGGACCAGTCAAAGCCCTCGCTGAGGCCCCAATCGGCGAATTGCGCCGCATCGCCGTCGCGCACCCGCTGCGCCAGCACCAGCCCCTCGGCATCGGTCAGCAGAACGTTGCAGCCCGACAGGCCCACCAGGTCGAACAGCTGATCGAGCTGCGGATGGGCGACATGCATCAACAGGTCCATCGCCTCGCGCCGCCCGGCCAGTTCCGATCCCAGCACCCGCGCCGGCAGCCGCGTCGCCGCCGGGTCGAGCCCGTATTTCACCAGCGAGCGGCGCCAAGAGCTGACCAGAGCCGAAGCCGCGCTGGCGGATTGCGACTGCTCGGCCACGAAATCGGCATGGGATTTGCGCATCCGGATGGTTCCTCCCCGGAGAAACCATAGCAAATGCGGGCGCGCCGGGGCGAGGCGCAATGCGCCGCACCCTATTGGACATAGGTCGAAGGAGGGTGAGGATCAGCCGCTGAAGAGGAAATGCAGGACGTCGCCGTCCTTGACCTCATAGGTCTTGCCCTCGACGCGCAGCTTGCCGGCCTCGCGCGCCCCCGCCTCGCCATTCCCGGCAACATAGTCGAGATAGGCGATGGTTTCGGCCCTGATAAAACCCTTCTCGAAATCGCCATGGATCTCGCCTGCCGCCTGCGGCGCCAGCGTGCCCTTGCGGATCGTCCAGGCCCGAGCCTCTTTCGGGCCGACGGTGAAATAGGTCTGCAGGCCGAGAAGGTCATAGGCGGCGCGGATCAGGCGATCCAGTCCGGCCTCTTCCAGCCCCATCTCGCCGAGGAACATCTCCTGCTCGTCGGCAGGCAGCTGGCTGATCTCTTCCTCGATCTTGGCCGAGATCACCACCGAGCCATTGCCCTGCGCCGCCGCCATCTCGGCCACGCGCGCCGACTGGCTGTTGCCCTTGGCCGCGTTCTCTTCCTCGACATTGCAGACGTAGAGCACGGGCTTGGAGGTCAGCAGCTGCAGCATGTTCCAGGCCTTGCGGTCCTCGTCATCGACCTTGACGGTGCGCGCGGGCTGACCGGCTTCCAGCGCCACCAGCGCCGCCTTCATCAGCTTTTCCTGTGCCGCCGCCTCCTTGTCGCCGCCCTTCAGCTTGCGCTGCAGGTTGGCCAGACGACGCTCGATCGATTCCATGTCGGCGATCATCAGCTCGGTCTCGATCACCTCGGCATCGGCGATCGGGTCAACGCGGCCCTCGACATGGGTGACGTCGCCATCCTCGAAGCAGCGCAGCACATGGGCGATGGCATCGACCTCGCGGATATTGGCGAGAAACTGGTTGCCAAGCCCCTCGCCCTTGCTCGCGCCCTTCACCAGACCGGCGATATCCACAAAGGTGATCCGCGTCGGAATGATCTGTTTCGACGTGGCAATCGCCGCCAGCTTGTCCAACCGGGGGTCGGGCACGGCCACCTCGCCCACATTCGGCTCGATGGTGCAGAAGGGGAAATTCGCAGCCTGCGCGGCAGCGGTTTTCGTCAGCGCGTTGAACAGCGTCGACTTGCCGACATTCGGCAGCCCGACGATCCCCATGCGAAAGCCCATGATTGCAACCTTTCCTGAATTCGGCGGTTACTTAGAGCCGGGGCGGGCACAAGTCCAGCCTGACGGCGGAAAGGATCCTCTCATGCAGTTCATCCCCTATCTCTCGTTTCAGGGCGAATGCCGCCCGGCCTTCACCACCTATGCCGAGATCTTCGACGGCACGCTGGAGCTGATGCCCTTCTCGGACATGCCGCCGGGCGACGGGATGCCGAGCCTGCCGCCCGAGCAGGCGGGCTGGATCATGCACGGATCGGTCACCCTGCCCGATGGCGGCTTGCTGATGGGCGCCGACATGCCGCCGCAATTTGGCGGCGAGCGCATGGCCGGGGCCTCGGTGGCGATCTCGCTGCCCTCGCCCGCCGAGGTGAACCGGGTCTTTGACGCGCTGAAGGTGGATGCGCAGACCATCGCCATGGAGGTAGGCCCGACCTTCTTCTCGCCCGCCTTTGGGATGCTGACCGACCGCTTTGGCACCAGCTGGATGATTATGACCGAGCCGCAATAGGCGCGGCAGAGGGCGGGCGCCGGCCCGTGGGTGGGCGCCGCACCGGCCGAGCGATGCGCTTTATGGCGCCAGCTACCTCTTCTGCGGCGACGCAGGACCAGCGGCACCAAAGCGCCTACCCGCCGGAACGGGCAGGCGCTCGCCCGGCGGTCTTGCAGACCGCGTATCGGGCGGGGTTGCGGGACCAGCCGATTGCGTCTCTCCCCCATAGAAGCTAGTGCTAACAGCCGGACAAGACGGGGCGGGACATGACCAGAATCGACGACACTTTCGCGCGGCTCAAGGCCGAGGGCAAAAAGGCCTTCGTGGCCTATATCATGGCCTCGGACCCCGACGAGGCGACCACCGCCGAGATCCTGCGCGGCCTGCCCGGCGCCGGCGTCGACATCATCGAACTGGGCATGCCCTTCACCGACCCGATGGCCGATGGCCCGACCATCCAGCATGCCGGCCAGCGGGCGCTGGCGGCGGGGGGCAGCGTCACCCGCACGCTCGCGATGCTGCGCGAGTTCCGCAAGACCGACAACACCACCCCCGTGGTGCTGATGGGCTATTACAACCCGATCTACGCCCGGCGCGGCGGGGTCGACCGCTTTCTGGAAGAGGCCGTCGAGGCCGGTGTCGACGGGCTCATCGTCGTCGACCTGCCGCCCGAGGAAGATGCGGAACTCTGCATCCCCGCCGGCAAGGCCGGGCTGAACTTCATCCGCCTCGCCACCCCCACGACCGATGACCGCCGCCTGCCCGCCGTGGTCAAGAACACCTCGGGCTTCGTCTACTACGTCTCGGTCACAGGCATCACCGGCGGCCCCGCCGCCAATGCCGCCGAAGTGGCCCCCGAGGTCGCCCGCATCCGCGCCGCCGCCGGCCTGCCCGTGGTGGTTGGCTTCGGAATATCGACCCCCGAGGCAGCCCAATCCGTGGCCAGCGTCGCCGATGGCTGCGTGGTGGGCAGCGCCATCGTCAAGATGATCGGCGAAGGCCGCCCAGTGCCCGAGATCCTCGGCTTCGTCGCCGAACTGGCCGCAGGGGCGCATCGGGGCTGATGTCTTCCCGGCTGGCCCTCGACCACATCGTCATCGCCGCCGAGACGCTGGCCGAGGGGGTGGACTGGCTGACCGCACGGCTTGGCACCCCGCCCTTGCCCGGCGGCAAGCACCCGCTGATGGGCACGCATAACGCGCTCTGGCATCTGGGCGCGCGCGAGTATCTGGAAGTCATCGCCATCGACCCCGAGGCCCCGGCCCCGTCGCGGCCCCGCTGGTTCGGGCTGGATCAGTTCAGCGGCGCGCCGCGTCTGGTGGCATGGGTCGCGCGCAGCAGCCCGCTGACCGCACCCGAGGGCAGCACCATATCCGAGGCGAGCCGGGGCGACCTCAGCTGGCGCATTGCCATTCCCGACAGCGGGGTCTCTGCCGCAGACGGCATCGCACCCCTGCTGATCGACTGGGGCGACGGGCCGCATCCGACCAGCCGGATGCCCGAGCAGAGCCTGCGCCTGACCGCGCTGACCCTCTCCCATCCAACCCCGCCGGCATTGCCGCTCACCGATCCGCGCATCACCGTGACCACCGGCCCCCTTGGCCTCTCGGCCCGGATCGTCAGCTATCAGGGCGAGGTCAGCCTGTGATCCGCGACAGCCGCGTGGGTGATGCCGCCGCCATCGCCGCGATCTGGAACCCGATCATCCGCGACACCGCCATCACCTTCTGGCCGAGCGAGCGCGGCGAGGCCGAGATTGCCCAGATCATCGCCGAGCGCCAGCGTCAGGGCTTTGCGCATCTGGTCATGGAGGCCGATGGCGCGATCATCGGCTTTGCCAGCTATGCCCAGTTCCGTGGCGGTGGCGGCTACGCCCATTCCATGGAACACACCATCCATGTCGCTCCCGAGGCGCGGGGCACCGGCACCGGCCGCGCGCTGCTGATCGCGCTCGAGGATCACGCCCGCGCTGCCGGCCACCGGCTGATGATCGGCGCGATCACCGCCAGCAACGCGCGCTCGGTCCGGTTCCATGACCGCATGGGCTATGCCCAATGGGGCCGCATCCCGGCGGCGGGCTGGAAGTTCGGCACCTTCCACGACCTGATCTTCATGGGCAAGGACCTCGCCGCATGATCTGGCTCGCCGCCGGCTTTGCCGCGATCTACGGGCTGCGCCATGCCGGGGCCGCGCCGTCCTGGGCGGGCAGCATCGCCAAGACCGCCGCCACCGCGCTTCTGGCCCTCACCGCCCTGATGGCCGACGCGCCGCCCCTGCTGATCGCCGGCCTTGCCCTCGGGGCCGCCGGCGATTTCGCCCTGTCACGCCCCGGCCAAGCCGCCTTCTTGGCCGGCATGGGCGCCTTTGCCGCCGGGCATCTGGCCTATGTCGCGCTGATGTGGACGCCCGAGGGCGTCGGGCAGATCTGGCCCTTGGGGCTGGCGATGCTAGCGCTGGCGATCTCCACCGAATTCTGGCTGATCCCGCGCGCGGGCGAGTTGCGCTGGCCGGTGCGGGTCTATGTCCTCATCATCTCGTTGATGGCGCTGGCCGCGCTGAGCCTGCCGCCGGACCAGACCCTGACCCGGATCGGCGCGGGGTTGTTCGTGCTGTCAGACCTGCTGCTGGCGATCCACCTCTTCGTCGCCCCGCGCCGCCTCTTGGCGCTGACGCTCTGGCCGGCCTATTGGGGCGGGCAGGCGCTGATCCTGATGGGCCATCTGTGACCCGCTGGCCCCCTGCGCAGAACCACGATACTCTGCCCCGATGATGGATCAGGCGATACCACCGATCGACGCGCCCGAACTGCCGAAGCCCCGCAGCTTCTGGCAGCGAATCGCCGACCGGCTGGCGGCGATGCTGTCGCCGCGCCCGGCCTCGGTTGCGCCGGAACGCTCGGTGGCTTTCTCCATCGCCATCATTGCCCTGGGCGCAAAACTCGCCAAGGCCGATGGCGCGGTAGCGAAATCCGAGGTGGCGGCCTTCCGCCGGCTCTTTGTCATCCCGCGCTCCGAGGAAAAGAACGCCGCCCGGGTCTTCGATCTCGCCCGACAGGACGTGGCGGGCTATGACGCATGGGCGCGGCGCATCGCCGCCATGTTCCCACCCGCCGATCCGGTGCTTCTCGACGTGATCGAGGGCCTGTTCATCATCGCGCTGGCCGATGGCGGGCTGCACCAGGCGGAAGTGGAGTTCATCGACGAGGTGGGCCGCATCTTCGGCGTCACCCCGGCACGCATCGCCGCCATCCGCATGCGCCACGATCCCAATCGCGGCTGCGCCCCTTGCGAGGTGCTGGGCCTTGCCCCTGACACGCCGCTGCCCGAGGCGCGCAAGCGCTATCGCTCGCTGATCCGCGAGGCCCATCCCGACCGCGCCATCGCCCGTGGCCTGCCGCCCGAGGCGGTGCGTCTGGCCGAGGCCCGCACCCGCCGCCTGACCGAGGCGTGGGAGCAGTTCCGCAACATGCAGCAGGTCCCTGCGGGATGAGCCGCCTGCGTCTGCTGGCCAGTCACTGGGCAATTTTGGTCATGGCTCTGGCCTTTTTGGCCGGGCTGGTCATCACCGCAAACGGGCCGCTCTGGCTGTGGCTGCTGGTGCCCCTGGGCGTGGCGCTGCAATTCGTGAACGAATACGGCATGCACCGTTTCCTGTTCCACCTGCCGCCGCCACGCGCGCAATGGCGCTTTGACCTGATGTACCAGGCACATTACGGCCATCACGATTTTCCGACCGTGCCGGGGCTGTTCTTCGTGCCGTGGTGGATTGCCCTGCCGATGCTCGGCACGCATTACCTGATCGCCAGCGCCCTCGGCAGCCTCCTGTTTCCCGGCCTCGGCTGGCAGGTTGGCGCGGCGGTGATCCTTGTCGGCGGTGTCGGCACCTTCCTCGCCTATGAGTGGTTCCATGCCACCGCGCATCTGCCGGTCAAGAAGACTGCCGCCGAGCGCCATGTGACCATGCTGCACAACCAGCACCATTTCCGCGACTTCTCGCGCTGGTTCCATGTCTCGCCCGGTGGCGAGGTGATCGACCGTGCGCTTGGCACTGCCATCGACCGCGAGGCGCTGAAGGGTGCGCAGCGGGCCGAGTTCATGACCACGCTTGGTCTGCGCCCCGACGATCCGCGCCTGATCGCCGCCCGCCGCCGCTTCGGCCCGCGCCACGGCATTACCGAGACACAGATCGCCCGCGCCGCAAGACTGGGCTGACCTGTCGCAGCCTTGCGACTTGCGCCAGCGCCGTTCAGCCCCCACATTCGGCGAATGAAACGCATCTACGCCCTGCCCGTGATCGCCCTTCTGGCTGCTGCGCCCTTCGCACTGGCCCAACAGGAGAACGCGCCCGATCTTCCGGCGCCGGATTACCAGTATACCCCGCCGCTGGCCGACGAGGCCCCCGGCTCGCCTGCTCCTGATGCCGGCGGCTCCATGGCCGAAGGCGGCGACCTGATCGAGCGCGGCATGGGCATGTTCCTCGACAACCTGCTGAACGACATGGCGCCCGAGATCGACGGGCTGTCGCGCGATCTGGGTGGCGCCTTGTCGATGCTGGGGCCGGTGATGACCGATCTCTCGACGCTGGTCGATGACATCTCGAACTACCAGACGCCCGAGCGGCTGGAGAACGGCGACATCATCATCCGCCGCAAGGCCGATGCCCCGCCGCCGCCGCCGATCGGGGAAAGCCTGCGCGGCTTTGGCCGCGGCACGCCGGAAGGTGAGTCTGCGCCAGACGGCCGGCAGTTTCCGGTCGATCCATACCAGCCTCAGGTAGAACTTTAGGTTCTTTCCCTAACCATCTGATCTTGAATTAACATCGTCGATCAATCGGCGATGTTTCCGGGCTTCTTTCAGCACATCCTCGAACCGCTCGATCCCTTTCGCCGCCAGCGCCGGCACCATGCGCAGGAAGGCCGAAGCCGTCGCCTGCGCGTCCCCCATGGCGGTATGGCGCAGCTCGGGCGGGATGGCGATGTCCAGCCGGGCGCAGAGCGCATCCAGCGAGTGATCGGCCGATTGCCCCCAGAGCATCGCGGACAACAGCACCGTGTCCAGCACCGGGTTGGTGAAATGCGCCCCGGTCTCCGGAGCGGCGCGGCGCAGGAAGCCCATGTCGAAGGGGGCGTTATGGGCGACCAGCGTGGCCTCGTCGCAGAAATGCTGGAAGGCGGTCAGGGCGGCGGCCTTCAGCGGCGCATCTGCGACCATCGCGTCGGTGATGCCATGGATGCGGGTCGAGGCGGCGGGGATCGGGCGGCCGGGCTGAACCAATGTCTCGAACCTCTCGCCGGTCAGCCGCCCGCCGGCGATGCGCAGGCCCGCGATCTGCAGGATACGGTCGCTGTCGGTCAGGCCCGTCGTCTCGGTATCGAAGACCACGCAGGTCAGGTCCGCCAGCCGGGTCGAGGCCGCACCACGCCCGGCCAAAGCGAAATCATAGGTCAGCCCGCCCGACGCATCCGCACCGGCCGCCCGCGCCAGCGGCAGGACCAGCCGTGCCTTGCCATCGGCAGCGCGCTCGGCCCAGATGCCGGCACCCTGTGCCGCCAGCAGATCCGCGCCGGAAACATCGGGCTGGTCGGGATCGGGGGCGCGGGCCAGCCAGTCCTCCAGCCGGTCCATCGGCAGCGCCGCGCCTTGCCATTCGAGCACGAGCCGCACTTCCTCGGGATCATCCGCCTCGACGCGCAATTGCGGATCATGCCCCTCGGCCCGCAGGCTGCGGTCAAGATCGCGCAGGAGCGCATTCACCGGCCCGGCCTCTGCCTGCACCGCGATCAGCGGCAGGGTGTCGGCGAAAAGCCCGGTGGCCAGCTCCGGCAGCAGCGCGCGGGCGGTGGGCAGGGCGCGGGCCGAGGCGTCGGACAGCGCACGGGTGGCGGCGGCCAGCCCCTGCCCCTCGACCCGGATCGCCTCGGCCAGCGCCGGCGGGATCGGACCGTCCAGCGCCCCCAGCATCGGCACCAGAGTCGCGGCATGGCGGCGCAGCGCCTCGATCGAGGCGCGGGCATCTGCCCGGTCGGCGGGATGATCGCGCAGGATCAAGAGCGTGCCGTGATCCAGCAGCCGCATCCGCCCCGCCAGCCGCCCGCCCGTCACCGTCAGCGCGGTCAGATCGGTGGCCTCGATCCCCTGCCCGTCCAGTCGCGCCCGCGCCGCCAGCAGCGGCCCCCGGCGCAGATGCCGTTCCAGCGGTCGGTCCAGTCCCAGCCCCGGCAGCATCCGGGCGGCGGCGGCGTTGTAGAAGACCACCCGCCCGGCCGCATCGCTCATCACCGCGCCGGCACCGAAATCCGACAGGATGCTTTCCAACACCGCCATCTCATGCGCCTGTTCGGCCGCATGGTCCTTGAGCGCCTGCGCCAAGGCTTCGGCGGACCGCGCCCGCGCCTCGGCGGCATCCCGTGCGGCGGGGCCGAGATCGCCAAGATACTGCGCCTCCTCGCCTGCGGGGGCCTGCCCGGTGCGCAGCCCCCCGGCCAGCGTCTCGATCGGCCGGGCGACATGGCGGTCGAAGAGATACCAGACCGCGACCACGGCCAGCACCACGCCCAGAACGGCGACGAAACCCGCCAGCAGCATCGGCGACAGCGCCTGATCCAGCGCCACGCCCTGCGCCATCAGCCGCCGCGCCTCGACCCAGAGGGCGAAGAGGATGACCAGCGCCGCCGCCGCTGCCAGCCCTGCAAAGATCAGCAGGACCCGCAGCCGCAACGGCAGCTGGCTCAGCATGGCTTTTCCAGAAGCCGGGCCATCTCGGCCCTGAGTTCCGACAGCTCGAACGGCTTGGCGATGAAGCCATCGGCCCCCAGCGCCATGCCCTTGCGCCGTTCGACCACCGAGCCGCGCGCGGTCATCATCAGCACCCGCGTCGCCGACAGACCCGGATCGGCCCGCATCTCCTGCACGATCTGGTAGCCCGAGACCTCGGGCAGCATCACGTCGAGCAGCACCAGGTCAGGCCGCTGGTCGCGGATCGCCTGCACCGCGCCCGCGCCGCTGGCCATGCGCGAATGGTCATGGCCGTCGCGGGTCAAGAGGTAGTCCAGCGCCAGCGCGATATTGTCCTCGTCCTCGATGACCATGACCCGCGCCATCACGCCCCCTCCCCGCAGACCAGGCGGAAGGCCGGGTCATCCGCCCCCGCCGCCTGCCAGTCGCCCGATGCGGGCCGGATCAACCGCTTTGCGCAGTCGAAATCCTGCGGCACCACGACGGTATTGCCCCGCCGCTCGACCAGCATGATGCGGGCGCGCGAGGTAGCGTCGGCGTTGCTTTCGATGCTGGCCGGGTCGATGGCGGCAAAGCGGGTGGTGATCGGGAAGAGATAGCTCCAGGGCGCCCAGGGCTGGCTGACCTCGCCGGTCAGCAGCACCGAGGCATCAGTCGGCAGGCGGGCGACAGCGCGGTCATACCAGGCGTAATCGTTCCAGACCGAATAGGCGATCATGGCAAGGCCGATACCGGCGGGCAGCAGCCAGCGGGCCGGGATGACCCCGGCCTTTCGCAGCGCATGAAACAGCGCGTAAAGCACCGCCGCCGCGCCGATCCCCACCGCGATCACCCCCAGAACCTCGACCCCTACCCCTGTCATCCCAGCATTCCCTTTCCCTGTCCCAGTGCCGATTGCATCCCGCGTACGACGACGAAGGCATCCCGCAGATGGCTGCGCTCGAAATCGGGCAGATCGGCGGGGGCCAGATAATTGTCGGGCTTGCGGCCCGAGCGGATCAGATGCGCCTGGTTTTCCAGCCGCAGCGTCTGGATCACGTCATAGGCGGCGATCAGGTCGCGCGCGCCGCTGCCCGAGATGACGCCGCGATCCTCGGCCTCCAGCAGTCGGGCGCGGGTGTTCACCGCCGTCAGTCGCCCCTGCAGCGCATAGATGCGGGCAAGGTCAGTGACCGGCACCACGCCGTTATGCTTCATGTCGATATGGTGGCGATGCTCTCCCGAGCGGATGGTGGCAAAGCCGCCGATGATGCCCAAGGGCGGGCGGTGCTTCAGCGAGTTGGCGATCATGTGGGCCACGAAGATCGAGTTCTTCGAGGCCATCGCCAGCGTCTCGGCCTGCAGCCCGGTCAGCAGCGCCGCCTCGCCACCGATGGCGCGCAGGTCGAACATCACCGAGGCCAGCATCTGCGCCTCGGGGCTGGGCTTGCGGATCCAGCCGGTGAAATAGTCGCGCCAGACGTTCAGCGGCTGCCGCCAGCGCGGATTGGTCGCCATCATGTCGCCGGGACAAAAGACGAAGCCCGCCCGGTTCAGCCCGTCGCTGACGAAGCGCGCGAGCGCGGCGAACCATGGATGCGCAGGGTCGGCGCCCTGCTCGAGGATCAGGCAATTGTCCTGATCGCTGACCCCGGTCTGTTCCTGCCGCCCCTGGCTGCCACAGGCCGCCCAGAGCCAGCGGGCGGGGGCCGGGCCAAGCTCGGCCTCGGCCAGCACCAGCAGCCGGCGGGTCACAGCATCGGTGATGTCGGTGATCATCCGGGTGATGACCTCGTGGCGCTGATGCGCGGCGACGAGGCTGACCAGCAGTTCCGGCACCCGCGCGGTGATCCGCGCCATCTCCTCGGCGGAACCGGTATCGGCCAGATCGCGGATCAGCACCGAGGCGCTGATCGCCTGCACCCGCGTCAGGTCGGTCTGGGTGATCATGCCGACGAAGCGACCCTGATCGACCACCGGCAGATGACCCACGCGACGTTCCAGCATGGCGTTCAGCACGTCATAACCCAGGGCCTGCGGCGGCAGGGTCACGGGATCAACGGTCATCACCTCGCTGACCGGGCGCGACGGGTCGAGGCCCGCCGCGACGACGCGGTTCGACATGTCGCGGATGGTGACGATGCCCAGCAGGCGCCCCTCCTCGGTCACACCGATGCTGCTGACTCCGGCATCGCGCATCATCTGCGCCGCCTGTCGCACGGGTGTTCCGGGCGCACAGGTCAGCGGCTTGCGGGTCAGCAGGTCCTCGACCTTCAGCGTGGCGATCTCGGCGCCCCGTCCCTGTCCCTGCCCGCTGCGGCCCCGGTCAAAGAAGCGCGCCACCGCCCGGTTCTGCGCGATGAGATCCAGCAGCACCTCGCGCGGCAGCATCCACAGCACCGCATCCTCGGTGACGCGGGCGGTGGTGACCGCCGACCCCTCGCGCAGCAGCCCGCGCTCGCCGAAGCTGTTCCGCGGCCCCAGTTCCGAGACGGAATCGCCATTGCGGTCGCTGACCGCCACCCGGCCGCTTTCGATCAGCCAGATGCCCGGCAGCAGGTCGCCATATTCATAGACCACGGCACCCGCCGGCATCTGCCTGCGGCTGAAGGAACTGGCGGCACGCGCCAGCTCGTCCTGCGACAGGCTGTCATAGGGGTGGACCGAGGCGATGAAACCGGCGGCGTCCGTCATGTCACTCCCTTGGTCTTGCAGAGAAATGGCCGCGCCCCGAGCAGGGGGCGCGGCCGGTCCGTATCAGTGGGCGACGGCGTCGCCGGCACCGCGCGGGACGCGGATCGACTCGACCAGTTCGATCACCTCGACCGGCGGCTCCTCGGTCGCGCTCGACACCGCATAGGCGACGATGAAGTTGATCAGCGCGCCGACGGTCCCGAACGAGGCCGGCGAGATGCCGAACAGCCAGTTCGCGGCCGTATCTTCCAGCATGTTGGTGCCCGAGATGAAGAACCAACCCTTGTAGGCGAAGATATAGAGCAGCGTCGACAGGATGCCGGCAAGCATCCCCCAGATTGCCCCCTGCTTGTTGATGCGCTTCGAGAAGATGCCCATCATCAGCACGGGGAAGATCGAGCTTGCGGCAAGGCCGAAGGCCAGCGCCACGGTCTGCGCCGCGAAGCCCGGTGGGTTCAGACCGAGGATCGTCGCCACCAGGATCGAGACCCCCATCGAGATCCGCGCCGCCATCAGCTCGTTCTTCTCGCTGATGTTCGGGTTGATCGCGCCCTTGATGAGGTCATGGGAAACCGCACCGGAGATCGCCAGCAACAGGCCCGCCGCCGTCGACAGCGCCGCCGCCAGACCGCCCGCCGCCACGATGGCGATGACCCAGCCCGGCAGGTTGGCAATCTCGGGATTGGCCAGAACCATGATGTCGTTGTTCACCGTGGTCAACTCGTTGCCGGTCAGGCCCTGCGCCGCGATCTGCTCGGCCACCGGGGCGCCTTCCGCGCCGGCCTCGTTGTAATACTGGATCAGGCCGTCGCCGTTCTTGTCCTCCCACGAGAGAAGCCCGGTGGTCTGCCAGTTCCGCATCCATTGCAGTTCCGGTGCGGTCTCGATCTGTTCAAGCGAAATCGCCGGTTCCGAGAAGGTCGAGCCCGCCTCGGTTCCGGTCACCGCCCCCGGCCACATGGTCGCGGTCAGGTTGAAGCGTGCCATCGAGCCCACGGCAGGCGCGACGGTATAGAGCAGCGCGATGAACACCAGCGCCCAGCCTGCAGAGGCCCGCGCATCCGACACCTTCGGAACGGTGAAGAAGCGGATGATGACATGGGGCAGACCCGCCGTGCCGATCATCAGCGCCAGCGTGAACAGCACCATGTCCAGCGTGGACTTGTGGTGGCCGGTATAATTGGCAAAGCCCAGATCGGTGACGACCTGGTCCAGCTTGGCCAGGAACTTGGCGCCCGACGCGTCATGCGTGCCGAACAGGCCGGTCTGCGGCAGGACGTGGCCGGTCAGCTGCATCGCGATGAACACTGCCGGGATGGTATAGGCGATGATCAGCACGACATATTGCGCCACCTGCGTATAGGTGATGCCCTTCATGCCGCCCAGAACCGCGTAGCAGAAGACCAGCGCCGCACCGATCCAGAGGCCGGTCGAGTTGCTGACCTCGAGATAGCGCGAGAAGGTCACGCCGACGCCGGTCATCTGGCCGATCACGTAGGTGATCGAGATGATCAGCAGGCAGATGACGCCGATGATCCGCGCGGTCTGCGAATAGAAGCGGTCGCCGATGAATTCCGGCACGGTGAACTTGCCGAACTTGCGCAGGTAGGGCGCAAGCAGCAGCGCCAGCAGCACGTAGCCACCAGTCCAGCCCATCAGGTAGGTCGAGTTGTCATAGCCGGTGAAGGCGATCAGGCCCGCCATCGAGATGAAGCTGGCCGCCGACATCCAGTCCGCCGCCGTCGCCATGCCGTTCATCACCGGGCTGACACCCCGGTTCGCGGCATAGAATTCCGATGTGGAACCGGCCCGGGTATAGATGGCGATGCCGATATAGAGGGCAAAGCTCAGGCCGATGACGATGAGGTTAAGCGTGAATTGATCCATGTCTCTGCCCCCTCACTCGTCCACGCCATGTTCACGGTCGAGACGGTTCATCCGCGCCGCGTACCAGAAGATCAGCACGATGAAGATCAGGATCGAGCCTTGCTGGGCAAACCAGAAGCCCAGGTCCGTGCCGCCGATGCTGATGCTCGAGATCAGCGGCCGCAGGATGATGCCGAAGCCATAGGACACCAGCGCCCAGATAATGAGACAGACCCAGATGATCCTGAGATTGGCCTGCCAATATGCGTTCGATGATTGTCTGTCACTCATGTCCTTCGCTCCTCCTCGTTAGGGACAGCCGTCTTGTTCGCGTGACTCCCGGCCCGACGGCGGAGACGGGGTAGACGATAAGGCCCCGGCACTTTCGCGCCGGGGCCCCTGTTTCATTCGCTCACCAGCCCTTCGAGGGCGGGGCATTGTCATAGCCCGAGTGGTGAACCTTGTGCTCTGTGTCGTCGCCGAACAGGCTGCGGCGATAGCCGCTGTTCGGGACGAAGATCAGGCCGATGATGACGGTCAGCCCGGCAACCACGATCGCGTACCAGAGACCGGCATAGATGTTGCCGGACTGGGCCGAGATGGCGAAGGCGGTGGCGGGCAGCAGCCCCCCGAACCAGCCGTTGCCGATGTGGTAGGGCAGCGACATCCCCGAGTAGCGGATGCGGGTCGGGAACATCTCGACCAGCGCCGCGGCCATCGGGCCATAGACCATCGTGACCAGCACGATGAGATAGGTCAGCAGCAGCACCAGCTTGAAGTTCTGGCCGTTGAACACGTCGAAGAAGTGATCGGCCTTGGCGATCGTGGTGTTGGTCTTGGGATCGATCGGATAGCCGGCCTCGGTCAGCGCCCCGTTCACGGTCTTGTCGAACTCGGCCTTGGCCGCTTTCAGCTCCTCCGCCGGCAGGGTGCCGTCATAGACCGGGATCTGCTTGTCGCCGATCTGGACCACGGTCGGCGCACCGGCCGCGACATCCACCGAGGTATAGTTGACCGAGGACTTGGCCAGCATCGCCTTGGCGATGTCGCAAGCCGAGGTGAACTTGGCGGTGCCGGTCGGGTTGAACTGGAACGAGCAGGTTTCCGGGTCAGCCGATACGGTGACGACGGTATTGGCCTGCGCCTGCGCCAGCGCCGGGTTGGCGGTTTCGGTGATCATGCGGAAGACGGTGAAATACGAGACGACCGCCAGCGCGCAGCCCAGAAGGATGATCGGCTTGCGACCGATCTTGTCCGAGAGCGAACCGAAGAACACGAAGCCCGCGGTGCCGAGGATCAGCGACCAGGCCACCAGCACGTTCGAGGTGAACTGGTCCAGTTTCACGACGTTGTTGATGAAGAACAGCGCGTAGAACTGACCCGAATACCAGACCACTGCCTGACCCGCGACCAGGCCGAACAGCGCGATCAGGGCGATCTTGCCGTTCTTCCACTGGCCGAAAGCCTCTTTCAGCGGCGCCTTGGACTGGGTGCCCTCCTCCTTCATGTGCTTGAAGGCCGGGCTCTCTTCCATCTGCAGACGGATATAGAGCGAGATCAACAGCAGGAAGATCGAGCCGAGGAAGGGAATGCGCCAGCCCCAGGCCTTGAACGGCTCGAGCATGACCTGCAACCCGTCGGGGCCCAGAAGCGGCTCGCCATTCGAGAATTGCGGGACGGGTTCATAGTTGCCGTTCACATAGGATTGCACCATCAGGATGACGACCAGCGACAGCAGGAGACCCATGGTCGCCGTCGTCTGGATCCAGCTGGTGTAATAGCCGCGGCGGTTCATCGGCGCGTGCTCGGCGACATAGGTCGCGGCACCGCCATATTCGCCACCGAGGGCCAGGCCCTGCAGCATCCGCAGCGCGATCAGGATGATCGGCGCGGCCATGCCCCAGCTTTCATAGCCGGGCAGAAGACCGACGATGAAGGTGGACAGACCCATGATGAGAATGGTCATGAGGAAGGTGTATTTGCGCCCGACGAGATCGCCGAGCGAGCCGAAGACAAGTGCGCCGAAGGGACGCACGATAAAGCCAGCCGCGAAGGCCAGCAGAGCAAAGACGTTCCGAGTTGCCTCGGGGAACGAGGTAAAGAACTGGGCCCCGATGATCGCTGCCAGCGATCCGTAGAGGTAAAAGTCATACCATTCGAAAACGGTACCCAGCGAAGACGCGAGAATGACCTTCTTCTCCTCGCGCGTCATCGGCCTCGAACGGTCGACGTCTGTTGCTTCGACTACTGCCATTTGTTTCCTTTGGCTCCCTGAAGGAAAGGCGCGGGCGGGATGCCCGCGCCGGCGAAACGCATGTCCGGGCTATCCCCGGTTCATGCGATTATTGATAAGCTCGTCCACAACCTCGGGCTCGGCGAGCGTCGAGGTGTCACCCAAGGCGCCGAAATCGTTCTCGGCGATCTTCCTGAGGATGCGGCGCATGATCTTGCCCGAACGGGTCTTGGGCATACCCGGCGCCCATTGGATCAGGTCGGGCTTGGCGATCGGGCCGATCTCGGTGCGGACCCATTTCTCCAGCTCGCCGCGCAGATCCTCGGTCGGCTCGACCCCGTTCATCAGCGTGACATAGGCATAGATGCCCTGCCCCTTGACCGGGTGCGGATAGCCCACGACCGCCGCCTCGGCGACCTTCTCATGGGCGACCAGCGCGCTTTCGACCTCGGCCGTGCCCATGCGGTGGCCCGAGACGTTGATCACGTCATCGACGCGGCCGGTGATCCAGTAATAGCCGTCCTCGTCGCGGCGGCAGCCGTCGCCGGTGAAGTAATAGCCCGGGTATTGCTGGAAATAGGTTTCCATGAAGCGCTGGTGATCGCCCCAGACGGTACGCATCTGGCCGGGCCAGCTGTCACCGATGCAGAGCACGCCCTCGGCCGGGTTGCCCTCGACCACCTTGGCGCTTTCGGCCTCCAGCACCACCGGCTTCACGCCGAAGAAGGGCACCGTGGCCGATCCGGCCTTGGTCTCGATGGCGCCGGGCAGCGGCGTGATCAGGTGGCCGCCGGTCTCGGTCTGCCACCAGGTATCGACGATCGGGCAGCGGCCCTTGCCGACATGGGTATTGTACCAGTTCCAGGCCTCGGGATTGATCGGCTCGCCCACCGTGCCGAGAAGGCGCAGGCTGGACAGGTCGTGCTTTTCGACGAATTCCGCGCCCTTGCCCATCAGCGAACGGATGGCGGTGGGCGCGGTGTAGAACTGGTTGACCTTGTGTTTGGCGCAGACCTCCCAGAAGCGGCCGGCATCGGGCCAGGTCGGCACGCCCTCGAACATCAGCGTGGTCGCGCCATTGGCCAGCGGGCCATAGACGATATAGCTGTGGCCGGTCACCCAGCCCACATCGGCGGTGCACCAGTAGATGTCGCCGTCCTGATAATCGAAGGTGTATTGATGGGTCATGGCGGCAAAGACCAGGTAGCCGCCGGTGGTGTGGACGACGCCCTTGGGCTTGCCGGTCGAGCCGCTGGTATAGAGGATGAACAACGGGTCCTCGGCATTCATCGCCTCGGGTTCGCAGGTCTCGCTCGCCTCGGCCATCAGCGCCTTCAGGTCGATGTCGCGCCCCTCGGTCCAGGTGGTCTGGCCGCCGGTATGCTTCACCACCAGGCATTTCACCCGGTCCGAGGTGTTGAGCAGCGCCTGGTCGGCATTGGATTTCAGCGCCGTCCTGCGGCCGCCGCGCGGCGCCTCGTCGGCGGTGATCAGGATGTTGGCACCGGAATCGTTGATGCGGTTGGCCAGCGCGTCGGGCGAGAAGCCGGCAAAGACGATGGAATGGATGGCGCCGATCCGGGTGCAGGCCAGCATGGCATAGGCCGCCTCGGGGATCATCGGCAGGTACAGGACGACGCGGTCACCGCGCTTGACGCCGAGGTCGCGCAGCACGTTGGCCATCTTGTTCACCTGGCGCGACAGCTCGGCATAGGTGATGTGCTGGGCTTCGGCCTTGGGATCATCGGGCTCGAAGATGATCGCGGTCTGGTCGGCGCGGGTGGCGAGATGGCGGTCGATGCAATTGGTCGAGACGTTCAGCTGCCCGTCCTCGAACCATTTGATGCTGACCTGGCCGAAGGTGAAATCGGTGTTCTTCACCTTGGTATAGGGGGTCATCCAGTCGAGACGCAGGCCTTCGCGGCCCCAGAACCCATCGGGATCGTCGATCGATTCGGCATACATCCGCCTGTAATCGTCAGGTCCCGCATGAGCCTTTTCAAACCCTGCCGGAATTGCGTGCTTTTCAATCGCTTCTGCACTCATGACGCCCATCCTCCTCATGGCCAGCGCGCCGGATCCGATCCCCTGCCGACGGGCTGCCTGACAGGCTCGGATCACGGGTTGGCGATATGTTAATCACAAACCACCCATTCGCGTAAACTGTTTTTTTCAAAGGAAAGTTTTGTAAATTTATTAGCTGATCTGTTTGGAAATTTGTAAAACATTCACAGAAACGCGAGCCAATTCGCGACCTAAGTCGAACGAAACGCCGCCGCAGTCGGGACTGCGGCGGCGTCGAGCCACGCGGAATGGCCTGCGCGGTTACTCAGTTCGGATCGTCGACACGCACCCTCAGCGAGACGCTGCCCTTGACCGGCACGCTCCAGTTCAGCCGCAATTGCCGGCCGTCCGTGCCGACGGCGCTCTGGACCCAGGGCGATTCGGACACCGGCGCGCCGCCGACATTGGTCAGCGCGCCGGTCAGCACCACCGAACTGACATTCTTGGCCCAGCCCTGGAACGGCAGGCCGGTGACCACCGGCAGCGTCCAGGTCTTGGCGGCACTGGCCTGGACATGCGCCACGGTCAGCGGGTTTGCGACATAATCACGCACCCCGTTCAGGCTGTTGCCGGAGAACTGGATGTTGCGCATCCGGGCATAGTTCAGATCGGCATGGCTGGTATCGACCCGCTCGATCCGGTCGACCTTGGTATAGAGCGACTTGAACACGTTGCCCGAGACGTTCAGCCCGTGGATGAACTGGCCGCTGCCGAAGGGCTTGACCACGAGCCATGAAAACCACGGCACCGTGCTGTCGGACAGAAAGGTGTTGTTGCTGATCGTCAGCCCGCCAAAGCTGTAGCCGCCGGATGCGAAATCGGGCTTGGCGTCATGCTCGTTGGTCCATTCGATGGCGGCGTTATCGACATAGTTGCCGCTGATGGTGATCATCGGGTTCAGCAGCGTCAGCACCAGACCGGCGGTGCGCAAGCCCTCCTCGGACCCATCGCCCTGGAACCAGTGGTTGCCGGTGATGATATGGCCGCCGCCATGCGCCACCATGAAATGCGCGAAGCGGACAAAGCGGTTATGCCGCACCTTCACGTCATTGGCGTTGATGTTGACCGCGATGCTGCGACGCAGATGCGCCGGCTGGTCCGTCTCGTTCGAGCGGAAATCGCACTGGTCGATCAACATGCCTTGGCAGCCGCGCCCGATCGAGGTGATGCCGCGATCCTTGGGCCGGTCAAAGCAGCAGTCGCGGAACCCGAACAGCCCGCCATCGGCCGGCAGCATCACCGCGCTGCCAAGGCCCTCGCAGTTGAACTCGACATCGACGAAATTCACCCGCTGCAGCCCCGGCACCTCGGCGAAATCCAGCGCGTAGCGGCAGCGGTGGAAACCGTAGCTGCGGGTGCCAGAACCGCCATGAAGCGGCTGCGACAGGCTCAGCGTCGCGCTCGCCACGTCGCGGCCATTGACATAGACCTCGCGCCCGACCCCCGGCCCTTCCAGCCGGCTGCCGATCTCGATGGCGGCGACATTGGCGACATTGCGCAGGATCAGCGGGTCGTCATCGTCATAGCTGGCGGCGCTGGTCAGCGCCCGGGTGGTCCAGGCCGCACCCGCCACCAGCCGGATCTCGCCATTGGCGATGGTGCGACGCGTGCTGAAGTTCCGCAGGTCGGGCACCACATCTGCAACCACGATCGGCTCGGCCAGATCGACCCGCCGGCCGCAAAGATCCAGTCGCACATGGTCGGAATAGCCGAACAGCGCCTGGATGGCCTTCTTCAGCCCCAGTGTCTCGTCGCCGAAGGCATCGGCATAGGTGGGGAAATCGAAGCTGCGCAGGAAAGTGATGCGCGCCGCCGCCGGCGCGGTCAGCTTGCCCTTGAAGCGGATGGGCGCGGCGACCGAGAGGCTGCTGCCGATGCGGAAATTGCCCTCGGGCACCAGGATGCCGCCGCCCCGGCTGGCCGCGTCCGCGGCGGCGAAGGCAGCGCGGTCATCGGTCACGCCATTCCCGACCGCGCCGAAGTCGCGCACATCCACCCAGTCGATGAGTTCCGGGATGAAGGCCGAAGTCACGTCCTCGATGCGGACCGATTCAATCCGCACCGCGCCACCATTCGGCCCGGTCAGGTCCAGCCCGAAATGACCATAGACCGGTCGCGGGCCCCAGCTCAGATCCACGCCCCGGCGCGCGCCGATGCCGACGATGGCGCTGATCTCGATGATCTCGCCGTAGCCCGGCAGGCTGCGTGCGGGCGCAACCTCGGTCAGCCCGGCCACGTGGTCACGCTGCCCGTCCCCGGCCCAACCGGCGATGCGCGCCTCGGGCAGCGCACCGGCCATCGCCTTCAGCCGTGCCGAGACGCGCAGGTAGACGCCGGGGATCATCGGCGTCTCGCCCTTGAAGCGGATGCGGGTGGTGGTTGCGGTCTTGACGATTTCCAGGCAGGTGCCGAAATCCTGGTCCGCAGGCACGATCGCCGCATTCGGCTGGCCCGCCCAACTGTCGCTGCCCGGGGTGCCGTCCTCGCGCGACCAGACCGTCAGCCCGGCGCCAAAGCTTGGCGGCATCAGCAGCAGCCCGTCGGTAATCGCAATGTTCATCGCCCATCCCCTCCATCCTGACCCGGCCGAGACGGGCCGCGTGACAGCGCGAAGGAATAGGCGATGAGGCTTTAACGGCGGCTTGAGGCTGCGCGCGCCGCAACGGCGCGGCGCGCAACAGGGATCAGGCGTCGGCGGTAGTGGTCGCGCTGCTGACCAGTTCACCCGCCAGCGCCCGCTCGATCAGCGCGCGGGTCTCGTCGATGCCGTAAAGCGCGATGAAGCCACCGAAGCGCGGCCCCTGGTCGGCGCCCAGCAGCACCTGGTAGAGCGCCCCGAACCAGTCGCGCAGCGGCTCGAACCCGTGTTCCTTGCCGACGGCGAAGACCATCGACTGCAGCGCCTCGGCATCAACCGGCTGGTCCCATGCGGCCAGACGCCCGGCCAGATCCTCGATCGCCCGGCGCTCGACCTCGGTGGGCAGGCGGAAGACCCGCGTCGGCGCCACGAAATCGTTGAAATAGCGCACGGCGAAACCAGCGGCGTGATCCAGACCCGGATGGGTCTCGGGGCTGGCCTCCGGCGCATAGCGCTGGATGAAGCCCCAGAGCCCGTCCTTGTCCTTGGCCCCGGCCACCGAGGCGAGGTTCAGCAGCATCTGGAACGGCACCACCATGTCCGATGCCGGCACATCGCCGCCGTGGATATGCCAAACCGGGTTCGCCGCCTGCTGCTCCGGCGTCTGGTCGGCATAGGCGCGCAACTGCTGGTGATACTCGTCGACCGCCTTGGGGATGACATCGAAATACATCCGCTTGGCAGTCTTGGGCTTCTGATACATGAAATAGCTGAGGCTCTCGGTCGAGGCATAGGTCAGCCATTCATCGATGCTGAGCCCGTTGCCCTTCGACTTCGAGATCTTCTGGCCTTCCTGATCGAGGAACAGCTCATAGGTGAAATGCTCGGGCTTCCGGCCGCCCAGAATCTCGCAGATGCCGTCATAGATCGGCGTATTGGTCGAGTGATCCTTGCCATACATCTCGAAATCGACATCCAGCGCCGCCCAACGGGCGCCGAAATCGGGCTTCCACTGCAGCTTCACATTGCCACCCGTGACCGGCAGCGTGGTTTCCACCCCGTCCTCGTCGAAGGTGATCGTGCCGTTCTTCGCGTCCACATGCTTGATCGGCACGTAAAGCACCCGGCCCGTCTTGGGGCTGATCGGCAGGAAGCAGCTATAGGTCTGCTGACGCTCCTCGCGCAGGCTCGCCAGCATCACCTCCATGATCGCGTCATAACGTTCGGCGGCCAGTAGCAGCGTGTCGTCGAACTGGCCCGAGCGATAGAACTCGGTGGCGCTGATGAATTCGTACTCGAAACCGAAGGTGTCGAGGAAGCGGCGCAGCATGGCGTTGTTGTGGTCGCCGAAGCTGGGATACTCGCCGAAGGGATCGGGCACCGTGGTCAGCGGCTCCTGCAGGTGCTGGCGCAGCATCTCGGTATTCGGCACGTTGTCCGGCACTTTGCGCATCCCGTCGAGATCGTCCGAGAAGCAGAACAGCCGCGTCGGAATGTCGCTGATGATCTCGAAGGCGCGGCGGATCATCGTGGTGCGCGCCACCTCGCCGAAGGTGCCGATATGGGGCAGGCCCGAGGGACCATAGCCGGTTTCGAACAGCACGTAGCCCTTTTGCGGCGGCGCCTTTTCATAGCGTTTGAGCACCCGGCGCGCCTCTTCGAAGGGCCAGGCCTTGGAGGTCATTGCGGCGTCGCGCAGGGTGGTCATGGGAATTCTCCGTTCCAAAGAGGTGCCGAGGGCTTATTGAAACCCCGAAGGATCGTCAATAATTTGGCCCTGAAACGCTACGGAGAAATCGATGACCAGCGACCTGCCCTCCTTCTCGCCCTGCGACGCGCTGGTGGCGGTCATGGTCGCCACCTCGGCCTCGGATGAAACCATGCGCACCTCGGAACTCGTGGCGATCCAGCGCATGGTCGATCACATGCCGATCTTCGCCGAATATGACGCCGACCGCATGCGCGCCGTCAGCCAAACGGTGATCTCGCTGTTCGAGGAGGAAGAAGGTCTGGATGCCCTCTTCGGCCTGATCCGCGAGGCGCTGCCCGAACGGCTTTACGAAACCGCCTATGCCATGGCCTGCGACGTGGCCGCCGCCGATGGCCGCACCTACGAGGGCGAGATCGCCATGCTAGCCGAGATCCGGCACGAGCTGAACATCTCGCGCCTGCACGCGGCGGCTATCGAGCTATCGGCTCAGGTTCGGCACCGGCTGCAATAGGCAGGCCCTCGACCGCACCCTCGACCGCGCCTGAGCTCCACCCCTCAATCAATTGTCGCTGCAAAGTTTTCGCACGCTTGGTCCAGGTAGACACCCCGGCGGGCAGCTCCTTGCCCTCGCTGGCCGCGCGCCGGTCCAGGTCGCCGCAAAGCACGGCAAAGGCGATCTGCCGCCCCTCGGTGCCGCTGGCATAGCCTGCAAGGTTCGAGACGAAATTCAGCGTCCCGGTCTTGGCCTCGATCCGCGCCAGCGCGGCCGGGTCGCGGCCCAGGTCCTCGGTCAGCGGATCGTCCTTCATCAGCTCGCGCAGCCCCGCCGTCGCGCCATAGCCGGCCATCAGCCGGGCCATCGACTGCGCGGTGATCTGGCTGTCGGCCGACAGTCCCGAATGATCGGCAAAGCGCAAGTCTCCGCTGCCGCCCCGCTCCTTCAGCCAGCCGGCCATCGCCTGCCCCGATGCTGCCAGCGAGGTCGCACCGCTGGCGTGCAGCCCGACCACCTCGGCGGTCAGATTGGTGGAATAGCGCATCATCCCCAGCAGGATCTCGCGCAAAGACGGGCTGTCGATGCCGGCCAGTTCGCTTACGCCTTCGGGTAGCTGATCGATCACCTCGGGCGCGGGCAGGACCAGCCCGCGGGCGCGGCAAAGGGTCTGGAACACATCGCCGGCGTAAAGCTCGGGCTGGCGGACCGGCAGCCAGCGGCTGCCCGCCCGGCCCATCGCCGCGCGCGAGATCAGCCAATGCTCGCGCTTGTCATCGGCGGAATAGGTGAACAACTCGCGCTGCGGACCCGGCGCGGCGGTGATCGAATAGGCGCGCGGCGAATTCCGCTCGGCCCGCGCCTCGAGCGACAGCTGGTAATCGCCCGCCGCTTGCCGCCAACCCAGGTGCACCCGGTTGAAATTGAGGATCATCCCCGAGATGGTCGGGTTATAGGCCAGCCAGACCGCCTGATCCGGTTCGAGCTCGGCGATCCGGGGCAACGCGCCACCCCAGACGGCAAAGCGCGCCGGGCTTTTGGCCCCCGTCGCCACCAGCGCCTCGGCCAGACGGTCCAGATCGTCGGTGCTCAGCACCGGATCGCCGCCCCCGGCCAGCACCAGCGTGTCGCCCATGCGCAGGATGCGGGTGCGAAAGCGGTGATCGGCCCCCAGCCGGTCCAGCGCGTAGAGCGCGGTGATCGATTTCAGCGTGCTGGCGGGCGGCAGCGGTGTGTCCCCGCCCCGCGCCTCGATCACCTCGCCGCTGTCGAGATCGATGGCCGCGAAACTGACGACGCCCCCCAGCCCCGCCTGCGCGATCAGCGCCTCGGACGAGGGCCGTGGCTTTGCCCGGGGGCGGCGCGCCAGACCCTGAGGATCGGGCGGCCCGCCCAGAACCTCGACCGGCTGCGCCAGCGCCGCCCGCACCGTCAGGGCAGAGGCCGCAGCAGCGGTCAGAAATCCGCGCCGGTTCATCCGGGTCATGGTTCAGCCTCGCATCTTCAATTCGTTGCGCCGGCTATAGACCCTGATCCGCCACGCTGTCAGCCACGCACGCAGTTTTGTGATCACCGCACGGGCTTGGCCTTGCGCGTGCGCCGCGCGCGAAGCGCGGTCGAGGACAGGCTGGACATCGGCACATTGATCATCACCCAGGCCGGCGGATCGGAAAACGCCAGTTCCCGCGCGCGGTGCTCCGGCAGCCGCCAGCGCTTCAGCACCTGCGCCGCAACCGAATGCCGCGCCGCCAAGCGCGATCCGGGCCGGGCCATCACCCCGATCGGCACCCGACCGGCGATCTCGCGCCAGCGGTCCCACTGGTTGAACTGCACGAGGTTGTCGGCCCCCATCAGCCAGACGAAATGCACGCCGGGATAAAGCTCCTGCAGCCGGGCGATGGTATCGGCGGTCATGCGGGTTGCGATCTGCGCCTCGATCCCGGTCACCGTCACCCGCGGGTCCTGCATCAGCGCGCGGCCATTGGCGATGCGCTCGGCCAGCGGCGCGGGCTGGCGCGCCTTCAGCGGATTGCCGGGGCTGACCAGCCACCAGACCCGGTCGAGATCGAAACGCCGCAGCGCCTCCTCGGTGATCATCACATGGCCCTCATGCGGCGGATCGAATGACCCGCCCAGCAATCCGACCCGCATCCCGGGCAAAGCAAAGGGAAAATGATGCCTCATAACCGAGGTTTAGCCTGCGAAACGCGGCGCTCCAAGCCCTTCCGTCACCCGTCAATTCGGCCCGCGGGAACGCCCGGCCCCGCACCCCGGCGGCTCAGCCCGTCCCCTCCTGCCCCGGATCATGGATCGAGGCCCGCGCACGACCGGCATGTTTCGAGCGGTAGAGCGCGGCATCCGCATCGGCCAGCAACGTTTCCGCCACCGGCGGATCATAGAGCGAGGACAGGGTGATGCCGATGCTGACCGAGATCAGGCACTCGCCTTCGTCCAGCAGGATCGGCCGCTCGATCTCGGCGATGATGCGCTGCGCCAGACGCTCCAGCGGCGCGGTGGCGGTCATGCCGGGCAGGATCAGCACGAATTCATCGCCGCCAACCCGGGCAACGGTGTCATTGCTGCGGGTCTCGCTGCGCAGGACCTCGGCCACCCGGCACAGCACCTGGTCGCCCGCCGCATGGCCGTATTGGTCATTCACCTCCTTGAAGCGGTCGAGATCCAGGTGAGCCAGCGCGAATCCGGGCCGTGCCGCGACCCCTGCCGGGCCCGATGGCCGCGCGGTCGCCGCCCGCAGCGCCATGGCCAGCGCGATCTCCAGCCCGCGCCGGTTGTAGAGCCCGGTCAGCGGATCGCTGAAGGCCTGGGTTTCGGCCACCTCGCGCGCCTCCTCTAGCCGTAGGTTGAAGCGCGACAGCTCGCCCATCACCGCGCGATTGGCCTCGTGCAGGAACAAAAGCTCCATCGCCAGCTCGGCCGGGGCGAAATCGCTGTCCTTCAGCTCCAGTTCCCGCACCGCATCGACCAGCGCGATGCCGAAGCCGAGGTTCAACAGCAGCCGCCCGGCCCCGATCTCGACCGCGTGGCCGCGCAGCGACAGCTGCGGCGGCGCGATCATGCGCAGGAACACCCGTTCGGCCTGGTGCGCGGCGAGGATCAGCGCCTGATGATCGTCCTCCTGCGCCACCGGACGGGTCAGCACGAAGACATCGGACAGGCGCGCCGGACCGGCAGGCACGATCTTGCGCAGCGTCGGCCCGGCGGAGCCGATGCGGCCATCGGCCTCGATCATCAGGTGCATGGGCAAGAGATCATCGAGAATCGTCGGGGTGAACAGCACATCCGCCGCCCGGGACAGCGGCGGGGCAGAGGGTTCGGGATCGGGAAGCTGGGTCATGCCGCACCCTCGTCCCGATGCAGCGGGCCGGCGCCAAGCTCGAACCCGCGCCCCTCGCTGAAGCTTTCATGCGAGATGGTGACCTTTACCGCATTTCCCTCGACCGAGATCAGGCCCAGCACGCCGTAATCATCCGCCATGCCGCGCAGCAGCCCGGCCATGACGCTGCGCCATTCGTTGAAGCAATCGGGCATGACGATGCGCAATTCATCCTCGCCCCCCGGCTCGACGCGGATGCGCGGCATGCCGAGGTCGGGGATCACCATATGCGCCCGCCCCTTCAACTCTTCCAGCGAATGCAGGAAATCGACGAAGCTGCGGCCCGAGAAGCGCAACAGCCGGCGCACCGGCTCGACCCGCGCCAGCCAGGCCCCCAGGTCCTCGAGCAGCGCGGTCTCGGGCTTGTCCAGACGCTGAGAGGCCTGGTTGATCAGCGCTTGGCTGATCGAGTCGGGATAAAGCCGAACGGTCTGGAAGCCGCGGGCATCGATACCCGATGCCTCGGCGACATCGGCCCAGAAGGCGTCGCCATAGGTGTCGCGCAGGAACCCCTCGATCGAGCGATTGATCAGACCGTGCATTCTCTCCTCTTCGGTACCGATCTTAGCGGCGAACGGTTAAGAAATCGAAACAGAATGCGATTTGGCACGATCCCGTGACCTTGGGTCGCAGCCCTATCGAACGGGTCAGCCATCGCGGCCGTCCCCGCCATGGATCAGCCATTCGCGCGCCTGCAGAACAGCCTCGGGCGGAACCGCCCGATCCGCCGCAAAGGCAAGGACCCGTCGGTCGTCCTGCAGGATGAAATCCAGCAGGAACAGGCCGAATTCGGGCTTCGCGGCAGCCTTGCGCAGATCGCCCGGCTGCAGTCCCGAAACATCGAGCAGCGCGGTGACCAGTTCGGGGTCCGCGGCGATGAAGCCCAGGGCATCCGCTGCCAAGTCCCTTGCCCGCGATTCTGAAAGCATCTGCCCGTCCCGTCGATCAGTCTCAGACGCCGATGCTTTCCCGCCTTCCGGGAAATTGCAATCACTTCAATTGTTTTTGAACGTTTTTTCGGCGTCGAGGCCGGAGGTCACGCGCGGGGTCAGGACAATTTCTGCAGATTCCGCAAATTTGTTCCCCGGGGAAACCGTTTGTTAAACTTTCTCTGCGAGTCTTGTCTCCAAGGGAATAAGACAAAGGAAGATCGGCCGCATGACCGGACGAATCCTCATCGCTGACGGGCTTGCCACCAATCGAATCATGCTGAAGGTCAGGCTGTCGGCCGCCTGCCATGACGTGCTGACGGCCGAGACGACCGAACAGGTGATGGCGCTGGCGATGCGCGAACGGCCGGACCTGATCATCCTTGGTGCCTCGCTGACCGGCGACGACCCGGTGGCGCTGTGCCGAAGGCTGCGGCAGGACGCGGCCACCGCGACGGTTCCGCTGCTGGTGCAATGCGATGCGGCACGTCAGATCGAGGCGCTGCGGGCCGGGGCGACGGCGGCGCTGGACCCGCGTATCGACGAGCAGATGCTGCTCGCCCGCATCCGCAGCCTGCTGCGCGAACGGGAATTTCTGGGCGCGATGCCGGGTATGGCCGAGGCGGCCGCCGGGTTCGAGGCACCGCTGCGCGGCACGGTCACGCTGGTGGCCGACACGCCAAGCCGCGCGCTCGGCTGGAAGCACCTTCTGTCGCAGCGCCTGCCACTCAACTTCACCGTCAATGATGCCGAACAGGCGCTGGCCGCCGCCGCGCGCAACAAGCCGGCCGAGCTTTACGTGATCGCCTCGGATCTCGAACACCAGGGCGAGGGGCTGCGGCTGCTGGCCGAACTGCGCTCGCGCACAGGTTCGCGCGATGCCTCCTTCATCATGGCGGTGCCGCAGGGTCGTTCGGACATCGCCACCATCGCACTCGATCTGGGCGCGGGCGACACCATGCCCTTGGCGCTGCAGACCGATGCGGCGGTCGAGGCGACGGCCATCACCATCACCGCGCAGATCCGCCGCAAGCGCCAGACCGACCGTTACCGGGCCGAGGCCGAGCGTCACCGGGTCTGGGCGATGACCGATTCGCTGACCGGGCTCTACAATCGCCGCTATGCCCTGCCGCGACTGACCGCCATCGCGCAGGAGGCGCAGGAACAGGGCGCGCCCTTCTCGATCCTGGCCATGGACCTTGACCGGTTCAAGCAGGTCAACGATCGCTTCGGTCATGCCGCGGGCGATGCGGTGCTGGTCGAGATCGCCGCGCGTATCGATGCTGCCCTGCCCGAAAGCGTGCTGGTCGCCCGCGTCGGCGGCGAGGAATTCGTGGCCGTGCTGCCGCAGACGGATGCCGACGAGGCGATGGGCATGGCCGAAACCGTGCGCCAGGCGGTGATGGCCGAACCGGTGATCCTGCCCGAGCGTGTCGGCGGCGGCGATCTGCAGGTGACGCTGTCGATCGGCATTGCCACCGGCTGCCCGGTCGAGGGCCGCTGTGCCGAACCCTTGCGGGTTGCCGAAGATGCCATGGATCAGGCCGACCGGGCCATGCTGGAGGCGAAATCGCTTGGCCGGAACCGGGTGATCCGCGCCTCGGCGCTGAGGACAGCCTGGCAATGGCCGCAGTCCGCATCGCGGGCCGGTGTCTCGGGCAGGTAGGGTCCGCCCGGCACATTTCCCGGCAGGTCTTGAATCATACCCTCCGCTGTCGTGACATTCCCCGCCAGACAGGGCAAACTCGGGTCAAGTCAAAGGGGGTGCGACATTTTCGCAGTGGTTGCGCGGGGTCTCGCTTCCTAGATTGTTCCTGTCACCAAATAGGACAAGTTGCGATGAACACCGACCAAGGAACGGTCGCCGGGGGCTATTCGACCCAATCCGGCGCCACCGAGAACGACCGGCCGACCCGTCCGGCCATGCTGCGCGGCGCCATGGGCCGCTGCCCCGCCTGTGGCGAGGGCAAGATTTTCGACGGCTATCTGAAGGTCAACGACCATTGCCCGAATTGCGGCGAAGAACTGCATCACCAGCGGGCCGATGACGGCCCGGCCTACCTGACCATTCTCATCGTCTCGCATATCGCGACGCCGCTGCTGCTTTACATCTTCATCGCCTATCGCCCCTCGGCCCTCAGCCTGCTCCTGGGCTTCGGCATCGGCACGGTGTTGGCCTGTCTCCTGATGCTGCCCCGGATCAAGGGCGCCTGGGTCGGGCTGCAATGGGCACGGCGGATGCACGGCTTCGGCCTGCCCGCAGCGACGAAATCCGCATGACAGCGGGCGACCCGCCGATCCGCGACGCCGCCACCGTCATCCTGCTGCGTCGCGGGCCGCAGGGCGCCAGCGTGCTGATGGGGATGCGCGGCGACAAGGCCGCGTTCATGCCGTCGAAATACGTCTTTCCCGGCGGCGCCGTCGATGCCGGAGACGGCGCGGTCGCACTGGCTGCCGGGCTGGCCGAACCGAGCCTCGGCCGGCTGGCGCAGGAGCCACGTCCGGGCGTCGCCATCGATGCGCCGGCCCTTGCCGCCGCCGCGCTGCGCGAACTGGTCGAGGAAACCGGGCTGATGATCGGCCGCAAGGAAGGTGTGGGCTGCGACTGGCCGGGCTATGCCGAGGCCGGGCTGACGCCCGATGCCGGGGCGCTGCATTACGTCTTTCGCGCCATCACTCCGCCGGGCCGTCCGCGCCGCTTTGACGCGCGCTTCTTCATCGCCGATGCCGCCACGCTCAGCAATGATCCCGACGATTTCAGCGCCGCCGCTGACGAGTTGTCGCACCTGCACTGGGTCCCGCTGGACGAAGCGCGGGCACTGAACCTGCCATTCATCACCGAGGTGGTACTGGCCGAGGTGGCAGAACTGGTGGCCGAGTCGGGCGATGGCCCGCTGCAGGCGCCGGATACGGTGCCCTTCTTCGACAACCGCAACGCCACGCCGCGTTTCGCCCAGATCAGCTGACCCGCCTGCCTTCGGTCACAGCGCGATGACGCGACCCGCCGCGTCACGCTCTGCCGGGCGGTGCGAGGCGATGAGGATCGCGGCATCGGGCAGATAGGCGCGGATGCCCGCCAGAACCTGCCGCGCGGTGGGTTCGTCCAAGCCTTCGGTCGGCTCGTCGAGCATCAGGATAGCCGGCCGCCGGATCAGCACCCGCGCCAGCGCCAGCCGCCGCGCCTCGCCGCCGGAAAGCCCCTGTCCGGCCTCGCCCAAGCGGCGCTCCAGCGGCAGCGGCAGGGCCACGACCTCCAGCACCTTCGCCATGTCCTCGGCCGTCGCATCGGGCCTGCCCAGCAGCAGCGCCTCGGCGATGGTGCCGCTCGTCAGCGCCGGCCGCTGGGTCAGATAGCCGAGCATCTGCCGCAGCGCCACCTCGTCCTCAGCGCCCTGCCCCAGCGCGATCCGGCCCGACAGCGGCGGGCGCAGCCCGGCAATTGTGTCAAGGAGTGTGGTCTTGCCCAGCCCGCTGCGCCCCGAAAGCGCCACGGTCTCGCCCGGCGCGACGGCCAGATCGAGCGGGTGCATCAGCGGCACCCCGTCCAAACCGACGACCAGCGCCTCGACGTCCAGCCCGCCTGATGGCGCGGCGGGAATCCCCGGACCCTCGGCCTCGGGCGCAGCCTGCATCAGCGGGGTCAGCCGCGCTGCCGCGCCGCGCATCCGGCCATAGTCGGCAATGGCGCGTGAGAGGGGCGCCATCACCTCGGCCACCGCCAGCGCCGCGAAAAACGCCAGCGCCGCTCGCGCCGGATCGAGCGCGCCCGCCAGCACCGCCTGACCGGCAATGACCAGCGCCCCGGCAGCGGTCAGCGCGTTCAGTGCCAGCAAGGCCGCATCAAGGCTGATCTCGATCCCCGCCAACCGCAGCGCCGCTGCCCGCGCCGCGCTGTCATGGGACAGGGCTGCCGCCCGCGCCGAGGGCAGCCGCCCCTCGACCGCCAGGGCCGAGCGGCTGCGCAGGTGATCGATCATCGCCGCGCGCAGGGATTGCCGCGCCGCCTCGGCCCGCTCGGCCTCGCGCGCCGCCGGCGACCCAGCCATGAGCGCCAGCAGACCCGCGCCCAGCAGACTGCAGCCGGTGATCCACAAGGCGACAGTGGGCAGCACCAGCCACCACAGGAACGCCCCGGCGACCGAGAGGCTCAGCAGCCCGGCGAGGACCGGGAAGACCAGCCGGATCGCCAGCCCGTCCAGTGCATCCACATCCGCCGTCAGCCGGTTCAGCACCGCCCCGCCGCGCAGCCGCGACTGCAGCCCGTGACCGGCCAGCGCCAGCGCCGCCAGCAGCTGCACCCGCCAGCCGGCCAGAACCCGCAGCGTGGCGTCATGGGTCAGCATCCGCTCGCCATAGCGCGCCACCGTGCGGGTCAGCGCAAGGAAGCGCACGCCCGAGGCGGGGCGGAAGATCTCGAAGGTGATGCCCAGCCCCGCCAGCCCGGCGATGCCGGCGGCGGTGATGAACCAGCCCGAGAGGCCCAGAAGCGCGATCCCGGCCAGCAGCACGACCAGCGACAGGACCAGGCCGCGGATCAGCGCCGGGCGCTCAATGACCCAGATCCGGCGCAGGAAGGGGGCAAGGTGGTTCACAGCGCGATCCTCCGCCCCATCGCCGCGATCAGCCGCGGGTCGTGGCTTGCGACGACCAGCGTGGCGCCGGCGCGGTGCAGGTCCATAAGCCCCGCGATGACCTCGGCGGCGGTCTCGTCATCCAGATCGGCGGTCGGCTCGTCGGCCAGCAGCAGCGCGGGGCGGCGCAGGGCCGCGCGGGCAATCATCAGCCGCCGCGCCTCGCCGCCCGAAACCCCGGCCCCGCGCTCGCCAAGCCGGGTCTGCAACCCCTCTGGCAGCCGCGCGACGATGTCCTGTGCATGGGCCAGCCGCAGCGCCTCCTCCAGACCCTCGGCCCCGTCAGGACCAACCCCCAGCGTCTCGGCCAGCGTCTCATCGCCGAAGTGGACCTGCTGCGGGATCAGCGCCAGCCCGGCCCGCCATCCATCGGCCGTGTCCGGTCCGATGGGCTGGCCGCTGACAAGCACCTGCCCCGGCGCAGCCTCGCCCAGCCCCGCCAGCAGGGCGATCAGCCGCGATTTTCCCGCACCAGACGGCCCGGTCAGCGCAAGGCTCTCGCCCGGGGCAAGATCGAAATCGGGGATCGCGCGACCCTCGATGCTGACACCCCGCAGCTGCAAGCCGGTGAATCCCATCGCTACCGCCGCGCCGCCCTCGCCCAGAATCTGCGGCGCGGGACGATCCATCTCGGCCGCCAGATCGCGGGCCAGCGCCAGCGCATCGGCGCGGTCATGCCAGGCTGCCGCCAGGTCGCGCATCGGCTGGTAGAAGGCCGGGGCCAGCATCAGCAGGAATATCCCCTGCCCCAGCCCCAGCCCCTCGCGCCAGAGACCGAAATCGATCAGCCCCAGCAGCGAGAAGCCGACATAAAGCGCCATCATCGCCACGCCGAGCGCCGAGAAGAGTTCCAGCACCGTGCTGGAGAGAAAGGCCAGCGCCAGCACCCGCATGGTGCGGCGGCGCAGCCGGTCGGCGGTCTCCGCAAAGCCGGCCAGCATGGTCCCGCGCGCGTCGAGCAGACGGATATCGGTCAGCGCCGTCAGCCGCTCGACCAGCAGCGCGTTCATGTCCGAGATCTCGTCCATCCGCTCGCGGCTGGCCTGCCCGGCGGCCATGCCGACCAGCGCCATGAAGACCGGGATCAGCGGCCCGGTGATCGCAAAGATCAGCGCCGCCGCCCAGGAGATGGTCAGGGCGAGCAAAAGGATCAGCAGCGGAACGGTCGCGACCCGCATCCGCGCCACCGGCCAGCGGCGCAGATAGGGCAGCAGCAGCGCCAGCTTGTCGGTGGCCAGCGCCGCGATCGTTGCCGAAGGCGCCGCCCCGGCCTCGGGCGCGCGCCGGTCCGCCCGTTCCAGCAGCTTCGCGCGCCACACCCCGGTCAGCGCATCGCCGGCCCGGGCCAGCCGCAGGCCGGCCAGCGCGTTCAACCCGGCACGGACCAGCCCGACCAGCAGGAAGCCTCCCGTGCCGAGCAGCAGATCCCGCCCCGCCGTTTCCGTGCCTTGGGCGAGCCCCGCCAGCACCAGCGCCACCAGCCCGGCCTGAAGGGTCCACAGCGCCTCGGCCAGCGTCGCCAGCACGGCGGCGCGTTTCAACTGGCCCGACTGGTCCCGCGTGATCCGTTCGAGGTCTGCTCGGTCATTGGCACTGGCTCTGCTCATGCGCCCTCCATTCCGGGATTTGGCGGCAAGGTCAATGCGACCGGCTGTCCCCGACGCGGCGGCGATTAACCGGGGATTAGGCCGGTGCTGCTAGCCTGCCCCCTGTCTCAACCGTGAAGGGGTCGCCCATGTCTGATCCGGCCAGTCTCGATGGCGACGCGGGCGACAACCTGCTGACCGGCAGCGCCGGGGCCGACCTGATCCGGGGACTGGGCGGCGATGACCAGATCACCGCGCTCGACGGGGACGACCTGCTGCAGGGCGGCGACGGCAATGACAGCCTTTTCGGCGATGCGGGCAATGACACGCTGGAGGGCGGCGACGGCGGTGACGTGCTGGATGGCGGGACGGGGATCAACCTGCTGGTCGGCGGCACTGGTGACGACCTCTATTTCGTCTACCAGCCCGGCGAGATCATCATCGATGTCGCAGGGCCGGCCGGCGGCTATGACCGGGTCTTTGCCCTTTGCAGCTTCTCGCTGCTGGATCAGGCCGCCGAGGTCGAAGAGATTTTTGCCATCGGGTCAGGCAACCTGGTCCTGCAGGGTAATGACATTGCCAACCTGATCATCGGCAATGGCGAGGACAACCAGATCAGCGGTCAGGCCGGCGATGACCGCCTCCACGGCCATGGGGGCAATGACCGGCTGGATGGCGGCAGCGGCGCTGACCTGATGGTGGGCGGCGAGGGCGATGACATCTTCGTCGTCGATGCGGCCGGCGACCAGGTGGACGACACCTCCGGGCAGGACCGGGTGGAGAGCACGGTTAGCTATGACCTCGCCCGTGCCGCCGGGCAGGTCGAGGAACTGGTCCTGCTGGGCATGGCCGCGCTGAGCGGCTGGGGCGGTGACACCGACAACCTTCTGACCGGCAATGCCGGCGCGAACCGGCTGTCAGGCCGGGGTGGCAATGACCTGATCGACGGCGGCGCGGGCAATGACCGGCTGGAGGGCGGCGACGGCAATGACGGGCTGACCGGCGGCGAGGGCGATGACGAGCTGATCGGCGGGGCGGGAAGCGACACGCTGAGCGGAGGGATTGGCAATGACATCTACCAGGTCGATGATCCGGGCGATGTGATCGACGAGCGCCCGGGAGAGGGCGCGGACCTGATCCGCATCGCCGCCTCGATCCAGCTGGTCGGCGTCTTCGCCAATCTCGAGCACGCGACGCTTCTGGGTTCAGCGTCCTATACCCTGCGCGGCAATGAGCAGCCCAACCGCCTGACCGGCAATGCCGGAAACAACCTGCTGGCCGGCTATGGCGGCATCGACCTGTTGCAGGGCGGTAGCGGTCAGGACCACCTCGCCGGCGGTATGGGCGATGACCGGCTGCTGGGTGAAGCCGGCCATGACCGGCTCTATGGCGAGGACGGGGTGGACCGGCTGGAGGGCGGGCCCGGCAACGACCTGCTGTCGGGTGGGGCCGGCAACGACGTGCTGCTGGGCGGGTCCGAGCGCGACAGCTTGACCGGCGGCAGCGGCAGCGACCGGCTGTGGGGATCGACCGATCACGATCTTCTGCTCGGCGCCGGGGATGGCGACACGCTGCTGGGCGAGGCGGGCGATGACCGGCTGTATGGCGAGGATGGCCATGACCGGCTGGATGGTGGCATCGGCAATGACCTGCTGTCGGGCGGCAACGGCAATGATACGCTGCTGGCCGGTCCCGGGCGCGACAACCTGTCGGGCGGCACTGGCAATGACTGGCTGGCGGCCTCGACCGATCACGACCTGCTCAATGGTGGCGATGGCGCCGATACGCTGCTGGGCGAGGCTGGCAACGACCGGCTCGGGGGCGGCAACCAGAATGACAACCTTCAGGGCGCTGATGGCGATGACACGCTTTACGGTGAGGCCGGGGATGACCTGCTGATCGGCGGCAACGGGGTGGACCGTCTGCGCGGCGGCCCGGGCCATGACCGGCTGATCGGCGGGATCGGCACCGATTATTTCTATTTCGAGGGCAAGGGCGGTCGCGACACGGTCATCGGCTGGCAGAATGGCATCGACCGGCTGGTCTTCCTCGACAGCAGCCACATGGACAGCTTTGCCGAGGTCAGGCGCTATTTCCGGCAGGTCGGGGACGATGTGCGGATCGCCCTGCCCGATGGCACCGCGATCCTGCTGGACCACGCCCGCACCGGTCATCTCGATGCGGGCGATTTCATCTTTCTTTGACGGCCTTCCTTGACCGCGCGAGCGATCACGACGCCGCCTGCGCGGCGCCCGTCAGACCGCCGCTTTCGCGGCAGGATGCGCCCCGGCCAGCGACTGCATCGCCTCGGCGGCCAGTTCGAAGCTGTGCAGCCGCGCGGCATGGTCGTGGATCTGCCCGGTCAGGATCACTTCGTCGGGCTGGTAGCGGTCGATCAGCGCGGCCAGCTGGTCGCGCACCTGGTCACGCGTGCCGATGGCGCTGATCCGCATGGCCTCGTCGACGCCGCGGCGGATGGCCGGCGGGATCACCGCATCGATGTCGCGCACCGGTGCGGGCAGCTTGCCCGGCATCCCCGTGCGCAGCTTGGCAAAGGCCTGCATCATCGTGGTCTTCAGATATTGCGCCTCGTCGGTGCTGTCGGCGGCAAAGACATTCGCGGCCAGCATGAAGCGCGGCTCGGGGTTTTGCGCCGTGGGCTTGAACCGCTCGCGGTAAACGGTGACCGCATCGTCCAGATCGCCGGGGGCGAAATGGCTGGCAAAGGCATAGGGCAGCCCCAGGTAAGCGGCGAGCTGCGCCCCGAAAAGCGAGCTGCCCAGCATCCAGATCGGCACATTGGTGCCCTCGCCCGGCAGCGCGCGGACGGCGGCGCCCGGCCGCTCGGGGCCGAGATATTCCATCAGTTCGACCACGTCCTGCGGGAAACTGTCCGCCATCGGGTCGCGGCGAAGCGCCCGGATCACCGCGCCATCGCCGCCGGGCGCACGGCCCAGCCCCAGGTCGATGCGACCGGGAAAGGCGGTGGCCAGCGTGCCGAAGGCCTCGGCCACGGTCAGCGGCGCGTGGTTCGGCAGCATGATGCCGCCCGAGCCGACGCGGATGGTCTTGGTCTTCGCGGCGACAAGCCCGATCAGCACCGCGGTCGCGGCGCTGGCGATGCCGGGCATGTTGTGATGCTCGGCCATCCAGTAGCGGTGGTAACCCCAGCCCTCGGCTTTCTGCGCGAGGTCCAGCGTGTTGGCGATGGCCTGTCCGGCATCCGAGCCCTCGGGCACGGGCGACAGGTCGAGAACGGAATAGGGGATCGCATGTGTCATGGGGGATAGCTAGGAAGCCATCCGCGTCACGAAAAGAGCCGGCGCGACGAACGCGACGGCTTTTTTGCAGATCGTGCAGATCTGGGCTACGGTTTTCGGGTGGGAAGAAGCATGACCGAGGGCCGGCGGCCTGCCGTGGATGGCCGCTGCGGCGGCCGAACGACAGAGCTTTATGGCTCCAGCATATCGAACAACTGCACGGCGCGGGTGGTCACCAGAGCGGCCAGCCGCCGGGACGGCAGGCCGCTGGCCCGGCGGTGCTGCGCACCTTCATTCCGGGCCAGGTCGCTGTTCAGCTACCAGCCACTCAGTCCATCCGGCGCAGGTAGGTCCAGGTCGGCACCCGGGCCTGGCGCGCCACCGACCAGCTTTCGGCATCGCCCAGGTAGGCAAAGCCGCAATTGGTCAGGACGCGGGCCGAACCCGGATTGTCCTGGAACGCCTCGGCGAAGAGGGTGCGCGCACCATGGGGATTGGCCGCGACCAATGCCTCGACCGCCTCGGTGGCAAAGCCGGTGTTCCAGAAGCCGGCCCCGATCCAGAAGCCCAGTTCCGACTGCTGATCCTCGAGCCGGGTCAGCGAGACCACGCCCAGCAGTTCGGCCAGGCGGTTGGCGCTGCCGTCGATGGCCCAGACATCCTCGCTGCGCTCGGGCGCCAGCGCGCGCTTGATGAAGCCTTCCGAGGCGCCGGGCGGCAGCGGATGGGGAATGGCGCGGGTGCCCTCGGCCACGCGCTTGTCGGCGGTGTAATGGGCCAGAAGCCCGGCATCGGACGGGCGCAGCGGACGCAGCAGGAAGCGCGGCGTCTCGATTGTCGGCTGGATCGACGTGGCGGGGGCCAGATCAACCATGTGAATGTTCCTCCCGGGTGCCGCCAGAACACGGCGGCGAAAATGAAAAGGGGGACCGGCTGAGCCGATCCCCCGATACTGTACGTATCTCAATCGGCCGTTATTCGGCTGCCTCGATATTGGCGGGCATAATCGAGACGAAGGTGCGGCCCTTCAGGCCCTTGGTGAAGGTCACCGCGCCATCGGTCAGGGCGAACAGGGTGTGATCCTTGCCCATGCCGACATTGGCGCCGGCCCACATCTTGGTACCGCGCTGACGCACGATGATGTTGCCGGCGATGGCTTCCTGACCGCCATACAGCTTGACGCCGAGACGACGACCGGCCGAGTCGCGGCCGTTGCGGGACGAACCGCCTGCTTTCTTGTGTGCCATGACTTTAGTCCTCTTGCACTCTGGCCGGATCAACCGGCCGACTTGTTCCGTTCAGCGGGGCCATCGGGGCCCCAGCAGCGATCAGGCTTCGTCCGAAGTCTCGGCGGCTTTCTTGGCCTTGGCCGGCTTCTTCGCCGCTTTGGCGGGCGCGGCGGCGTCAGCAGCCTCGACCTTCGCCTTGGCGGGTTTCTTGGCCTTGGCAGCGGGCTTCTTGTCGGCAGCCGGGGCCGCGACGAAGGACGCGCCGGCGGTGCGGAAGCCGATGGCTTCCTTCACGCCCGACTTGTCGGCGCCCGATTCCAGCACCTCGGTCACGCGCAGCAGCGTCAGTTGCTGGCGGTGGCCACGGGTGCGCTGCGAGCTGTGCTTGCGGCGGCGCTTGACATAGGTGATGACCTTGTCAGCCTTGATCTGCTCGATCACTTCGGCCTGCACGCCGGCACCCGCCACCAGCGGCGCGCCGAGGGTCGAGCCGACCATCAGAATCTCGTTGAACTGGACGGTATCGCCTGCATTGGCGGCCAGTTTCTCGACGCGCAGGACGTCACCCGCCTGCACCTTGTACTGCTTGCCACCGGTTTTCAGAACCGCGAACATGCCTTGTCTTCCTTCATTTGCCGCGTCCTGTGGCCCCTGCCTGCGCAGGTGTTGCCGGGCCTGACCCGCCGTCGGACAGCGCACCCTGTCGATTGGGTGGTGTTGAAAATAACGCACCGGCCAAAAGCGTTTGCCTGGCCGGTCCGCGGCTATATGGCGGATTCGGGGGGGCAAGTCAAGCGATGCAGGGGGTGGCGACGGGTGTCGCTCGCGTGATCATGACCCGGAACCCGCCCGGCCCGCAAGGCATTGTCCCGCGAAAGGAACCTTGCCAACCCATGCAACGCTTTGCCTGTCCCGCCTGCGGCCGCCGCGCCTATTTCCACAGCCTCAGCTGTCCCTGTGGTCACGATCTCTATTTCGACCCTGCCCGCGCCCTGATGCTGAACGCCGCCCCGCCCTGCCCCAATCGCGGCCCGATCGCCTGCAACTGGATCGCGGGCGATCTGGGCGCCTTCTGCGCCTCCTGCGCGCTGTCGCAGGTGGTGCCCGACCTCAGCGCCGGCAACAATATCCAGCTGCTGAACCGGGCCGAGCGCGCCAAGCGATGGGTGCTGGCCAATGTCGCCAAGTGGAACTGGTTCACCGCATCCGATCCCGGCCCGCGCCCGCGTTTCCTGATGCTGTCCGAGGATATGGGCGGCCGCGTCCAGCAGATCACCATGGGCCATATGGGCGGCGAGATCACCATCAACGTGACCGAGGCCGACGAGCTGATCCGGCTGCAGCGCCGGCAGGAACTGGGCGAGCAATATCGCAGCATGGTCGGGCATTTCCGCCACGAGCTGGCGCATTTCTTCTTTGACCGGCTGGCGGTCTCGCCGAATTTCCTGCCGGGGTTCCGCGCGCTGTTCGGGGACGAGCGCGCCGATTACGGCCTGGCGCTGCAGACCTACTATGCCGCCCCGCCGGACCGGACCAATGTTTTCATCACCCCCTATGCAGGTGCCCATCCGCACGAGGACTGGGCCGAGACCGTGGCCCATCTGCTGCATCTCGTGGACATGACCGACAGTTTCGTCAGCACCGGCCTTTCGATGCCCGACCTGCCCGAGGGCTTTGACGCCTATGCCGCCGATGACACCGAGGCGCTTCTGGACATCGCCGCCCGCGTCGCCATCGCGGTGAACGACATCAACCGCGCGCTGGACAATGCCGATCTCTATCCCTTCGTGCTGACCACGCCGATGCGGCAGAAGATCGGCTTCGCCCATCGCTGGTTGAAGAACCATCTGGCGGAAGGGGCCTAGTCAGACCGAGGCCAGCACGGCACGCAGCGGTGCCGGAATGCAGTCCTCGTCCAGCGCCTCGACGATCAGCCGGGCATAGCGCAGGCTGCGGCTGGCCTTGCTGCGCAGGAAGCGGTGCAGCAGGTCCCCGGCCGGTCGGTCCCGCCACTCGGCCGGTTTCCCCAGCGTCGCCAGCGCCCCACCCTCGCCCTCGGCCGCGATCAGCGCCGCCAGCCGCGCCGGGCCGATGGCACGGATCAGCTCGTCCTCGAGATCGCGGGTCGAGATGTGAAAGCCAAGCTCTGCAAGGCCGGTGACACTCTCGGACGCCTCCAGGCCCGCCGCCGCCAGCGCGCGGCGGAGAAGCGGAAGCGCATCGCGGTCGAAGAGCCCGGCGAGGATGGGACGCGGCTCGGCAGCGGCAAACTCGGCAAGATAGCGCCGCAGCGAGCCTGAGCCGCCGGTCGGAAAGACCAGCACCCCCTCGGCGGCCAGATCGCGCCCACATCGCCGGGCCAGCGTCTCGATGGCGATCTGGTCGCTGATCCCCTCGACCAGAATGATCGCCCGCGCGGCGTCCGCCTGCGCGATGCCCGCCCGGATCGCCGCCAGCGCCGCATCGGGGCCATGGCGATAGCCCGCCAGCACCTCCAGCGCGCGGTCGGATTGTTTGGCTCGCCGCAAACCCTTCCCTCCCCGAGATCGCACCGCTTTGGGCCAGCCTAGCCCCGCGCGGGGCCGGGGAAAACCATCGCCCCTTTCCCTTGCCCGCCGCAGCGCCTAAAAGGCGGCGAATTCCCCGATGACCGCAAAGGGCGCATGACATGCAGGAACCGTCGATCACCCCGGATCTGATCGCCGCGCACGGGCTGAAGCCCGACGAATATGACCGCATCCTGCAGATCATCGGGCGCGAACCGAGCTTCACGGAACTCGGCATCTTCTCGGCCATGTGGAACGAGCATTGCTCCTACAAGTCGTCGAAGAAATGGCTGCGCACCCTGCCAACCACGGGCCCGCAGGTCATCTGTGGCCCGGGCGAAAATGCGGGCGTCGTCGATATCGGCGACGGTCAGGCCGTGGTCTTCAAGATGGAGAGCCACAACCACCCCAGCTATATCGAACCGCACCAGGGCGCGGCCACCGGTGTCGGCGGCATCCTGCGCGACGTCTTCACCATGGGCGCGCGTCCGATCGCGGCGATGGATTCGCTGAGCTTCGGGCGTCCCGAGCACCCCAAGACCCCGCATCTGGTCAAAGGCGTGGTCGAGGGGATCGGCGCCTATGGCAATGCCTTCGGCGTCCCGAACGTGGGCGGCGAGGTGCGCTTTCATCGCAGCTATGACGGCAACTGTCTGGTCAATGCCTTTGCGGCGGGGCTCGCCGATGCCGACAAGATCTTCTACTCGGCCGCTTCGGGCGTCGGCATGCCGGTCGTCTACCTGGGCGCCAAGACCGGACGCGACGGCGTCGGCGGCGCGACCATGGCCTCGGCCGAGTTCGATGACACGATCGAGGAAAAGCGCCCCACCGTTCAGGTCGGCGACCCCTTCACCGAGAAATGCCTGCTGGAAGCCTGCCTCGAGCTGATGGCCTCGGGCTCGGTGATCTCGATTCAGGATATGGGCGCGGCGGGGCTGACCTGCTCGGCGGTCGAGATGGGCGACAAGGGCGGGCTTGGGATCAAGCTGCAACTGGACGCCGTGCCGCAGCGCGAAACCGACATGACCGCCTATGAGATGATGCTGTCGGAATCCCAGGAGCGGATGCTGATGGTGCTGAAGCCCGAGAAAGAGGCCGAGGCGCGGGCGATCTTCGTCAAATGGGATCTCGATTTCGCCATTGTCGGCGAGACCATCCCCGAAGACCGCTTCCTGATCCTGCACGGCAACGAGGTGAAGGCCGATCTGCCGCTGTCCAAGCTCTCCTCCAGCGCGCCGGAATATGACCGGCCCTGGGTCGAGACCCCGGCGGCGAAGGCGATGCCCGCCCTGCCCCCGATCACCCCGATCGCGGCGCTGCGCAAATTGATCGGCTCCCCCTCCCATGCGCATAAGGGCTGGGTCTGGGAGCAATACGACACGCAGGTTGGCGCCGACACGATCCGCCGCCCCGGCATGGGTGCGGGCGTGGTCCGCGTCCATGGTACGCAAAAGGCGCTGGCCTTCACCAGCGACGTGACCCCGCGCTATGTCAAGGCGAACCCCTTCGAAGGCGGCAAGCAGGCGGTTGCCGAGGCCTATCGCAACCTTTCCGCCGTGGGCGCGCTGCCCTTGGCCACCACCGACAACCTGAATTTCGGCAATCCCGAAAAGCCCGAGATCATGGGCCAGTTCGTCGGCGCGGTGAAGGGCATCGGCGCGGCCTGCGCGGCGCTGGATTTCCCCATCGTCTCGGGCAATGTCTCGCTTTACAACGAGACCGACGGCACCGGCATCCTGCCCACGCCGACCATCGGCGGCGTCGGGCTGATTGAAAACCTCGACGAGCTGATCGCTGGCCTGCCCGAGGATGGGCACATCGCCATCGTCATCGGCAAGACCGAAGGCCATCTGGGCCAGTCGGCACTGGCCGCCGAGGCCTTCGGGATCGAGGCGGGCGACGCCCCGCATGTCGATCTGGCCGCCGAGCGCGCGCATGGCGAGTTCATCCGCGACAATCGCAGCCATATCCGCGCCTGCGCCGATCTGTCGGATGGCGGGCTGGCGCTGGCCGCGTTCGAGATGGCGGAAGGTGCGGGCATCGGGTTGCGCCTCGACAGCGGCGAGATCGGCCAATTGTTCGGCGAGGATCAGGCCCGCTATCTGGTCGCCACCGATGCCGAGGGCGCCGAGGCGCTGCTGAAAGCCGCCGAGGCCGCTGATGTGCCGGCCGCGCAGGTCGGCAGCTTTGGCGGGCTGGCGGTGCAGATGGGCGAGGATGCGGGCGATCTGGCCGAGCTCTCGGCCCTCTATCGCAGCGCCTTCGCCACCGCGATCAGGGGCGACATGCCCGATCACGCATGAGCGTGACAGCCCCGAAAGGCTATGCCGCCATCATCACCGCCGCCGGTCGCGGCACCCGTGCGGGGGGCGGTGAACCCAAGCAATGGCGCGCCTTGCAGGGCCGGCCGGTGCTGGCCCACACGCTTGACCGCTTTGCCGGCTTCGAGCGGGTGATCCTGACCGTCCATCCCGAGGACATGGCCCGCGCGCAGGACCTGTTCGCCGGGCAAGTGACGATCCTGACCGGCGGCGAGACCCGCGCCGCCAGCGTCCGTGCTGCACTCGACAGCCTGCAGGGCAGCGACATCACCCATGTGCTGATCCATGACGGCGCAAGGCCGCTGGTCAGCGATGCGGTGATCGAGGGCGTGATCGCCGCGCTGCAATCGGGGGCCGAGGCCGCCGCCCCGGCCTTGCCCGTCACCGATGCGCTCTGGCGCGGCGAGGGTGGCAGCGTCACCGGCACCGCCTCGCGCGATGGCCTGTTTCGCGCGCAGACGCCGCAGGGTTTCTCGCTCGCCCAGATCTCCAAGGCCCATCGCGACCACCCGCAGGATGCCGCCGACGATGTAGAACTGGCGCGCAAATCCGGCATCCCGGTCGCCATCACCCCGGGCGACGAGGACAATCTGAAGATCACCTTTGCCCCGGATTTCGCCCGGGCCGAGCGCATTCTGGGAGGCGGCATGGATATCCGCATGGGCAATGGCTATGACGTTCACGCGCTTGGCCCCGGCGATCATGTCTGGCTCTGCGGCGTGCAGATCCCGCATGACCACGGGCTGGTCGGCCATTCCGACGCCGATGTGGGCATGCACGCGCTGACCGACGCGATCTACGGCGCGCTGGCCGAGGGGGACATTGGCCGCCACTTCCCGCCCTCTGACCCGCAATGGAAGGGTGCCGACAGCGCCATCTTCCTGGCGCATGCCGCAGAGTTGTTCCGCGCGCGCGGCTTCCGCCTTGGCAATGCCGATGTGACGCTGGTCTGCGAGGCGCCGAAGATCGGCCCCCATGCCCTTGCGATGCAGGACCGGCTGGCGGCGATCATGGGTGTCGAGGCCGGGCGTGTCAGCGTCAAGGCCACCACCTCGGAGCAACTGGGCTTCACCGGCCGGCGCGAGGGCATCGCCGCCATCGCCACCTGCACCCTGATCGGAGCGTGAGCATGCAGCGCCTTCTCAGCATCTGGTTTGGCGCGGGGCTGTTGAAGCCCGCCCCCGGCACCTGGGGCTCGGCCGTCGCCGTGGCGCTTGGCCTGCTCATTCACCGCATCGGGCATTTCCCGCTGCTGGCGCTGGCGACGCTTGCCGTCACCCTTGCCGGTTTCTGGGCGGTCCGGGGCTATACCGCCGGCATGGCCGATCCCGATCGCAGCGAGATCGTCATCGACGAGGTGGCCGGGCAATGGCTGGCGCTGTGCTTCCCCTCGGCGGGTTTCTGGTTCGCCGGCCTGCCAGTAGACAGCTTCCCCTATCCGGGCTGGGTCGCGGCCTTCGTGTTCTTCCGGCTTTTCGACATCTGGAAGCCCTGGCTGGTGGGCCGCGCCGACCGGCGCAAGGATGCGGTGGGGGTGATGGCCGATGACCTCTGGGCTGGCCTCTTCGCCGGCATCGCCACGATGATCGCCTCCGCCGCCTTCCACATCCCGTTGATGCTATGAGCCTCGCGGCCGAGGTTCTGGACGCCGCCCGCGCGCAAGGCGCGATGATCGCCACGGCGGAAAGCTGCACCGGCGGGCTGATCATCGGTGCGCTGACCGAGATCGCCGGATCCTCGGACGTGGTGGATCGCGGCTTCGTCACCTATTCCAATGCCGCCAAGATGCAGATGCTGGGGATCAAGCCGGAGACGCTGCGTGATTTCGGCGCCGTCAGCGAAGAGATCGCCGCCGAGATGGCCATGGGCGCGCTGGAGCATTCGCAGGCGCAATTCACCGTCGCCGTCACCGGCATCGCCGGTCCAGGCGGGTCCGAGCACAAGCCCGAGGGTCGGGTCTGCTTCGGGCTGGCCGGGGCGCAGGGGCTGCGGGTCGAGACGGTGGAATTCGGGGCGATTGGCCGGGCGCAGGTGCGCGCAGCAACGGTTGACCATGCGCTGAGAATGCTGCTCGAGGCGTTGAAGGGCTGACACAGGGCGAGAGCCTGCCCGTGGGGTGGCGCTGCCATGGGCTGAGCGATGCGCTTTATGGTGCCAAGTCCCTCGCTTCCCTGAACGCAGGATCAGCGGCACCAAAGCGCCAGCCCGCCGGAACGGGCAGGCGCTCGCCCGGCGGGCTTCGCCCTTGTTCCGGGCGAGGTCAGCCGATCAGCCGCAAAAACCCCTCGATCTCCTCATCCGGCGTGTCCCAGGCCGTGACCAGCCGCAGCGGCACCGGGTCCAGCCCCTCGGCGCTCTTGTCGGGCCAGAGGTGATAGCGCACGCCGGCCGCCCTTGCCCGCTGATGCGCAGCCGTCGGCAGGGTGGCGAAGACCGCGTTCGACTGCACCGGCAGGATCAGCCCGCCGCCTGCCGCGAGAATCCCCTCGGCCAGCCGCGCGGCCTTGGCATTGGCCAGCCGGCCCAGTTCCAGCCACAGCCCGTCGGTCGCCAGCGCCAGCATCTGCGCCGCCAGATAGCGGTTCTTGGAAAAGACATGGCCTGATTGCTTGCGGCGATAGTCAAAATTCTCGGCCTGGGCGGGATCGAAGAAGACCATCGCCTCCGCCCCCATCGCGCCGTTCTTGGTGCCGCCGAAACACAGAGCATCGACGCCCGCGCGCCAGGTCAGGTCCGCCGCCGTCACCCCCAGACCCGCGACGGCATTGGCAAAGCGCGCGCCGTCCATGTGCAAGGGCAACCCGCCGGCATGGGCGATCTCGGCCAGCGCCGTCACTTCGGCGACGCTGTAAAGCGTGCCCCATTCGGTCGCATTGGTGATCGAGACCATGGCGTTGCGGCCCTCGTTCAAGCCGCCGGCGGCCCCGCGCCGGATCGCCTCGGTCAGCGTCTCGGGGGCGATCTTGCCGCCCGCGCCGGGCAGCGTCACCAGCTTGGCGCCGCCGGTAAAGAATTCGGGCGCGGCGCATTCGCTGGTCTCGATATGTGCGTCCTCGTGGCAATAGATGCGGCCGAAACCCGGTGCCAGTTGCGCACAGACCAGCGCATTGGCCGCAGTGCCGGTGGCGACGAAGCGGATGACGGCCTCGGGCGCCTCCAGCACCTCGCGCAGCGCGGCCTCGGCCGCCGCCGTCACCGCATCGGCGCCATAGCCCATCATCGCGCCGTGGTTGGCGTCAGTCAGCGCGGCCATTACCGCCGGATGGGCGCACCAGGCATTGTCCGAGGCGAAATTCACGACAGGTCCTCGATCATGTAATCTTCCCAATCATCCTCATCCACCTCGACCTCGCTGATGGTCCGGTCGCGCATGCTGATGCCGGCGCGATGGATGGTCTCGCGGTCGCCCGAGATCAGGTAATGCCAATTCTCCAGCGGCTTGCCCTCGTGGCGAAGCCGATAGGCGCAGGTCGCCGGCAACCAATAGGCCACCTCTTTCAGCTTCTTCGGCGTCAGCACCACGCAATCGGGCACGTAGTCGTGGCGGTTGGCATAGGAGGTGCATTGGCAGGCATGGCCGTCGAGCAAACGGCAGGAGACGCGAGTAAAGACCAGTTCGGGCGGGTCCTCGAATTCCAGCTTGTTCAGGCAGCATTTGCCGCAGCCGTCGCACAGCGCCTCCCATTCCTCGGGATCGAGCTTCGCCAGCGGCAATTCCCAGAAACGCGGACGCATCAGACCCCCGCCAGGATCGCCCGCGCCTGAGCGGCATCGGCCTCGATCTGCGCGATCAGCGCCGGCAGCCCGTCGAATTTGGCCTCGTCGCGCAGGAAATCGACCAGCGCCACCGACAGGTGCTGGCCGTAGAGGTCGCCCGAGAAATCGAACAGGTTCACTTCCAGGTTGGGGCGGTTCTCGCCGAACATCGGCCGCACGCCAAGGCTGGCCACGCCCTGGTAAGTGCCGCGATCCGGCCCGGTCAGCACATCGACCAGCACCGCATAGACGCCAAGCCGCGGCAGGTGCAGCCCATCTACCGACATGTTGGCGGTGGGCCAGCCCAGTTCGCGGCCGCGCTTCTCGCCATGGATCACCTCGCCCTCGATCCGGTGCCAGTGGCCCAGCATGGTCTCGGCCTCGCGCACCCGGCCCTCGGCCAGCGCATCGCGGATCGCGGTCGAGCTGAAATCGGTGCCGTCGCGGCCAATCAGCGGCGCGATGGTGACGCCAAAGCCCATCTCGCGCCCCAGCTGCTGCAGGGTCTCGGTGCTGCCCGCCCGGCCCTTGCCGAAGCAGAAATCCGCGCCGACGGTGACATGGGCCAGACCCAGACCGTCGCACAGCACCTGACGGGCGAAAGCCTCGGGCGAGAGGCCGGCCAGAACCGGGCCGAAGGGCAGTTCGAACAGGTGTTCGACGCCAAGCCGGGCCAGCCGGTTGGCCCGCGCCTCGGCATTCATCAGCCGGAAGGGCGCGGCGTCACGGGCAAAGAACTGGCGGGGATGGGGTTCGAAGGTGATGACCGACAGCGCCGCGCCGGGTTGGGCGCGATGCGCCGCCTCGATCACCGAGCGATGGCCCAGATGCACACCGTCGAAATTGCCCATGGCGGCACTGGTTCCGCGCGCGCTGGCGGGCAATCCGGTCCAGTGATGATGGATCTGCACGGCAGCGCCCCCCATGGGGCGCGCGCCGCACCCCGTCTTCAGTCGAATTTGCGGCTTGGCGCCAGAACCACCGCCTCGCCCTTCAAGACGACCGTATCACCGACGAGGCAGCGGGTTGCAAGGGTCACGCGGCGCTTGGACATGTCAATATCCAGCACCGAGACCTCGGCGCGGACCATGTCGCCGGGGCGAACGGGGGCCATGAACTTCAGCGTCTGGCCCAGGTAGACCGTGCCGTGGCCGGGCAGCTGCTCGCCGATGACGGCCGAGATCAGCCCGGCGGTCAGCATCCCGTGGGCGATGCGGCCCTCGAAGATGGTATCCTGCGCGTAAGCCTCGTCCAGATGCACCGGGTTGCGGTCGGTCGAGACCTCGGCGAACAGCTCGATATCGTGGTCTGTCACCTGCTTTTGCAGGTAACGGGTCATGCCGATTTCGAGATCCTCGATGACGATGGTGCCACGCGGAAGATTGTCCAACATCCCAAACCCCTTGCTCCGGTTCTGATGCTGCATAGCAGCATGAAAACCGTCACGCAAGAAAATATCGCGACGCTTGGCCTAAAGTATAAGATTGTTACCCGGCGGATTTTCAGCCGCCGGAACGGCCGCGCCTCAGCGCAGCCGCCCGATGGCATAGGTCGGGGTCAGCTGGTGCATCGCCAGCCATTCCTGCAACAGCACCGGATCGGGGTTCTCGACGTCATCGCCAAGCGCCGACGCCGCGAGGCCGCCGGTGACGAACAGCGAATCGATGCCCTCCTCGACCGCGCCCTTGATGTCGGTGTTGATGCCGTCGCCGATGGCCAGCACCCGCGCGTCATCGCCGAGACCCAGAAGCTGTCGCGCCCGGTCATAGATCGGCGGGTAAGGCTTGCCAAAATAAAGCGAGGTGCCGCCGATCTCGTCATAAAGCGCGGCCAAGGCGCCTGCGCAGTAGATCCGGGTCTCGCCCATGTCCACGACGACGTCGGGATTGGCGCAGAGCAGTTTCAGCCCACGCTCGCGCGCCAGCATCAGCCGGCCGCGATAATCGTCGGGCACCTCGTTCAGCTCGTCGAAGGGGCCGGTGCAGACGATGCCTTCGGCCTCTTCCAGCGGTACCCGGACAATCGCCGGCGCATCCTGCCATGCGGCGGGAATGTCGCTGAAGAAGCCCTCGTCTTTCTCGGTGCCGATGAACCAGACCTTGCGGCCCACCGCGCCCGCGAACATCGCATCCTGCGCGCAATCGCCGGAACTGACGATGATGTCATAGGAGTCCTGCGGCACGCCCATGCGGTCCAGCTGGGCGCGGACATATTGGTTCGGACGCGGCGCGTTGGTCATCAGGCAGACCTTGCCACCGCCCCGGCGATACGCCTGCAGCGCCGCCACGGCGGCCGGATAGGGCTGCTTGCCATTGTGCAGGCAGCCCCAGAGGTCGCAATAAAGCGCGTCATAGCCCTGCCCGATCTCGGACAGGGAGTTGATGATCGGAACCATCAGACAGCCAGAGCCGGGATGATCTGCTTCTTGCGGCTCATGATGCCCGGCAGCAGCACGGTGTCGCCGGTGACGGTGGCGTTGAAGCTTTTCTCGGCCACGGTCTTCACGAAGTCGTTCGGGACCAGCAAGGTCGCCTGCTCGTTGAGGATGTCGACGATGAACAGCAGAACCTCGTCGGCACCATCGGCGGCGGCAACGCCCGGCATGGCGGCCATCAGCGCATCCTTGCGGTCCAGCAGCACCTGCGGCGCGGTGGTTTCCAGAACCGAGACGCGCAGCTGCTTGCCGCCCAGCTCGTATTCCTTGCTGTCCATGCGCAGCAGCGCGTCATCGGCAAAGGCCGAGACATCGGACTTCGCGGCGAACATTTCGGCGGCATAGTCGGGGATGTTCACGCCCAGGTCGGCGGCCAGCTTCTCGGCCACGGCCCGGTCATGGGCGGTGGTGGTCGGGCTGCGGAATTCCAGCGTGTCCGACAGGATGCAGGTCAGCATCACGCCCTTGATCGCCTCGGGGGCCTGCGCCAGATCCTCGCCGATCAGGTCATGCATGATCGTCGCGGTGCAGGCCAGCGGGCGGATGGTGATGTTGATCGGCGTCTTGGTCTTGATGCCGCCGGCCAGCAAGTGGTGGTCGATGATCTCGATCACGTCAGCCTCGTTGATCGAGGCGGGCAGCTCGGCCGGGTTGTTCGTATCGACGACCACGACCTTCTCGCCCGCCGCCAGGTCGGCGATAATCTCGGGCTTCTCGACGCCCCAGCGGGTCAGCATCCAGCCGGCCTCGGTATTCGGCTCGCCCTGCAGCACGGCGGCGGCCGGGGTCTTGCGGACCTCGTTCAGATACCAGGCCCAGATGACAGGGGAGCCGGTGGCATCGGAATCGGGGGCCTTGTGGCCGAGAACCTTGATCATGGTGCGCCTCATAAAGGGATGGGAAATTTGCCGGCCTTATAGGTGGCCGGGGCGGCAATGTCCACGCGGGGCGCGGCGGGCGGGGATGCGACGAAAGGCCGGGGTGTCTACGCATATGGCAGCAACCCCGCGCGGATAGCAGCAGTCCGGCCCGCCCAAGAAAAAGGGCGCCCCTTGCGGGACGCCCTTCCGATGTGGTGACGCAAATTCTTACGCGGCGCGGCTGGTCAGGACCTCGTCCACGCGCTTCTGGGCCGAGCCCTCGTCGAGGCCGGCCACGGCGGCAACCTCGCGGGTCAGGCGGTCCAGCGCGGCTTCGTAGAGCTGACGCTCGGAATAGGACTGCTCGCGCTGGTCGTCATTGCGGTGCAGGTCGCGGACCACCTCGGCGATCGACATCAGATCGCCCGAATTGATCTTCTGCTCGTATTCCTGCGCGCGGCGCGACCACATGGCGCGCTTGACGCGGGCCTTGCCCTTCAGCGTCGCCAGCGCCTGGTCGACCAGATCGGGCGAGGCCAGGCTGCGCATGCCGATCTCGGCGGCGCGGGCGGTGGGCACACGCAGGGTCATCTTGTCCTTCTCGAAGGAGATGACGAACATCTCCAGCTTAAGACCGGCGACTTCCTGCTCTTCGATCGAAACGATCTTGCCTACGCCATGTGCAGGGTAGACAACGAAATCGTCGGGACGGAATTCGTTTTTCTTGGTTTTCGACATCAGGCTTCCTCATCGATAGTGTCCATGCGTCAGCGCAGGGCACAAGCGGCCCGAGGCGGGATGCCCGCCCGGGGTCGCGTCTGGTCATTTTCATCTTGTCCCAGGACCGGCAGGGGTCATTGGGATCAGCAGCTTACGGGCGCACGTATCCCGGGGCCTCACCCCGGTAAACGCGAATGTAACCATTATATAGCATAAAAAACGCTTCAAAAAAAGAAGCTTGCGTCAATTCGCGCCCGGGAAACGCATGTTCAATTAAGACTTGTTTGCCATGGGGTTAGCGCCTGACAACTGGGCCTGCCCGCTGCGCGACCGGACGAATCAGTCGCCCTCGCCCGGCGCTTCCGAGAAATACTTGTCCAGCTTGTCGGCCTGCCCGTCCATTTCCTCGGCGGTCGGCAGCGGGTCTTTCTTGCGGGTGATGACCGGCCATTGTTCCGAGTATTTGCGGTTGAACTCGACCCATTTTTCCATGTCCGGTTCGGTATCCGGGCGGATCGCATCGGCCGGGCATTCGGGCTCGCAGACGCCGCAATCGATGCATTCGTCGGGGTGGATCACCAGGGTGTTCTCGCCCTCATAGAAGCAGTCGACCGGGCAGACCTCGACGCAATCCGTGTATTTGCACATGATGCAATTATCGGTGACGACATAGGTCATGGGATGCTCCGTTCAGTCCGAGGCGCTAGTTACGCCCGGCGGCGCGATCAATCAAGGCCGCGCGGGTTGAAAAGTCCGGCATTCCGGACAGGTGGCAAAGCCGGAACGCCCGTCCTGCCGGCGGGTCGGGACGGCAAAAACCATCCCGGTCGCGGGCTCAGTCTTCGGTCGCGTCCGTCGGGCCGGGTTCGGTCAGATCCTCGTAGAGCGTCTGCGCCTCGCTGGCCGGGCCGCGCCGGACACCCGGCGCGATCATCCGCAATGCACGCACACGGCCCTGCATCGAGACGGTCACCTCGTCACCGGGCCGGATGCTGCGGCCCGGCTTGCGGCTTGGCTGGCCGTTCACCCGCACGCCGCCGCCCTCGATCCTCTCGGCGGCCAGTCCGCGCGTCTTGAACAGGCGCACATGGACCAGCCACTTGTCCAGCCGGATGCTGTCGGGCGCCTCGCTCACGCGCGGGTCAGACCTTGCCCTTCAGCGCCGCCAGCACCGCGAAGGGACTATCGGGATCGGCCTTCTTCTCGGGGCGCGACTGGTAGGTCTTGGGGCTTTGCGAGCCAGAGGGTTTGCCACCCTTCTTGAAATCGCCCTTCTTGAAGTCACCCTTCTTGCCAGGACCGCGACCGGGCTTGCCCTCGCCCCGGTTCTCGCCGCGACCTTCACCGCGGGCTTCCTTGCGGTCCTCGCGCTTGGGCCGATCGCCCTGCGGCTGACCTTCGCGCTGTCCCTGACCCTCGCGCGGACCCTGCGAAGCGTCGCGGCGCGGGCCGCGACGGCCCTGACCCTCGCCCTGCGGACGACGCGGGGCGCGGGGCTTCGGCGCCCAACGGAAGGTATAGAAGGTTTCGAGCTCGGCGGCCTCGGTCTCGGCCGGGGCCTCGCCGTCTTCGGCAACCGCCTCGCCCGCTGCCGCAGCCGCCTCGGCCTCGGCGGCCTTCTTGGCCGCCTGCTCGGCTTCCCATTTCGCCCGGGTCTCGGCGGCCAGCACCGATTCCTCTTCGGTCATCGGAGCATCGGTCGCCGGCGTCTCGGCCACGGCTTCCGGTGCGGCCTCGACCGCCTTGGCCTTGGCCCGCTCGCCCTTCTCGGCGGCATAGCCCAGCCCCTGCATCAGGCCGGCGAACTGTTCCAGCGTCATGCCGGTGATCGACAGCATGTCGGGATTGGCCTCGAAGCCGCCGCGCGTGTCCTGCGCGCGCACCAGATCGGCCAGCCGCTCCAGCATGTCGATGCGGATCGCGCGGTCGCCCGCCGGGTGATAGCCCGAGAGAATGTAATAGCCGTCCGGCACCTCGGCCAGATGCGGGATCGTCACCAGGCCCGGTGGCGGGCTTTCGGGGAATTCGTCAAGGCCCGCGTTCAGCGACCACAGGACCAGCCGCAGCCGCGTCGGCGCAGGCTTCAACAGGGCCGGCTGGAAGATGGTGAACTGGCCAAAGCGCACGCCATGCTTGCGCAGGGTGCCGCGCGCGTCCTGATCCAGCGATTTCACATCGCCCGCAACCTCGTCGCGCGGGATCACCCCCAACGACTCGACCAGCCGGAAGGCGAAACCGCGTGCCAACCCGGTCAGCGCCTCGTCCTTCTGCAGCGCGAGCAGCGGCTCGAACAGGGTCGCGACCTTGCGGTCGATGAAATGCTGCAGCCGGCGGCGGACCTTCTCGGCGATCTCGGGACCGGCTTCCTCGTCCACGAAAGGCTCGACGCCCGGATGCAGCGCGTCCGCGCCCTTGACCAGCTTGCCCACGGCCGAGGCGCCCCACATCAGCCCACCCTGCTCGGTGAAGTCGAGCTCGGTATCCGGGGCGTTGTAGAAGCGGTCGGCGCGCAGGTGGAATTCGGGCTTCAGCGCCTCGTAGCTGGCGCGGTTCAGCATCTTCGCCTCGTCCGCCGTCGCGGTCTGGTCGGGGCGGAAGCGGAATCCCTCCAGCCGGCCGGCGAACTCGCCTTCGACCGTCACTTCGCCCTTGTCATTCACTTCGGCCACGAGGCTCTCCTTCTGCTTGAGCCGGCGCAACAGCACCGAGGTGCGCCGGTCCACAAATCGTTCGGTCAGTGCGACATGCAGCGCATCCGACAGGCGGTCTTCTACAGCGCGCGTTTCCCCGCGCCAATGGCTTTCATCCTGAACCCAGCCACGCCGTTGCGCCACATAGGTCCATGTGCGGATATATGCCAAGCGCTTCGACAGCGTGTCGATATCCCCTTTCGGGCGATCCAGCCGCTCGATCTGGCCGGCCAGCCAGTCCGAGGGGATCGCGCCTTCCTGCAGGAAACCGAAGATGCGCTGCAGCAATGTCGTGTGTTCCGCCGGGGAAATGCCCCTGAAATCAGGCACCCGGCAGACATCCCAGAGCAGCCGCACATCCGGCGGCCCGGTCACCCGGTCGCGGATCTCGGGCAGATCGCCCAGGGTTTTCAGCGCCCGCAGGTCATCGGCCTCGCGCCCGCGCACCAGCCATTCGTTCTCGGGCGAGACCTCGAGACTGGCGATCAGCCGTTCGAGCGTGCCGTATTCGACTGCGGCATTGCGCCACATCAGCCGCTGGATCGGCGCGAAGCGGTGGTTCTCCAGCGCGTCGATCAGCCCCTCGTCCAGCGGCCGCGCCTCGCCGGTGACGCCGAAGGTGCCCGGTTCGCTGTGCCGCCCGGCCCGTCCGGCAATCTGGCCCATCTCGTGCGGGAAGAGGTGCCGCACCCGGCGGCCGTCGAATTTCTGCGTGGAACTGAAGGCGACATGGTGGATGTCGAGATTGAGGCCCATGCCGATGGCATCGGTGGCGACGAGGAAATCGACCTCGCCCGCCTGGTACATCGCCACCTGTGCATTGCGCGTGCGAGGGCTGAGCGCGCCCATGACCACGGCGGCCCCGCCACGCTGCCGCCGGATCAACTCGGCCATGGCATAGACATCATCGACGCTGAATCCGACGATGGCCGAGCGCGCCGGCATCCGGCTGAGCTTCTTCGAGCCAGCCCAGGTCAGGGTCGAGAACCGCTCGCGCCGCTCGAAGCGGACATTGTTCACCAGCGCGTTGATGGCGGGACGCATGGTGTCGCTGCCCAGAAGCAGGGTCTCGTGCAGCCCCCGCATGTTCAGCATCCGGTCGGTGAAGACATGGCCCCGCTCGGGATCGGCGCAAAGCTGGATCTCGTCGATGGCGACGAAATCGGCGCCAACCTCGGGCATGGCCTCGGTGGTGGCGACCCAGTATTGCACCCGGTCGGGCACGATCCGTTCCTCGCCGGTGACCAGCGCCACGACCGAGGGACCGCGCGCCTTGACGATCCGGTCATAGACCTCGCGCGCCAACAGACGCAGCGGCAGGCCGATGACGCCGGTGCGATGCGCCAGCATCCGGTCGATGGCGTAATGGGTCTTGCCGGTATTGGTCGGCCCCAGCATGGCCGTCACGCGCGAATTCGACTTCATGGGATCAGATATCGGTGCCGTGATTGGCCATTTCCAGACGGGCCAGCCCGTCGATGGCCTCCTGCTGATGCGGATGGATCTCCAGCGTGGCGCGATAGGCGGCCATGGCGCGTTCGTCGTCGCCCATTTCCTCCAGCATCACGCCCATCTGGGTCAGCGCCGCGAATTGCCGTGGTTCCAGTTCAAGCGCATGGGCCAGGTCGGCGATGGCCGGGCCGTAATCGCCCTTCAGCGCATAGGCGGCGGCGCGGGCCTGGTAGCCGGTGGCGAAATCGGGAGCGTGATCGGTCAGCGCGGTCAGGTGGCCGATTGCGGTGACGGCGTCGCCCTGGTCCAGCGCCTCCTCGCCGCGCTTCAGCAGCAGGTCCATCGCCGGCGAGCCGGATTTCGACCATTCGCGCAGGATATCGCTTTCGGCAATGCGCCAGCCCTCGCCCTCGGGCTGGGACAGTTGCTGAAACAACGCATCCATGTCGACCGTGCCCTGGGATGACGCCACGCCAGCACTTGCGCCAAGGGCAAAAATGTTGACGCTTGCGGCAAGCAGCACTGCTGCGACCCGAACCATTTTCCCGCCTTCCGCCTTGTCTGCCCCCAGTGTAGACAGTCCTTGGGTTGGGGACCAGTCATAGCGCAACGGAGAAATGCAGATGAGCGAAGTCGTGAACAAGGCCGTCGAGAAACTGAACGAGCGTCTCGGGAGCTTTGACTCCACCGCGAAATTCGTGATCGAGGATGAAGGCGCGATCATGATCGATGGCAATGGCGCCCGCGCCGGCGACGAAGAGGCGGAAGTGACCCTGTTCGCTTCGCGCGAAACCTTCGAGGGCATCCTTGACGGCACCGAGAACCCGACCTCGGCCTTCATGACCGGCAAGCTGCGCATCGAGGGTTCGATGCCGCTGGCGATGCAGCTGGGCGTGGCCCTGTCCTGATCCGGAGCGCCCGGTGAGACCTGCCCCCTTTCACAGCCTGCCGGGGGATCACCTTCCCCCGGCAGAGGCGTTTTTCGTCACCGCCGATGACGGGGTGCAACTGCGTCTGGCGCATTGGCCGACCACCCGGCGGACGCCGCGGGGCAGCGTGCTGCTGTTCCCGGGCCGCACCGAATATGTCGAGAAATATACCGGCGTCGCCGCGCGGCTGAATGCCGCTGGCCTCTCGGTCCTGTCGATCGACTGGCGCGGCCAGGGCCTGTCGGGTCGGCTGCAGAACGATCCCCGCCCCGGCCATGTCAGAGATTTCGCCGACTACCAGCGCGACGTGGTGGAGATGGTCCTTGCCGCGACCGAACTGGACCTGCCCCGGCCCTGGCATCTGCTCGCCCACTCCATGGGCGGCTGCATCGGGCTGGCGGCGCTTTACAACGAATTGCCGGTCGAGACCGCAGCCTTTTCGGCGCCGATGTGGGGGATCAACCTCCGGCAAATGCCGCATGGCGTGGCGCTTGGCATGGCCTACCTGGCCGGTCGGCTTGGTCACGGTGGCCGCGCCGCGCCGGGCAGCGGTGCCGCCGGAACCTACCTGCTCGACGAAAGCTTCAGCGCCAACCTTCTGACCCATGACGCCCCGACCTGGGCGCGTCTCGTCTGCGAGGCGGCCGCCTGGCCCGAGCTGACCATCGGCGGCGCCAGCTTCGACTGGGTGGCCAAGGCGCTGAACGAATGCACCCGGCTTGCGGGCCTCGACTCGCCCGGATGCCCGGTGCTGATCACCCTTGGCGACGGCGAGAAGATCGTCTCGGGCGCCGCCATCCGCGACCGTGCCGCCCGCTGGCCGGGATCGGAGCTGCTGGAACTGGCGCGCTGCCGGCACGAGGCGATGATGGAAAGCCCCGACGTGCAGGAGCGGTTCTATGACGCGCTGCTCAGGCATTACGGGGCGGCGTGACGCTTTTGCGGCGCTGACCTGACGCGCATCAGAGGGCCAGCGCCGGCCCGTGGGGTGGCGCTGCAACGGCCGGCCTACGCGCTTTATGGTGCCAAGTCCCTCGCCTTTCTGAACTCGGGACCAGCGGCACCAAAGCGCCAGCCCGCCGGGACGGGCCGGCGCTGGCCCGGGCGGGCTTCGCCCTGGTTCCCGGGCCGATGTCGCCGCGCGAACCTCAGTGAGATCTGCAGGACCGACCCCACCCCACTAGCCATTCAGACATATTGCCATCCCGTTAACCACATCCGACAGTCGGGCATTGGAGTTTGCCCGATGTTCCGAGTCAGCCTTTTCACCCTACTCTTCATGCCCGCCGCCTCTTTCGCGCAGGACTGTCATCCCAGCTATGATCTGGTCTGCGTTCCGGTCAGCAGCGATGTCGATTGCGCCGGTGGCAGCGGCAATGGCCCGGATTACGTGCGTGGGCCGGTTCGGGTCATCGGCCCCGATGAATACGGCCTCGACCGTGACGGCGACGGCATCGCCTGCGAGAAATAGGCCCGCTTACCCCCCTCAATCATGCATCCCCTTCCCGGCGAGGATCTTCTCGGCCGCCTTCTCGATCCGTGCCACCACCGTCTTTGACTGCTTCGGCTGCGAGAAATGCAGCAGCCAGCCGCGCCGCCGCCCCGGGGTCAGGGCGTCGAAGGCCTCGCGCAGCGCCGGATCCGCGTCCAGCGCCTCGTCAAGTTCCGGGGGATGGTCCAGATCGTCCTTCTCGAAGGTGATCTTCAGCCCCTTCGCCTCGTTCTCCACTGCCTCGACCACCAGCGCCCGGATCGCCGGGGCGGCGGTCTTGATCCCGGAGAGATCGGTGAATTTCAGCATCCGGGCCGAGCGTGAATTGTCGCCCGGCGGGACCAGCAGCCCCTCGGGATCACTCAGAAGCGCGCCCTTGAGGAACGAGACGAAGGCGCAATCCTTCATCCCGCCGATGATGGCGATATTGCCGTCATGGGCGCGGTAGCAGGGCTGGCGCCAGCGCAAGTCTTCTTCGACCGGGCCCTCCAGCATGATCACCCTCAGCGCCTTCACCTCGGCCTTCCAGGGCGTGTCGCGGTCAAAGAAGCGGTCCAGCCGCGGGTTCGGGTCGGCCATGCGGTCCTCCGTCTCGGGTTCGGCCAAACTTGCCCGACGCGCGGCAAGCTGTCCACCGCCCGAACTTGAGCCGCCCCGGCCTTGCACCGGCCCGCCCGGCGGTCCACATCTAGGCCAACAGAAAGGACCCAAGATGTTGCGCACCCCGCTTTTCGACGCCAAGGACCCGGTCACCGACAAGCCCTTCGGCGATCTGCCCGAATGGGATCTGACCGACCTCTACCCTGCCCCCGACGCGTCCGAACTGGCGCGCGATGTCGAGGCGCTGCGCGACCAGGCCGCCAGTTTCGCGGCGGATTACCAGGGAAAGCTGGCCGATCTGACGCCGTCGCAGATGCTCGAGGCGATCCAACGTTACGAGGCCATCGACATCCTCGGCGGCCGGATCATGTCCTATGTGGGCCTGCGCTATTACCAGCAGACGACCGACCCCGCCCGCGCCAAGATGCTGGGTGATTACCAGTCGAAGATCACCGATCTGACCACGCCGCTGGTCTTTTTCAGCCTCGAATTCAACCGCATCCCCGATGCCACCTACGAGGCGATGTTCACCGCCGCCGATGGTCCCGCGCGCTACAAGCCGGTCTTCGACCGGATGCGTGCCATGCGCCCGCACCAACTGTCGGACGAGCTCGAGCAGTTCCTGCATGACAATTCCGTCGTTGGCGCCGCCGCGTGGAACCGGCTGTTCGATGAAACCACCGCCGGGCTGGAATTCGATGTCGACGGCGAGACGCTTGGCATCGAGGCCACGCTGAACCTTTTGACCGATCACGACCGCGCGCGGCGCGAGGCCGGTGCCAAGGCGCTGGCAGTGGTCTTCCAGAAGAATATCGGCCTCTTCGCGCGCGTCCACAACACGCTGGCCAAGGAAAAGGCCATCGAGGACAAGTGGCGCAAGATGCCCACGCCGCAATATGGCCGGCACCTGTCGAACCATGTCGAGCCGGAAGTGGTCGAGGCTCTGAGGAATGCCGTCACGGCCGCCTATCCGCGCCTCTCGCATCGCTATTACGCGCTGAAGGCCAAATGGCTGGGCCTTGACAAGATGCAGGTCTGGGACAGGAACGCCCCGCTGCCGACCGAAACGCCCCGCGTCATCGACTGGCCCGAGGCGCGGCAGACCGTGCTGGACGCCTATGCCGGCTTCTCGCCCGATCTCGCCGATCTGGCCGAGCCGTTCTTCGACAAGGGCTGGATCGACGCGGGCGTGAAGCCGGGCAAGGCACCCGGCGCCTTTGCCCATCCGACCGTCGTCACCGTTCATCCCTATGTGCTGCTCAACTATCTCGGCAAGCCGCGCGACGTGATGACTTTGGCGCATGAGCTTGGCCACGGCGTCCATCAGCGACTGGCGGCCGATCAGGGCGAGCTTCTGGCCTCGACGCCCCTGACGCTGGCCGAAACCGCCTCGGTCTTTGGCGAGATGCTGACCTTCCGCGCGCTGCTGGCGAAAACCACCGACCCGGTGCAGAAGAAGGCGCTGCTGGCCGGCAAGGTCGAGGACATGATCAACACCGTGATCCGCCAGATCGCCTTCTATGATTTCGAGGTGAAACTGCACGCCGCCCGCGCCGAGGGCGAGTTGACCCCGGATGACATCAATGCGCTGTGGATGTCGGTTCAGGCCGAAAGCCTCGGGCCCATCTTCGAGTTCATGCCGGGCTACGAGACCTTCTGGACCTATATCCCGCATTTCGTTCACTCGCCCTTCTACGTCTATGCCTATGCTTTCGGCGACGGGCTGGTGAACGCGCTCTACGCCGCCTACGAGGACGGGCTGCCCGACTTCCAGCAGAAGTATTTCGAGCTGCTGAAGGCCGGCGGGTCGAAGCACCACAAGGAGCTTCTGGCCCCCTTCGGCCTCGACGCCTCTGACCCGGCCTTCTGGGACAAGGGCCTGTCGATGATCGAGGGGCTGATCGACGAGATGGAGGCGCTGGAGGCGTGATCCTGCTTCAGCCTTTGTCCAAGGACGACCCCGCCCGGGTCGCCCATATCCACGTACTGCCCGAGCAGGAGCCGTTCTGCGGCACCATCGCCGGGCATTTCGCGGATTTCGACCCAGCGGTGGATTTCCACCAGATCAGCCGCGACGGTCAGGTGGTCGGTTTCTTCAAGATCGATCACGCCTATCCCCAACGCTACGAGTTTGCCCATCCGGGCGAGATCGGGCTGAGGGGGGTGATGATCGACCGGGGCGAACAGGGGCGCGGCACCGGCACGGCGGCCATGGCGATGCTCAGGCACTACCTGCCCGGCCTCTATCCCGAGCCGCCGGCGCTGGTCCTGACGGTGAACGCGATCAACCCGGCGGCCATCGCCGCCTATACGCGGGCCGGTTTCACCGATACCGGCGAGCGGTATCTGGGCGGCAAGATCGGGCCGCAACATGTCATGCGCATGGCCCTGTGCTGAGGCGCGGGGCAGAATGGGACAAGAGGGACGGGAATGGTTCGGAAACTGCTGATCGGGCTTTTGGGGCTCATCTCTCTCGCGGTCATCGCGGTGCTTATCTGGGGCCCGGCCTATGTCGAGCGCCAGCTGAACCCGCTGACCACCCCGCCCGAGGGCTGGCCGGCCTCGGCCGAGGCGCAGGCGCTGCATGACCGGCTGGTGATCGGCGACTGGCATGCCGATCCGCTGCTCTGGGACCGCGACCTTCTGGACCGGGGCGTGCGCGGCCATACCGACATCCCGCGTCTGGCCGAGGGCAATGTGGCGGTGCAGGTCTTCACCACCGTCACCAAAAGCCCGCGCGGACAGAACTACAGCGAGAACAGCGCCGAGGCGCCCGACAACATCACCCCCCTCTTCATCGGCCAGTTGCGCCCGGTTCGGGCATGGTTCAGCTTGAAGGAACGGGCGCTGGTGCAGGCCGAAGCCTTGCGCGACATGGCCGAGGCCGCGCCCGACCGGCTGTCGCTGATCCTGACCCGCGCCGACCTGCAAGCCGTGCTCGACCGCCGCGCGCAGGGCGAGCCGGTACTGGGCGCGGTGCTGGGCAGCGAGGGCGGACACCCGCTGGAGGGCGAGATCGCCAATCTCGACGTGCTCTATGACGCCGGCTTCCGGCTGATGGGGCTGACGCACTTCTTCGACAACGAGCTTGGCGGCAGCCTGCATGGTCAGGGCGACAAGGGGCTGACCGAGTTCGGGCGGCAGGTGGTTCTGGCGATGATGGCGAAGGGCATGGTCATCGACCTCGCCCATGCCAGCCCGCAGGTGGTCCGCGACGTGCTGGCGATGGAGGGCACGCAACCGATCATCTCGCATACCGGCATCCACGGCCAATGCCAGACGCCGCGCAACTTCACCGATGACCTGATGCAGGCGGTGGCGCAGAAGGGTGGCGTCATCGGCATCGGCTTCTGGGCGGATGTGGTCTGCGGCAAGACACCTGCCGACATTGCCGCCGGTATCCGCGCCGCCATCGCGCTGGTGGGCGAGGATCACGTGTCGCTCGGCTCGGATTACGACGGCTCGGTCGATGCGCCCTTCGATGTGGCGCATCTGTCGGCATTGACGCAGGCGCTGATCGATGCCGGTCTGACCGAGGACCAGATCGCCAAGGTCATGGGCGGCAACATGATGCGCTACCTGGCGGAGACACTACCGGAATAGCCGGGATCACATCAACCTCGCCGCTCAAACCAAACCGAGCGTTTCAACGAGGCCCGGCATCAGCATATAGAAATCATGAGTAACCGGATGTGCAGCACCAAACCATGATGGCTCCACTCAACCTAGGGAGGAAGTCATGCGGAAGTTCTGTTTTGCCGGCGCCATGGCGCTGATCGCTTCATCGGCTCAAGCTCAAGATCAAAACCTGGAAGTCGCGATGCTGCTGCCCGGCAATATCGAGGATAACGGATTCATGGAGGCGGGCTATAGCGGCCTGCTCGCCATTCAAGAGCAATTTGGCGCGGAGATATCCTATATCGACGGTGTAAAGCCCGAGCCGGCGCTTCTGGAGGCGGCGCTGCGTAAGCTTGCCGATCGCCAGCCGGACATGGTGATCGCCCATGGTGGCCAGAACAACACGGCCGCCGAGGTGGTCGCCGCCGAATATCCGGGTATCGAGTTTGTTGTCGTTCAGGGCGGGGTGACGGGGCCGAACCTCTCGAGCTACGAGGTGCTTCAGGAAGAGAGTGCGTGGCTCGCCGGAGCTGCTGCAGGGATGCTCACCAAGAGCGGTGTGGTCGGCCACATTTCTGGCATTCGCGTGCCACCGGGGCTGAAGGGTCGGGGCGCTTTCCACGATGGCCTCATCCACAGCAATCCGCAGGCAAAGTTCGTGACGATCTTCGCCGGCGATCAGGACGACAATGCACTATCGGCGCGCGTGGCCAAGGCCGAAATCGAGCAGGGCGCGGACATCATCTTCACCATGCTCAATGCCGGTCGGACCGGGGCGACCGATGCCATGCGTGAGGCTGGTGTCCAGCAGATCGGCAATGTGATCGACTGGACCGAGATCGATCCCGCTGTCTTTGTTGCCTCGGCCGTGGCCAATGTCTCGATCCCGAGCGTCGAGGCCGTCCGCGACTTCACCGGAAGTGACTGGAAACCGGGCGTCATCAAGTCGATCGGCCTCGAGAATCCTGACGCGGTCTCGCTGACGCTTTCAGGCAATGTCCCCGATGACGTGCGCCAGAGCATCGATGTGTTCCGCCAGAAGATCGTCGATGGCGAGATCGAGGTCGTGACGGATTACGAGGGACCAGAACTCGAGATCTAGGCAGGCCGGTCAGGATCAAGTGGGCGATGGATCAGAGGACGATCCGCTCCAGCGGGTCATAAATCGCGCTTGCCTCGCCCCAGACCGCCGCGCCAAGCGCATCCGGCTTGTGCCGCAGCCCGGCAAGCTCGGCGCGGCTGACCCAGCGAAAGCGGTTCACCACCCCCTCGGGGTCCTCCAGCCGCACCGCATCGCCGCCGTCCAGTTCGGCGCGGAAGAACAGCTCGACCTGGTGGAAGCCGCTGGCCGGGTCGTGGAACTCGTTCACCAGGAAGGGCGCGCCGACCGTGATGGCGAGGCCGGTTTCCTCACCAACCTCGCGGATCAGGTTCTCGGGCAGCGACTGGCCCGGCTCGACCCCGCCGCCCGGCAGCGCCCAGAGATCGCTCTCTTGCCCCGGATAGGCGTTGACCAGCAGAAGCCGGCCGCGATGCAGGATCGCCGCGCGGACAGCCAGTCGCGGGCGGGCCAGCTTCACCGGGTGATCCGGTTCACATGGCCCATCTTGCGGCCCTCGCGCGCCTCGCCCTTGCCGTAAAGATGCACCTGCACATCGGGCGCGCGCAGCAGCTCCGGCACCCGCGCGATGTCGGCGCCGATCAGGTTCTCCATCACCACATCGACATAGCGTTTGCCATCGCCCAAGGGCAGCCCGGCCACGGCGCGGATATGCTGCTCGAACTGGTCAACGGTGCAGCCGGCCTGCGTCCAGTGACCGGAATTATGGACGCGGGGCGCGATCTCGTTCACGATCAGCCCGCCGGGCGTCACGAAAAGCTCGACCCCCATGACGCCGACATAATCCAGCGCCGCCGCGATCCGGGCGGCGATCAGCACCGCATCGGTCGTCACCCGCGCGGGCAGACCGCAGGGCACAGTGGTCGTGCGCAGGATGCCGCCCTGATGCACGTTCAGCCCGGGATCGAAGGCCGCGACCTGACCATCGGCGCCGCGCGCCACGATGACGCTGATCTCGGCGGTGAAATCGACGAAGCCTTCCAGCACCGAGGGCGCCCCGGTCCAGTCGGCTTGGGCCGGGTCGGTGATCCGCACCTGCCCCTTGCCGTCATAGCCCATGCGCCGGGTCTTCAGGATCGAGGGCGTGCCGATCTGGGCAATCGCCCCGGCCAGCGCCGCCTGATCGGGCACATCGGCAAAGGGCGCCGTCGCCAGCCCGATCTCGTTCAGAAAGGTCTTCTCGGTCAGCCGGTCCTGCGACACGGCCAGCGCCCGGCGGTTGGGGCGGATCGGCGCGAACCGCTCGATCAGGTCCAGCGCCTCGGTGGGCACGTTCTCGAATTCATAGGTAACCACATCGACCGAGGCCGCAAAGCTGCGCAGCGCCGTCTCGTCCTCGTAGGTCGCGGTGGTCAGGTCATGGGCCACATCCGCCGCCGGGGCCGCCCCCGGCTCGTAGATATGGCAGCGCAGGCCAAGCCGGCTGGCCGCGACCGAGAGCATTCGGCCCAACTGCCCGCCACCAAGGATGCCGATGGTGGTCACGTCACTCATCCTTGGGCTCCTCCGGGATAGAGGCCGAGAGCGCCGCGCGCCAGTCATCCAGCCGCTGCGCCAGCGCCGGATCGGAGACGGCGAGGATACCCGCCGCCATCAGCCCGGCATTGGCCGCACCCGCCGCGCCGATGGCCATGGTGGCGACCGGGTAGCCCTTGGGCATCTGCAGGATGGAATAGAGCGAATCGACCCCGGACAGCGCCTTGGTCTGGACCGGCACGCCAATGACCGGCACCCGCGTCTTCGAGGCCATCATGCCGGGCAGATGCGCAGCCCCGCCAGCCCCCGCGATGATGACCTTGAGGCCCCGCGACACCGCCGTCTTGCCGTAATCCCACAGCCGGTCCGGGGTGCGATGGGCGCTGACGATCTTCGTCTCGTAAGCCACGCCCAACTCGTCAAGGATCGCGGCGGCCTCGCGCATGGTCGGCCAGTCGGACTGGCTGCCCATGATGATTCCAACGGGTTTTTCCAACGCCATCCCCCTTTTTCTCACCGGCACGCCTTAGCGCGCGGCGGCGCGGGGCGCAATCAGGCGATGATATCCGGGGTCAGCTCATCCGCCAGCCGGGCGATGCGGTCCTTCAGCCCCAGCTTCTGCTTTTTCAGCCGCTGCAGGGTCAGGGACGAGGACAGGTTCTGGGCAGACAGCGCGGCAATCGCCTCGTCCAGGTCGCGGTGCTCGCGCTTGAGCACTTCAAGACGGGCGCGCACGATCTCTTCATGCGACATTTCGTGATGGGTATTCATGGGCTGACTTCTTGCTGGCTGCCGCGAACGGGAACCCTGTTATAGCGCGCCGCCCCGCCGCTGTTAACAGAATCTTGCGGCACTTGCGCGCAAGCCGGACGGGGCACATATTCTGGACACGGGCCGCTGCCATGGCGGGGTTCGTGACCTGCAGTCGCTTCGAAAGGGCTGACCATGACCAAGATCTCGCTGGGGGCGCACCCCTACCTGCTGGGCTTCGATCAGCTCGAGCGGCTGGCCGAACGCGCGGCCAAAGGCGCCGAGGGCTATCCCCCCTATAATATTGAGCATTTCGCCCCCGATGGATTCCGCATCACGCTGGCGGTGGCTGGCTTTGCGGAAGACGATATCAGCATCACCATGGAGGACCGGCAATTGGTCATCCGGGGCCGTCAGGCCGAGGAGGATGGCGAGCGGGTTTTCCTGCATCGCGGCATCGCCGCCCGGGCCTTCCAGCGCAGCTTCGTCTTGGCCGATGGCGTGGATGTGACCGAGGCCAGACTTGAAAACGGGCTGCTCAATATCGATCTGACAAGGGTGCAGCCACAACAAGTGGTGCAGACCATTCCGATCAGCCGCAAGTAAAGGGGATCAGAGAGATGAATACGAAATACGATTTTGGCGACGGCGAACAGAACACCGTCTATATCCGCCGCGTGGCGATCGACAGCCTGCCCGACGAGGTGCGCGAACAGGCGCCCGATCTCGACAGCCTCTATGCCGTCCACGGCATCGACGGCGAGCGTCTGGCGCTGGTCAAGGACCGCAAGCTGGCCTTCTTCCTGGCCCGGCAGAACGACCTTTCGCCGGTCAGCGTTCACTGAATTCTTTCCGACAGGGGTCGCCGATGGGCGGCCCCTGTTGCCATCTGCCTTGTGACCCGACGCCACGGTATGCCGCAGCGCCTTACTTGACCCCGCATTCCCCGATCGCCTAACACGGGCTCGTGACAAACGGGTCGGTTCAGCGCGGCTTTCGCCAAATGGTTGTGGGGGCCTTGCTGGCTCCCTTCCTGCTGCTGTCGCTGATCTCGGATGCCGTCATGCCCGTGCGCGGGGCCGATGGCCAGCTGATGCTGGTCCTCTGCACCCCCATCGCAGTGCAGCAGGTCGCGACAGACCCGCACCACCATAGCGGCCATGCCGGGCATGCGCAGGACGATCCCGAAGACCAGCCCGCAGCAACCGACCGTTGCCAATGGGCCGGCCTTCATCCGGTGCTCGCCCTTATCACCCCGCCGGACCTGCCGCTGCCCGAAAACCGGGTCCTGTCGCCGGCCCCGCCTCCCCTGCCCGTCATCCTCATCGCCGCCCGTGCGACCGGCCTGCCGCCGTCCACCGGGCCACCCCTCGCCGTCTGAGTTTCCGACCTTTCAGAAACCCAATGACGACGAGACAACCTGAATGACCGACATTCCCCGGGGGACGGCTGTCCCCAAGGCCGAACCGGCTGCAAGCAATACCTATTTCATCGCCTGGCGCTGGCATTTCTATGCCGGGCTTTACGTCATCCCCTTCCTGACCATGCTGGCCCTGACCGGGCTGATGATGCTGTGGGTCTCGTGGAGCAGCGGCATCGGCAGCGAGCGTCTGGCGGTCACGCCCTCGGGCGACCTCCTGCCCGCCAGCACCCTGCAGGCCACCGCCGAGGCCGCCGTTCCGGGCGCAACCGCCTTCCACTATCTCGAACCGCTGGCCGCTGACCGTGTCGCCATCGTCGCGGTTGCCGCCGATGGCGTGAAAACCGGCGTCGCGCTCGACCCCTATAGCGGCGAGGTGCTCCGCAGCTTTGACTGGCAGGCCGGTTGGTATGACTGGCTCAGTGTCATCCACGGCACGCTGATGCTGGGCGTGACCGGCGACCGGATGATCGAGATCGCCGCCAGCCTTGGCCTCATCATGATCGCCACCGGCATCTACCTCCACTGGCCGCGCGGTCAGTCGGGCTGGCGCGGCGCGCTGGTGCCGCGTCTCTCGGCGCGCGGGCGCAGCTGGTGGAAATCGCTGCATGGCGTCTTGGGTTTCTGGGTCTCGGCGCTGCTGGTCGTGTTCCTCGTCTCGGGCCTCAGCTGGAGCGGCGTCTGGGGCGAGAAATTCGTGCAGGCCTGGAACACCTTCCCGGCCGAGAAATACGCCCCGCCGCCGTCGGAAGCCGTGGCGGTCGCCGCCGGTGAAGCGACGCACGACATGGCCATGCACGAGATGCCGATGTCGGACGATGTCCATGCCAAGATGAACCACGGCGCCGAGAAGGAGGTGCCCTGGACGCTGGAACAGGCCCCGATGCCGGCCTCGGGCTCGCTGGCCGGCACGGCCGCCATCGACGGCGCTCCGGATCTGGACAGCGTGGTGGGTTTCGCCCGTGCTCTCGGCTTTGACGGGCGTTTCCAGGTCGCCCTGCCCGATGGCCCCGAGGGCGTCTGGACCGTCAGCCATGACAGCGCCTCGAATGACGGCCCCGGAGCCGGCAGTGACCGGACGCTGCATCTCGACCGCTATACCGGCAATGTGCTGGCCGATATCCGCTATGCCGATTACTCGCCCTATGCCAAGGCAATGGCCTGGGGTGTGGCCTTCCACGAGGGCGATCTGGGCGTCTGGAACCTGGTCCTGAACACGCTTTTCTGCCTGTCGGTGGTGTTCCTGACCGTTTCGGGTCTGGTCATGTGGTGGAAGCGCCGCCCGGATCGCGCCGGTCGTCTGGCCGCCCCGCCCCGCTCGCCCGAGCGGTCGCTGTGGAAAGGCGCGGCGGTGCTGGTGGTAATCCTGTCGGCGCTGTTCCCGCTGGCCGGTGCCGCCATCGTCGCGGCATGGCTGCTGGACCTCACGCTTCTGCGGCTGATGCCCGGACTGAAGCGCGCGGTCAGCTGACCGGCCTACGCCTCGGGGGCATAGCGCATGAAGGCGAAGCTTTGCCCATCGGGCGACCAGCAGGGCACGTTGATCGTGCCCTGCCCTCCGAACAGATCGAAAAGCTTGCGGCGGTTGCCGCCGTCCTGATCCATGATCCACAGCGCCACATCGCGGTCGCGCGGATGACCCTCGGTTCCGGGCGCATAGGCGAGATAGATCACCCGCCGCCCGTCGGGCGAGGGATGCGGAAACCAGTTCACATTCTCATCGCGAAAGACCGGCGCGGCCTCGCTGCCATCAACGCCCATGCGCCAGATCTGGGCATGGCCCGTGGCATCCGAATTGAACCAGATATGCTGGCCAGAGGCCGCGAAATCCGGCCCGTCATGATGGGCGATGCCGGGGGTCAGCACCGTCTCGGCCCCGGTCTCCAGATCCATCACCGCCACCCGTACCACCCGGTCACCTCCCCGCGCGCAGGCATAGGTGATGCGCGACCCGTTGGCCCCGTGCCACCAGCTGGGCCGGGGCAGTTTCAGGTCGCGCGGACCTTCGGGCTCGAGGATGTAAATCCCCGCGCCCTGATCGTTGTGACAGGAAAAGACGATCCGGCCATCGGGCAGGAAACCGTGATCGTTGTTGCAGCGATCCAGCCCGCCGAGATCGATGGGCGTCAAGCCTTGCGCACCCGCCCGCCACAACCGGCCTTCGCCATTGACCAGAAACCAGCCCTCGGGATGCCAGTTCGGTGCCTCGATCAGCAAGTCGCTTTGCAGGACCACGCGGGTCTCGCCGCTTGCCGGGTGATGCACCTCCAATGACGACCGCCAGCCCATCGCGTCCCTCCGCCTGTCCGGTCCAGCGGTGACCGATTGCGGCGCGCGGGGCAAGACGGTTCAGACCAGAACCGCGATCACCGCCAGACAGTCGCCGCCCTGCACCAGTCCGGGGAAATGCCGCGCGGCCAGCAAACCGTCGCGGTTCGCCCGCACCTCCTCGGGTGCGACGCCGCTGCGGTCCTTGGGCCAGATGCGGGCGATGGGCTGGCCGGCGGTGACCGCATCGCCCAGATCGACGAGCGACTGCACCAGCCCGTCGCACGTGGCGAAATGGAAGCAGTCATCCGCCGGCATGTCGAGCATCCGGCTGCCCCCCGCAAGCTCGATCCCGCCCGACAGGATGCCGGCATGGCGCAAGACGTTCTTTGCCCCGCGAAGGGCGATCTCTGCCGATCGCGCCGTCGCCGTGCCGCCGCCGCCAAGTTCTGTCGTGACGAAGACCTTGCCCTGTTCCTCGACCGCCGTGTCGAACATGCCCACGGCGTCGATCTCGACCATCATCATCGAATAGGGTGCACCAAAGGCGCGGACGGCGGCAAAGCAGGCCTCTTGCTGGGTCTTGTCCGCCAGATAATGCGCGGCGGCAAAGGGCAGGAAATCAAGCGTCTTGCCGCCGGAATGGTAGTCCAGCACCACATCGGCCATCGGCACCAGCGTGTTGCAAATATAATCGGCAATCTTCTGACTGGGGCTGCCATCGGGCTTGCCGGGAAAGGCGCGGTTCAGGTTCACCTGATCGATCGGGCTGACCCGCGTTCCGGCGCGAAAGGCCGGGCTGTTCAGATAGGGGATGAGGATGATCCGCCCCGTCACCTCTTCCGGCTCGATCTCCCAGGCCAGCTGCTGCAATGCGATCGGACCTTCGTATTCATCGCCGTGATTGGCCCCGGTCAGAAGCGCCGTCGGCCCCTGCCCGTTCGCAATGACGGTGATCGGGATCATCACCGAACCCCAGGCGCTGTCATTGCGGCTATAGGGCAGGCGCAGGAAGCCATGCGCCTTGCCGGGGGCATCGAGCGGAATGGTCGGGCGGATCGGGTTCGCCGTCATGCTTTCACCAGCATCTTCCGGGGCAGGTCGCAGAAGGTTTCGGGCGCGCCCTCGGTGATCAGGATCGACTCGGTGGTCTCGTAGCCCCAATCCTCCATCCAGAGGCCGGTCATGAAATGGAAGGTCATGCCCGGCTGCAGCACGGTCCGGTCGCCCCGGCGCAGCGACATGGTGCGCTCGCCCCAGTCGGGCGGGTAGCTGAGGCCGATCGGATAGCCGGTGCGGTTGTCCTTCACGATGCCGTAACGGTCGAGCACGGTGAAGAAGGCGATGGCGATATCCTCGCAGGTATTGCCGGCGCGCGCGGCGGCCAGCCCGGCCTCCATCCCCTCGAGCACGGCCTTTTCCGCCTCGATCATCTCGGCGGGCGGCTTGCCCAGAAAGATCGTGCGCGACAGCGGGCAGTGATAGCGCTGATAGCAGCCGGCGATCTCGAAGAACGTGCCCTCGTTCGCGCGCATCGGCAGATCGTCCCAGGTGAGATGCGGGGCGGCGGCATCGGGGCCCGAGGGCAGCAGCGGCACGATGGCCGGGTAGTCACCGCCCACCCCGGTCGCCGGATCAAAGCGCAGCCCGGCATCGTAGATCTCGGCCACCAGATCGCATTTGCGCATCCCCACCTCGACCGTCTCGGCGATGCGGCGGTGCATCCGCTCGACGATGCGGGCGGCCTTGCGCATATAGGACAGTTCCGCCGGGGATTTCACCGCCCGCTGCCAGTTGACCAGGGCCGTCGCGTCGACAAGGGCGGCATCGGGCAGGCCCGATTGCAGGCGTTCATGGGCGCGGGCGGAAAACCAGTAATTGTCCATCTCGACGCCGATGCGGCCGCGGTTCCAGCCCCGGTCAGTCAGCTGCGCGGAGAGGTAGTCCATCGGGTGCCGCTCGGTCGATTGGACGTAATGGTCGGGATAGCCGATGATATTCGCCTCGCCCATCCAGACGGTGCGCAGCGCGCCATTGCCGTCCTGCCCGCGCCCGAACCAGAGGGGCGGGCCATCCGGGCCGACGATCACCGCCTGATGCACATAGAAGGACCAGCCGTCATAGCCGGTCAGCCAGGCCATGTTCGAGGGGTCGCTGACGATCAAGAGGTCCAGCCCGGCCTGCTCCATCGCGGCGCGGGTGCGGGTCAGGCGGGCCTCGTATTCGGCGGTGGGGAAACGTTCGGTGCTGCGCTGCAACTCGGGCATGGGAAACCTCTAGGCAAACAGGGAAAGCGTGTGGCTGGCGATGGCGGTGTCCTGAACCCCGGTGCCGGTCAGGTCGGCAATGGTGATCTGGTCGGGCGAGCTTCGCCCCGGATGCTGGCCGGCGATGATCTGGCCAAGCTCGGGGAAGGCGGCATCCCTGGCGATCAGCCCGGCGGCCAGCGCCGCGCGCAGCTCGCCCAGATCGCGGGTCTGGCTGAGGCGGTCGGCGACATAGATATCGGCGCGGTCCAGCGCGCGGGGGTCCAGTTCGTTCTTGCCCGGCTGATCGCTGCCCATGGCGGTCACATGCTGGCCGGGACGCAGCCAGTCGGCGCGCAGGATCGGGGTGGTCGCGGGGGTGGTGGTGACGATGATATCCGCTGTCGCCACGGCGGTTTCGGGGTCGGCCTCGGCGCGGGTGGGCAGACCCTCGGCACTCATCTCGACGGCCAGCGCGCGGGCCTTGACCGGATCACGCGCCCAGATCGTGGCCTCGGTGATCGGGCGCACCAGCCGCAGGGCTTGCAGCTGCAACCGCGCCTGCAACCCCGCGCCGAAGATGGTGGCACGGCTGGCATCGGCCCGCGCCAGATGCCGCACCGCCACGCCCCCCGCCGCCGCCGTGCGCAGGTCGGTCAGGTAGCCGTTATCCAAGAGCACCGCCTGAACCCGCCCGGTCGCGGAGGAGAGCACCACCATCAGCCCCGAGGTCGAGGGCAGGCCCTTCGAGGGATTGTCAAAGAAGCCGGGAGAAATCTTCACCGCGAAGCCCGGCAGGCCGGGCACGAAGGCGGTTTTCACATCGACCTCGCCATTTGCCTGCGGCAGGTGCATCGACAGGATCGGCGGCATCACCACCTCGCCGCCGGCCAGCGTGGCGAAGGCAGCTTCGATCACGTCGATCAGGCTCGCGTCCAGAGGAATGCGTTCACGCAACTGCGTCTCGGTCAGGATCAGGATCTCGCTCATGTTTCGCCCTTCACGATGGCGGTGTGGCGGGCCGGATCGATATTGCCGCCCGAGAGGATCAGGACCATCGGGCCGGTAGCGCGCAGCTTGCCGGCAAGCACAGCCCCTGCCCCCACCGCCGCCGCGCCTTCGACCGTCTCGCCATCCTCCAGCGCCAGATGGCGGATGCCGGCGGCGATCTCGGCCTCGGTCACAAGGATCAACTCATCCATCAGGTCGCGGACCATCGGGAAAGTCAGGTGATTGCCCTGGCCGATACCGCCGCCAAGGCTGTCGGCCAGCGTCTCAACCTCCTCGACCTCGACCGGATGCCCGGCCTTAAGGCTCGTGGCCATCGCCGCGCCCCGCTCCATGCTGAGGCCGATGATGCGGATGCCGGGGTTCAGCGCCTTGGCCGCCGCCGCCACGCCCGCCAGAAGGCCACCACCCGACAGCGGCACGGCAATCGCGGCCGCATCGGGGATCTGGTCGAGAATCTCCAGCCCCAGCGTGCCCTGGCCGGCGATCACATCGGCATGGTCGAAGGGCGGGATCAGGGCAAAGCCCTCGTCGCGCTGCAAGCGTCGGGCCTCGGCAAAGGCTGCGTCCTGACTGGCGCCGATCACCCGCGCCTCGGCCCCCAAGGCGGCGATGGCGTCCAGCTTGTTCTGCGGCACCAGGGACGAGACGCAGATGATCGCCGGCAGCCCGCGCGCCCGCGCCGCATGGGCCAGCGCGCGGCCATGATTGCCGGTCGAGGCGGTGGTGACACCCGCCACATCCCCCAGCCGCGCCACCGCGTTGCTGGCCCCGCGCAGCTTGAAGGCGCCGGTCAGTTGCTGGTGCTCACCTTTCAGCCAGACCGACCCGCCCGCCAGCGCCGACAGGCTGGCGGAGGATTTGATCGGCGTCACCCGCACCATCCCCCGGATGCGATCTTCCGCCGCGCGGATGTCCTCGAGGCTCACCATGTCCGCACCGACATCAGCCGATAGGCGCCGGCGGCGGCGATGCCCGCCTGATCCAGCATCGACCAGTAGAGCGCCAGATTGGCCGAGAGCACCGGCTTTTGCAGTCGCGCCTCGAGCCGGGGGATGACGTCCAGCGCGGCGAGCGCGGTGCAGGAGAGAAACAGCGCCTCCGCCTCGGGATGGTCGGTCGCCAGCGCGGCCTCGATCAGCGCCTCATCCCCCAGCCGCGCCATGTCGCGGTCATCGGCATGGCCGAGCGAGCGGCTGGCCACCACCGCGATCCCCTGTGCCTCGAAATAGCCCGCGACCGGAACGGTGGTTTCCGGCAGATAGGGCGTCATCAGCGCGATCCTCTCGATGCCCATCGCCCGGAACGCCCGCACCGCCCCGCCCGCTGGCGTAGAGATCGGCGCGCGGGTGTCACCGATCAGCGCCGGCAGATCGTCGCCCAGAACCGCCCCGGCCGAGGTGCAGGCAAAGCCGATCCCCGCCAGCGGCACATCCGGCACCAGCAGCGCCGCCGCATCGCGCAGGCGCGGGCCGGTGGCACGCAGGTTCTCGGGTGTCGTCGGGTTCTCGAAGGCGATGCGGGTGACATGCAGCGCCGTGCCCTCAGGCATCAACCGGGCGGCGTCGCGTTCGGTCGTCAGGTCCGTGGCCAGCGCGATGAGGCCAAAGCGGCGGATCGGATCAGGGGGCAGCGGGGCGGGCATCTCAGACCACCAGCACCGGACAATCGGCAAGACCCGTCACCTTGTGACTGACCGATCCCAGAAGATAACCCTCGGTCGAGCCGAGGCCGCGCGAGCCGACGACGATCAGGTCGGCGCCCTTCTCGGTCGCGACCGAGATGATGGTGCGGGCGGGCTGCCCCGCCTTGATGAAGGCCGACACCTTCGCCACACCGGCATCCTTGGCATGGCTTTTGGCATAGTCGGCAGCGTTGCGGGCGGTGTCGCGCATGGCCGCGTCCAGGTTGCCGCCCGGCTCCAGCGCACCGCGCACCATCGAGATCGAGGCCTCGAGCATGGAATGGTGGCGATAGACAGTCAGCACGACCAGCGCCGCGCCGGTCAGCTTGGCCAATTCGGATGCCTTCTCCAGCGCGCGCTCGGCACCGACCGAGCCGTCATAGGCGATCAGGATCTTCTGGAACATCGCCGCCCCCTATTTCGCAAAGGCCAGGTCACGCAGGAACAGCGCGATCTGCGGGAAGAAGATCAGCGCCACCGACACGCCCAGCAGCATGATGATGAAGGGCGGCGTGCCACGCACCACCTCGGCATAGGGGCGCTTGAAGATGGCGATGGCGGTGAAGATGTCGCAGCCAAAGGGTGGCGTTGCGCTGCCGATGGCGACCTGCAGGGTGATGATGGTGCCGACCAGCACCGGGTCGAGCCCGACCGAGTTCACCACCGGGGCAAAGATCGGCACGAGGATCAGGATCACCACGATCGGATCGACGAACATGCAGCCGATGAAGAAGGCGATCGAGATGGTGAAAAGGACGCCGTAAGGCCCCATGCTGTCGATGCCGATGCCGCCAAGGATCGCCTGCGGGATCTGCGCGAAGCTGATGACATAGGAAAAGGCCGCCCCTGCCCCGACGAGGATGAAGACCACGGCGGTGATGAGGCCGGTCGATTTGGCCGTCTGGTACAGCTGGCGCAGGTTCATCTCGCGAAAGACCACCATCTCCAGGAACAGCGCGTAGAGGACGCAGGCAGCGGCGGCCTCGGTCGGCGAGAAGATACCGCCGTAGATGCCGCCGACGATGATCAGCGGAAACCCCAGCGGCCACAACGCCCGGCGCAGCGCCGCCACCCGCTCGGCCCAGCTGGCCTTGGGTTCGGTGGGAACGTTGTTCCTGAGCGCGTAGATGTAGGAATAGATCGAGAAAAGCACGAGGATCAGCAGCCCCGGCCCGATCCCGGCGATGAACAGCTCGGAAATCGAGGTGCCCGAGACGACGCCGTAGATGATCATGCCGATCGAGGGCGGGATCAGGAAGGCGATATCCGAGGCATTGATGATCAGCGCCAGAACGAAGCTGTCATTGTAGCCCGCCTTCAGCATCCTTGGCCTCAGCGGCCCGCCGACGGCGACGACAGTGGCCTGTGTCGAGCCCGAGACCGCACCGAACAGCGTACAGGCCGTGGCGGTCGAGATCGCCAGCCCGCCCCGGATATGGCCGACAAAGGCCATGACCAGATCGATCAGGCGGTTGGCCGACTGGCCGCGCGTCATGATGTCGGCGGCGAAGATGAACATCGGCACGGCGATCAGGCTGGCGGGCCGGATGCCGGCGAGGATCTGCTGGACCATCGTGTCCAGCTGTCCGAAGCCACCGAAAAGCGCGATGAACCCGATCAGCGCGCCCATGAGCAGCGGGATCATCATCGGGAAACCGATCAGCAAGAGCACGATCATCGAACCGAAGATGGCATAGGCCATGGCTCAGACCTCCTCCTCGGTGCTGTCGTCATAGCCCTCGATGACCGAGGTCGACAGCCAGACATCGCGGTCGATCAGGTTCTTGATCGCGGTCAGCGCGTATTGCAGGCCAGTGAGCAGGAACCCCAGCGGCACCCAGACGATGATCCACCATTGCGGGATCTGCAGCGCCGGTAACAGCCGGCCCCGGCCCATCTGCGCCATGAGGTAGTCGAAGGAATACCAGCTGAGCAGGAACATCATCGCGGCGGTAATTGCCGCGATGGCGACCATCATGGTCTTGCGCAGGGGAAAGGGCGCGGCGTCGAAAAAGGCCGACATGCGGATATGCCGTCCGTGCCGCGCGGCATAGGAGATGCCGGCAAAGGTGATCAGGATGATCAGCGCCTGATTGAGCTCCTCGGAAAAGAAAATGCTTTCGCCGAGAAGATAGCGACCGACGACATTGGCCATGGTATTCAAGGCCATCAGCAAGACGCCAAGCGCCAGCAGCACCGCCTCGATCCGCGCGATCACCACATCGATCACCCCCAGCGGCCCGGGCAGGCCCGAGACATAGCGGGAATCGTCGATATCGTCATCGGTGGCCGAGATCATCTCGGGGATAGCGGCGGGCTTGTCGTGCAGGGTCATCGGGTCGCCTCGTGAGTGGTGGTGTGTCAGAGGACGGGTCAGGCCCGGCCCGAAGGCCGGAGCCACTGTCAGGGATCAGCCGCCGGCAGCGGCGGCCAGATCGGCTTTCATCTGGTCCAGAATGGCCTGCGCCTGCGACCCGCCGATCTCGAGGAACTTGGCCTCGACCGCCTCGGCCGTGGCCTTGAAGGGCGCGCGCTGTTCCTCGGTCAGGGTGGTGACGGTCATTTCGGGCTTGGCCGCCTGGATCTTCTCGACCGATTCCTCGGTCAGCCCGGTCTGGTACTCGATGATATAGTCAAAGGCGGCGGCAGTGGCGTTCTGGATGACGGTCTTGTCCTCATCGCTGAGGCCGTCAAAGAACTCCTTGTTCGCCATGACCGCGGTGGTGAAATTATTATGCCCGGCGCGGGTCAGGTGATCGGTCACCTCGTACATCTTGGTCGATTCGATGAAGAAGGCGGGGTTTTCCTGCCCCTGAATGATGCCGGTTTGCAGCGCGCCATAGACCTCGCCCCAGGGCAGCGGCGTCGGCGTGGCACCGAAGGCCTTGTAGCTTTCGACCAGCAGCGGGTTGGTCATCACCCGGAACTTCACCTCGTTCAGATCCTCGGGACTGGCGACCGCTTCGGTGGTGGTCATCATCACCTCGCCCTCGGGGAACATGGTCAGCAGTTCCAGCCCCTGCTCGGCATAGAGCGGCGGGAACAGCTCGTGGATGGCCTTGGAATTGCGGAAGAAGCTGACCAGCTGATCCTGATCGGCGGGCAAGAGATAGGGCACGAAGAACACCTGCGCCTCGGGGATCAGCGCACCGGTAAAGCCGGGCGATTGGTCGACGAATTGCAGGATGCCCGATTGCGCCTGTTCCATGATATCGGCGCTTTCCCCCAGCGTGCCGAAGGGGAACAATTGCACCTCGTGGTCGGAATTGGCCTCGACCTCTTCCTTGAACTTCTGGGCGTATTTGCCCTGAACCTCCTCCATCGCCTCCTCGAAGGCATAGCGCCAGGTATCGGCAGCGGCCGCTCCTGCGCCGAGGATCAGCGCGGTCAGACTGACAGCGGTAAGAGCCTTGTAATGCATGGTTTTTCCTCCTGTTCTGGGCAGCGCATCCGAAGCCGGTGCGCGCCTCTGGTTTGCAGGATTCGGGCCGGTTTTCGCCCGATCTGGCTGGCCCCAGAACATGCGCCCGGAAAATTACAAGTCAATTTTTATATTAAATCATGACAATTTTCGAGGATGCCCCTGCCCACTGAAAAAGCGGTTTCAGCCCGCCGGCAGCAGCCGTGCCAGCGTTGTCAGCCCCTGTTCGAGATCGGGCAGGCTGGCCCCGCCAAGCGAGACACGCAGCGCCGGGGTGGTGTCGGTGACGGCAAAGCCCGCGCCGGGCGCCAGCGCCACATCCTGTTCCAGCGCATCGGCCAGCAGCGCGCGTTCGTCGCTGTCCTCGGGCAAGGGCAGCCAGCGGTGCAGCCCATGCGGAAAGCCCTGCCCTGCCCCGGAGAGAAGCCGCTGTGCCAGACGGTTGCGCGCCGACAGTTCCGCCCGCTGCGCCTCCAGAAGCCGGTCGGCGATGCCGCTCTCGATCCAGTCCTTGGCGATCTCGGCCATCAGGGGCGTGGTCATCCAAGAGATCGACAGATGCCGGTTCAGCGCCTGCCGCGCCTGACGCTCGGGCATGACGAGGAACCCCAGACGCAAGCCGGGCGACAGGCTTTTCGACAGGCCGGTGAAATAGAAACTGCGCTCGGGGGCGAAGCTCGACACCGGCGGCGGGCGGCGCGGCGAGACCGGGCCGGTGGCATCGTTCTCGAGGATCGTCAGCCCGGCCAGCGCCGCAGCCTCGGCCAGCACCTCGCGCCGCTCGCGGTCGATGATCCGGGCGAAGGGACCGGCACCCGAGGGCAACAGGAACACCGCCGTCATCCGCCCGGCCGAGGCACGCGCCGCCGCCAGCAGCGCCTCGGGCAGCATGCCGCGCTCGTCGCCCTCGATGCCGCGCAGCTGGGCGTGCAGGTATTGCGCCGCCGGCTTCAGCGTGTGGCAGGTCGAGCTTTCGGTGGCGATGATCTCGCCCGGCTTCACCGCCGTCATCAGCGCCACGAACATCGCGGGCGTGGTGCCATTGGTGATCAGGATACGCTGCGACGGCACCACCATGCCGCAGCGCGCCAGCCAGCCCGCCGCCATGCCAGCATAGCGGGTCATGGTCTGGCGCGGACGAAAGGACAGCATGGCCGGGTCGGGCAGCCGGTCGGCCAGCCGGTTCAGGCTGTCGCGCCAGGCCTCGGCGATCAACGGCAGGCTGACCGGGGTCATCATCGACAGGTCGATCGGCTGGCGACCCTCGGGCGCGCGATACCACGGCACCTCGACCACCTCGCGCGGGCCGGATTTCACGAAACTGCCCCGCCCCACCTGCCCCGAGATCAGGTCGGCCCGGATCAGTTCCTCATAGGCGCGGCTGACGGTCTGGACCGAGACGCCCAGCTTCCAGGCCAGATCCCGATGCGGCGGCAGCCGGTCGCCGGGGCGCAGGTTCCCCGCATCGATGGCCGCGGCAATGCCCTGCGCCAGACTGCGATAGGCCGGGCGGGTGATGTCAGAACGGGTCAACGGCCAATGCGACATGGACCGAGTGTCGCCCCGGCGCAGGTCCTTGTCCAGAATTGACAAAGCGAAGCCTTGACCGGCAGATGGCCAGATGACCCAGACCCGCCTTGACGATCGTGACATCGCCATCCTTGCCGTCCTCGCGCGCGAGGGTCGCATCGCCAAGACCGAACTGGCGGCGCGGGTGAACCTCTCGCCCACGCCCTGCTGGGAGCGGATGAAGCGGCTGGAACAGGCCGGGCTGATCCGAGGCTATCGCGCCGAGATCGACCTGACCCTGCTCGGACCACACGTGCAGATCTTCGTCACCGTCGAACTGGACAGCCACAAGGCCGAAAGCTTCCAGACCTTCGAGCGGGTGGTGGCGCGCATGGATCAGGTGACCGGCTGCTGGGCGATCGGCGGCGGTCATGACTATCTGATGCAGGTGATCGCGCGCGACGTGGCGGCGTTTCAGGACCTGATGGACGGGATGCTGGAAAGCCGCGCCGGGGTGCGGCGCTATTTCAGCTATATCGTGACGAAGCCGGTGAAGGACGGACCACCGGCGCTGGGGTTGCTGGGCGGGTAAGTGCGGCGTAGGGCCTGCGGTCTGCCGTGGATGGCCGCTGAGGCGACTGTGCGACGCGGTTTATGGTGCCAGTATATCGAACGGCTGTTCGGCGTTGATGGCCACCAATGCGGCCAGCCGCCCGGACGGCAGGCCGCAGGCCCGGCGGCACTTCGTGCCTTGCTCCGGGCCGGGTCTGCCCTGCCACCCGAGTTTTCCTCTCTTCGGTCGTGGCGGAAAAAGAGAAATCCTCTGCCCGCCGCCCAACAATCAGCGAAATCCCCTGCCCGTCCACCCGCATCCTTCCCGCAACAGGGAGGGATGCGATGCTGGACGAACCCAAGGCGAAACTGGCCGATCCGGATCTGCTGAACCTGACCGGCGATTTTGCGGGCCATGGGCGGCTGGCGGTGCGCGACCCGGCGACCGGTGATCTGGTGGCACAGGTCGCCATCAGCGATGCGGCGGGCGCGCGGGCTGCGGTCGATGCAGCCGAGGTCGCCTTCACCGGCTGGTCGACGCTGCTGCCCCAGCATCGGGCCGAGATCCTGCATCGCTGGCACGGGCTGATCCTTCAGGCGAAAGAGGACCTGGCGCGGATCATGGTGGCCGAACAGGGCAAGCCCATCGGCGAGGCGCGGGGCGAAATCGATTATGCCGCGAGCTTCGTGCAGTTCTATGCCGAGGAGGCACTGCGCCCGAATATCGAGGGCGTCACCAGCCACTTGCAGGACGCCGAGATGGAGTTGTGGCGCGAGCCGGTGGGCGTCGCCGCGCTGATCACGCCGTGGAATTTCCCCTGCGCCATGATCACGCGCAAGGCGGCGGCGGCGCTTGGCGCGGGCTGCACCGTGGTCATCCATCCCTCGGCCGAAACGCCGCTCTCGGCGCTGGCGCTGGCCGAACTGGCGCGGCGCGCGGGCTTTCCCGGCGGCGTGGTGAATACCGTCATCGGCGATGCTGCGACCATCGTCGGCGCATGGACGGCGGATGCCCGCGTCCGCGCCCTGTCCTTCACCGGCTCGACCGAGGTCGGGCGGCTTCTCTATCGCCAGTCGGCGGACACGGTGAAGCGGCTGGTGCTGGAACTGGGCGGCCACGCCCCCTTCATCGTCTTCAAGGGTGCCGACCTGGACCGGGCGGTGGCCGAGGCGGTGAAGGCGAAATTCGCCACCTCGGGGCAGGATTGCCTCGGCGCGAACCGATTCTATATCCATCGCCCGATCTATGCAGAGTTCTGCGCCCGCTTCACCGCAGCGGTCGAGACGCTGACGCTCGGGCATGGGATGGATGACCCCGATCTCGGCCCGCTGATCCATGAGCGCCAGATCGCCAAGCAGATCGCCCATGTCGAGGATGCGCTGTCACACGGCGCGCGGCTCTTGACCGGCGGCAGGGTGGACGAGGCGCTTGGCCCACTGTTCTTCCGCCCGACCGTTCTGGCGGATGTGCCCGACGCGGCAGCGATCATGCGCCAGGAGACCTTCGGCCCGGTCGCCGCGCTGTCCCCCTTCGAGGATGAGGCCGAGGTGATCACCCGCGCCAATGCCAGCGAATACGGGCTCATCGCGTATCTCCACAGCCTCGACCCGCGCCGCATCTACCGTCTCACCCGGGCGCTGCACTACGGCATGGTCGCGGTGAACCGAACCAAGGTCACCGGCGCGCCGATCCCCTTTGGCGGGATGAAGCAGTCGGGGCTGGGCCGCGAGGGCGCGCGGCAGGGTTTGGAAGCCTTCACCGAGATCAAATATGTCTGCCGCGACTGGGGTTGAGCAACGCGACACCGGCCCGGGAACAAGGGCGAAGCCCGCCCGGACCAGCGCCTGCCCGTCCTGGTGGGCTGGCGCTTGGGTGCCGCTGTCCCTGAGTTCAGGCAAGAGAGGGCCTTTGCACCATAAACCGCGCCGACGATCCGTTGCGGCGCCACCCCACGGACAGGCGCTGGCCCTCTGGTCGCGCAAGATGACCCCGAAAGGAAACCGACATGCTGACGAATGACGAACTGGCGAAATGGGACCGCGAGAGCTTCTTCCACCCCTCGACCGCGCTGGGGCAATTCGCCCGGGGCGAGGCGCCGCAGCGGATCATCAAGGGCGGCGAGGGCGTCTTCATCACCGACCGCGACGGCAACCGGCTGCTCGATGGCTTTGCCGGGCTTTATTGCGTGAATGTCGGCTATGGCCGGACCGAGATCGCCGACGCCATAGCGAAACAGGCGCATGAGCTGGCCTATTACCACGCCTATGCCGGTCACGGGTCCGAGGCGAACATCACCCTTGCGAAGATGGTCATGGACCGCGCGCCCGAGGGCATGGCGCGGGTCTATTTCGGCTTGGGCGGCTCGGATGCCAACGAGACCAACATCAAACTGATCTGGTATTACAACAACATCCTCGGCCGGCCCGCGAAGAAGAAGATCATCAGCCGCTGGCGGGGCTATCACGGCTCGGGGCTGATGACCGGCTCGCTGACCGGGCTGGAGCTGTTCCACAAGAAATTCGACCTGCCGCTGGCGCAGGTCATTCATACCGAGGCGCCCTATCACTTCCGCCGCCCCGAGCTGACGATGAGCGAGGCGGATTTCGTCGCCCATTGCGTCGAGCGGCTGGAGGCGCTGATCGCCGCCGAGGGGGCCGACACTATCGCCGCCTTCATCGGCGAGCCGGTTCTGGGCACCGGCGGCATCGTGCCCCCGCCTGCGGGTTACTGGCCGGCGATCCAGAAGGTGCTCGACCGCCACGACATCCTGCTGATCGCCGACGAGGTGGTGACGGGTTTCGGACGGCTGGGGTCGATGTTCGGCAGCGATCACTATGGCCTGAAGCCCGACCTCATCACCTGCGCCAAGGGCCTGACCTCGGCCTATGCGCCGCTGTCGGCGACCATTGTCGGGAACCGCATGTGGGAGGTGCTGGCGCGCGGCACCGATGAGAATGGCGTGCTGGGCCATGGCTGGACCTATTCCGCCCATCCCATCGGTGCGGCGGCGGGGATCGCCAACCTGAAGCTGATTGACAAGCTGGGGCTGGTGCAGAATGCCGGCGAGACCGGGGCCTATCTGAACGCCGCCATGCGTGCGGCGGTCGGCGATCATCCGAATGTCGGCGAGGTGCGCGGCGAGGGGATGCTGTGTGCGGTGGAACTGGTGGCCGACCGCGAAGGGCGGCAGTTCTTTGAGCCGGCGCAGGGGATCGGTGCCAAGGTCGTGGCGGCGATGCTGCGGCGCGGGGTGATCGCGCGGGCGATGCCGCAGGGCGACGTCCTGGGCTTTGCGCCCCCCTTGTGCCTGACGCGGGAGGAGGCGGATCAGATCGTCGAGGTCACGAGCGAGGCGATTGCGGAAGTGTTGGGGTAATTGCCGCCGTCGGACCGGGGCGCTGCCCCGGGCCCCGGGATATATGGACCAGGTGAATGTGGTTTACCGGGACAGCTTGCGCAGCGCCTCGGGCGTGTCGATGTCGGGGAGTTGTCCTGACGCATCGATGATCTGGCCTGCGGGCAAGTCGCGCAAGAGGCGCCCTGCCCCTTGGTCGCCCGTCAACTCGGCAAGGCGCGGCAGCCAGCTTGCGGGAAAGCAGGCGGGCGGCATGGGCGGGCCATTCGCCTCGCGGCCGGCCGATGCATGGTCGTCGGTGCAGGCGGCGATGACACGATCCAGCAGTTCGGCGCTGACCAGCGGCATGTCGCCAAGCGCGATCAGCAGGCGGTCGGGCGTCCCTGCGGCGGCAATGCCCGCGCGCAGGCTGTCGGATTGTTCGCCCTGCGCGATGCGGATGACCTCGAACCCGTCCAGAAGCGCGGCGGTTTCGGCGGAACTGACCACGGCGATGCGGCGGTCCAGCGCCGCCGCGCGCATGGCTGCGGCAGCATGGGACAGAAGCGGCCGACCCGCGAAGGGGGCCAGTAGCTTGTCCTCGGGGCCAAAGCGGCGCGAAGCGCCGGCGGCGAGCAGCAGGCCGGTGCGCTTCGGCGGGTGGGCTGTGCCTTCCATCGCGCCGGACCCGGTCACCGCTTCTTCATCGCCTCGAGCAGCGCCGCGCCGAGCCCACCGGGGGCATCCGGTTTCGTGCCTTTCGGTGCCGCACCCTTGGGCTTGCCGCCCTGCCGCGATGGCTGCCCCCGGTCGGCGGGCTTCTCCTGCGAGGCGCCGCCATCCTTGCGCATGGTCAACCCGATACGCTTGCGGGCAATGTCGACCTCGGTCACGCGGACCTGCACGACATCGCCCGCCTTGACCACCTCATGGGGGTCCTTGACGAAACGGTCGGCCAGCTGGCTGACATGCACCAGCCCGTCCTGATGCACGCCGATATCAACGAAGGCACCGAAGGCCGCGACATTGGTGACGGTGCCTTCCAGCCGCATCCCGGGTTTCAGGTCCTTGATCTCCTCGACGCCCTCCGAGAACTTCGCCGTCTTGAACTCGGGCCGAGGGTCGCGACCGGGCTTTTCCAGCTCGCGGAAAATGTCGCGCACCGTGGGCAGGCCGAAGCTTCCGGTGACGAAATCCTCGGCGCGGAGCGCGTTCAGCGCCCCCGCCGTGCCGACGATCTGTCGCAGGTCCCGGCCACAGGCCGAGACGATCCGGCGCGCGACCTCGTAGGCCTCGGGATGGACGGACGATGCGTCCAGCGGCTCGGCCCCGTCGCGGATGCGCAGGAAGCCCGCGCATTGCTCGAAGGCCTTGGGACCAAGGCCCGAGACCTTCAAGAGCGTCTTGCGCGAGGGGAAGGAGCCATGTTCCTCGCGGTAAAGCACGATCGACTCCGCCAGCGACGGCCCCAGACCCGCGACCTGCGCCAGAAGCGGGGCCGAGGCGGTGTTTAGATCCACGCCCACCGCGTTCACCGCATCCTCGACCACCGCGTCCAGCGCGCGCGACAGGCTGCGCTGGTCCACGTCATGCTGGTATTGCCCGACGCCGATCGATTGCGGGGTGATCTTCACCAGTTCCGCCAGGGGGTCCTGCAAGCGCCGGGCAATCGAGACTGCACCGCGCAGCGAGACGTCGAGACCCGGGAATTCCCTGGCTGCCAGTTCCGAGGCGGAATAGACCGAGGCCCCGGCTTCGGACACCACCACCCGCGTCGGTGCCTTCACCCCCTGCGGCAAGAGCCGCAGCGTGTCGCCGACCAGCTTCTCGGTCTCGCGGCTGGCGGTGCCATTGCCGATGGCGACCAGTTCGACGCCATGCTTCGCGATCAGCTGGATCAGCGTGGCCTCGGCCCCGCGAACATCCATGCGCGGCTGGAAGGGATAGATCGTCGCGGTTTCCAGCAGCTTGCCGGTCTTGTCCACCACCGCGCATTTCACCCCGGTCCGGATGCCGGGGTCCAGCCCCAGCGTCGCCTTGGCACCGGCCGGCGCCGCCAGCAGCAGGTCCTTGAGATTGCGCGAAAAGACGGTGATCGCCGCCTCGTGCGCGCGCTGGCGCAATTCGCCCAAAAGGTCGATGTAAAGCGTCAGCGAGAACTTGACCCGCCAGGCCCAGTCCGCCGCCGCGCGCAGCCAGCGATCGCCGGGCGTATCGCCGGCGGTGCCAAGCGAGGCCGCGATCATGGCGATGGCCTGCGGCACGCCGGTCTCGGCCTCCGGGGCGACCTCGATGGTGACGATCTCTTCCTTGGCCGCGCGCAGGATGGCCAGCGCCCGGTGCGAGGGGATGTCGGCCCATTTCTCGCGCTGGTCGAAGTAATCGGCGAACTTGGCCCCCGCGGCCTCCTTGCCCTCGATCACCTTCGAGACGACGAAAGCCTCGCGCCGCATGAAATCGCGCAGCTTGCCCAGCAGGTCCGCACGTTCCGACAGCTCCTCGGTCAGGATGTCCCGCGCGCCGGTCAGCGCGTCCTTTACCGTCGGCACGGCCTCGGTCAGGTAGGCTTCGGCATGGGTTTCCGGTGCCACTGCCCGCTGGTCCATGATGGCGCGCAGCAGCGGCTCCAGACCGTTCTCGCGCGCGATCATCGCCTTGGTGCGGCGCTTGGGCTTGAACGGCAGGTAGATATCTTCCAGACCCGCCTTGGTCTCGGCCTGGGCGATGGCGCGCGTCAGGTCATCGGTCAGCTTGCCCTGCTCGCGAATGGATTTCAGGATCGCCTCGCGCCGCGCCTCGAGCTCGCGCAGGTAGGCCAGCCGCTCGGCCAGCGTCCGCAGCTGCGTGTCATCCAGCCCGCCGGTCACCTCCTTGCGATAGCGCGCGACGAAGGGCACGGTCGCCCCCTCGTCCAAGAGCGTCGCCGCCGCGGCAACCTGCGCCGGGCTGGCGGCGATCTCTTGCGCGATGACGCGGGCGATATGGGCGGCGGTCTGGGTCACGGTGGGCTCTCCATCTGTCGGAAGTCCGTGATAATCAGCCAGCGCCGGGGCGGCAACACGGAGTTGCGGCGGGGGTGACGCTTAGGCGCCATCGCAGCGAAGCCTTGCCCGTTAGAGGCCCGCCGAGATCGTCACCGGCCCGAGGCTGTTGCTGATGGTGCAGATCGCCTTGGCATCGGCGACGAGATCGGCACCACCCGGCTGGTCCATCGGCCAACCCTCGACGGCATAGCGGATGCTGCCCAGCCTGCCCGGCAGATCGAGCGCCCGTTCGCCGATCACGGTGATGGTGAAGGCCCCGGGCGTCAGCCCCTTGCCGCGGGCGACGATGCGCAGGGATTCGACGAGGCAATGGCCGAGCGAGGCGAGCAGCGTGACCACCGGCGTCGAATGCGGCGGATGGGCATGGCGCTCGCCCGTCTCGCCCTCGGCAAAACTCACGCCGCCCTCGCCGTCGAAATGGACGTGAACCGGGCCATAGGTCTTGGGTTTGAATTTCAGGGCCATCTCGGAACCTCTCCTGCGGTCAGGGTGATCGCAAGAGAGATTATTCCGCAGCAACCCGATTGGCGATCCCGGAAGGGCTCGAACCCTCAACCTGCCGATTAGAAGTCGGCCGCTCTATCCAGTTGAGCTACGGGACCGCGTGGCGGCTTTCTGCGTGATCGGGCGTCCGGGTGCAAGCACCGCCTCACTTGGCGGCGGTGCAATCCTCGGCCACGGGCGCATCCGCATCCTCGGGGCCCTTGGTGATCATGGCGTCGTCGCCCTTGGTCCAGATCTGGTAGCCCGGCGCCGGCGTGTCGCTGCGATAGCGCGCGCCCGAGGCCGAGACGGCCAGCGGCAGGACCATCAGCTTTCCCTCGATGACAGCGGTCGCATAGCCGGTGTCGGAATCGGGCGGATTGACGAAGATCACCGGCACGGTCACGTCACCGGCGCAGCGATAGGTGACCGGCACCTGTTCCGGCGTCTGGCCTTGCGGGGTCATGGCGCAGGCAGGCGCGGCAAGGGCGAGAAGCCCGGCGGCAAAGCGTAGATACATGGTTTAACTCACAATTCCCGCGTCATGAAGACGCTGTTGGGGTCAGGGCGATAGCTGCCGAAGGGCGCGCATTCGGAAAAACCAGCACGGGCATAGAGGCCACGGGCCGAGGCGAAACTGTCCTGCGATCCGGTCTCGAGCGAGAGCCGGGCGAGACCATCCGCGCGCGACGCGGCAAGCATGTGGTCCAGAAGCCGGCGCGACAGGCCGCGGCCCCGTGCCTCGCTGAGCACATGCATGGATTTCACCTCGCCATGGCCCGGCGCGATGGTCTTCACAGCACCCATGGCCAGCGGGCCGGTCTGGTCGCGCAGCACGAAGAAAGCAATATCAGGCCGGTCCAGATCGGCGCGCGGCATCATGTGGATCGATTCGGGTGGCGTGTCGCCATGCACCATCTCGACGGTGTGGCGTTCGAACAGCAGCGCGAGATCAGCCGCCAGCGGGCTGTCGCGCGTGATCGTCAATGCGTCCATGGCGAACGGCGGTCGGTGGCGAAATTCTCGCCATAACCGCGCGGACGGACATTGGCGGCGCGGCTGTGCGGATCCACGACCGTGACCTCGATCTTGTTGGCGCGGGCATATTCCTCGGCCTGCTTGCGGGTCTCGAAGCGCAGGCGCACCTGGCTTTGGGTGTCGTCGCTGCTGGTCCAGCCCATCAGCGGGTCGATCTCGCGCGCGTCGGCGGGCGGAAATTCCAGCACCCAGCCCTGGGTCTGGGCAAGGCCCGACTGCATGGCGTTGCGGGCAGGCTGATAGATGCGGGCGCGCATGGGCTGGTTCCTTCCAGAGCGGTCTTGCCGTCTTATCGCCAATGCACGCGCCCGGATCAAGGGCCGGATCGTCGCAGGACCGGGAACAATGCCGGGCATCTTGGCGTTCCGCCTGCACAAGATTTCAGGGAGAGAAACATGAACATCCTCAAGCCCCTTGGCCTTGCCGTCCTGCCGCTTGCACTGGCCGCCTGCGCCCCGCCGCCGACCCAGGTGATCGTCCCGATCATCGAGGAGACCCCGGTGACCGAGGCCGACGCCCCCGGCGACACCTGCGGCGCGACCACCTATCAGCAATATGTGGGCCAGCAATCGCCGCAGATCAGCCTGCCCGCCGGCACCGTCATCCGCCACTACCGGACCGGCGATCCGATCACGATGGATCACGCCTCGGGCCGGATCAATTTCGAGTATGACCGGACCGGCAAGCTGGTGAAGGTCGCCTGTGGCTGACCGCACGCAGCGGTGATTTCGGGATCGCGGGCGCGGCGGATATGCTGGGCGCCCGCGACGCCTTCAGGATGGAGACGCCATGACCCGCCTTCCCCTCCTCGGCCTTGGTCTTCTGACGTTGGCCGCCTGCGAACCTGCTGCGCCTACCGGGACGCCCGCCGCAGCACTCGCCTGCGATGACAGTTACCAGTCCCTCGTCGGCCAGAATATCGGCGCGGTCACCCTGCCCGCCGGTCTGTCGCACCGGATCATCTCGCCCGGCATGGCAGTGACCGAGGATTACAACCCGGACCGGCTGAACGTCTATGTCGATGACAAGGGCTGGATCGCCAAGACCGAGTGCTGGTGAGGCTCAGCCCCGGCTGTCCCGCCCCAGCCGCCAGGTGCCCCAGCCGGCGAGCAACAGCGCGAGCCCCGAGGCAACCGTGCGGACCTGGTTCCAGACTTGCCAGCGCGGTGAATAATCGGCCCAGATCGCGGCGGCTTCGGCCCGGTCCTGCGGGATGGTCACCTGTGCGAGCGCCTCGTTCATTGGCACATTGACCGCAAGCGTCAGGATCAGCCCGCCGAGGGTGTAAACGACCGCCGCCGCCGCAAAGGCCAGCGCGGCCGCGCCCGAGGCCCTGCGACTCGCCAGCGCCGTGACCAGAAGCACCAGCGGCGTGCCGAAGAAGGCCGGCGCAAAGACCGCATTCCTGACCGAGGCATTCATCGCCTGCATGGCGGCAATGGCGACCTGCGGATCGGCGGCGTCCAGCCCCCACATGGTCGATGAAACCCAGGCATAGAAGAAGCCGAAGATCGCGCCGGAAAACAGCAGCGACAGCAGTGCGAAGACCATTGCGAAACCCCTGACTGATAACGATACGCGCCCGTTCTGGACGATCGGGCGGCGCTTGCCAACTGGTCCGAGGAGCCGGGCGCTTGGTTCAGCCGCGCCGTTTCGACCGCTTGTTGCCGCCGCGCTGGCCCGCCCGTCCCGCCGTGGACCGGCCCGAGGATTTCACCGCCTCTTCCGCCGCCGCCTCGATGGCCGATTGCCGCGCCAGCGGATCGTCGGCAATCGCCAGATCGACGGCTTCCAGCCGCTTCACCTCGTCCCGCAACCGCGCCGCATCCTCGAATTCGAGGTTCTCGGCGGCCTTGCGCATCTGCGCCCTGAGCGCCTCGAGATGCGCCTGCAGGTTCGAGCCGACCATCGGCTTGTCGATCTTCGCGGTGATCCGTGACTGGTCGGTATCGCCCTGCCACAGGCCCGCCAGAACATCCTCGACATTCTTGCGCACGGTCTGGGGGGTGATGCCATGCTCGACATTATAGGCGTGCTGCTTGGCACGCCGCCGATCCGTCTCGGCAATCGCGCGTTCCATGCTGCCGGTCATCTTGTCGGCATAGAGGATCACCCGGCCATCGGCGTTCCGCGCCGCCCGGCCGATGGTCTGGATCAGCGAGGTTTCCGAACGCAGGAAGCCCTCCTTGTCGGCATCCAGAATGGCGACGAGGCCACATTCAGGAATATCAAGACCTTCGCGCAACAAGTTAATGCCGACCAGCACATCGAAAGCGCCAAGGCGCAGGTCGCGCAGGATCTCGATGCGTTCGATGGTGTCGATGTCGGAATGCATGTAGCGGACCTTGATGCCCTGCTCGTGCATGTATTCGGTCAGATCCTCGGCCATGCGCTTGGTCAGCGTGGTGACCAGCGTGCGCATCCCCGCAGCGGTCACCTTGCGCACCTCGTCCAACAGGTCATCGACCTGCATTTCCACCGGGCGGATCTCGACCACCGGGTCCAGAAGGCCGGTCGGGCGGATCACCTGTTCGGTAAAGACGCCGCCGGTCTGGTCCATCTCCCATTGCGCGGGCGTGGCCGAGACAAAGACCGACTGCGAGCGCATCGCGTCCCATTCCTCGAATTTCAGCGGGCGGTTGTCCATGCAGGACGGCAGGCGGAAGCCGTGTTCCGCCAGGGTGAACTTGCGCCGGAAGTCGCCCCGATACATGCCGCCGATCTGCGGCACCGAGACATGGGATTCATCGGCGAAGACGATGGCATTGTCGGGGATGAACTCGAACAGCGTGGGCGGCGGCTCGCCGGGCGCGCGGCCGGTCAGGTAACGCGAATAGTTCTCGATGCCGTTGCAGACGCCGGTGGCCTCCAGCATCTCGAGATCGAAATTCGTCCGCTGCTCCAGCCGCTGCGCCTCCAGCAGCTTGCCCTCGTCGGTCAGCTGCTTCAGCCGCTCGATAAGTTCCTTGCGGATGCCCTTGATCGCCTGCTGCATGGTCGGGCGCGGGGTGACGTAGTGGCTGTTCGCATAGATGCGGATCTGCTTGAAACTGTCGGTCTTCTGGCCGGTCAGCGGGTCAAACTCGGTGATCGCCTCCAGCTCGTTGCCGAAGAAATCGAAGCGCCAGGCCCGGTCCTCGAGGTGCGCCGGCCAGACCTCGACCAGATCGCCGCGCACGCGGAAGCCGCCGCGCTGGAAGCTGGCGTCGAGGCGGCGGTACTGCTGCGCCACCAACTGGCCCAGAAACTCGCGCTGGTCATAGGAATTGCCCACGATCATGTCCTGGGTCATGGCCGAATAGGTCTCGACCGAACCGATGCCGTAGATGCAGCTGACCGAGGCCACGATGATCACGTCATCGCGTTCCAGAAGCGCGCGGGTGGCCGAGTGGCGCATCCGGTCGATGGCCTCGTTGATCTGGGATTCCTTCTCGATATAGGTATCCGACCGCGCCACATAGGCCTCGGGCTGGTAGTAGTCGTAGTAGCTGACGAAATACTCGACCGCGTTGTCGGGGAAGAAGCCCTTGAATTCGCCATACAACTGCGCCGCCAAGGTCTTGTTCGGGGCAAGGATGATGGCCGGTCGCTGGGTCTCTTCGATGACCTTGGCCATGGTGTAGGTCTTGCCGGTGCCGGTCGCGCCCAGAAGCACCTGATCGCGCTCGCCGTCGCGCACGCCCTGCGACAGCTCGGCAATGGCCGTGGGCTGGTCGCCGGCGGGCAGGAATTCGCTGGACATGACAAAGCGCCGCCCGCCCTCGAGCTTGGGACGGCTGACTTCGGGAAAGCGCGCGACGGGGGCGTTGGTGTTGTTGTGAGCCATGCGGTTCAAGGTGGGCGTGAGGGACGGAAAGTCAAGCCGGGCTGCTGATAGGAGGTGTCAGGAGGCGGGGGAGTGTCGGAAATGTAGGGCTGAGGGCCGCGCCCGGCCCTCGGGTGGGCGTTCGTGGCGGCTCGCTTGCCGTGCTTTATGGTGCAAACCACATCCGACTGCCGTGCTGATCGCAGCGTCGCAATGCGCCCTCCCGGTGGGAGGGTCGGGCGCGGCCCGTGCTGGTCGCACGGGCCAAGGCGTGAATAACGGCCCCTTACCGCTTCAACCGCATCGGCTGCAGTTCCGCCCAGCCCTGCCCGCCATCCATCTCGTCGGCGAGGATCTCGGCGGTAACCGGGCCCAAGGTAAAGCCCTGGTGGCCATGGCCGAAATGGGCCCAGAGGTTCTCGTGATCGGGCACCCGGCCAACCACCGGCAGCATGTCGGGCATGCAGGGGCGGCGGCCGGTCCAGGGTTCGGCCTCAACCGGGGCGCCGATATGGAACAGCTCCTGCGCGGCCTTCTCGCCATGCTTGAGCTGCGGCGGCGACAGGCGCGGATGCGGGGTCAGCTCGGCGGCGGTGGCGATGCGCAAGCCCCGGCGCATGGGCGACAGCACCACCGAATTGCCGAAATCGGCGATCGGGTGATTGGGCGGCGTCTCCATGTGGTAATGCTTGTGATAGCCGCGCTTGTAGACCATCGGCACCTTCAGTGCATAGCGCGCCAGCAGCATCGGTGACCACGGCCCCAGCGCGATGACGGCATGTTCACCTTCGGCCTCGTCGGCCTTCCAGCCCTTGCCGGCGCGGTGCAGATCGCCCGCATCGCCGACCACGACACGACCGCCGCGCTTCTGGAACAGCGTCGCATAGGCCGCCACCAACCCGCCGGGATCGGCACAGTTCCAGCTGTCAGACCAATGGGTTGCGCCCTCAACCTCGATCTTGATCGAAGGTTCCAGCCGGGCCAGTTGCTTGCCATCCATCAGCGTCGCCTCGACCCCGAACTCGGTCAGGAAGCGCTCGGCCACCTTGCGCGCCTTGTCCATCTTGGCAGGGGTGCGGTGGATCTCGATATAGCCGTCGCGGCGGATGATATTGTCGGCACCGGCAGCGGCGATCAGCGGGCCGTGCCGCTCGGTCGATTGCCGGATCAGCTTGCCCCAGGTCTGCGAGGCGCGTTTATGCGCCGCCGGCAGCGAGTTCCGGGCATAGGTCAGCACCGCCTGCGCCTGCGACAACAGACCCGAGACGTTCCATTTCACGTCATAGCCGCGACCCATGGCGATCTGCAGCAGCGCACCCGGCGCCAGCGGCATGGCATAGGGCTCCACCGCTTCGGTCTGGATCAGCCCGGCATTGCCATAGCTGGTCTCGCGGCCCGGCGCGGTGCGGTCGATCATGACCACCTCATGCCCGCGCGCCTGCAAGGCCAGCGCCGTGCTGACCCCCACCATCCCTGCACCCAGAACCAGAATCTCGGCCATCACCGCCTCCACACAGCATTTCCGCGAGCAGATGCTTATTCCTCTGCGATCTGGCAAGGATTATCGCACCTTCTGCGGAGTCCTGTCGAAAATTCGCAAGATCCTTCTGCGCTGCAGAAATTCCGTCGAAGAAGGTTCGAAAAAAAGGGGCCGTCACCCCACCCCTGCCCGCTGGCAGAGGAGGCTGACGGCCCCGGCTGATTCTCGTTACGGGTCTGGCGGTTCAGAACTCGACCCCGGCCTGCGCGATGATGCCCTGCGACTTGAACGGGTGCTTCACCTCGGTCATCTCGGTGACCAGGTCGGCGGCCTCGATCAGCTCGTCCTTGGCATTGCGGCCGGTCAGGATGACATGGGTCATCGGCGGCTTCTCGGTCAGCAGGAACTCGACCACCGCATCGACGTCGAGATAGTCATAGCGCAGCGCGATGTTGATCTCATCGAGCAGCACCAGCCGCATCGCCGGATCGCGGATCAGCTCTTTCGCCTTCTCCCATGCGGCACTGGCGGCGGCGATGTCGCGCTGCCGGTCCTGCGTGTCCCAGGTAAAGCCCTCGCCCATGACATGGATCTGGCATTCCTTGGCAAAGTGATCGCGCAACACCCGCGCCTCGCCGGTCTCCCATCCGCCCTTGATGAACTGCACCACGGCGCAGGGCATCCCGTGACCGATGGCGCGGAGGATCATGCCGAAGCCCGAGGAGGACTTGCCCTTCCCCTTGCCGGTATGGACGATGATCAGGCCCTTCTCGCCACCGGTCTTGCCGGCCATGATCTTCTGCCGCGCGGCCTGAATGCGCTTCTTCTTCTCGCTGTGGCGAATGTCCTCGTCGCTCGCGTCTGTCATGTCCCTGCCCTTGGTTGATGGCGGGACAGTGGCACAGCGGCGCGCGCGGCGAAACCCGTCAGGGCACGTCCCGGCCAAGCGCCGCCTGATAGAGCGCGAACCAGTCCTGCCGGTCCATCCGCACCGCCAGCGCCTGATGGGCCTGGGCGATGCGGTCGAGATTGTTGGTGCCCACCACCGGCATGATCCGCGCCGGATGGGCAAGAAGCCAGGCGAGGGCCACGGCGCCCATATCGACACCCTCGCGCTCGGCCAGGTCCTTCAGCATTGCGGTCAGCTCGGGCCGGACCGAGGCAAACAGGCTGCCACCGCCAAGCGGCGACCAGGCCATGACCGGGATGCGGCGTTCCATCAGGAAGGCCAGATCGCCATTCTCAAAGGGTTCATGCGCCAGAAGGCTGAGTTCGATCTGGTTGGCCGAAAGCGGCTGTTCCATCCGGCTTTGCAACAGGCTCATGTCCCAGGGCCGGAAATTCGAGACGCCCACCGCCCGGGTCTTGCCCTCGGCTACCAGCTGGTCCAGCACCGCGCCGGTCGCGTCGGCATCCATCATCGGGTCGGGGCGGTGGATCAGCAGCAGATCCACCTGCTCGACCGCCAGATCGCGCAGGCTTTGTTCCAGCGAGGCGCGGATATAGGCGGGGCTGGTGTCGTAATGCTTGACCTGCGCGCCATTCCTGCCCGGCGGCACGATGCCGCATTTGGTGACCAGTTCTATCCGCTGGCGCAGGTCCGGCGCGGCCCGCAGCGCCGCGCCCAGAAGGGTCTGGCCGGTGCCGCCGCCATAGATATCGGCATGGTCCATCGTGGTAATGCCCTGCGCCAGGCAGGCCTCGATCTTCCGTTGCACCAGCGCCGGCGAGGTGTCGGCATCATCGCCAAGGCGCCACATGCCATAGACGATGCGGCTGAGGCTGACGCCGCCTCCGGGCAGGTCGATCCGTTCCATGATTGCGTCCTTTGGCTGGCTCAGGTCAGGCGCGCGGGGGCAAGCTCGGGAAAGACCGCTCCGCCCGCCATCGCATCGGCCAGAAGAACGCCGCTGATGGCCGCCAGAGTCAAGCCGTGATGACCATGCCCGAAATTGGCCCAGAGGCCCCGTTGACCCGGCACCGCGCCAATGACCGGTAGCATGTCGGGCATGCAGGGTCGCCGGCCGGTCCAGGCCTGCGGCTCCACCGGATCGAGCGGTCCCAGGAGTTCGGCGGCGGCGGCCTCGCCCCGGCGCAATTGTCGCGGGTCGGGGCTGGGCTGGGCGGCCAGATCGGCGGCGGTGCAGATGCGCAGGCCCGCCTGCATCGGCGCCAAGACCACGCCATGTTCCAGATCGGCGAGGGTATGGCGCGGGGTCGTCGCCGGGCGATAGTGCCGATGATAGCCACGCTTCAGCAGCATCGGCACCCGCAAGCCGAAGCGCCCGGCCAGAGCGGGCGACCATGGGCCAAGGGCAATGACGGCAGCCCCGGCCTCGACCGTGCCGCCTTCGGCCAGTCCCAGCCGCCAGCCGCTGGCGGCCCGGTGCAGGCCCATCGCGTCCCCTCGCAGGATGCGGCCGCCGCGACGGGCGAAAAGATCGGCATAGCGCGCGGTCAGCGCGGCCGGGTCGCTGACCGTCCAGCAATCGCGCCAATGCAGCGCGCCGGGGAGGTCGCGCCGAATGGCCGGCTCGGTCGCGCGCAGCCCCGCCCCGTCCAGCACCTGCACCGCCACGCCATAATCCTCGGCAAAGCGTCGCGCCATCGCCCGGCCCTCGTCCAGCCCCCGGTTGCTGCGGAAAAGCTCCAGGTAACCGTCGCGGCGGATCAGATCCTCCGCCCCCGCAGCCTCGATCAGCGGGGCGTGGCTCGTGCAGGCCTCGGGGATCAGCCGGCGATAGGCGGCGATGGCGCGGGCATGGGCAAGGGGGCGCGAATGCCGGGCATAGCGCAGCAATGCCTCGCCCTGCCCCATCAGCGCCGCCGGGGTCCAGCGTACATCATTGCTGCGCCCGCTGGCGATCTGCCACAGCGCGCGGGGCGCCAAGGGCATGGCATAGGGCTCGACCGCCTCGCATTGAATGATGCCGGCATTGCCGAAGCTGGTTTCCTGCCCCGGCGCCGCACGGTCGACCAGGGTGACGGCATGGCCCTGCTGCTGCAAGGCCAGCGCCGCCGAGACGCCGACGATCCCGGCGCCGAGAACCAGCGTCTCCGGCATCATCCCCTAGCGCAGGTCCGGGTGGACGTAATCGGCCAGCGACTCGCGCAGGTTCAGCTTGCTGATCTTGCCGGTGGCGGTCATCGGCAATTGCTCGACGAAGACGATGTCATCGGGCAATTGCCAGCGCGCCATCGACCCCAGCATCAGCGCCTGGATCTCCTCGAGCGTCGGCAGGTCATCGGCGGATTTCGCCACCACGACCAAGAGCGGCCGCTCGTCCCATTTCGGATGTGGCACGGCGACCACCGCCGCCTGCGCCACCTTGGGATGGGCGGTGGCGATGTTTTCCAGATCGATCGAGCTGATCCATTCGCCGCCCGACTTGATCAGGTCCTTCGACCGGTCATGCAGCTGCAGGTAGCCATCGCCCCGAATCGAGGCGACATCGCCGGTGGCGAACCAGCCCTCGGCATCCATCACCTTGGCGGTGGCGGCGTCATTCTCGTAATAGCCCGAGGTGATGTTGTTGCCGCGCACATACAATTCGCCCTTGGCCTTGCCGTCATGGGGCTGGCGCTTGCCGTCATCGCCGACGATCTTCATCTCGACGCCATAGGCGCGGCGGCCTTGGGTGGATTTCAGCGCCATGCGCTCGTCAAAGGGCAGGTCGGCGATTTGCCAGGCCAGCGCGCCATGGCTGCCGATTGGGCTCATCTCGGTCATGCCCCAGGCATGGTTGACGCTGACCCCGCTCTGCTCGAAGCGCTCGATCAGCGAGCGCGGCGCGGCGCTGCCGCCGACGACGATCTGGCGCAGCGCGGCGGGCTTGCGACCATGGCGGTCGATGGCGCCCTGCAGCCCCTGCCAGATGGTCGGCACGCCCCAGGAGCTGGTGACGCCCTCCTCCTCCATCAGCGTCCACAGGCTTTCGCCATCGAGGTTCGGCCCCGGAAAGACCAGATCGGCCCCGACCATCGGCGCCAGATAGGGCAGGCCCCAGGCGTTCACATGAAACAGCGGCACCACCGGCAGGATCCGGGCATCGCGCCCCATATCGGTCAGAAAGCCGCTGGCCGCGATCTGAAGCGTGTGCAGCACGCTCGAACGGTGGGAATAGAGCACGCCCTTGGGATCGCCGGTCGTCCCCGAGGTATAGCAGAGACCCGCCGCCGTGGTCTCGTCGAACTCGGGCCAGTCGCGCGTGGTCGGTTGGCCGTCCAGCAGATCCTCATAGCAAAACGCGTTCAGCGTGTTCTCGGGCATATGCGCGGCATCGGTCATGAAGACATGGCGCATGTCGGCCGGGAAAATGTCCTTCAGCTTTTCCAGAAGCGGCACGAAGGTCAGGTCGGAAAACAGCAGCATGTCGCCGGCGTGATTGGTGATATAGCCCAGCTGCTCGGCCGAGAGGCGCGGGTTGATGGTGTGGCAGATCGCGCCGATATTCGAGATGGCGTAATACAGTTCCATGTGGCGATAGCCGTTCCAGGCCAGCGTCGCCACGCGGTCGCCGGGCTTCACCCCAAGTTCCTCGAGCGCCAGCGACAGCTGCACCACCCGCGCGCGCATGGTCGGATAATCGGTGCGATGAATGTCACCCTCGACCCGGCGCGAGACGATGGTGGCATGGCCATGAACCTCTGCGGCATAGTCCAGGATGCCGCTGATCAGCAGCGGCCGGTGCATCATCATACCCTTCATCACGTTCCTCCTCGTGGTCATGCGGATGTGGCGGCAGCCTGTTGGTCCATCCGAGTCGGATCAACCGCAGGTCGTCCCTTGGACGCAGGGTAACCGAGCGCGAACGTCGGGTCACCTCCTGCCATGGAGTCGGGGGGATGGCAGTTGTGCCACATGCGCGGCACTGGGCGGGCGCCTGTCCGTGGGCCGGCGCCGGAACGGTTCGCCGGCACGCTTTATGGTGCCAAGGCCCTCGCATCCTGATCTCGGGACCAGCGTCACCAAAGCGCCGGCCCGCCGGGACGGGCAGGCGCTCGCCCGACGGTCTTGCAGACCGCGTATCGGGCGGGGTCTGCGGCTCACCCCACCGGGCGCGGCACCAGCGGCGGCTCGACATCCTCGGGCAGCGGGTTCCGGTAGGGCGTTTTCCTCAGCCGCTCGGCATGTTCGGCCTGCGCCTCGGCCAGCAGCGCCGGGTCCTCGATCAGCATCTGGGCGCAGCGCGCCATCACCTTGGCGGCATGGGTCATGCCCTTGTGCGCGGCAGGGGACTTGCCCTGCGCGGTGATCTGCCAGCTGTGCGCGGGCGTGCCGATGGCATGGGTGGCGACCAGCACCTCGCTGAGCGGGACAACCCAAGACACATCCGACACGTCGGTCGAGCCGATCAGCACCTCGCCCCCGGGCCGCAGCGGCACGATGTAGTCACACAGCGGCTCGTCCTCGCGCGGCTCCATCGCCACGCCGCGATAGGGCGCGGCCAGATCGGCCTCGGTCAGCGTTGCCTGAATGGCGCGGGCATAGAGGCGGTCGGCCTCGTCAAAGGGCACGCCGCCCAACTCCTCCAGCGCCCGCTGCATGGCACCGTCCATGACCTTGTTCTCCAAGGTGCTCGACACCGCCGAGAAGATCTGGAAGGACATTTCGGTGCCGGTCATCAGCGCCGCGCCACGGGCCACGTCCTTCACCCGCTCGACCAATGCCAGCATTTCCGCCGAATGCAGCGCGCGGATGGAATAGCGCACCTTGGCGCGGGACTGCACCACGTTCGGGGCCGAGCCGCCAGCATCGAGATAGGCGTAATGGATGCGCGCATCCTGCACCATATGCTCGCGCAGATAGTTCACCCCCACCGAGGTCAGCTCGACCGCATCCAGCGCCGAGCGGCCCAGATGCGGGTTCATCGCCGCATGGCTCGAGCGGCCCTGAAAGGTGAAGTCGATGCGGGTATTGGCGAGGCTGAGGGGATCATCCACCCGGGTCATGCCGTCGGGATGCCAGGTCACGGCGGCATCGACATCGGCGAAGGCGCCATCGCGGACCATGAAGGTCTTGGCCGCCCCGCCCTCTTCCGCCGGGCAGCCGTAATAACGCACCCGGCCGGGCGTCCCGGTTTCCGCCAGCCAGTCCTTCAGCGCGGTGGCGGCCAGCAGCGCGGCCGAGCCCAGCAAGTTATGCCCGCAGCCATGGCCATTGCCGTTCGGCGTCACCTCGCGCGGCTCGGCGATGCCCGCCACCTGCGACAGACCCGGCAGCGCGTCATATTCGCCAAGGATGGCAATGACCGGCCCGCCCTCGCCCGCCTCGCCCATCACGGCGGTAGGAATGCCGGCCACGTTCTCGGTCACGCGGAATCCCTTGGCCTTCAGCATCTCGGCATGGGCCTGACACGAGGCATATTCGCCATAGAGCAGTTCCGGCGTCGACCAGACCTGGTCGGCCAGCCCGGTCAGGTCATCGCGATGGGTCTCGACATGGGCCCAGATCGGCGGGGTGTTCAGCATCGCGGCATCCTCACAGCATCGAGGGCACGACCAGATCGGGCGGGCGGTGGCCGTCGGCGAAGGTCTTGATGTTGATGATCACCTTCTCGCCCATCTCGTTGCGACCCTCGACCGTTGCCGAGCCCATATGCGGCAACAGGACGACATTCGGCAATTCGCGCAGGCGCGGGTTGATCTCGTGCCCGTGCTCGAACACGTCGAGACCAGCGCCGGCGATCTCGCCCGCGCGCAGCATCCGGGTCAGGGCGTTCTCGTCGATCACCTCGCCGCGCGAGGTGTTGATGACCACGGCCGAGGGTTTCAGCAGCTTCAGCCGCCTTGCGTTCAGCAGGTGGAAAGTGCCGGGCGTATGCGGGGCATTGACGCTGATGATGTCCACCCGCGCCATCATCTGGTCGAGGCTTTCCCACCAGGTCGCCTGCAATTCCTCTTCGATCTCGGGGCGCAGGCGCTTGCGGTTGTGGTAATGGACCTGCATGCCGAAGACATTTGCGCGCCGCGCCACCGCCTGGCCGATCCGGCCCATGCCGAGAATCCCCAGACGCCGGCCACCGACGCGCCCGCCCAGGTGCGAGGTCGGCGCCCAGCCATGCCAGCGCCCGGCCTGCATCTCGGCCAAGCCCTCGGGGATCTTGCGGGTGACGGCGAGGATCAGCGCCATCGCCATGTCGGCGGTATCCTCGGTCACGACCCCCGGCGTGTTCGAGATCAAGACCCCGCGCTGACGCGCCGACAGGACGTCGATATGGTCAACACCCGCGCCGTAATTGGCGATCAGCTTCAGCCGCTCGCCGGCCTGTGCCAGCATGTTCGCGTCGATATGGTCGGTGACGGTGGGCACCAGCACGTCGCTGTCGCGCATCGCGCGGGCCAGTTCCTCGCGCGTCATCTTGGTGTCGCTCTCGTTCAACGAGACGTCGAAAAGCTCCTTCATCCGGGTCTCGACCGCCTCGGGCAGGCGTCGCGTCACCGTGACCTTCAGGCGTGGGCGCGATGATGATGACATATTGACCTCACATTCTCGACGACGTGGTGCTGCGCACTTTTCTTGCGCGGCCGGTTTTGGCAAACTGCCCCCGTTGAGGGGCAGGCACAAGACCCCTGTAGGTGGGTTGTCGCGGTCATCGTGCCGCGAGCGATCCGAGGATGAGGCAAGGCAGGCGGCAGGCAGCGCCCGGTGGACCGGGCGCGGCGGGCTGATGGCAGGCAGGAACGGGCAAGGAATGACGCTTTCAAAGGGTTTCGGCGCGATCGGAACGAGGATGCGGCGGGGGATCATCTTCGGCACTGCAGTGGCCCTTGCGCTGCCATTGCTGGCGGGCGGCCCCGCGCCGGCGGAAACATCCGACACAGGAACACCGGCCCCAGAGGCGGTCACCATCCCGCCCGGCGTCACCATCGTCTCGACCGGCGGCCCCGACAATTCCACCAATGGCCTGCCGGTCCCTGCGGGCGGCGGCGTCATCGTGCTGAGCCAGGCGCCAAGCGCCGATGCCCAGATCAGCCGCAACCCCGGTGGCCGCGACCCCAATCGCGGGCCGGTGACCAACATGCCCCTGCCCCGCTATGTCAGCCTCAAGGGCGGCGAGGGCAACGCGCGGCGCGGGCCGAGCCTCTCGCATCGCATCGACTGGGTCTTCCGCCATGCCGGGATGCCGCTGCGCGTGGTGGCCGAGTTCGGCCACTGGCGCCGGGTCGAGGACAAGGACGGCGCCGGGGGCTGGGTCCATTACGCGCTGCTCTCGGGCGTGCGCACCGCCATCGTGCAAGAGGACATGGTGGAACTGCATTCCAAGCCCGACCTCGATTCGGATGTCGTCGCCCGGGCGGAGGCCGGGGCCATCGTCCGCCTTGGCGAATGCACCAAGGACTGGTGCCGCATCTCGGGCGGGGGCGAACGGGGCTGGGTGATGAAGCCCTCGATCTGGGGTGTCGATCCGGGCGAAGTGCGGGAATAGGTCAGACCCGCCGACCGCGAGGGCCGGCGGGTGCGATCAGGCCGTTCCGATCAGGCCCCAGCCTCGCATTTGAAATAGGTCAGCGTGGTCGAGTCGTCGGTCAGGCGCAATTCGCCCGGGCGGTTCTGCAGTTCGACGACGCGGTTCCGCTGCTCGCCCTCGCCGGCACAGGACAGCGTGACCTGCGTGGACGAGGTGCCGGGCTCCGAGGCCGCGACGGTGCAGGCGGATTCGTAGAAGTTGAACTTGTTGCCCTCGATGGTAAGCCGGGTCTCGGGCGCGCCCTGATCGGTGCAATCCGAGGCCCTGAGGTTATAGGTGCCGTTCAGCGAACCGGGCGCGTCGATCGGCCCGGCTGCGGGTTCCGGCACGGGCGGCGCGGCGCCCTCTTCGCAGGCGGCAAGCCCGAGGGTGGCGATGGTGGCAATGGCAAACAGGCTGACGGTTTTCATGAACTCTCTCCCTTTACATCGGGCGCTCAGCTCAACCCGCGCCCCTCTAGTAAAGGCCCAACCCCCGGCATTCGTTCCCTGAACTCGATCCAGAGGTCATCGGCCTGCGCCGATCCGCCGCGCGACAGGATCGCGCTTTCCAGCCGTTTCGCAGTTTCGGGGTCGAAGATGTCGCCGGCCTCGACAAAGGCGGCGAAGGCATCGGCATCCATCACCTCGGACCACATGTAGCTGTAATAGCCGCTGGCGTAATGGCTGCCGGAAAAAACATGGCTGAAATGCGGCGTGTCGTGGCGCAGCGGGATGGCCGGGGGCGCACCCAGTTGCGCCAGCAGATCGGCCTGCCGCGCCGCAGGGTCGGCGGGCGCATCGCCCCGGTGGAAGGCCAGATCGACCAGCGCCGATTCCAGGTATTCGACGGTCGAGAAGCCGGCATCGGCCTTGTCTGCGGCCAGCAGGCGGTCCAGCAGCGCCGGTGGCAGCGGCTCTCCCGTCTGGTAATGCCGGGCATGCTGCGACAGAACCTGCGGCTGCGACAGCCAGTGCTCGTAAAGCTGGCTCGGCAATTCGACGAAATCGAGCGCGACCGAGGTGCCCGAGATCGAGGGCCAGTGCACATCCGACAGGATGTGATGCAGCGCATGGCCGAACTCATGGAACAGCGTGCGGGCATCGTCCCAGGACAGGAAGGCCGGGGCACCGGGCTGATCCGGCGGGGTGAAGTTGCAGACATTCACCACGATGGGTCGCTGCCCCGCGCCGATCTTGTGCTGGGGTTGCAGCGAGGAACACCAGGCCCCCGAGCGCTTGCCCGGTCGGGCGTAGTAATCACCAAGGAAGACCGCCATCGGCTGGCCGTCGCGGCTGATCTGCCAGGCCCGCACATCGGGGTTCCACAAGGGCGCCTCGAAGGGCGTGAACTCCAGCCCGAACAGGCGCTGCGCGGTGTCGAAGACCGCGCCGATCATCGCGTCGAGCGTCAGGTAGGGTTTCAGCAGGTCGGGGTCGAAATCATGCTCGGCCCGCTTGCGGCGCGCGGCGTAATGGCGCCAGTCCCATGCTTCCAGCGGCCCATTTCCGCCCTCGGCTTGCAGCATCTCGGTCAGCGCGACCTCGTCCTTTTGCGCCCGCGCCACAGCCGGACGCCAGACCTGCATCAGCAGATCCTCGACCCGGTCCGCATCGCGCGCCATCTCCGGCTCGAGCCGGTAGGCGGCGAAATCGGCATAGCCGAGCAGCCGGGCCTTTTCATGCCTCAGCGACAGGATCTCGGTGACCAGACCGCGATTGTCGGTGGCAGCACCCCCGGCGCCCGCGCCCGAGCCACGCGCGGCCCAAGCCCGGAAGGCCATCTCGCGCAGCGCCCGATCTTCGGAGAGTTCCAGGAACGGCACGATCAGCGAGCGGCTGAGGGTGACGACCTGCCCGGTCAGCCCGCGTTCCCGCGCCGCCGCGCGCATCGCGCCCAGAAGCCAGTCGGGCAGCCCGGCCAGCCGGTCATCGGGGATGGGCAGAACGAAATCGCGCTCGTCGGTCAGCACGTTCTGGGAAAACTGCGTGGTCAGCACCGCCAGCCGCTCGTTGATCGCCGCCAGCCTTGCGCGATCCTCGGGCGGCAGACCGGCCCCCGAGCGGCGCCGGGCGCGCAGCTGCAATTCGGTGATCCGGGCATCCTCGACCGGCAGCGCCTCCACGGCGTCCGAGACAGCCTGCACCCGCTCGAACAGCCGCGGGTCCATCATCACCGTGCTGGAATAGGCCGACAGTTTCGGCGCCAGATCGCGCTGCAATGCCTCGCGCGCGGGGTTCGAGGCGACGCCGGCCAGCGTGTAGAACACCCCGCAGGCACGATCCAGCGGCTCCTCGCAGGTCTCCATCGCGGCGACGGTATTGACGAAATCCGCCGGCGCGGCATTGGCGGCGATGGCCTCCACCGCGGCCTCGGCGCGCGCCAGTTCGGCATCGATGACCGGGGCGAAATCCGCGTCCGCGATCAGGTCAAAGCGCGGCAGCCCATGCGGGCCGGTCCACTGCGTCAGTTCGGGATTCATCGGCGGCTCCTCTGCGTGTCGGACCAGAGGCTATGCCAGCGCGCCGGCAGGTGCCAGAGGGGGTCAGGCCGTGACCAGCGCGAATTGCGCCCGAAACGCCCGCTCGCCCGCCGGGCTGAAGCGCAGGGCGCGGCTGTCATCCTGACGGCTGGCCCAACCCAGCGCCTCGATCCGGGTCAGCAGCGCCCGACCGAAACTGCCGGCCAGGTGGGCCCGCCGTTCGCTCCAGTCCAGGCATTCGCGGCAGAGCGGCGCCCGACCCACCGACAGCGCGGCAATGTCGATGCCGAAACCGGTGGCGAACCCCCTGCCCGCCTCGGTCAGCCGCAAGGCCTCGCCCTGCCGCGCGATGATCCCCTGCGCCAGCAGCGCATCGAACAGCTGGGTGCCCAGATCGCCCGCCAGATGGCTGTAGCAGACCCGCGCATGGCGCAGCGCCGGATCGGCGGGGCCGGTGCGGCTGCGCAGATGTCCCGCCCCCGCTGCCACGCCCATCAACAATTCCAGCAGCCGCCCGATCTCGTCCCCGGCCAGCGACAGGTACTTGTGACGCCCCTGCTTCTGCTGGCGCAACAGCCCGCCCTCGGTCAGCCGGGCCAGATGGCTGCTGGCGGTCTGCGGGGTGACGCCGGCCTCGGCGGCCAGTTCGGTCGCGGTCAATGCCTTGCCGCTCATCAGCGCGGTCAGCATGTTGGCGCGGGCGGGATCACCGATCAGCGCGGCGATGCGGGCAATGTCGGGGCCAGATTTCATAGTTCGACGCTAGCCGAAGCATTTCGGTCGCGCAACAGGCTAGATGAGGGAAAGCCGAGAAAGGAAATCCCGATGCTGACCTGCGTGATCCGATACGAGATCGACCCGACCCGCCCCGAGCTGTTTCATGAGTACGCGCAGAACTGGGGGCAGGCAATCCCCCGCTGCGGCGCGGACCTGATCGGCTATTTCGCCCCGCATGAAGGCTCTTCGACGCTGGCCTATGGCATCTACAATATCCCCAGCCTCGCCGACTACGAAGCCTATCGGGCGCGGCTCAAGCTTGATCCGCTTGGCCGGCGCAACTACGATTTCGCCCGGGCCGAGGGCTTCATCCGGCGCGAGGATCGCACCTTCCTGAAGCTGGCATCGGCCCCGCATGGAGGAGCCACATGATCGCCGTCATCTTCGAGGTTGAACCCGCCGGCGACAGCCAGCGCAGCGCCTATCTGGACATTGCCGCCGGGCTGAAACCGCTTCTGGAGCAGATCGACGGCTTCATCTCGGTCGAGCGGTTCCAGAGCCTGACCAATCCCGGCAAGATGCTGTCGCTGTCGTTCTTCCGCGACGAGGCCGCCATCGCCGAATGGCGGCAACTGTCGCGCCACCGCGCCGCGCAGGAGGCCGGGCGGGGCGGGCTGTTCGCGGATTACCACCTGCGCATCGCCCATGTGATCCGCGATTACGGGCTGAACGAGCGCGACGAGGCCCCGGCGGACAGCCGTGCGGTGAATGGCTGAGACCTTGCCCGGTCAGGCGGGATGCACCCCGCCGCAGATCGGGCAATCCGCGCGGCGTTCGGTCTGGATCATCCGGGTCTCGCCGTAGAGCCCGTCGAAGATCAGCATCCGGCCGCGCAGCCCCTGCCCCGCGCCGGTCAGGTGCTTGATCGCCTCGAGCGCCATCAGGCTGCCGACCACGCCGGGCAAGGCACCGACCACGCCGGCCTCGGCGCAGGCCGGGGCCAGACCGGCGGCGGGGGCTTCGGGGAAGAGACAGGCAAGGCAGGGCCCGCCCCGCACCGGGTCGTAAAGCGCCAGCTGCCCTTCCCATTGCGCAATCGCCCCGGCCAGCAGCGGCACGCCCGCCGCGACGCAGGCGGCGTTGATGGCCAGACGCCCGGCGAATGTGTCGCTGCCGTCCAGCACCAGGTCATGTTCGGCGATCAGCGCGGCGTCGTCAGCGGTGATGCGTCGTCGCAGCGGCGTCACCGTCACATGCGGGTTCAGCGCCGTCATCGCGGCAGCCCCGGCCTCGGCCTTGGGCGCGCCGGTCTGGTCGCTGCGGAAGATCACCTGTCGCTGCAGATTCGACAGGCTGACCGCATCGTCATCCGCCAGCGTGATCCGCCCCACTCCCGCCGCCGCCAGATAGAGCGCCGCCGGCGCGCCAAGACCGCCCGCACCGATCAGCAACACATTCGCCCCGCGCAGCCGCATCTGCCCCGGCCCGCCGATCTCGCGCAGCACGATATGGCGGGCGTAGCGGTCAAGCTCGGCATCAGAGATGGCGTTCGACGGCGGAACCGCAGGCGCCTCGGCGGGCGCCGTGACCGGTGCCGGCTCCGCGATCGGCAGCGCGGCGTCGCGCAGTCGCCCGATCACCCGGCGATAGCCGATGACCAGCGCGACCGCTATTCCCGCGACGAACCAGCTGCCGAGACTTCCCCCGAGCTGGTGGGCCATCCAGTACAAGGGCTGGCTCGAGGCGGCAAGGTAATGGATCGCCAGCACCGCCAGCCACCAGAGTAGCAGCCCCCAGCGCAGGACCCGCCATCGCAGACCCAGAACCACCCAGGCAAAGGCAAAGGCCGCCGCGCTGATGAGCAGAATGCTCATCCCCGCCCGGTCGAGCCGAAGCCGCCCGCCCCCCGTTCGGTGTCATCCAGTGCCTCGACCAGCTCGAAACGGGCCTGCGGTGCAGGCGCGACCACCATCTGCGCGATACGATCGCCGTGGGCGATGGTAACGGGCGCCTGCCCCAGATTGACGAGGATCACGCCGAGAGGCCCGCGATAATCGCTGTCGATGGTGCCGGGCGTATTCAGAAGCGTGATGCCCTGCTTCAGCGCCAGGCCCGAGCGCGGGCGGATCTGAACCTCCCAGCCCTCGGGGATCGCCAGCCGCAGCCCGGTCGGGATCAGGGCGCGGGCACCCGGCGCAAGCTCGACCGTGCCGCCGCCCAGATCGGCGCGCAGATCGGCACCCGCCGCGCCGGCGCTGGCATAGGCCGGCAAAGGCAGCGCGGGATCGGCGCTCTCGATACGGACAATGCGGATGACAGGCAGAGGATGGGATTTGTCGGACATGGCCGCTCTTCCCATGAAAAAGGCCGCGCGGCAATAACCAGCGCGGCCCCCATCAATGCGGCGTGAGAGATCAGCGCGGGGCGATCATCATCACCATTTGCCGGCCTTCCAGCTTGGGCATGGATTCGATCTTGCCGGTCTCGCCGACATCCTCGCGAACCCGGTTCAACAGATCCAGACCCAGATCCTGGTGGGCCATCTCGCGGCCACGGAAGCGCAGGGTGATCTTAACCTTGTCGCCCTCGCCCAGGAACTTCATGACGCTGCGCATCTTGACGTCATAGTCGTGCGTATCCGTACCGGGACGGAACTTCACTTCCTTGATGTCGATGATCTTCTGCTTCTTGCGCGCTTCGGCCTCGCGCTTCTGCTGTTCGTACTTGAACTTGCCGAGGTCCATGACCTTGCACACCGGCGGAACGGCATTGGGCGAGATCTCGACCAGATCGAGGCCGGCCTCTTCGGCCATCCTCAAACCGACGGAGGGCGGCACGACGCCAACATTCTCTCCCTCGGGGCCAATCAGGCGAATTTCGGCGACGCGGATACGGTCGTTGACGCGAGGTCCGGTGTCGCGTTGGGGCGGCGCATTGTGCGGTCTGCGGGCTATGGCGAGAATCCTTGGATTGTGGAAGTTTGATTAACGGAAAATAGGCAAGACAACCGGGTGATTCAACCGGATTCCGGTGGCATTCGTGGCATATCAGGGACATCCGGCGGCGAATCCTTCCGCAAGACGCGACTTTTCGGAGGCGTGCCGCTGTGCAATAGCTGGGGCAACCTGACCCTCAGCCGGAGCCCTGCCCATGCGTCGTATCCTGCCCCTCATCGTGATTCTCGCGGCGGCCTTCGCCGGCTGGCAGTGGTGGCAGGGGCGCGAGGCCGACCAGGCGGCGGTGACCGAACCCGCCGCCCCGCCGACCGAGCCGGTGGAAACCGCCCCCGAAGCCGCCGCCGAGGTCGCCGAGGAGACGGCTGCCGAGGCGGATGCGGCGGCAGATGTGGCCGAGGCGGATGCCGCTGACCCCAGCGCCGATACCGCCGCCGCCGCCGAGGCCGCAGCAGATGCCGCAGCCGATGCCGCCGCCACCGCCAGCGATGCCGCCGCCGAGGCCACCCGCGCCGCCGACGAGGCCGGGATCGAGGCCGCCGGTGAAGCCGCGACCGAGGCCGAGGCTGCCGCCGAAGCCGCGATCGAGGCCGCCGACCGCGCCGCCGATGCGGCTGCCACCGCCGATTCCGCCGCCGCCCCCGCCGCCGAGGAAGCAGCTGCCGAAGAGGCCGCCGAGGCTGCACGCGATGCCGCCAGCGCCACCGGAGAGGCTGCCGATGCCGCCAGCACGGCGGGCGAGATAGAGGCGCTCTTGACCCCCGAGGGCTTCGACCTGGCCAAGGTCAACGGGCTGATCGATGGCTCGGCCCTCAGCGAGCCGCAGAAGGCGACGCTGAAACGGCTGGTGGAAAGCGCCAGCGGCAATCCCGACCTGCTGCGCTCGGCGCTGGAGCAGGTGAAGGCGATCATGCAGTGACCGCCAGTCCGGTCCAGACTGCACCGGGAAAGCCTGTCCCGGCCCTGGCCGATTACCTCGCCGCGCGCCCGGCTGTGCTGAAGCGCGGGCCGGTGGCGATGATCCTGTTCGAGGATCTGGCGGCGGTCGGGCCGACACTGGACCATGCCCTTGCCCGTGGCTTCCGCCTGATCCTGGCGCTCTCGCCCGAACCCCTCGCCCTGCCGCCGCATCTGGCTGGCGAGACGCGGGTGGTGAACCTGATCCACGACACCCGCCGCCCTGATGCCCATGTCCCGGCGGTCAATGCGCTGATCGAGGCGGTGCCGGCGGGGACCTGGCTGCATTACGGCTTCAACGCCGAATTCCTGTTCTATCCCTTCTGCGAGACCCGCAGCGTCGGCGAGCTGCTGGCCTTCCATGCCGAGGAACGGCGCGATGCGATGCTGGGCTATGTGCTGGACCTCTATGCCCCCGACCTGGCCAGCCATCCCGATGCGGTGGATCTGGACGGGGCGATGTTCGACCGCAGCGGCTATTTCGCCCTTGGCCGCAAGAAGCCCGTGGGCGATGGCTATGAGGAGCGACAGCTGAACTTCCACGGCGGGCTGCGCTGGCGCTTCGAGGAACATATTCCCGCCGACCGTCGCCGCATCGACCGGATCGCGCTGTTCAAGGCCGCGCCCGGGCTGCGGGTGACAGGCGATCACCGCTTCAGCGTCGAGGAATACAACACCCATTCCTGCCCCTGGCATCACAGCCTGACCTGCGCGGTGGCCTCGTTCCGGGTCGCCAAGGCGCTGCTGCGTAACCCGATGTCGCGCGACCGGATCGACAGTTTCCAATGGCGCAACTCGACCCGGTTTGACTGGCAGGGCCAGCAGCTGATGGATCTGGGGCTGATGGAACCGGGACAATGGTTCTGAGCCTGCACTTGCGGCGGGCTGACTGCGGGTGATAGACGAAACGTCAACGTGATACAGTGACCCCATCGCAAGGAAGACCGTTCCCATGGCCATGACCCAGACCAGCTTTGACTATGATGACCTGCTGGCCTGCGCCCGCGGCGAGCTGTTCGGGCCGGGCAATGCGCAATTGCCCGAACCGCCGATGCTGATGATGGATCGCATCACCGAGATCTCGGAAGACGGTGGCGCCCATGGCAAGGGCCATGTCGTCGCCGAATTCGACATCAAGCCCGACCTGTGGTTTTTCGCGTGCCATTTTCCCGGCAACCCGATCATGCCCGGCTGCCTTGGCCTTGACGGCCTCTGGCAGCTGACCGGCTTCAACCTCGGCTGGCGCGAATGGAAGGGCCGCGGCTATGCCCTCGGCGTCGGCGAGGTCAAGCTGACCGGCATGGTCCGCCCCGACCGCAAGCTTCTGCGCTACACCGTCGATTTCACCAAGGCGGTGCAGACGCGCCGCCTGACGATGGGGGTCGCCGATGGCAAGGTCGAGGCCGATGGCGAGCTGATCTATCAAGTCAAGGACATGAAAGTCGCGCTCTCCGAGAGCTGATTTCAACCGAATGAAAGGGGTGCCCATGCGCCGCGTCGTCATCACCGGGCTGGGGATCGTCTCGCCCATCGGCAATAACGCTGCCGAAGTCACCGACAGCCTGAAGGCCGGCCGTTCCGGCATCGTCTTCGCGCCGGAATATGCCGAGCACGGCTTCCGCAGCCAGGTCCACGGCATGCCGCAGATCGTGCTCGAGGACCATATCGACAAGCGCAACATGCGCTTCATGGGTCCGGGCGCGGCCTATAACTTCCTCGCCATGGAACAGGCCATCGCCGATAGCGGGCTGGAGGAAAGCGACGTCTCGAACGAGCGCACCGGGTTGATCATGGGTTCGGGCGGCCCGTCGACCTCGAATTTCTTCGAGGCGCACCGGATCGTCATCGACAAGGGCGCACCCAAGCGCATGGGTCCGTTCATGGTCACGCGCTGCATGTCCTCGACGAACTCGGCCTGCCTTGCCACGCCGTTCAAGATCAAGGGCGTGAACTACTCGATCACCTCGGCCTGCGCGACCTCGGCCCATTGCATCGGCAATGGCGTCGAGCAGATCCAGATGGGCAAGCAGGACATCGTCTTTGCCGGCGGTGGCGAGGAACTGGACTGGACGCTCAGCTGCCTCTTCGACGCGATGGGCGCGATGTCGTCGAAATACAACGACACGCCCGAAACCGCCTCGCGCGCCTATGACGCGACCCGCGACGGTTTCGTCATCGCCGGCGGCGGCGGGGTGGTGGTGCTGGAAGAATTGGAACACGCGCTGGCGCGCGGCGCCAAGATATATGCCGAAGTCACCGGCTATGGCGCGACCTCGGACGGCTATGACATGGTCGCGCCCTCGGGCGAAGGCGGCGAGCGGGCGATGCGCGTGGCGCTGTCGACCCTGCCCGAAGACCGCAAGGTCAGCTATATCAACGCCCACGGCACCTCGACCCCGGTCGGCGACCTGGGCGAGATCAAGGCCATCCGCCGCATCTGGGGCGAGGGCAGCACGCCGCCCGTGAGCTCGACCAAGTCGCTGACCGGCCATTCGCTTGGCGCGACCGGTGTGCATGAGGCGATCTATTCGCTGTTGATGCTGCAGGATGACTTCATCACCGCATCGGCCAACGTGACGACGCTGGACCCCGAGATCATTCCGAACGAGATTGCCACCACGCGGGTGGACAATGCCGGTCTGGATACGGTGCTGTCGAACAGCTTTGGATTCGGTGGCACCAACGCCACCCTCGTGATGTCGAAATACCGGGATTGAGTGCATGGGCGATTTGCTGAACGGAAAACGCGGCCTTGTGATGGGGGTCGCGAATGACCGTTCCATTGCCTGGGGCATTGCAAGGGCGCTGGCGGAACAGGGCGCGGAGCTGGCCTTCTCCTACCAGGGCGAGGCCTTTGGCCGGCGGGTCGAACCGCTGGCGGCCTCGGTCGGATCGGATTTTCTCGTCGATGTGGACGTGACCGATGACGCATCGCTGGACGCCGCCTTTGCCGCGATCACCGAACGCTGGGGCAAGCTGGACTTTCTGGTCCATGCGATCGCCTTCTCGAACAAGGACGAACTGACCGGCCGCTTCGTCAACACCAGCCGCGAGAACTTCAAGCACAGCCTTGAAATCTCGTGCTATTCGCTGATCGAGGTCGCGCGCCGCGCGCATCCGCTGATGGTGCCGGGTTCCTCGATCATCACCCTGACCTATGGCGGATCGAACCGGGTCACGCCCTTCTACAACGTCATGGGTGTGGCCAAGGCGGCGCTGGAATCGACCGTGCGCTACCTGGCCAATGACCTTGGCACCGACGGCATCCGCGTCAACGCCATCTCGCCCGGCCCGATGAAGACACTGGCCGGCGCGGCCATCGGCGGGGCGCGCAAGACCTATCGCCATACCGAGGCCAATTCGCCCCTGCGCAGCAATGCCACGCTGGAAGCGATCGGCGGCACCGCCGTCTGGCTGACCAGCGACTGGGGCGGCTCGACCACCGGCGAGATCGTCATGGTCGATGGCGGCTACCACGTGCTGGGGATGCCGCAGAGCGAGAACCTTTGAGCGCCGGCCGGGGGCTTCGCGCCCCCGGACCCCCGCGGGATATTTCAGCGAAAGAGAAGCCCATGGACGTGCAGTTCTTTTCGACCGCCGACGGCGCGCGGCTGGCCTATTCGGACGAGGGCCAGGGCCTGCCGGTCCTCTGCCTTGCCGGGCTGACCCGCAACATGGGCGATTTCGACTATCTCGCCCCGCATCTGCCGGATGTCCGGTTGATCCGCATGGATTACCGCGGCCGCGGCCAGTCGGACTATACCGGCGCCGCCACCTATACCGTCCCGCAAGAGGGCAAGGACGCGCTGGCGCTGCTGGACCATCTGGGGATCGAGAAGGCGGCGGTGCTGGGCACCTCGCGCGGCGGGCTAATCGGGATGCTGCTGGCAGCCGTGGCGCATGACCGTCTGCTGGGCCTCTGCCTCAACGATGTCGGCCCGGTGATCGAGCGCGTCGGGCTGGAGCGCATCTTCGACTATGTCGGGCGCAATCCCTCGGCCAAAACCTACGAGGCCGTGGCCGAGCGCATGGCCGCGCTGAACCCCGGCTTTGCCAATGTCCCCGAGGGGCGCTGGCTGTCGGACGCGCGGAAATTCTATGCCGAGACCGAGCGCGGCTTGCAGATCCGCTATGACCCGACCCTGCGCGAGGCGTTCCTGGCGGCCTTCGAGGGCGAAACCCCGGACCTCTGGCCGCTCTGGGAGGCGACGGCGGGTTTCCCGGTCGCGCTGATCCGGGGGGCGAATTCCGACCTGCTGTCGCGCGAGGTCTATGACGAGATGCGGCGGCGGCGGCCGGATGGCGTTTACGCCGAGGTGCCGGACCGGGCGCATGTGCCTTGGTTGGATGAGGCCGAGAGCGTGGCGGCGGTCAGGGAATGGGTTCGGAAGGTGCGGGCGTAGGGTGGGGTTTCACCCCACCATGTGCGCGTCGGTCGGAATGGTGGGTTGGAAACCCACCCTACGCGGGTTGGCACATCAGACAAATGTGCCATTTTGTTCAATTTTTTTCTTGTTACCCTAGTCAAGGGCGAGCGCATCGGCATTATCCTCTGCAAGAGGGAGAATGCTGAATGTCTGACGAGATCTTCTATCTGAAGGCCCGAATGAAGCAGGCGCGCGCAGCCGTTAAGGCGACCAACGGCTTTGGACACAAAGATTCTCAGTATGCGGAGTTAAAGGGCTTTCTCCTTGACTTGGCCAAGAATCTGGCGGGCCAGCGTCAGGCGGAATTCGACCAGGCATTCGGTTTTGTTGTGCGTGCAATGGGAGAAATCGCACGTCAAAACGCCTCGGAAGCATATAAACCACACGGATACAAGAATCCGTTCGAAGCGCGTCCTGTTGCCCCGGCACCTCCACCGAAGTCGCCGGCCCAGCCAAAACCATTGTGGTCGTTTCCAGTCATCAACCACCCGCCGAAAAATGGCAGCAGCGATTTCTGAGCAGACTTTCGCAGGTACTCCGCGCTCAAGATGTTCGGATACACCGTCGGAAAAACGGATGGCTGGCGCCCGACGGAGCGCCGGCGTTTCCTATCGAATTTCATCGAACTGCAGCTTCCGAGCATTGTTGAAGATACATTTGGCGATGAGTATGGAGCGCCCATGACTGCTCAGAGGCTTCGCAAGGTCGCGAACGTAATTGCGTCAAATGCCAGCAATTTCTACAGAAATGATCCACGCCGCTATGAAAACGCGATAAGCGATTGGGAAGACGATCTCAGTTTCCTGAAAAAAGAGTACTATGAGCGCGCTGGCATGAAGTTCCAGCCTTGGCCGACAACAAGGTCATGAGTTTGCCGAAGGCGGGCGACCTGGGAAAGTCTGGCACCCTGTCTCCAAGCCTCACCTGCGAGACAAGGCACCTTGGCTTCTGACGGACCGAGTTTCGGCCCGTACAAACTCTTCAGTGTGGGAAGAACCTATACAGGCCTCGCCCTCACCCCCAATCCCCCTCAAACTCCCGCCATTCCCGCGCGCTCATCCCGCTCTCTTCCTGCGTGACCACCTCGCCCTTCAACCGCCGCCGCAGCACCGCCGCTGCTTGTGCGGACAGGCTCACCGCCTCCATCCGGTAATCCCGGAACGCCCCGAAGGCCGCCGGCACCCAGTCGGCGACAATGGCGCACATGGCGTCTGCATAGGCGCGGATCTCGTACTGGGCGTGGGGGTCGGCGCGCAGGCGCAGGAAATGCAGCAGGTTGTGGAGATCGACCTTCCAATACCATTGCGTATAGATATTCGCCGGCAGGTTCATCCGCGCCAGCTCACGCGCCAGACCCTGCTGGGGCGTTCCATCAGGCTGGGCCTGGCTCAGCATCGCCTCGTAATGGTCATAGCTGCGCATCGCGTCCTCGCGCAGCAGCGACAGCACGCGCTGCGCCTCCTCGCCCTCCAGCACCTCGCCCCGGCCCTGGTTGTTCTGGCGCGACTGCGCCGCCAGTTGTTCGGGCTGGGGGATGTAGAATTCGCGGTCGAGGATCGAATAGCGCGCCGAATATTCGTTCACATTGGCGGTGCGGTGGCGGATCCATTGCCGGGCGACGAAGACCGGCAGCTTGACGTGGAACTTGGCCTCGCACATCTCGAAGGGGGTCGAGTGCCAGTGCCGCATCAGATAGCGGATCAGCCCCTCGTCATTCTGCACCGACTTGGTGCCGCGGCCATAGCTGACCCGGGCCGCCTGACAGATCGCGGCATCGTCGCCCATATAGTCGACGACGCGGACAAACCCGTGGTCCAGCACCGGATGGGCGGTGTAAAGATGCGCCTCCATCCCCGGCGACACGGCGCGCAGGGTGGGTTGCGGGCTGTCGCGCAGCGCGTCGATCTCGGCCTGTTGGTCGGCACTTACCGGCGTATTCATGGTAGTCTGTCCCTTTCGATCCACATCATCTTGTGCCACCTACGTCCGAGTCGTTCAACCGAATTGCGCCGCTTGCGAACGGTTTGCGCCCCGGCTTTCGGCGTGCCAGTCTGCGGCCCGAAACTGGCTGCATTGAAAGGCGAGGATGATGAAAATCCGCTATCTGCACACCATGGTCCGGGTGAAGGACCTCGAGGCCAGCATGGCCTTCTTTCGCCTGTTGGGGCTGGAGGAGATCCGCCGCAGCGACAGCGAGAAGGGCCGCTTCACGCTGGTCTTCATGGCGCCGCCGGGCCAGCCGGAGTGCCCGGTCGAACTGACCTATAACTGGGATGGCGACGAGGGCCTGCCCGCCGACAGCCGGCATTTCGGCCATCTCGCCTACCGGGTCGAAAACATCTACGAACTTTGCCAGAAACTGATGGATGCCGGCGTGACCATCAACCGTCCGCCGCGCGACGGGCATATGGCCTTCGTGCGCAGCCCCGACAATGTCTCGATCGAGCTGTTGCAGGAGGGCGAGCATCTGGCCCCGGCGGAACCCTGGGCCAGCATGGAAAACACCGGTCACTGGTAGGGTCTACTCGGCCCCGAGAAACGCCTGCAACGGGTCGGCGGCGGCCATCTGCGCCACCGGCCCGTCCCAGGCAATGCGCCCGTCCTGCAACAGCGCGACCCGGTCGCCGATGGCGCGGACAGAGTGCATGTCATGGGTGATGGTGATCGCCGTCGCCCCGGTCTCGGTGACGATGCCGCGGATCAGCTCGTTGATGCGGCGCGCGCGGATCGGATCGAGCCCGGTGGTCGGTTCGTCGAAGAAAATGACCTGCGGGTCATCGGCAATGGCGCGGGCCAGCGCCGCGCGCTTGGCCATGCCGCCCGACAGCTCGGCTGGCATCAGGTCGGCGGTCTCGGGGCCAAGGCCGACGCGGGCCAGCTTCTCGACGGCGATGGCGCGGGCACGGGCGTCGGACATGCGCTGGCGCAGGCGGAAGCCGACATTCTGCCAGACGGTCAGACTGTCGAACAGCGCCGCGCCCTGGAACAACATGCCGAAACCCGAGAGGAAGTCGCGCCGCGCCGGGGTCAGGGGCTGGCCCTGCCACAGCACGTCGCCCGCGTCAGGCTCGACCAGCCCGAGGATGCATTTCAAGAGGATCGACTTTCCGGTGCCCGACTGGCCGATGACGCAAAGGCTTTCGCCCTGCCCCACGGCGATGTCGATGCCCGCGAGCACCTGCTTCGGGCCGAAGGATTTCGTCAACCCGCGGGTCTCGATCAGCGGCGCAGTCATTGGAAGAACGCCCCGGTCAGGATGAAATTGGCGGCAAGGATACCGACGGCGGCGGCGACCACGGCGGATTTCGTCGCCCGCCCCACCCCCGCCGCGCCGCGATCCGAGCGCATGCCGAACCAGCAGCCGCTGACCGCGACGATCAGCCCGAAAGCCGCGCCCTTGATCAGGCCCGACAGCACGTCCCATTCTTCCAGATAGGCCCAGCTGTTCGACAGATAGGCGGCGGACGTGAAGCCAAGCGATTGCGTGCCGACGATCCAGCCACCCATGATGCCGATGATGTCACCGACGCCGACCAGCAGAGGCACGGTCAGCACCCCGGCCCAGAGGCGCGGCGTGACCAGCCAGCGCATCGGATCGGTAGAGAGTGTCACCAGCGCGTCGATCTGTTCGGTCACCTTCATCGTGCCGATCTCTGCGGCGATGGAGCTGGCAACGCGGGCGGCGACCATCAGCCCGCCCAGCACCGGCCCCAGCTCGCGCACCATGCCGATGGCGACGATGGCCGGAACCACGTCACCGGCCTGAAACCGCGCGCCGCCGGAATGGATCTGCAGGGCCAGTGCCGCGCCGGTGAAAAGTGCGGTCAGCCCCACGACCGGCAGCGACAGCCAGCCGATCTGGACCAGTTGCGCGGCGAGCGCGCGGCCATGGAAGGGATGCAGGCCGAAGAGACCGCGCCCGGTGAACAGCGTCACCGCGCCGATGCCCCGCGTCAGCCACAGCGCCAGCCGGCCCAGCCATCGGACAGGGTTCACAGGTAGGCCCGTTCGTAACGCCGGCCGAGGGAGGTCAGGATTTCGTAGCCGATGGTGCCCGCCAGCTCGGCCAGCGCGTCGACGGGCTGCGCCGGGCAGATGATGTCCAGCGCCTCGGGCACCTTGGCCAGCCCGGTCACGTCGACGGTGATGAGGTCCATCGAGACGCGCCCGACGATCGGACAGGCGGTGCCGGCGGCATAGAGGTTCGCGCCCTTCCCCGACATCGCCCGGTGCAGCCCGTCGGCATAGCCGGCGGCCACTGTGGCGATGCGGCGCGGGCTGTCGGCCACCCAAGCCGCGCCGTAGCCCACGAACTCGCCTGGGGCCACGTCGCGGGTCTGGATCACCGGCAGCGACAGGCGGATCACCTGCCGCGCTTGCGCGAAGGGCAGCCCGCCATAAAGGCCGACGCCGGGCCGGGTCAGGTCGAAATGATAGTCCGGTCCCAAGAGGATGCCCCCGGTCGCGGCCAGCGATCGCGGGACGTTGCAGCCCTCGGTCATCGCGTGGAAGGCGGCAAGCTGCATGGGATTGGCCGGATGATCCGGCTCATCGGCGCAGGCCAGGTGCGACATGATCAGCGCCGGCCCCTCGGCAAGCACCTCGTCGCGGATCGCGGCCCATTGCGCCGGTTCCATGCCAAGCCGGTTCATGCCGGTGTCCAGCTGGATGGCGAAGGGCTGGCCCGGGCGCAGGCTGCGGTCGCGGAAATATTGCTGCGGGCTGTTCAGGACCGGCACCAGCCCGTCCAGATCGGCGCCCTCCATATGGCCCGAGAGGACGAAGATGCGCGCGTCATCGGCCAGGTGCGGGCGGATCGCCTGCCCCTCGCCCGCCAGCGCGACGAAGAAATCGCGCGCCCCGGCCCCGTAGAGCGCCGGCGCCACCCGCTCGCCGCCCAGCCCATAGGCATTGGCCTTGACCACCGCCCCCGCACGCGCCTTGCCCGAGCGGTCGGACAGCGCCAGCCAATTGGCCCTGATGGCCCCAAGTTCGATCTGCAATACCATGCCTATCGCTTGCCCGCGCCCCTGCCCCTCGTCAAGAGTGGATCAACCGCGACCGGGTGGCGCAGGACGTTTGCAATTTCGCAATTTGCATCATCAACTCGCGACTGATTTTGCAAATTTTCTGCATTTCGCTTTCCTCTCGCGCGTCCCCGCCTTAATTTCCGGCAACTTTACCGGGAGAGGCAGCCATGAAAGACATTCTGGGTGAGCTTGAGCGCCGTCGCGATCAGGCCCGGCTTGGAGGCGGTCAGCGCCGCATCGACGCACAGCATGCCCGCGGCAAGCTGACCGCGCGCGAGCGCATCGACCTGTTGCTGGACGAGGGCAGCTTCGAGGAATTCGACATGTTCGTCGCCCATCGCTCGACCGATTTCGGCATGGAGGCGGACCGCCCCTATGGCGATGGCGTGGTCACCGGCTGGGGCACGATCAACGGCCGCATGGTCTACGTGTTCTCGCAGGATTTCACCGTCTTCGGCGGCTCGCTGTCGGAAACCCATGCGCAGAAGATCTGCAAGATCATGGACATGGCGATGCAGAACGGCGCACCGGTCATCGGCATCAACGATTCGGGCGGCGCGCGGATCCAGGAGGGCGTGGCCAGCCTTGCCGGCTATGCCGACGTGTTCCAGCGCAACATCATGGCCTCGGGCGTGATCCCGCAGATCAGCCTGATCATGGGCCCCTGCGCCGGCGGCGCGGTCTATTCGCCGGCCATGACCGACTTCATCTTCATGGTGAAGGACACCAGCTACATGTTCGTCACCGGCCCCGACGTGGTGAAGACGGTGACCAACGAGGTGGTGACCGCCGAGCAGCTGGGCGGTGCCTCGACCCATACCAAGAAAAGCTCGGTCGCCGATGGTGCGTTCGAAAACGACGTGGAGGCGCTGTCCGAGATTCGCCGGCTGTTCGATTTCCTGCCGCTCTCGAACCGCGACAAGGCCCCGACCCGGCCTTTCTTCGACGACCCGGCCCGGATCGAGGACAGCCTCGACACGCTGATCCCCGACAACCCGAACCAGCCCTATGACATGAAAGAGCTGATCCTGAAGGTTGCCGACGAGGGCGATTTCTACGAGATCCAGAAGGACTACGCCGCCAATATCATCACCGGCTTCATCCGCATCGAGGGCCAGACGGTCGGCGTCGTCGCCAACCAGCCGATGGTGCTGGCGGGCTGCCTCGACATCGACAGCTCGCGCAAGGCCGCGCGCTTCGTGCGCTTCTGCGACGCCTTCGAGATCCCGATCCTGACCTTCGTCGACGTGCCGGGCTTCCTGCCGGGGACGACGCAGGAATATGGCGGCGTCATCAAGCACGGGGCGAAACTGCTGTTCGCCTATGGCGAGGCGACGGTGCCGAAGGTCACGGTCATCACCCGCAAGGCCTATGGCGGCGCCTATGACGTCATGGCGTCCAAACATCTGCGCGGCGATTTCAACTATGCCTGGCCCACCGCCGAGATCGCGGTGATGGGGGCCAAGGGCGCGGTCGAGATCCTGTATCGCAGCGAGCTGGGCGATGCCGAGAAGATCGCGGCGCGGACCAAGGATTACGAGGACCGCTTTGCCAATCCTTTCGTCGCCGCCGAGAAGGGCTTCATCGACGAGGTGATCCAGCCGCATTCGACCCGTCGGCGCGTGGCGCGGGCCTTCGCCAGCCTGCGCAACAAGAAGCTGACGAACCCGTGGAAAAAACACGACAACATTCCGCTGTAAGGTCGCCCAGAATGACGCATTTGCACGAATCCGTGAATGATGCAGCGCCGCCACAGGGCGGTTGGCATCTGTCGCCGCGCCAGCCTGGAAACTGTTTCGGCGCGAGGCCCGTGGCTAAGGTGGATTGTCCGGCGCGTGAAGACGCCGGTGTCAACCCGAGCAGTCGGGCCGTGCGCGGCCCGCGAAACAGGAGCTTGCAGATATGTCGAAGAAACTCGCCTTTGCCCTCGTGCTGGTCGGCGTCCTGGCCGCCTGCGCGCAGCAGCAGCCCGATGTCGTCGTCACCGACCCGATGGTCCCGGTCACCCAAGAGCCGGTCTACCAGGGCAAATACGGCGCCACCTGACGCCCTTCTGCGCGGGTGGCCCTGCCGCCCGCGCAACCCGCAGGCCGCCCGCATGGGGGGCGTGTCATGCTGAAGCATCGCGGCTTTCCGGGCCGCCTTCCCGGTTCAGACTTCCAGTTCACCATCCGCCGCGCCGTCAACAAGAAGGGCGCGACGCCGATCGTCCGGCGCGAGCGATTCCGTGATCGGCGCGCCCATGACCGCGCTGCCGACGAGGGTTTTCTCGCGGCGCTGATCGAACATTTCGGAGGTGAAGAGTTTCAACGCGGAAACCTCGATGCCGGTCGCCTCTCCTGGCTGATCGGGCGCGAGGTTGTTGCAGTTGGGCAACTCGACCCCACCGATTACGAGCAATTGCTGCGGGTCGACCTGGCTGCAGCCGAGGCCTCTTTTCCCCAATTGTTCAAGCAGGTTGGCGATGATGCCGACGGCGAGGACGAGGATTGGGACGAAGATCAAGAGGAACGTGACTGATGCGCGATTTGCCGCCCATAGAGGTCGCGTCACATGCTTGTCAGTTTGACGGCCCTCTGCCGCGTGCAATATTCAGCGCATACCTACAACCGACCCCCAAGCGGGTCTCAACTACAGGCGAAGACCAATGCAAATCTCGACCCTTTTCCGCCTTTCGGGCGCCCTCGTCGTTGCGGCCACTCTGGCGGCCTGCGCCCCCGGCTACCAGACCGGCCTGTCGCCCGACGCGCAGCGCGCTGCTGGCGGTGCTGTCGCCGGTGCCGTCATCGCCAAAGCGCTTGACGAAGACATCGCGACCGGCGCGGCTCTGGGTGGTGCAGCCGGTGCACTGTGCGACGACGCCGGCGTCTGCCAGCGTCGCTACTGATCAACGCAACCGTGAACCCGCGGCGCCGGAACCAACGGCCGTCGCGGGGGTTGCAGTTCGGTCAAGACGGGGCGGTTCAGTTCCGTCCATCGAGCAAACCAAAGGATCACTTCCATGCGTAAATCCGCAACTTTCGCAGCCATTGCCGCGCTCGGCTTTGCCGTGGCCGGCTGCACCCAGGGGATCAACCCGACCGACACCGACCGCGCCATCATCGGCGCCGCTGTCGGCGCGACCGCTGCCCATGTCGGCGGCCGCGAGGAAAGCGACTACTACAAGGCTGCTGCCATCGGCGCTGCCGGCGGTGCGCTTTGCGACGACGTTCGCCTCTGCCAGTAACAGCCTGATCCTGCGCGGCCAGCCGGCTGCCGCAGCATCCCCGACCCTTGACGCCGTTCCCGCACATCGCGGGGGCGGCGTTTTTCGTTTTCCGTCTCAAGACAATCCGCAGGGACAGCCATGTTCAAGAAAATCCTGATCGCCAACCGGGGCGAGATCGCCTGCCGGGTCATCAAGACCGCCCGCAAGATGGGCATCAAGACCGTGGCCGTCTATTCCAACGCCGACCGCAACGCGCTGCATGTGAAGATGGCCGACGAGGCCGTCCATATCGGCCCGCCGCCGGCGAACCAGTCCTATATCGTGATCGACAAGATCATGGAGGCGATCCGCCAGACCGGCGCCGAGGCGGTGCATCCGGGTTACGGCTTCCTGTCGGAGAACATGAAATTCGCCGAGGCGCTGGAAGCCGCCGGCGTCGCCTTCATCGGCCCGCCCTCGCCCGCCATCGAGGCGATGGGCGACAAGATCACTTCGAAGAAGATCGCCCAGGAAGCCGGTGTCTCGACCGTCCCCGGCTACATGGGCCTGATCGCCGATGCCGACGAGGCGGTGAAGATCTCGAACCAGATCGGTTACCCGGTGATGATCAAGGCCTCGGCCGGCGGCGGCGGCAAGGGCATGCGCATCGCCTGGAGCGACCAGGAGGCGCGCGAGGGGTTCGAAAGCTCGAAGAACGAGGCGGCCAACAGCTTTGGCGATGACCGGATCTTCATCGAGAAATTCGTGACCCAGCCGCGCCACATCGAGATCCAGGTTCTGGCCGACAAGCATGGCAACGCGGTCTACCTTCACGAGCGCGAATGCTCGATCCAGCGCCGCAACCAGAAGGTCATCGAAGAGGCCCCCTCGCCCTTCCTCGACGAGGCCACCCGGAAGGCCATGGGCGAGCAGGCCGTGGCCCTGGCGAAGGCCGTGGGCTATTCCAGCGCCGGGACGGTGGAATTCATCGTCGATGGCGACAAGAACTTCTACTTCCTCGAGATGAACACCCGGCTTCAGGTGGAGCATCCGGTGACGGAACTGATCACCGGCGTCGACCTGGTCGAACAGATGATCCGCGTGGCCGATGGCGAGACCCTGCCCTTCACCCAGGCCGATCTGCAGATCAACGGTTGGGCGATGGAAAGCCGGCTCTATGCCGAGGACCCCTATCGCGGCTTCCTGCCCTCGATCGGCCGCCTGTCGCGCTATCGCCCGCCGGTCGAGATCGCGGCCGGTCCGCTGAAGGCCACCGGCAACTGGGTGAATGACAGCGACGGCCGCGACAGCGCGGTGGCTGTCCGCAACGATACCGGCGTCTACGAGGGTGGCGAGATCAGCATGTTCTATGACCCGATGATCGCCAAGCTCTGCACCTGGGCGCCGACGCGCGGCGAGGCGATCGAGGCGATGCGCGTGGCGCTGGACACCTTCGAGGTCGAGGGCATCGGTCACAACCTGCCGTTCCTCTCGGCGGTGATGGACCATCCGAAATTCGTCGCCGGCGACATGACAACGGCCTTCATCGCCGAGGAGTATCCCGAGGGCTTCCAGGGCGTCGAACCGGCACCCGAGGACATCGCCCGCATCGCCGCCGCCGCAGCTGCCATGCACCGCGTGGCCGAGATCCGGCGCACCCGGATCACCGGGCGGCTTGGTAATCACGAGCGCCGGGTGGGCAAGCATTGGGTGGTCTTCATCGGCAATCACGACATCCCGGTCGAGATCGAGGCCGACCGCGACGGCTCGACCGTCACCATCGACGGCCGCGCCATGCGGGTCGAAAGCGACTGGCTGCCCGGCCAGTCCCTCGCCCGGCTGGTGGTCGATGGCCAGCCCTTGGTGCTGAAGGTCGACCGCATCCCCGCCGGCTATCGCCTGCGCACCCGCGGTGCGGACCTGAAGGCCTATATCCGCCGCCCGAACGCCGCCGCCATGGCCCGGCTGATGCCGGTCAAGGAAGCCCCCGACACCTCGAAATTCCTGCTCTGCCCGATGCCGGGCCTGATCGTGAAGATCAACGTCGCTGCCGGTGACGAGGTGCAGGAAGGCCAGGCGCTGGCCACCGTCGAGGCGATGAAGATGGAAAACATCCTGCGCGCCGAACGGAAGGGCGTGGTCAAGTCGGTGAATGCCGAACCGGGCCAGAGCCTCAAGGTCGATGATGTGATCATGGAGTTCGAATAGGCCCTTGGACTGGCAGGCGCTCCTTCTGAACGACCGGGTCGTCGCATCCCTCGTCACCGCCCTTGTCGGCGGTGGCGTGGTCGCGGCTGGCTGGTTCTGGACGCATGCCCTGTCGCGCCGCCGCGACAAGCTCTTGCGCAACGAGCGGATCGACGACATCCAGCGCGCGCTGCTGGCCGAGATCAGGGCCCATGTCGTCGCGCTGGAACGCCAGAGCGATGCCGGCGGGCTGGAAGCGCGGCCGCTGATCAGCGACGAGGATTACCTGCCGATCCTGCCCCATGACGCCAATGACCGCATCTTCCGCGCCATCGTGGAAGAGGTGCACATGCTGCCCGAATGGGCCATCGATCCGGTGGTGCGCTACTACCGCCTGCTGGCCGTGCGCGCCGCGCTGGCGCAGGACATTCGCAGCAATGCCAAGGACTATCCCCGCCGCGCGGCCGAGATGTTCCGGGACTATGTGCTGCTGAACGAGGAGACGCTGGAAACCGGGCTCGACGCGATGGAGATCCTGACCGCCAGCGTCAAGGGCGGTCGTCGCGAGGTCGAGGCGGCACTGGCACGCCGGCGGCGCGAGATCGAGGGCGACCTTACGGTTGCCGTCAATACGCGATCTTCGGACCCGAGAGGCCAGTGATGGGGGTCAGTCCGATGGCGCTGGTAATGTCATTCGCGCGGCGGCGGGCCGGCTTTCCGGCTGGCTTGTCGCGCGCAGCGGCCTCGCGCTCCTCGCGGAACTCGCGCGAGACCCGCGTCCGCAAGTCCTGCGGGGACCGTTTCTCGACTGCCGAATTCGTCATCGCGCCATCCTCCGTCGCAGCGGATCTGTCCGCCGTTACCAACAATATAGGTCAGGCCGCGCAGTTCCACAATATTTTGCATCAAACCCCAGAGTTCCGCCCGATGCGCGCCATCCGGCTAGGGCAGCACCCCCGCCCGGCCGATCTCCTGCCGGCGCAGGGGGAACTTGTCGATGGCCCGGCCGATCTCGCGCCCGCTCCAGGGCAGGGGCTTGCGCAGCTTGACCTGCCCGTCCTTGTCCATGAGGACCAGCGAAAAACCGCGCGGATGCAGGGTGTTGCGCCAGACAGTTCGCGAATCGGGTGCGGTATCGGTGATCACCACCACGTCCCGCTCGGCCAAGAGGGCGGCGCGGGCGGTGATGGCATTCATCTGCTCGACGAAGGCCGGGTCCTGCGGGGTGTCGGCAAAGACCACGACCGGGCGGCGCTGCCACAGGAATTCTTCCGGCGTGGCTTGCGCGGCATCCATGATCACCAGTTCGGGCGCCACGGGTTCGGGCACCACCTCGGGTGCCGGCTCGGGTTGAACCTCGGGCTGCGCCTCGGGCGCAACCTCCGCAGCCTCGGGCAAGGCACCGGATTTCCCCGGCCCCATCGCGGCCAGAAGCATCACCATCAGAACGGGTCTCAGATTCATCGGCACCTCTTTCCCTTGGAATATAGGGCAGACGGGCCGGGACGAAAGGACGGATAAGACATGACCGACGACACGAAACCGACACTGGCCGACTGGCAGACGCTGGCCGCGAAGGAATTGAAGGGCCAATCGCCCGACAGCCTGAACTGGGACACGCTGGAAGGCATCACCGTCAAGCCGCTCTACACGGCCGAGGATACCGACGGGCTGGCGCATATGAACAGCCTGCCCGGCATCGCCCCCTTCACCCGTGGGCCACGCGCCACGATGTATGCGGGCCGGCCCTGGACCATCCGGCAATATGCCGGCTTCTCGACCGCCGAGGAATCGAACGCCTTCTATCGCCGCAACCTCGCCGCCGGGCAGCAGGGCGTGTCGGTGGCCTTCGACCTCGCCACCCATCGCGGCTATGACAGCGACCACCCGCGCGTCGAGGGCGACGTTGGCAAGGCCGGGGTGGCCATCGATTCCGTCGAGGACATGAAGATCCTCTTTGACGGCATCCCGCTGGACAAGGTGTCGGTCTCGATGACCATGAACGGCGCGGTGATCCCGATCCTCGCCAGCTTCATCGTCGCGGGCGAGGAACAGGGCCATTCCCGCGCCGTGCTGTCGGGCACCATCCAGAACGACATCCTGAAAGAGTTCATGGTGCGGAACACCTATGTCTATCCGCCCGAACCCTCGATGCGGATCATCGCCGACATCATCGAATACACCTCGAACGAGATGCCCAAGTTCAACTCGATCTCGATTTCCGGCTATCACATGCAGGAAGCCGGGGCGAACCTGGTGCAGGAACTGGCCTATACGCTGGCCGACGGGCGCGAATATGTGCGCGCGGCCATCGCGGCGGGCATGGATGTCGATGTCTTCGCCGGACGGCTCAGCTTCTTCTTCGCCATCGGCATGAACTTCTTCATGGAGATCGCCAAGCTGCGCGCGGCGCGGATGCTGTGGCACCGGATCATGTCGGAATTCGGCGCGAAAAAGCAAAGCTCGCTCATGCTGCGCACCCATTGCCAGACCTCGGGCGTCAGCCTGCAGGAGCAGGACCCCTATAACAACGTCATCCGCACCGCTTACGAGGCCATGTCGGCGGCGCTTGGCGGCACCCAGTCGCTGCACACCAATGCGCTGGACGAGGCCATCGCCCTGCCCACCGACTTCTCGGCCCGGATCGCGCGGAACACCCAGCTGATCCTGCAGGAAGAAACCGGCATCACCCATGTCGTCGATCCGCTGGCGGGCTCCTATTACATCGAAAGCCTGACGGCGGAACTGGCCGAGAAGGCCTGGGCGCTGATCGAGGAGGTCGAGGAGATGGGCGGCATGACCAAGGCTGTCGCCTCGGGCATGCCCAAGCTGAGGATCGAGGAATCGGCGGCCCGGCGGCAGGCGATGATCGATCGCGGGCAAGAGGTCATCGTCGGCGTGAACAAGTATCGCAAGGACAAGGAAGACCTGCTCGACATCCTCGACATCGACAACATGGCCGTGCGCGACGCCCAGATCGCCCGGCTGGAAAGGATCCGCGCCAGCCGCGACGAGGCCGCCACCCAGGCCGCGCTCGAGGAACTTACCCGCCGCGCCAAGGATGGCGGCAACCTGCTCGAGGCGGCCGTCGAGGCCGCCCGTGCCCGTGCCTCAGTCGGAGAAATCAGCATGGCTATGGAAAAGATCTTCGGTCGTCACCGCGCCGAGGTGAAGACGCTGGCCGGTGTCTATGGCGCCGCCTACGAGGGCGACGAGGGCTTTGCCGCCATCCAGCGCGATGTCGAGAAATTCGCCGAAGAGGAAGGCCGCCGCCCGCGCATGCTGGTGGTGAAGATGGGTCAGGACGGTCATGACCGCGGCGCCAAGGTGATCGCCACGGCCTTCGCCGATATCGGTTTCGATGTCGATGTCGGCCCGCTGTTCCAGACCCCGGAAGAGGCGGCACAGGACGCGGTGGACAATGACGTGCATGTCATCGGCATCTCGTCGCAGGCCGCCGGTCACAAGACGCTGGCACCGAAGCTGATCGAGGCGCTGAAGGCGCAGGGCGCGGGCGAGATCCTGGTGATCTGCGGCGGCGTCATCCCGCAGCAGGATTACGACTTCCTGAAAGCGGCGGGCGTCAAGGCGATCTTCGGCCCCGGCACCAATATCCCCGCTGCCGCCGCCGATATCCTTCAGCTGATCCGCCAGGCCCGCGCGGCCTGACCCGGGACACATTGCCCCCCTCTTTCTCGCGGAAATATCCTCGGGGGGTGAATTGGCCGAAGGCCAAGAGGGGGGCAGACAGCCCCCCTTTTCTGTGACTAGATCAGGCCCATGACCATACCCCGCGCCCCCGACCGCCTGTCCGACGAGATGGCCACCGCCATCGGCCATGCCGTTTCCGCCTTCGGTTTCCTCGAGGAAGCCCTGAAGCGCGCCATCTTCTCGCTGACCCGCAAGGACCTCGGCGAGGAGGTCAGCGAGAAGGCGATGCAGAAATGGCTGCGCCGGATGGAGGATATCGCCGATGACACGCTTGGCACGCTGATCGACAGCTTCCTCGCCGCGCTGCGCAACGGCCGGATGGCGGAGCGGCAGGAACTGGCCGGGGTGCTGGCCGAGATCCGGATGAAGCGCAACCTGCTCTGCCATGCCTCGTGGCGGCGCGGCAAGGAACCGGGGCAATGGCATCCGACCTTCATCAACACCCGTGGCGAAAGCTTTCCCGATGATATGGGCGTCGAGGAGGTGATGGCGGTGCACGCCATGACGCTGAAAACCGCGCGGCGGGTGGTTGGCATCATGCGGGCCACCGGGATCGATGGCGAATGGCTGGGCTGGGACGATGTCGAGGCGTGAGGGCAAACCCGGCTGGCCCGTGTCCGCGGATTACCCGCCGGTCTGGACGCTGGGGTTTGCCGTCGCCATCTGGCTGATCGGTCGCCTGCTGCCCTCGGGTGCCGCGCTATTTGTCGCACTCGGTTGGCTTCTGGTGCTGGTCTCGCTTGGCCTGATGCTCTGGGCGGTGCTGCACTTTCGCCGCGCGAACACCACCGTCAACCCGCATGGCCAACCCGCGCGGCTGATCACCGGCGGGCCGTTCCGGTTCTCGCGCAATCCCATCTATCTCGGCGATGCCTTGCTGCTCGTGGGCCTCTGCCTCGCCTTCCGCGCCCTGACCGCGCTGGTCCTGATCCCGGTTTTCGTCTGGATCATCAATCGCCGCTTCATCGGGCCGGAAGAGGCGCGGCTGACGGCGGCCTTTCCGCAGGACTACCCCGAATATGCAAGCCGCATCCGCCGCTGGCTGTAGGCCGGTGCTTTCGCGCGTTGCAACGCGCCCTCGTCCGCGCTAACACCCTGCCGATACGGAACAAGAGGGACATCATGTCAGCGCCCCTACGCCTTGGCATCGCCGGGCTCGGCACGGTCGGGATCGGTGTGGTCAAGATCGTGCAGAAACATGTCGATCTGCTGGCCGCACGCTCGGGCCGCCCGATCGCCATCACGGCGGTCTCGGCCCGCGACCGGATGAAGAACCGCGATGCCGACCTGTCGGCGATCACCTGGGTCGATGATCCGATGGCGCTGGCCGTGCGCGATGACGTGGATGTCTATGTCGAGCTGATCGGCGGCGATGCCGGCATCGCCAAGGACAGCATCGAGGCCGCTTTGCGCGCCGGCAAGGATGTGGTCACGGCGAACAAGGCGCTCTTGGCGGTGCATGGCCAGGAGCTGGCCTCGCTGGCCGAAAGCCTCGGCCGGGTGATCCGCTTCGAGGCGGCGGTGGCGGGCGGCATCCCGGTCATCAAGACGATGACGGAATCGCTCGCTGGCAATGGCATCACCCGCGTCATGGGCGTGATGAACGGCACCTGCAATTACATCCTGACGCGGATGGAAAGCGCCGGCCTGCCCTATGACACGGTGTTCGAGGAGGCCCGGCAACTGGGCTATCTCGAGGCCGATCCGACGCTGGACGTGGGCGGCATCGATGCCAGCCACAAGCTCGCCATCCTCTCGGCCATCGCCTTCGGCACCAAGGTCGATTTCGACGGCGTCGAGATCGAGGGGATCGAGCGCGTCAGCATCGACGATATCCGCCGCGCCCATGACATGGGTTACAAGATCAAGCTTCTGGGCGTGGCGCAGATGACCGCGCGCGGGCTGGAACAGCGCATGTCGCCCTGCCTCGTGCCCGCCGAAAGCCCGCTGGGGCAGCTGCATGGCGGCACCAACATGGTGGTGATCGAGGGCGACAGCGTCGGCCAGATCGTGCTGCGCGGTGCCGGGGCCGGCGAAGGTCCGACCGCCAGCGCCGTCATGTCCGACATCGTCGAGATCGCCCGTGGCGTGCGCCTGCCGGTCTTCGGCCAGCCGGCTGACGGGTTAAAGAACGCCCAGCCCGCCCGCACCGCCGTTCCGGCCGCCTATTACATGCGGATGGAGCTTCAGGACAAACCCGGCGCGCTGGCCAAGGTGGCCTCGGTTCTGGGCGATGCCGGCATCTCGATCGACCGGATGCGGCAATATGGCCATGGCGAGGATGACCGGGTGCCGGTGCTGATCGTCACCCACAAGACCACGCCCGAGGCCATCGACCACGCCATCGAGGCCCTGCCCCGCACCGGTGTCCTCTCGGGCGAGCCGGTGGAACTCCGGATCGAGGAAGTCTGAGAGCGGCGCCCGCAATCAGCGGGCGCCCTCCATCCCCTCAGCGCCAGCCCATCTCGGGCGCCACATGGGTCAGGATGCTTTCGATCACATGGGCGTTGTAGTCGACGCCCAGCATGTTCGGCACCGTCAGCAGAAGCGTATCGGCCTCGGCAATCGCCTCGTCCTCTTTCAGCTGCGCAACCAGCCGGTCGGGCGTATCGGCATAGCCGCGACCGAAGATGGCGCGGAAATCGTCGATCTGGCCGATCTGGTCGCTCTCTTTCCCGCCCCGGCCGAAATACATCCGGTCCTGATCGTTCATCAGCGCGAAGATCGAGCGGCTGACCGAAACCCTCGGCTCGCGGTCGTGCCCGGCGGCTTTCCACGCCTCGCGGAACTTGCGGATCTGCGTGGCCTGCTGGATGTGGAAGGGCTCGCCCGTCTCGTCGTTCTTCAGCGTCGAGCTTTGCAGGTTCATCCCCATTTCGGCCGCCCAGACCGCCGTCGCATCCGAGGCCGCACCCCACCAGATCCGCTCGCGCAGGCCCTCGGAATGCGGTTCCAGCCGCAGAAGACCCGGCGGGTTCGGGAACATCGGCCGCGGGCTCGGCTCGGCAAAGCCCTGGCCTTCCAGCAGGTTCAGAAACACCTCCGCATGGCGCCGCGCCATCGCGGACCCATCCTCGCCCTCGCCGGGCTGGTAGCCGAAATGCCGCCAGCCATCGATCACCTGCTCGGGCGAGCCACGGCTGATCCCCAGTTGCAGCCGCCCGTTCGAGATCAGGTCGGCGGACCCGGCATCCTCAACCATGTAGAGCGGGTTCTCATAGCGCATGTCGATGACGCCGGTGCCGATCTCGATGGTCTTGGTGCGCGCCCCCACCGCCGCCAGCAGCGGGAAGGGCGAGGCCAGTTGCCGGGCGAAATGGTGGACGCGGAAATAGGCCCCATCAAGGCCCAGTTCCTCTGCTGCCACCGCCAATTCGATCGACTGCTGCAACACATCCGCCGCCGTCCGCACCCGCGAGCCGCGATCCGGCGACCAATGACCGAAGGAGAGGAAACCCAGTTTTTTCATGACCCTATGCTCCGCTTGCAGGTTGGCCTCATGCCACCCGCCTTGACCCCTATCTGGGATCAGAGATGCAGCCTGTGCAAGTGGCGGCGGCCCTGCAGGGATGCGCAGGGCCTGTGCAGCTATTTCCAGCGGCGATGGATCCAGAACCACTGGTCCATGTGCCGCCGCACCAGCGCCTCGAGATCGTCATTTAGCGCCTGCATCATCACCGCAGGCTCGTCGGGCTGCAACGGCGCGCCGACATGAACCTTGAAGGACAGCCCGTCCGGCTGGCGGATGCCGGCGATATGGACGACCAGCGCGTCATTGCGGATCGCCAGTTCGGCGGGGGTCAGAACGGTCTTGGTCGGCAGGTCGAAGAAGCGCAGTTCGGCCCCGTCGCGCTGGTACTGGTCAAAGCCGAGCGCCATCCAGCCACCGCCGCGCAGGAAGCGCAGCATGGCGGTCAGTCCGGCCCGGCCGCGCGGAAAGATCGGCTCGGCAATGGCGCGCATGGCCGGGATGTAATGGGCGTTGAAGGCCTGGTTGTTCATCGGGCGGTACAGCGCGCCAACGGGCCAGCCCCGTGCCGCCAGCGCCGCGCGCATGGCGTCGTAATTGCCGAAATGGGCGCAGGCGAGGATCACCGCGCGGTTGGTCTTGAACGCCGCCTCCAGCGCCGGGACGCCCGGCCCCTCCATCGGATTGCTGTCGCGGATGCGGTCGGTGAACTCGGCGCCCGAATAGATCTCGGCCAGCGAGCGGCCGGCATTGTCGGGAACCGCGCGGACCAGCGCCTCGACCTCGTCGGATGACAGGTCCGGCCGGGCCAGTGCAAGATTGTCGCGGATGCGCTTGCGCCAGCCGGCCACCGGGGCCAGCACGCGCGAAAAGAACCAGCCCACCGCCGGGATGCGGCGGTCATAGGGCAGCAGCCGGGCGATCCCCATGACCGCGAGAAAGGCGCCATTGGCCAGCCGGTCGCGCAGGTCTGGCTTCTCCTCGGTCTCGTCGCTCATTCACGCCTTCCGGGTTGCGGGCCGTGCCAGGGCCGCCTCGCGCGACCAGACATAGATGCCGGCGGCCACGATAATCGCCGCGCCAAGGATGGTCCAGCCATCGGGGATCTGCCCGAAGAACAGCGCCCCCCAGACTCCCGCCCAGATCAGCCCGGTATAGCCGAAGGGCGCGATGGCACCGGCCTCGGCCAGCGCAAAGGCACGGATCAGCATGGCCTGACTGCCGGCCCCCAGCACCCCGATCAGCAGAAAGGCCCAGAGATGTTCCATCTGGATCGGCTGCCAGAAGAACGGCACGGCCAAGCTGGCGATCAGCGTGCCGAAAACCGTCGACCACAGAAGCGAGGTGGCGGTGGAATCGCCCCGCACCACGCGGGTCAGCAGCGCGCCGGCGGCATAGGTGAAAGCGCCGATCAGCGGCAGGATCGCGGCGGGCTGGAACACGCCCATGCCGGGCCGGATGATGATCAGCGCGCCGGCCAGTGCGGCGGCGATGCCAAGCGCCCGGCGGATGCCGATGCTTTCGCCCAGAAACAGCGCCGCACCAAGGGTGATCAGCACCGGGTTGATGTCCATGATCGCGGTGGCCTCGGCCAGCCCGATATATTGCAGCGAGGAAAAGAACAGCCCTACCGAGCCGATCTGCGTCAGGCAGCGCAGGAACTGCACCCCCGGCTGGCGTGTGCGCATCAGCGTCGGGATGCGGACGTGGAAGATCGCCACCAGCAGAACCATGTTGCCGGCAAAGCGCGCCCAGACCACTTGGGCCGGGTGATAGAATTGCGTCAGGTATTTCGCCGTGGCGTCCATCAGCGTGAAGCTGAGGATCGCCGCCAGCAGCAGCAGGATACCGGCGGACTGGTCACTGCCCGGCCGCCGCAGCCCCCGCATCATTCCGCCCGGGCAGGGATCATCGGATGAAGAGGAAAGGTTTTCTTCTTCATCCAGATATCCCCGCCGGAGGCGGAACGCTTCATCACAGCAGGGCCTTGGCCTTCTCGACCACGGCGTCGGCGGTGATGCCGAATTCTTCGTAAAGCTCGGGTGCCGGGGCCGAGGCGCCGAAGCCCGTCATGCCGACGAAATCGGACTTTTCCTCGCGCCCGCGCTCGCCCAGCAGCAGCCAGTCCCAGGGCTGGCGCACGGCGGCCTCGATGGCGATGCGGACGGTGCCGGCGGGCAGCACGTCGCTGCGATAGGCGGCGTCCTGTTCGCGGAAAAGCTCCATCGAGGGGACCGAGACCACGCTGGTCGGTGTGCCTTCGGCTTCCAGCACCTCGCGCGCCGCCACGGCGATCTCGACTTCCGAGCCGGTCGCCATCAGCACCACCGCGGGCTTGCCGCCCGAGGCGGCGCGCAGCACATAGGCACCCTTGGCCGACAGGTTCTCGGCGCTGTTCTCGACCCGCAGCTCGGGCAGGTTCTGGCGCGACAGGGCCATGACCGTCGGGCGGGACATCTGCGACAACGCGATTTCCCAAGCCTCGGCGGTTTCCACCTGGTCGCAGGGGCGCAGCACCAGCGTGTTCGGCGTGGCGCGCGAGATCGCCAGATGCTCGACCGGCTGGTGGGTCGGGCCATCCTCGCCCAGGCCGATGCTGTCATGGGTCATGACATAGACGACCGGCAGACCCATCAGCGCCGACAGGCGCATGGCGCCGCGGGCGTAATCGGTGAAGGTCATGAAGGTGCCGCCATAGGGGCGGAAGCCGCCATGCAGCCACAGCCCGTTCATCGCCGCCGCCATGCCATGCTCGCGGATGCCATAGTTCAGGTAACGGCCCTTGCGGTCCTCGGGCGAGAAGATGCCCAGATCCTTGGTGAAGGTGTTGTTCGAGCCGGTAAGGTCGGCAGAGCCGCCGAAATTCTCGGGCATCACCGGGTTCAGCACTTCCAGCGTGTTCTCGCTGGCCTTGCGAGTGGCGATCTTCGGCTTGGCGGCAACCGCCTGATCCTTCAGCGCGGTGATGGTCGGCGCCAGGTGCGGGTTCACGTCGCCATTGATGCGTCGGGCGAATTCGTTGCGCGCATCGGCGGCCAGCGCATCGACGCGGGCGTTCCAGCCGGCGCGGGCCTCGGCGCCACGGGCGCCGATGGCGCGCCAGTCACCCGCGATGTCGTCGGGAATGATGAAGGGACCATGTTCCCAACCGATGGCAACGCGGGCAGCCTCGATCTCCTCGGCCCCCAGCGGCGAGCCGTGGACCTTGTGGCTGTCGGCCTTGTTCGGCGCTCCGAAGCCGATGATGGTCTTGCACGAGACCAGCACCGGGCGGCCGTCCTCCTGCTGCGCCTCCGTCAGGGCGCGATCGATATCGGCGGCGTCATGGCCGTCGCATTCCAGCACCCGCCAGCCCGAGGCGGCAAAGCGCGCCAGCTGGTCGGTCTTGTCCGAAATGGTGACACGCCCGTCGATGGTGATGTTGTTGTTGTCCCAGAGCACGATCAGCCGGCCCAGTTGCTGACGCCCGGCCAGGCCGATTGCCTCCTGGCTGATGCCCTCCATCAGGCAGCCGTCGCCGGCGATGACCCAGGTGCGGTGGTCGCACAGATCCGCACCGAATTCCGCCCGCATCGCCTCTTCCGCGACGGCGAAACCGACCGAGGTGGCGATGCCCTGCCCCAAGGGGCCAGTGGTCGTCTCGATGCCCTCGGCATGACCGTATTCCGGGTGGCCGGCAGTGATCGAGTGCAGCTGGCGAAAGTTGCGGATCTGCTCCATCGTCATCTGCTCGTAGCCGGTCAGGTGCAGCAGCGCGTAAAGCAGCATCGAGCCGTGGCCCGCCGACAGGATGAAGCGGTCGCGGTCGAACCAGTTGGGCGCCGAGGCGTCGAATTTCAGGTGCTTCTGGAACAGCACGGTGGCCACGTCGGCCATGCCCATCGGCATCCCCGGATGGCCGGAATTCGCGGCCTGCACCGCATCCATGGCCAGGACGCGGATGGCGCTGGCCAGTTTCCAATGGGCGGGGTCGGCCTTGCGGCGGGCTTCGATGTCCATGTCGGTCCTCTGCGGCTGAAACTGACGGCGTGTCGCTTTGCCGCCCTGATAGGCAGGGAGCGATCCGGTTGCAAGGTGAACTGCCGTGGCGGCGGGCCGGATCGGCGTCAGAAGGCGACCTGATCCACGCCTTTCAGCGCCAGCATCTCGCGCGCCTCGTCGGGCGTGGCGATCTCGAGCCCCAGCCCCTCGATGATCTGGCGCACCTGCCGCACCTGCTGGGCATTGCTTTCGGCCAGCTTCCCCGGCCCGGCCCAGAGCGAATCCTCCAGCCCCACCCGGACATTGCCGCCCATTGCTGCCGCCATCGCGGCAACCGGCATCTGGTTCCGGCCCGCACCCAGCACCGACCAGCGATACTGGTCACCGAACAGCCGGTCCGCCGTGCGCTTCATGTGCATGACATCCTCGGGATGCGCGCCGATGCCACCCATCAGGCCGAAGACCGTCTGGATGAACAGCGGCCCCTGGACCAGCCCCTGATCGTGGAAATATTTCAGGTTGTAGAGATGCGAGCTGTCATAGCATTCGAACTCGAAGCGGGTGCCATTGGCGCCAAGCGTGGTCAGGATATGCTCGACATCGCCGAAGGTGTTGCGAAAGAGGATGTCCTTGTTCGCCAGGTAGCCCTGTTCCCACTCATGGCGCAGCTGGCCCTCGAACCGGCCCAGCATCGGGAAGAGGCCGAAGTTCATCGAGCCCATGTTCAGCGAGGCGACCTCGGGCTGCCAGGTCGCGGCGGGCAGGATGCGCTCGGCGATGGTCATGGTCGGCGCGCCGCCGGTGGTGATGTTCACCACGCAGTCGCTTTGCTGCTTGATGACCTGCAGGAAGGGCCGGAAGGCCTCGGGCGTCTGGTCGGGCCGGCCATCCTCGGGGTTGCGGGCGTGCAGGTGGATGATCGCCGCCCCGGCCTCGGCCGCGCCAATCGCTGATTCCGCGATCTCGGCGGCGGTCACCGGCAGATGCGGCGACATGGACGGCGTGTGGATCGAGCCGGTGATGGCGCAACTGATGATGGTCTTCCGGGTCCGGGCCATGCGAGTTCCTTTGATCTGGGGGATCAGCCCTCCTCGGCCTGATCGTTGCCGGCCAGCGGCCTGATCCGCAGCTTGGTGATGCGGTTGTCGCGCCGGGCCACCACCTCGAAGCGATAGCCGTGGAAGGAGAAGACCTGCCCCTGTTCGGGGATCGACTGCGCCATGTGGATCACCAGCCCGGCCACCGTGTTTGCCTCGTCATCGGGCAGGTTCCAGTCCAGTTGGCGGTTCAGGTCGCGGATGGTCATGCCGCCCTCGACGGTATAGTCGCCCGCCGCGTTCGGGGTCAGCGTCTGGTCGGCCTCGGTGTCGTGTTCATCGGCGATCTCGCCGACGATTTCCTCGAGGATATCCTCGAGCGTGATCAGCCCGCGCAGGCTGCCATATTCATCGACGACCAGCGCGAAATGGGTGCGGCGCTTCAGGAACTCGCGCATCTGCTCGTCGAGCGGGCTGGTCTCGGGCACGAAATAGGGCTTCATCGCCACCGACATCACGTCCAGCGTCTGCAGCGCCGCCGGGTTGCCGGTCTCGCGCACTGCGCGGTTGACCGCGCGCAACAGGTCCTTGGCATGGATGACGCCGACGACATTCTCGCGCTCGCCCTTGTAGACCGGCAGGCGGGTATGGGGGCTGGCCAGCACCTCGCTGAGGATCTCGGCGGGGGGCGTGGCGGCATCGATCATCTCGATCTCGGATCGGTGGCGCATGATCTCCTCGACCGTGCGGTTGCCGAGATCGAGCGCACCCAGCAGGCGGTCGCGGTCTTCCTTCTGCACCGCCCCGGTTTCCTGCCCGATGGACAGCGCGCCCGCGATCTCCTCGTGCAGCGAGAACATGTGCGAGCCGGGATCGGTGCGCTGCCCGAACAGCCGCAGGATGCCGCGCACGATGAAGCGCACCACGGCCACCACCGGCGACAGGATCACCGTCAGCCAGCTGATCGGGCGGGCGACGTTGCTGGCGACGTTCTCGGGCGCCGAGATGGCATAGGTCTTGGGCAGCACCTCGGAAAAGATCAGCACCATCACCGTCATCACCAGCGTCGCCAGCGCCACCCCGCCCGAGCCGAAAAGCCGGGTGAAAAGCGCGGTGGCGAGACTGGCCGAGAGGATGTTGACGACGTTATTGCCCAGCAGGATCGCGCCGATCAGCCTTTCGCTGTCCTGCGTCACGTTCAGCGCCGCCTGCGCGCCGGCATCGCCCTTGTCGGCGCGGGCGCGCAGCTTGGCGCGGCTCGAGGCGGTCAGGGCGGTCTCGGAACCCGAGAAGAAGGCGGACATCATCAAGAGGACGACAATGGCGATGATCGTGGTCCAGAAGGTGACATCCATCATCGAGGCGGCGTGTTCCATGGGCTCAGTCTGTTGTCCTGTCGGGGGGTGAAGCCTGCGACGCGCCGTGCGGCTGCGCAAGGGGGTGGTGGTTCAGCACCAGATCGCGCATCCGCGCGTCGAGCACATGGGTATAGATCTCGGTCGTGCCCAGATCGGCATGCCCCAGCAGCGTCTGGATCGCGCGCAGATCGGCGCCACCTTCCAGCAGATGGGTGGCGAAGGCGTGGCGGATGACATGGGGGCTGACCCGCGCCGGATCGACCCCGGCGGCGGTGGCAATCTCGCCCAGCAGCCTTCCGAAGCTTTGCCGCGGCATATGCCCCTCCGCACCGGGGGCGGGGAACAGCCAGCGCCCGCCCTTGCCGGCGACCAGTTTTCCAAGCGGGGTTGTCTCGTCGGCCCGGTCGCGGATCGCCAGCCATGCGGCCAGCGCCGCGCGCGCCTTGGGGGTCAGCGGCACCATCCGCTCGCGCCCGCCCTTGCCGCGAATGAGCAGCACCGCCGGATCGCCGCGGCAGGCGCTGACCGGCAGCGCGACCAACTCGCTGACCCGCATCCCGGTCGCGTAGAGCAGTTCGATCAGGCAGGCATTGCGCGCCCGCTCGACCGGGTTGCGGCCCAGATCGGGCGCGGCGTCCAGCATCGCCCCGACCTCGGACTGGCTCAGCGTCTTCGGCAGGCGCTGCGCCCGGCCCGGACCGCTGATGCGGATGGCGGGATCATCCTCGCGCAGACCTTCCTCGAGCGCGAAGCGGGTGAATTGCCGGATCGAGGACAGGCGGCGCGCGCGCGTCGCCCGAGACAGGCCCTGCGCGTCGCAGAAGCTCAGGTAGTCCTCGATGCCCTCGCGGCTGACGCCGGGCAGGCCACCGCCCTGCCCCGCCAGCCATTCGGCGAAATCCGCCAGATCGCGGCCATAGGCCAGAAGCGTGTTCCGCGCCGCCCCGGCCTCGGCCGCCTGTGCGTCCAGAAAGGCCGAGATCAGGCGATGATCGCTGCTCATGGGGCGCTGAGCCCCGGGGCGAGGGTCAGCTGCGTCTCGGCCAGATCGGCCTCGGCTGTCAGCCCGAGGGCGCGCAGCGTCGCCAGCCCACGCGCCGCCTGCGCCCTGTCGCCGTCGAGGCCCCGGTCGATCTGGGTCATGGCAATTAGTAGCGCCTCGCCCTTGCGATCAGACCCTGCGGCCAGCGCATCGGCCTCGCCCCCGGCCAGCGCCGGATCGGCAGGCGTGGGCTTGGCCACCGTCAGCCCCTGCCATTGCCTGAGCTTGCCGGCAATTTCGCCCGCCTCGCCCGGCAGGTCATCGGGCAGTTGCTCGGCCACCAGTGCGGCCAGAACATCGCCCATGTTCGCACCGGTGAACTCGGCAAAGGCCGGTGGCAGCGCCTCGGCCAGCGCGGCCTTGTCGTCCGAGGCCAGCGCCGCATCGAGCCGCTGGAAGCTGGCCGCCCGTTCCCAGACCCCGCCCGAGGCGGCGGGCTTCTGTTCGTCATAGATGCCGTGCAATTGCGACGGCGGCAGCACACCGGCACTCGCCAGCCGTTCGGCGGCCTCGAGCCGGGCCTTCCAGCCGCCATTCGGCCTGAGGTCGGAATGGGCAAAGGCCAGCGGCAGCGGCGCGGTCGGCAATGGTTGACCCACGGCCTCGTGCATGCGGAAATCCAAGGGCGTCACCGGCTGCGGCGGTTCCAGCACCTGGCCGGCATCGACATAGCTGTCATCGAGATATTGCGCCAGCAGCAGCAGCCGGTCCTCGGGGATCAGCTGCAGCGCCTCGGCCCCGTGGAAGGTGATTGCGGCGGCGGACCAGTCGCCCGATTGGGCAAGACAGAAAATGCGGGCGGCAAAGCTGGGGGCGATGCCGGGCGTGTCGTTCATCACCGCGCAGGCCCGCGCCTCTTCGCCGGCCAGCAGCGCCACGTCGAAGAGGCGGCGGAAGCTTTCGGGCGAGCGCAGACCGGCGCTGGCCAGAAGCCGCGCGGCCTCGGCATTGGCGCCCATGCCCAGCAGCCGGTCGACGCGCGCAAGAAACAGCGTGCCGGGCGCGGCCTCGACCATGGCCGAAGGCGGGGTCAGCTGCGCGGTCAGCACCCGGCGCAACAGCGCGTTCATCGCCGGCAACCGGGCCGGCGTCTCGCCGATCAGCTGCGCCAGCCGGGCCGGATCGCTGCCCGACCAGAGCGAGGCCGGCAGCCCGGCCTTTCGCGCCGATTGCGTGCCGGCGGCGTCGGGATCGGCCTCGTCCAGCCGGGTGACGGCGACCGCCCCCACCGCCCCGGTCTCGGCCACCGGCGGCAGGACGCGCTTGGGCGGCAGCGCGTCGGCGGGCAGGCCCTGATCCGGCCGCCAGCCCGAGCTTTCGCGCGGCGGTGCCTGGATCGAGCCCGAGAGCCAGTCACTCGCCGACAGCGGGTCCTGCGCCAAGCCCGGCGCCGCGCTGACGCCAATTGCGATTAGCGCGGGCAAGACCAGTGCGGGAATGCGCCGGGGATTAGTCACCCGGCGCCTCGCTGGTGTCTTCATTGGTGATGGCCTCTGCGGGCGCGTCTGCTGCCGGGGCCTCCGCTGCGGGAGCCTCTGCCGGGGTCTCTGCTGCCGGGGCCGCAGGCTCGGCAGGTGCCTCTGCCGCACCCTCTGCCGGCGCCGCGGGTGCCGGGGCCAGTTCGCCGCCCTGCACCGGGATGGCAGTTCGGATCTCGCGCTGCTGCGGCTCCATGTCGCCCAGGTAGGCATAGCCCACCAGCGCGATGACCGCCGCCACCACCAGCACCACGAGAAACTTGATCAATCGCATCTAACTGCCCTTTCTTCGCCGGTCTCAGGCCGGTTCGGTGGAAATATATATGGCCTTTCCGGAAAGATCACGCCATTGAACGCAATCGAGCCCCAAAGGCTCAATCAAGGGGCAAGGATGGACCGGCATATCGTTCTGATCGGCATGATGGGCGCAGGCAAGACGGCTGTGGGCGGTGAATTGTCGCGCAAGCTGAAGGCCCGGTTCATCGATTCTGACCACGAGATCGAATCCGCCGCCGCCATGACCATTGCCGAGATCTTCGCCCGCGACGGCGAGGAGTTCTTTCGCGCCCGCGAATCCGAGGTGCTGCGCCGGTTGCTGGATGGCCCGCCCATGGTCATCTCGACCGGCGGCGGCGCCTGGCTTCGGGCCGAGAATCGCGAGATGATCAAGCAGAAGGGCCTGTCGGTCTGGCTGGATTGCGATCTCGAGACGCTGTGGAACCGGGTGCGGATGCGCTCGACCCGGCCGCTGCTGAAAACCCCGGACCCCAAGGGCACGCTGACGCAGATGCTGGAAACCCGGCGGCCCTATTACGCCATGGCCGAGCTTATCTACCCGGTGCAGCCGGGCGATACGGTGGACCAGACCGCGACGCGGCTGCTTGGCATGATCCGCGAACACCATCCCGAGACGCTGGGGCAAGCATGACCGACGAGACCACCACCACCGTTCACGTTCCCCTTGGCGACCGCGCCTATGACGTGCTGATCGGACAGGGGTTGATCGGTCGCGCCGGGGCGCTGATCGCGCCGCTGCTGAAGCGCCCGCGCGTTGCGATCCTGACCGATGAGACCGTGGCGGCGCTGCATCTGGCGCCGTTCGAGGCGGCACTGAAGGCCGAGGGCATCGACAGCACGGCGCTGGCCCTGCCGGCGGGTGAGAGCACGAAAAGCTGGCCCTATCTGACGCAATCGGTCGAATGGCTCTTGGAACAGAAGGTCGAGCGGCGGGATATCGTCTTGGCGCTTGGCGGCGGCGTGATCGGCGATCTGGCGGGCTTCGCCGCCGCGATCCTGCGCCGGGGCGTGCGCTTCGTGCAGGTGCCAACCTCGCTGCTGGCGCAGGTCGACAGCAGCGTCGGCGGCAAGACCGGGATCAACAGCAGGCAGGGCAAGAACCTGATCGGCGCGTTTCACCAGCCCTCGCTGGTGCTGGCCGATATTGACGTGCTGGACACGCTGACGCCGCGCGACTTCATTGCCGGCTATGGCGAGGTGGCGAAATACGGGCTTCTGGGCGATGCCGGTTTCTTCGACTGGCTCGAGGTGAACGGCCCTGCCCTCGCCACCAATCCCGCCCTGCGCCAGAAGGCGGTGGCCCATTCGGTCGCGATGAAGGCCGGCATCGTCAGCCGTGACGAGACCGAACAGGGCGAGCGCGCGCTGCTGAACCTTGGCCATACCTTCGGCCATGCGCTCGAATCCGCGACCGGCTACTCCGACCGGCTGCTCCATGGCGAGGGCGTGGCGATCGGCTGCGCGCTGGCCTTTGACCTTTCGGCGCGGATGGGGCTGTGCAGCCAGGAGGCACCAAGCCGGGTGCTGCAACATCTGCGCCAGATGGGGATGCCCGCGCGGCTGTCGGACATTCCGGGCGAACTGCCCGATGACGAGGCGCTGATCGCGCTCATGGGGCAGGACAAGAAGGTGGTCGACGGGCGTCTGCGCTTCGTCCTCGCGCGCGGCATCGGCGAGGCTTTCGTCAGCGATGATGTGCAGGTGGAGATGCTGCGCGCCGTGCTGGCCGACGCGCGGCACTGAGCGCGGCGAAGGGCGAGCGCCGGCCCGTGGGGTGGCGCCGCAACCGTTCGTCGATGCGGTTTATGGTGCCAGGTCCCTCGTCGTTCTGAACGCGGGACCAGCGTCACTAAAGCGCCAGCCCGGTGGGGCGGGCCGGCGCTCGCCCGGCGGCACTGCGTGCCTTGTTCCGGGCGAGGTCTGCGGACCTTACGCCGCTTTCGCCTGGTCCAGCATCCGGTCGACCATGGCATCGGCGATCTCGACCGTGGTGCGGCCTTCGGCCTTTGCTCGGGCCAGCATCTCGGCGACGCGGGTGGCGATGCCGTCCAGACGGCCACGGCGGTAGTTTTCACCGCGCTTGTGGATCTCGCTCGCCACGCTGATGATGCCGCCGGCATTCACCACGTAGTCGGGCAGGTAGACGATCCCGCGCGCCTTCAAGAGATCGGCGATCTCGGGCGTGGCCAGCTGGTTGTTGGCCGCGCCGCAGACCAGTTTCGCGCTCAGCGCCGGCACGGTTTCCGCATTCAGCACCGCGCCAAGGGCGCAGGGCGCGAAAATGTCCATCTCCTGCTGGAAGACCTCGCCCGGCGCGATCACCTCGGCCCCCAGGCGCTCGGCGGCATCGGCAAGGGCGGCGGCGTTGATGTCGGTGACGATCAGCTTGGCACCGGCGGCGTGCAGTTTCTCGGCCAGCGACAGGCCGACATGGCCCAGCCCCTGCACCAGCACCCGCTTGCCGGTCACGTCCTCGGTTCCCCAGATATGGGCGGCACCCACCTTGAGGCAGCGGAACACGCCCTCAGCGGTCCAGGGCGAGGGATCGCCCGAGCCGTGATCGCCACCGGCCAGACCGACCGCATAGACGGTTTCCTCGGCGGTGTAAGCCATGTCCTCGGTCGAGATGCCGACATCCTCGGCGGTGTAATACTGCCCGCCAAGCGCCTGCACCGCGCGGCCAAAGGCGCGCATCAGCTCGGGCGTCTTGTCGCGGCGGGCATCGCCGATGATGACCGACTTGCCGCCACCCAGGCCCAGGTCGGCCATGGCGTTCTTGTAGGTCATGCCGCGCGCCAGACGGGTCGCGTCGGTGATCGCCTCGGCATCGCTGGCATAGTTCCACATCCGGCAGCCGCCGGCCGCCGGGCCAAGCGCGGTCGAATGGATGCAGATCAGCGCGCGCAGGCCCGCATCAGCGTCTTCGGCCAGCACCAGGCGTTCGAAGCCGGGCTGTTTCAGGTCGGTCAGGTTCAGGGTCATCAGGGTCGCTCCTCCCGCTCGGGGCGCCGCTCGGGCGCCCGGTCCAGGGCAGAAATGCCGCAGTTTGAAGGCATTGCAAGCCTAGCATGTTTTGCAAAGGAAGGCCCGCGTGACGCGATATTTTCGGTCGCGCGAAAGATTGTTGCGCGCAATTTTTGGCGGGCGGTTTCCGGCGTGCCGGGGTGATAGCGCCAACCGGGACGGCGTGGTGATTCGCGCCGGCCCGAAATGACAAACGCCGCGCCCTTGCGGGGCGCGGCGTTCTATCTGGACCTGTGGCCCGGGATCAGAACGGGATTTCGTCGTCGTAATCAGACCGGCCGCCGCTGCCACCGCTGCTGCTGCCACCGCCCGACGAGGGGCCCTGGTCATAGCCACCACGGTCGTCATAGCCGCCGCCGCTGCCGCCCCGGCTGCCGCCGCCATAATTGCCGCCGCCGCCACCGCCGCCCTCGCCGCGACCGTCAAGCAGCGTTAGGTTGCCCGAGAAGGGCCGCAGCACCACCTCGGTGGTATAGCGGTCCTGGCCCGACTGGTCCTGCCACTTGCGGGTTTCCAGCTGGCCCTCGAGATAGACCTTGCTGCCCTTCTTCAGATACTGCTCGGCGATCCGGGCCAGCGGCTCGGAGAAGATCGCCACCGAATGCCATTGCGTGCGTTCCTGGCGCTCGCCGGAATTGCGGTCCTTCCACTGTTCGGAGGTGGCGATGCGCAGGTTCACCACCTTGCCGCCGTTCTGGAACGTGCGGACTTCCGGGTCCTGACCCAGATTGCCGATCAGGATGACCTTGTTGACGCTGCCTGCCATGATTGCCTCGAATTCGCTGGATTTCGGCATGGGTCTATCGCGTTGCAGCCCTCCACGCAACGCTCTGCACGGGCGATGGCTAACAGCCGCTTGGGTTAATTTCGATCGCGTAATGGTTGTATTTGGGCGAAATCTCGCCGACGCGACCGGGCATGGAACTGGTGAAATCGGTGCTTGTGGCGTCAAAGTGCATTTGCTGTATAGTTCTGCAAAAGACTTTGAGGGCGGTGAACATGCAAATCCAGAAGATCGCGCGCGGGGCGGTGACCCTCGCTCTGGGCGCCATGCTGGCGATGCCGGTGGCCGGTTCGGCCGAGGCCGAGGGGCTGCGGCTCTCGGGATCGTCGTCGAAGTCGCGGGCCGAGCAGTTCGCCCGCCAGACCCGGCTGATGGATTCGCGTCTGGCCGGGCAGTACCAGCAGTCGGCGCGGCTGCAGCCGGGGGCGAACAACAAGTCGGTGGTGACCATCGAGCTGTCGCCGAACATCCCCGCCTATCGCGGCAAGCGCAGCACCTACCTGCCCCATGCGCAGGCAGCGGCGCGGAAATACGGCATCCCGGAAAACCTGTTCCTGCGGCTGGTGCAGCAGGAAAGCGGCTGGAACCACGGCGCGCGCTCGCACAAGGGCGCGATGGGGCTGGCGCAGCTGATGCCCGGCACCGCGGCCAAGCTGGGGGTGAACCCGCGCGACCCGATCCAGAACCTCGAGGGCGGCGCGCGTTACCTGCGCATGATGTACAACCAGTTCGGCGACTGGCGGCTGGCGCTGGCGGCCTATAATGCCGGGCCGGGCGCGGTGGCGAAATACGGCGGCATCCCGCCCTATCGCGAGACCCGCAACTATGTGCGGATCATCGCTGGCGGCTGATCGGCCACAGGCAGCAACCATGCGGGCGCCGTCGCTTGACCGGCGCCCTTTTTCATGGCACCTCCGCCATCCCTGAACCCAGAGTTTTTATGTCCGAGACTGTCTGAACCTGACCCTGCACGATGCAGGGTCGCCTTGTCCCCGGTGACGCAACCCGCGCCGCCGGACCCATGACGTTCAGACCCAGGACATTCCATGAATATCTCGAAACGGGAACAGCGCGTCTTGCACGTGCTGGCGCAGGGCGGTTGCATCCGCCATCTGCGCGAAGACGACCAGCGCCGGATCAGCGAGGTGATCTGTGTCACCCGCGACGGCGCGGTGCTGAGTGATTGCGACCTGCCCCTGTTCCGCCGCCTGCGCCAGCGCGGGCTGATCGGATCACAGGGCGGCGCGCCTTACCGCATCTCGCTGAAGGGGCGACGCGCGGTCAGGGCGCAGCCTGACAACCGTTAGGTGGAAGACCGAGGCTGCACGGCGCCCATGCCGTGCAGCACCTCGGGCGGGATCGCATAAAGCCGGATCACCGCCGGCCAGTCGCGCAAGCCTGCCGCCTCGCGCTGGACCATGAACTCCCACGCCCGCCGCCGGGCCATGGCAAGCCGCGCCGCGCGGTTCGTCTCATCCGCCGTTGCAAGGTCCGCCAGCGCCGCTTCCAGCCGCTTGCCGCCGGTGCCAAGCGCCGAGGCGCGCTCGGCCTGCAGCTGCGCCTCCAGAATGTCGCTGCCGCTCTGCTTCAGCGCGCTGGCCCATTCGATCTGCGGCAGGAATCTGGACATGGCGCCCCCGATGCGTATCGACCCAAGTCTAGCCGGGCGCGAGCGGACCGCAACCCGGCTCCGCCCCCTCACCTGCCCCCTCACCCATTGCCTCCCTCGAATCAGTGCCGGCAAAAACGGCAAAGCCGCTCTCGGCATACCGTTGCATGCCAAACGCGAATTCCCCTGCGGATTTGTGATCACGACCTTTCGCCCCGTGATCACAACCTTGTCTTTCCGCCCGAATTCCTGCGTTTGCGGGCGGAAAACGGTTCATCGCCCCGCCGCTCTATGCCAGAACCGCCCGAAATCTGCTGAACCGATCAAGGGGGTCGCGATGAACATCCACGAATATCAGGCCAAGGCGCTGCTGCGTCAATTTGGGGCGCCCGTCAGTGATGGCCGCATCGTCACGCAGGCCGATCAGGCCAAATCCGCCGCCGGCGAGCTGGATGGTCCCCTCTGGGTGGTCAAGGCCCAGATCCATGCCGGCGGTCGCGGCAAGGGCCAGTTCAAGGAAAAGGAAGCCGGTGAAAAAGGCGGCGTCCGTCTGGCGAAATCGGTGAGCGAGGCCGAGGAGCTGACCCGCCAGATGCTGGGCCGCACGCTGGTTACCCACCAGACCGGCCCGGTCGGCAAGCAGGTGAACCGCATCTATATCGAAGACGGCTCGGACATCTCCCGCGAGCTGTATCTGGCCCTGCTGGTTGACCGTGGCACCAGCCGCGTCAGCTTCGTCGCCTCGACCGAGGGCGGCATGGACATCGAGGAAGTCGCCGCCAAGACCCCGGAAAAGATCGTCAGCTTCAGCGTCGACCCGGCCTCGGGCCTGTCGGATTTCCACGGCCGCCGCGTCGCCTTCGCCCTCGGGCTGGAAGGCGCGCAGGTCAAGCAATGCGTGGCCCTGATCAAGACGCTCTACCGCATGTTCATCGAGAAGGACATGGAGATGCTGGAGATCAACCCGCTGATCGTCACCGAGAAGGGCGATCTGAAATGCCTCGACGCCAAGATGGGCTTTGACAACAACGCCCTCTACCGCCAGCCCGACATCATGGCGCTGCGCGACGAGACCGAGGAAGACCCGAAGGAACTGGCCGCCTCGAAGTTCGACCTGAACTACATCGCGCTGGATGGCGAGATCGGCTGCATGGTGAACGGCGCCGGCCTGGCGATGGCCACGATGGACATCATCAAGCTTTACGGTGCCGAGCCGGCCAACTTCCTCGACGTGGGCGGCGGTGCGACCAAGGAGAAGGTGACCGAAGCCTTCAAGATCATCACCTCGGACCCGAACGTCAAAGGCATCCTCGTGAACATCTTCGGCGGCATCATGCGCTGCGACATCATCGCCGAGGGCATCGTCGCCGCGGTGAAAGAGGTCGGGCTGGCGGTTCCGCTGGTCGTGCGCCTGGAAGGCACCAATGTCGAACTGGGCAAGGAAATCATCCGCAACTCGGGTCTGAACGTGATCGCCGCCGACGATCTGAAGGACGGCGCCGAGAAGATCGTCAAAGCGGTGAAAGGGTAAGAAAAATGGCCATTCTCGTCGACAAGAACACCAAAGTCATCACCCAGGGCATCACCGGCTCGCAGGGGACCTTCCACACCGAGCAGGCGATCGCCTATGGCACGCAGATGGTCGGCGGCGTGACCCCCGGCAAGGGCGGGTCCGAGCATCTGGGCCTGCCGGTCTTCAACTCGGTCCATGAGGCCGTGGCGAAAACCGGCGCCAATGCCACCGCGATCTACGTGCCGCCTCCCTTTGCTGCGGATTCGATCCTCGAGGCCATCGATGCCGAGATCCCGCTGATCGTCGCCATCACCGAGGGCATCCCGGTTCTGGACATGATGCGGGTCAAGCGCGCGCTGGAAGGCTCGTCCTCGAAGCTGATCGGGCCGAACTGCCCGGGCATCATGACGCCGGACGAGTGCAAGATCGGCATCATGCCGGGCACCATCTTCAAGCGCGGTTCGGTCGGCGTCGTGTCGCGTTCGGGCACACTGACCTATGAGGCGGTGAAGCAGACGACCGATGTGGGCCTTGGCCAGTCCTCGGCCGTGGGCATCGGCGGCGACCCGATCAAGGGCATGGAGCATATCGACGTGCTGCGCCTGTTCCTCGACGATGACGAAACCACCTCGATCATCATGATCGGCGAGATCGGCGGTTCGGCCGAGGAAGAAGCCGCCGAGTTCCTGGCCGAGCAGAAGCGCAAGGGCAAGTGGAAGCCCACCGCCGGCTTCATCGCCGGCCGCACCGCCCCTCCGGGCCGGCGCATGGGCCATGCCGGCGCCATCGTCTCGGGTGGCAAGGGCGACGCGGAATCCAAGATCGAGGCCATGAAAAAGGCCGGCATCATCGTCGCCGACAGCCCCGCGGGCTTGGGCGAAGCGGTGCTGAAGGCGATCAAGGGCTGATCCGTCATGAGGTTTCGTCGGCACGGCAGCAGATCGAACCAGGCACGCCGTTTGGCCGCATGGATGATCGGCGGCCTCGTCCTGGGTGTCCCCATGCTGGCCCAAACCAGCCAGGCTGAAACCGTCGGGCTCATGGAGGCCGTCACCGGCGAACCCATGGGCCCGATGCCGATCATCGGTCGCATTGGCCGGCCTTCGAGCGGCATCTCGGTCGGCTATGACAACACCATGATGACGGAAGCCGACGCCGAAGCCTATGCGATCGAGGACTGTGCGGATTACGACAAGGCTCCGGCCAAGCTGAGACACCAGCCAGCGCAACCGGATGCCCCTCACTTGTCCTTCGTCAAGTATACCTGCGAATAGCGAGGTTCAGCCATGATCGACCAATCTTCCGCCGCCGCCTCGACCGCCGACAGCCCTGCGGGCCTCGGCGAAGCGGTGCTGCCGGCGATCAAGGGTTGATGATTTGAAACCCTGCGCCCCCCGGCTTAGTTGGGATGGGGGGCGCAGTTAAGGAATGTTGGGTGCTACGGTGATGATGCAGGATCGGGCCGAACCGCGACAAGCGGCAGAGCGCAGGAACGGGATGCGGGGCCTTGCCCTGCCCGCCGCCGCTCTTGCCCTGCTGGCGCTGTCCGCCTGCGGACGTGCGCCGACCGAGGACATCCTGCGCGGCGGTGTGCCGGCGATGACCAACCTGCACCAGGCCAGCAACCTGCCACCCGAATCCGTCCGCACCGTGGCGCGGCGCGATTACGGCTGGCGGCTGATCTATCACCCGGCGCGCGCGCCCGTGAATGCCGAACAGGGCGCCGCCCGGGCGCTCTGCGGGCTGGAAAGTCGCCGCGCCGCCCGCATCGACCATATCCCGCGCATCGATCCGCTGGCCGATCCCGGTGCGCGGATCATCGACATCTACTGTGCATGAGCAAGACACCGTCCAACATGGGGGCTAGCATGAAACCGAACCTGATCGTCCGTCCTACCCGGGGGCGCATGGCGCTGACGCTTCTGGCGGCGCTGGCCCTGTCGGCCTGTGCCGTGGCCCCGATGGCGACCAATGCGCCGGTCGCGCCGGTCACCTCGGCGCCGCCGCCCGCCAGCCCCTATCGCACCCTGCCCGCCCCGGCGCCCACACGGCCCGCCGCCCCGGTTGCGCCCGTCGCCCCGGCGACGCCGCCTGCCCCCACCTATTCCGGCGGCTTCGATGCCCGCACCGGGCTGCGCCAGTCGGCGGTCGTCGGCGTCAGCGGCGATGCCAGCTCGGGCTATACCATGATGTACCGCCCGGCGCGGACCGAACCGGCCACCGTCGATGCCGCCGCCGGCAAGCTCTGCGGTGACGCGGGCGTGGCCAGCAGCCGCAGCAACTCCGCCGGCTCGGGCAGCGCCATGCCCGGCGTGCAGATCATGATCGTCAAATGCAACGCCGCCTGACCGCGACGTCTTCACCCCTTCCATCCATTGCGTCAGGGACGCGCTGAACATGACCGACCAACCCAAGAACGCCGATTTCCACGACTCTTCCTTCCTGCAGGGGCATAACGCCGCCTATATCGAGCAGCTTTACGGTCAATGGGCGAGGAACCCGCAGGCCGTGGATGCGGCCTGGGGCGAGTTCTTCCGCGGTCTCGGCGATGCCGGGACCGACGTGACCCGCGAGGCCTCGGGCGCCAGCTGGAAGCGCGCCGACTGGCCGCCCGCGCCCTCGGATGAACGCACTTCGGCGCTGACCGGGGAATGGCCGCAATCCACGAAGGCCGAAGCCGACGCGGCGATGAAGAAGATCGCCGCCAAGGCCGAGGAAAAGGGCGTCACGCTCAGCGATGCGCAGATGCGTCAGGCCACGCTGGACAGCATCCGCGCGCTGATGCTGATCCGCGCCTACCGGATCCGGGGTCACCTGCACGCCTATCTCGACCCGCTGGGGATGCGCACCTATCCCGATCATGGCGAGCTGAAGCCCGAGACCTATGGTTTCGGTCCGAACGACCTGGACCGGCCGATCTTCATCGACAACGTTCTGGGGCTGGAAGTGGCCTCGATCCGCCAGATCAGCGAGCTGATGTGGCGCACCTATTGCGGCACCTTCGCACTGCAATACATGCATATCTCGGACCCCGAGGAAGCCGCGTGGCTGAAAGAGCGGATCGAGGGCTACGGCAAGGAGATCCAGTTCACCCAGGAGGGCCGCCGCGCCATCCTGAACAGCCTGGTCGAGGCCGAGGGCTTCGAGAAGTTCCTGCATGTGAAATACATGGGCACCAAGCGCTTCGGCCTTGATGGCGGCGAGGCGCTGATCCCGGCGATGGAACAGATCATCAAGCGCGGCGGCCAGCTGGGCGTGAAAGAGATCGTCATCGGCATGCCCCACCGGGGCCGCTTGTCGGTGCTCGCCAACGTGATGGAAAAGCCCTATCGCGCCATCTTCCACGAGTTCCAGGGCGGCAGCTACAAGCCCGAGGACGTGGACGGTTCGGGCGACGTGAAATATCACCTCGGCGCCAGTTCCGACCGCGAGTTCGACGGCAACAATGTCCACCTGTCGCTGACCGCGAACCCCTCGCACCTCGAGGCGGTGAACCCGGTGGTGCTGGGCAAGGTCCGCGCCAAGCAGGACCAGTATAACGATCGCAATGCGCGGACCGCCGTTCTGCCGATCCTGCTGCATGGCGACGCGGCCTTTGCCGGACAGGGCATCGTGGCGGAATGTCTGCAGCTGTCGGGCATTCGCGGCCACCGCACCGGCGGCACCATCCATATCATCGTGAACAACCAGATCGGCTTCACCACGGCGCCGCATTTCAGCCGCACCTCGCCCTATCCGACCGATATCGCGCTGATGGTCGAGGCGCCGATCTTCCACGTCAATGGCGATGACCCCGAGGCCGTGGTCCATGCCGCCCGCGTCGCGACCGAGTTCCGCCAGCGCTTCCACAAGGACGTGGTTCTGGACATCTTCTGCTATCGCCGCTTCGGTCACAACGAAGGCGACGAGCCGATGTTCACCAACCCGATGATGTACAAGCAGATCAAGGGCCACAAGACGACCCTGCAGCTTTACACCGAACGGCTGGTCAAGGACGGTCTCATCCCCGAGGGCGAGATCGAGGACATGAAGGCCGCCTTCCAGTCGCACCTGAACGAAGAGTTCGACATCGGCAAGAACTACAAGCCGAACAAGGCCGACTGGCTGGACGGCAAGTGGTCGGGCTTCGAGCGCGAGGGCGCCGAATATTCCTCGGGCGAGACCGGCATCTCCCCGCAGGTGATGACCGAGGTCGGCCATGCGCTGACCACCGCGCCCGAGGGCTTTGACCTGCACAAGACCGTGGCCCGGCAGATCGAGGCCAAGAAGCAGATGTTCGAAACCGGGACCGGCTTTGACTGGGCAACCGGCGAGGCGCTGGCCTTCGGCAGCCTCTTGGTCGAGGGCCACCCGGTCCGCTTGGCCGGGCAGGACAGCACGCGCGGCACCTTCAGCCACCGCCATTCGGCCTTCATCAACCAGAGCGACGAAGACCGTTACTACCCGCTGAACCACATCGAGAAGGATCAGGCGCATTACGAGGTCATCGACTCGATGCTCTCGGAATACGCGGTACTGGGCTTCGAATACGGCTATTCGCTGGCCGAACCGAATGCGCTGACGCTGTGGGAAGCGCAGTTCGGCGACTTCGCCAATGGCGCGCAGATCATGTTCGACCAGTTCATCTCGTCGGGCGAGAAGAAATGGCTGCGCATGTCGGGCCTGGTGATGCTGCTGCCGCATGGCTTCGAGGGCCAGGGGCCGGAACATTCCAGCGCCCGTCTGGAACGCTTCCTGCAGATGTGCGCCGAGGATAACTGGATCGTCGCCAACTGCACCACGCCGGCGAACTATTTCCACATCCTGCGCCGGCAGATCCATCGCGGCTTCCGCAAGCCCTTGGTGCTGATGACGCCGAAATCGCTGCTGCGCCACCCGATGGCCGTCAGCAAGGCCGAGGATTTCCAGACCGGATCGACCTTCCACCGGGTGCTGTGGGACGATGCCGAGCGCGGCAATTCCACCACCACGCTGGTCCCGGATGACGAGATCAAGCGCGTCGTGGTCTGCTCGGGCAAGGTCTATTACGACCTGCTGAAAGCCCGCGACGAGGCCGGTATCACCGACATCTACCTGCTGCGGCTGGAACAGTTCTACCCGTTCCCGGCGCAGGCGATGCAGAAGGAACTGTCGCGCTTCAAGCAGGCCGAGATCGTCTGGTGCCAGGAAGAGCCGAAGAACCAGGGTGCCTGGAGCTTCGTCGAGCCGAACCTCGAATGGGTGCTGGACCGGATCGGCGCCAAGCATGGCCGCCCGCGCTATGTCGGTCGCAATGCCGCGGCGTCCGTCGCCACCGGCCTCGCCTCGCGCCACAAGGCCGAGCAGGAGGCGCTGGTGAACGACGCGCTGTCGATCAACGACATCGTGGCCAACGAAGGATGAGCTGATGACAACCGAAGTCCGCGTTCCGACACTGGGAGAATCCGTCACCGAGGCCACGGTCGCCACCTGGTTCAAGAAACCCGGCGACCGGGTCGAGGTCGACGAGATGCTGTGCGAGCTGGAAACCGACAAGGTGACGGTCGAGGTGCCAAGCCCCGCCGCCGGCATCCTGGCCGAGATCATCGCCGAGGAAGGCGCGACGGTCGAACCGAACGCGCTTCTGGCGCAGATCACCGAGGCGGGCGCTGCATCCAGCCCCGCCCCGGCGAAACCCGCCGCCCCCGAGAAGGCCCCCGAACCGGCCTCGGCGAAGGCCCCCGAAAAGCCCGCAGACAAGCCCAAGGAGGGGCAGACGAACATGAGCGGTAAAAATGTTGACGTGATGGTGCCCTCGCTTGGCGAAAGCGTGACCGAGGCGACCGTCGCCACCTGGTTCAAGAAGGTCGGCGATGCCGTGGCCGTGGACGAGATGCTGTGCGAGCTTGAGACCGACAAGGTCTCGGTCGAGGTTCCCAGCCCCGCCGCCGGCGTGCTGGCCGAGATCCTGGCCGAGGAAGGCGCGACCGTCGATGCCAAGGCCCGTCTGGCGATCATCAGCGAAGGCGCCAGCGCCGGTGGCGCAGCGCCCGCCGCCGGCAAGGAGCCGGAAGCCGAAGGTGACAAGGACAGCGACACCGCATCCGATGTCGGCTCGCCCGGTGCCGGTCCGGAAGAGACCAAGCCCCGCGAAGGCGCCGGCCGCACGGATGTCGAGGATGCGCCCTCGGCCAAGAAGGCCATGGCCGAAGCCGGCGTCAGCCGCGATGCCGTCACCGGCACCGGCCGCGATGGCCGGGTGATGAAGGAAGACGTGGCCCGTGCGGCTGCCGCCCCGGCACCTGCTGCTTCCTCACCGGCCAAGGCCCCGGCTGCCCCGCGCTCGACCGATCAGGCTGACCGCGAGGAGCGGGTCAAGATGACCCGCCTGCGCCAGACCATCGCCCGCCGGTTGAAGGACGCCCAGAACACCGCGGCGATGCTGACGACCTATAACGAGGCCGACATGTCGGCCATCATGGCGCTGCGCAACGAGTACAAGGACGCCTTCGAGAAGAAGCACAAGGTCAAGCTCGGCTTCATGTCCTTCTTCGTGAAGGCCTGCACCCATGCGCTGTCCGAAGTGCCCGAGGTCAATGCCGAGATCGACGGCGACAGCGTGGTCTACAAGAACTACGTAAACATGGGCATCGCCGTCGGCACGCCCTCGGGTCTGGTGGTTCCGGTGGTCCGCGATGCCGACCAGAAAAGCTTTGCCGAGATCGAGAAGGAAATCGGCGAGCTGGGCATCAAGGGCCGCGACGGCAAGCTGACCATGGCCGAGATGCAGGGCGGCACCTTCACCATCTCGAATGGCGGCGTCTATGGCTCGCTGATGTCCTCGCCGATCCTGAACCCGCCGCAATCGGGCATCCTCGGCATGCACAAGATCCAGGACCGCCCGATGGCTATTGGCGGGCAGGTCGTCATCCGCCCGATGATGTACCTGGCGCTGAGCTATGACCACCGGATCGTCGACGGCAAAGGCGCCGTGACCTTCCTCGTCCGCGTGAAAGAAGCGCTGGAAGATCCGCGCCGGCTGCTGATGGACCTGTAAGCATCGGACAAGGGCGGCGACATCGCCGCCCTTTCTCTCTCGGACGAGCCAGACCATGACCCCGCGCCTCGCCTTCATCACATCGCTGCTCATGTCGCTGATCATGGCGGTGGGTCTGGTGCCGCTGCTTGGCCTCTTCGGCGTAGAACGGCTGCAACCCGGCGCCGGTCAGACCTTCTGGTTCCTCGTCACCGTCATCGCTCTCGGTACCTTCTGCGCGATGCTTGGCGAGATCGGGCCGACCCCACGCTGCCGATGGTGTGACCGCATCGTCCGCGTCCTCCGCTATGTCTGGATCGTTTGGGTCGCGCTGCTCTTTGCATCCTTCATCTACATCATGCCGACCCGGCCCGCTTCGGACCTGCCGCCATCGCAACTTGCGCTGGCGATCGCCTCCGTGGCGGATTGGCTTGCCAGCTTCCATGCGGCACTGACGCAGCACCTGGCCGATCTGCCGGCCGAATTGCTATTGCTGATCCCAGCTCTGTTCGCTGCGGCCGCCCTTCACCGCCACCGCGCCAGCAGGGGCGCACCCGCATGACCCGCCACTGGATCAGCGTTGTTTCCCGCGAACATGTCCTGATCGGCGTGGCGGGTGGCTTTGCGATGATGAACCACGGCAAGCTCGCCCCGCTGAAGCGCCTGAACCCCGGCGACAGCCTGACCTATTATTCGCCCAAGACCGCCTGGCCGGAGGGCGAGCCGCTTAAGGCCTTTACCGCCACCGGCACGGTCGGCGCGGCCCCACCCTACGGCGCCGAGATGCCCGGCGGGTGGACCGGAAACCGCATCGATATCGACTGGATGACCGCCCGCGAAACCCCTATCGTCAACCTCACCGACCGGCTGGAATTCACCAAAGGCAATTGGGGAATGCTGGCCCGCCGGAGTTTGTTCGAAATCTCTGACGCGGATTTCCGGACCATCCGCGCCGCCATGACAGGAGACTGATCCATGCAGATGATCGCGCATTACAAGGTGACCGAGTACAGCACCTTCAAGACCGCCTTCGACAATGACGCGGAAGACCGCGACAATGCCGGGCTGTCGCTGCTGCAATTGTGGCGCGAGGATAATGGCAATGCCTGGGCGCTGTACCAGGTGAACAACGCCAAGGCTGCGCGGGATTACCTGCAGGGCGCCGCCGGCGTGTTCAATAGCCAGGCCGGGGTGACCTCGGCCGATTTCCACATGGTCGAGACCGCCTGAGATGACGCCCGAGCTGACGGTGCTGGCGCTTGCGGGTCTGCTTCAGGGCCTGCAACTGGCTGCCTTCTCGGTCGCCGCCAACCGACAGGTCGGGCCGAAGGTCACGACCGGCACCCGCGACAATGCGCCCACCCTGACCGGCACCGCCGGCCGATTGCAGCGCGTTGTGTCGAACCATTTCGAGGGGCTGATCCTCTTCACCATCGCCGTGGTGGTGGTCAGCTTCGGCCAGCAGGGATCGGGCTTCACCGCCACCTGCGCCTGGATCTATCTCGCCGCGCGCGTGCTTTACGTGCCGGCCTATGTCTTTGGCTGGGTGCCCTGGCGCTCGGCTATCTGGGGCGCGGGCTTTCTGGTCACGGTCCTGATGATCTTCGCCAGCCTGATCTAGCTCACCCTGGCCTCAATATCCTGCGGGGGTCCGGGGGCGCAAAGCCCCCGGCTCCGACACTGAAAGAAGGGACCACCAATGTATGACCTGATCGTAATCGGCGCCGGCCCGGGCGGCTATGTCTGCGCCATCCGCGCCGCGCAGCTGGGCCTGAAGGTCGCCTGCGTCGAGGGCCGCGACACGCTCGGCGGCACCTGCCTGAATGTGGGTTGCATCCCCTCGAAGGCGCTGCTTCATGCCAGCCACATGCTGCACGAGACGCATGAGAATTTCGACAAGATGGGCCTGACCGGCGCCAAGGTTAAGGTCGACTGGACCAAGATGCAGGGCTACAAGGCCGACACCGTCACCACCAACACCAAGGGCATCGAGTTCCTGTTCAAGAAGAACAAGATCGACTGGCTGAAGGGCTGGGCCACCATCGAAGCCCCGGGCAAGGTCAAGGTCGGCGATACCGTCCATGAGACCAAGAACATCGTCATCGCCTCGGGCTCGGAGCCCTCGCCGCTGAAGGGGGTCGAGGTCGACAATGCGGGCGGCGTCATCGTCGATTCCACCGGCGCGCTGACCCTGCCGAAGATCCCGAAATCGATGATCGTCATCGGTGCCGGCGTCATCGGGCTGGAGCTGGGTTCGGTCTATGCCCGCCTTGGCGCCGAGGTCACGGTGATCGAATATCTCGACGCCATCACCCCGGGCATGGATGCCGAGATCCAGAAGCAGTTCCAGAAGACGCTGACGAAGCAGGGCTTCAAGTTCATCCTTGGCGCGGCCGTCCAGGGCGCCGAGGTCAAGAAGGGCAAGGCCGTCGTCACCTATGCGCCGAAAGCCGGCGGCGACGCGCAGACCGTCGAGGCCGACGTGGTGCTGGTCGCCACCGGTCGCCGCGCCTTCACCGAGGGGCTGGGGCTGGCCAATGCCGGGGTCGCGGTCAGCGATCGCGGCGTGGTGCAGGTGGACAAGCACTGGCAGACCAATGTGCCGGGCATCTATGCCATCGGCGACGCGGTGCCCGGCCCGATGCTGGCGCACAAGGCCGAGGATGAGGGCATGGCGGTGGCCGAGGTCATCGCCGGCAAGGCGGGGCATGTGAACTATGACGTGATCCCCGGCGTCATCTATACCAGCCCCGAGGTCGCCAATGTCGGCCTGACCGAAGAGGCGGCGAAGGCCACCGGACGCAAGATCAAGGTCGGCAAGTTCCCCTTCATGGGCAATGCCCGCGCCAAGGCCATGTTCATGGGCGACGGCTTCGTGAAGATCATCGCCGATGCCGAGACCGACCGGGTCTTGGGCGCGCATATCATCGGCCCGAACGCGGGCGAGATGATTCACGAGATCTGCGTGGCGATGGAATTCGGCGCCTCGGCCGAGGATATCGCCCTGACCTGCCACGCCCATCCGACCACTTCGGAAGCCGTGCGTGAGGCCGCGCTGGCCCTCGGCGGCGGCGCGATCCACGTCTGAGACATAAGACCCGGGCCGGTGCATCTGCGCCGGCCCGATCAAGCATCGCCAGTTCAACGCGTTGCACCGTCGCCTCGGCGACCTTGGCCCTGCGCGCGGCAGAGGGTCAGCACAAGCTGCATCCCGCAGATCGGCCAGACACGCGGTTCCATCCTGCCCAAACGAAAACAGCTGGCCGCGAGGCGGCCAGCTGAGTGAGGTGTTCAACCTGTGACGGGCGGCTCAGCCGGCCTTGGCCTGCTGCGACGCTCCGCCGTTCTGGCGACGGTCCCGCAGCTCTTCCGCCACGAGGAAGGCCAGTTCCAGCGACTGGCTGGCGTTCAGGCGCGGGTCGCAGGCGGTGTGGTAGCGGTCCGACAGATCCTCGTCGGTAACCGCACGGACGCCGCCGGTGCATTCGGTCACGTCCTGGCCGGTCATCTCGAAATGCACGCCGCCGGGGACGGTGCCCTCGGCCTTGTGGATGGCGAAGAACTCGCGCACCTCGCGTAGCACCGAGTCGAAGGGCCGGGTCTTGTAGCCGGTCGCCGACTTGATGGTGTTGCCGTGCATCGGGTCACAGGACCAGACGACGTTCGCCCCCTCTTCCTGCACCGCCTTGACCAGCCGCGGCAGGTGATCGCCGACCTTACCCGCACCGAAGCGCGCGATCAGGGTCAGGCGGCCGGCCTCGTTTTCCGGGTTCAGCTTGGCCATCAGCACCTTCAGATCCTCGGCAGTAGTCGTCGGGCCGGTCTTGAGGCCGATCGGGTTCTGCACGCCACGGGCAAATTCCACATGCGCGCCGTCCGGCTGCCGCGTGCGGTCGCCGATCCAGATCATGTGGCCCGAGCCCGCGACCGGCAGGCCGGTGGTGGAATCGGTGCGCGCCAGCGCCTCTTCGTATTCCAGAAGCAGCGACTCGTGGCTGGTGTAGAAATCGACCTGGCCCAGGTCATGCGCGGTCTCGGCAGTGACGCCGGCCGCCGCCATGAAGGCCATGGCATCGCCGATGCGGTCGGCGACCTCGCGGTATTTCGCCGCTTCCGGGCCACCGACGAAATCGGCGATCCAGCTTTGCACCCGGTGCATGTCGGCATAACCGCCGGTCGAGAAGGCGCGCAGCAGGTTCAGCGAGGCAGCCGCCTGGGTATAGGCCGCCAGCATCCGCTGCGGATCGGGAATGCGGGCCTCGGGGGTGAAGTCGAAGCCGTTGATGATGTCGCCACGGTAGCTGGGCAGTTCCACCCCGCCCAGAACCTCGGTCGGGGCCGAGCGCGGCTTGGCGAATTGACCGGCCATGCGGCCGACCTTGATGACGGGCATCTGCGCGCCCCAGGTCAGCACCACGGCCATCTGCAGCATCACCTTGAAGGTGTCGCGGATATTGTCGGCGCTGAATTCGGCAAAGCTCTCGGCGCAATCGCCGCCCTGCAACAGGAAGCCCTTGCCGCGCGAGACATCGGCCAGCTGCGCCTTCAGACGGCGAACCTCGCCCGCAAAGACCAGCGGCGGGAACTTGCCCAGCTGCGCCTCGACCGCCTGCAGCGCGGCCGGATCGGTATAATCGGGCATCTGGACGCGCGGATAGGCGCGCCAGCCGGCCTTCGTCCAGCCTTGGGCGGCGGGGGCAGCGGCGGTGCGGTTGTCCTGCGTCGTCATAGCACGATCTCCTGTTCAAATGCTGGGCTGTATATATGGCCCCTGATCGCCGAGTAAAAGCCTTGCCTCTTGCGGGCGGACCGGTTCCTGACTTAGCTGGTGTTCGATAACGACCCGAAATGCCCCAATGACGACCTCAAAACCCCGGCGCTTCACCTTCCTGCTGCTCGAACGCTTTACCATGTTGCCCTTCTCGGGGGTGATCGAGGCCCTGCGGCTGGCCAACCGCGCGGCGGGGAAGACCCTTTACGAATGGCGGCTCGTCGGGCCGCAGGGCGATGTGGCGCATTGCTCGAACGGCACCGGCATGGTGCTGGATGCGGGGCTGGAGGATCTGTCGAGCTTTGGCGAACGCGCGACCCCGCGCGGCGACCAGGTGGTGATCGTCTGCGGCGGGATCGACGTGCGGAAAGAGGCGACCAAGCCGGTCCTGAACTGGCTCAGGCGGCAGGAGCGCGGCGGGGCGATCATCGGCGCGGTCTGCACCGGCGCCTGGGTGCTGGCCGAGGCGGGTCTGCTGGATGACCGCCGCGCGACGATCCATTGGGAGAACCATGACGGCTTTGCAGAGGCCTTTCCCGATGTGGACCTCTACCGCTCGGTCTTCGTCAATGACGGCAACCGCATCACCGCCGCCGGCGGCACCTCGTCGATCGACCTGATCCTGCACCTGATTTCCGAGGATCATGGCGAGGCGCTGGTGACGCAGATCGCCGACCAGATGCTGCACACGGCCATCCGTTCCGATCAGGATGACCAGCGCCTGTCGATCCCCACCCGCATCGGCGTGCGCCATCCGCGCCTGTCGGAAGTGATCGCCCGGATGGAGGCCAATCTGGAAGAGCCGATCAGCCCGGCGAAGCTGGCCGCCGATGCCGGCATGTCCACGCGCCAGCTCGAGCGGCTGTTTCGCCGTTACCTGAACCGCAGCCCCAAGCGCTATTACATGGAAACCCGCCTCGCCCGCGCCCGCAACCTCTTGATGCAGACGCAGATGTCGATGATCGAGGTGGCGCTGGCCTCGGGCTTTTCCAGCCCGTCGCATTTCTCGAAATGCTACCGCGCCCGTTACGGCAGCACCCCTTATCGCGAGCGCGGTACCGGGGGCGCGTGATCGTCCCCGTCGAAGAATTCTCACAACTTAATCCTGCATTAACCGGCTCTTAAGCATTCCTGCCTAATCCTGAAGGCGAGGCGCAAGGCCGCTGAGACGGCCGCGCCCGCAAGGCCATGCCCCGGCATGGCGCGGGAGGGAGAGCTCGGCCGATGGACTACACGATCACCGTCATCACGATGACAACACCCATTCCCGTGGGGAAGTTAGGGAATGCGGCACAAACACCCTATGGAAACCTTACACCCTATTCGGAGAGCTCGAACACCGGTCAATTGCTGAACTTTGCCGGTGCCGACATCAAGACCATGCAAGTCAGCGATGGTGACGCGCGGCTGGACGGGTATGTCGGCGCAAAATCCGCCGGTGTTCCCCCCGATCTTGATCAGGTGGTGAGCACGCCCATCACCCTGGGCCATGGCGACAGCAGCCAGAGCCTGCTGGCCGGGCAGCGGATCGGCTACGACTTCTCCGCCTACATCTACCGGGTCGATCAGGGCCAGATCATCGCTGCCTATGAGATCGCCTTTCCGCGCATTCCGGCCGCCACCGAGGGCAATGTCGGCACCATCGTCGGCAGCAAGTATTCGATGATGGTGATCCCGGTTTCCCATACATTGAAATCGGGTGCGGTGCTGGATCCGGTTCCGTTCGATCCCAGCAAGAGCTTTTACTTCGGCCGCAACGCCTTCTACAGCAAGGACCACTATGCCATCGACTACTACGTCGATTGCTTCGCCACCGGCACCCTGATCGACACCGCCTCGGGGCCGCGCCCGGTCGAAACGCTGCAGGCCGGCGACCGGGTCGAGACGCGCGATCACGGGCCGCAGCCGCTGCTCTGGGCCGGCAGCTGCCGGGTCGATGCCGCCCGGATGGACCTGCAGCCGAACCTGCGCCCGGTCCGCGTTGCCGCCGGCGCGCTAGCACCCGGATGCCCGGCCCGCGACCTGGTCCTGTCGCCACAGCACCGGGTGCTGGTCCGCTCGTCCATCGCGCTGCGCATGTTCGACACGCCCGAGGTGCTGGTCGCCGTCAAGCATCTGGTCGGCCTGCCCGGGATCGAGGTGCTGACACCACCCGAAGGCGTCGGCTATCACCACCTGCTTTTCGCCGGGCATGAGGTGGTCCGCTCGGACGGGGCATGGACCGAAAGCCTGTTCCTTGGCCCGCAGGCGATGAAGGGGCTGGACCCCTCGGCCCGGCGCGAGGTGATGGCGCTGTTCCCGGAACTGGCGGCGCAGGATGCCATGCCCCGGCCCGCGCGCCAGCTCCTGTGCGGGCGCGAGGGGCGCAAGCTGGCCGAGCGTCACGGCCGGAACCGCAAGCCGCTGGTCGAGCCGGTCAGCGAGACCGCACTGCCCCTCTTGCCGGCCTGATCCGGGCGGCATAGCGTGCCGCGCATGAGCGCATATACCATCGAACCCGCCCGCTTTCCCGAAGATGCCGAGACCGTGCGGCGCCTCTTCCGCGCCTATGCCCATTGGTTGGCGGTGGATCTGGATTTCCAGGATTTCGAGGCCGAACTGGACGCCCTGCCCGGCGCCTATGCGCCGCCCGACGGCGCGGTGCTGCTGCTGCGCAATGCAGCCGGCGAGGCGCAGGGCTGCGTTGCCCTGCGCAAGCGCGCAGACGGCGAGTGCGAGATGAAGCGGATGTATCTCGACGATGCGGCGCGCGGATCGGGCCAGGGCCGCGCCCTCGCGCTGGCGATCATCGCCACGGCCCGCGCCGCCGGCTATCGCCGCATGGTGCTGGATTCGCTCGACCGCCTCGGCTCGGCGCTCAGGCTTTACGACAGCCTCGGCTTTCGGGAAATCGCGCCCTATTACCACAACCCCCTGCCCGGTGTGGTCTATCGCGGGCTGGATCTCTAGCGGGGACCCTCCACGCAAATGAAAAGGCCCCGGCCAATGCCGGGGCCTTCACTTTGGCAAACCGCGCTCAGTTCACCGTGATCCGGCCATCCAGCACCGGCTTGAAGCCGGGGCCTTGCGCGGCGAGGTATTCGGCCAGCACATCGGCCAGGTCGGGACCGAAGTCATAGGGGTTCTGGGCCTTGGTGGCGAAGACCTCGAACCCGTCGCCGCCGCCGCGGACATAGTTGTTCGAGACCACGCCATAGACCGCCGCCGGATCGATCGGCGCCCAGGCACCTTCCTGCATCACCTGCACGTCGCTGACCCGACTGCCCGCCGCCGCCTTGCTGTCGATGGTGTATTTCAGCCCGGCCACCTGCGCAAAGCGGCCCGCGCCTTCCTCGATCTGGCTAGCGCCGTTTTCCAGCGCGGCCACCACGTCGGCGCCGGTCAGCTGGAAGGTCGCCAGCGTGTTCTGGAAGGGCAGCACCGTCAGCACCTCGCCCATCGACACCGGCCCGGCATCGATCGAGGCGCGCAGCCCCCCACCATTCGAGATGGCGATGCTGACGCCCTGGTCCTTCACCCGTGCCAACATGGCTTCCGAGACGACATTGCCCATCTCGCATTCCTTGGCGCGGCAATTGGCGCGATCGCCGTCGATCGGCGCGGCGGTCTCGGCCACCAGCTTGTTCTTCAGCTCCTCGATCGGCGCGCCCAGCTCCTTGATCCGGGCCAGCGTCGCCTCGTCAGGGGTGACCGAATTGTCCATCAGGATCGGCTCGCCCTCGACCTTGATGACCTTGCCGGCATCGTCGAAGGTCAACTTCAGGTGGCCAAGATATTTCGAATAGGCATAGGCCTGTACGACCGGAACCTCGACGCCCTCGCCGCCCATCACCATGGTCGGATAGGGGCCGACGGCGTTTTCCATCGTGCCAAGCGGGCTGTGCGAATGGCCGCCGACAATGGCGTCAAGGCCGGGCACTGCGGCGGCAAGTTCCTGATCGCGCTTGTAGCCCTCGTGGGTCAGGGCGATGATCTTCGTCACCCCCGCCTCGGTCAGTTCCTGCACGTCGCCCTTGATGCTTTCCACATCGTCCATGAAGATCACGTGGTCGCCCGGCGCGGCGATCTCGGGCGTGTCCAGCGTGGTGCCGCCGATGATGCCGATCTTCTCGCCACCGACTTCAAGGATCGCATTACCGGTCAGCTTGCCCTTCAGGTGCTCGTCCTGCGAGGCGTCGATATTGGCCGAGATGACCGGAAATTCCACCGCATCCATGAAGGCCGCCAGTACTTCGGGGCCATCGTCGAACTCGTGGTTGCCCACGGCCATCGCGTCATAGCCGAGCTTGTTCATGAACTCGGCCGTGTCCTTGCCCTTGTAGGTGGTATAGAACAGGCTTCCCTGGAACTGGTCGCCCGCATCCAGGAGGATCACCGGCTCGCCCGCTTCCTCGAACTGCTTGCGAAGCTCGGCGATCTTGGTGACAAAGCGCGCGGTGCCGCCGAAGCATTCACCCTTGCCCTCGGTCTCGGCGTCGCAGGTGCTGTCGAAGGCGTTGATCGATTCGACGCGGCTGTGGAAGTCATTGGTGTGCAGGATGTGCAGCACGGTTTCGGCCTGAGCCGTTCCCGCAGCCAGCGCCGCCGCCGAGGCAGCCAGAAGAAGCCGGTTTTTCATTATGATTCCTTTCGGTCCCTGTTGGTCTGATGGGGACAGACTGGCGCAGCGATCCGCCCCGGTCAAACGCATTGGTCTGCGGGTGGCCGCGTGCCTTGGCCCTTGACCCGAACGCGCAGCCCGCCGCATATGCCGCCATGCTGATCTACAAGATATTCCGCCCCGCCGAATGGGCCGAGCTGCAGTCAGAGGGTGCCACTCCGGGCGCCCCCGTCGACCGCGCCGATGGCTATGTGCATTTCTCGACGGCCGATCAGGTCGCGGGCACACTGGCCAAGCATTTCGCCGGTGAAGAGGGGCTGACCCTGCTGGCCTGCGAGACGGATGCGCTGGCAAATGATCTGCGGTGGGAGGCGTCGCGCGGCGGGCAGGACTTCCCGCATCTTTACCGCGCGTTGCGGATCGGGGATGTGCTCTGGTCGCGGCCGATTGAGTATGGCCCTGACGGCCACAAGCTGCCGGACCTGACATGAACATGCTGGAGAAACTGGGCGTCGCCGCGCTGCACCGGCTGGACCCCGAACAGGCGCATGACCTGTCGATCCGGGCGCTGGCCGCAGGGCTGGTGCCCCTTCCCGGCGCGCCCGTCACCTCGGACCGGCTGCGGCTCAGACTGGCGGGGCTCGATCTGCCGAACCCGGTCGGTCTAGCCGCCGGCTATGACAAGAACGCGCGCGCCGTCGCGCCGCTGATGCGGGCGGGCTTCGGCTTCATCGAGCTGGGCGCGGCCACGCCCCGGCCGCAGCCCGGCAATCCGAAACCGCGCCTCTTCCGGCTCAGCGGCGATCGCGCCATCATCAACCGCTTCGGCTTCAACAATGAAGGGGCCGAGGTCATCGCCGCGCGGCTGGCGGCGCGTCCCAAGGGCATCCCGGTCGGGCTGAACATCGGCGCCAACAAGGACAGCACCGACAAGGCCGAGGATTTCGCCCGCGTCGTCCGCCTCGCCGGCCATGCGGCGGATTTCCTGACGGTGAATGTCAGCTCGCCCAATACCGAGAAACTGCGCGACCTTCAGGGTCCGGCGGCCTTGGCGGCGCTGCTGCAGGGGGTGATGGAGGCGCGGGACGGGCTGACTGCCAAGCCGCCGGTCTTCATCAAGATCGCGCCGGATCTGGACGAGGCTGCGCTGGCGGATATTGCCGCCGTGGCGCGCGAGGCCGGGGTGGACGCAATCATCGCGACCAATACCACGCTGTCGCGCGAGGGCTTGGGCGATCCGCAAAAGGGCGAAACCGGCGGACTCTCGGGCGCGCCGCTGTTCGAACGCTCGACGCGCGTGCTCGCGCGCCTGTCGCAGGAAACGGGTGGGAAAATTCCGCTGATCGGGGTCGGAGGCATCTCGACAACGGATCAGGCCTGGGAAAAGCTGCGCGCGGGCGCGAGCGCCGTCCAGCTCTATTCCGCCCTGATCTACCAGGGCTTTTCGCTGGCGGCGCGGATCGCGCGGGAGCTGGATGAACGGCTGGCGGCACAGCGGCTGACGCTGGCCGAATTGACCGGCAGCGGCGTCAGCGACTGGCTTCGGCAGTAGCGGGCTTCAGAAGTAATCGTCGATCCCCAGAAGCTGGTTCATCGTGCGCGAGGGATCGGTGCAGCCGGCATCGCCGATGACCCGCGCCGGCACCCCGGCCACGGTCTTGCAGCGCGGCACGCTCTGCAGCACGACCGAACCGGCAGCGATGCGCGAATGGTCACCCACGGTGATATTGCCCAGCACCTTGGCCCCGGCCCCGATCAGCACGCCCTCGCCGATCTTCGGATGGCGGTCGCCATCCTCCTTGCCGGTGCCGCCAAGCGTCACCGAATGCAGCATCGAGACATCATTGCCGACCACCGCCGTCTCGCCGATCACGATGGAATGGGCATGGTCGATCATCACCCCGGTGCCGATCCGCGCACCCGGATGGATGTCCACGCCAAAGCATTCCGAGCAGCGCATCTGCACGAAATAGGCCATGTCCAGTCGGCCCTTGCGCCACAACCAATGGGCGATCCGGTACGCCTGCAGCGCCTGGAAGCCCTTGAAGAACAGGATCGGCTGGATCAGCCGGTGGGTCGCCGGATCGCGGTCATAGACCGCCAGCAGATCGCAGCGCGCCGCATCGCCAAGCGAGGCATCGTCGGCATAGGCGGCATCGGCGATCTCGCGCAGGATCTGCTCGCTCATCTCTGCCGAGGCCAGCTTCATCGAGAAGCGATAGGCCAGCGAGGCCTCGAGGCTCGGGTGATGCAAAAGCCCGGCATGGATCATCGCGCCCAGCAGCGGTTCGCCCTGCACGGCATCGCGCGCCTCGTCGCAGACCTGCGCCCAGATGGCCTCGCGTCCACGCGCCGCCGTGGTCTTGGCATTGTTCTGCATGTTCATGGCAGGCCCGCCCATTCTGTTTCAGACCCTCTATCTATACCATTCGTGTCAAGGGTTAAAGAACGGGCGGGCAGGTTCTCAGTCCGGCAGGCGCAATGCCAGCCAATGCACGGCGATCTTCACCTTGCCACCGGCGAACTGGCCGTTTTCAGCGGTCAGGATCAGGTTCTCGGCCTGCCAATAGGTCATCGGCTGGCCCAGCATCCCGCGCGCCCAGCTGCCGGTTTCCTTGCCCAGACCCTGGCCGAAACGGTTCTCGGCCCCCGGCGTGCCCAGTTGCCAGCCACTCAGGTTGCCGGTCAGCGCCGCGCTGACCCGCGCCGTGGCGCCGATGACCAGACTATGCGCCGGGATCTGGACATCGCTGGTGACGCTGGCGCCCGGGGTGATCGTCACCTCGCCCTCGGCCAGCCCGGCCAGCAGCCCCGCGCCGGTCAACCCCAGCGTGATCGCGCCCGTGACCCAGTCCCGGCCGTCATGGATCGCCTGCAGCCCCCGATCCGCGACAAAGGCGCGCAGCCCCAGCGCCGGTTGCCGGAACACCCAGCCGCCATTCGCTCCGATGGCGATCTGTCCGCCCTGCCCCTGCCAGTCCCCGCCAGCCCCATCGGGCACCGCCCAGCAGAGCCCGTCCGTGACCACATCGGGCGGCGTGGTGACGCTGGTGCTTTGCAGCACCAGACCCACCAGCCCGTCGAGCCGCATCAGCGCCTCGTTCACCGTTACATGCTTCTGCGCCTGTGCCGGCATCAGCAGCGGCAGGCCCAGTCTCGCGGTATCATTCTCCGCCATCGATCTCTCTCCTGACAAACGGCCCGGCCCCGAACTGGTCGGAGAGTTGCGCCACTTCGATGATGAAGGCACCTGCGGCGCTGGCCTGCTGCCAGATCGCCGACGGCACCTCGTATTCAGGCCGCTCGACGCGGGCGGAGTGGATCACCACCCCGCCCCGCCGCAGCCGCAGCAGATATTGCTCGCGGCTTTCCCCCAGCGGCACGTCCGGCCCGTCCCAGCCATCGCCGTCGATGCGGGTCCGGCGGATCCAGCTGATACGCCGCCCCTCCTGACGCAGATGACAGGGCGCATAGGGCCGCAGGCCGATGCCGCTGATGGTCAGTGCACCCGCGCGATAGGCCCGGTCATCCATCGGCCGCGCCGCCGGACCGATCCGCCAGAACCGCTCCTGCCCGCGTGCGGCGGGTGGAAGACCAAGCTGCGTCACCGCGCTGTCCAGCAGAACCACCGTGCAACCGGCGGGCCAGGTCTCTGGCATAAGCGCCTCGGTTCCCGCCTGCCCGCGCAGCCGCTCGCTGATCTCCCAGATGCCCTTGGCGACGGGAACGGCGCGGGCGAATTGCAGCACCTCCCAGTGATCCGGGCGGCCATCGCCGATCGCCAGCACGTTCGCCCCGTTGAGCAGCGCCCGCTGCCCGACCGAGGCAAGCTGCCCATCCAGCAACCGCAGACGCAGCGGCGCGCCGCGGTCGATCACGCCCGGCCTCGCCGCCGCCAGCGGCGTTTCGGTGACACCCATCGTCGCCGGCTGGTTCAGCGTTCGGTTCAGCGTGAACCCTCCCTCTTCCTCGACCGACAGGAAGGCCGCGACCGGGCCGGGCCAGCTCTTGGCCGCCACTGCGAGGCTCGGCGCATGAGGCACCTCGTCGCCGCGCAACAGCGGCAGGTCCATCAGCACCGGCCAGACCAGCATCGGCGGGCGATAGGCCTTGACCGAAGCGCCGGCATTGGTCGTGAGCGCGGGCAGATAGATCCCCGGCTCGACCCGGACCGCATCCACGGTTGCCGCGCCCGTCCGTTCCACCCGGTCGATCCGCCAGCGATGCGCGCGACCATCCCTGCCCCGGACCCGCACCACATCGCCAACCCCCAGATGCGACAGCGAGGGCGGCAGGGCAAAGCGCGCGGCATCGCGGGCCACCCGCGATTCCGCCAGCCAGCGCTCAGCGATGGCACGCCCCTCAACCCGGGTCAGCGACAGCGGAAACTCGCTGTCGGCCACGGCCACCGGATCGTCGCCCGGCAACATCGCCTCGGCGGTGCAGGGCGTGTAATCCGACCCGGCCTCGACATGGGTCAGGCGGATGCGCCCGGCCAGTTCCGGCTCGGCCGCGCGCACCGCCTCGAATCCGCCGATCTCCCCGGCCAGCGCCAGATGTTCCGGCCCAAGTTCCGCCACCGCCTGCCCGTCACGCATGACGAAACGCAGCACGCCCTCGCGCTCGACCGCGTCGAAACCGTAAGCCAGCATCAGCGGCTGCAGCGCCGCCCGCCCGGTTTCATCGCCGCCAAGGACATAGCCGCGCACGGTTCCCGACAGCCCGCTGGTATCAAACGCGGCGATCCCGGCCTCACGGCAGATATCCCCCACGACCGAGGCCAGCGGCACCGCTCCCGCGCGCCCGTTCAGCCAATGGCCCCGTTCCCAGGCCGGGCCATCGCTCCACAACTCGCCGCGCTGCGGGAAGGCCGGGTAAGGCCGCGCATCCCAGCACCAGACATGCGCGCGGGCGGTATCCACCATGCGCCCGCCCGGCATCGCCGGGTTGTTGGTAGGATTCGACCAATGGTCCATGATCGCCCGCAGATAGGCGGTCTGGACCGCGTCATCGCGCCGCCCGTTCGAGAAATAGGGCAGCCGGCTTTCCGAACTCATCGCGTCGAGGAACTTGTTCGGCTGGTTCGTGCCCTTGTCCAGTGCCGCGCAGCCGATCTCGGTGAACCAGATCGGTTTCGAGCCCGGCACCCAGCCGGTCGCCTGCTCCTGCCGAACTCCGCCGGGGCGGTTGAAATGCGGGTTCTCCCACCAGCCCTTCAGATCCTTGTAGCGCCAGATCCAGTCCTCGCCATGCGCGCCGTCGCGGATCGGGCTGCGGTTCTGGTCGCGGCGGTCCTGCTCGCTGGCGTAATGCCAGTCATACCCCTCGCCGCCACAGACATTCGCGCGCAAGTAGGCCGGGTTGTCGATCCGCCGCCAGCGCGCATCCAGATGTTCTTCCCCGTCGCGCCAGTCCGACAGCGGCATGTAATTGTCGATGCCAATGAAATCGATGTTCGGATCGGACCAGAGCGGGTCGAGATGGAACATCACCTCGCCCTCGCCCGGATGATGGCCGAAATATTCCGACCAGTCGGCAGCATAGCTGATCTTGACCCCGGGCCCGAGGATGGCCCGCACGTCACCGGCCAGCCGCTTCAGCTGTGCGACGGCCGGATAGCTGCGCCCCTCGCCCCGGATCTGGGTCATGCCGATCATCTCGGACCCGATCAGGAAGGCATCGACCCCGCCCGCCAGCGCACAGAGATGGGCATAGTGCAGGATGAAGCGGCGATAGGACCATTCGTCCGGCCCGGCATAGCCGACCCCGCCATCCGCGATGGTGAAGTCCGAGGCTTCCGCCGTTCCGAAAAACGCATCCACCTCGACCTTCGCCGCCGCCGTGCCATGGCTCGACCCCGCACGCCCTGCCGCGATGCGGGTCGTGATCCGCCCGCGCCAGGGCATCACCGGTTGCTCCCCGGCCCCATGAGGGTCGGGCAGGCCGTTCCCTGCCAACTGGTCCATCAGGATGAAGGGATAGAACATCGCCTTGCGGCCCGTTGCCGAGATGGCCTGCAACGCCTCGATGACGGAACGGTCGCAAGGTGTGCCGCCATAGATCGGCCGCCCCTCGACCCGCGCAACCTCCTGCGCCTCGGCGCGTGCAATGCCGCCAGCCCGCCAAGGCATCTCGACCCCGTCGGCGCCCCGGTGCTCGACCTTCGGCTGCAGTTTGCACTGGCCGATCCGCAGATCGTCCCCGAACCAGGACACCACCAGCGAGACCGAACCTACCTTCGGCAGCTCGCGCCTCAGCGTCCGCAGGCTGACGGCGAAATCCGTGCCGCCCGCCGGGGTGTTCACATTGACCAGCTGCTCGTCAAAGCGATCAAGGCGCCGCGACACCTCGGTCGTCGCCAGCGCATATTCCCCGGTCGCCGGGATCATCGCCACCGCGCGAACATCGCCGGCCAGACCCGATCCGTCCCGCGCCGCCGCCGTCACCTCGAAGCTCAGCTGCGGCATCCGGTTGCCCCAGCGCTCCAGTCCCAGGTCCTCCAACACGACATAGGCCAGCCCGCGATAGGCCGGTGCCTCCTCGCCATCCTCCGCCGCAACGGCACTGTCGGGCAGTTGCTCCTCGCCACCGCGATAGACCCGCATGTTCAGCTCGCTTGCGGCGATCTCCTCGCCATCGGCCCAGACCCGGCCAACGCCAAGGATCGGCCCCTCGCACAGCGCCAGCGCGATCGACAGGCGATAGCTGATCTCGGTCACGCGCGGCTTCGGCGCGCCCTTGCCGCCGCCCTGCTCGTGCCGGATTTCTTCGAGGGCCGAGGCCCAGATGACATGGCCCGGCAGGCGCATCTGCCCCCAGACCTGCGGGATCGCGGTGCCCTCGCCCGCCGTCTGCAGGCGCAAACGGTCGATCCGCCCGGTCTCGACCGCCTTCGAGCCGCCGCCCAGCAGGCGCTGATCGATGGCGCGGCCCAGGGTCGCCCCGACCGCCCGCCCGATCACCGCCCCCGACAGGCCCAGGAACGCGCCGCCAAAACCGCCCCCGATCGAGGCACCCACGGCTGCAAGCACTAACGTGGCCATGCCGGCCCTCCTTCTCTCGTCACCTCAGGGAACGCGGAACCGGCGCACCAGCCGCGCCCGCCAGGGATCACCGAACGGGCTCTCGATCACGCCATGGCGGTCATAGGCATGGAGAAAGCGCGCGGCCCCGCCCACCGCCGTCAGGATACCCAGATGCTTGGCAACGGCGCCCTCGCGCATCCGAAACAGCAGCACCTGCCCCGGCGCCTCGGCTTCATCCAAGGCCACCGGGTGCAAATGCCGCATCGCGCCGTCGAGCAGTTTCTCCTCGCGCCCCGCCTCGCCCCAGTCAGCGGAATAGGGCGGAACCGGCTCCGGCTCGTCGCCATGAAGCTCACGCCAGATGCCACGGATCAGCCCGAGGCAATCGGTGCCCGCGCCCTTGATGCTTGCCTGATGCACATAGGGCGTGCCGATCCAGCCGCGCGCCAGTTGCACGATCCGCTCACCCATCGCGATCCCCCAGCGCTGCCGAAATGCTGAAATCCGACAGATCGCCTGCGGACCGCGCATCCGGGGCGCGCTTTGCCCTGTCGGGCGACATCAGCCAGTCCTCGCTCGGCAGGTGCGGGAAGCCACGGAAGTTCACGAAGTTGTCGAACTTCCCCCGGCAGGTCCCGGCGTGCTTGTCACAGCCCGCCACCAGCCGCAGCCGGTCGCCCGCCCCGGGCAGGATGCCGAACCCCGCCCACAGATCGACCCGCCGCCTGCCCCCCGGCAGGGCGCGGTCATTCTTCACCCAGCCGCGCAGCCCCCGCGCCGGCCCAGTCAGCACCTCGACCGCCCCGCGTTCGAACCAGCCGCTGGCAAAGCTGCCTGTCACCCACAGGTCAAAGGCCGCTCCCTCGGCAGCCGGCGGCGCGAGGATGTCGGCCTCGACCCGCATCCCTGCCCGGCCCAGGTCGGCGCGGCACTGGCCGTCGCCCAGCATGGCCGAACAGCGCGGGTGAAAGCGCCGCCCGCGCGCCTGGTTGAGCGGCTCGGACAGGCCGCGCAACTCGGCCCGGAAGGCACCGCCGCTGCATGACACCTCGCCCAGTGTGCCGCGAAACTGCAACCGGCGTTCCGTGGGCCGCTGCCAGTCCACCTCCCACATCCGCAGCTCGGCCCCGTCCCACAGCCCGGCCATCAGATCGGCCTCGGTGATCGCGTCATCCGACAGCGCGCCCTCGGCCTCGCTATTGTCGACCGACAGGCCTGCCGCCTGGACCAGCGCGCGCGCCGAGAGGCCGGTTTCGGGACGAAAGCGGATGCCGCCGAAACTCAGCACCCCGTCATGATCGGTAAAGCCCAGAACCAGCCCGTCCCTGCGGCTGATGGCCCAGGCCCGGGCCAGCGTCGTCGTGCTCATATCCGGATCTCCACCACCGGCACCTGCGGCAGGTCGCCGGCCTGGAACGAGGCCACCGAGACCGCGATCCTGTCGGTGTCAAAGCGCACCGGCACATCGAACTCGAACCCCGCCGTCACCGCGACGCCGGGTGCCGGGGCGGTCTCGAAGGTGACGACCCCGGTCGCATGATCGACCGAATAGCCCGCGCCCGGGAACAGCTCGATACTGCCGATCCCGGCCTTGACGCTGTCCAGCACCGGCTTGCTGATCGGCCGTTCATAGCGCACGCCGCCCGAGACATAGGCCTTCAGCAATTGAAACGCCCGGCGCTCGCCATCGCCCCGCCCGATCACCTGGTCGCCGAACTGCGGCGCGGCGGATGGCTTGCTGCTCTTGAAATCCGACCAGTCCTTCCAGCGAAAGCCGTGCAGCTGCCCGGCCCGCGCCTCGAAGAAGGCCAAGAGGTCCTGCACATCGTCCAGCGAGCGCAGCCCCATCCCCGCGTCATAGCGGCGGCGCGAATGCGCCCAGGGCGAATTCCGCTCCTCGAAGCCGCTGGCCAGCGTCACGATCTCGGATCGCCGTTCCGGCCCGCCGACCGAGCCAAGGGACAGGCTGGCCGGAAAGCGCACCTCATGAAAAGCCATTCTGCTGTCTCCTCAACCGTTCCGCTCGCCGCGCGACAGGGCCCGGCCCAGCTCTGCCGCGATCTGCGACTGGCTGCGCCGGAAGCCCGCCACATCGGGCGTGGTCACGTTCATGGTGATATTGATCGCCCGGCCGCCACCGGTCGCCGCGACCCCCAGCCGGCCATCGGCCCCGCGCCGCAGCGGCATGATCGCCTCGGACCCCGCCTCGCCCATCAGCCCGGTCGCACCGCGCATCGGGAAGGTTGTCGGCTGGCTGACCACGCCGCCCTTGGCAAAGGGCATCACCCGCCCCTGCAGAAAGGCCCCACCCATGGCAAAGGGCATGGCCCCCGCCATCACCCCGCCGATCCCCTGCGCCAGCGTCCCCGCCAGCGCCTGCTCGACCGGCTTCATCGCGACGGCAAAGATCGTGTCCGAGATCGAGCGTCCCAGCCCGCGCAGCGTGTCCGACAGTTTCGCCCCGTCGAAGACCAGCCCCTCGAAGGCGCGGCGCAGCCCGCTGCCGATGCCGCTCGACAGCGAGCTGACCTCGCGGCTGGTGAACATCATCTCTTCGCGCAGCCGCGCCAGTTCCGCCTCGAAGGCGGCGGTCATCGCGCCGGCTCGGTCGAAATCCTCGTCCAGCCCGTCGAGCCCAACTGAAAATCCGTTGCTCTCCGTCATCAAACGCCCTCGCTTGCAGAAATCCCTGCGCCCGCCCGCTCAGTCGGGAAAGCGCGCCGCCAGTTCGGCCAGCCGGTCGCGGGTCATCGCGGCAGCCCCCGCCTCGATCCCCAGCATCAGCGCCAGTTCCGCCGGGGTCAGCGCCCAGAACTCGGCCGGGCGAAGGCCGAGGCCCCGCATCCCCGCGCGCATCAGCCCCGGCCAGTCCAGCCCGCGCGGCCGGCCCTCCGGCGCCCCGCTCATGGCTCTAGCCGGAAGGCCCGGGCCAGCAGTTCCGCCGCCAGCCGCGCCGCCGCCATCGGCCCGCCGCCGATCTCGACGTGCTGCAGATCCTCGGCCCGCCCCTGCCAGCCACCGCCGCGCAGGCCGGTGACCAGCACGGCCAGCACGTCGCGGCTGGAAAAGCGCGCCTGCTCGAACCGCTCGACCAGCGCCAACATGCTGTCTGCGCCCAGTCCTGCCTCAAGCTCGGCCAGCGCCCCCAGCGTCAGCCGCGCCAGATGAGCCTCGCCATCCAGCGTCACCTCGACCTCGCCGCGCATCGGGTTTGCCATCACAACGCCACGAAGCTCAGCGCCCCGGCCGAGGCCAGCGTCAGCTCATAAGTCGCCTCGCCATTATGGCTGCCGGCATATTCCAGGCTGGTGATCTGGAACGGCCCCTCGACGATACCGAAATCCGGGATGATCACCTGGAAGCGCGGCACCTCGCCGTCAAAGAACACCTGCCGCGCACGGCCATCGCTCGCGGCATCGCGGAACACGCCCGAGCCCGAGATCGAGGCGCTGCGCACGCCCGCCCCGGCCAGAAGCTCGCGCCAGCCGCCCTCGCTCTCGAGGCTGGTCACATCCACCGTCTCGGCGTTGAAGGCCAGCCGCGAGGCGCGCAGCCCGCCGACCGTCTCGAAAGAGCCGTCGCCGATCATGTCCATCTTGATCAGCAGGTCACGCCCGTTCTGCACTGCCATTTTCCTGTCTCCTCAACCCAGATCAATCCGCGCGCGAAAGGTCAGATCGACCCGCCGCCCCGCCCCATTTTCCACTCGCAGCGCCCGTGCGCGCAGGAACCACAGCCCCGCCAGATGCCCCCGATCGAGGTCCAGCCGGGACGTCTCCAGCGCCTCGGCCACCGCGCCTGCGACCGCCTTCACCTCGCGAAAGCCGCCGCTCCCCTCGGACCCCGACAGAACCGAAACGATGAAATCATGGCGCGAGCCGCGCCCGGTCATGTCCCCCGCATCGCGCGCCTCGTCCGGCCCCAGCGCCACATAGGTTCCGCCCGGCGCCTCGACCGGCATGGCGTCGAAGATCGCGTCGCCCACCAGCCCGGCCAGCGCCGGATCGGCGCAGAGCTGTTGATAGACAGCCGCCTGCAGGGCCGCGCCCGCCGCATAGCTCATGTCCGTTTCTCCTCTCGGGCAAAGCAGGTGAGATAGCGGCCATCGCCATCGCGCTCGGCCACCGCATCGATGCGGAACAACCGCAACCCCATGCGCAAACGCTGCTCGGGCCTTGGCCGGCGCGGATCGCCCTCGGGTGCCCCCCGCGTCACGATCCGCCAGGTGACGACGCTCTGTGCCCCCGCCTGACCCGAGCGCTCGGCCCCGCTGACGGCGCTCAAGCCCGCCCAGAGCTGGCCGACCACCTGCCAGACGGTGCGATACCCGCCCGCGCCATCGCCCTGCCGCTCGGGCGTCTCGAGGATCATCGGCAGGTTCAGCCTTGGCTCGGCCATCACCGCCCCTCCCGAACCGCGCCGCGCCCGGCCAGCGTGCGCACCGCCCGCCAGCGCTCGATCAGCGCGCTGACGCCAAAGGGCAGCGCCGATTTCGCCGCGCCGGAACTGCGGTCCTCATAGAACTGCGCCGCCAGCATCAGCACCGCCTGCGCCAGATCCGCCGGCACCCTGTCCCAACTGTCGCCGAACCCCGCCATGAACGTCACCGCGACCGAGCCGAGCCGCGGCACATGCGGCAGGATCACCCCCGCCGGCAGGATCATCGGCCGCTGCAGGTCACCGATCAGCCGCCAGCTTTCCGCCGGCAATTCCGTGACCGTGCCCTGCCCGTCCTCGATCTCGATCCGCTCGACCGCGATCACCGGGGCCAGCGGCAGGGTCTGCCCCAGCCGGTCGCGCCAGTCATCCAGCCGCATCACGAAGCGTCGCGTCAGCAGCACCTTGCCGGTGCGCCCCTCGATCGTCGCGATGGCGGCACGCAGGAACCCCGCCAGCGCCGCGCTCTCCGCCTCGTCATCGGCCAGCCCAAATCCCGAACCCAGCCGCAGATGCGCGCGCAGCTGGGCGACCGGCAGCGCCTCCGCCGTCGGCGCCGTTTCTTCGATCAGCAACATCTCCCGAACCTTCCCTGCTGCCATTCCGCCAGAAATCCACTGCGCCGCTCCATCCCGAGGGACAGGGCGGCGCAGGTCGGGGGTCGCGCCCGCGCACCTGGCTTCAGCGCGCGCGGACAGTTGTGCCGGTCAGCCCGGCGCGTGCTGCGCGGCCCCCTTTCGCCCGATCCCCGATCAGGCGAATTTCATCAGCTTCACGGCACGGAAATCGGTGACGCCGCCGCCGACGCGCTTGGTGGCATAGAACAGCACATGCGGCTTGGCGCTGAACGGATCGCGCAGCACCCGCAGGTCCGGGCGCTCGACCACGGTATAGGCGGCGCGGAAATCGCCAAAGGCGATCGAGAGCGACTCGATGTCCAGGTCCGGCATGTCCTCGCTGACCATCACCGGATAGCCCAACAGTTGCGCCGGCTGGCCGGCCGCCAGCCCGTCCGCCCAGATGAACCGGCCCTCGGCATCCTTCAGCTTGCGCACCGCCGCCGCCGTTTTCGAGTTCATCAGGAAGCTGGCATTGGCGCGGTATTCCGCGCCCAGCGCATAGACCAGGTCGATCAGCGCGTCTGCGGGATCGACCGGGGCGAAATCACCCAGGTTGCCGCTGGCGACCGTGCCGATCTGGCCCTCGCCCTCGCTGCCGGCCTCCGCCGTGGCATAGGACAGGATGCCGCGCGGCTTGCCTGCACCATCGCCGGTGATGAAGGCCGCGGCCTCGGCCCGGGCGAACTTGTCGGCGATCCGCTCGGCCAGCCAGGCCTCCACGTCGAAGGCCGCATCGTCCAGCAGCCGCTGGCTGGCCTTGGGCATGGCCGACAGTTCGTGCACCGGGATCGAGATACGCTCGATGCCCCCCGCACCGGTCTCGGCCGTCTGGGTCTCGCTGGCCCAGCCAGCCCCCAGATCGCCCTTGTCGACCAGAACCTCGTAACTCGCGCTCTCGACCGTCACCACGTTCGCCAGCTTGCGCAGCGAGGCACCCGAGCGCAGCACCGCCTGCACCGCCTCGGCCACCTGCGGCGCGGCGAGGAACCCGCCATCGCTGGCAACCGTCAGGCCCTTGCCTTCCAGAGCGATGCCGCGCAGCGCGTCATCATCGCCGCTGCGCAGATAGGCGTTGAAGGCCTTCTGATGCGGCACCTCGACCTCGGCATGGGTAGACAAAGGGCTGCGGCCCCGGAAAGCGGTCTTGCGGTCCAGCATGGTCATGCGGTCGTCCTGTGCTTGAAGTTTGCTCTGAATATCGTCGCGGAAGCTCTTGAGTTCGCTGACGAACCCAAGCATCGCCCCCTTCAGTTCGCCGGGCATGTCATCCCCGGCCGCGGCTTTCACCTCGGTCATTCCCTTCTCCTCATCACGTTGGTCTGGGCGATGCCGCCCCATGGTCTGAACCGCGCGCAGCCCGCGCGGCCCGAACGCCTCACCCCCGCAGCGCCTCGGACGCCGCAAGGAAAACCGCCGCCATCTCGCGCATCTCCTCGGCAGCCTTGCTGCCCAGCTTGGCCTCGGGCAGCATCGGGAAGGTCACCAGCGACACTTCCCACAGCTCGACCTCGGCCAGCCTGCGCCGGCCCTTCTGGTCCCGCTCGGCCCGGATGGTGCGATAGCCGATCGACAGCCCGTCGATCGCCCCCGCCCCGATCAGCGCCGCCGCCTCGCGCGCCTGCGCCACATCCGTCAGCAGGCGTCCCTTGACCCACAGCCCCTTGCCATCCTCGCGGATCTCGTCCCAGACTCCGATGGGTTGCGCCGGATCATGCTGCCACAGCATCCGCACCTTGCGATCCACCGATCCCAGCCGCTTCAGCGACGCCGCGAAGGCGCCCGGCAGGACCGCATCGCCGCCTTGATCGGTCAGCCCGAAGAGGCTCGCATAGCCCTCGATCACCGAGCCATTGCTCAGCACCGGCACCCCGCCGGCGAATTTCCGTTCCAGATCCATCCCTCAGCCCCCTTTCGGCACATAGTCCAGAATTCCCTGCACGGCCTGCGTCAGGATGACGGCGACGACGCCGTAAACCGTCATCCACAGCCGCCGCTCCAGCCCCTCGATCAGCGCCTCGATCCGCTCCAGCCGCTTCTCGACCGCGCCGAACTGCAGCGCCATGATCCGCTCCTGCGCCTCGAAGCGCTGGTCGTGCCAGCCCCAGGCATCCTTGACGAAACGCGATCCCTCCATCGCGCCCCCATCCATCTGCCAGCGGCGGCAGTCCCAGCAGGGCCCGCTTCTCCGAGTCGGTCAGGAAGCTCGCCTCGCCGATCCGCCGCCATTGCTGGTCACGCTCGGCCGCCAGCGCCGGGACGCCATCGGGATCGGGCCGCAGATCGACCTCGGCCCCCAGATGCTCGCTCAGCCACCAGGCCACCGCCGCTGCCACCCGCGTCGCCAGCGGCAGCACGGTCAGCCGGTAGAATGCCCGATGCGCCTCGGCGTAGTTCGCATAGGTCGCATCGCCGGGAATCCCCAGCAGCATCGGCGGCACGCCAAAGGCCAGCGCGATCTCGCGCGCGGCGGCCATCTTGGTCTCGTGGAACTCCATGTCCGAGGGGCTGAACCCCATCGCCTTCCAGTCGAGCCCGCCCTCCAGCAGCATCGGCCGCCCGGCATTCCGCGCGCCCTGGTGGTTCGCCTCGATCTCCGAGACCAGCCTGTCATATTGCTCGGGCGACAGGCTGCCCTGCCCATCCGCGCCCCTGTAGACGATCGCCCCAGAAGGCCGCGCCGCGTTATCCAGCAGCGCCTTGGACCAGGCTGAGGCGCTGTTATGCACATCCAGCGCCACCGCCGCCGCCTGCATCGGCGACAGCCCGTAATGGTCGTCCTGCGGGTGGAAGCTCTTGATATGGCAGATCGGATCGGGACTGCCCGCCATATCGAAACGATGCTTGCGCCCGCCCACCGCGTAATCGAACGCCACCGGCCAGCCATCCGCCCCCGGCACGATGCTCATCCGGTCCGAGCGCAGCACATGCAGCTCCTCGGGCAGCCCGTCCTTGCCCAGCCCGACGGCTTCCAGGTAACCATTGCCGGACAACAGCATCTGCCCGAACAGCGCCTCGAACAGCTCGGCCCGACCCTGCCCCGGATTGGGCCGGCGCAGCAGCTCGATCACCGGATGGCTGTCATAGCGCCGCTCCTTGTCCTGGCAGATCAAGGGCACCGCCGCCGCCGCCTCGGCGATCAGCCGGACCGAGCGGAAGCCCACCGGATTGCCGACAAAGCCGCCGCGCGTCAGGCTGCCCATATCCCGCGCCGACCAGGCCACCCGGCCAGACCCGCTAGCAAAGGCCACCACCCGCCCGGTCGCACTGGCCTTCTTCTCCACCACGGGCGGGGCCTTGCCCTCCCGCGAAAACAATCGAAACGCCATCTCCCGCCTCCTGCGCTCCCCAAATGAAAAGGGCCGCCCCGCAGGACGACCCCATTTCATCTTGGCAAAAATATCCCGGGGTCCGGGGCAGCGCCCCGGTCCTCCCTCACAGCCCGCGGACTTGCGGCCTTCGCCAGCCCGCCGCCGGTTCGATCATCAGCTCGTGGATCGCCCAAACCAGCGCATCCAGCCGGTCGGGCGAGCCGCGCCCCTCGAAACCGCGCACCGTCATCTGGGTCAGCTGATCCTCCAGCGCCCCCAGATTGCCGGTCCGCAGATGCTTGACCCGACCCTGTTCATAAAGCGCCGCCACCGGCTCGGCCCTCAGCCCCTTGCCGCGCCCGGCCCTCAGGCCCCGGAACGGCACCAAGGGATCGACCTGCCGGATCACCTGCTCGACCAGATCGCCCCCTTGGTTCACCTCGGCCACCAGCCGCTCGGCCCCATGCCGGTCCATCGCCGCGATGGCAGCCCGCGCCCAGTCCATCGGGCTGCCCTTGACGGTCGCATCCTCCAGCACATAGCCGCGCCAGTTGCCCGGCTCCCCCTCGCAGACCACACCGGCCACCACGATCCCGCATTCGTCGCTGGCGCGCCCCGCCGTCACCGCCGGATCGACCGCCACGACCACCCGGCTCAGCTTCGGCGCCCGCTCGACCCGGCACGCCTCCAGCATGGCCGACGACCACAGCGCCCCCTCGACATCGTCGAGCAGCACCCCCTCCAGCTCCTGCCGCCCCTGCCGCGTGCCGCCATAGCGTGCCGCCACCTCGGTCAGGAAGCTTTCCGCCAGGTAGGCGCGGTTGGCATCGGTCGGCGCATGGGTCGTCACCGTCGAGGCATTGGCGAGGATGCGCTTCAGCACCGCGATGTTCTTCGGCGTCGTCGTCACCACCTGCTGCGGATGCTCGCCCAGACGCAGGGCGAATTGCAGCATGTCCCAGGCCTCCTCGGCCTTCTGCCACTTGGCCAGCTCGTCGACCCAGGCGCCGTCGAATTGCGGGCCCCGCAGCGCCTCGTAGTCATGGGCCGAATAGACCGTCGCCGTGGCGCCATTGGCCCAGACCAGCCGCCGCCGCCCCGCCTCCCAGACCGGCCGGCGATCGGGAGGCGAGCAGGCAAGGATGCCGCTCTCGCCCATCACCATCACCTCGCGCGCCTGCTCGTAGGTCTCGCCCAGCAGCGCCAGCCGGTGACAGCGCCCCGGCGCGGTGGCCGTCGGCCCCTCGACCATGCGCCGCACCCATTCCGACCCGGCGCGGGTCTTGCCCGCGCCCCGCCCGCCCATGATCACCCAGCTTTTCCAGTCGCCCCCGGGCGGCAGCTGGTGCGGCAGCGCCCAGAACTCGAACAGCCAGGGCAGGCTCAGCAGCGCGTTCTCGCTCAGCCCGTCGAGGAATTCGTCAACCTCCGCCGGCTCGGCGCAGGCAAGCCAGGCGGCGCCCGATCTCGTCTCGTGCGGCGCCAAGGTCGAGGCAGCCTCCTCCGACCCCGCCGGCCAAATCCTTGCGAAGTTTGTCAACCTTGTCCCTCTCCTGCTTCATCAGCACCAGCGCCTCGCGCACATCCCGCGCGGATTTCACCGCCCGCTTCAGCGCCTCGGCATCCAGCGACACCTCGCGACCCGCCCGCATCTCGTCGAAATCGCGTTTCAGATCGGCCACATAGCTCCAGAACAGCGACGAGGTGAACGCCACCCCGTCCGTGTCCTTCGCCTCACCCGCCCGCGCGACCGCCGCCAGCACCGCCGCGCGGTCCGCCTCGGGCACGCTGTCGGGGACCGCAAACGGCCCCCCGGGACCACCGGCCCCGCCCCACGTCATGTCATCCATCAGGTTACTGCCCCGCCTCGTGTCCTGTCCGCACGAGCGAGAAACGAAAAAGCGGCCCAAGGGTCACCCCCGGCCGCTTGCCCACCTCTCCCAGCATGTATAATTTCTACTTTAGGGCGTTCCGTGAGTCAATGGGAAACCCATGGGGCGATCAATTCACGTTCTATAAACACGCAAAAACAATTAGTTACATAACGCAACAGGGGCAGCGCGCGCTGCGCAACACTGCCCCTGCCAATAGAAAAATTCAACCTATGCGAGTGCCATTCGACGCGAATCCCCGCGCGATCAGGCCTTCTTCTTGCCCGCCGGCGCAGCCGCCTTGCCGGCCTTGCCCCGCGCCTCGGCGGCAGCTGCAACGGCCTTGCTGGCCTCTTCCTGCACCTGCTGGGCATAGGCGACCATGTTCGCGGCATAGGCCTCGGACCAGTCGGCCACGTCCTCCTCGTGCATGTCCTTGGCGGCGACGCGCATCTCTTCGCCCTTGGCCTTGATCTTGGCGACCTCCTGGTCCCAGTCGGTCTTGGCGGTGTTCCACTGCGCCTTCACCTGCTCGCTGGCATCGTTGAAATAGCCCTTGATCTGCGCGTCCAGATCCTGCTGCCGCTGCTCGGCGGTCTCGCGCCATTTCTTGGCGCTTTCCATCATGTCCTCGCCGCGCTCGCGGAAATCTTCCTGCCACTTCTCGACGCGTTTCTCGAAATCCTGCGCGTTGCGGGCAAGCGAAGCGAACATGTCCGAAAGTTTCATCACCATCACCAACTTCTCCTGTGGCTCGTTCCGAAAACAGATCCTGCGATCAGACCCAACGAAAACCCCCGCGCCGGGTTCCGGTCACGGGGGTCATGATGGCGTGGATTCCTGCCCAGTTCCAGCGGCTTCGCGTCAGCCACCGTTCTCGGGCTGGGTCGCGGGCTGGCTGGCCTCGATCTCGCGCCAGCGCGCGACATTGGCATTATGCTCCTCCAGCGTCCGGGCAAAGGCATGGCCACCCGAGCCATCGGCGACGAAGAAAACGAACTCGGTCTCCGCCGGGTTCAGCGCCGCATGGATGGCAGCCTTGCCCGGATTGGCGATGGGCGTCGGCGGCAAACCGTCGATCTGGTAGGTGTTATAGGGCGTCGCCCGGTTCAGCTCCGATTGCCTCAGGCCGCGGTCCAGAATGCCCTGCCCGCCGGTCACGCCATAGATGACCGTCGGGTCGGTCTGCAGCCGCATCCCTTCCTCCAGCCGGTTGACGAAGACGCTGGCAACCGTCTCGCGCTCGTCGGGAATGCCGGTTTCCTTTTCCACGATCGAGGCCATGATCAGCGCCTCTTCCGGGCTGGCATAGGGCAGGCCAAAGGGCCGCGCCTCCCATTCCGCCGCCAGGATCGCCGCCTGCCGCGTGCCCATCTCGGCCAGCAGCGCGGCGCGGTCGGCCCCCGGCTTCACCTCGTAGGTATCGGGCGCCAGGCTGCCCTCGGCCGGCACCTCCCCGACCTCGCCGGCCATGAAATCGGCCTCTTTCAGCCCCTCGACGATCTGCCAGCTGGTCACGCCCTCGGCCACGGCGATGCGCAGACGTGCATCCGGCTGCTGCTCCGCCGCAAGGATCGCCTCGGGTGCTTCTTCCTTGGCCGGGTCGTATTTTACCCGCTCCTCATAGGCGCCGGTCTCGGGGTTGATGTCGCGCAGGACCACGCTATTGGCCCGCACACCAACGCGGAAGATCACCTCGGTCCCGCAGGTCGACGGCCCGCCGGCGGTGATCGCATCGGCGATATCCTCCATGCTGGCCCCCGGCGGCACCATGTAGCTGCCGAATTTCAGCTGGCCCGCGCGGCCCTGGTAATCCACCCCGGCGCGGAAGATATAGGCGCTGCTGATCGCCCCCTGCTCGGCCAGCCGGTTGCTCACCGCGTTCAGGCTCGCGCCCTGCGCCACCTGCACGCATTGCGCCGTGGCGCTTGGCCCCGGCCCGCTGAACTGCCGCTTGCCCCAGGCCACGGCAATCGCCGCCGCCACCATCAGGACCAGCGCCAGCGTCAGGAAATTCGAGGCAACATGACGCCAGATCATGCGTCGACCTTGCCAAGGACCAGGCTGGCATTGGTGCCACCAAAGCCAAAGCTGTTCGACAGCGCCACGTCGATCTTGCGGCGCACGGCGGCATTGGCCGCCAGGTCCAGCTTCGGCGTCACCGCCGGGTTGTCGAGGTTGATCGTCGGCGGCGCGATCTGGTCGCGGATGGCGAGGATGCAGAAGATCGCCTCGACCGCCCCGGCCGCACCCAGCAGGTGCCCGATGCTCGACTTGGTCGAGGACATCACGGCATCCTTGGCATGGTCGCCCAGCAGGCGCTCGACCGCGCCCAGCTCGATCGTGTCGGCCATGGTCGAGGTGCCATGGGCGTTGATGTAATCCACGTCCGCCGGTGCCAGCCCGGCGCTTTTCAGCGCGTTGCGCATGGCCCGGAAGCCGCCATCGCCATCCTCGCTCGGGGCGGTGATGTGATAGGCATCGCCCGACAGGCCATAACCCAGCACCTCGGCATAGATCTTCGCGCCGCGCGCCTTGGCGTGCTCGTATTCCTCCAGCACCACCACCCCCGCGCCCTCGCCCATGACGAAGCCGTCCCGGTCGGCGTCATAGGGCCGGCTGGCCGATTTCGGGTCATCCTCGCGCTTGGTGGACAGCGCCTTGCAGGCGTTGAAGCCGGCAATGCCGATCTCGCTGATCGGCGCTTCCGCCCCGCCCGCGACCATCACATCGGCATCGCCCAGCATGATCAGCCGCGCCGCATCGCCAATGGCATGGGCGCCGGTCGAGCAGGCCGTGACCACCGAATGGTTCGGCCCCTTGAAGCCGAAGCGGATCGAGACCTGCCCCGAGGCGAGGTTGATCAGCGAGCCGGGGATGAAGAAGGGCGAAACCCGCTTCGGTCCGCGCTCCTTGATCAGCACGGCGGTCTCGGCGATCGAGGTCAGCCCGCCGATGCCCGAGCCGATCATCACGCCCGTCGCCTCGCGGTCCGCGTCGGTTTCCGGCTTCCAGCCCGAATCCTCGACCGCCTGCACCGCCGCAGCCATGGCGTAAAGGATGAAGTCATCGACCTTGCGCCGGTCCTTCGGCTCCATCCAGTCATCGGGATTGAAGGTGCCGTCGCTGCCATCGCCGTAAGGGATCTCGCAGGCATATTTGGTGATGACATTGCTCGCGTCGAACCGCGTGATCGGCCCGGCCCCGGACTTCCCGGCCAACAGCCGCTCCCACGTCGCCTCGACCCCCGAGGCCAGCGGCGTGACCATTCCCAATCCGGTGACTACAACCCTGCGCATCCGCGTCTTCCTCTGATCTGCCCGTCTTTTTTGACCTGATACACGCGGGGTGCATAGCGCGCAACGCCGGCCTGCCCCGCACCGGCTCACGCCCGCGCGACAATCCGGCCGCACAGAGGGCCAGCGCCGGCCCGTGGGGTGGCGCTGCACCGGCACGCCTGCGCGCTTTATGGCGCCAAGTCCCTCGCCTCCCTGAACTCGGGACCAGCGGCACCAAAGCGCCAGCCCGCCGGAACGGGCAGGCGCTGGCCCGGGCCGCTTGCGCGGCGCATCCGGGCCGGGTCTGCTACGCCACCCCCAGCACCGCCGCGATCACCGGCTCCAGCAGCCCCGCCAGCACCTCGGGATCGGCATCGGCCAGTGCCGGCAAACCGATTTGCTGGCGCATCAACTGCACCCCCGCCACCAGCGACAACAGGATCGCCGCGCGTTCGGGCGCGTGATCGCCCCGGACCAGCCCTTGGGCCGTGGCGTGGTGCACCGCCATGATCTGCTCGCGCGCGATCCGCGCCGCCACCTCGCTGCCACCCGAGGCCCACATGACCCGGAACCCGTCCAGCACCGCCTGCCCCGGTGTGCTGAGGCCAACGAGCGCCCGGGCGAACTCCCGCGCCATCTGCGGCGATCCGAGATTCTCCGCCGACAGGATCACCGGGTCGCGCATGGTATCGGCGACCACTTCGGCAAAAAGCTGCTCCTTCGAGCCGAAATAGCGCCCCACCATCATCGCCGTCACCCCCGCCGCCTCGGCAATGCCGCGCAGCCCGGCGCCGTCATAGCCGCTTTCGGCGAAGGCCTTCCGGGCCGAGGCCAGAATGGCGCTGCGCGTCTCCTCGGCATTGCGCCTGCGTGCCGGTCTCTGATCCGCCATCATAATCCCCTTGTAAGTCTACACTCGTATACTTATATCCGGCTCATCAGATTTGCAAAGGGATTCGTTCCATGTCCAAGACCGTCCTCGTCACCGGCGGCACCGGCTTTATCGGCAGCTGGTGCATCGTCGATTTGCTGAAGCGCGGCTATGATGTCCGCACCACCATCCGCAGCGCCGCCCGCGAAGGTGATGTGCGCCGCGCCGTCGGTTCGCAGGTCGATCCCGGCGACCGCCTCAGCTTCGCCATCGCCGACCTGACCAGCGATGCCGGCTGGACCGAGGCCATGGCCGGCATCACCCATGTCCTGCATGTCGCCTCGCCCCTCGGCCGCGAGGCGCCCAAGGATCGCGACGCCCTGATCGCCCCGGCCCGCGATGGCACCCTGCGCGTGCTCAAGGCCGCCGTCGCTGCCGGTGTTGACCGCGTGATCCTCACCTCCGCCGCCGCCACCGCCCGCGACCGCGCCACCGGCCAGTCCAGCGAGGAGATCTGGGCCGATCCCGAGGATCCGCTGCTCGAAGCCTATCGCCGCTCGAAGATCCTGGCCGAACGCGCGGCCTGGGACTTCATGCGGGACCACGGCGGCAAGACCACGCTGACCACCATCCATCCGGGCGCGGTCTTCGGCCCGCTTCTGCCCGGCATCGATCCCTCCTCGGTCTGGCTGATCGGTGCGCTCCTGCAGGGCCAGCCGGCGCGGCTGCTGAACCTCGGCCTTTCGGTGATGGACGTGCGTGACCTTGCCGCCGCCCATGTTGCCGCGCTGGAAGTCCCCGCCGCCCCCGGCCAGCGTTACCTCTGCACAGGCCATTTCCTCTGGATGCCCGAGATCGCACAGATCCTGCGCGACGGCCTCGGCCCCCGTGCCGCCAAGGTGCCCACCAAAACCCTGCCCAATGCGCTGGTGCGGGTCGTCGCGCTGTTCCAGCCGCACCTTCGGATGTTCCGCCACGATATCGGCCAGCGCCGCGAGGTCGATCATTCCAAGGCCACCCGCGATCTGGGCTTCCGCCCGCGTCCCGCCGGCGAAACGCTGATCGATTGCGCCGCCTCCCTGCTCGAACCCCGCAAGCAAGCCGCCTGAACAGGTCAGACCCATTGACTTACCCTCTGCCGCACGCATTGGTTGGCAGAGGGAGCAGTAAGGGGAGACCGGCGATGGATTGGAGCACGCTCTGGGCCGAGCGGATGACGCGGATGCGTGCCTCGGAGATTCGCGAGCTTCTGAAGCTGCTCGACCAGCCCGACATCATCTCCTTCGCCGGCGGCATACCCGACCCGGCGCTGTTCCCGGCCGAGGCGTTTCGCGCGGCCATGACCAGCGCGCTCAGCGACCAGAATGCCGGGGTGGCGCTGCAATATTCGGTCAGCGAGGGCTATGGCCCGCTGCGCGACTGGATCGCCGAACAGATGACGGCCGACGGCATCCCCTGCACCCGCGAGAACATCCTGATCACCTCGGGCTCGCAGCAGGCGCTGGATTATCTGGGCAAGCTGATGCTGACGCCCGGCGATACCGCACTGGTCGGCTGGCCGACCTATCTGGGCGCCATCGGTGCATTCAACGCCTATCAGCCGCGCTATGCCCCGCTGATCCCCGGCGATAACCGAGCTGCAGCCGAGATCCGGGCCGAGGCGCAGGCGGCGGGCGGTCAGGTGAAATTCGCCTATCTCTCGCCCGATTTCGCCAATCCCACCGGGGTCAGCATGGACCGGGCCGAACGCCTGCGCATCCTCGATCTGGCCGATGAATTGGGCATGGCGATCCTCGAGGACGCGCCCTATGCGGCGCTGCGCTATCAGGGCGAGGCTGTGCCGCCGATCCTCGCGCTCGAGATCGCGCGCAAGGGTAGCATCGACCAGTGCCGCACGGTCTATTGCGGCTCGTTCTCGAAGACGCTGGCGCCGGGGCTGCGCATTGGCTGGGCCTGCGCCGCGCACGAGGTGATCGGGCGGCTGGTGCTCTTGAAACAGGCCGCCGACCTGCACACGGCAACGCTGAACCAGATCGCCACCCATCTGGTCGCCAGCGAACATTTCGCCGCCCATGTGCCAATGCTGCGCGGGGTCTATGGCCGCCGCCGCGACCTGATGCTGGCCGCGCTCGCGCGCGAGATGCCGGAAGGCGTCCACTGGACCCGCCCCGAAGGCGGCATGTTCATCTGGCTGACCCTGCCCGAGCATCTGGACAGCGCGGAACTGCTGGCCCGGTCACTCCGGGCCGAAAAGATCGCCTTCGTCCCCGGCCATGCATTCTTCCCCGACGGATCGGGCCGGAACACGCTGCGCCTCTGCTTCACGCTGCATGACGAGGCCATGGTGAACGAGGGCATCGCCCGGCTGGGGCGGCTGCTCGGCAGCGCCTGACCGGGCGGGGTCAGATCAGGCCTTCGGCCCGGAAATCGGCGCGCAGATCGCGTTCCGGGCGCGGGCCGACATGGCCGATCACCTCGGCCGCCGCAAGGCAACCCATGCGCCCCGCTGCTTCCAGCGTCGCGCCGATGGCAAGGCCATAGATCAGCCCGGCGGCGAACTGGTCGCCCGCGCCGGTGGCATCCACCGGCACCACCCGATCAACAGGCACCTCGACGCGCTCGCCCTCGCGGATCAGGATGGCGCTCTCGCCCGAGCGGGTGCAGATCACCGTGCCGCAATCGGCCACGGCCTGCGCCAGCGCGGTTTCCAGATCCTCGGTCTGGTAGAGCGAGCTCCATTCATGGATATTGCCGATGACGTAATCCATCGGCCCGGCAACCAGACGGCGGAAATCCTCGCGGTGACGATCGACGCAGAACGGATCGGATAGCGCGATCCCGGCGCGCCCGCCCGCCGCATGGCAGGCCTCGGCGGCCTTCAGGAAGGCCTGCTTCCCGTCCGGCTTGTCGAACAGGTAACCTTCGAGGAACAGCCAGCCAGCGCCTTGGAATGTCGCGGGATTCACGTCCTCGACCCCCAGCTCGGCCGAGATGCCCAGGTAGGTATTCATCGACCGCTCGCCATCCGGGGTGACGAAAATGATGCTGCGGCTGGTGGGCAGCACCTCACCGCCAACCGGCGGATTGACGAAAACCGTTCCCGCCGCCTCGGTCTGCTCGGCATAGCTGAGCCCCAGCGCGTCATTCGCCACCCGGCCGATGAAGGCCGTGCGCAGCCCCAGCATGCCGATCCCGGCCAGCGTATTGGCCACCGATCCGCCCGGCACCAGCCGCGCCTGTTCTCGCCGGGGGCTGTGGTCGTCAGCCTGCGCCGCCATCAGGTATTCCGACCGGTCGCGCTCGATCAGCTGCATGATGCCCTTCTGGATGCCCAGCTGGGCCAGCCGCGCGTCGTCGGTCGGGGCGATCACATCCATGATCGCATTGCCGATGCCGATCACATAGGGGGTGGTCATTCGGTCTTCTCCTCGAAGGGGCAGAGGTCGCGGATCACGCAGAGGCCACAGCGTGGCCGGCGCGCCTGACAGATATAGCGGCCATGCAGGATCAGCCAGTGATGGGCGTGGTGCTGAAAGCGGGCGGGCACATTGTCCTCGATGGCGCGCTCGACCTCGTCCACGTCACGGCCCGGGGCGACGCGGGTGCGGTTGCCCAAGCGGAAGATATGGGTATCGACCGCCTGCGCCGGCTGGCCGAAGGCCACGCTGAGGACGACATTGGCAGTCTTGCGCCCGACGCCCGGCAGGCTCATCAGCGCCGCCCGGCTGTCCGGCACCTCGCCCGCGTAGTCCTCGACCAGAATCCGCGACAGCGCGATGACGTTCTTGGCCTTCTGCCGGAAGAGGCCGATGGTCTTCACCGCCTCGGTCACACCCTCCAGCCCCAGATCCAGCATCTTCTGCGGCGTGTCGGCCACCGCGAACAAGCCGCGCGTGGCCTTGTTCACGCCGGCATCCGTCGCCTGCGCGGACAGCGCCACGGCCACGACCAGCGTGAAGGGATTGGTGAAATGGAGTTCCGTCTCGGGTTCCGGATTGGCCTCGGCCAGCCGCGAGAAGATCGCGACCTGTTGGGCAAAGGGCAAGGGATCGGGCAGTCGCGCGGGTTTGGCCATGGCACGGGTTTTCGCCGGATGCGCCCGGCTTTGCAAGCCGCCCTTGCCATCGCCCTTTGGTTGCGCGCTAATGTCGTCCATTGAGTCACGATCAAAGGGGATGCGCGATGACCGACCCCGCCTATGCGCAGATGATGGCGCGCTACAATTGCTGGCAGAACGACAATCTTCTGACTGCCGCTGACGAGTTGGACGATGACAGCCGCCGGTCTGAGCGTGGGGCGTTTTTCGGCTCGATCGAAAAGACCTTCTCGCATCTGCTCTGGGCCGACCGGATCTGGCTGGGACGCTTCAGCGACACCGCGCTGCCAACCGGCGGCATCTCCGACTCGACCGGGCTGATCGGTGATTGGGAGGCCTTCCGGCAGGAGCGGATGCAGATGGACCGGCGCATTCTCGATTGGGCCAGCCATGTCGCGCCGGACTGGTTCGAGGGCGATCTGACCTGGCATTCCGGTGCGCTTGGCCGGCAGATCACCCGGCCCCGGGCCGAACTGGTGGTGCAGCTTTTCAACCACCAGACCCATCACCGCGGCCAGATCCACGCCATGCTGACTGCCGCCGGGGCACGGCCAAGCGATACCGACCTGCCCTTCATGCCGGAAATCTACCGAAACTGACCTGGCCCGTCGCAATGCGCTGAAATTAGCGCCTGCCCGCCCGGTCCACACAAGCGTGACTGGCTTTTTCCATCGGAACCTGTGCAATTTGTCCGCGTTATTCGCCCGAAGGCCCGGAAAACAGGGCCGAATGACGGGTTTGAAACCGAAACGGAATGAAAAGGACAGAAACCAGATGACCACCCGGCTTATCGCGCTTGCCGCAGCAACCTCGCTTTTCGGCCTCGCCGCCTGCACCGACCCGAATACCGGCGCCCCCCTTGGCGGCATGAGCCGCACCCAGCAGGGCGCCCTTGCCGGCGCCGCCGTCGGCGCCGTTCTCGGCGCGACCCGCGACAGCGACAACAACAACGAGGGCCGCGACGCGGCGCGCGGTGCCATCCTTGGCGCGGCAGCCGGTGCCGTTGCCGGCAATATCCTCGACCGCCAGGCGCAGTCGCTGCAGCAGTCGATCAGCAACCCGAACATCCAGATCATCAACCACGGCAGCTACCTGCAGGTGATCCTGCCCGAGGGCATCCTCTTCGCCACCGATTCGGCCGCCGTCTCGGGCCCGGCGCAGAACGACCTCTATGCCGTCGCGCGCAACCTGAACCAGTACCCGAACAGCCGCGTCGAGGTGGTGGGCCATACCGACGATACCGGCCGCGACGCCTATAACATGGACCTGTCGCAGCGCCGCGCGCAGTCGGTCGCGGGCATCCTGACCGCTGCGGGCGTGAATGCGGGCCGCGTCGTTGCCACCGGTCGCGGCGAAAGCCAGCCGATCGCCTCGAACGCCACCGCCGAGGGCCGCGCCCAGAACCGCCGCGTCGAGATCCTGATCCGCCCGACCCAGTAAGCGCGGGCTACACGATGTTGCGAAAGGGCCGGTTTCACCGGCCCTTTTTCATGTCAAAGCCTCAGGCCGCCCCGCAGCAGCCCGCCGCGACCACACCGGCCAGCGCCTGCTGCGCCGGCTTGCACAGGGCAGCGGATTCCGTCAGCTGCAGGGTTACGGCCTCGTCACCCTGCCGGGGTGCCTCGGGGCGATAGAGCCGCAGTCCGGCATTGCCCGGCGCGAACTCGACCTGAAACGGGCTGTCCGCCAGACCGTCAACATGGCGGATACTCTGCCCCAGAATGGTGACAAAGCGCCCGACGGTCATGTGCCGCCCGCCCGATCCATCCAGCAACTGCAGGATCGCTTCGGTCCAATCGGTCTTGCGCGCGCCGCAATCGATGCTCTGAGTCTGGTTCTGCCGCCATTCGGTCACGTGATAGCCGCCCCGGATCGGCCCCGCATTGGTCTGAAAGACCAGCGGCGCGTCGGGCGGCAGGGTCGAGAGTGCATCCAGCAATTCTTGAGGTGTCATCATTGGCCCTTTTCATTTCAATGATTCTTGAAATAGAATACACCAGCATTCAGTCATTTCAAGAATATTTGAATCATGGAAGAAACCCGCGCCCTCTCTGCCCTCGCCGCAATGGCCAATCCCACCCGGTTACGGATTCTGCGCGCCCTCGTCGCCGCCGAGCCACAGGGTCTGACCGCCGGCCAACTGGCCGAAACGGCCGAGGCCACCCCCTCGCGCGCCTCGTTTCATCTTTCCAACCTGGCCGATGCGGGGCTTGTCACGTCGACCCGCAACGCGCGTGAGATCACCTATCGCGTCGAATTCGCAGCCATTGGCGGGCTGGTCGACTATATCATCCGCGATTGCTGCCGGAACAACGGGACCGTGATCGCCTGCTGCGCTCCCTCACGCAACTGTGGCGGAAACCCGGACGCGGCGCGCGGCGTTGGTCCCGAAACATGAGGTAGGAGCCACCCAGATGACCCTTGCACCGAAACTGGCCGCGATTGCGCTGGCCACGCTGACCCTGCCCGGCATCACGCTGGCCTCGTCCGACGAGGCATGGGAGGAATTCCGCGCCGAGGTCGAAACCGCCTGCACCGCGCTGATCCCCGACGAGGGCGGCGAGGCCGTCATCGAGGTCAATCCTTTCGGCTCGGAAAGCTATGGCGCGGCGCTGATCATCAACACCCTGCCCGATGGCGCAGGCGCCGACCGCTATGTCTGCATCTATGACAAAGAGGCCAAGACCGCCGAGATCACCGCACCCTTCCTGCCGCCCGAGCCGGTGGCCGAAGCAGTTGCCGACCCCGACGGCACCATCGAGGCCGAGGTGGTGCCGGAAACCGACGCCGCGCTGGTCCAGCAGTAACGCCTGCAGGCCCGGCCCGGGAACGAGGGCGAAGCCCGCCCGGGCCAGCGGCCGACCGCCCCCCTGGGGCGGCCGCTTTGGTGCGGTTAAGCGCCGAACAACTGTTCGATGTACTGGCACCATAAAGGTTCTCGGATCAACTGCCGCAGCGGCCACCCTGCGGTCGCCCGCCGGCCCTCTCCCGCTCTACAGCCCGACCAGCGCCCGCGCGAACTCGTTGGCGTCGAACGCATCCAGATCGTCGATCTGCTCGCCCACGCCAATGGCATGGATCGGCAGGCCAAAGCGATCCGCCAGCGCCACCAGCACCCCGCCCCGCGCCGTGCCATCGAGCTTGGTCATTACCAACCCGGAGACATCGGCGAGCTTCTGGAAGGTCTCGACCTGTGACAGCGCGTTCTGCCCGGTGGTCGCGTCCAGAACCAGCAGCGTGTTATGCGGCGCGGTCGGGTCTTTCTTGCGGATCACGCGGACGATCTTGGCCAGCTCCTCCATCAGGTCGGCGCGGTTCTGCAAACGACCCGCCGTGTCGATCATCAGAAGATCGGCACCCTCAGCCTCGGCCCGGGTCATCGCGTCGAAGGCCAGGCTTGCCGGATCGCTGCCCTCGGGCGCGGTCATCACTGGCACACCGGCGCGTTGGCCCCAGACCTGCAATTGCTCCACCGCCGCCGCTCGAAAAGTGTCGCCCGCGGCGATCACCACCTTTTTCCCCGCGGCGCGGAACTGGCTCGCCAGCTTGCCGATGGTGGTGGTCTTGCCCGAGCCGTTCACGCCGACGACCAGCACCACCTGCGGCTTCTTCGGATAGATCGGCAGCGGACGCGCGACCGGCGCCATGATCCGCGTCACCTCGCCCGCAAGCAGCTCCTTGAGTTCGATCGACGACACCCGGCGGCCCATGCGGCCTTCGGCGATATTGGCGGTGACGCGCAGCGCGGTCTCGACCCCCATATCGGCCTGGATCAGCATGTCCTCCAGCGCCTCCAGCATCTCGTCATCCAGCGCCCGGCGCGGCTCGGCCGTGGCCGCAGGCGCGCCGCCGCCGAAGATCCGCCCCATCAGCCCGGGCTTCTGCGCGGCAGGCGGCGCGACCGGGGCCGCGCTGACCGGGGCCGGACGCGGCGGCACCGGTTCGGGATGGGGGCGCGGCGCCGGCTCGGGGCGCGGCTGCGGGATCGGATCGGGGCGCGGATGCGGCGCCGGTTCCGGCTGACGGGCGACGGGTTCGGCCACCGTTACGGCGACCGTCTCGACGACCGGTGCGGGCTGGTTGTCCTCAACCTCCGGCGCGTCGCCGACGATCTCGTCCAGACCCTGCCCGATCTTCGAGGAAGAGCGGGTCAGCCGCTCGCGCAGTTTCGAAAAGAACGACATGATCCGCCCCGCTGGCCTGTTCTCGCGTTGCGCGCAACCTAATCACCCGAGGGCGAAAGGGAAAGCCCGCGCGGGGCTTTCCCCAAGGCTCAACCGGCTTTCGGCGCCCGGTATTCGCCCCGGTCCGGGGTGGCGAGGCTGACCACGACAATCGCGATCCAGGCGGCGATGAAGCCCGGCACGATCTCGTAAAGCGTGCCGCCAAGGCCCGAGGCGATCCACAGGATCACCACCACCGCGCCGGTGATGAGGCCCGCCACCGCGCCCGCGCCGGTCATCCGCTTCCAGGTCAGCGCCAGCACGATCAGCGGGCCGAAGGCCGCGCCGAAACCGGCCCAGGCATTGGCGACCAGCCCCAGCACCTCGGAATCCGGGTTGCTGGCGATCAGTACCGCCACCGCACCCACGGCCAGCACGGCGATCCGCCCGACATTCACCAGCTCACGCTCGGTCGCGCCGCGCTTGAAGACGGTGCGATAGATATCCTCGGTCAGCGAGGAGGAGGCGACCAGCAATTGGCTCGACACGGTGGACATGATCGCGGCCAGCAGCGCGGCGTAGAGGAATCCGGTGACCAGCGGATGGAACAGCAGGTCCGACAGGATGATGAAGATGGTCTCGGGGTCGGCCACATCCAGCCCCGTGCGCAGCGCATAGGCGCGGCCAAAGATGCCCACGGCCACCGCGCCGATCAGCGAGACGATCATCCAGCTCATGCCGATGCGGCGCGCGGTCGGCACGTCCTTGACGCTGCGCACTGCCATGAAGCGCACGATGATATGGGGCTGGCCGAAATAGCCCAGCCCCCAGGCCACGGCCGACAGCCAGCCGAGGAAGGTGACACCGGAAAAGAGCGACAGGTAATTCGGATCGACGCCTTCCAGCCGCGTGACCGCCTGATCGACGCCTGCGCCGCCCTGGGTGGTCAGGATCACGATGGGCATGATCACCAGCGCCAGCATCATGATGCAGCCCTGCACGAAATCGGTCAGGCTGACGGCCAGAAAGCCGCCCATGACGGTATAGACCAGCACCACGCCAAGCGTGACCAACACCCCGGTCATGTAATCGCCGCCAAAGGCGCTGGCGAAAAGCTTGCCGCCGCCGACGAGGCCCGAGGCGGTATAGACCGAGAAGAACACCACGATGATGATGGCCGAGACGATGCGCAACAGAACCGCCTGGCTGGGGAAGCGGTTGCCGAGGAATCCGGGGATGGTCAGGCTGTTATCGTATTCTTCGGTCTGCTGGCGCAGCCGGGGCGCGACGATCAGCCAGTTCAGCCATGCCCCGATGACCAGGCCGATGCCGATCCAGCTTTGCGACAGGCCCGAGACAAACAGCGCGCCGGGCAGGCCCAGCAGAAGCCAGCCGCTCATGTCCGAGGCCCCGGCCGACAGCGCCGCGACCGAGGGCGACAGGTTGCGCCCGCCCAGCATGTATTCCTCGGAATTGGCGGTCGATTTGCGCCAGGCATAGACGCCGATGGCCAGCATCAGCAGGAAATAGGCCGCAAGGCTGACCCAGACTCCGGTATCCATCACGCGTCTCCACTTATTACGAATCCGTGATCTACCGGGTTACGGGGTCAGGCGCGGGGCCGCAACCCCGGTTCCTTGAAGGGCTGAGGGTCGCGTTCGGTACATGACCCGCGTCGAAATGCGCCCTCCCGATGGGAGGGTCGGCGCGGCCCGTGCTGGTCGCACGGGCCAAAGCTAACTATGCCTCGCCCCGCATCTCGCGCACCAGTTCGGCCAGATGCACCGTCGAGGGATCATGCCCCGGCGCATCCTCGCCTTTCAGCAGCGGCTCGACCTTCAGCGCCAGTTCCTTGCCAAGCTCGACCCCCCATTGGTCAAAGCTGTTGATGCCGAGGATCACCCCTTCGACAAAGACCCGGTGCTCGTACAGCGCCACGATCTGCCCCAGGGCATGCGGCGTCAGTTCCTCGATCAACAGCGTGGTCGACGGGCGGTTACCCTTGAAGACCCGGTGCCGCGCCTGACGCTCCAGCTCCGCGCCCTGCAGCCCCTTGGCCTCCATCAGCTTGCGCGCCTCATCGAGCGACCGCCCGCGCATCAGGGCCTCGGACTGCGCTAGGCAGTTCGCGGCCAGCAGGATGTGGTGATGGGCCAGATCCGGTTCGTGGCCGCGCGCGGCAAGGATGAACTCGCAGGGAATGACGGCGGTGCCCTGATGGATCAGCTGATAGAAGGCGTGCTGGCCATTGGTGCCCGGCTCGCCCCAGACCACCGGCCCCGAGGCGACGGTCAGGTCATTGCCGTCCATGCCGACGCCCTTGCCGTTCGATTCCATCTCGAGCTGCTGCAGATAGGCCGGCAGGCGCATCAGCCGGTTGTCATAGGGCAGCACGGCGCGGGTCGGATAGCCGCAGACCTGGTTGTGCCAGATGCCGACCAGCGCCAGCATGACCGGCAGGTTCTGCTCGAAGGGCGCAGATCGGAAATGATCATCCATCGAGGCCGCGCCGGCGAGGAACTGGTCGAAATGCTCGGGTCCGACGGCGATCATCAGCGACAGCCCGATCGGTCCCCACATGGAATAGCGCCCGCCAACCCAATCGGCGAAACCGAAAACCCGCGCGCCATCGATGCCGAAGGCGGCGGTGCGGTTGGCATCGGTGCTGAGGGCTGCGAATTGCGCGCCGGGATCGCGCACGGTTTTCGCCATCCAGTCCTTCGCCGTCTTGGCGTTGGTCATGGTCTCGATGGTGGTGAAGGTTTTCGACGCCACGATGACCAGCGTGGTTTCCGGGTTCAGCCTGGCCAGCGTGTCATGGATGTCGGCGCCATCGACATTGCTGACGAAATGCGCGCGCGGCCCGTCGTGATAGGGCGCCAGCGCCAGCACCGCCATGGCCGGGCCGAGGTCCGAGCCGCCGATGCCGATATTGACGATATCGGTGATCGCCCCGCCCTGCCCCCGGAAGATGCCGGTGCGCACGTCACGGGCAAAGGCGCTCATCCGCTCATGCGTGGCGCGGACCTCGGGCATGACATCCTTGCCGTCGACCATGACGCTACCCGAGAGGTTCCGCAGCGCCGTGTGCAGCACCGCGCGATCCTCGGTCTCGTTGATCTTCGCGCCCGAGAACATCGCCTCGCGGCGGTCCGCGACCTGCGCGCCCTCGGCCAGCGCGATCAGCATCTGCCGCGCGGCCCGGTCGATCAGGGTCTTGGAATAGTCGAACACCATCCCCCCGGCCGCGACCGCATAGCCAGTGGCGCGGTCGGCATCGGTCAGGAACAGGTCGGTGATCCGGGTCTCGCTCTGCGTGGCGCGGTGCGATTTCAGCTTTGTCCAGTCAGACATGGCGGGTCCTTTCCGGGGGAACGATCGGGGTAAGGCCGTCACTCGGCCCAGTGCACGGTGAGATTGTCCATCAGGGCGCGGATCGGCGCCTCGAGCGGATCGAGCTTCTGCGCCCGCTCGAAGGCCTCGCGCTTTTCCGGACCGGTGATCAGCAGATGCAGGTTGATGGCATTGCGAAGGTAAGGTGCGGTCAGGGTGATGCGCGGCTCGTCGGCACCCTCGGCACGGATGGCCAGCACCGGCGGGGCATCGGGGGCCAGTGCGGCGGCCAGATGATCGGCACCGGGAAAGAGGCTCGCGGTGTGCATGTCATTGCCCATGCCCAGAAGCGCCACGGTGATCGGAAAGACCGGCTCCAGCCGGGCGCAGAGGCCCGGCAGCGCCTCATCGGGCGTCGCGTCGCCGGTATAGAGGTCGATGTAATTCGCCGCCGCCGCCTCGTCCTTCAGAAGATGCCGGCGCAGGAGCCGCGAATTCGAGCGCGGATGCTCGCCATGGACCCAGCGTTCGTCGCCCAGAACCACGGTCACGCGGTCCCAGTCCAGGTCGGTGGCGCTCAGCGATTCAAAGACCGGCGCCGGGGTGGTGCCGCCGGGAACACACAGGCTTGCCTGCTGGTTGGTGCGCAGATGCTGGCCCAGCTGGCTGGCCAGCTTGTCGGCCAGGATCAGCGCCAGCATCTCGCGGTCGGGATATTCGACGAAGTCGACATTCATGCCCTGATCTCCCGCCACCTTCGCTTGTCGCGATGCATCAGGCCCAGGGCCTCGTCGGGACCGGATGAGCCGGGATCATAGGGTTCGGGGCGCTGCTTGCTGTTTTCCCAGGCATTGATGATCGGATCGGTCCAGGCCCAGCTGGCCTCGATCTCGTCGCCGCGCATGAACAGGGTCTGGTTGCCGCGGATCACGTCCATGATCAGGCGCTCATAGGCGTCCGGCATGTCGGCGCCCTCGGGGCCAAGCGCATCGGCGAATGTCATGTCCAGCGGCACCTGCACCAGGCGCATCCCGCCCGGCCCCGGTTCCTTGATCATCACCTTGAGGTTCATGCCCTCGTTCGGCTGCAACCGGATCACCAGCTCGTTCGCCTTGGGCTCGCCCGAGGTCTGGGCATCCTCGAAGATCGAATGCGGCGGTTCCTTGAAGATGATGGCGATCTCGCTGGTGCGCGCGCGCAGCTTCTTGCCGGTGCGCAGATAGAAGGGCGTGCCCTGCCAGCGCCAGTTCGAGATGCGCACCTTCATCGCCACATAGCTTTCGGTGCGGGTGGCCGGGTTCTCGGAATCCTCGACATAGCCCTTGCCGTCGCCATTGGCCTGATACTGGCCGCGCACGATCTCGGTCGCCTCGACCGGCTCCAGCGCGCGGATCACCTTCAGCTTCTCGTCGCGCACGGCATTCGGGTCGAAGTGATAGGGCGGCTCCATCGCGATCAGGCACAGAAGCTGCATCATGTGGTTCTGCACCATGTCGCGGATCGCGCCCGAGGTGTCATAATAGCTGCCGCGCCCGCCGACGCCGACGGTCTCGGCCACGGTGATCTGCACATGGTCGATATATTGCGCGTTCCACAGCGGTTCGAAAAGGATATTGGCAAAGCGCACGGCCATCAGGTTCTGGACCGTTTCCTTGCCCAGGTAATGGTCGATCCGGTAGATCTGCTGTTCCTCGAAATGCTTGCGCAGCGTGGCGTTCAGCGCCTTGGCGGTGGCGAGGTCGCGGCCAAAGGGCTTCTCCACCACGATCCGGCTTTCACCGTCGGCGATGCTGTGGCTCGCCAGCCGCTCGGCCAGGTCACCGAAAAGCGCCGGCGCCACCGAGAAATAGAAGGCATGGACCGCGCCCTTGCGCATCTTGGCCTTCAGCTCTTTCCAGCCGCCCTCGCCCTTGGCGTCGATGCGGACGTAATGCAGATGCTGAAGGAACCGCGCGAGGTCGTCGTCGCCTTTCTTCACCCCGCCGAATTCGACGATGGCCGCCTTGGTCTCGGCGCGGAAGGCCTCGTCATCCTGTTCGCTGCGGGCAGCGCCGATGATCTGTGCCGCTTCGGGCATCTGACCGGCGACAAAGCGGCGGAACAGGCCCGGCAGGATCTTGCGGCGGGCCAGATCGCCCGTTGCGCCAAAGATCACAAGGTCGAAATCCTCGACCGGAATCACCCGAGAAACCATTCAGAGCCTCCTATGCGTCGTGCCCGTTCATAGCGCGTGTTAGCGTTAACATCAACCCGCATCATGCCTTGCCGCGTCATCTTGCCAAGGCGCGCCCCAGACGCGGCAACCGCGCGCGCTTCATCATCTGCGCCAGCGGCATCGCGCCCCCCAGACGTTCGGCCTTGGCATGGGCGGCGTGCACCGCCGCCGCCACCGGGTCGGGGTCATGGGCAAAGAGGTCCAGAAGGAAGGGATCGGGATGGACCGCGCGCAACCCCACCGCAGCCAGCTGGGGTCGGGGAAAGTCGCGCAGGTTGGCGGTGACGATCAGCTCGGCCCCAGCGTTCAGCGCCGCCTCGATCACATGGGCATCGGCGGGGTCGGGCAGGTCCAGCCCGGCGCTGCGGCTGCCCTGATCGCTGACCATCGCCGCCGGAAAGCGGTCGGTCAGCAGCGCGATCTCGGCCCCGGCCACGGCAGCAACATCAGCCCCCTGACGCGCGGCAACATGGCGCCATTCCTCCAGCAATCGCTGAGACCAGAGTGGTTGGTAAAGCCCCGCCGCCGCCACGTCCGCCAACACCTCCCGCAACACGGTCGGATAGAGGACATTGGCGTCGAGCAGTGCCTTCATTACCCGTCCAGCCGGAAGAACAGCGCCTTCAGATAGCCGGTTTCGGCGAGCTGCGGCAGGGTCGGATGGTCCGGCCCGGCCTGCCCGGTATGGATCAGCTGCGACCGCCGCCCACCGCGTCCGATGCCGCGCGCCGAGACATTGCGGAAGGCCGTCAGATCGGCGGCATGGGAGCAGGAGCAGAGCACCAGGTAGCCACCGGGCGCGACCAGCGGCGCGGCCAGTTTCGCCACCCGCTCATAGGCGCGCAAACCCGCCTCGAGCGCCGGTTTCGAGGGCGCAAAGGCCGGCGGGTCGCAGACCACCACATCGAATTGCGCGCCCTCCTCGGCCAATGCCTCCATCGCCTTGAAGGCGTCGGACTGGGTGATGCTGAGGCGCGTTTCCGCCGCCATCGCCTTCGCTCCGCCCTCGGCAAGCCCCAAGGCCGGTGCGCTGCCATCGATACAGGTGGCGTGCTCGGCCCCGGCCGCCAGCGCCGCCAGCCCGAAGCCGCCGACATGGGAAAACACGTCCAGCACCCGCGCGCCCTTGGTGAGCCCTTGGGTAAAGGCGTGGTTCGGCCGCTGGTCATAGAAGAGGCCGGTCTTCTGCCCGCCCATCAGGTCGGCCAGGTAGATCGCCCCGTTCATCGGCACCTCGACCGGCGCCTCGGGCGCCTGACCCAGCAGCACCTCCATCCGTTCGTCCAGCCCCTCAAGGCCGCGCGCCCGCCCCTGCCCGTTCAGGATGACGGTTTTCACCCCCGTCACCTCGGCCAAGGCCGTCGCGATCTCGCCCGCCATGCGGTCGGCCCATGCGGCATTGGGCTGCATCACCGCCGCGTCGCCGAAACGGTCGATCACCAGACCAGGCAGGCCGTCGGCCTCGGCATGGACCAGACGATAGAAGGGCGCGTCGTAAAGCCGTTCACGCATGGCCAGCGCGCGGGACAGCCGCCCGGCGATCCATGCGCCATCGATTCGCGCCTCGGCATCGGCATCCATCACCCGGCCGATGATCTTCGAGTTCGGATTGACCGTCACCAGCGCCAAGGGCTTGCGCTCGGCATCCTCCAGGATGGCGAAGCTGCCGGGCTCGATGGCGCGGGTGCGGCGGTCGGTGACCACCTCATCGGCGAAAACCCATGGAAAGCCGTGGCGTATCGCCTGGGGCTTGGATTTCGGGCGCAGGCGGATGATGGGCAGGTCGGTCATGGAAGGGTCCTTTCGCTGCCACATCTGGCACGGGCCGCAGACCGGGGCAAGCCATGCCCCGACCCGCCCACACCCGCATTTATGTATGTATTGCCGGCGATCCGGGCTTGAACTGTTATCGCTAACAGAATAACCTGTCGGCAACCGGAGGAAGCGACATGACCCTGAACGCCACCATTGCCCGAGTGACCGACCGCATCCGGGAGCGCAGCGCCCAAAGCCGGCCGCATTACCTGCAAAAGATCGCCAAGGCGGCCGAGGATGGCCCGCGCCGCGCGCATCTGAGCTGCGGCAACCAGGCCCATGCCTATGCCGCGATGGATGACAAGGCCGACATGGCCCATACGCGGATGCCCAATATCGGCATCGTCACCGCCTATAATGACATGCTGTCGGCGCATCAGCCCTTCGAGGCCTATCCCGCGCTGATCCGCAAGGCCGGCAAGGCGGCGGGCGCCACGGTGCAGGTGGCGGGCGGCGTGCCGGCCATGTGCGATGGCGTCACCCAGGGCCGCGCCGGGATGGAACTGTCGCTATTTTCCCGCGACGTGATCGCACTCGCCTCGGGCGTGGCGCTGTCGCATGACTGTTTCGATGCGGCGATGTACCTGGGCGTCTGCGACAAGATCGTGCCGGGGCTGATCATCGCCGCCGCCACCTTCGGCCATATCCCCGCCGTCTTCGTCCCCGCCGGGCCGATGCCCTCGGGCCTGCCGAATGACGAGAAATCCAAGGTCCGCCAGCAATTCGCCGCCGGCGAGGTCGGCCGCGACGCGCTGATGAAGGCCGAGATGGAAAGCTATCACGGCGCCGGCACCTGCACCTTCTACGGCACGGCGAACACCAACCAGATGCTGATGGAATTCATGGGTCTGCACCTGCCCGGTTCCAGCTTCGTCAACCCGAACACGCCCCTGCGCGACGCACTGACCGTCTCGGCGGTGGAACGCGCCGCCGCCATCACCCGGCTTGGCAACGATTACCGACCGGCGGGCGAGATCCTCGACGAACGCGCCTTCGTCAACGGGCTGGTCGGGCTGATGGCCACCGGCGGCTCGACCAACCTCGTCATCCACCTGCCCGCCATGGCGCGGGCGGCGGGGGTGATCCTCGACATCGAGGATTTCCACGACATTTCCGAGGCGGTGCCGCTGATGGCGCGGGTCTATCCGAACGGGCTGGCCGATGTGAACCATTTCCACGCTGCCGGCGGTCTTGGCTACATGATCGGCGAATTGCTGGAGGCGGGCCTCTTGCATCCCGACGTGAAAACCATCGTCGGCGACGGGCTGGAGCGTTACACCGCCGAGCCTAAGCTGGATGGCGACCGCGTCCGTTGGGAAGACGGCGCCAAGGAAACGCTGAACGACAAGATCCTGCGCCCGGCCGGCGATCCCTTTGCCGTCACCGGCGGACTGAAGCTGCTCGAGGGCAACCTGGGCCGGGGCGTCATCAAGATCAGCGCCGTCGCCGCCGAACGCCATGTGATCGAGGCCAAGGCCCGCGTCTTCAGCGACCAGGAACAGGTGAAGGCCGCCTTCAAGGCCGGCGAGTTCACCGAGGACGCCATCGTCGTCGTTCGCTTCCAGGGGCCGCGCGCGAACGGGATGCCCGAATTGCATTCGCTGACCCCGATCCTCGCCGTGCTGCAGGATCGCGGGCTGAAGGTCGCGCTGGTCACCGACGGGCGCATGTCGGGCGCCTCGGGCAAGGTGCCGGCGGCGATCCATCTCTCGCCCGAGGCGGCCAATGGCGGGCCCTTGGCGCGGGTGCGCGATGGCGACCTGTTGCGGCTCGACGCGACGATGGGCACGATCGACTGCCTTGCCGATGATTTCGACGACCGCCGCCCGGTGGTGGCCGATCTCAGCGGCAATAGCGAGGGCATGGGCCGCGAGATGTTCGCGATGTTCCGCGCCAATGCCGGGCTGGCGACCGAAGGCGCCGGCTGCGTCAGCTGAGGCGTTAGCCCGCGGGCGGGGTCACCGGCTCGCGCCGGATCGACACCGCGTCCGGGTCAAGCTTCTGCAACCGGATCGCCGCGCCCAGTGCGGTCTGCGCATCGCCGGTCGCCTGCGCCATCTCGATCAGGGCGCGCAGGCGTTTGGGTTGCTCGTCCAGTGGAAATCGGTCGATGACCCCGGCCAGCAGCACCCGCGCGGCGGTCTTGTCGCCGTGATCGAACTCGGCCTCTGCCAGAGCCGCGATGATCGGCAGGGAATCCGGCGTGCGCCCATGTGCCGCGCGCAGGATCTGCAGGGCCTCGCCGCCCTGCCCGGTCTCGCGCAGCGCGATGCCCAGATGCGCTCTCAGCCGGGGATCGGTAAGCCCGTCGCTTTCCGCCTCGCGGCAGAGCCGCAGCAGGTCGCGCCATTGATGCCGCTCGGCCAGAATCCCGGCCCGCTGCAGGCGATAGAGCGGGTCGCGGCAGCCCATGGCCTGCAACCGGTCCAGAAGCGCAAACCCCACCTTGCCCGCGCCGGGGAAGTTCTTCAGGCGCAGATAGGCCAGAAGACCCTTTTCCGTCGCCGCCTTGTCCGTCAGCACCTCGCCCATCTCGGCCAGCACCGCCGCCACCTGCGGATGACGAGCATCGAAGGCGAAATTCGAGGGATAGCTGTTCTCGCCCAGCAGGATCAGCGCGCCCTCGGGATAGATCGCCAGGCCGGCGATGCGCCCGGCCAGCCGGTGCAGCGGTGCCTCGGGATGGTGGACCCGGATCTCGCGATGGTCGATCTGGACGAAGAGATCGCGCAGCAGCGCCGGGTCGCGCCACGGCCCGCGCAGCATCAGCACACCGTCCTTGCCGGCACTGGCGGCCAGCGCGGTCAGAACCGTCGGATGGACCAGATCGCCGGCCTCGGCCGCCACGATCTTGCGCCCCTCGGACTTGGCTGCAGCAAGATGGCGATCCTCGGTCAGCAGCGGGCGTTTCTGCCGGGCCACGCGCTTGTGGATCACGATCAGGTTGTGGAACCGCTCGATCCGGGCCATGCCGCCGCCCTGCCCGGCCTGCAGCTTGGCCACCCGCTCCAGCGCCATGGCGAGGCTGTTCGGTGCCTCGAGTTCAAGCGAGCCACCGAACTTCGCGAAAAAGGCGGTCTGCACGTCCTCGATGATATAGACCCCGCCCGAGGCCAGCGTGGGGAAAAGCAACCGAAAGCTCTCGACCACATGGGCGTTCTGATGGCTGCCATCGTCAAGGATCACATCGAACGGCCCGCGCTCCTCCACCAGCCGCGACAGGAGGTTTGCATCGACCTGACTGCCCTGCCGGATCGCCACCCGCGGCCCGAGGTTCAGCTCCTTGCGCGCGATGTCGAGCCCGGTGACCTGACCCTTCGGGAAATAGTCGCGCCACATCGCCAGCGACTCGCCGCCCCGCAGCGGATCGGCATAGCCGCCAATGCCGATCTCCAAGAGTCGGACCGGCCGGTCGCGCAGCGGACCCAGCATCGCGTCATAGCGCGGCGTGTAATCGTGGAAGCCGTACTTGTCGGTGCCATGAAGAATGGCCAGACGGGTCAAGGCATCGGTCAACAGCGCGGCTCCCTGCTGTGGGTTATGGTCAGCCAGCCTAGGGCTGATCAAGCCGCAATTGAAGACACGGCGTCAGGTCTTGGCATCTGAAGCTGCGACAGGGCCGAGAACCTCGGTCGCCAGCGGGTCATCGGGCACCGCCTCGCGCAGACGCCGGGCGACGCGCTGCGCGGCCTCCTGATCGCCACTGACCAAGCACAGCTCGATCAGCTTGCGCTGGCGGACGGCACGGTCGGCGGGCGGGAACAGGACCATCGCCTTTTCCAACAGCTCGATGGCGCGGGGCCGGTTACCCACCGAAACCTCGAGATTGGCCAGCGTGGTGACGATCGACCGGACCCGGGGATTGGCTTCATGGGCGGTCCGCAGCAGATCCAGCGCCTCGTCCAGCCGGCCCTGGCGGCGCAGCGCCAGCGCCAGCGTCGGCAGGACCTGCGGATCGTCCGGCAGATGGGTCAGCGCCTCGCGGCACAGCCGCTCCATCGCCGGCCAATCCTCGGACTGGCGCAAGAGCTTGGCATAGAGCAGATAGAAGCGCTGATCGGTGCAGCCCATCTGCGACAGGCGCTGCAGCAGCGGCGCGGCGGCATCGGCGCCGTGGAACCGCTCGGTCATGACGGCGGCCTGCTGCAAACCGTTCTCGGTCGCGGCAGGATCGGCGATGACCTCGGAAATCGTCGCCATGGCGGCAGCGGCCAGCGGGTTTTCCGGGCTGTAGTCGAAGTTCGAGGGATAGGTATTGTCCCCGATCTGCAGCACCACACCATCGCCATAGATGGCCATGCCCAGAATGCGCGGCGCAGACGGCAGCAGCGGCGCATCGGGGAAATGTACCCGGATCTCGGTATGATCGACCTCGACGAACAGCTGCAACAACAGTGCCGGATCGGGCTGGCCCTCGATCAGCAGCAGGCCGGTCTCGCCCACCCGGTCCACCGCCTGCATCAGCGCGGCGGCATCCGTCACACTGTCAGCGTCGATCCGGGTTACGCCATCGGCGGCGCGAACCCGGCGATCATCCTCGATGCCCGGCGCGGACCGGCCAGGATCGCGCTTCCAGAAGGCGAAGATATTGTGGAAGCGCTCGACCGCGACGATCTCGCCGCCCCGCCCGCTCTGAAGCTGCGCCATGATCTCGGCCGCCATGCCGACGCTGTTCGGCGAATCCAGCGTCAGCGAGCCGCCGAAGCGCGGGAAGAACGAGGTCTGCACATCCTCGACCAGATAAAGTCCGCCTGGCTTCAGACCCGGAAACAGCAGGGCAAAGCTTTCGACCACATGCTCGTTGCGATGGCTGCCATCGTCCAGGATCACGTCGAAGGGCCCGCGCTCGGCCTCGATCTGGCTGAGGCAGTCGGCGTCGACCTGACTGCCCTGAACGATGCGCACACGGGACCCGAGATCGATGGTCTTGCGCTGGATATCCAGCCCGGTGATCTGCCCCTCGGGAAAGAAATCCCGCCAGACCGCCAGCGATTCGCCCCCCCTGACCGGCGAGCCATAGCCGCCCACGCCGATCTCGAGCAGCTTCAGCGGCTCGTCGCGCAGATGGTTCAGCAATCCGAAGTAATGTGGGGTGTAATCGTGATAGCCGAACTTGTCGGTTCCGTTCAGGATCGCCAGTCGGGTCAAGGGGTCGGTCATCGGGAAACTCGTTTACAGCAGGTAGCGTTCCGGCACTGTCCACCAGAACCGCGCCATAGAAAAGGCGCGTTCTGCCGCAGACTGATCAAAGCCGCGCCCTTGCCGCCCCCGCAGTCGCCCGCTAATCCCCTGCGCATGGCCAAGCTCTATTTCCATTTCTCCACCATGAATGCCGGCAAGAGCACGCTGCTGCTGCAAGCCTCCTACAATTACCGCGAGCGCGGGATGGAGACGCTGCTGCTGACCGCCGCGCTGGATGACCGCGCCGGCGAGGGGCGCATTGCCAGCCGCATCGGGATCGAGGACAGCGCGCTGACCTTTGACGCCGCCACCGATCTCTTCGCGCTGATCGGGCGGCAGGGGGCCAATTCCGCCTGCATCTTCGTCGACGAGGCGCAGTTCCTGACCCCGGACCAGGTCTGGCAGCTGGCCCGCGTCGCCGATGACCTGGGGATCCCGGTCATGTGCTATGGGCTGCGCGTCGATTTCCGCGGCGAGCTTTTCCCCGGCTCGGCGGCGCTGCTGGCGCTGGCTGATGACCTGCGCGAGGTGCGCACCATCTGCCATTGCGGGCGCAAGGCCACCATGGTCATCCGCCGCGGCGCGGACGGGGCCGCCATCCGCGAGGGTGCGCAGGTGCAGGTCGGCGGCAATGAAACCTATGTCTCGCTCTGCCGCCGCCACTGGCGCGAGGCGATGGGGCAGTAGCCCCCCAACCCCCGCAGCGATCCCGGCCCAAGCACTTGCAGCGGCAGAAAAATCCCGCTGCCAGCTTGCGCCAACGCCCCGGGCCATGCCAAGCTTGCCGCAGGGGGAGGCCACAGCATGGCCGAAGACGGCGAGCTCCGCGAACGCAAGCAACTGGACTCGGCCGAGATGGGGGTGCTGGCGCATCTCTATCGCGGCGAGGTCTATCGCTCGACCATCTGGCGCACCCGGCTCGACACCTCGACCAACTGGTCGGTGGTGACGCTGGGGGTGGCGCTGTCGATCACCTATTCCTCGCCGCAGGCCTCGCCGCTGCCCTTGGTGCTGGTCGGCATCCTGATCGTCTTCTTCCTGATGCTCGAGGCCCGGCGCTATCGCTATTTCAACGTCTGGCGCGCGCGCTGCCGCTGGCTGGAGCTGCATTTCATCGCCCCGATCCTGAAAGAGGGCGACCTGCACCTGGAAGAGCACTGGCAGGACCGGCTGGCCGATGACTATATGCGCCCCTCCTACCACGTCAGCATGTGGACGGCGGTGGGGCGCCGCATCCGGCGCAACTATTTCTGGATCCTGCTCATCCAGACCATCGCCTACCTGGGCAAGCTGGCGGTGCATCCGACGCCGCTGACCTCGGCCGGCCAGTTCCTCGACCGCGCCGCCATCGGCCCCCTGCCCGGCTGGCTGGTCCTGCTGATGGGCGCGGTCTACTGCGCCAGCTTCGGGGTGATCGCGGTGATGAGCGGCAGGCGCGACCGCCGCCGGGCGCAGAAGCGGCGGGATCCGCTGGGGATGGGGTGAGGGGGGGAACTTCCTCCTTTTCGCTGCAGATGCTCAATCCCAAATCGGGCCGGGACGCCATCGGCAGACAGGCCGGGAAGTGGCCGTTCGCCGCTGTCGCCAGAGAGGAGCGTTATTCGCGGTTAGTGGCCTTGGCATTTCTCTGCTCATGTCGCATCAATAGGCCGTGTGCTGAGGCATAGCCCAGAAGCTTGATTAACATGGCTGTGGAATATTGTTTATGACACGAATTGTCGATTTAGAGGCTGCTGCTGCAAGATCTTACCTTGAGAAACCAGAATGCTACTTTCGGTCGGATTTCCCTCCATACATCAGCTTTGAAGCTATTTTGAAAGAAACTGCAGCGACCTTGGGGGAAGATACATATCTTGCCTTTCAAAAGACAAAGCCTAACCGTCCAGTTGATATGCCCGGTGTCAACTACGAGCTTCTGAGCACGAAAGATGGGCGCTTTGCCTGGCGACCGTTTGAGCTCATTCATCCAGCAATTTACATGACTTTGGTTAAGATTTTCTGCGAAGAATCAAACTGGAAATTGCTTCAAAATCGTTTTAAAGAACTGCACTCAGGCGTTGTGGAGTGCACTAGCTTTCCTATGGCATCTAATGGCGACGACAAGCATGATGCCGTTCAAGTTCGAAACTGGTGGCTGCGATACGAGCAACGTTCTCTAGAGCTGTCGATGGATTACACACACCTGCTAAAAACAGATGTGTCTAACTGCTATGGTTCGCTCTATACCCACAGTATTCCATGGGCTCTACACGGATACAAAGCTGCTAAAGCAACACAGAATGACAAAGAGCTGTTTGGAAATAAAATCGATTTTCACATACGGAACAGTCGTTACGGCCAGACGAACGGAATTACACAAGGCTCTGTTCTGATGGATATTATCGCCGAATTGGTATTAGCATATGTTGATCACTTGATTACCGAAAACCTAACAGGAGAAAAGAACTTTCATATCCTAAGGTATCGCGACGACTACAGCATCTTCACGTTGAACGATCAGCGAGCGTCTGAGATCGTCAGGGTAATCAGTGACTGTCTCAGAAAAGTTGGGATGCAGCTTGGCGCTGCAAAAACTTCTGTTAGCACCAATATTATCGAGGGCGCCATCAAGCCCGAGAAGCTGGCAGGTATGCAACTCGAGAATATGGACATCACACAAGCGAAGACTATTCAAAAGCAGTTACTGCGACTTCACTCGTTTGCTCGCCTTTACCCTAATACAGGTTCAATAAAACGCTTAGCGGATAGCGCGTTCAAGAAAATATCTACGATTGCTGAACCTCCCGAAGATCTTGGCGTTCAGGTGGCGATTATTTGCGATATTGCTGTGATTTCGCCTAGTGCCTTTCCTGCGTTATCTGGAATTCTTGCCAAACTTATTTCACTTGCCCCAGAGTCAGACCGCCAGGGAATATGGGGAAAGGTAGCCGAGAAATTGAAGCGGATACCGCATAACGGTCATCTCGAAATTTGGCTGCAGCGAGTCACAAGAGCCAAAGGCGTTGGATTAACCTTTGACAGCACCGAACCGATTTGCCAAATAGTCAACGGCAATAGTGTTCAGCTCTGGAACAATGACTGGATCAGCAATCAAGCTTTGCTCAAGGCACTTGATGTCAAAAAAATCGTTGTCAGCAATCCGGAAGAACTCGATGCAGTTCCACATACCGAAGAGCTCTCGCTTTTTCGTGAGTACGCCGAATTTTCCTAGTCATGGGCCGAAAAATGATCGGGTTTCCGTCAGCGTGTTCAAATGTCATCTATTGAAGTTCAGCACTAGAGCTTTTCGGTCGTAGCGGGGCGGACGCTGCACTTGATTAATATCTCGAGTTTGGGCCGGATATGCTACGGTCCGCTGCTGCATCTACGAAACGCCGGGATCGCGTCACCCCCCTCACACATACATCCCCTCCCGCAACCCCACCCCATGATCGACCCACGCCTTCATCGCGGCCAGCATCTGGGACCAGCCCATGACATTGCCGTAGGCCTGCTTCAGCCCCTCGGGGGTGGCGGGCCAGCCGGTTTCGGTGACGTGGACCTTGGTGCGGCCGGCGGGCAATTCCTCGAAGCGGAAGATCACCCGGTTCAGACCGTTGCCCGAGGGGGCGGGCCAGTCGAACTCGATGCGCTCGGGTTTCTCGGCGATCAGCACGGTCACGTCGAAGGGGCCGGGGAAATCGCCGAACTCCCAGCTGACGGTGGCGCCGCGATCCATGCGGCCCTTGGCCCCGCCGGTGGTGAAATAGGCCGAGAGCTGCGCCGGGTCGGCCACCGCCTCGAAGACCGTCTCGCGCGGCTTGTCGATGATCGCCCAGACCGTGAAGTCCATGTCGGTTTCGGAAATGCTCACTATCCCAGTCTCCCTTGGGTCAAACCTCCGCGCGCGCGTGCCGGGCGCGTTGCGGCAGGTCTGCAGCTGTTGTAGTCAAGGCTCAAACAGGCAAAGGAAACCCCATGCGCGCCCAATTGTTCCGCATCGCCGCCATGCTGCTGATCGCCCTGCCGGGTCTGGCCCAAGCGCAGGCCTTTGACACCAATGCCCGCGCGGCCTGGGTCTATGACGTGGCGACCGGCACGGTGCTGATGGAAAAGAACGCCGACGAGGCGCTGCCGCCGGCCAGCATGTCGAAGCTGATGACCGTCTACATGCTGTTCGAGGCGGTGCGCGAGGGCCGGGTGCAGATGGATACCCGCCTGCCGGTCTCGACCAAGGCGCGGCAGATGGGCGGCTCGACCATGTTCCTCAACGAACAGGACCGCCCCACCGTCGAGGAACTGATCCAGGGCATCATCGTGCTGTCGGGGAACGACGCCTGCGTGGTGGTGGCCGAGGGCCTGGCCGGCACCGAAGAGGCCTTTGCCCGGCAGATGACCGAGAAGGGCAAGGAACTGGGCCTGACCAATTCCACCTTCGCCAATGCCTCGGGCTGGCCCGATCCGCGCCACCGCATGTCGACCCATGACCTGGGCGTGCTGGCGCAGCACCTGATCCAGGATTTCCCGCAGCTTTACAAGTACTTCTCGGAAACCGAATACCCGTTCGACAACCGCGCGCCTTCGAACCGCTTCAACCGCAACCCGCTGTTGAAGCTGGGGATCGGTGCCGACGGGCTGAAGACCGGCCACACGCAGGAGGCGGGCTATGGCCTGACCGGCAGCGCCGTGCAGGGCAATCGCCGCATCATCTTCGTGGTCACCGGCCTGCCGACCGAGACGGCGCGGGCCGAAGAGGCCGAGCGCATCGTCAACTGGGCCTTTCGCCAGTTCACCATGAAGACGCTGGTGCCGAAGGGCGAAACCGTGGTCGAGGCGCCGGTCTGGCTGGGCTCGACCTCGCGGGTGGCGCTGACCACCAAGGACGGGCTGAACGTGCTGATCCCCGGCGGGGCCGGCGACCGGGTGACGGCCGAGGTGGTCTATACCTCGCCCATCCCCGCGCCGATCAAGGCCGGGCAGCAACTGGGCGAGTTGGTGGTGCAGATCCCCGGCACCGGCGAGGCGCGGATGCCGCTGCTGGCCGCGACCGACGTGGCCGAGGCGGGGTTCCTTGGCCGGGTCAAGGGCGCGGCCCTGCGGCTTGGAGGGCGCGCGGTCGAGGCCGTGGGCCTTTGATGTTCATCAGCTTCGAGGGCATCGACGGCAGCGGCAAATCCACCCAATCGCGTCTTCTGGCCGAGGCTCTGCGGGCCGAGGGGCGTGATGTCGTTCTGACCCGCGAGCCGGGCGGTTCCCCCGGCGCCGAGGAGATCCGGCGGCTGCTGGTCGAAGGCGCGGGTGAACGCTGGTCGCCCGAGACCGAGATCCTCTTGTTCACCGCCGCCCGCCGCGACCATCTGGAACGGCTGATCCGCCCGGCGCTCGCGGCAGGCCGCACCGTCATCACCGACCGTTTCGCCGATTCCACCCGCGTCTATCAGGGCGCCACGCGCGGCGATCTGCGCGGCATGGTGGACAGCCTGCACGAGACCGCCGTCGGCCTCGAGCCCGACCTGACACTGGTCATCGATATCGACCCGGCCACCGGCCTTTCACGCGGCAAGGCGCGGGGCGGCAGCGAAGATCGCTTTGAAAGCCTCGGCCTCGGCTTTCAGGAAAAACTCGCCGCCGGTTTCCGCGCGCTGGCTGCCGAGAACCCGGCACGGGTGCGGCTGATCGACGGCTCGGGCGCGCCCGAGGATGTCGCCGCCCGGGTCCGCGCGGCCCTGCCGGCATGAGTGCCACCGACGATATTCCCGAACCCGACCGGGTGCCCGGCGCGCCCCATCCCCGCATGGCCCCGCGCGTCATCGGCCAGACGGCGGCGGTCGCCGATTTCGTCAGCGCCGCGCGCAGCCACCGGCTGCATCACGGCTGGCTGATCACCGGCCCGCGCGGGGTGGGCAAGGCGACCCTGGCATGGTCCATCGCCCGCTGGCTGCTGACAGGCGCCGAAAGCGACGACCTGACCGCGCCGCCGGATGCCCCCGCCGCCCGCCGCATCGCCGCGCTGTCAGAGCCGAATGTCATGCTGATCCGCCGCCCATGGGACGACAAGGCCAAGCGTCTGCGGGCCGAGATCACCGTGGACGAGATCCGCAAGGTACTGGGCTTCTTCCACATGAGCGCGGCCGAGGGTGGCCGCCGCATCGCCATCATCGATGCCGCCGACGAGATGAACACGGCCGCCGCCAATGCGCTGCTGAAGGTGCTCGAGGAGCCGCCGAAGGACGCGTTGATCCTGATGATCGCGCATCAGCCGGCGCGGCTTTTGCCGACGATCCGGTCGCGCTGCCGGGAGTTGCGCCTGACCCCACTGGCGCCCGAGCACATGGGTTCGGTGCTGCAGGATCTGGGCAGCGAGGATGATCCCGAGAAGCTGGCGGCGCTGGCCGGTGGTTCGGTCGGCGAGGCGCTGCGGCTGGCCGGTCAGGACGGGCTGGCACGCTATCAGGACCTGATCGACCTGATGGACAGCCTGCCGTCGATGGACCGGCAGAAGGCGCTGAAACTGGCGGATCAGGCGGCCAAGCGTGCCGATGCCGATGGCGATCCCTTCGACCTGATGGTGACACTGATGGACCGGCTGCTCAGTCGTCTGGCGCGCGCCGGGCTGATGGGCGCGCCGCTGCCGCAGGCGGCCGAGCGCGAGGGCCGGGTGATGGCGCGGCTCTCGCCCGATGACCGCGCCGCGCGGGACTGGGCGGGCGCACAGGCCGAACTGCTGGCGCGGGCGCGGATCGGGCGGTCCGTGAACCTTGACCCTGCGGCGCTGGTGATGGATATGCTGACCGAACTGGCGCATCTGCCGCCGGCCCAATCAGCCAGGACCTCGTGACATGACCGATGCGCCCCCCGCAATCGTCGATAGCCATTGCCATCTGGATTTCCCGGATTTCGACGGCCAGCAGGGTGAGATCATCGCCCGCGCCCGCGCCGCCGGGGTGACGCGCATGGTGACGATCTGCACGAAGATGCCGAATGTCCCCAAGGTGCAGGCACTGGCCGAGGCGCATGACGGGCTTTTCTACGCCGTGGGCCTGCACCCGATGAGCGTGGCCGACCAGCCGCCGGTGACGCTGGACGAGCTTCTGGGCTATGCCGCGCATCCGAAGATGGTGGGCATCGGCGAGACCGGCCTTGATTACCATTACACTGCCGACAGCAAGGACGCCCAGCAGGTCAGCCTGCGCCTGCATATCGAGGCCGCGCGCCGGACCCGCCTGCCGCTGATCATCCATGCCCGCGATGCCGACGAGGACATGGCCCGCATCCTGACCGAGGAATATCGCAACGGCGACTATAGCTGTGTGATGCATTGCTTCAGCTCGGGGCCGGACCTCGCGCGGGCGGCGCTGGATCTGGGGTTCTACCTGTCGATGTCGGGCATCGCCGCCTTTCCCCGCTCGCAGGAACTGCGCGACATCTTCGCCGCCGCGCCGCTGGAGCGGATCCTTGTGGAAACCGACAGCCCCTATCTCGCGCCGCCGCCTTATCGCGGCAAGCGCAACGAACCGGCCTATGTGGCGAAAACGGCCGCTGTCGGCGCGCAGGTCTATGGCATCGATTATGCCGATTTCGCCCGTGCCACGACCGAGAATTTCGACCGGCTGTTCTGGAAGGCTGCCGCATGATCCGCGCCACGATCCTCGGCTGCGGCTCATCGGGCGGCGTGCCGAGGATCGGCAACCGCTGGGGCGCCTGCGACCCTACCAATCCCAAGAACCGCCGCCGCCGCTGCGCCCTTCTGGTCGAGCGCGTGGGCGAACATGGCATCACCCGGGTGCTGATCGATACCGGGCCGGACATGGTGTGGCAGCTGATCGACGCCAATGTGACCACGGTGGATGCGGTGGTCTATACCCATGCCCATGCCGACCACACCCATGGCATCGATGACATCCGCCAGCTGGCCTATAATGCCCATCAGCGCATGCCGGTCTGGGCCGATGCGCCGACGACCCGGGCGCTGGTCAAGCGATTTGGCTATATCTTCGAGACGCCCGAGGGCTCGGCCTATCCTCCGGTCGCGGACCTGAACCTGATCGACGGCCCCTTTGGCATCGATGGCGCCGGCGGGCTGATCCAGTTCCTGCCCTTCCGGGTGCAGCATGGCGACATCACCTCGCTGGGGTTCCGCATCGGCGGGCTGGTCTATCTGCCCGATGTCTCGTTCATCCCCGGCGAGTGCTGGCCGCTGATCGAGGGGGCCGAGGTCTTTGTCTGCGACGCCCTGCGCCTGACACCCCATCCCAGCCATGCCCATCTGGCGCTGGCGCTGGACTGGATCGAACGCTCGCGGGCCAAGCGCGGGGTGGTGACGAACATGCATATCGATCTCGACCATGCCGAGACCATGAAGGCCACGCCCCCGAACGTCATCCCCGCCCATGACGGGCTGGTGATCGAGGTGGGCGTGAACGCCCCTGCCCCGCAGCCCCTTGCCGAGGAGCCGGCATGAGCGATCTTTTCACCGTCATCCTGCCGGTCTTCCTGGTCATCGGTTTCGGCTACCTGGTCGCCTGGCGCGGCTGGTTCTCGGAAAGCGCCGTCGATGGGCTGATGCGCTATGCCCAGAATTTCGCCGTGCCGGTGCTGCTGTTTTCCTCGATCGCGCGGCTCGACCTGGGCGAGGGCTTCCGCATCAACCTGATGCTGTCCTTCTATGGCGGTGCCTTTGCCGGCTACCTGGCAGGCTGGGCCGGGGCCAAGTTCATCTTCAAGCGCCCGCCTGCCGATTGCGTGGCGATCGGCTTCGTCTGCCTGTTCTCGAACAGCCTGCTTCTGGGCATCCCGATCATGGAACGCGCCTATGGCCCGGACGCGCTGATGGGAAACTGGGCGATCATCTCGATCCATTCGCCGCTGATCTATACCTTCGGCATCACCATGATGGAATTCACGCTGGCACGCGGCAAGAACCTGTCGGTCGGCGCGGTGGCCGCGCGGGCGCTTGGCGGGGTGCTGAGGACGCCCTTGGTCATCGGCATCCTCGTGGGCTTCGTGGTGAACCTGCTGACGCAGGCCGGGCTGGCTCTGCCCGAGGGCTTCTGGGCCGGGGTCGACATGCTGGCACGCTCGGCCCTGCCCGCTGCTTTGTTCGGCCTTGGCGGCGTGCTGCTGCGTTACCGGCCCGAGGGCGACATGGCGACCATCGCCATGTGCTGCGGCATCAGCCTGATCCTGCATCCGGCGATCAGCTTCGGCCTTGGCCGCGGTCTGGGGCTGGATACGGACGGGATGCGCTCGGCGGTCGTCACCGCCTCGATGGCACCGGGGGTCAATGCCTATATCTTCGCAAATATCTACGGCGCGGCCCGGCGGGTTGCCGCCTCGACCGTGCTGATCGGCACCCTGGCCTCGGTCCTGACCATCTGGATGTGGCTGGCGATTCTTCCCTGACAGGGGCCTGCCCCGCCCGGATCAGTGCGGTGTAACGCCCCGCAGCCGTTCCGAGCGGCGGCGCAGCAGTTCCACCGTGGTCAGCAGCGCGATCGAGAAGATCACCAGGATGGTCGCGACGGCAAGGATGGCCGGCGAGATCTGTTCGCGGATGCCGTTCCACATCTGCCGCGGGATGGTCTGCTGATCCGGGCCGGCGATGAACAGCACCGCGACGACCTCGTCAAAGCTGGTGACAAAGGCGAACAGCGCGCCCGAGATCACGCCGGGCAGGATCAGCGGCATGGTCACGCGGAAGAAGGTGGTGCGCGGATTGGCCCCAAGGCTCGCGGCGGCGCGGTTCAGCGACTGGTCGAAGCCCACCAGCGTCGCCGTCACGGTGATGATGACGAAGGGAATGCCAAGCGTGGCATGGGCAAGGATCACGCCCAGGTAGGTGCCCGCCAGCCGCCCGCAATTCGTCGGCAACCCGACCCAGCCCAGCACCGAACAGGGGTTCGAATAGAAGAAGAACATGCCGGTCGCGGTGATGATCAGCGGCACGATCATCGGCGAGATCAGGATCGCCATGATCGCCCGGCGGAAGGGCATTTCCGGGCGCGACAGGCCAAGCGCGGCCAGCGTGCCGAGAAAGGTGGCGAGGATGGTCGAGAAGAAGCCGATGATGATCGAGTTCTTGGCGGCATTGATCCACTTGGCATTGGCCCAGGCATCGGCCCACCAGCCGGCATTGCGCGGCCCGTCGGGCGCCTGCATCCCGAAGGTCAGCAGGCTGTCATACCAGCGCATCGAATAGCCGTCCGGGTCAAAGGACCGCATCTTCTCGGTGAAGGTGAAATAGGGCTCGGCGTTGAAACTGAGCGGGATGATCACCAGGATCGGCGCGATCAGGAAAATGAAGATCAGCGTGCAGATCAGCAGGTAGGACCAGTGCCAGATCCGCTCGGCCGGGGATGCGTAATTCGGAAGCGCCATCTTGCGTCACCCCAGCTTCAGGTTGTCGATGCCGACCATGCGGTCATAGCACCAGTAGAGCAGCAGCACCGCCGCCAGCAGAAGCGCCGCCAGCGCCGCCGCCATCGACCAGTTCAGCGTGTCGGTCATGTGCATGGCGATCATGTTCGAGATGAGCTGGCCAGAGGAACCGCCGACCAGCGCGGGCGTGATGTAATAGCCCACGGCGAGGATGAACACCAACAGCGCCCCTGCCCCCAGCCCCGGCAGGGTCTGCGGGAAATAGATGCGGCGGAAGGTCGTCCAGCTGGTCGCCCCCAGTGACCGCGCGGCGCGGGCATAGGAGGGGTTGATCGTGCGCATCACCGAGTAGAGCGGCAGGATCATGAAGGGCAGCAGGATATGGGTCATCGCGATGATCGTGCCGGTGCGGTTGTAGATCATCTGCAACCGGCCATTGGCGTCGATGACATTGGCCCAGACCAGAAGGTCATTCACCACGCCCTGCTGCTGCAACAGCACGATCCAGCTGGTCGTGCGCACCAGAAGCGAGGTCCAGAAGGGCAGAAGCACGAGGATCATCAACAGGTTCGACTTGCGCATCGGCAGCGTCGCCAGAAGATGCGCAATCGGGAAGCCAAGGACGAAGGTCAGCGCGGTGATCAGCAGCGACAGGCCGAAGGTGCGCAGGAACAGCATGATGTAGACGCGCTGGTTCTCGGCCACCTGGGTGATGCTGCCCTCGGCATCGCGCTTGCGGTCCAGCGAGGCAAGATAGAAATTCGTCGTCACCGGGCTCGAGGCTTCGCGCATCGTGCTCCACAGCACCGGGTCGGCCCATTTCGCATCGATCTCGGTCAGCGCCGCCTGGTAGGGCGGCTCCAGCCCATCGCGGACCTTGCGGCCGGTCGAGGTGAACAGCGACCGCGTGCCGGCCATGTCGTAGTTGATGCGGGTGCCGACGACGCCGATGCTGCGGTTCTCCGCGGCGGCGGTCAGGTCGGCGGCCAGCGCGGCCCAGGCCGCCTCGTCGGGATCGGTGCCACGCTCGGTATCGGCGAACCAGGCCGAGACCTGCGGCATGTTGGCCGAAAAGCCGTCATTGTAGAAGGATCGCTGCAGCATCTGCGCGATCGGCACCACGAAGGTCAGCAGGATGAAGGCCAGCAGCGGCAGCACCAGCAGGAAGGCGCGGCGCTTGGCGCGCTTCTGCGAGCGGCGCAGCGCGCGGGCCAGGGGTTGGCCATCGGCCGTGGTCAGCGGGCCATCATCGATACCACCCGCTTGGGTGGCGATGGCGGCGTGGGGATCGAGGGCCTGTGCCATGATGTCTCTTCGCGGTGGAAGGGCCACCGCCCCCGGACCAGCCGGGGACGGCAGCGGTTGTCGGATCAGCCAGCCAGCCAGGCGTTGAACTGTTCGCTCATCTCGGCATCGTGGTCGGCCCAGAATTCCGGGTCATCCATGATCGAGGTGGTCATGTGGTCCGGGTTCGTCGGCATGTGCGGCGCCATGTCGGTGGTGCCGTCCTTGTACTTGCCGACCAGCGCCGCCGAGGATTTCCGCGACGGGCCATAGGCGATGTATTTCGCCTGATCGGCCAGACGCTGAGTGTCGGTGGCGAATTTCAGATAGGCCATCGCGGCTTCCGGGTTGGGCGAGCCCTTGGGAATGGCGAACATGTCGAGATCCATGTACTGACCGTCCCAGATGATGGTGAAGGGTTTGCCCTCGCCAACCATGGCGTCGAAGAAGCGCCCGTTATAGCCGGTGGCCATCGTCACCTCGCCATCGGCCAGAAGCTGCGGCGGCTGCGCGCCCGCTTCCCACCAGACAACGCTGTCCTTGATGGTGTCGAGTTTCGCAAAGGCCTGCGCCACGCCTTCCGGGGTCGCCAGCTTCTCATAGATCTGGTCGGCCGGCACGCCATCGGCGATCAGCGCCAGGTAGAGCGTGCGCTTGGCGCTTTTCGGCAACCCGCGCTTGCCGGGATATTTCTCGAGGTCAAAGAAATCCGCCGCCGTGGTCGGGGCACCATCGGGGAACTTGGTGTTGTCATAGGCAATGACCGTGCCCCAGAAGATGTTCGCCACCGCGCAATCCTGCAGCGCGCCGTCGATGAAATCCTCGGCGGCCGGGGTGCCATCGGGGGCGGCGGGCAGATCGGCGGGGTTGATCTCGACCAGCGCGCCCTCGTCGCACAGGCGGATGGCGTCGGACACCTCGATGTCGAAGACGTCGCCGGTGATGTTGCCGGCCTCGACCTGCGCCTTCAGCGGCGTGGCCGGGTTGTCGGCGGCGATCATGTTGACCTTGATGCCGGTCTCGGCGGTGAAGGGCTTGTTATAGGCCTCGACCTGGCTGACCTCGTAGGCGCCACCCCACGAGACGACGTTCACCTCGCCCTCGGCCAGCGCGGCGGATGCCAGCCCGGCCAAGGCGGTGGTAGCGATGAGGATAGACTTCATTATGGTTCACCCTGTTTCAAGATTGTTGTCTTATCTTTTTGTTTTTATTGGCCCGTCCTGCTTCCGACAGGTTGTCAGGCAGAAGCGGGCGGCCCCATGGGACCACCCGCCGGATTGTCAGATCAACCGGCCAGCCAGCTGTTGAAACGCTCGTTCAGCTCGGCGTCGTGATCGACCCAGAAATCAAGGTTCGAGCCGAGCGCATTGGTCATGTTCTCGGCCGAGGTCGGCAGGTTCGGACCCATCGGCACCTCCGTGCCCTCGATATTGCCGACCAGCGCAGCCGCCGATTTGCGCGGCGGGCCATAGCTGATGAACTCGGCAGCCCGCGCTTGCGGCTTGGGCGAGGTCGAGTAGGTGACGAATTTCAGCGCGTCTTCCAGGTGCGGCGCGCCCTTCGGCACCACCCAGCCTTCCATCTCGTAGATCTGGCCGTCCCAGATGATCTTGAACGGCTTGCCCTCGGCCTGCGCGGCATTGAAGATCCGGCCGTTGAAGGCATAGGCCATGGTCACTTCGCCATCGGCCAGAAGCTGCGGCGGCTGCGCCCCGGCCTCCCACCAGATCACGTCCGACTTGATGCTGTCGAGCTTGGCAAAGGCGCGGTCCACACCCTCGGGCGTGCCGAGCGTGGCATAGACATCCGCCGGGGCCACGCCATCGGCCATCAGCGCCAGTTCGAGGTTGAACTTGGCACCCTTGCGCATGGTGCGCTTGCCGGGGAATTTCGCCAGGTCGAAGAAGTCCGCCGGGGTGGCGGGCTTGGCGTCGGCGAACTTGCTGTCGTCATAGGCCAGGATCATCGAATAGACATCGGTGCCGACAAAGCAGTCGGTCACGGCCCCCTCGATGAAGTCATCCGCCGCCGCCGTACCATCCTCGGCCGCCGCGAGGATCGAGCCGTCGATGGTTTCCAAGAGACCCTCATCGCACAGGCGCACCGCATCGGCATATTCGACCGAGGCCACGTCGACCGTCACATTGCCCGCCTCGACCATGGCCTTGATCGGCGTGGCCGGGTTGTCGGCGTCCTGCATCACCACCTTGATCCCGGTCTCGGCCTCGAAGGGCTTGGCATAGGCTTCCAGATGGCTGTTGCCATAGGCGCCGCCCCAGGACAGCAGGGCAACCTCCTGTGCTGCCGCCGGCAGCGCGATCAGGCCCGTCAGGGCAGTGGTCAGGATCAGGGAATGTTTCATAAGGTCCTCTCGCTTCAATAAATCTGTCTCTCCGCGCAAGGCCCGTGTTCAGACCGGGTCCAGCGCGCGGGCATCCTGCGGATGCCAGCCAATGCGGATCTTCTGACCCGGCGACAGCCGGGTCTGACCAATGGTATTGCGGCATTTCATCACGAAATCATCGCTGCCCGCGACCTTCAGCCGGGTCCGTAGGATATCGCCCATGTAGACGACATCCATCACCTCGGCCTCGACGGTATGCGCGCCCGAGGGCATCAACTCGGGCTTGAACTCGACCCGCTCGGGCCGGATCGAGACGGTGGTATCCTGACCCACCTGCCGCACATTGACGGCGGTGGCATCGATCGCCTCGCCATTATGCAGGCGGATGATCGCGTTATTCCCATCCAGTTTCTCAAGAATGCCGGGCAGCGCGTTGTTTTCACCGATGAAGCTGGCGACAAAGCTGTTTTCCGGCTGCTCATACAGCGCCGAGGGGCTGGCCAGCTGCTGGATGCGGCCATCGTTGAATACGGCGATGCGGTCCGACATGGTCAGCGCCTCGCCCTGGTCATGCGTCACGTAGACCACGGTGATCCCCAGCCGCTCGTGCAGGGCCTTGATCTCGAACTGCATATGCTCGCGCAGCTGCTTGTCGAGCGCGCCGAGGGGTTCGTCCATCAGCACGAGCTTGGGATCAAAGACCAGCGCGCGGGCCAGCGCGATCCGCTGCTGCTGCCCGCCCGAAAGCTGCGCCGGGCGGCGGTTGATGAAGGCGCCCATCTGCACCATGTCCAGCGCCCGCTTGACCCGCGTCTCGCGCTCGGCCTTGGTCATGCCGCGCACTTCCAGCGGGAAGGACAGGTTCTCGCCCACCGTCATGTGCGGGAAGAGGGCGTAGTTCTGGAACACCATGCCGATCCCGCGCTTGTGCGGCGGCACGTCGTTGATGTTCTTGCCGTCCAGCCGAATCTCGCCATGGGTGGCCTGTTCGAAACCGGCCAGCATCATCAGGCAGGTTGTCTTGCCCGAACCCGAGGGCCCCAGCATGGTCAGGAACTCGCCCTTGCCGATGTCGAGATTCAGGTCTTTGACGACAAGCGTCTGACCGTCATAGCTTTTCTGCACATGCTCGAAGACGACAAAGCCGCCGTCCATGCGATCTTGCTGCAATCCGCGCACTCCCTGATTGGCTTATTGGTCTTGTGGCGCGTCGTCACGTTACGCGCGCCGCCACAAGGATTGCAACTGGCTTTTCGTCCAACGCGCGGCTCTGCCGCAGGCTTACCTTATCTTAAGCCGGGCCGGTTACTCTTCCACAGGATCGGACGGCCGCGAAAGGTGCAGATGCTGCAATATCAAGGACTTGCCCGGACCCGGGCGCTGTTGGCGCTTCTGGCAGCCTTTCTGCTGCCGGTGCAGGCAGTTGCGGTGCTGTCGCAGGCAGAGCTGTCCGACCCGGCGGCGATCTGCGAGGGCGCGGCGCGGCAGGCAGCGGCGGAATACGGCGTGCCGACGGACATCCTCGGCGCGCTGGCCCTGACGGAGACCGGGCGGCGACTGGACGGCCATGTCCGCCCCTGGGCCTGGAGCGTGAATGCCGAGGGCGCGGGATCCTGGTTCGACGATCCGGCCTCGGCCCTGGCCTTCGCCGAGGATCGGGTGGCACTGGGCCGGCCCAATGTCGATATCGGCTGTTTCCAGATCAATTACCGCTGGCATGGCGCGAATTTCACCTCGGTCGCGGCCATGTTCGACCCGCTGACCAATGCCCGCTATGCCGCCAGCTTCGTGCTGCAGCTCTACCAGGAAACCGGTGACTGGCGCGCCGCCGCCGGCGCCTTCCATTCGCGCAGTCCCGAGAATGCCCGGAAATACCTCGCCCGCTTCGACGAGTTGTACGCCATGCTGCAGACCCGCGGCTTCGACGGCCTGACCGACTCGCCCGAGACCTATAACGAATTCGCCGATGCCGCCCCGATGCCCGAGGAGAGGGTCCGGGCCGCGCGCGAGAAGCTGACCTTGCTCGGCGCCCCGCTCGGCACGCCCCTGACCGGCATGGCCGGCTCGCTGGCGGTGATCGGAGAGACGCAAGGCCCGCTGATCGGCGGCGACACCGGCGCGGCACCGCTGGCGGGCGAGCCCTCGCTCTGGGCCAGCGCACTGACGCCGTGAGGCGACCGCCAAGGGCGGCTGTGCCGGTTCACCGATGAAGAGAAAGTTGGTGCGGTCGAGAAGACTCGAACTTCCACGGGAGTTACCCCACAGCGACCTCAACGCTGCGCGTCTACCAATTCCGCCACGACCGCATCCGGGGCAGTGGGCGGGGTGATAGCCAAAGGCGCGGCGGATGAAAAGGGGTAATCGGCGGGTTCGACGCGAAGAAATGCGCGGGTCGATCAGCCTGGGGAAGCCGGCGGTCCCCTGCCCCGTCACATGCAAACGCGGCGGTCCGGGAACCGCCGCGATGCGTCAGGTCAACGTTAGATCAGATGCTCAGATCAGGCCGGCATGGGCCAGCGCGTCGTCGATCTGTTTGCGGGTCGCCTCGCGCAGCGGCGTCAGCGGCAGGCGCACGCGCTCGTTGCAGAGCCCCAGCCGCGACATGGCGTATTTTACCCCGACCAGGCCCGGCTCGACGAAGATGGCGATATGCAGCGGCATCAGCCGGTCCTGGATCTCCAGCGCAGTGGCGTAATCGCCTGCCTGCGTGGCCTTCTGCATCGCCGCCAGCAGCTTCGGCGCGACATTGGCCGTGACCGAGATGCAGCCCACGCCGCCCTGCGCGTTGAAGCCATGCGCGGTCGCATCCTCGCCCGACAGCTGGATGAAATCCGTGCCGCAGGTGATGCGCTGCTGGCTCACCCGCTCCAGCTTGCCGGTCGCGTCCTTGACGCCGACGATGTTCTTCAGCTTGGCCAGCTCGCCCATCGTCTCGGGCGACATGTCGATGACCGAGCGGGGCGGGATATTGTAGATGATGATCGGCAGGTCGGCGGCGTCATGAAGCGCGGTGTAATGCGCGATCAGCCCCTCTTGCGTCGGCTTGTTGTAGTAGGGGGTGACGACCAGCGCGCCCTGCGCCCCGGCCTCGGCGGCGAACTGCACCAGCCCCACCGCCTCGCGGGTGGAGTTCGAGCCTGCGCCGGCAATGACCGGGATGCGGCCATCGACCACGCGGATCACCGTCTCGATCACTTGGCGATGCTCGTCATGGCTCAGCGTCGGGCTTTCGCCGGTCGTGCCCACAGGTGCGAGCGCGTTGCTGCCCTCGGCCACATGCCAGTCGACCAGCTTCTTCAGCGTGTCCAGATCCAGCTCGCCGTCCGGGGTGAACGGCGTGACGAGGGCAGGTATTGACCCTTTGAACATGACACGCTCCTGATTTGCGATTTTCTGAACGCGCAATCCCTATATCCCGCAGCCGGAATTGCCAAGCTTGTGAGTTGCGCCGCGCGGCAAAGCACCGCACACATATGCGGAATGCGGTTCATCGGCCACATATTCCGGGCGGGCGCGCTGGCCTTGATGCTGCCAGCCCTGCCCGCGCGCGCCGAAAATGCCGGTGCGATGGCGCTGGCCTTGGCTGCAGCCGAGACCGGCGACTGGGTCACGGCGAGGAAGGCCGCCGGGCGATCCGGCCCGATGGCCGAGGCGCTGGTCGGCTGGCAGGCGCTGATCGCTGGCAATGGCGCCTTCCGCGATTTCCTCGCCTTCCGCCTGAACCATCCCGGCTGGCCCGGCGAGGCGGCGCTGATCCGGCGCGGCGATGCGCTCTTGCGTCCCGACCTGCCGCCTGACCAGATCCGCAACTGGTTCGGCGATCGCCTGCCCGACAGCCTGCGCACGGAAACGGCCTTTCTCGCCACGCTCTCGGCCAGCGAGGCCAAGGCGGAGCGCGAACGCTTCTGGACCACGGTGCCGCTGGAACCGGCGGAAGAGGCTGCGTTCCTGAAGACCTATGCCGACGAGCTGACGCCCCTCGCCGCTGCCCGCGCCTTTGCCATGCTGGACCTTGGCGAATGGCAGGCGGCCGAGCGGCGGCTGGCAGAGCTTTCGGCCCCCGATGCCGCCTTGGCCCGCGCCCGCATCGCCCTGCAGGCCCGGCGCGACGGGGTCGATGACCTGATCAACGCCCTGCCCGAACCCGCCCGCGCCGATGCCGGGCTGGCAATGGATCGCTATCGCTGGCGGGTCCGTGCCAAGATGCATGATCTGGCGCGGGACCTGATGCTGGAACGCTCGACCAGTGCCGAGGCTTTGCGTGACCCCGAAGTCTGGGCCGAGATGCGGGTCGACTATGCCCGGCTTGCCATGCGTCAGGGCGATTGGGCGACAGCCGAGAAACTCGCGCGGGCGCATTTCCTGCCGCCCGAGAACGAGCATTACCCCGATCTCGAATGGCTGGCAGGCTATGCCGCGATGCGCGCCGGGGCAGCAGACCGGGCACTTGCCCATTTCGACCATCTGGAAACCGTGGTCGGCAGCGCCATCAGCCGTGCGCGCGCCGATTACTGGCAGGGCCGCGCGCAGGAGGCGCTTGGCAAGGGTGATGCCGCCCGCGCGGCCTATCAGGCAGGGGCCGAATATATCGGCACTTATTACGGCCAGCTTTCCGCCGAGAAACTGCACCTGCCCATGCCCGCCGAATTTGCCGTGCCGGGCAAGGCGCTCGACAGCCTGCCCGACTGGCGCGGCAGCGATCTGGTCGGGAACGAGCTGTTCAATGCCGGGCTGTGGATGCTGGGCACGGGCCGCGCCGACCAGGCGCAGCAATTCTTCCTGCAGGCGGCGGCGACCGGTGCCGAACCCGACGACATCGCCCGCATGGCCCGGCTGATGCTGGAAGCGCGCAAGCCCTGGCATGCGCTGCGGCTGTCGAAGCGCGCGGCCTCGCTTGGCGCGATCTATCCGGCGGCGCATTTCCCGCTGACCGGGCTGGAAGATACCGATCTCGGCATCCCGCCGGAACTGGTCCTGTCCATTGCCCGACAGGAAAGCGAGTTCAACCATACCGTCGGCAGCCATGCCGGCGCGCTGGGGCTGATGCAGGTCATCCCCGACACCGCGCAGGCCATGGCCCGCAAGATCGGCGAACCCTATGAGCGCGCGCGGCTGACGCAGGATGCGGGATATAACGCCCGGCTTGGCGCGGCCTATCTGGACGGGCTGCGCGATCGTTTCGGCGCCTCGGTGGCGCTGGTCGCCTCGGGCTACAATGCCGGGCCGGGTCGGCCCGCGCGCTGGATCGGGGATTTCGGCGATCTGAGGAAGGGCGCCGATCACGGTGGCGCCGATGCGGTCGACTGGGTGGAACTGATTCCCTTCGACGAGACCCGCAATTACGTCATGCGCGTGGCCGAGGCGCAGCCAATTTATCGCGCGCGGATCATGGGGAAGACGGTGCCGATCGTGCCGACCTGGGACCTGACTGGCGGCGGCTTGATGCCGGCACCGCCGCTGCGGCTGACGCTGGCGCTGTCGGCCCAGCCTCCTGCCCGGCCGCTCAGACTGGCGCGCTTGCCGGTCAGTGACGAGATGCAGGCCGCCGTGGCCGCCATGCCGGTGCCGCGTCTGGCGGCGGATGCGGGCGATGGCTTCCGCTGGCCCGAGGGGATCAGTGCGCCTTCGCCCTTGCCTTCTGACGCTCGCGCCACAAGGTGAACAGACCCGCACCGACCACCACGGCGGCACCGATGACCACGTTGGTCTTCACCACATCGCCGAAGAAGATCACCCCGATGACGCTGGCCCAGACCAGCTGGGTATAGGCAAAGGGCTGCAGCGCCGAGGCCTCGGCCAGCTCATAGGCGCGGATCAGCAGGTAGTGCCCGGCAATGGCGGTTATGCAGAGGCACAGCATCCAGAACCAGTCGAGCGGCGCCAGCCAGACCCATTGCCAGATGCCGACCAGCGTGATCGCGGCGGCGCCGGAAATGCCGGTCCAGAAAAAGCTGACCAGCGAACTGTCCTGCCGCGAGACATAGCGCGTCGCCAGCCCGTAGACGGCAAACATCAGCGCGGCGATCAGCGGCAGGATGGCGGCGGGGGCGAACATGCCCTGCCCGGGATTGAGCACGATCAGGATGCCCAGGAAGCCGATCATGATCGCCGTCCAGCGCCGCCAGCCGACCTTCTCGCCAAGGATTGGCCCCGACAAAGCCGCGACCAGCAGGGGCGAGGCGGTGAAGATCGCGTGCGTCTCGACCAGGCCAAGGCGGACGAAGCTCTCGACCATGATGACCACCTCGGCCACCAGCAGGACCCCCCGGAAGATCTGCATCCAGGGATGCTTGGACCGCATTGCCCGGCCAAGCCCGCCCGGCTGGCGCGCCACCAGCACGATGACGAACAGCGCGAAGAACCAGAAACGCAGCATGACGATGAAGATCGCCGGATACTGGCTGCCAAGCTGGCGCGACAGCCCGTCCTGCACCGCGAAGATCATCGCCACGGCGCACATGATCATGATCGCCAGCCCGGTGCGGTCCTCGCGCGGGGTGTTCAGGGGCGGCACCGCCGGGGCACGGGCCGCCGGGGCGTTCAGCGGATTGGCGGCCTTAGGACTTGCGGGGGGCTGGTCCGACATGGGGAATCCTTGCACATACTGCAGGCCCGATGCGCCTTTTGGTATGCCGGGTCAACCCGGTCCAAGGTTCGTCACCCCTGCCTTGCGCCTTGCGCATGGCTGGGCATTGCAACCCCCGCCGATCCGGGCACAATCCCCCGCCATGATCCGCGCCCCGAACCCTGACGAGACCCGCGCCGAACTGACCCGTTCGGGACTGAACCTGATCGGTCAGGCGCTGTCGATCTTTGACGCCGACCTGCGGCTGGCGGTGGCGAACCTGCAATACCAGGCCATGTTCGACCTGCCCGACGAGTTGACCCGGCCCGGCGCCAGCTTCGAGGCGACCATCCGCTATCTTGTCCATCGCGGCGAATACGGGCCGCAGGATGACCCCGAGGCCGCCATCGCCTTCCGCGTCAAACAGGCCGCCACCTTCGAGCCGCATTACTTCGAACGTCCGCGCGCCAATGGCCGCTGGATCGCGGTCGAGGGCGCGCCGCTTGGCGAGGGCGGCTGGATCACCGTCTATACCGACATCACCGACACCAAGCGGCAGGAATCGCTGCTGCGCGCACGCTCCGAGGAACTCAGCGAACAGGTGCTGGACCATGCCGAGCGTCTGGCCGCTGCCAACCGCGAACTGGCCGCCACCAACGCCGCTTTGCAAGAGGCGCAGCGCATCCTGACCGCCAGCGAGGCGCGCATCCGGCAGGTCACCGAGATGGTTCCGGCCCATATCGCCCATGTCGATGCCAGCTATCGCTACAGCTTCTCGAACCGCCAGCAGCCGCTGGTTTTCCCCGGCACCTCGGACCGGATCACCGGGCTGCATGTCTCGGAGGCGCTGGGGCCGCAGACCTTTGCCACGCTGAAACCCTGGCTCGACCGCGCGCTGACCGGCGAGCCGCAGGTCTTCGAGATGACGCACCAGCCCTCGGGCCGGCGCATCCGCATCGCCCTGACCCCGGACCGGACCGGACAGGGGGTCTATGTCCTCTCGACCGATGTCAGTGCCGAGGTGCAGGTCCGCGAGGCGATCAGCCATGCCGGCAAGCGCAGTCTTGCGGCGCGGCTGACCTCGGGCATGGCGCATGATTTCGGCAACCTCTTGACCATCATCCTCGGGCTGCAGGGGCGGCTGGCGGGGCTCGACCTGCCCGGAACGGCGGGCGCGGATGTACAGGCCACGCTGGCGGCGGCGCGGCGGGGGGCGCAACTGCTCAATCGCCTCGCCAGCATCAGCCTGCCGCGCGACCTGAGTTTCCAGCCGGTCAGCCTGCCGGCGCTGCTCAATGAGGTGGCGACGCTCGCGCGCCCCTCGCTGGCCGAGGGGGTGGTGCTCTCCGTCGAGTCTGCGCTGGACGATGCCCCGCTGCTGCTCGATCCCGGTGCCTTGCAGGATTCGCTTCTGAATCTGATCCTCAACGCCAATGCGGCGCTATCCGGCCCCGGCACCATCAGCCTGACCGCCCTGCCCCGTGGCGGCTGGTTGCGCATCATGGTCGAGGATAGCGGCCCCGGCTTCTCGCCCGAGGCGCTGACCCGCGCCACCGAACCCTTCTATTCCACCAAGCAGGGACAGGGGTCGGGACTGGGCCTGTCGATGGTCTATGACCAGACGAAGCTGGCCGGCGGCACCCTCAGGCTGGACAATACCGGGACCGGCGCGCGGGTGACGCTGAGCCTGCCCTTGCGCCGGGTGGCGCGGCAAATCGTTTTGCTGGTCGAGGATGACGACACCATCCGCACCGAGGTCCGCGCCATGCTGACCGGCCTCGGCCATGCGGTGATCGAGGCCGCCAGCCTGACCGAGGCGCAGGCGCTGACCGACCTGCCCGGGCTGACGTTGATCCTGTCGGACATGCAGCTTGGCGACGGTCTGGGCTTGGACCTGTCGGGCGCCGGCCTGCCCCTGGTGCTGATGACCTCGCTGCCGCCGGGCGATCCCTTGCGCGCGGGCGCAACCGCCCCGGTGCTCACCAAACCCTTCGATGCCGACCGGCTGGCGGGCGCGCTGGCGGATGCCGCTTGCCGCGCCGCCCCCGACACGCCAGAAGACCCCCATGACTGACGCGCCCCTGATCGCCATTCTGGATGACGAGCCCGAGATCCGCCGCCTCTTGTCGGGCGCGCTGGAGGAGGCGGGCTTTCGTACCGCCAGTTTCGCCCGCGCCACCGAGTTCGAGGCGGCTTTGCGCCGCATCACCCCCGAGGCCTGCCTGATCGATCTGGGCCTGCCCGACCGCGACGGGCTGGCGCTGGTGCATCGGCTGGCGCGCGAATCGGGGGCGGCGATCATCATCATCTCGGGCCGGGCGCAGGTGCAGGACCGCATCACCGGGCTGGAACTGGGCGCGGATGATTACATCATCAAGCCGTTCGAGACCGCCGAGGTGGTGGCCCGCATCCGCGCGCGGCTGCGCAAGCCCGCCGCCGCCGCCAGCCCCGAGCGCAGCGACAACCGCATCCGCTTTGCCGGCTGGACCGCCGATTTCGACAGCTACATGCTGATTGCGCCCGATGGTGCGGAAACGCCGATCAGCCATGCCGAAGCGGAACTGCTGCGCATCTTCCTGGACAGCCCGCGTCGGCTCATCACCCGCAACCAGATGCTCGAGGCGCTTGGCGGCACGGCGGGGGAAAGTTTCGACCGGGCAATGGATGTGCGCATCTCCCGCCTGCGGGGCAAGCTGGGCGAGGATCCAAAAAACCCGCGCCTGATCAAGACGATCTATGGCGCGGGTTATATCTTTCTGGCGGAACTGGGCTGAGGCGCGCGATCAGTCGCGGGCGCGAATGACCTTGGCGAACGTGTCGAAGATGGTGGCATTGGCGGCGACGATGCGGCCCGATTCCAGCACGTGATCGCCCTCGCGCAGACCTTCAGCAAAACCGCCAGCCTCACGCACCATCAGGATGCCCGCTGCGACATCCCAGGGGAAAATCCCGCGTTCCCAGTAGCCGTCGTAACGGCCGGCGGCGACATAGGCCAGATCCAGCGAGGCAGCGCCCCAGCGGCGCACGCCGGCGGTCAGCGGCATCAACCGGGCCAGGTCCTGCAGCGTCGCGGGCAACGTGCCGCGGCCGCCGAAGGGCACACCGGTGGCAAAGATCGACTCGATCATCTTCCCGCGCGAGGACACCCGCAGGCGCTGGTCGTTCATGAAGGCGCCGCCGCCCTTTTCGGCCACGAACATCTCGTCCTTGGCCGGGTCAAAGATCACCGCCGCGACGATTTCGCCCTTGTGCTCGAGCGCGATCGAGATCGCCCAATGCGGCAACCCGTGCAGGAAGTTGGTGGTGCCGTCCAGCGGATCGACGATCCAGCGACGGGTCGGATCCTCGCCCGCCTCCTCGCCGGTTTCCTCGCCCAGCCAGCCATAGTTCGGCCGCGCGCCGCGCAGTTCTTCCTTGATGATCCGCTCGGCCTCGCGGTCGGCGCGGCTGACGAAATCGCCCGCACCCTTGACGCTGACCTGCAGGTTCTCGACCTCGCGGAAATCCTTGACGAGGCTGCGGCCGGCCTTGCGGGCAGCCTTGATCATGACGTTCATATTGGCGCTGAGCATATGCGGACTCCTGTCGGGTTGCGCGCCTCTTAGGCGCATGGGGCAGGAAAGTGAAGCGGTTCGGATGGGAAGGCCCGTTACGTGCCTCAATTTTCCGGGCAGAGGGGCAGCGCCGGCCCGTGGGGTGGCATCGGAACGGTGCGCCAAAGCGGTTTATGGTGCCAAGCCCCTCTTCTGCCGGAACTCGGGACCAGCGGCACCAAAGCGCCAGCCCGGGGGCGGGCCGGCGCTGGCCCGGCGGGCTTCGCCCGCGTATCGGGCCGGGTCTGCTCCCTCAGCCCCTCAGCATTCTGACCGGCTCGGTCCGCGCCAGCCGCAACACATGGGCCATGTAGGGTTGCGACAGGTCGTCATCCCTGACCGCCGCGTAAAGCCGGCGCAGCATCCCGCCCTGCCCCAAGGGCAGCATCGCCAGTTCGGGATTGGCGGCATGGCGGCGCAGCACCCAGTCGGGCATCACCGCCACGCCCCGGCCCGAGGCGACCAGCATCAAGGCCACATCGGTCAGCTCGACCTTGCGGTGATGGGCGGGTTCGACCCCGGCGGGGGTCAGGAACTGGCTGAACACATCCAGCCGCGCCCGGTCCATCGGATAGGAGATCAGCGTCTGGTCGGCGAGATCCTCCGGCTCGACAAAGCCCTTCTCGACCAGCGGATGCCCGGCCGGCACCACCATCGTCGGCGAATAGTCGAACAGGGGCGCGAAGGTCACCTCCGGCACCTCCTCGGGGTCCGAGGAGATGACCAGATCGACCTGTTCCCGCGCGAGCGCCGGCAGCGCGCCGAAGGCGAGGCCAAGGCGGATATCCACATCGACATCCGGCCAGGTGCGGCGGAACTGGTCCAGCACCGGCAGAAGCCAGTCGAAACAGGCATGGCATTCCATCGCGATATGCAACCTCCCGACCCGGCCCATCTCGACACCCTTGAACTCGGCCTCGGTGGCGGCGACCATCGGCAGCACCTGCTCCGCCAGCCGCAGAAGCCGCATCCCGGCGGCGGAGAGCCGCATGGGCTTGGCGCGGCGCACGAAAAGCTCGACCCCGGCCTGATCCTCCAGCCCCTTGATCTGATGGGACAGCGCCGATTGGGTGATGTTCAGCACATCAGCGGCGCGGGCGAGCCCGCCCTGTTCATGGACGGCGCGGACGGTGCGCAGGTGGCGCAGTTCGAGATGCATGGTGTTGAGCCGATTTCATGACAATCTTGAGAAACATGAATTTGTCTCACGTCGCCGCGCATGGCACAAGGGCCTCAAGAAAAGGGAATCGCCATGACCACGCCGACTATCACCACTGCCCCGAAGATCAGCTTCGAATTCTTCCCGCCGAAAACGCTCGAGGCGTCTTTCGCGCTGTGGGAAACGGCGCGGGCGCTGGCACCGATGGAACCCGATTTCGTCTCGGTCACCTATGGCGCCGGCGGCACCACCCGGCAGCTGACCCATGAGGCGGTGACCACCATCCAGAAAAACTACGGCGTGACGGTGGCCGCGCATCTGACCTGCGTCGATGCCTCGCGCGAGGAAACGCTGGCCATCGTGCAATCCTATGCCGATGCCGGCGTGCGCGAAATCGTGGCGCTGCGCGGCGATGCACCGAAGGGTGCCGACCGCTTCACCCCGCATCCCGAGGGTTTTGCCAATTCGATCGAGCTGATCGAGGCGATCGCGGCGCGGGGCGACATGACCATCCGCGTCGGCGCCTATCCCGAGCCGCATCCCGACACGCAGGGCGGCACCGATGCCGACGTGGCCTGGCTGAAGCGCAAGATCGATGCCGGGGCCACCAGCGCCATCACCCAGTTCTTCTTCGAGGCCGAGACCTTCTTCCGCTTCCGCGACAAATGCGAGAAGGCCGGCATCACCGCCCCGATCATCCCCGGCATCCTGCCGATCCAGAGCTGGGCCGGTGCAAAACGGTTTGCAGCCATGTGCGGCACCTCGGTCCCGCAATGGGCCGACGACGCCTTCACCGCCGCCGCCCGCGATGGCGAGGGCCGCGAGGCGCTGCTGGCCACGGCGGTCTGCACCGAACTGTGCGACAACCTGCTGAAAGGCGGCGTCGACCGGCTGCATTTTTACACGCTGAACCGCCCGGGCCTGACCCGCGACGTCTGCGCCGCACTGGGCATCCAGCCGGTGCGCGAGCTGAAGGCGGTGGCGTAAGGCCGAGGGCCTGACAGCATGATACGGGCGGTCGCTCAAGGGCGGCCGCCTTTCTCATGGCGGATCGAGGGCCGGACGAGGGCCAGCGTCCGCCCGGGGGGCGGTCGGACGCTGGCCCGGCGCGCTTCGCGCTCGATTCCGGGCCAGGTCTGCTGATCCGCGCTCGCGTATTTCAGGCCGGCTTGCCCTCGTCCATCGACGGCAGGTCCGGCAGCACCGGCAACTCCACGCTCTCGGGCGTGGCGCGGCGCAGGCGGCGGCGTTTGGGCGCGGCGAACTGCGCCAGATGCCGGGTCAGGATCGCCGGGCCGGGATAGGGCAGCGGCACGGACGGATGCAGCGTCTCGGTCGCCTCGCGGCCGGCCAGACGCGGCGCGCGGGCGAGGAAGGCCTTGCCCCAGCGCCGCCAGTTGCCGATCGAGGGCGCGGTGGCATCGGTGGGGAAATGCCGCCGCCAGCCCTCGGGAAGCGGCAGACCCACGGCCTCGGCCCGTTCCATCATCCAGACGAGCGGGATATTGGCCAGTGGCCGGGCGAACTCCAGCCCCGACAATTGCCCGCCGATATCGGCATGGGCGCCCTTGAACCAGACCTGCTCGATCCGCCCGGCATCGCTGGCATCGTCCCAGAGGATCGGCGCGAAGGCCGCCCGGGTCTCGTCCAGCGCCAGCGCCTGAAAGCCGAAATCGACATGCGCGCCCAGATGCGCGTCGTGGAAGCGGTGGCGCGGCTCGCTGAGCATCCACAGCATCGGCAGGCGGATGCCAAGAGCCATCACCGTGTCGAAACAGCCGACCATGCGGATCTGCACATGGTCATGGCAGCGGCTGCGCCGGAACGCCTCGAGCGATTGCGGATTGCCGCCGCCCTGGTAATAGCGCCAGGCCAGCCGGATATGCCGCTCGGTCGCGTGGCGGTCGCGCAGAAGGCCGATCCGCCCGATCATCCCCGCAAGGCTGCGCACGGCGAATGCCCCGCGTGAATAGCCCAGCAGGTAGACGGGATCGCCGGGCGCATAGCCCGAGGCCAGCCAGCCATAGGCCTGAGTGATGCGCAACTCCATCCCACGCCCCGACGCCAGTTCCGGCAGCATCCGCCAATTGTCCAGTTGCTGACCGGCGGCGTAATGCAGTCGCAATCGGCCCGCATCGGGGGGCAGATGCCCCAGCCGACCACGCAGGGCGGCATAGATACGGCCGATCGCGCTGCGGCGACCTTCGGTCAGGGACGCGAAGGTGCCGTCGATCAGGATGACATGGGTGACGGGGGGCCGTCGGGGGGCAAGCGGTTGGGGGGCAAGGGGTTGCACGGGGAACACTCGGAAAGCTGGACTGAATGGTCAACAAATCCAGCGTAACACGAGTCGGTCAAAAATCTATCACGCGAGTGACATTACCGTTGCGTGACTCATCAGACCGAAGCCGTTGAAGCGCGTATTCGTCACCGTCGAATAGGCACCGATGCCGTGGACGATGACGTAATCGCCTTCTGCAATATCCTCGGGCAAAGTCAGCTCGCCCGGCAGGCGATCGACCGAATCACAGGTCGGGCCGAAGATCACCCGGCTCTGCGGATCGCCCTCGCGCAGCTTGCCCTGCGGGGTCAGCACCTGCAGCCGGTCGATATTGCCGATGATCGGCAGTTCCGCCAGCCCGCCATAGACGCCATCATTCAGGAAGACGCTGCTGCCGTCGCGCAGCGCCTTCACCCGGGTGATCAGCGCATAGGCATCGGCGCAGAGACCCCGGCCCGGCTCGCAGACGAGATCGGGGCGGTCGTCGCCAAAGGTCTCGGCAACGGTCTCGCCGATCTCGGTGAAGATCGCTTCCAGGTCGGGCTCGACGCCCACCACGCGATGCGAGGGGAAGCCGCCGCCGACGTTCAGCCGCTTGGCCTTCACCCCGGCCATTTCGCAGATCTCGCCCGCGACCCGGATATAGCTTTCCCAGGCAATCGGGTCGGTGCATTGCGTCCCCGGATGGAAGGTCAGCGAGGGGGTATAGCCACGCGCCGCGACCGCCGCCAGCAGCTCGGCCGCCAGTTCCGGCGTAGCGCCGAATTTCGAGCCGAAGTCATAGGCCGCGCCCAGCACCGGCAGCTTGAAGCGGGGCGATATCTCGACCGGGCCGTGATCGGTTTCGGTCGGCACGCGGGCGAACAGCTTGTCCAGTTCCGAACGGCTGTCGACCGACCAGGCACGGATGCCGGCACCGACCGCGTGGTCGATTTCCCATCCGGCGCGCACCGGGTTGTGGTAATGCCGCGCGGCGGCCGGGGACATCCTGCCGATCAGGTCGATCTCGAAGGGCGAGGCCACGTCGAAACCCTTGATCCCTGCCGCCAGCAGGTTCTGGATCACCACCTCTTCGGGGTTCGACTTGACCGCATAGGTCACCAGCCCGGGAAAACCCGCGACAAAGCGCCGGGCGGTTTCCTGCAGGGCCGACGGCGCGAAGGCCATCACCGGGTGATCCGGCTTCATATGCCGGATGATGTCGGCGGGATTATCCCAGACGGTCTTGTTCTGTCCCATTGGTGGCCTTTCCTTCTGTTCGTCCCGCAACCAAGAATGGCGCATATAGGTTCCGATTTCACCGATGAATATGGTAGAATTGTGTCACGCTTCGGTTATTTTGACGAACCACCCAGCAGACTGAGGGATTCATGGACGATCTGGACCGAAGCATCATCACCCAGCTGTCGCAGGACGCGCGCATCTCGGTCGCGGTGCTGTCGCGACGGCTGAAAGTGGCGCGTTCGACCGTCCAGGCGCGGCTGGAACGGCTGGAAAGCTCGGGCGCCATCGCCGGCTATACCGTGCGCTTGGGCGAATCGGCCCGTGCCACTCGCATCCGCGCCACGGTGCTGCTGGTGATCGAGCCGCGCTCGCTGGCGGCGATCCTCGCCCGGCTGAAGACCCTGCCCGAGGTCGAGCGCATCCACACCACCAGCGGCCGCGTCGACCTGGCGCTGCAACTGGCCGCGCCCTCGACCAGCGCGCTGGATGACGTGCTGGACCGGATCGGCGGGTTCGACGGGGTGCGGTCTTCGGAAAGCCTGATTCATCTCTCGACCAAACTCGACCGGGCGGTCTGAGGCCCGGATAGGGACGGCCCCGCCCGGAGGGGCGAGGCCGTTGCGATCTTTCTTGGCAAAGCTGCCGGTCAGCGCAGACCGATCAGCCCCATGTTTTCCAGCGTCAGCAGCACCTGGTGCGCGGCATTGTCCACGTCGATCTCGGTGGTGTCGACGCGCAGTTCGGGCTTTTGCGGTTCTTCATAGGGGTCCGAGATCCCGGTGAATTCCTTGATCTTGCCCTCGCGCGCCAGCTTGTAGAGACCCTTGCGGTCACGGCGCTCGCATTCCTCGATCGGGGTCGAGACATGCACCTCGGCAAAGGCGCCGTATTGCTCGACCATCTCGCGAACGGCGCGGCGGGTCGCGGTATAGGGTGCGATCGGCGCGCAGATGGCGATGCCGCCGTTCTTGGTGATCTCGGAAGCGACATAGCCGATGCGCTTGATGTTGATGTCGCGGTGTTCCTTACTGAACCCCAGCTCGCTCGACAGGTGTTTGCGCACCACGTCGCCATCGAGCAGCGTCACCGGACGGCCGCCCATCTCCATCAGCTTGACCATTAGCGCGTTGGCGACGGTGGACTTGCCCGAGCCCGAGAGGCCGGTGAAGAAGACGGTGAAGCCCTGGCGCGCCCGCGGCGGCGAGGTGCGGCGCAGCTGGGTCACCACTTCGGGGAAGCTGAACCATTCGGGGATGTCCAGGCCCTCGCGCAGGCGGCGGCGCAGTTCGGTGCCGCTGATATCCAGCACAGTGCCGCCCTCGGGCACCTCGTTCACCGGGTAATATTGCGCCTTTTCCTGCACATAGACCATGTGCTTGAAGTCGACCATCTGGACGCCGATTTCGTCCTCGTGCTTCTTGAACAGCTCTTGCGCGTCATAGGGGCCATAGAAGTCGACGCCCTTGCTGTTCTTGCCGGGGCCAGCATGGTCGCGGCCGACGATGAAATGGGTGGCGCCGTGGTTGCGGCGGATGATGCCGTGCCAGACCGCCTCGCGCGGGCCGGCCATGCGCATGGCGAGGTTCAGAAGCGACAGCGAGGTGGTAGCCGCCGGGTACTTGTCCAGCACCGCCTCGTAGCAGCGGACGCGGGTGAAATGGTCCACGTCGCCGGGCTTGGTCATGCCGACGACCGGGTGGATCAGCAGGTTGGCCTGCGCCTCGCGCGCGGCGCGGAAGGTCAGTTCCTGGTGGGCGCGGTGCAGCGGGTTGCGGGTCTGGAACACCACGACCTTGCGCCAGCCGAGCTTCTTGAACTGGGCGCGCAATTCGTTGGGCGTATCGCGACGGCCACGGAAATCGTAATGCGTCGGCGCCTGCAGGCCCTTCACCGGGCCACCGAGATAGACTGGGCCGGCCACGTTGTGTAGGTAGTTGATCGCCGGATGGGCCAGGTCATCGGCACCGGCGCCAAATACCTTCTCCGCCTCGAGCTTCTTGTTCGGCAACCATTTGTCGGTCACCGACATGATCGCCAGGATGACGCCTTCCTGGTCGCGCAGCGCGATGTCGGTGCCGGGCTCCAGCCCCTCGGCGAATTTCTCGCTGACATCGAGGTTGATCGGCATCGGCCAGAGCGAGCCGTCGCTCAGCCGCATGTCATTCACGACGCCGTTGTAATCGGCCTCGGTCAGAAAGCCTTTCAGCGGGTAGAAGCCGCCGTTCATCAGCAGTTCGAGGTCGCAGATCTGGCGCGGGGTCAGATCCCAGCTGGGCATGTTGCCCGCCTCGTCTTTCAGCGCCGCGGCGGCGTCGGGCGAGACATAGAGTTCGGGAATCGGGGCTTGGTTGGCTTGGGTCATGGTTGAGCTCGGATCATCCAGAGAAATCGGCAGGCGCCAGAGGGGCGCGGGATCGCGGCGGACCTATACCCGTCGGGTCTGACAATCAACCAAGCGCGGCGTGAATCCGCCGCCCATTGCTGCGTTGCAGCATGATCCGGGAAGAATGGCTGAACCGGGTCTTGGGCCTTTCGGGTGGACCGGGTTCCATGCCGCCCGGCCTCCATGCGGCAATCATTTGCGCAGGCCGTCGATTTGCAGAACGGGATTTTTTTCTCTGCAACGGGGCATGGGCAGGTCAGAGAAGGACCGGCTTCCGGTCGCCCGCGGCAAAACGGCGCAGCACCTCGGGATAGAGCCGGTGTTCCTGAACCAGCACCCGCGCCGCCAGCGTGTCGGGCGTTTCGCCCGGCAGCACCGGCACCCGCGCCTGCCCGAGGATCGGACCGGCATCCAGATCGGCGGTCACCTCGTGCACCGTCGCGCCCGCCTCGGCATCGCCGGCCTCGATGGCGCGGGCATGGGTGTGCAGGCCCGGATATTTCGGTAGCAGCGAGGGGTGGATGTTCAGCATCCGGCCAGCAAAGCGGCGGGTGAAGTCCGGCGTCAGGATGCGCATGAAGCCGGCAAGGCAGATGATGTCGGGCTCGGCGGCCAAGAGCGGCTCGAGCAGCGCTGCCTCGAACTCTGTCCGGCTGGCAAATGCGCGGTGATCGATGGCAACAGTCGGCACGCCCTGCGCGGCGGCCTTGGCCAGACCGCTGGCAGCGGGATCGTTCGAACCGACCAGCACCGGCCGCGCGGGATGATCGCCCGCCATGCTGTCCAACAGGCGCAGCATGTTCGAGCCGCCACCCGAGATCAGGATGGCGACGCGTTTCACGCCAGCGTGCCGGAATAGCGCACGCCGCGCCCCTCGGTCACCGTGCCAAGGCGATGGACGGTCTCGCCCTCGGCCTCGAGCAGCGTGGTCAGCGCATCGGCGCGGTCGGCGGCGACCGACAGGATCATGCCGATGCCCGAGTTGAAGGTCTTCAGCATCTCGGCCTCGGCAATGCCGCCGGATTTCTGCAACCAGCGGAAGACCGGCGGCAGCGACCAGGCGCCCAGATCGATCTCGGCGCCCAGATCCTTCGGCAGGACGCGCGGCAGGTTCTCGGTGATGCCGCCGCCGGTGATATGGGCCGCGGCATGAACGCCGCCGGCACGGATCGCCGACAGCACCGGCTTGACGTAAAGCCGCGTCGGCACCAGGAGGCCACGCCCCAGCGTGCCCTCGCCGAAGGGGCTGGGCGAATCCCAGTCCATCCCCGCCGCCTCGGCCACGTGCCGCACCAGCGAGAAGCCGTTGGAATGGACCCCGTCCGAGGCGAGGCCCAGCAGCACATCGCCATCGACGACGCCGGCCGGCAGGACCGAACCGCGCTCCATCGCGCCGACGGCAAAGCCCGCGAGGTCGAAATCGCCCTTGGCGTACATGCCGGGCATTTCCGCCGTTTCGCCGCCGATCAGCGCGCAGCCCGAACCGGCACAGCCCTTGGCGATGCCCTCGATCACCCGCGCGCCCTCGTCGACCGACAGCTTGCCCGTGGCGAAATAGTCGAGGAAGAACAACGGCTCCGCCCCCTGGCAGACGAGATCGTTGACGCACATGGCGACCAGGTCGATGCCCACGCCGTCCAGATGGCCCGTATCGATGGCGATGCGCAGCTTGGTGCCGACGCCATCGGTCGCCGCGACCAGAACCGGGTCCTGAAAGCCCGCCGCGCGCGGATCGAACAGCGCACCGAAGCCGCCAAGGCCATCGACCACCCCCGGCCGCTGGGTCGAGGCCGCCGCCGGCTTGATCCGCTCGACCAGCGCATTGCCGGCATCGATGTCGACGCCAGCCTCGGCATAGGTCAGACCGTTGGGTTTATCGCTCATGTCGCCGCCCTCGCTTGGATGGCGTCCCCATAGCGGAAGCCGGCGGGCGGGGCAACGGATTGTCGGAGCCCATTCCCGGCCCCATGGTCAGGGACCGGGTCGCGGGCATCACCCTACCCTTCGTCGGCAGCCATCTTCGCGCGGATCTCGGCTACGGTGGCGGTCAGCCCGGCCTGCGGCACGCCGCGCAGCAGCTCGTCGCCGATGACGAAGGTCGGCGTGCCCTGGATCGCCATCTTCTCGCCCAACTGGCGATTGGCGCGCAGCACCTCGCTGACCGCGTCGGAATTCATCGCCGCCAGCACCTTCTCGGCGTCGACGCCGATATCCTCGGCCACCTTGGTCAGCGCCTCGAGCGTCGCGCCGCTGCGCAGGGTGATCAACTCTTCATGCGCCTTCACATAGGCCTCGTCCCCGGCGATCTGCTTCACCGCCACGGCAAAGCGGGCCGAGGTGTCGCTGTCCTGCCCGAGGATCGGGAAATCCTTCACGATGAAGCGGATATTGCCATCGGCCTCGACCAAGTCCTGAACCTCCTGGTCGAACTGCCGGCAGACGCCGCAGCGATAGTCGATGAACTCGACCACGGTCAGGTCGCCATCGGGATTGCCGCCGACCCAGCTGTGGCCGTCCTCGAACAGCTCGTCCTGGAACTGGCTGACCAGAAGCTTGTCGTTCTGCGCCGAATCCGCCGCCCGGCGTTCCTCGAGCACGTTGATCGACTCGATCAGCACCTCGGGATTGGCCATCAGGTATTCGCGCACGGCCACGCCGAAGGCCGCCTTCTCGTCCTCGGTCATGGCGCTGATGTCAAAGGCCATGACCGGCGTGGCGGTCAGCAACAGGGCGGCGATCAGGCGTTTCATCGGGCATCCTTTTTTCGTGTCGCGCGCCAGAATACGCCCCGGACCCTGAATGACAAGGACACGGCTGTGTGATCGCGCCGACGCCGTCGCTTCTTCCTCGTCCAAATATCCATGCCGCCCGTGCCGTCCTCGCGGCCCGAAAAGGGTGGAGCCGCCGCCCCGCCCGCGCTAGAACACCGGGCAAAGAAAAAGACCGAAGGCCGGGCAGATGAGACAGTCGCAACGCGGGCAGGTGGACCCGTTCATCGTCATGGACGTGATGGAGGCCGCGCGCCGGGCGGAAGCGGCGGGCCGCAGCATCATCCATATGGAGGTGGGCCAGCCCGGCACCCCTGCCCCCGCTGGCGCCCGCGCGGCATTGGCACGCGCGCTGGAACAGCCGCTCGGCTATACCGTGGCGCTTGGTCTGCCGGAGTTGAGGCAGGGCATCGCGGCGCTCTATCAGCGTTGGTACGGGGTCGATCTGGACCCGGCGCGGGTTGTGGTGACGCCGGGCTCCTCCGGGGCCTTCATCCTCGCCTTCTCGGCGCTTTTCGATGCCGGCGACCGGGTGGCACTGGGGGCGCCGGGCTATCCCAGCTATCGCCAGATCATGCGGGCCATGTCGCTGGAGCCGGTGGGCATTCCGACCACGCTGGAGAACCGCTTCCAGCCCCGCCCCGAGGATATTCCCGAGGGCGTTGAGGGGCTGATGCTGGCCTCGCCCGGCAATCCCTCGGGCACCATGCTGACGCTGGACCAGCTGCGCGGGTTGATCGGCGCGGCACAGGCGCAGGGCACGGCGGTGATCTCGGACGAGATCTATCACGGGCTCTCCTATGGCGAGCGGGCGCATTCGGCGCTCGAGGTCAGCGATGATGTCTTCGTCATCAATTCCTTCAGCAAGTATTTCAGCATGACAGGCTGGCGCGTCGGCTGGATGGTGGTGCCGGAAACCCATCTGCGCACGGTCGAGCGGCTGGCGCAGAACCTGTTCATCTGCCCGCCCCATGCCAGCCAGGTTGCCGCGCTTGCGGCGCTGGACTGCACCGGGGAGGCCGATGCCAATCTTGCCACCTATGCCGAGAACCGCCGGCTGATGCTGGAAGGCCTGCCCAAGGCCGGGTTCGACCGCATCGCGCCACCCGACGGCGCCTTCTACATCTATGCCGATGTTTCGGCCCTGACCGATGACAGCGTGGCTTTTGCCGCCGAGATCCTCGACAAGGCCGGGGTCGCCGTCACCCCCGGCGTCGATTTCGATGCCGAGCGTGGGCGGACCATGCTGCGCTTTTCCTATGCCCGCGCGACGGCGGAGATCGCCGAAGGACTGGCGCGGCTGCAACGCTTCATGGCGGCGCGGTGAGGCTGATGCTGCGCATCGCGGCGCTGCTGCTGGCGCTCTTTGCCCCCCTTGCGGCCACGGCGCAGGACCAGGCCCTGCTGGATCTCGGCGCCTCGGCCCTGACCGCCGAGGGGCGCGACCGGGGTCGGCCGCGACCGATGGAATTGCGCCTGACGCTCAGCGAGCCGGTGCCTTACCGGGTCTTCCTGCTCGACGGTCCGCCACGGCTGGTCGTCGACATGAAGGGCTTCGATTTCGGCGAGGCGCAGCCCCAGCAGCTGTTCGGGGCCGATCTGGTGCCGGCGATCCGCTGGGGCCGTTTCCAGCGCGGCTGGTCGCGGCTGGTGGCGGAACTGCCCGGTCCCTATGCGGTCACCCAAAGCGCGCTCTCGACCAAGGCGATGCAGCCGGTGCTGCGCGTCGCGCTGAAGCCGGTCAAGCAGGAGGAATTCCGCCCCCGCGCCAGCGCCGCCGCCGCTTTGCGCAACCTGCCCGAGCCGGTTGCGCCGGTGGTCAAGCCCGAGGCGCTGGCCGATGACCGGCTGATCGTCGCCATCGATCCCGGCCACGGCGGCATCGATCCGGGTGCGCTGGCCGATGGCCATTCCGAGGCCGAGATCGTGCTGACCGTGGCCCTGGCCGCACGCGACGCGCTGGAACGCATCGGCATCGGCGTGGTGCTGACCCGCAGCGATGACAGCTTCATGGGGCTGGAATCGCGGATGACGGCGGCGCGGCTGGCGGGCGCCGACCTGTTCCTGTCGCTGCATGCCGATGCCCTGCCCGAGGGCGAGGCGGCGGGTGCGACCATCTATACCTGGGACGAAACCGCCAATGACGCGGCGGCGCAGCTTCTGGCGCAGCGGCACGAGCGCGATGACCTGCTGGCGGGCATGGACCTGACCGGCACCGACGACGCGCTGGCCGGCGTGCTGATGGACCTGGCGCGCACCGAGACTCAGCCCCGGTCCGAGAATTTCGCCAAGTTCCTCGCCTCGCGCATGGCGCTGGCCGGGATCGAGATGCACCGCCGCCCGGTCAAGGGCGCGCGCTTCTCGGTGCTGAAATCGCCCGACATTCCCTCGGTGCTGCTGGAACTGGGTTTTCTCACCGATCCCACCGACCGCCAGCACCTGACCGACCCGGTCTGGCGCGGGCGCATGGTCAATGCGCTGGTCGCGGCGATCAATGGCTGGGCGCGGGACGAGGGCGCGCGGGCGGTGCTACTCAGGCAGTAAACCCGAGCCCGGCCAGTGCCGCCGCCAGCCCGGCGCGGGGCAGCATCACCAGCATCGGTCCCGTCATGGTCAGGCGCACGGGTCCGGTCACGCGGTTCGAGGTGCCGCTGGCACCCGCCGGTGCAAAATCCAGCCCGTCGATCGGCCATTCGAGGCCATGGCTGGTGCCTTGCGAGGGACCCATGGGGAACAGCGACAGACGTGATCCGATGGGCAGGTCCAGCGACAGCGCGGGCGGGCAGAGAAAGACGACGTCCTCGGCGGCGATCAGGAGGACATTCGGCGCGGGCAGCCGCGCCATCACGTTCAGCGCCGCCAGCGTGTGATCCAGACGCCGCCCGGCGAAACCCACGGCGATGACGAAGGGCGCCTCGATCCGGGTCAGGCATTTCTCGAAATCGGTGCTGTCCTGTTCGGCGACGCGGTAGAGCGCACCGGGCGGCAGCAGGTCGCGCGCGGCTTCGGAGAGGCTGTCGAAATCCCCGATCACCGCCGAGGGGCGATGTCCCAGCTCCAGCGCCTCGTCGGCGCCGCTATCGGCGGCGACCAGCAAGGGCGCGAGCGCCAGCGCCTGTTCCAGATCGCGCTCCGACACCGCGCCGCCCCCGATCAGGGTGACGCCGCCCGCCGAGGTCACGACCGGCGCGGTCACTCACCCTTCCCGATGCCGGAAAAGATGCGCTTGAACGGCAGGATCCAGATGATGCCCAAGACCACGATCACCAGCAGCTCGACCAGAATCGGCAGGCGGCCATAGCGGTCGCCCAGCCAGCCGAGGATCATCCAGGCGATGGCGATATAGCCCGGCAGGCCGATCACCAAGAGCAACAGCGACAGGCGCTTGCGGGTCTTCAGGTCCATGGGATCAATCCGCGAAGGGATCGGTCACAAGGATGGTGTCGTCGCGCTCGGGGCTGGTGGACAGCATGGCGACCGGGCACTGGATCAGCTCCTCGATCCGGCGCACATATTTGATCGCCTCGGCGGGCAGATCGGCCCAGCTGCGGGCCCCGGCGGTCGATTCCGACCAGCCCGGCATTTCCTCGTAGATCGGCGTCACCTTGGCCTGCACGGCGGCAGCGGTCGGCAGGTAATCGAAGCGCTCGCCGTCGATCTCGTAGCCGACGCAGATCTTCAGCGTCTCGAACCCGTCCAGCACGTCGAGCTTGGTCAGCGCGATGCCGTTGACGCCCGAGATGGCGCAGGTCTGGCGCACCAGCACCGCATCGAACCAGCCACAGCGGCGCTTGCGCCCGGTGACGGTGCCGAATTCGCGGCCCCGCTCACCCAGACGCTGGCCGTCCTCGTCGTTCAGCTCGGTCGGGAACGGCCCCTCGCCCACGCGGGTGGTATAGGCCTTGACGATGCCGAGGACGAAACCGATGGCGCCCGGCCCCATGCCGGTGCCGGTGGCGGCCTGACCGGCGATCACGTTCGAGGAGGTGACATAGGGATAGGTGCCGAAATCGATGTCGAGCAGCGACCCTTGCGCGCCTTCGAACAGAATGCGCTTGCCGGCGCGGCGCGCCTCGTTCAGCACCTTCCAGACCGGGGCGGCATATTTCAGGATCTCCGGGGCGATCTCGCGCAGGCTCGTCAGCACCGCCTCGCGGTCGATGGGCTCAAGACCCAGACCGGCGCGCAGCGCGTTATGGTGGACCAGCGCCCGGTCGACGCGCAGTTGCAGCGTGTCGTCATCGGCCAGGTCGGCGACGCGCACCACGCGGCGGCCAACCTTGTCCTCGTAGCAGGGGCCGATGCCCCGGCCGGTGGTGCCGATGCGGGCGACGCTGTTCTGGGCTTCGCGCGCCCGGTCAAGTTCACCGTGGAAGGGCATGATCAGCGGGGTGTTTTCCGCCACCATCAGGTTCTCGGGATTGATGTCCACGCCCTGTTCGCGGATGGCGGCGATCTCCTTGACCAGGTGCCAGGGGTCCAGCACCACGCCATTTCCGATGACACTCAGCTTGCCGCCGCGCACCACGCCCGAGGGCAGCGCGTTCAGCTTGTAGACCTCGCCGCCGATGACCAGCGTGTGACCGGCATTATGGCCGCCCTGAAACCGCGCGATCACATCGGCGCGTTCGCTCAGCCAGTCGACGATCTTGCCCTTGCCCTCGTCGCCCCATTGCGCGCCGACCACCACCACATTGGCCATCAGATGCCCCTTTCGGTCCGTTTTTACGGATGAGGCAATAGAGGATCGCGGCCGGGGATGAAAGCGGCGATTTCGACGCGCAGCCTAGCGGTGTGTCAATCGACCAGCCGGTCCTCGAGCTGTTCGGCCAGCGATTCCGCCCGCGCGGCCAATTCGGCCATGGCTTCTTTCAGGTCGGCGGGAATCACCGGCACCTCGACCTTGGCCGGGTTCGACTGCAGTCGCGCCAATTGCTTCTCGGCCTTCTCGGCCCGGTCTTCCAGCACCGAGAACTTGTCGGCCAGCATCAGCCCCGCCAGCAGCAGCAACCGCTGTTCCGGCATCCGCCCGGCCTGTTCCAGGATCACCTGCGCCTCGGCATCCAGAAGTGCGGCGGCCCGGCGCAGCAGCTTTTCCTCGCCCGGCTGGCTGCCAAGGCGATAGTCCTTGTGTCCGATGGAGAAATCGACTTCGGCCATTTACCTGCCCCTGCTTTCTGCGTCGTCCAGATCGTCGTCCTCGGCCAGCTCGTCCCCGTCCTCGCCATAGACGGCATCGAAACCGGGATCGCGCTCGCGGGTCAGCTCGGGCACCCCGCCTTCGTCGCCGAAGCTGACGATATCGGCGGCGCGCGCGGCAGCGGCGGGGCTGGCGACATCGGCGGCGAAGGGGGCATCCGAGGCGGCGGAATCCGACAGCATCCGCTGCAGCTCGGCCATGATCTCGGCGATCTGGGCGATCTCGGCGGCGCGGGCGGCGCGCAGCGCCTCGATCTCGGCCTCCAGCGCCACGGCCACGGCCTCGACCCCGTCGGTCTCGCCGGCCATCGCCTCGATCAGCCCGCGATTGGCGGCGACCAGTTCCTCGTTGGCTTGCGACAGCCGCGCGGCATGGTCGGCCAGGTCGACCAGCCGGCCATCGCCCTGCCCGTCGAGATCGGCCGGCGATTGCGGCGGCTGGCGCATCGCCTCGAGCGCGGCTTGCAGGCGGTCATTATCGGCCAGCGCCTGGTCCAGCCGGGCCTGCAGCGCGGGGTCCGCGCCACCCTGGCCGGCCTGTCGCGGCGCGGCGGTTTCCAGAAGATAATCCATTCGGTCAAGCGCAGCAGCCAGACGGCGCTCGCTGGCCTTGATATCACTCATCACCTAAATCCTTGAGGCTGTCGCAGACAGGGCGTCATGCGACTTTCTGGCATCCCCGGGCACATAAAACAAGAACGGGCGGGGTTTCCCGCCCGTCCTTTTGGTCATTTCGACAGGTTCAGGCGATTTCGCGCCGTTCCGCCGCCAGTCCCTTGAAGATCGCCCAGACCGCGCCCAGAAGCACGATGGTGAAGGGCAAACCGGTCGAGACCGCCATCGCCTGCAGCGCCGTCAACCCGCCGCCCAGCAGAAGCGCGATGGCGACCAGACCCTCGAAACTGCACCAGAACACCCGCTGCGGCACTGGGGCGTTGATCTTGCCCCCGGCCGAGATGGTGTCGATCACCAGCGAACCGGAATCCGAGGAGGTGACGAAGAAGACGATCACCAGGATGATGCCGATGAAGCTGCTGATCTGCGACAGCGGCAGCTGTTCCAGCATCGAGAAAAGCTTCAGTTCCAGCGGCGCCTCGGTGATGCCGGCAAAGCCGCCAAGCGTCAGCGAGATGGCGGTGCCGCCAAGCGCGGTCATCCACAACACGCAGACCAGCGACGGTACGATCAGCACGGCGATCAGGAATTGCCGCACCGTCCGACCGCGCGAGACGCGGGCGATGAACATGCCGACAAAGGGTGACCAGCTGATCCACCAGGCCCAGTAGAAGGCGGTCCAGCCCTGGCGGAAATTGTCATCCGTGCGCCCGAAGGGGTTGGAGAGCGGAATGATGTCGACCGCATAGGCGCGCAGATTGCCGAAGAAGCCGGTCAGGATCGACCAGGTCGGTCCGACGGCGATGACGAAGACCAGCAGCAGGATCGCCAGCGCCATATTGGCCTCGGACAGAAGCTTCACCCCCTTCTCGACCCCGGCCACGACCGAGATGGTGGCGATCAGGGTAATGACCACGATCAGGATGATCTTGGTGGTGAGGCTGGCTTCGATGCCGAAGAGATGGCTCAGCCCCGCCGTCGCCTGTTCGGCCCCGAGGCCAAGCGAGGTGGCGAGCCCGAAGATCGTGGCAAAGACCGCGAGAATGTCGATGACATGACCGGGCCAGCCCCAGATGCGGTCGCCGAAGATCGGGTAGAAGACCGAGCGCATCGTCAGCGGCAGGCCCTTGTTATAGGAGAAAAGCGCCAGCGACAGCGCCAGCACCGCGTAGATCGCCCAGGGGTGCAGGCCCCAGTGGAAGATCGTGGCGGCCATGCCAAGGCGGCGCGCGCCAAGCTCGTCCCCGGTCGCGCCCGCAAGCGGTGCCCAATCGGTGCGCACCCCGTCCTCGACCACCGGCCCGGCCAGCGCGGCGTCGAAATGCCCCATCGGCTCGGCCACGCCATAGAACATCAGCCCGATGCCCATGCCGGCGGCAAACAGCATCGCGAACCAGCCCGACAGGCTGAAATCCGGTGTGGCCTCGGGACCACCCAGGCGGACGCTGCCATAGGGCGAGACGATCAGGATCAGGCAGGTCAGCACGAAGATGTTGCCCGCCGTCAGGAAGAACCAGTCGAGATTGCCGGTCAGCGCATCGCGCAAGCCGGTGAAGACCGGCTCGAGCGAGCTGGCGAACAGCATGGTCACCACGGTGAAGATCAGGATCGCACTCGCCGAAATGACAAAGACCGGGTTGTGGATGTCGTAGGGAATGCCACCGCGGTTCTGGATATTGTCCTGCCCGATCTCGTAATCGGTCTCGATGATTTCGGTTGCGCCCTCGGGCTCGGGGATCGCTTCGACCTCGGGGGGTGCAGTCTCTTGCCCCTCGGTGATGCGGTCATCCGCATCGTCGGGTCGTGGATCGGCGGGATTGTTCATTCCGTCCCTTTCCTTTGTTGGTTTTCATGGTCATCTGGCGGATTTCCGCCGGGGGCGAGAAACCTGCCACATCCTGTCCAGAATGGCCACCCACCCGCCCCGCGTGGCAGTTTTCGCGACGAATCCGGGGCCTGATGCGACCAATGCGCACCCCGTCTTGACCCTTCGCGGCGCCCCTGCGCAGTATCCGCCCACCGAAAAGGAGCCGGGACACATGAGTCGCGAGAACCGCAATTTCGTCGTCGTCGGACTTGGCAGCTTCGGCAGCGTGGTCGCGGCCGAACTGGCGCGCTTCGGCAACCGGGTCCTTGGCATCGACAATGACGAGCGGCGGGTGTCGGCCATGGCCGAAACCCTGTCGAGCGTGGTCATCCTGGATGCCACCGACGAGGGCGCGCTGCGCGAGGCGGGCGCCTATCAATACGATGTCGCGCTGGTCTCGATCGGCAACGATCTCGAGGCCAGCATCCTCGCGGCGATGAACCTGCGGCTGATCGGGGTCGAGACCATCTGGGCCAAGGCCGAGAACCGCACTCAGCACCGCATCCTGTCCAAGATCGGCGTCGACCGGGTGATTCTGCCGGCGCTGGAGATGGGCCGGCACACGGCGCAGATGCTGAACAACCCGGCGGTCCAAGATTATGTCGCGCTTGGCAATGGCTTCAGCGTGGTGAACCTGCTGATCCCGAAACGGCTGGCCGGCAAGGCCATCGGCGATCTGGCGATCGGCGAAGGCGTGCGGGTGCTGGGCGTCATGCGCGGCACCGAGTATTTCAGCGGTCAGGACGAGGGCTATCTGTTGAAAGAGGCCGACCGCATGTTGCTGCTGGGCAAGCGGCCCGAGCTGACGGCCTTCGGCGACCGGCTGTGACACGCTTCCCCCGCCTGACCCGGCGCGGCTTCCAGCGCTGGCTCAGCCGCACCCCGCCAACGGCGGTTCTGGCCACCGGCTACCTGGCGCTGATCCTGTTGGGCGGCTTCCTGCTGATGCTGCCCATTGCCACCACGCGACCGATCACGCTGCTGGACGCGCTGTTCACCTCGACCTCGGCGGTGACGGTGACCGGGCTTGGCGTCATCGATTCCGAGCTGACCCTGACCTTCTGGGGGCAGCTCATCGTCATGATGCTGATCCAGCTGGGCGGGCTGGGGCTGATGACCTTCGCCGTGCTGGTCTTTTCGGCGCTTGGCATGTCCATCGGCGTGGCCCAGAGCCATTACCTGCGCGAGGATCTGAAGCAGACCTCCTATGAAAGCCTGTCGCGGCTGACCTATACCATCCTGCGCATCGTGCTCTTGGCCGAGGTCGCGGGCGCAATGCTGCTGTGCCTGACCTTCGTGCCGAAATACGGGTTCGAGATGGGCCTCTGGCACGCCATCTTCCACTCGGTCTCGGCCTTCAACAATGCCGGCTTCTCGACCTTCTCGCCGGGGCTGGTCAACTATGCCACCGACCCGATCATCAATGTCGTGCTGCCGGCACTCTGGATCACCGGCGGCATCGGCTACCTGGTCACCTCCGAGATCGCCCGGCGCAAGTTCTGGCAGGGCTATACCTTGCACACCCGGCTGATGCTGGTGGGCACGGCGGTGCTGATCGTGCTGGGCGTCGGGCTGACGGCGGTGCTGGAATGGAACAACCCCGAGACGCTGGGGCAGTTCGACAGCTGGCTCGCCCGCATGACCGTGGCCTGGTTCCAGGGCGTCGTGCCGCGGACCGCCGGCTTCAACACCGTGCCCATCGGCGAGCTGCACGAGTCGACCTCGCTTCTTTACATGGCGCTGATGATCATCGGCGCCGGCCCGACCTCGACAGCGGGCGGGCTGAAGGTCACCACGATCATGGTGCTGTTCCTTGCCACGCTGGCCTTCTTTCGCAGGCGGACCCATGTCTGGGCCTTCGGGCGTTCGGTCGGGCTCGAGGAGGTGCTGAAGGTCATGGCGCTGATCGCGCTCTCCGCCGTGCTGATGTTCAGCGCGATCTTCGTCCTGATGATGACCGAGACGGCGGATTTCCTCGATATCAGCTTCGAGGTCGCCAGCGCCTTCGGCACCACCGGCCTCTCGCGCGGGGTCACACCCGAGCTAAGCGAGTTTGGCCGCATCGTCATCATGGTGGTGATGTTCCTCGGCCGGGTCGGGCCGCTGACGCTTGGGGTTTTCCTCGCGACCAGCGTGCCGTCTCGCGTGCGTTATCCGCAGGGACAACTGCATCTTGGCTGACCGCCCTGCCCGGCCTATAACCGCCGCGACAGTCGAAGGATCAGCCGATGCGCAGCGCCACCCTCACCCGCAACACCGCCGAAACCAAGATCGAGGTCAGCCTGAACCTCGACGGCAGCGGGGTCTATGACAACCAGACCGGGGTCGGCTTCTTCGACCACATGCTGGACCAGCTGTCGCGGCATTCGCTGATCGACCTGACCGTGCGGGCCGAGGGCGATCTGCATATCGACGATCACCACACGGTCGAGGATGTGGGCATCGCCATCGGTCAGGCGCTGATCCAGGCCCTTGGCGACAAGCGCGGCATCCGCCGCTATGGCTCGTTCCTTCTGGCGATGGATGACAGCCTCGTGCGGGCGGCACTGGACCTGTCGGCGCGGCCGTTTCTGGTCTGGAATGTCGATTTCCCGACCCAGAAGATCGGCACGTTCGACACCGAACTGGTGCGCGAGTTCTTCCAGGCGCTTTCGACCCATGGCGGCATCACCCTGCATGTCGACCGACTGCACGGGCTGAACAGCCACCACATCGCCGAGGCCGCGTTCAAGGCGGTGGCCCGCGCCCTGCGCGAGGCGGTCGAGCCCGATCCGCGCATGGCCGGCCTCCTGCCCTCGACCAAGGGGGCGCTCTGATGCGGGTGGCGCTGGTCGATTACGACAGCGGCAACCTGCATTCGGCGGAAAAGGCGTTCCAGCTGATGGGCCGCGAGGCCGGCGCCGAGGTGGTGGTCACCTCGGACCCCGAGGTCGTGGCCCGGGCCGACCGGATCGTCCTGCCGGGCGACGGCGCCTTTCCCGCCTGCCGGGCGGCGCTGGACGCGGTGGACGGCATGACCGAGGCGCTGCGGGACGCGGTGCTGGCGCGCGGGGTGCCCTTCATGGGCATCTGCGTCGGCATGCAGATGCTGGCCGATCTCGGCCATGAATACCGCCCGACCGAGGGTCTGGGCTGGATCGGCGGCGAGGTGGTGGCCATCGACGCGGCGGAAACCCGCGCCGCCGGCCTGAAAGTCCCGCATATGGGCTGGAACGACCTCGTCATCGACCACCCCCACCCGGTTCTGGAGGGCATCACCACCGGCGATCACGCCTATTTCGTCCATAGCTGGCAGTTCCGCGTGGCAAACCCCGCCGAGCGCCTGGCCCATGCGGGTTATGGCAGCGCGGTGACGGCGGTGGTCGGGCGGGACAATATCGTCGGGACGCAGTTCCACCCGGAGAAGTCGCAGGGGGTGGGGTTGAGGATGATCGGGAATTTTCTGGGGTGGAGGGTGTGAGGGGGGGAGATAATGGCATTTCGAGGCCTTAGTCGGTCGGCGAGTAAACACGCAGCTCGTTGACGTGTTAGGGTAGAAGAAGACGGCTTCATCTATTGCCTAAGCCATTGGAGCATCTGTTGAACACTCGCATAGTTTGGAAGGGCCTCTCGAAACCCATCGGATAAAAACTTGGACAGAAATGTGCTGTGTACAGACGGCGTTTTACCCTCCAAGCCAAGATGCGTTTCTATCGTTCCGTCCGTCCACACCCATATGCCTAGTTGCTTAAGATATTCGTGGACTGCGGCGACGTGCTCGCGAGCGTCTGGCTCTGCCGCCATTATCTCGTACGCTCTGGCGGCGGTGACCTCACCGTGCTTTTTAGGAAACCCGTCCTCAGCTAGGTCAATTTTACCCTCGCCCTGAAGTCGAGCTAAAATCGCCCGGCAGCCCAAGACGGCGACATTGTCATTCGCGATGAGTTCGTGCTGGATAGCTGGCCTAAAGGCGAAATCAAGATCGACGACCGCCTTGGTGGGGATTCCCATGGCCGATAGTACAGGAAGCGCTTTTGGTACATCGCTCGAACTACCGAGGGAAACCAATCCGAGTCTATCCTCCTCAAGCGAGCATTCGGCTTCAGATTGAAATAGGTCCGGAAGAAGCGTTTGCTCAGTTTTACCTTCAGCTAACACTACCTTTTCCGCGAACAGCAGCCGTGTCGAGTTCGAAAGAGCAAACAGTGTTGCCGACTGATGATCGGCATCCGCGATCGCATTCTGAACGGCATCGACCATCCTTGGAAAACATATTGTGCCTTGCTCCGGTGTGCGGCGGATCAACAAGGCGTTCGGCGCGATCGAGCGAGCTATCATGTTTGCGGAGTGGGTTGTAAAAACAACTTGATAACCCTCCGCTGAGAGCCGGCTCAGTGCGACCCGAACAACCTCGATTGCCTGTGGATGCAGGTATAGCTCGGGCTCATCGATAAGCAGAAGCGTAGTCCGAGCCTGATTTTCGGCAGCTTGTCTGCGTATTTTGGATAGGCACTTGATCAATGCTATCTGAACAGAACGTTGTGCGCCGTGACCAAAAGCGGAAGCATCGCGGCCTATTGCTCCGTCATTCTGCTGATCATAGATTTTGATCGTTGCACTTTTGAGAAAATCAGAAAATTCTGGTGTCTGTATATGAGTTTTTGCGATAACTCCAGGGAAAAACCGTTCGAGCTCCGCATGAATTTGATTATCCAAATTTACTAGCGACTCGTCCTTCTCATCGCCGTCGGCAGACAATCTCTTGGCGACCTGTGCTAGCGAATCTCTCACCGAATCGGAATTGCGCTGACTGACGGGTCCAACTATTTCCTTTATAAGCTTTCCAATTGTCGTGCCTGAAGCGAATTTTCCAACGTCTTCAGCTGCATTCTCCATAGCTCCAATGAAAATTGGTTCCGGAAATAGTTGAGAAATCGCCTGATCTATCCCTGCAGGGTTGGCATCCCAGATTTCTTCTTCATTTTCAATTCTTTTGATTTGCAGGCTGATCTGAGCGACTGGCAAATCTGGAGCATCCTGCTTTCGACGAAGGGATATAACCCCACCCAGCACGTACGGCTCAATTCGATTTCTGTGATTGGCTCCCAATGCGCCAAGGACATTCTCGTCTATGCCAGAAATCTCTGCCGTGACTACAACCGGAGATTCAGGACGACAAAAGTCAGATGCCTGTAGAGAGTATTTTTTTACTACCCATGACAGGGCTTGAAGAATATTCGTCTTACCAGCATTATTGTAGCCAACTAGCGGGGTAAAAGACTCAAGAGGAAGCTCTATTTCCTTGATAGATTTGAAATTACTAATATTGATCTTGAAAATTCGGTGCATTCCAACCCCACGATAGTGCGATAAACCGAATTTCGCCTATCAGTTGTAAGTTTGCAATCTTTAATTGTGTTGTAAGTGCAGAAACCTATCGAGAAACTAGGTCTCACATAGGAGATCGAGAGACAATTGTTTTTCCCTTCTCTAGCCGATGTGCGATCGACACCGGCGCCCCCAAAAAAGTTTGCATAGCTTGTCGAACATTCTATCTCGCAGCCCTTTGTGCCCCCTCACACCACCACCGCCTCCACCTCCATCGACTTACACAGCGACTCGAACCGCGACCGCGCCACTTCGCCGAACAGCGCCTGCCCCACCCGGGTCAGCTTCAGCTCCAGCGCCTTCGGCCGCAGGGTCAGCGTCCCCGCGCTGTTCGGGTCCTTGACCGAGAACATGGCGCCGAAGCGCATGGCCTTGCCGAGGATTTCAGCATCCTTGGTCTCGCGTTCGTTCAGCAGCGCGAAAAGCGGCGTCATCGGAGAATCCTCGCGGCTGTTCTTGTAGCGGTGCAGCAAGGCGAGGCCGAGGAAGATGCGCTCGGGGTGGGACAGCGCGGCCATGTTGGCGCGGGTGACGTTGTCGAAACAGGCCTCGGCGCGGTAATCGGGATGGGCGCGCCAGGTGGTGTCGTGCAAGAGACAGGCGGCGCGGATCAGCCGGTCGCGCTCGGGTGTCACGCCGGCGAAGAGCGGTTCGAGGAACTTGTAGAGCTTCTTGCCGAAACCGGGGGTGCGGGCCATCTGCCGCTCGGTGAAGCGGGCGGCCTCGATCAGCGGGTCGCGCTTGCGCAGGGTCTTGGACATGTGCTCGTAAAGCAGGCCCTCGCGGATGCCATAGCTGCTGACCGCCAGTTCCTTGGGCTTGAAGGTCAGGACCAGCTGGCGCAGCACCTGCGCGGCCAAGGGCACCAGTTCCATCCGCGCGGTGCCGATGCCCACCAGCTTGCGCAGATGCTCGATGTCGTTCTCCTCGATCCACTTCACGGTGTCCTGCACCGCCGCGGGACCCATGCGGTATTCGTGCAGAACGGTCATCGGGTATTGCGTGCGCTCGATATCCAGCCGCGCGATGGCCCGCCAGGAGCCCCCGACCAGGTAGATGCGGTCGTGATCGGTGCCGACTTGCGCCGCCAGCTCCTCCATCACCGCCTTGATATGGGCGCGCAGGCCATCCTTGCCGCCCTTGACCTGCTGCAGGCGGAAGGGGCCAAGCTGCGAGGTGGCGCGCTTGCCGACCTTGCCGTCCTTCAGCACCGCCAGTTCCATCGAGTTGCCGCCGATGTCGCAGACCAGCCCGCTGGCATCGGGCCAGCCCAGCAGCACGCCCTGCGCCGAGAGCCGCGCCTCTTCCTGGCCGTCGATGACCCAGAGCTTCAGCCCCAGTTCCTCCTCGACGCGCTTCTGGAAGGCCGGGCCATCCTCGGCATCGCGCACGGCGGCGGTGGCAACGCAGGTCAGGGGTTTGACGCCCATGCCCTCGGCCAAAGCGGCAAAGCGTTTCAGCGCCGAAAACCCGCGTTCCACGCCTTGGGGGTTCAGCTTGCCGGTGGCGGCCATGTCCTGCCCCAGGCCGGCCATGACCTTCTCGTTGTAGAAATAGGCCGGGCTGCGCGCCGCACCCTCGAACACCACCAGACGGATAGAGTTCGAGCCGACATCGACCACGCCCACACGGCTGAGTGCCCGGGCCGAATCATCGGTGAAGATCGAATCGCCCCAGGGCTCGATCTTCTTGCCAGCAGTCGTCAGAACCCCGTTCATCGCCTGTCTCCTTCTGGCCGTCCGGCCAAGCGCGCCGGGTTTGCCATGTGTAGATGACCCGTCATCCCGCCGGGGTCAATCCGACGAATGGGTCAGCGCCGGCACGTCGCGATGCCCCGCCGTGCCGCGACCCGACAATGATGGATTTGCCATGAAGAAACGATGACAGTTGAACAGGTCATCGCGCCCGGTCGGCAGGTAGCGGATATAGCGCCCGTCGGGCTGCAGGATCCAGCTTTGCGCCTCGTCGGCCATGTTCGCCGCCATGATCTGGCTGACGATCTGCGCCTTCACCGTCTCGTTCTTGCACTCGACCAGCGTTTCCACCCGGAAGGACAGGTTCCGCCCCATCCAGTCGGCCGAGGAAAAGAACACCCGCGCCTTTTCCGAGGGCAGGCCATGGCCATTACCGAAGCAGACGATGCGCGAATGTTCCAGGTAGCGACCGACGATGGATTTCACCCGGATATTCTCGGACAGGCCCTTGATGCCCGGGCGCACGCCGCAGATGCCGCGAATGACCAGGCTGATCTTCACCCCGGCCTGGCTGGCGGCATAAAGCGCCTCGATCACGTCCTTCTCGATCAGCGCGTTCATCTTGGCCCAGATCGCGGCGGGCCGGCCCTGGCGCGCCAGTTCCGCCTCGCGATTGATCATCGCCAGCAGGTCTTCCTTGAGGTCCACCGGGCTGATCGACAGGTTTTCCAGACCTTCGGGGCTGACATAGCCCGAGAGATAGTTGAACACCTTGATCGCATCGCGTCCCAGCGCCGGGTCACAGGTGAACAGCGACAGGTCGGTATAGATGCGGGCGGTAATCGGGTGGTAATTGCCGGTGCCGAAATGGGTATAGGTGACCAGCCGGTCGCCCTCGCGCCGCACCACGCTGCTGATCTTGGCATGGGTCTTGAGGTTCACGAAGCCATAGACGACATGCGCACCCGAGCGTTCCAGCCGCCGCGACTGGCGGATATTGGCGGCCTCGTCAAAGCGCGCCTTCAGTTCCACCAGCGCGGTCACCGACTTGCCCGATTCCGCCGCCTCGCACAGTGCCTCGACGATCGGGCTGTCGCGCGAGGTGCGATAGAGCGTCTGCTTGATCGCCAGCACATCGGGATCGCGCGCCGCCTGCGCCAGAAAGCGGATCACCATGTCGAAGGTTTCATAGGGGTGATGCAGCAGCATGTCCTTTTGCCGGATCGCCGCGAACATGTCGCCGTCATGGTCCTGCACCCGTTCCGGCACGCGCGGCGTGAAACCGGGCCACAGCAGCTCGCGGCGGTTGTCCAGCACCAGTTCCGACAGGTCGGCCATGCCCAGAAGGCCCTGCACCTCGACCATCTCGTCGGGATGGACCTCGAGTTCCTCCATGATCAGCGCCCGCATCCGCTCGGGTGCGCCGGCGGTGATCTTCAGCCGCACCACGCTGCCACGGCGGCGGCGCTTCAGCGCGGTCTCGAATTCGCGCACCAGGTCGTCGGCCTCTTCCTCGACCTCCAGATCGCTGTCCCTCAGCACGCGGAAGGCGCAATGGCCATTGTCGCGGTAGCCGGGAAACAGGCTCGCAAGGTTCATCAAGAGCAGGTCTTCCAGCCGCAGGAAACGCTCGGTCCCCGGCAGGCGGATGAAGCGCGCCAGCTGCGCCGGGATCGGCAAGAGCGCCTGCATCCGCCGGTCGTCGCGGTCGCGCACCAGCTCAAGCGCCAGCGAGAAGCCGGCATTGGGGATGAAGGGAAAGGGATGGGCCGGGTCGATGGCCAGTGGCGAGAGCACCGGGAAGACGCTGTCCTGAAAATAGCGGCTCAGATAGGTCATTTCCTCGGCGGTCACGTCCTCGCGCTCGAGGATGGTCAGCCCCTGCTCGGCCATGGCGCGGCGCAACCGGTTCCAGACCGCCTGCTGCGCACCCATCAGCCGGCGGGCATCGGCATTGATCAGCATCAGCTGTTCCGAGGGCGTCAGCCCGTCATCCGAGGGCACGCCATTGCCCTCGCGCACCAGTTCGCGCAGGCCGGCCACGCGGACGGTGTAGAACTCGTCAAGGTTGGTGGCGCTGATCGACAGGAAGCGCAGGCGCTCCAGCAGCGGCACGCGCTCGTTCCGGGCCTCGTCCAGCACCCGCCAATTGAAGCTGAGCCAGCTGAGTTCGCGGTTGAAAAAGCGCGCCGGCCCCTCGGGCGTACCGCCGGGAACTTCTTGTGCCGTGGGAAAGGGGTTACGAAGGAAATCGGCCTGGGTCATGTCTCGTCATGTGCTGGGCGGGCAGGAACGGCCGGATCATGCGTCGGCGGTGGCCAGCTTGTCCAGCAACTCCGAGGCGAGCCGCCGGCTGACCGGCTTCTGGTCCGACATCGCCGCCTGGTCCAGCGCCTCGACCAGCTTGCGGGCAAGGCCCAGGTCGCGATCCATGCGCAGGACCAGCCAGTCGATCACGGCGGACGGCACCGGCAATTGCCGGTCGGCGCAGAGCTTCACCAGCACGGCGGCCAGCAGCGTCTCGTCGGGCGCGTCGATGCGGATCTGCGGCATGGCGTCCATGCGACTGCGCAGGTCGGGCAAGCCCAGCCCCCAGTCGCGCGGCGGCGTGCGCGCGGTCAGAAGCAGCTTGCAGTCGCGCGCATGGCAGAGGTTCCACAGGTGGAACAGCGCCTGTTCGGCCTCGGGAAACCCGCCCACCCGATGCGCGTCCTCGACCACCAGCGCGCCGCCGTCAAAGGCCAGCGCATCGGTCATCTCGGGCAACAGCAGCCGGGCCGGAATGCGCTCGGCATCCTGTTCAACCGCCCAGAAGCTCGCCAGATGGGTCTTGCCCGCACCGGCCTCGCCGATCAGCAGCATCCGCCCCTGCGGCCAGGTTTCGGGTGCGTCCAGCGTGGCAAGCGCCAGCCGGTTTGCCCCGGCGACCAGGAAATCGCTGCGCGCATGGGCCGGATCGCCGGCGAGGTCAAAGGTCAGCTGCCGCGCCACGGATCAGGCGGTCTCGTCCCGACCGGCGGCAGCGGCATTCTCGACCCGGGCGATGTGACGCTCGGCCTCGACCGTGCCGCGCGGAACCAGTTCGACCAGCATCGGCTGCGCCGGCTCGGGCGGGGCGGCGCGGCCGGTATAGACGCTGCTTTCGCGATAGCGCTGGATCATGAAGCGGACGATGACGCCAAGCGCCGCGGCCAGCGGCACGGCCGCGACCAGCCCGACGAAGCCGAACAGCGCGCCGAAGACCGACAGGGCCAGAAGCAGCCAGACCGGGTGCAGCCCGATGCTGCCGCCGACGATCTTGGGCTGCAGGTAATTGCCCTCGACCACCTGCCCGATGATGAAGATCGCCGCCACCGCGCCGATCCACATCGGGTCACCCCAGAAGCTGAACAGCGCAACCCCAAGCGCCGTGCCGCCGCCCAGCACCGTGCCAACATAGGGGATGAAGGACAAAGCCGCCGCCATGATGCCGATGAAGAAGCCGAAGGGCAGCCCGACCACCGCCAGCATCACCGAATACCAGGCGCCGAGGATCAGCATCACCAGCCCCTGCCCGCGGATGAAGCCCGACAGCGCCTCGTCGATCTCGTGCGCCAGCTGGCGGATCGTCGGCGCATGTTCGCGCGGTAGCAGCGTGTCGATCTTGGCGACCATGTGGTCCCAATCAAGGAGCAGGTAGAAGGCCACGACCGGCACGATGACCAGAAGCGCGATGACGCTGATGACGCCCGCGACCGAGCCCATGACGGTCGACAACAGCTCGCCCGCCCGCTCGCCAATGGCCGAACCCATCTGCGACAGCGTCGAGGAGAGCGTGCTGCCCTCGGGGAAGAGGCTGGGGAATTGCGCGGTCAGGAAACGCTGCAGCCCCTCGACCATCTGCGGCCAGGTCTCGATCAGCGCCGTCGCCTGCCTCACGAGGACCGGCACGACCAAGAGGATCGCAATGACGAAGATCAGCACCGCGAAGCCGGTGATCACCACCACCGACATGGTCCGCGAGAGCCCCATCCGCTCCAGCCGGTCAGCCACCGGGTCCAGAAGATAGGCCACGCCCGCGCCAAGGATGAAGGGCAGAACCGCGCTGCCCAGAAGCCACATCACCAACAGCAGAATCGCCGCCGCGACGCCCCACCATTTCGCCTGTTTCTGAACCGGAATGCGCATGGATGGTCCCCTCTGGCCTTGAGGCTATGTGGCGGGTTGGGCGGGGGGATGCAAGGGTGTGGTCACCGACCACGAGGTCGAGGTGGGGTGTAGGTGGAGGGGTTGGCGCGCCAACGGCGGTATTCGGAGCTGGAGGTTTCGAAATCGAGTACCCAGTCGGGCCAATGCGCAGGAGGTGGCCGGAACTTCTCGGGCAAGATCACGCTGGCATCGCCAAAGAATGATCCGATTTGATCGGCGGTCAGATCGACGGCTGTTGTAAGATCGGCGGACCTGAGCGCTGCACCTCGAAGACTAGCAGTGTTCAGGTTCGCCCCTTCCAGCCGCGCGCCCAACAGGATTGCCCGTTCCAGCCGCGCCAGCGTCAGGTCCGCCCCTTCCAGCCGCGCGTCCCTCAGGTCTGCCCGTTCCAGCCGCGCCAGCGTCAGGTCCGCCCCTTCCAGCCGCGCGTCCCTCAGGTCCGCCCGTTCCAGCCGCGCCTGCGTCAGGTCCGCCCCTTCCAGCCGCGCGCCCCTAAGGTCCGCCCCTTCCAGCCGCGCGTCCCTCAGGTTCGCCCCTTCCAGCCGCGCGTCCCACAGGTTCGCCCCTTCCAGCCGCGCGTTCCTCAGGTTCGCCCCCTCCAGTCTCGCCCCCTCCAGTCTCGCATGCCGCAGATCAGCGTTAGACAAGTTCCGCTTCTGCAAAAGGCTCAAAGCATCGTCCCGCGCGCGGTTCCAATCAGCCTCATAGGATTGATCGAGCACCTCGAAATGGCTGATGCAAACAGCCAGATTGCCACGCTTCGCAGGTGAAAAAACCCTGTCGCACCAGATCTGTCTTTGGTGAAGCAAAAACTCCGGCTGGTCAGTGTCGGCAATCGGTCCGGGGCCACATTCCGATGTGGAGAAACCCTGCCCTGCGCACCATTTGGTGCGAAAACCTAGCTCTGCCCTGTCACGCGGCAGCCAATCCTCCGGCGTTTCGACGAGGACCGCACCATTCAATTCCGCTCTTGCCAGTAGTGTTGGCCAGAGCGTTTCACCATTTGGCCAAGGCCACATGTTCACCGAGCGCGCGAATCCTAGGATTGGAATCGAGACCAGACCGAGGCCCAGCAAAAAATCCGTCGCCAACGATCTCCGGCGTTGGACTTTGACCTGACCTACGCCACGCCGCAGCACCCACCAGCTTTCCACGCAAACGAGAATCGACAAGAACAGCGGCACTCCGCAGAAGATGATTGTCAGCAGACCATCGTGCTTTGGCATCGACCACCACCAGAAGGCGGTCAGAACAATCGGCGTCGCAAGGAAGATGAGGACCAAAACGACAAGATTCACCAGCCACTGAAGCGGATAGCGATATCCTCGCCGCCCCCGCACATACAGCGCGAAATCCACCACCACCCACGGACTCAGCATCTCGGCGGATGGCGCCCCCTCACTCGACAGCGCGCGCCACAACCGGAACAGGTAGAAATGCAGGTGTGCATAGAGCATCACCCCCAGAACCGGCGCGATGTAGAAAAACAACGACGTGGGGATCGTCACGCCGATCAACGGTAGCTCTGTTCGCCGTTCAGGAATGAAGAAATCCAGATCGACCACGCCGATCAGCGTCACGCCGACAAAGGCCAGATAGGACATCAGCAGGAACCAATTTGTCCGGCAGGTACGGATCAGCGCATCGATCCGGGCAATCTCGGCGGGATCAGACCGCCCTTCGCCATCACCGCCCGCGCGCGACCGGCGGCGTTTCGACAGGCGCATGTTGAGGGCGGGACCTCGTGACATGACCCCATCATGCCACCGAAACGCCGCCCTGTAATCCACCCATCTTGCCCCATCCCCGCCCGTGCCCTACACGGTGTCCAACCCTAGCTATGAGGCCACCCATGCGTCTGTCGCGCTATTTCCTGCCGGTCCTGAAAGAGGATCCCAAAGAAGCCCAGATCGTCAGCCATCGGCTGATGCTGCGCGCGGGGATGATCAAGCAGCAGACGGCGGGGATCTACTCCTGGCTGCCCCTGGGCTACAAGGTGCTGGACCGCATCCAGACCATCGTCCACGAGGAACAGCAGCGCGCGGGCCATATCCCGCTGTTGATGCCGACCCTTCAGCCGGCCGATCTCTGGCGCGAAAGCGGGCGCTATGACGATTATGGCGAGGAGATGCTGCGGATCAAGGATCGCCACAAGCGCGACCTGCTTTACGGTCCGACGAACGAGGAGATGATCACCGACATCTTCCGCAGCCATGTCAGCAGCTACAAGGACCTGCCGCTGACGCTTTATCACATCCAGTGGAAGTTCCGCGACGAGATCCGGCCGCGCTTCGGCGTGATGCGCGGGCGCGAGTTCCTGATGAAGGACGGCTACAATTTCGACCTGACCAAGGAGGACGCGCTGCACGCCTATAACCGGCACCTGGTCAGCTACCTGCGCAGCTATGAGCGCATGGGCCTGCAGGCCATCCCGATGCGCGCCGATGGCGGGCCGATCGGCGGCGACTATACCCATGAGTTCCTCGTGCTGGCCGAGACCGGCGAGTCGGAAGTTTTCTATGACAGCGAGATCACCGACCTGACCTTCGGCGACCGCGAGATCGATTACGACAGCGTCGAGCAGTGCCAGGCCGTGCTGGAGGAATTCACCAGCCGCTATGCCCGCACCGACGAGACCCATGACCAGGCGATCTTCGACAAGGTGCCCGAGGAACGCCGCCGCACCGCGCGCGGCATCGAGGTCGGGCAGATCTTCTATTTCGGCACCAAGTATTCCGAGCCGATGGGCGCCACGGTCGTCGGCCCCGATGGCGCGCGGGTGCCGGTGCATATGGGCAGCCACGGCATCGGCGTCAGCCGCCTGCTAGGGGCGATCATCGAGGCCAATCATGACGAGAAGGGCATCATCTGGCCCGAGGGCGTGACCCCCTTCCATGTCGGCATCGTGAACCTGAAGCAGGGCGATCCCTCGACCGACAGTGCCTGCGAGGCGCTGTATCGCGAGCTGAAGGCCAAGGGGCTCGATCCGCTTTACGACGACCGGGACGAGCGGGCGGGGGCGAAGTTTGCCACCATGGACCTGATCGGCCTGCCCTGGCGCATCACCGTCGGCCCGCGCGGGCTGGCCAATAACAAGGTCGAGCTGACCAACCGGCGCAGCGGCGAAAGCGAAGAGATCGCGGCGCAGGATGCCGTCGCCCGTCTGGACGAGATCTACCGGCCGGTGCTGGCGGCCGCGAAGCTGTGACCGGGTTCCTGCGGCTGCTGGTGGCGCTGCTCTGCGCCGCCGGCCTGTCGCAGTTCCCGGCCTTTTCCGACCAGTACGTCCAGCGGCTTGGCGGACAGGTCGATGCCCTGACTCGCGTCGCCGCCGAATTCGACGCAAGCGCGTCCCGCGCCGGCCTGACCCGCGAGGCGGCGCTGGCCGATCTCGGCGGCAGCGAATTTCGCGATCTGCATCAGGGCGATATGCGCCGGACCTTCGACAGGCTCGAGCACGCGGCGGCGGACCTCGCCATGCTGCGCCTCGCCGGCCCGCTGGAGCGGATGGCCTTGCCCCACCGGCTGCGCGACCGCGAAACCCTCGCCGCGACCTGGGGCGATTTCAGCCCCGCCGTACCGGTGACCTTCGCCGGGCTGGCCGCGGCGGGCATCGGCTTCCTCCTCGGCTGGATCGTCTTCACCCTCCTCGCCAGCCCCTTCCGCCGGCGCGAGCGGTTGGGTTGGCGCTGACCCGGCACGGGTGTCAGCCAACCGGCAACAGGCATTCCGCCCGGAATCATGTCGAACTGCCCGAATAGGCAGGTCCGACACTGAGATATGATGCTTTTCTTTTGGGAATGCGCCTTTTAACCTGCCGCGCAGGACATTGTTCCAACTGGGAGACAAGCATATGAAAAAACTACTTCTTGCCGCCGCCACCGGCGCATTGATGGCCGGTGCCGCAGGCGCTGAAGATGTCAAGATGGGCATTCTGCTGGGCTATACCGGCCCGCTGGAATCGCTCGCCGGCCCGATGGATGCCGGCGCGCAACTCGCCATGAAAGAGGTCAGCGACTCGGGCAAGCTGCTGGGTGGCTCGACCGTGACCGCCGTCACCGCCGACACCACCTGCATCGACGCTGCCGCTGCCACCGCCGCGGCCGAGCGTCTGGTGACCGCCGAAGGTGTGAAGGGCATCATGGGCGGCATGTGCTCGGGCGAAACCATCGCCACGCTGGAGAAGGTCGGGATGCCCAACGGCATCGTGATGATCTCGCCCTCGGCCACCTCGCCGGCACTGACCTCGATGGAGGATGGCGGGCTGTTCTTCCGCACCGCGCCCTCGGATGCGCGTCAGGGCGAAGTCATGGCCGACCTGCTGATCGCCAAGGACATCAAGACGGTCGCGGTGACCTATACCAACAACGACTATGGCAAGGGCCTGGCCGACAGCTTTGCCGCAGCCTACGAAGCCAAGGGCGGCAAGGTCACCATCAATGCCCCGCATGACGACGGCAAGGCCGACTATACCGCCGAAGTGGCGGCGCTGGCCGCTGCCGGTGGCGATGCGCTGGTCGTGGCCGGCTATGTCGACCAGGGCGGCTCGGGCGTGACCCGCGCGGCGCTGGACACCGGCGCCTTCTCGACCTTCGTCTTCCCCGACGGCATGGTCGGCACCGCGCTGGAGACCAATTTCGGCGGCGAAACCGAGGGTTCGATCGGCATCAACCCGGCCTCCGAAGGCGATGGCCGCACCAAGTTCAACGAGATGGCCACCGCAGCCGGCTTCGACCCGACCTCGCCCTATGCCGGCGAGGCCTATGACGCGGCGGCACTGATGCTGCTGGCGATGGAAGCGGCGAAATCGACCGATCCGTCCGTCTACAAGGACAAGATCACCGAGATCGCCAACGCGCCGGGCGAGAAGATCCTGCCGGGTGAACTGGCCAAGGGTCTGGAACTGCTCGCCGCAGGCACCGACATCGACTATGATGGGGCCAGCTCGGTCGAGCTGATCGGCAACGGCGAAAGCGGCGGCAGCTTCCGCGAAACCGTCATGAAGGACGGCAAGCTGGACGTTGTCGGCTATCACTGACCGACAGGCGAACTGATCGAAGGGCCCGGTGCGGATGCGCCGGGCCTGATCGCACCTAGGGACTGCCAAAAGAACGGGGCCGAAACCGGCCATGCCCGCCAATGGATGCGGGCGACCAGGGGGGAAGACGAGATGATCCGGGTCGAGGATCTGCACAAGCATTTCGGTGGTTTCCGCGCCGTGGACGGCGCCAGCCTGGTGATCGAGGAAGGCTCGATCACCGGCTTGATCGGCCCGAACGGGGCCGGAAAATCAACCTTGTTCAACGTGATCGCCGGGGTTCTTAAACCGACCTCCGGGCGCGTGTTCATGGGCAAGGAGGATATTTCCGGCCTGCCCCCGCACGAGCTGTTCCACAAGGGCCTGCTGAGGACCTTCCAGCTGGCGCATGAGTTTTCGTCGATGACCGTGCGCGAGAACCTGATGATGGTGCCCGGCGGCCAGACCGGCGAGACCATCGTCAACACCTGGTTCCGCCGGGGCAAGATCGAGCAGGAAGAGGCCGCCTTGCGCAAGAAGGCCGACGAGGTGCTGGACTTCCTGACCATCCGCCACCTGACCCATGAAAAAGCCGGCAACCTGTCGGGCGGGCAGAAGAAGCTTCTGGAACTGGGCCGGACCATGATGGTCGATGCCAATATCGTCTTCCTGGACGAGGTCGGCGCCGGGGTGAACCGCACGCTGCTGGGCACCATTGCCGACGCCATCCTGCGGCTGAACAAGGAACGCGGCTATACCTTCTGCGTCATCGAGCATGACATGGATTTCATCGGCAAGATCTGCAACCCGGTCATCGTCATGGCCGAGGGCAAGGTCCTGGCCCAGGGCTCGGCGGCGGATATCATGCAGAACGAGGCCGTCATCGAGGCCTATCTGGGCCGCGGCCTGAAGAACAAGGAGATGATCGGCGCATGAGTGGCAATGACGCAGATCAGGCCTTCGGCACGCGCGGCAACCGCGATGCCTCGATCGTCAACCCCAAGGGCCGGGGCACCGTTGACGGCACCCGCAAGTCCGGAGCCACCAGCCCGGCGGGCGAGAGCCTGCCCTTCCTCATCGGCGAGAACATGACCGGCGGCTATGGCCGTGGTCCCGATATCCTGCACGACTGCACCATTGCCGTCGACCAGGGCCAGATCGCGGTGATCGTCGGCCCGAACGGCGCAGGCAAGTCGACCGCGATGAAGGCGATCTTCGGGATGCTGGACCTGCGCCAGGGCCGGGTCTGCCTCAACGGGCAGGACATCACCGCGCTGAACCCGCAGGACCGGGTCAAGGCCGGCATGGGCTTCGTGCCGCAGGTGAACAACATCTTCCCCTCGATGACCGTCGAGGAGAACCTGGAAATGGGCGCCTTCATCCGCAATGACGACATCCGCGAGACGATGGAACAGGTCTATGAACTGTTCCCCGCCGTCGCCGCCAAGCGCAAGCAGGCGGCGGGCGAATTGTCGGGCGGCCAGCGCCAGCAGGTCGCGGTCAGCCGCGCGCTGATGACCCGCCCCAGCGTCTTGATGCTGGACGAACCGACCGCAGGCGTCTCGCCCATCGTCATGGACGAGCTGTTCGACCGCATCATCGCCATCGCCCGTGGCGGGTTGCCGGTGCTGATGGTGGAACAGAACGCCCAGCAGGCGATGATGATCGCCGACAAGGCCTATGTGCTGGTGCAGGGCGCCAATGCCCATACCGGCACCGGCAAGGAGCTGATGGCCAATGACGAGGTGCGCCGCACCTTCCTGGGAGGCTGAGATGAAGCCCTCCCTCACCGCCCTCACCGCCCTCACCCTTCTCACCGTTCTTGCACCCGCCGCCGCTTCGGCTGCCGCCTCGGGCATCACCTGCCGCTTCAGCATGGAATGCCTCGACGACGATTGCGCCCCCACCCGCTACGAGGCCGATCTGGAGCTGACGCCCATGGCCATCGATGCCGGGGTGGCCAAGCTGGTCGCCACCTTCGAGGATGACTCGGAAACCATCAAGCTGGCCGGCATGGACCAGAACGGATTGCAGCGCCTCTACAATCTGGACAGCGCGGCGGGCGCGCGGCTGCTGACCGTCTGGCCCGACGGCGTCGCGCGCTATACCACCCATATCGCCGATCCGGCATCAAGCATCACCTATGTCGGCCGCTGCGAGGAACCCCGGTAATGGATATCCTGAACGCCCTCGTGGCCTTTCTGAACTTCGTCTTCATCCCCGCCGCCGCCTATGGCGCGCAGCTGGCGCTTGGCGCGCTGGGGGTCACGCTGATCTACGGCATCCTGCGCTTCTCGAACTTCGCCCATGGCGATACCATGGCCTTCGGCACCGCCGTCGTGGTCATCGCCACCTGGGGGTTGCAGGCCATGGGCATCTCGCTGGGGCCGCTGCCCACGGCGCTGCTGGCCCTGCCCGTCGGCATCGCCGCCACCGCGCTGCTGGTGCTGGCGACCGACCGCGTGGTCTATCGCTTCTACCGGGTGAAACGCGCCGCGCCGATCATCCTGGTCATGGCCTCGGTGGGCGTGATGTTCGTGATGAACGGACTGACCCGCCTGTTGATCGGCGTCGATGAATACCGCTTTGACGATGGAGCGCGCTTCGTCATCGACGTGCGCAGCTTCCGCGAATGGTCGGGACTGCAGGAGGGTCTTGCGCTGAAGACCACGCAGGTGCTGACCGTGGTGGTCGCGCTGCTGGTCTGCTGGGCGCTGTTCCGCTTCCTCAACAAGACCAAGTCGGGCAAGGCCATGCGCGCCTATTCCGACAACGAGGACCTGGCGCTGCTTTCGGGCATCGACCCGGAAAAGGTCGTCCGCCTGACCTGGATCATCGCCGCCGGGCTGATGACCATAGCCGGCACGCTTTACGGTCTCGACAAGTCTTTCAAGGCCTTCAACTACTTCCAGATCCTGCTGCCGATCTTCGCCGCCGCCATCGTCGGTGGCCTCGGCAACCCGCTTGGCGCCATCGCCGGCGGCTTCGTGGTGGCCTTTTCCGAGGTCGCCGTGACCTATCCTTGGGTCAAGGTCGCGGGCTACCTGTTCCCCGGATGGGAGCCCGGAAGCCTGCTGCAACTGCTGTCGACCGAGTACAAGTTCGCCGTCAGCTTCGTCATCCTGATCGTCGTCCTGCTGTTCAAGCCCACCGGGCTGTTCCGCGGCAAATCCGTGTAAGGGGGCCCGAGCCATGTCATCCAATCGTCAAGCCGCTGCCTCCAGCCCCTGGCGCGCGCCGATCCTCTTCGCCATCCTCGCGGTACTGTTCATCCTCGAGGGCACCACCCGCAACGCCATGTTCTCGGGCAGCTGGAACACCTCGCTGGCCATCCTGAACATGGGCCTCATCTCGGCGGTCGTCGCGCTTGGGGTGAACATGCAATGGGGCTATGCCGGGCTTTTCAACGTCGGTGTCGTGGGCTTCCTGGCCCTCGGCGGCCTCGCCCCGGTGCTGGTCTCGCTGCCGCCGGTGGAGGGCGCGTGGAATGCCGGCGGACTTCGGGTGCTGGCGGCGCTGGCCGCGGGCCTTGGCACACTGGCGCTGGCCACGGTGGTCTGGCGGCGCATGGCGCGGGGCATGACCCGTGGCCTTGCCGTGACCGCCGTGCTGATCGTGGGCTTCGTCCTTTACCGCGAGCTTTTCGACCCGGCGGTGATGGCGATCGAGGCCAACCGCTCGGCGCAGTTCGGCAATATCGGCGGCCTCGGCCTGCCGGTTCTGCTGTCCTGGCCCGTGGGCGGCCTTTTCGCCGCCGCCGCGGCCTGGGCGGTGGGCAAGGTCGCGCTTGGCCTGCGCTCGGATTACCTTGCCATCGCCACGCTTGGCATCGGCGAGATCATCGTCGCTGTGATGAAGAACGAGGAATGGCTGGCGCGCGGTGTGAAGAACATCACCTCGATCCCGCGCCCGGTCCCCTACGAGATCGCGCTGCAGCAGAACCCCGAATTCCAGCAGGCTGCGGCGAACTGGGGTTTCCCGGTGGCCGAAGCCTCGGGCATCTGGGTCAAGCTCTGCTACATGTCGCTGTTCCTCGTAGTACTGCTGACCCTGATCCTCCTGGCCGAACTGGCGCTGAAATCGCCCTGGGGCCGGATGATGCGCGCCATCCGCGACAACGAGACCGCCGCCGAGGCCATGGGCAAGAACGTCACCGGCCGTCATCTGCAGGTCTTCGTGATCGGCTCGGCGGTGATCGGCATTGCCGGCGCGATGATGATCACGCTGGACGGTCTGATGGCACCCGGCGGCTACAACCCGCTGCGCTATACCTTCCTGATCTGGGTGATGGTGATCGTCGGCGGCTCGGGCAATAACTGGGGCGCGGTGCTGGGCGCGGTGCTGATCTGGTTCCTCTGGATCAAGGTCGAGGTCTGGGGCCCGCAGTTGATCGGCCTGTTGACTGCCCCCCTGCCCGCCGGCGCGGTGAAAGAGCATCTTCTGGACAGCGCCGCGCATATGCGCTTCATCGCCATGGGCCTGGTGCTGCTCTTGGTGCTGCGCTTCGCCCCGCGCGGACTGGTGCCGGAGAAGTAGACCGGGACCACCGGCAGGAAATGCAAACAGCCGCCGGGCCTCCGGCGGCTGTTGTCATTCCGGGGCGACGAAAAACCCCTATTCGTCGCGGAAATGCCGGCTGTCCTTGATCTGGTCCCAGGCCCAGACCACCTCGGCCAGACGGTCCTCGTCGGATCGGTCGCCGCCGTTCATGTCAGGGTGAAGATCCTTGACCAGCGACTTGTATTGCTTGCGGATTTCGGGCCGGGACCAGCTGTCCTTGGCCTCGAGGATCTCCAGCGCCTTGCGCTCGGTCGGGGGCAGCTTGCGGCTGATCTTGGCGCGCGCTTCGGCGCTGGTGCCGTTGGCGCCCAGAATCTCCATCGGGTCGCTGACGCCGTGCCGCGCCCATTTCTGTTCCTCTGCGGCGCGGCCAAAGGGCTTGGTCGGGCGTTCCCAGACCGTCGCATTGTCCAGGAACTCCTGGAACTCGGCCTCGGACTGGCCCTGGAAATAGTTCCAGTTCAGGTTGTACTCGCGGACGTGATCCTTGCAGAACCAGAAATAGTCATCGAGGTTGCGCGGGCTTTTCGGCGCGCGGTACTTGCCCGGCTCCTCGCAGCCCTCCTTGTCGCAGCTGCGCGTCGAGGTCTCGAAGGCGCCAGACATGCCGCGCCGGCCCTTTGACCTGCGCTTCTTGTCCTTGGCCGCCGAGATATCGAATCCGAACGGGTCGTTATTGGTCATGTTTCTGCACCTTTGCGACTCGGGAACGAGAGTTTAGGGTTTTTCACGGGACATGAAAGGGGTCGAGAATGACGAAACCGCAATTGATCGCGGATGAGATGGCGGAACGGCTGGCGGTGCTGCAGCCCACCCGGCTGGAAGTGATCGACGAAAGCGAGGGCCATCGCGGCCATGCCGGCTACCAGGAGGGCGGGCAGAGCCATTTCCGCATCCGCATGGCCAGCCCGGCGCTTGCCGGCCTCAGCCGCTTGCAGCAGCACCGGCTGATCCACACCACCCTCGGCGACATCGTGCCGCGCATCCATGCCTTGGCGCTAGAGCTTGAAGCCGCGTGACGCTGTGCCTAGAAGGCTGGCAACCCAATCGAGAGCCACGAGGATCAGGTAATGACCGCCCAGAAGGATTTCAACGACCGCATGCTGTCCCTGGGCCTTGCCCGCGTCAGCGAGGCGGCGGCCCATGCCTCGGCCCTGATGATCGGCCGCGGTGACGAGAAGGCCGCCGACCAGGCCGCGGTCAACGCCATGCGCGACCAGCTGAACATGCTGGACATCAAGGGCGTCGTGGTCATCGGCGAGGGCGAGCGTGACGAGGCGCCGATGCTGTTCATCGGCGAAGAGGTCGGCACCGGCAATGGCCCGGCCGTGGATATTGCGCTGGACCCGCTGGAAGGCACCACGCTGACCGCCAAGGACATGCCGAACGCGCTGACCGTCATCGCCATGGCCCCGCGCGGCACGCTGCTGCACGCGCCCGATGTCTACATGGACAAGCTGGCCATCGGTCCGGGCTATGACAAGGACGTGGTCAGCCTCGACATGTCGCCGGCGGAACGCGTGCGCGCGCTCGCTGCGGCGCGCGGTGTGAACGCCGACAACATCACCGTCTGCATCCTCGAGCGTCCGCGCCACGAGGACATGATCGCCGAGGTGCGCGAAACCGGCGCGGCGATCCGGCTGATCACCGATGGCGACGTGGCGGGCGTCATCCACACCGCCGAGGCCGAACTGACCGGCATCGACATGTATATGGGTTCGGGCGGCGCCCCCGAAGGCGTCCTGGCAGCCTCGGCGCTGAAATGCATGGGCGGCCAGATGTGGGGCCGGCTGCTGTTTCGCAACGAGGACGAGAAATCCCGCGCCCGCAAGGCCGGCATCACCGATTTCAACCGCATCTATACCCGCGACGAGATGGTGACGGCCGACGTGATCTTCGCCGCCACCGGCGTCACCAATGGCTCGATCGTGGCCGGGGTCAAGCGCGAGCCGCATTACCTGCAGACCGAGACCATCCTGATGCGCTCGAAAACCGGTTCGGTCCGGCGGATGATCTATCGCAACCCGATCCGCTGATCCGCTGCGGGGCTGAAGCTGCGGGGCGCTGCCCCGCACCCCGGGATATTTCTGCGAAAGAGAAACGGCATGGCGGCATATCTCGGCGTTGAGCAGTCGCTGACCGGACGGCGCTGGATCGGTCCCGATCCGGCGCGCGAACGGCTGGCCGAGGGTCTGGCGCAAACCGCGAACCTGCCTTTGCCGGTGGCGCGGGTGCTGGCCGAGCGCGGCGTGCCGGCGGAGGAGGTCGAGGGCTTCCTGACACCCAAGCTGCGCGACCTCTTGCCCGATCCCATGGCCCTGCGCGACATGGGACCGGCGGCGGCGCGGCTGGTTGCGGCGGCGCTGAACGCCGAGCGCATCGCCGTCTTTGCCGATTACGATGTCGATGGCGGCACCTCCGCCGCGCTGCTGGTCTGGTGGCTGCGCGCGCTTGGCCGGCCCGATCCGACAATCTATGTCCCCGACCGCATCGACGAGGGCTATGGCCCCAATCCCGAGGCCATCGGGATGCTGGCGGGCGGGCATGACCTGATCATCTGCGTCGATTGCGGCACGCTGTCCCATGAGGCGCTGGCGGCGGCAAAGGGGCGCGCCGATGTGCTGGTGCTCGATCACCACCAGGGTGGCGAGACGCTGCCCCCGGCGCTGGCTGTGGTGAACCCGAACCGGGCGGACGAGGATGGGGTTCTAGGCCATCTCTGCGCTGCCGGGGTGGTGCTCCTGGTGCTGGTGCAGGCCGGGCGGCTGTTGCGCGAGGCGGGGCAGACAGAACCGGCGCTGATGGCGCTGACCGATCTGGTGGGGTTGGCGACGGTGGCCGATGTGGCGCCGCTGGTTGGCGTGAACCGGGCCTTTGTCCGCGCCGGTCTGGCGGTCATGGCGCGGCGCGAGCGGCCGGGACTGGTGGCGCTGTCGGATGTGGCGCGGCTCGACGGCCCGCCGAATGCCTTCCATCTGGGCTTCCTCCTCGGGCCGCGCATCAATGCCGGGGGCCGGGTCGGGCGTGCCGATCTGGGGCTGCGCTGCCTGATCGCGCGTGACGCCAGCGAGGCGGCGAAACTGGCCGCTGAACTGGACGAGTTGAACCGCGACCGCCGCGCCATCGAGGCCGCCGTGCGCGAGGAGGCCTTGGCGCAGGTCGAGGCGCGGGGTGATGCGGGCCTGAGCTGGGCGGCGGGCGAAGGCTGGCATCCCGGCGTGGTCGGCATCGTCGCCGCGCGGGTGAAAGAGGCGACCGGCCTGCCTTCGGTGGTGATCGGGGTCGAGCACGGCATCGGCAAGGGCAGCGCACGTTCCGTTCCCGGCGTCGATCTGGGCCGGGCGATCCAGCGGCTGGCGCGCGAGGGGTTGCTGATGAAAGGCGGCGGGCATGCCATGGCGGCGGGGCTGACCGTGGCCGAGGCGGCGATTGCCCCGGCCATGGCGCGGCTGGCCGAGTTGCTTGCCCCCGATCTTGACGCCCGCACCGGCATTCATGACCTGCGCATCTCGGGCCTGATCGAACCCGCCGGCGCCACTATCGAGATGTTCCGCCAGATCGAAGATGCCGGCCCCTTCGGACAGGCCGCCCCGGCCCCGCGCTTTGCCTTTGCCGACATGCTGATCGACAGCGCCGCGACCATGGGCGACAGCCATCTGCGGCTGGATTTCCGCAGCCCCGGCAGCCCGCCGATGCAGGCCGTGGCCTGGGGGGCGATGAATGGGCCGCTTGGGCCGGCGCTGCTCGGCGCGCGCGGGCGGCGCTTTCATCTGGCCGGCAAGCTCGAGATCAGCACCTGGGGCGGGCGCGAACGGCTGCGGCTCAGGCTGGACGACGCGGCGCCGGTCTGAGGCGGCTGGCCCTTCCCCCTCCCCCTCGCTAACCTGCCGCCTGACCCGCGAAGGAGATTCCCATGAAACTGACCTGGCTTGGCCATTCCGGCTTTCGTCTCGAGATCGAGAAGGCAGTGATCCTGATCGATCCGTGGATGAGCGGCAACCCGGTCTTTCCCGCGGGTCGGCGCGACGAGGCCATCAAGGGTGCGACCCATATCCTTCTGACCCATGGCCATGGCGATCATAGCGGCGACACGCTGGCCATTGCCAAGGCCGAGGGCATTCCGGTCGTCGGCATCTATGATCTCATCAGCAGCTGGACCACGCATCAGGGCATCGAGGGCATCGGCTTCAACAAGGGCGGCACCGTCGATCTGGGCGGGGCCAAGGTGACGATGGTCAATGCCTGCCATTCCTCCTCGACCGAAGGCAGCGACGGCCCGATCTATGCCGGCAGCGAGGCGGGTTTCATGATCGCGGGCGAGGGGCACACCATCTATGTCAGCGGCGATACCGACATCATGGCCGACATGGGCTGGATGGGCGAATATCACCGGCCCGATATCGGCATCCTCTGCGCCGGCGGGCATTTCACCATGGACATGGACCGCGCGGCCTGGGCGGCGAAGAAATATTTCGACTTCAAGACCGTCATTCCCTGCCATTACAAGACCTTCCCGCTGCTGGCGCAATCGGCAGAGCCGCTAATCGACGCCCTGCCCGGTGTGACCGTGCTGACCCCCGAAGTCATGGAAACGGTGACGCTGTGAGCGCCTTCCAGCAATTCGAGGATGAAGGTTCGGCAGGCGATCACGCCGCGCGGCTGGCGGGTTTGCGCGGGCAACTGGCCAAGGCCGGGCTGGACGCGTTCATCGTGCCGCGCGCCGATGCCCACCAGGGCGAATATGTGGCCGATGCCGATGCAAGGCTGCGTTGGCTGACCGGCTTCACCGGCAGCGCCGGCTTTGCCATTGCCACGGCGGATCGTGCGGGCCTCTTCGTCGATGGCCGCTACAAGGTGCAGGCGCGGGCGCAGGTCGATACCACGATCTACAGCGTGATCGATTGGCCGGCGACGAAACCCGCCGACTGGCTGCGCGAGGCGCTGCCCGAGGGCGGCACGGTCGGCTTCGATCCCTGGCTGCATACCCGCCGCGAGATCGAGGCGATCCGCAAGGGGCTGGAGGGCAGCGGCATTGCCCTGCTGGCCGCCCAAGCGAACCCGCTGGATGCCGTCTGGACCGACCGCCCCGCCCCACCTGTGGGTCGCGCGCGGATCCATGCGGATGGCGTGGCGGGTGAGGCGGCAGCGGCCAAGCGCGACCGCATTGCCGCGGAACTGCGCAAGGCCGGGCAGAAGACGGCGCTGCTGACCCTGCCCGATTCCATCTCGTGGCTCCTGAACATCCGGGGCAGCGACATTCCCCGCAACCCGGTGGTGCAAAGCTTCGCGCTGCTGGGCGATGACGGGCATGTGGCCCTCTTCGCCGCGCCCGAGAAATTCGACGAGGCGCTGCGCAGCCATCTGGGCAATACCGTCACCATCGCCGCGCCCGATCAACTGGGCGCCGCGCTGGATGCCGCCGAGGGGCCGGTGCGGCTCGATCCCGGCAGCGCGCCGGAGGCGGCCTTCCTGCAACTGGAGCTTTGCGGCACGACCATCGCAGCCGGCACCGATCCGGTGATCTTGCCGAAGGCGCTGAAGAATGCCGCTGAACTCGAGGGGATGCGCGCCGCCCATCGCCGCGATGCCGCCGCCATGGTCAACCTGCTGGCCTGGCTCGACGGGCGCAGCCCCGAGGGGCTGACCGAGATCGACGTGGTGGAAAAGCTGGAGAGCCTGCGCCGCGATCAGGGCATTCTGGATATCAGCTTTGACACCATCTGCGGGGTCGGGCCGAATGCCGCCCTGCCGCATTACCGGGTCAACCGCGACAGCAACCGGCCGCTGGTGGCCGGGGATATCCTGCTGATCGATTCCGGCGGGCAATACGCGGATGGCACCACCGACATTACCCGCACGCTGGCCATCGGCCCGGCGCGCGCGGATGCCATCGGGCCGAATACGGCGGTGCTGCGCGGCATGATCGCGCTCAGCCGCGCGCGTTTTCCGAAGGGCGTCGCGGGGGCGCATCTCGATGCGCTGGCGCGGCAGTTCCTCTGGGCCGAGGGTCTGGATTTCGACCACGGCACCGGGCACGGCGTCGGCGCGGCGCTCTGTGTCCACGAAGGGCCGGCGCGGATCAGCCGGGTCAGCGAGATCGCGCTGGAGGCGGGCATGATCCTGTCGAACGAGCCGGGCTATTACCGCGAGGGCGCCTTTGGCATCCGCATCGAGAACCTGGTGGCGATCCGCAAGGTCGAGGCCGAGCCGGGGCGCGAGATGCTGGGCTTCGAGACGCTGACCCTCTGCCCGATCGACCGGCGGCTGATCGATCTGGCGGTCCTGTCACCCGAGGAAATCGACTGGCTGGATGCCTATCACGCGCGGGTCCGGGACGAGATCGCCCCGCTGGTCGAGGGCGCGGCCCGCGACTGGCTGACCCGCGAAACCCGGCCCCTGCGCGAAACGGCGGCCTGAACTGGAGGGGGCGGAGCAACCCGCCCCGCCCTCTCAGCCCATCAGTTCCGAGGCATAGCTGCCGGGCGAGGCTGGGAAGACCACAGTCTTGTCGCCGTTCAGGAAGACCCGGCGGCGGATATGGGCATGGATGGCGCGGGCCAACACCTGCGCCTCGACATCGCGGCCAAGCGAAACGTAATCCTCGGCGCTTTGGGCGTGGGTGACGCGGATCGTGTCCTGCTCGATGATCGGGCCTTCGTCCAGATCGGCGGTGACGTAATGGCTGGTCGCGCCGATCAGCTTCACCCCGCGCTCATAGGCCTGCTTGTAGGGATTGGCGCCCTTGAAGCTCGGCAGGAAGCTGTGGTGGATATTGATGATCCGCCCCGACATCTTGCGGCAGAGATCGTCCGACAGCACCTGCATGTAGCGCGCCAGCACCACCAGTTCCGCCCCGGTCTCCTCGACCACGCGGGTGATCGCCGCCTCGGCCTCGGGCTTGTTCTCCTTGGTGACCTTGATGCGGTAGAAGGGGATGTCGTGGTTCACCACCACCTTCTGGTAATCCATGTGGTTCGAGATCACCGCCACGATTTCGATCGGCAGGGCACCGATCCGCGCGCGGTACAAGAGGTCGTTCAGGCAATGGCCAAAGCGCGAGACCATGATGATGACCTTCATCTTCTCGGCCTCGTCATGGAAGGCATAGGTCATGCCGAAAGGTTCGGCGATCCCGGCAAAGCCCTCGTCCAGCGCCGTCAGGGCCGCGCCGGTTTCCGGGGTGAAGCTGATCCGCATGAAGAAATTGCCGGTCTCGGGGTCGTCATACTGGGTCGAGTCGGTGATGTTGCAGCCCTCTGCCGCCAGATAGGTCGAGATCGCGGCCACGATGCCGCGGGTCGAGGGGCAGGTCACAGTCAGGCAGAACTTGGTCATGGATTGGTCCTTGCTGGACGGCGCCGGATGCGGGTCCCGGGCAGCCTGTCGGGTCGATTTCGGAGGGTTCGCGATGATGTTCATTCTCTGACGGTCCCGGTTGTGGAGGGGGTGGAGAGGATTGCGTCGGGGAGCATCCCCCAGTCGTGAAGGTCGTTGACCAGCATCAGGCAGATCTTGCGGAACCTGTCTCTCAGCAGGTCGATCTCGGGGCCGCTCAACCCGTTCCGGGCCAGCGCCTTGTCCATGCAGGCGAGCCAGTCCTCGGCATCCTGCGCCCGGATCGGGATATGGCCGTGCATCCGGCGCAGGTCCATGTGGCCGTGCTTTTCGAGGTAGTATCGACGCCCGCCGAGGAACCCGCTGAGGAAGTTGAACTGCTCCTGCCGCGCATGGGCAAGGCCGTGACCGCGCAGGTGCAGCCGGCGCAGGGCCTCGCCCTCGGGCAGGGTCTCGATCAGGTCATAGAAATCCTCGACCAGATGGCGCAGGGCCGGCTCGCCGCCGATGCGGTCAATCATCTGTCCGGTCATGCTGGCCCTCCTTCCCCGGTCATGGCGCGGCCCCTAGGCGGTCAGCCCGGCGGGCGCGTCCAGCCCATTCGCGCGACAGGCGGCGGTCAGGGTATTGGCCAGAAGGCAGGCGATGGTCATCGGCCCGACCCCGCCGGGGACGGGGGTGATCGCTCCGGCCACGCCGGCGGCGCTGGCGTAATCCACGTCGCCCACAAGCACCGGCTTGCCGTTCCGCTCGATGCGGTTGATGCCCACATCGATCACCGTCGCCCCGGGCTTGACCCAGTCGCCCCGGATCATCTCGGGCCGGCCCACGGCGGCGACAAGGATATCGGCGCGGCGGCAGACCTCGGCCAGATCCCTGGTGCGGGAATGGGCGATGGTCACCGTGCAGCTGTCGCCAAGCAGCAGCTGCGCCATCGGCTTGCCGACGATGTTCGAGCGGCCGACGACCACGGCGCTCATCCCCGACAGGTTGCCATGCAGGTCGCGCAGCATCATCAGGCAGCCAAGCGGCGTGCAGGGCACCATAGACTTCTGCCCGGTGCCCAACAAGCCGACATTCGAGATGTGGAAACCGTCGACATCCTTGGCCGCGTCGATGGAATTGATCACCAGATCGGCGTTCAGATGGTCGGGCAGCGGCAATTGCACCAGAATGCCGTGAACTGCCGGATCGCTGTTCAGCCGGTCGATCAGCGCCATCAGGTCCGCCTCGGAGGTTTCCACCGGCAACCTGTGCTCCCAGGAGTTCATTCCGACCTCGAGCGTCTGCTTGCCCTTCGAGCGGACATAGACCTCGCTGGCCGGGTCCTCGCCGACCAGCAACACGGCCAGACCCGGGGTGATGCCATGTTCGGCCTTCAGCCGCGCCACATGGGCCGCGACCTCGGCCCGCACCCGTGCCGCGAAGGCCTTGCCGTCGATGACGCGGGCCATTGGCTGGCTTGCGCTTTCCACGGGAGTCATCTCAAGTTCGGTTTTCAACGCCATGCCGGTCCAACTCCGTCAGCTTGCCTGTTCTCAGGCGGGTCGCGGCCCGCGCGTCAGGCGATTTCATACCATTCCTGATGATAAAATATTATTCGCATTGGTCAAATATTCGATCGCGTGTTTGACCCGAGAATTTGCAGGCCGACCCTGCGCTTTCCACCCTCGCGGCTTGATCTTGCAGGCACAGATCGCGCGCCTTCCGCCGAACAACCAGCATCAGCCCGCAGCATCGCGAGGCGGGGGGCAACTCGCTGCTGCGGACTGATGGGGCTAGCCGGGCGGGGCGGGCTAGTTCTGCAGGTAAGAGACCATGGAATCGTCCAGCGCGTCCTTCCACGGCGTATGGTGGACCGGCGCCATCGTCCCGGTGATGACCGAGCGATAGCGGTGGTTCCTGAAGCCCATGATGTCCTGCTTCTTGTGCTCTTTCCATTCGTAGAAGGCCTCGCAGGCGCCATCCACGTCGAAGCTGGGATAATCGGTCTCGGCGATCAGCTCCTTGACGTAATCGCCCTGGTAATGGATCGCGTCATGCGCATCGACGCCGGCATCCTCGCCGGCCACCCGCGCCGCGACATCCGCCAGCATCGTCGCCGTATCGCTCGGCACCGCGATCCGGCCCATGATCGCATCGCGCACCCACCAGGCTTGCGCGTCGAACATGTTGAAGGTGAACCACTGATCCTGCATGCCGAGATAGAAAAGCTTCGGGTTATAGACCCAGACCACCCCCTTGTAGAGATCGGCCGCCGCCAGCCGGTTCGCGGTCTTCAGCCGCAGATCGTCGGGCAGGAACGGGAAATGGTGCTTGTAGCCGGTGCAGAGGATGACCGCATCGACCTTTTTCGAGCTGCCATCGGCGAAATAGGCGGTGGATTCGTCCATCCGCTCCAGCTTCGGGACCTCTTTCCAGTTCTCTGGCCAGTTGAAGCCCATCGGCGCGTTGCGATAGGCGACGGTGATCGACTTGGCGCCGTATTTCCAGCATTGCGAGCCGATATCCTCGGCCGAATAGGATGACCCCAGCAGCAGCAGGTCCTTGCCGGCAAACTCGCGCGCGTCGCGGAAATCATGGGCGTGCAGCACCCGGCCATTGAAGCGGTCGAAGCCCGGGTATTCCGGCACGTTCGGCACGGAGAAATGGCCCGAGGCGACGATCACGTTGTCGAACTCTTCGTCATACATCCGGTCGTTCTTCAGGTCATGGACGGTGACGGTGAATTTCTCGGTCGCGGGGTCAAAGTTGACCATGCGCACGGTGGTCGAGAAGCGGATCCAGTCGCGCACCCCGGCCTTCTTCACCCGGCCCTCGATATAGTCGAACAGCACCGCGCGCGGCGGGTAGGAGGCGATCTGCTGGCCGAAATGCTCCTCGAAGGCATAGTCGGCGAACTCCAGCCCCTCCTTGGGGCCGTTCGACCAGAGATAGCGATACATCGAGCAATGCACCGGCTCGCCATTCTCGTCGAGCCCGGTGCGCCACGTATAGTTCCACAGCCCACCCCAGTTCGACTGCTTCTCGAAGCAGACGATCTCGGGGATCTCGGCGCCCTTCTGGCGGGCCGACTGGAAGGCCCGAAGCTGCGCCAGACCGGACGGACCGGCGCCAATCACCGCGACTCGCTTGTTCATGAAGAACCTCCTATTGGTATGGACCAATTGTGATGATTTGGTGCTTTTGGTTTGAACCAGATTGGCCAACTGGTCTATATTCTGTCAATCAAAATTTTTGCCTCTCGGTGGACGAATGCAGAAATCTGCTCGCCATTGCCGAAAAAACCGGATCAGACTGCGGCGATGACCAGCGCGAGCTTTGCACAGAGACTGGCGATCAGGGGCGCCCTGCCCCGGCTGTCGGCCGGGGTCGAGGACACCATTGCCATCGGCTTCCTCGCGCCGCTGACCGGGCCGGTGCAATCCTGGGGCCTGCCGGGGCTGAACGGCTGCCAGATCTGGACCGACAGCATCAATCGCCGGGGTGGCCTGGACCTGGGCGGGCGGCGCCACCCGGTGCGGCTGGTGCCCTTCGATTGCCGCTACGAGCCGGAACGGGCGCAGGCCGGGGTGCGCCGGCTGGTGCAGGAGGATGACGTCAGGCTGCTGCTGACGCTTGGCGGCGATACGCTGGCGCCGATCATCGACTATTTGACCGACCGCAAGCTGCTGACCGCGACGCTGCTTCCCAGTGACCTCTCGCCCGATACGCCCTACCTGATCGCGCCAAGCGAGACCCACCCGGTCTATACTGTCACCGGCGTCGACTGGCTGGCCCGCAACCGCCCCGATCTACGCCGGATCGCGCTCTGCAGCCAGACCGATGCGCTTGGCCTGCCCTCGCTCGCCACCTACCGCGCCGCCTCGGCTGCGGCGGGCCTGACTGTGGTCAAGGAAATACGCTACGACCCGCAGGATCGCGATGCCACGGGGATCATCGCCGCCATGCTGGAGGGCGCGCCCGATATCCTCTGCTTCTGCACCAGCACCACGCCGATGGTCCACGCCCTGACCGAGGCCGCCCATGCCGCCGGTTTCCGGGGGCAGTTGCTGTCCTGCACGCTCGATTCCTATGACCGGCTGATCGACCGCACCTCCCCCGACCTCATGGAGGGGTTCGTCTTCCAGTTCCCTGATTTCGACGATCCGGCGCTGTCGGAAAAGGCTTTCTTCTTCAACCGCCCAAAGGATTTCTTCGACGAGTACCAACACCGCTTTCCCGGCAGCTGGAGCGCGGTCTCGTGGGAATATGCCGCGACGCTGGACATCTGGCGCGCGGCGGCGGAACGGGCGGGCACGATCAGCTCGCTCTCGGTGCTGGCGGCGATGAAGCAATCGGGCCGGGTCATGCACGCCTTTGGCCGCGCCGCGTGGTGGGGCGCGGATATCTTTGGCATCGACAATGCACTGGTCGGCGACTGGCCGGTGGTGCAATTGCAGGGCGGCAAGGCGCGGATCGTGGAGTTCGGCTCGGTCCCCGACTGGCTGGCCCGGCATGGCGCGCTGCTGAAGGCGCAGATGACGGAACTGGGCCAGATGTGGGATCAGCGGCAGGTGCGCGCCAATGCCCGGATCGCGCTGGACCGGCGGGGCTGACCGCCTACAACTCCTGCAGCAACAGCTTCTGTTCCTCGACCAGGTGCAGCTTGATGAACTCGACCGCTGCCTCGATGTCGCGGGCAGCGATGGCGTTGAACAGCGTGTTGTAACGCTGCTGGTAATCGCCGATCCGCTTGGGGGTCAGGTGGCGACGCAGCATGGCGGCGCGGAAATTCTGCCGGCAGGCGTCAATTGTCAGCTCGTAACAGGCTGCCAGCAGCGGGTTGCCGCTGCCCTCGGCGATCTGGCGGTAGAATTCTTCTTCCTGCCGGGCGAAGGCGGTGGCATCGGTGCGCACCTGCTCCATCTGCGACAGGGTCTCGCCAAGCGCCTCGATCTGGCGCGGCGCCATGTGGATGACCGCAAGCCGGATCATTTCCGGCTCCAGAATGCCGCGCATGACCAGGTGGTGCAGCGGGCTGGTATTCGCCGCCAGCGCCGAGCCGGTGGAGTTGCGGAACTCCTCGCCCTGCTGGGCGACGAAACTGCCGCTGCCGGCGCGGCGGCGGATCACCCGCCGCGTCTCCAAGACGTCCAGCGCCTCGCGCACGGTGTTGCGGGCAACGCCCAGTTCCGCGGCCAGCGTGCGTTCGGCCGGCAGCCGCTCGTCAACCTGGTACTCCCCGGCCTCGATCCGCGCCAGAAGCGTGTCGATCACCCCCTGCACCGTCGCGCCGATCGTCGCCTCGGCGGGATCGGGGGTCATGAGTTGCATCCGTCGCGTGGTCACCTTCGGCCTCCGCCGTTTCTCGCTTCAAGACTAAGCCGGATCGGGGCCAAAGCTCAACCGCGGCAGAACGCAAACGGGCGGCCCGGAAGGGACCGCCCGCCTCGGGGGGAACGCGATGGGTCAACCCGGCAGGACGAAGAACCAGTTCGCCCAGATCACGATGGTCGCGCCCAGAGCCAGCGCCAGATAGGGCAGGATGCCCGCCTTGCGCTCGCCCAGCTCGCCGCCCTTGAGACCCAGGTCCTCCAGCGCCTCGGGCGGGAAGTGGCCGCCATCCTGCACGTAATGGCGATACCAGAAGACCGGCAGGATCAGCGCGGCGAAGATCACCCCCGACCACAGCGCGCCGGAATAGCCCCAGACCTTGGCCCCGGCGCCGAGGAACAGCGCGTTCACGAAGGCCAGCACGGTGTTCAGCCCGATCAGGAAGGTCGGCGCCTTCCACGGCCGGCGGATATGGCCCGAATCGATCCGGTGGATCCAGCCGGCGTTCAGGTTGAGGAAGTTGAAGGTCAGGTAACCCACGTTCGAGATGGCGAGGACATAGAAATACCCCCCCGCATCCGAGGCCAGCGCCAGCAGGAACAGGTTGAAGCCGAGATCGGTCCACATCGCATTGGTCGGCGCGCCATGTTCGTTCACATGGCCGAGGTAGCGCGGCAGCCAGCCATCGCGCGACCCCTGATAGAGGGTGCGCGACGACCCGGCCATGGCGGTCATGATTGCCAGGAACAGCGCCATGATCATCAGGATCACGAAGATCTGGGTGACAATGTTCGAGGCGCTGACCATCGAGCCGAGCGCGGCGGCGATGCCGGTGCCATCGACGATTCCCGGCTCCAGCATCCCGGCGGCGCCGAAGACGCCCTGAAACGAGAAGGGGATGACGAAGAAGAAGACCATGCAGAGGAGGCCCGAGAAGAAGATGGCCTTGAACGTGTCCCGCGCCGGATCGCGCATCTCGGCTGTGTAGCAGACGGCGGTCTCGAAGCCATAGGTCGACCAGGCGGCAATATACATGGCGCCCAGAAACAGCGTCCAGCCGCCCACATCCCAACTGCCCCGGTCACCGCCATAGGCGACCGAGGGCGGCACGATGTCGGTCACGTTCATGTAGTTGATCGAGCCGGTGATGATCGGCACGATGCCGACGAGGAACAGCGGCACCAGCACGATCACCGCCAGCACCTTCTGCGCGCTGGCGGTCGAGGCGATGCCGCGATGCTGGATGGCGAAGATGATCAGCATCAGCACCGCGCCGATCACGAAGGTCGAGTTGAAATGCAGCGTGCCAAGCCCGGGAATGGTCAGGGCGAAGGCCTCCCAGTGGCGGATCGCCGGGGTCAGGGCCTCGACGGCCGCGGCGGTCGAGACGGCGGAAATGGCATCCGCCGGGCTCGTGCCGGCATTGGCGGCGAGGTAGTCGACAACCGGCTGGCTCTCGGCGGTGAACTGCGCGCCATTGGCCGCGATCCAGTCCAGCACCAGCTGGCTGTCGGCTGCGGGAATGGCAAACAGCGCGTTCAGCACATAGCCTGCGGCGATGGCACAGCCGAGCGACAGCACCGGCGACCAGGCGAACCAGTTGCACCAGACCGACAGCGGCGCGATGATCTTGGAATAGCGCAGCCAGGCCGTCGCGCCGTAAATCGAGGCGCCGCCCGACTTGTTGCCGAACATGCCGGCCATCTCGGCATAGGTGAAGGATTGCAGGAAGCCCATGCACATGGACAGCATCCAGACGACATAGGCCGCCTGCCCCGCCACCCCGGCGATCCCGCCGATCGAGAACAGCACCAGCGGCGGCACGCCCGCCGCCACCCAGAAGGCGCCGCGCCAGTCCAGCGCCCGGTGCAGGCTGCCGCTTGGCGCCGCGCTCTCCGTGGACGCATTAATGTCCGTCGACATCTCGTTTCCTTTCCCTGTTCTGGACGGATTGGCCGATCTTGCGCCGGCGATCCCGCGGCTTCATTGGCGTTGCGCAGGGCATGTCCTGTCGCTGGCGGCGTGCGCCGCCTGCCGGACAATCTGCCGCAAGACCGTCCATTCTCAAAGAAAAATTTTGCCTAGTAAGAAACAATCATTCATTTCAATGCAATTCCTGTCCCCTTCATCGGTACCGGAACACGCTGGAAGGGAGGAATCGTCAGCGATTTCGCGCAGGGCGATCCAACCGCGAATTGATCGCGGTCAAATCTGCCTTCTGTTTGGGCATCCCCCCGATAGAACCCTGCAAATGCTGGCCTGTGCCGCGTGATACCCCATCAGATTAGCCCTGAGCGACTCGCCCGGACTCAGTTGAAACTTGACAAAATGCCCGACAGCTAGTTTCCTATCCGTTAAAAAAGTTGATTGCAGAATAAGTCATTGGCCGCCGAACGCGGCCGGAACGTGATCGACAGACCGGGAGGAACCATGTCTGACCTGCAAGCACGCATCGAAAGGATGCATCGACGCGACGTGACCGTTGCCTGGGCCTTCGTGCTGGGATTGTGGCTGGCGATGGGCTTCGTCGCGCTGGCGACCTGGAGCCTCGCGCCCACGGCGGCGGCGCGGACAGTCCTGCTGATCGGCGGCGCCACGGTGCTGGTGTTCAACACCGCCGCGATCATGGCGATGCTGAAGCATTACCGCGAGGACCGGGATTTCATGTACGGGCTCGACATCAAGTTCCTCGACGCCGCCCGCGCGGCCAGGGGGTAAGCCATGGCCCGCTATACCCCACCCGTGCAAAGCAAGTTCGGCCAGATCACCGACGTGATCGTGCTGCTGCTTCTGACCGTCGGCGCGCTCTACATCCCGCTGTGGCTGGGACTGGCCGGCAGCGCCAAGACCGCCAATGTGCCGGAAAACCCGACCTGGGAATCGCTCGGCCAGAACCCGGTCATGGTCGAGAAATGGAACCAGCTGGGCTATGCCGACCCGGCCTCGGCGGCCGAGTTGATCACCGCGCGTTTCGACTATTCCTTCTCGATCGCCAGCCTCGTGGTGATGATCGTCGTCATCGTCGGCTATTACGCGATCATGCTGAAACTGTCGGAAAAGGAATATCGCGACGTCATCGCCGAGAAATTCGGCGAGAGCCGGAGCTGAGGAGCGGAACATGGACCTGTGGGACTTCATGGAACTGGCAGCCTGGGCGGCTTCGGCGGTCCTTGGCTTCATCATCGTGCGCGACTGGATCAAGACCGACAGCAGCTATTCCGAAGAGGTGCTGACCTCGTCGCGGGAAGGCGAGCTCGAGGCGATGACCGAAGAACACAAGGGCTGAGAGGGCAGGATGGCCGAATTCGACATCACTTCGAAGACGATGGACGGCATGGGCCCGCATGGTACCAATGTCGGCCTGCTGCGCGTGCTTGGGCCGGCCCATGTCTGGGCGCTTGGCGTCGGCATCGTTCTGGTCGGCGAGTACATGGGCTGGAACTTTGCCGTGGGCAAGGGCGGCGCCTATGCGGCGCTGATCGCCTGCTGGTTCGCCGGGCTGCTGTATTCCTGCGTCGCCATGATCGACAGCGAGGTCACATCGACCGTCGCGGCGGCGGGCGGGCAATACACGCAGGCCAAGCATATCGTCGGCCCGCTGATGGCCTTCAATGTCGGCCTCTATCTCGTCTTCGCCTATACCATGCTCGAGGCCGCCAATGCGATCACCGTGGGCTTCCTGATCGATACCGTGGCGGTGATGACCGGGCATGAGGGGCTGGACCAGCGGCCCTTCATCGTGCTGGCGATCATGTTCCTTGCCTGGCTGAACTATCGCGGGGTGCTGGCCACGCTGACCTTCAGCCTCGTCATCACTGCCATCGCCTTCAGCGCCATCCTGATCCTGTTCTTCGCCACTTCCCCGATCTTCGGCAGCGACGTGCTGCAGCACAGGGCGCTGATGACTGACCTGCCCTATGGCTGGCTCGGCGTGCTGGCGGCGATGCATTTCGGGCTGTGGTATTACCTCGGGATCGAGGGCACGACACAGGCCGCCGAAGAGGTCCGTTCGCCCGCCCGCGCCCTGCCCTTCGGCACGCTGGCCGGGATCATGACGCTGCTGATCGCGGCGACCCTGACCTGGTATGTCTGCGTCGGCCTGATGCCCTGGGAATATCTCGGTCAGGCCGGGGTGCCGCTGTTTGACGCCGCGCGGCTGTCGGGCTCGACGGCGCTGATGGTGCTTCTTGGGATCGGCACCCTCTTTGCCACGCTGGCCTCGGCCAATGGCTGCATCAACGACGCCTCGCGCGCCTGGTTCGCCATGGGGCGCGACCATTACCTGCCCTCGTGGTTCGGCGCGGTGCATCCGGTCTATCGCACCCCCTATCGCTCGATCATCTTCCTCGTGCCGATCGCGCTGATCTTTGCCCTTGGCGCGCCGCTGGATCAGGTCATCACCTTCTCGATCCTGTCGGGCCTTCTGGAATATACCTTCATGCCGATCAACGTGATCATGTTCCGCCGGAAATGGCCGCTCGGCACGATCAAGCGCGGCTATCAGCATCCGTTCCACCCGGTCCCGGCCATCGTGCTGCTCTGCCTCTGCGGCATCGCCTTCTTCGCGGTGTTCCTTGGCTATGGCACCCAGCTTGTGGCGATGATCTCGTTCTATGTCATCGTCTCGCTGTGGTTCCACTTCCGCCGCTATCGCTATGTCCGCCGGGCGGCGCAGTTCACCATGCCCTGGCCGCGTCCGCAGGGCTATTGAGCGGGCAGAAAGGCCGGGATGGAACAGCTTGGACTGGGACTTCTGGGGACCGGACTGGGGGCGGGGCTCGCGCTGCTGGCCCGACAGACCCTGCGCGCGGGACGGGCGCGCAAGGCCGGGCGGCGCGCCTATTTCGACCATTGCGCCGAGGGGCTGACCAACCCGCGCCGGGGCGAGGGCAGCGCCGGCTTTCCGCGTCTGGCCGGTCAGCATGGCGGGGCCGAGTTCGATCTGCAGGCGGTGCCCGACACGCTGACCTTCCGCAAGCTGCCGGCGCTCTGGGTGTTGGTCACGCTGCCCGCGCCGCTGCCGCTGCGCGCCACGCTGGACCTGATGATCCGGCCCACCGGGGTCGAACCCTTCTCGCACTTCCACAGCCTGCCCGACCAGATCACCCCGCCCCCCGGCTTCCCCGAGGATTGCGCCCTGCGCAGCGACGCGCCCGAGGCCCTGCCGCCCGAGGACATTCTCGCCCCGCATCTCGGGCTGTTCGCGGATGACAGCGTCAAGGAGCTGATCCTCTCGCCCAAGGGCCTCAGGATCACCTTTCTGGCCGAGGAGGCGAACCGGGGCCGCTATCTCATCTTCCGTGATGCCGAACTGGGCGCCACGCCCCTGCCCTTCGCCCGAATCCTGCCGCATCTCGACACCCTCCTGTCGCTGCGCCGCGACCTGCTGGCCCGGCACGACCCGCCGCGCGCGCGGGCCGTCGGATGACCAAGCCGCCGCTCAATCCCCGGCTGATCCTCGCCGCGGCGCTGATCCTGCCCGGCACCGGGCAGGTGCTGAACCGCAAGCCGGTGCGCGGGCTGGTGTTCCTGTTCTTCATCCTGCTGCTGGGCGGCTACACGCTGAAGACGGCGGCACCCGAGGTCTCGATCATCGGCAAGCTGTCGGGTGGCATCTTCGTCTATGCCATGTCGATCTTCGACGCCTACAAGCAGGCCCGCATCCGCACCGAGATCTGGCGGCATCAGCACCGCTGACACCGCCCGGCGCGGTCAGTAATTGCCCTTCACCCGTTCCTTGGTCGGGTCGAAATGAGGGAAGGGCACGACCGTCGCCAGCAGGCGCTTCTGATCGCCGTCCAGCCGCCCGACCTCGAGCCGCGTCCCCGGCTCGGCATGGGTCACATCGACCCGCGCCAGCGCGATGACCTTGCCGAGGATGGGCGATTTCACCGCCGAGGTGACGACGCCGATCTGCGGCTTGCCGACATGCACGCAATCGCCAGGGGTCGGGACGATGCCGCCATCGAGATCCAGCCCCACCAGCTTCTTCTGCGGGTTGGCCTTGCGCGCCTCCAGCGCGGCGCGGCCGATGAAATCGTCGCTCTTGCCCTTCAGCGGCACGGCAAAGCCGATCCCGGCCTCCATCGGGTCGGTCTGGTCGTCAAACTCCGACCCGGCAAAGATTAGCCCGGATTCGATCCGCAGCATGTTCAGCGCCTTCAGCCCCAGCGGGATCATCCCCATCGGTTCGCCCGCCGCCCAGATCGCATCGAAGATCTCGGTCGCGTCCTTGGGATGGCAGAAGACCTCGTAGCCCAGCTCGCCCGAATAGCCGGTGCGACTGAGGACCAGCGGCGGGCCGTCGAAACCGTGAAGGCGGCCAATGGTCAGGCGGAACCAGCCCAGCTCCTCTACCGTGGGCTGCGCCGGCGGGGTCCAGATCACCTCTTTCAGGATGTCCCGCGACAAGGGGCCCTGCACCGCGATGTTGCAATGATGGTCGGTCGAGCCGCGCACCCAGACGTTCAGCCCGCGCTCGACCGCCTGCTTGCGCAGCCACAGACCCGACTGGTCATTGCCGCCAATCCAGCGGAAATTCATCTCGCCAAGGCGGAACACCGTGCCATCGTCGATCATGCCGCCATGGTCATAGCACATGGCGGTATAGACGATGCCGCCCACCGGCAGCTTCTTCATGTCGCGGGTGACGCAGAGCTGCATCAGCGCCTCTGCATCGGGGCCAGTCACCTCGTATTTGCGCAGCGGCGACAGGTCCATCACCACCGCCTTCTCGCGCGCCGCCCAATATTCGGCGGTGGCGCCGTGACTGGTCATCTCGTTCGGCAGCCAATAGCCGTTATACTCGACGAAATTGCGGGTATGGCGCGCAAAGCAGTCGTGAAAGCCGGTTTTCCTGGTCTCTTCCAAATCAGCCCCCGGGGTTTTGCGCCAGCCGATGGAGCGCTTGAATTCTTCGGTCTTGTCATAGGTCCGCACCTGGATGTCGGTCGGGTTCCAGCCATTGGCCGGATCGATGTCGCAGGGACAGGCGGTCGAGATGCAGACGAGATCGGTCAGCGCCCTGAGCAGGACATAATCCCCCGGCCGTGACCACGGATCGTCCATGCCGATGGCATGGCTGTTATCCAGGAGCGTGTTGAAGAAATAGTTGATCGCAGGCCAGCCGCCGCGCGGGCGGATGCCGAAATTCGACAGCGCGGCATTGATATTGTCGGAACAGTTCACATGACCCGGATAGCCCAGATCGGCGTAATAGCGCGCGGTGCAGGCGAGGCCGAATGTGTCGTGCCGCCCGATCGTGTCCTGCACGATTTCCAGCAACGGCTCGTGATCGACGGTGAAATATTTCGAGTTGAGCCCCGGCATCGGGTAAAGCGAGCCCATCAGCGAGCGGGTGGTGGTCGGGTCGATCTCACGCTCCAGCCCCTTGTCCAGCGCGCGCAGCGAGAAGGCCTGAAAGTCCGAGCATTCGCGGCCCTTCACGTCGAGGATCTGGATATATTGCCCGGCCTTGACCTCATAGGGCACGGCCTGACCGGGCAGGATGTTCAGGTCGATCAAGGGATCGGCCAGCGGATCGGGCGCAACCAGCTGGTCCTTGCCAGCCGGCATCGTGGCACGGCGGATATACAGCACCACATCGGTTGGCGCCCATTGCTCCTGCGGCTCCATCGGTCCACCGGCGGCGCAGACGATCAGCAACCCGTCGACCGAACTGGTGAAGCTGGCGTAATCGCCGGGGCGCGAGCCATCGGCAAAGACCAGCGTGCCATCGGCGCGGCCCAGATCGAAGCCCGATTTCTCCAGCGCGCGCACCACCTTGCGGCCCGAGGGGTCGCGGATCAGCGCCTCTTTCAGCCCTTCCGGATCGCGCCCGCCCTCGGCCCCGATCATCCCGGCATCCGAGCGGCCGTCATGGGCAAAGACCACCAGTTCCACCGGTTGCAGCCCCTCGCGGTCCTGAATCGTGATCTCGTCGCCCTTGAAGATCGGCACCGCCCGGCTGCCGCCCCCCGGCACCGGATGGCGTTCCACCCCCGGCGGTAGGACCGGCAGGCCGGGGACCAGCACCCCGGCGCGTTGGAACGGCGTCTCGAAAAGCAGGGGCTGGTTCATCACCGGGACTCCAATGCGTCAAATCAGCTTCGCCGCCGCAGCGTGCCTCCCCACTATGGCCGAGGAGACCGCCGAACCCTGCGAAGAATATTGGCGGTCCTTGCCGCTAATTTCTGATGCCAAGCGGGCCTGTATCTTCTAGCGTCGGGAAGGTTTACCGGGCCGCGCGGCCACCGCCGCAGAAGGCAGGAAGGACAGCAAGGAATGACGCAGGATCACGCCAAGCGCCTCTCGACCGAACGGCGGCGGCCGCTGCCGCCGCTGGACTATCTTCTCGCCTTCGAGGCGGCGGCGGATCAGATGAGCTTTGCCGGCGCGGCGCGGCAGCTGAACATCAGCGAGACCGCGATCAGCCGCAAGGTGCGGCTGCTGGAATTGCATTTCGGCCTCGATTTCTTCTCGCGCGGCCACCGCTCGATCGAGCTGACCGCGCAGGGCCGCGAATTTCAGGCCCGCATCCTGCCGGCGCTGGAGCTTCTGCGCAGCGCCGCCGATGACATGCTGAAGACCAGTCAGAAGCGCCCGGTGGTGCTGGCGGCGACCAACTCGGTCGCCTCGCTGTGGCTGACCCCGCGGCTGCACGATTTCCGCCAGACAACGAAGCCGGTCAGCATCATGCTGGTCGCCTCGGACAATGACGACGAATGCCTGGCCGAGACAGTGGACCTGGCGATCCTCAGGGGCGATGGCGACTGGAAGGGGTTCGAGGCCGAGCGACTGTTCGGCGAGACGGTGTTTCCGGTCTGCTCGCCCGACTTCCTTGCCCGCCATCCCGAGGTCACCGAGGCCAAGAACCTGCCCGCCGCGCCGCTGATCGAAGTATCCAGCAGCCATACCGAATGGATGAACTGGCGCATCTTCCTGTCGCATCTGGGTGTGAATGGCGGGCGGCTGGACCGGGCCACGCTGTTCAACGCCTATCCGCTGTCGATCCAGGCGGCGGTGGATGGGCTGGGCGTGGCCCTGGGTTGGGCGCATCTGGTCGATCCGCTGCTCGACTCGGGCCAGCTGGTTCGCCCGCTTGGCGATCAGCAGGTGCGGACCGAGCATGGCTATTACCTGCTGGTACCAAAGAACCGCCCTGCATTTCCCGGCCGCAGCGAGGTCGCCGACTGGCTGATGCAGATGAGCGCCAACCGCAAACGCTATGGCCCCTGAGCCGCGTCCCTGAACATTCCCCCGCCATGTCGGAAGTCGCCTGCAGGATGTCCGAACCGGACCTAGCGCGCGACGCCGCCGCGCCCCAGTCTCGGGGGGCAACGCGCCGGGGGTGAGATGAGATATTCGGGCTTCAAGGTCCTCAAGGAGGCACTGACCGGGCACAAGGGCTGGCGACCGGCCTGGCGCGATCCCGAACCGAAAGCCCATTATGACATCGTCATCGTCGGCGGCGGCGGGCATGGGCTGGCCACGGCCTATTACCTCGCCAAGGTCTTCTCGCAGGCCAGCGTCGCGGTGATCGAGAAGGGCTGGATCGGCGGCGGCAATGTCGGGCGTAACACCACCATCATCCGCTCGAACTATCTGCTGGACGGCAACGAACCCTTCTACGAATTCTCGATGAAGCTGTGGGAGGGGCTGGAGCAGGATTTCAACTTCAACGCCATGGTCAGCCAGCGCGGCGTGCTGAACCTCTGCCACAGCGACGGCCAGCGTGACGCCTTTCGCCGGCGCGGCAATGCCATGCGGCTGAACGGCGTTGATGCCGAGCTTCTGGATACCGAAGGCGTGCGCCGCATTGCCCCCTTCCTGAATTTCGACAGCGCCCGCTTTCCGATCAAGGGGGGGCTGTTGCAGCCGCGCGGCGGCACGGTGCGCCATGACGCGGTGGCCTGGGGCTATGCCCGTGGTGCCGACAGCCGGGGTGTCGACATCATCCAGAATTGCGAGGTCACCGGCTTTCGCATCGAGAACGGCCAGTGCCGGGGGGTCGAGACCACGCGCGGCTTCATCGGTGCCGGCAAGGTGGGCGTGGCGGTGGCGGGCTCGTCGGGCCAGGTCATGGCCAAGGCCGGGCTGCGCCTGCCCATCGAAAGCCACGTGCTGCAGGCTTTTGTCTCGGAGGGGCTGAAGCCACTCTTGCCCGGGGTTATCACCTATGGCGCGGGGCATTTCTATGTCAGCCAGTCCGACAAGGGCGGGCTCGTCTTTGGCGGCGATATCGACGGCTACAACTCCTATGCCCAACGCGGCAACCTGCCGGTGGTCGAGGATGTCTGCGAGGGCGGGATGAGCCTGATGCCAATGATCGGCCGCGCCCGGCTGTTGCGCATGTGGGGCGGGATCATGGACATGTCGATGGACGGCTCGCCCATCATCGACCGCACGGATATCGGCGGGCTCTATTTCAACGGCGGCTGGTGCTATGGCGGGTTCAAGGCCACGCCGGCCTCGGGCTGGTGCTTCGCGCATCTGCTGGCGACCGACCGCCCCCACGACACCGCCACCGCCTATCGCTTCGACCGCTTCCGCAAGGGGCTGATGATCGATGAAAAGGGCGTCGGCGCCCAGCCCAACCTGCACTGAGGTCAGACCAGATGCTTATTCCCCACCCTCTGCTCGGCCCGCGCGACAGTCAGGAATTCACCTATCTCGGCGATGCCAGCCTGATCGACCGCCCCGACGGGTTGGCCGAGGGCGCGCTCGACCTGTTCCATGACTACCTCTACCTACGCGACAACCCCGCCGGGCTGCATCAGGAGCTGTGGTTTCACGAACAGGGCGACCGCAGCTGGCTGGTGGTGACGCGCGACACCCGCACGCATGAGATCGTTTCGGCGGAACTGGCCAGCGACGTGGCCCGGGCAAGGGGGCGCAGCAGATGAGCCAGAGCCACCGGATCGAGGGCGGGCTGATCGACCGCACGCGGCGGCTCGACTTCCGCTTTGACGGCAAGAGCTATCAGGGCCATCCGGGCGACACGCTGGCCTCGGCGCTGATGGCCAATGGCGTGCGGCTGATGGGCCGATCCTTCAAGTATCACCGCCCGCGCGGCCCGCTGACCGCCGGTTCCGAGGAACCGAATGCGCTGGTCGAGCTGCGCCGCGGCGCGCGCCAGGAACCGAACACCCGCGCGACCGTGGCCGAGCTTTACGACGGGCTGGACGCGCGCAGCCAGAACCGGATCGGCGCGCTGTCCTTTGACCTGCTGGCGGTCAATGACCTGATGTCGCCCTTCCTCGCGGCGGGCTTCTATTACAAGACCTTCATGTGGCCCAAGGCCTTCTGGGAAAAGCTCTACGAGCCGATGATCCGCCGGGCGGCGGGTCTGGGCAGTCTCAGCCGGGAAACCGATCCCGATCTCTACGACAAGGGCTTCCTGCATTGCGACCTGCTGGTCATCGGTGGCGGTCCTGCGGGTCTGGCGGCGGCGCTGACGGCGGGTCGGGCCGGGGCCGATGTGATCCTCGCCGACGAGGATTTCCTGATCGGCGGGCGGCTGAATGCCGAGACCCTGACCCTTGGCGATGCCAGCGGCGCGGACTGGGCCAAGGCGAGCGCCGCCGAACTGGCGAGCCTGCCGAATGTGCGGCTGATGCCGCGCACCACCGTCATCGGCGCCTTTGACCACGGCATCTATGGCGCGCTGGAACGCAATGCCGATCACCTGCCCGCCCCCGCCGCCGGCAAGCCCCGCCAGACGCTGTGGCGCATCTATGCGAAACGCAGCCTCCTGTGCGCCGGCGCGACGGAACGCCCGATCGCCTTCCGGAACAATGATCGGCCCGGTATCCTGATGGGCGCGGCGCTGCGCAGCTATGCCAACCGGTGGGCCGCCGTCCCGGCGCAGGAGGTGGCGATCTTCACCAACAATGACGACGGCCACCGCACCGCCGCCGATCTGCTGGCCAAGGGCGTCAGGGTCGCGGCGGTGATCGACAGCCGTTCCGACGCCCCGAAACCCGGCGGCTACGAGGTGCTGGCCGGGGCGGTGGTCACCGATGCGGCCGGTCGTCTGGGGCTCAAGTCCGTTACCGTGAAGCTTGCGAGTGGCGAGACCAAGGTCATCCCCTGCCAGCTTCTGGGCGTCTCGGGCGGCTGGAACCCGAATGTGCATCTGACCTGCCACCAGCGCGGGCGTCCGGTCTGGGATGCGTCACTGTCGAGTTTCGTGCCCGGCGGCGTGCTGCCCCCCGGCCTCTCGGTCGCGGGCGCGGCGCAGGGCCAGATGTCCACGGCTGCCTGCCTGCGGTCCGGCGCCGAGGCCGCAGTTGCCGCCCTGTCGGATCTTGGGGTCACCGCCCATCCCGCCGATCTGCCCGAGGCCGAGGATGCGCCCTACCGGATCACGCCGCTTTACCATGTGCCGGGCAAGGGCCGCGCCTGGCTGGACCAGCAGAACGATGTGACGGTGAAGGATGTGAAGCTGGCGCATCAGGAAGGCTATGTCTCGGTCGAGCATCTGAAGCGTTACACCACGCTTGGCATGGCCACCGATCAGGGCAAGACCGCGAACCTTGGCGGGCTGGCGGTGATGGCCGAGATGACCGGGAAATCCATCCCCGAGACCGGCACCACCATCTTCCGCCCGCCCTATACGCCGGTGCCGATCGCCGCCTTTGCCGGGCGCTCGGCCGGCAAGGATTTCCGCCCCACCCGGCTGACCCCCAGCCATCACTGGGCGGCCCGGCAGGGCGCGGTCTTTGTCGAGGTGGGCATGTGGATGCGGGCGCAATGGTTCCCGCGTCCGGGCGAGACCCAGTGGCGGCAATCGGTCGACCGCGAGGTTCTGGCCACCCGCAAGTCGGTCGGCATCTGCGACGTGACCACGCTTGGCAAGATCGACGTTCAGGGCAGCGAGGCGGCGGAGTTCCTCAACCGCATCTATGCCAATGCCTTCGCCAAGCTGCCGGTGGGCAAGGTCCGTTACGGGCTGATGCTGCGCGAGGACGGGATGGTGATGGATGACGGCACCGCCGCGCGGCTGGCCGAGGATCATTTCGTCATGACCACCACCACCGCCAATGCGGTGGGCGTCTATCGGCACATGGAATTCTGCCGCCAATGCCTCTGGCCCGATCTCGACGTGCAGATCATCTCGACCACCGAGGCATGGGCGCAATATTCCGTGGCCGGGCCGAATGCCCGCAAGCTGCTGCAAAAGATCGTCGATCCGGAACATGACCTCTCGAACGAGGCCTTCCCCTATATGGGCTGCGCCGAGATCACCGTCTGCGGCGGGCTGCGGGCGCGGCTGTTCCGCATCTCCTTCTCGGGCGAGCTGGCCTATGAGATCGCGGTGCCGACGCGCTATGGCGATGCACTGATGCAGCGGCTGGTCAAGGCGGGGGCGGAATTCGACGCCGTGGTCTATGGCACCGAGGCGCTTGGCGTCATGCGGATCGAAAAGGGTCATGCCGCCGGGAACGAGCTGAATGGCACCAGCACGGCGCTGAACCTCGGCATGGGCGGGATGGTGTCGAAGAAAAAGGACAGCATCGGTTCAACCCTTTCCGAACGCGAGGGGCTGAACCGCGAGGATGCGCTGGTGCTGGTCGGCTTCCGGCCGGTGAACCCTGCCGAAAGCTTCACCGCCGGTTCGCATTTCATCGCCCGCGAGGCCGAGGCCAATGCGACGAATGACCAGGGTTACATGACCTCGGTTTGCTTCTCGCCGAGCCTCGGCCATAGCATCGGGCTTGGCTTCCTGAAGAACGGCGCAGCCCGCAAGGGCGAGGTGCTGCGCGCGGTGAACCCGGTGCAGGATGCCGAGACGCTGGTCGAGGTGGTCAGCCCGCATTTCATCGATCCCGAGGGAGAGCGCGTCCGTGCATGATCTGGCCCCCCTGACCCCGCTTGGCGGCACCACGCCCCGGACCGACCGGATCGGCGCGCTGGTCATCCGTGAAGTCACCGACCGGGCGCTGGCCTCGGTCACCTGCCGGCGCGGGCAGGAGGCGGCATTCGTGGACGCTGCCACAGGCCTGTTCGGTTTCGCCCCCCCTGCCCCCGGACGATGGGCCGAACGCGGCGACTGGTCGCTGATCTGGACCGGACCGGACCAATGGTTCGCCGAAGCCCCGTTCGAGAGCCACGAGGAGATCGCGCGGATCATCAAGGACGGGTTTGGCGCCAGCGCCTCGGTCACCGAGCAAACCGATGGCTGGGTGCGCTTCGACATCGAGGGCGCAACGGTCATCGAGCTGCTGGAACGGCTCTGCCCGCTGCCGACCCGCCGGATGGAGACCGGCGCGGCAACGCGCAGCCTCGTCGAGCATATGGGCTGTCTGGTGATCTGCCGCAGCGCCGGTGCGCGCTTCAGCCTGATCGCGCCCCGGTCCTTCGCCGGCTCGCTGCACCACGCCCTCATGGCGGCCGCCCACAGCATCGCCTGAGGGGGTCAGGCCGAGGGCAGCGGGCGGTTGTCCTCATAGCGGAAGCGGTTGATGGTGCTGCGATCCTCGGCCGGGCTGGTGCCGAATTCCTGCCGGTAATGCCGCGTCAGCGGCGGCAGGGTTTCATACCCCACCGCCACGGCGATGCGCGGCAATGGCTCGCGCGAGAACAGTACCAATTGCCGCGCGGCCTTCATCCTGAGCGTGCGGTAATAGCGCGCGGGGCTTTGGCCGGTGGCCTTCTTGAACTGGCGCTCCAACTGCCGCGACGAGACACCCACCTGCTGCGCCACCTCCTCGACCGCGATCGGTTCCGACAGGCGGCTGGCCAGCAGATCGACGGCCTTCGCGACCGAGGCGGGCAGCAGGTCCACCGTGCTTTCGCGGCGGAAGGTCGGGGTCTTCTGGCGGATGCCGCGGCCGCGCACCACCGGGTGCTGGAACCAGCAGGCGACCTCGGTGGCGATGTCGGCGCCAAGCCGGTCCTCGATGAAGCTGAGCATCAGATCGAAAGAGGCGGCGGCGCCCGAGACGGTATAGCGCGGATGGTCGAAGACGATCACATCATCGCGCATCGGCAGGTCGGGAAATTCCTGCGCGAAGGCCGCCTCGTAGCACCAATGGACCGAGACCGCGTGCCCGTCGAGAAGGCCCGAGCGCGCCAGCGGAAACACCCCGCCGCTGACGCCCCCCACCGCCGTTCCATGCCGCGCCAGCCGGCGCAGCTGGCCCTCGGCAGCTTTACGGTCAGTGAAATTGGCGGTCGGGCTGCTGAGCAGGAACAGGTAATCAAGCCCGGTGGCCTCGGACAGCGTCAGGTCCGGCTCGAACACCACCTCGGCGCTCGAGGCGACACGATCCGGCGTTTCCGCCAGAATCCGCCAGCGGAATGCGGTGCTTCCGGCGATCTCGTTGGCAGCGCGCAGCGGCTCGATCATCGAGGTGAGGCAGGACATCGGAAAGCCCGGAAAGATCAGGAATCCGATGGTGGTGACACGTTGCTGAGGCAGAGGTTGCATATTACCATCAGGAAACTTATCGGGCAGCCCTGCCCTGACTAAACCCGAATCCCGCTTCGGTGTGCAAGTCAATTTGTGATGTTTGACCACGGCCCGCAGGGTCAGAAGAACCGGAGTTTCCATGACCGAACCCGTATTGGCGCAAGACCCGCACAAGGTCAGGGAAGAGCGCGAGAATATCCTCGAGGTCGCAATCGGCCGCGAGGTCCGGGCCTTCCGCCATCAAAGCGGCATGACCATCGCCGAATTGTCGAACCGCACCGGGTTGTCGATCGGGATGCTGTCGAAGATCGAGAACGGCAATACCTCGCCCTCGCTGTCGACGCTGCAATCGCTGGCTCATGCGATGAGTGTGCCGCTGACCTCGTTCTTCCGCCGTTTCGAGGATGTGCATCACGCGGTGCATACCAAGGCCGGCACCGGGGTCGAGACCGAGCGGCGCGGGACGCGGGCGGGGCATCAATACAACCTGCTGGGTCATCTGGGGAACAACTCGACCGGGGTGACGGTCGAGCCCTACCTGATCACCCTGACCACGGAATCGGATGTCTTTCCCACCTTCCAGCACGAGGGGATCGAACTTCTCTACATGCTGGAAGGTGAAGTGGACTACCGGCATGGCAAGAATGTCTATCCGTTGAAGCCCGGCGACACGCTGTTCTTCGACGCCGATGCGCCGCATGGGCCGGAGGTGCTGGTGAAGCTGCCGGCGCGCTACCTGTCGATCATCTCCTACGTGCAGGGCAAGTAGCCTTCAGTCCGGAAAGATCCCCGGCGAGGTCGGCGCACCGTCGTCATAGGCCGAGAGGTAATCGACGATCATCGGGCGGTTGCGGATGAAGCCCTTGTAGGTCGCCAGTTCCTCGGGCAGGTCACGCAGCACGCGGTGCAGGCGGCGGCCCCATTTCGGCACGCTGACCACATCCTCCAGCCGGATCAGGTAGCAGCGGATCGGAAAGACCAGCGCATTCGAGCGCGGCAGGCGGAAGAAGCTTTGCAGCTCGACCCGCAGGTATTGCTTCTGGCCAACGTTCTCGGGGGTCAGTTCGGTCTTCTGCACGCCCCATTTGTGGTAGTTCTCGGGGCTGGTATCCAAGAGCGGGTTGACCGTCATGGTCCAGTTCAGCCGCCTATATGGCGCGCCCTGCTGCAGGTTCAGAAGGAACTTCAGCGCCCGCTGGAACACCCCCAGTTCATGCGCCAGCGGCACCGGCGCGTGCCATTCGTAGAAGTTCATGCCGATGTCGAAATCCAGTGACCAGTCGGCCTGCGTGGTCACCATGCCGGCATCCATCCACAGGTTTTCCTCGCGCTGATCCAAGAGGGCGAAATCGCCCTGTGCCTGCCGGGTGATGTATTCCATCGGGCCGCAGGGCAGCGTGCTGTCGTCGAGGAAGGTAAAGCGCTGATCGATCCCCAGCGGCTTGTTGATCCAGTGCCAGCGGTCGCCGTCGCGGTGAAGCTGGAACAGGTCCGGATAGTCGCGCGCCTTGGCCTCCATGATCAGCTCGACCAGGTCCCAGCCCGCCAGCGTCATATGCGGCAGCGACTGGCATCGCAGCGGGTCATTGGCCAGTACCCGCGCGCGGTCCTTCATTTCCGAGATGTAATGCTCGTCCACGTCGAAGGTGTTTTCGAACACCGATCCCGGGCGCAGCGACAGGTGCGGCTCGAGATTGACCGAATACATGTAGCTGTCTTCGTGGAAGGGAAAGGGAAATCGCTGGATCGCCCAGGGCGAATTCCGGAAGGTATAGTCGTCGTGGAAGGTCTCGTCCTTGAACTGGATGGTCATCGCGCCTCTCCTATCGGTCAATCACGAGGGATTTTCCCTCGAACCGCGACACGCATGGCATGATCTTCTTGCCGCACGTCTTCTGGTCATCCGTCAGCCAGTGGTCGCGGTGGATAAAATGGCCCTCGTGGCTGACCACATCGGTCTCGCATTGCCCGCAGGCACCGCCCCGGCACAGATAGGGCGCATCGACCCCGGCGGCTTCCAGCGCCTCGAGCATGCTTTGATGTTCGCCGACGGTGATGACCCGGCCGGTGCTGGCCAGTGTCACCTCGAAGGGCTGACCCGATTGCGGGGCGAGGAATTCCTCGTAATGGACCGCCTCGGCCGGCCAGCCGTGATCCTCGGCCGTGCGGATCACCCAGTCGATCATGCCCTTGGGACCGCAAACATAGAGATGCGTGCCGAGCGGCTGGCCATCCAGCAACCGGGCCAGATCGATCACCTGTGTCTGGTCGTCGTGATAGACATGCACATTGGCCGGGAAACGCTCGGCCAGTTCCCCGGCATAGGACCCCAGCGCGGCGGTGCGGACGGCATAATGCAGCTCGAACCGGCCACCGGTCGCGGCCAATTGCTTGATCTGGGCGAGGAAGGGGGTGATGCCGATGCCCCCGGCGATCATCAGGTGCTTTTTCGCCCGCAGATCCAGCGCGAAGAGGTTCACCGGATAGCTGAGCACCATACGGTCACCGACCTTGACCTGCCGGTGCATGTAGAGCGAGCCGCCCCGCCCGGACTCGTCGCGCCGGACCGAGATGGTGAAGGCGCGGCGGTCGCGCGGGTCGGACATGAGCGAATAGGGGTTCAGCCGGGTGACGTCGCCGTCGCGCATCTCGACCACGGTATGCGCGCCGCCGGAAAAGGTCGGCATCTCGCCGCCATCGCTGCGCTCGAAGCGGAAGCGTTTCACCAGCTCGTTGACCTCGACCACGTCGGTCACGGTCACGTCGATCTTCCGGGTCCCCGCGCTCATGAATAAAGCTCCTTCGACGGGGGAACCTCGCCCGGGTCCTCGGCATCGATGCAGACCCCCTGGAAGGCCGCCATGCGCCGCGAATAGTGATCGCGGACGAACAGGTTCAGCCCGCAATGGGCGCAAACGAAGGGATCGGTGGTCACGTCTTCGGTGATGCCCTTGCAATGGACGCATTGCATCCGCCGCGCGACCGAGCCGCGATGCTCGGTCTGGATGGCACCGGCGGGGATGCCGGCCTCGATCGCCTCACGCATCGCCTTCCCCATCAGCCCCTCGGTCCCGGCCAGATAGACCTGCAGGCCCATATGGGCATCGGCCAGCGCCTTCCTCAGGCGCGGCTCGGCGGCGGGATAGCTGGGCCCGACATAAAGCTGCGCCGGTGCCAGCGCCTCGAGCCGCCGGGCATAGGTCGCGCCGGTGGCCTTGGGCAGGTAGATGACATGGGCCCGCTCCATCAGTCCCGGCGCCGCGGCCGCGAGGTCCAGCAGCGCCTCGGCCCCCTCGGCATCGGCGACCATCAGATGCGCCGAGCCGGGCCTTGCCGTCAGCCGACCATAGACCGGCCGGCTGGCGATGGATTTCGGGAACTGGAATCTCGTCATTTCCCCGCTGGTCCTTTCGCGTCTTGCAGGTTCGGGACGGGATGCGGACCGGCAGCGGCCCGCATCCCCGCAGTTCAGCCCTTGGCAGTCCGCCGCTTCTTCTCGACATCATAGAAGGGCATCGAATGGGTGGTCGCGGCAATGTCGCCATGGGTGCCGCAGCGCACCGTCAGCCTGGTGCCGTCATTGGCGCAATCGACCGGCAGCCGGGCGATGGCGATGTTGTGCTTGTTCAGCGGCGAATACATCGCCTGCGTCACCACGCCCACCTGCTGATCTCCGCGATAGACCGGCGCGCCATTGCCCGGCACGTTCGTTCCCTCGAGCACAAGCCCCCAGATCTTGAACCGCTCGCGGCCCTTCAGCCGGTAATGTTCCTCGGCACCACGGAAGCCGGTCTTGCCGGGCGAGACGGTGAAATCGAGGCCAAGTTCCCACAGCGTATCGCCGGGGCCCTCGTCGTCGAACGGATACATCTCGGAATTGTCATAGGGGAAGAACAGCAGATAGCTTTCGGTCCGCAGCAGGTCCAGCGTCGTGAAGCGGCAGGGAATGATCCCCATCGACGCCCCTTCCTCGAGAATGCGGTCCCAGATCGCCGGCGCGTCCTGCCCCCGGCAGAAGATCTCGTATCCGCGCTCGCCGGTATAGCCGGTGCGCGAGATCATCACCGGCAGGCCGAATAGCGAGGTCTGCATATGGCTGAAATAGTTGAGGTTGCGGATGCCCTCGACATGCTGCTGCAGATAATCGACGGCCAGCGGCCCCTGCAGCGACAGGTCGTGCAGGTTGTCGTCAAAGCGGATCGAGACATCGCGCCCGGTCGCCGCCATGGTCAGCTGCTCATGGGCCCCGCCCGAGCCATGCACCACCATCCAGGCATTGGGGCCGGTGCGATAGATGACGCAATCATCCACGAACTTGCCGGCATCGTTCAGCATGGCGGCATAGACCGAGCGGCCGGGCATGATCTTCTCGACATTGCGGGTGGTGGCGCGGTCGATGACATGACTGGCGGCGGCACCGGTGATGTGGACCTTCTTCAGCCCCGAGACATCCATCAGTCCGGCCTTGGTGCGGATCGCCAGGTATTCCTCAAGCGGGTCGCCCTTGGCATAGGACCAGGCCGTGCCCATCCCGCTCCAGTCTTCCAGGTCCGACCCCAGCGCGCGATGCCGGTCGCCCAGTGCCGAGAATCTCCAAGATGCCGTCATTGCTGTCTCCCTTGTCCCTTGTTGTCGTCTGTCAGCCGCGCCGGGCGGCAGGATGCACCGGACCAGGCCCGGGGCTTTGCGGATGATTGTGGTCCGAAACCCCGCAGCGGCAGCGAAGAATATTGGCAGCCGATGCCCCACATAATTGCAGGCAAAGCCCGCTTGTCTGGCGTCATCATGATTGCAAGCCTCCGGCTGGCAGGAAGGGGCTGGACCGCAAGACAGATGCCGCGCGGGCGCCCCGGATCGCTGAAGGATAGACCCGGCCGGTTATTCTCACAAGAAAAATTGTTTCTTCATAGTTGCTGTTCGGAAATGCTGCTGCTAGGCTGAAACGACACCAGCAAGGGAATCAGATCATGTGCGGCATTGTCGGACTTTTCCTGAAGGACAAATCACTTGAACCGCAGCTTGGCGCGATGCTGACGGAGATGCTGATCACCATGACCGATCGCGGCCCCGACAGCGCGGGCATCGCCATCTATGGCGGCGCGGATGACGGCGCGGGCAAGATCACCGTCCAGTCGCCGCAGCCCGAAAAGGACTTTGCCGATCTGGACCGCGAGCTGAAGGACGCCATCGGCAAGCCGGTCGGCATGGTGATCCGCAGCACCCATGCGGTGTTGGAGGTGCCGGTCGACCAGGTCGAGGCCGCGCGCTCGGCGCTGGCCGAGTTGCGCCCCGGTCTCAAGGTGATGAGCGTCGGCGACAGTCTCGAGATCTATAAAGAGGTCGGTCTGCCCAAGGACGTGGCCAGCCGCTTTGAGCTGGCCAAGATGCGTGGCACCCATGGCATCGGCCATACCCGCATGGCCACCGAGTCCGCCGTGACCACCAATGGCGCGCATCCCTTCTCGACCGGCTCGGACCAGTGTCTTGTCCATAATGGCTCGCTGTCGAATCACAGCAGCCTGCGCCGGATGCTGGCGCATGAGGGCATTTATACCGAGACCATGAACGATACCGAGGTCGGCGCCGCCTACCTGACCTGGCGGATGAAGAACGGCGCGACCCTTGGCGAGGCGCTGGAAGGCACGCTCGAGGATCTGGACGGCTTCTTCACCTTCGTCGTCGGCACCCATGACGGCTTCGGCGTGGTCCGCGACCCGATTGCCTGCAAGCCGGCGGTCATGGCCGAGACCGATCAATATGTGGCCTTCGGGTCGGAATACCGGGCGCTGGTGAGCCTGCCCGGGATCGACACCGCCCGGGTCTGGGAGCCGGAGCCCGCAACCGTCTACTTCTGGAACCACTGACCATGCAGAAATTCGACCTCGAGGCGCAGGGCCTGCGCGCGCTGAACGCGGCCCTTCACGCGCTGAACGGCCAGACCAATGAAACCGCGTGGGAGGTGGTGAACCCGAAGGGATCGCACAGCATCGCGGTGGGCCTCGACGCGCCGATCGAGCTGACCGTGCATGGCTCGACCGGCTATTACTGCGCCGGGATGAACAAGCAGGCGACCATCCGGGTCAAGGGCTCGGCCGGCCCGGGCCTGGCCGAGAACATGATGTCGGGCGCGGTGATCGTCGATGGCAATGCCTCGCAATATGCCGGTGCCACCGGGCGCGGCGGTCTGCTGGTCATCAAGGGCGATGCCAGTTCGCGCTGCGGCGTGTCGATGAAGGGCATCAACATCGTCGTGCACGGCAATATCGGCCACATGTCGGCCTTCATGGCGCAGTCGGGCAACCTGGTCGTCTTGGGCGATGCCGGCGATGCGCTTGGCGACAGCCTTTACGAGGCGCGGCTGTTCGTGCGCGGCTCGGTCAAGTCGCTGGGTGCCGATTGCGTCGAGAAGGAGATGCGGCCCGAACATCTGGAGCTGCTGGCCGATTTGTTAAAACAGGGCGAGGCCGAACATCTGGCAAAGCCCGAAGAGTTCAAGCGCTATGGCTCGGCCCGCAATCTCTACAATTTCAACATCGACAACGCGTCGGCTTACTGAGGCGAACCCCCATGAGTGATTTCCCCCATACGCCGCCGCGCTTTTCTGCCACCTTCACCCCGGCGGTGAATGCCGAGATCCGCCGGGCGGCCGCCTCGGGCATCTATGACATTCGCGGCGGCGGCACCAAGCGGCACCTGCCGCATTTCGACGACCTCTTGTTCCTCGGCGCCTCGATCAGCCGCTATCCGCTGGAAGGCTATCGCGAGAAATGCGCCACCGATGTTTGGCTGGGCACGCGGCACGCGAAGAAGCCGATCCACCTGGACATCCCGGTCACCATTGCGGGGATGAGCTTTGGCGCGCTCTCCGGCCCGGCGAAAGAGGCACTGGGGCGCGGGGCCTCCGAGGCCGGGACCTCGACCACCACCGGCGATGGCGGCATGACCGAGGAAGAGCGCGGCCATTCCAAGACGCTGGTCTATCAATACCTGCCCTCGCGCTATGGCATGAACCCCGACGACCTGCGCCGCGCCGACGCGATCGAGGTGGTGGTGGGTCAGGGCGCCAAGCCCGGCGGCGGCGGGATGCTGCTCGGCCAGAAGATCTCGGACCGGGTCGCGATGATGCGCAACCTGCCCAAGGGCATCGACCAGCGCTCGGCCTGTCGGCACCCGGACTGGACCGGCCCCGATGATCTGGAGATCAAGATCAACGAGCTGCGCGAGATCACCGATTGGGAAAAGCCGATCTATGTGAAGATCGGCGGCGCCCGGCCCTATTACGACACCGCGCTGGCGATCAAGGCCGGGGCCGATGTGGTGGTGCTGGACGGGATGCAGGGCGGCACCGCCGCGACGCAGGACGTGTTCATCGAACATGTCGGCATGCCGATCCTCGCCTGCATTCCGCAGGCGGTGAAGGCGCTGCAGGACATGGGCATGCATCGCAAGGTGCAGCTGATCGTCTCGGGCGGCATCCGCAGCGGAGCCGACGTGGCCAAGGCCATGGCGCTTGGCGCCGATGCGGTGGCCATCGGCACCGCTGCGCTGATCGCGCTTGGCGACAACGACCCGGCGCTGGAAGAGGAATACCAGAAGCTCGGCAGCACCGCCGGCGCCTATGACGACTGGCACGAGGGCCGCGATCCGGCCGGCATCACCACACAGGACCCCGAGCTCTACAAGCGTTTCGACCCGGTTCTCGGCGGACGGCGGCTGAAGAACTACCTGAAGGTGATGACGCTGGAGGCGCAGACCATCGCGCGGGCCTGCGGCAAGAACCACCTGCACAATCTTGAACCCGAAGACCTCTGCGCGCTGACCATGGAGGCCGCCGCCATGGCGCGCATCCCGCTGGCCGGCACCGATTGGTATCCGGGCAAGGGCGGAGGCATGTAACCGCACAGACCCCGCATCTGCACCGCCTTGCCAAGCGCAGGTCCAACCAACAGGGAAAGGAAAGTCGGCCCATGACGTCAGATCTGGCAGCTTTCGCGACGAAGAACGGCATCAAGTACTTCATGATTTCCTATACCGACCTGTTCGGTGGACAGCGCGCCAAGCTGGTCCCGGCCCAGGCGATCGATGACATGTCGCGCGATGGCGCGGGTTTTGCCGGCTTTGCCACCTGGCTCGACCTGACGGCGGCGCATCCCGACATGATGGCGGTGCCCGACCCGGCCTCGGTCATCCAGCTGCCATGGAAGCCCGAGGTGGCCTGGGTCGCCTCGAACTGCGTGATGGAGGAGAAGCCGGTCGGTCAGGCCCCGCGCAACGTGCTGCGCAAGCTGGTCGATGAGGCGGCGAAAGAGGGGCTGCGGGTCAAGACCGGGGTCGAGCCCGAGTTCTTCCTGCTGACCCCCGAAGGCGACAAGATCGCCGATCCCTATGATACGGCCGAGAAGCCCTGCTATGACCAGCAGGCGGTGATGCGGCGCTATGACGTGATCGCCGAGGTCTGCGACTACATGCTGGATCTGGGCTGGGAGGCCTACCAGAACGACCACGAGGACGCGACCGGCCAGTTCGAGATGAACTGGAAATATGACGACGTGCTGCCAACCGCCGACAAGCACAGCTTCTTCAAGTTCATGATCAAGTCGATCGCCGAGAAGCACGGGCTGCGCGCGACCTTCATGCCGAAGCCCTTCAAGGGGCTGACCGGCTCGGGCTGCCATGCGCATATCTCGGTCTGGGATCTCGAGGGCAAGACCAATGCCTTCGCCGATCCCGAGAAAGAGCTGGGACTGTCGGATCGAGGCCGCAACTTCCTCGGCGGCATCATGAAGCATGCGGCGGCGCTGGCGGCGATCACCAACCCGACGGTGAACAGCTACAAGCGGATCAACGCCCCGCGCACCAGCTCGGGCGCGACCTGGGCGCCGAACACGGTGACATGGACCGGCAATAACCGCACCCATATGGTGCGCGTTCCCGGCCCCGGCCGGTTCGAGCTGCGCCTGCCCGATGGCGCGGCCAACCCCTACCTGATGCAGGCGGTGATCCTTGCCGCCGGTCTCGACGGCATCCGCACCAAGGCCGATCCCGGCCCGCGCTCGGATGTGGACATGTACACGCAGGGCCATACGGTGACCAATGGCACCAAGCTGCCGCTGAACCTGCTCGACGCGCTGCGCGACTATGACCGCGACGAGACGCTGAAATCGATGATGGGCACGGATTTCTCGTCCGCCTACCTGAAGCTGAAGCTGCAGGAATGGAACAATTTCACCGCGCATTTCTCGCGGTGGGAGCATGACAACACGCTGGACATCTGACCGGCACCGATCGCAGTCCCCCAGCTGCCGCGGCCTTCGTGCCGCGGCTTTTTTTTGGGGGGGAGGCTGCATTGTCGGCCTGCGGCGGTGAGCTCGTTGCTGCGCTCAACTTCGTGCCGGCAGAGGGTCAGCGGACGACCGCGGGCTGCCGCTGAGGCGATTGTACGAAGCACCTTTATGGCGCCATCACATCGAACGGCTGTTCGGCGCTGAACCGCACCAGAGCGGCCGCCCATGGGGCGGTCGGCCGCTGGCCCGGCGCGCTTCGCGCTTGCTCCGGGCAGGGTCTGCAGGTCAGGCGATGACAAGAGCGGCTAAACAAGCCAATCTGCGTCGGCTTCCCAAAACTCACACCCACTTCGCCAGCGGCGGCAGGCTCATCAGCACGGCATCGGCGTTGTGGCCGGTCTCCAGCCCGAACTTGGTGCCACGGTCATAGACCAGGTTGTATTCGGCGTAGAGGCCGCGATGGATCAGCTGCGCGTCCTTGTCGGCCTCGTCCCAGGGCTGCCCCATGCGCCGCTCGGCCAAGGGCAGGAAGGCCGGCAGGAAGGCCTCGCCCACCGCCTTGGTAAAGGCGAAATCGGCGGGCCAGTCGCCGGTGTTCAGGTCGTCATAGAAGATGCCGCCGACGCCCCGCGCCCGGCCGCGATGGGGGATGAAGAAATACTCGTCGGCCCAGGCCTTGAAGCGGTCATAGTAATCCGCGCCATGGGGGGCGCAGGCCGCGCGCAGCGTGTCGTGGAAATGCGCCGTGTCCTCGGCATAGTCGATGCAGGGATTGAGGTCCGTGCCACCGCCGAACCACCAGGCGCCCGGCGTCCAGAACATCCGCGTGTTCATGTGGACCGCCGGCGCATGGGGGTTCTGCATATGGGCGACAAGGCTGATGCCCGAGGCCCAGAAGCGCGGGTCCTCGGCCATGCCCGGCACACCGCGCGCGGCCATCGCCGCCTGCGCCTTGGGCGCCAGCGTGCCATGCACCTCGGACCAGTTCACCCCCACCTTCTCGAACACCCGGCCCCCGCGCATCACCGACATGAGGCCACCGCCGCCCTTCTCGGCCCGCTCGGTCGGGGTCACCTCGAAGCGGCCGGCGGGGGCGTCACCCGAAGCCCGATCCTCCAGCGCCTCGAAGGCGGCGACGATGCGGTCGCGCAACTCGTGGAACCAGCTTGCGGCTGTGCGGCGTTGTTCATCCATGGGGCGGCCTCGATTGTTGATTTGCCTCACCGCCGCGCTTGCGGCTAGCATCCGATGAGACACCTAAAGGCCCGCCCCATGACCCGCAACATCGCATTGACCCTTGCCGCCCTGCCGCTGCTTCTGGCGGCCTGCGGCACCCCTCAGGAACGCTGCATCAGCAAGAATACCCGTGAATACCGCAATGTCAGCAATCTGCTGCGCGAGGTCGAGGGCAACCTGGCCCGTGGCTATGCCTGGGAAGAACGGGTGGTCTATGACGAGATCCTGACCCAGTGCCGCGACCTGGTGCGCGACCGCGAGGGCAATGCACGGGTCATCTATACCCCCTGCTGGCGCGATGTCTCGACCACGCAGCGTTACCGCGTCGCCATCGACCCTGCGGCGGAACAGCGCAAGCGGGCAAATCTGGCCGCGCGTCAGAAGGAGCTGGCCGGGCAGGCCGAGGCCTATGTCCGCGCCTGCCAGGCCGCCTATCCCGAGGAGCAGAAAGCCGCCCAGTAGGGCGGGGTCAGAGCATGCTGCCGGTGACCGGATCGGCCAGGCTGCGACCGCCATCGACGGTCAGGATCTGGCCGGTGACGAAGCTGGCGCCGCTGCTGACCAGGTAAAGCACGGTATCGGCCACCTCGTCGGCGGCGGCGATCCGGCCCATCGGCGTGCCGGCGATCACCCGCTCGCGCAGGCTGCCATCCTCGCGCAGCGACAGTTTCAGCTCGTGCGACATGACGCTGCTGAAGGAAACCCCGTTCACCCGGATGCGGTGCGGGGCGAGCGTCAGCGCCAGCCCCCGCGTCGCCTGTTCCAGCGCCGCGCAGGCGATGGAATAGCCCAGCAGGTCCGGCACCGGCCGGGTGCCCGCCAGCGTCGAGATATTAACGATCGAGCCGATCTCGTCGGCATCGGGGCTTGCCTCGCCCTGCTTGATCATCCGCCGCGCCACCAGTTGCGACATGCGCAGGCCGGCCATCATGTTCTGGCGCATCATCTCGTCCAGCGTATCGACATCGGTATCCAAGGGGTCCGAGGCCCGCACAAGCCGATGGGCGTTGACCAGGATATCCACCCGGTCGAAGGCATCGAGCGTCGCGGACAGAAGGTTGGCCATCGCCAGCTTCTCGCTCATGTCGCCGGAAAAGGACCTCACCGGGCCATCACGCTCGGGGTCGCTGCCAAGCTCGGCTTCCAGCAGCGCCTCGTCACTGTCGGCGAACATCACGTTGGCGCCGCGCTCGACGAAGTGCCGGGCGATGGCCAGGCCGATGCCACGCCCCGCGCCGGTAACGATGGCGGTCTTTCCCTGGATCGACAGTCCCATCACTTGCCCCTTTTAGCGCCGGCCCCGGCGGCCCGTCGGGCCCCCGTCGCCTCGATGATCTTGAAGCGGGAATCCCCGCCGATCTCGGTGACCTTGGCGAACTGCGTCGACAGCACCGCCTCGTAGGGCAGGTGCCGGTTCGCCACCATCCACAGCTTGCCCGCGCCGGTCAGCAACCGGGCGGCGGCGGCGATGAAGCCGGCGCCAAGCCCCGGATCGGCCGCGCGACCTTCGTGGAAGGGCGGGTTCATCACCACGCCGTTCACCGGCTCGGGCAGGCGGAAATCGCGGGCATCGGCCCAGTGAAAGGTCGCGCGCGGGTCGGTGACATTCTGCCGCGCACAGGCCAGCGCGGCATGATCGGCCTCGACCAGATGCAGCGTCTCGACCCCCTCGCGCGCCAGCACCTGCGCGGCGAGCCATCCCCAGCCCGCGCCCAGGTCGACCATGCGCGTCGGCAGGCGCGGCGGCAGATGCGCCGCCAGCAGCGCCGAGCCGGGATCGATGCCATCGGCGGAAAACACCCCCGGCAGGGTGACGAAGCCATCCGCCAGCACGCGGGGCGCGGCGCGCCAGTCGGCGGGCAGCCACTCGCCCTCGGGCCGGGTCAGACGGAAGATCCGGCCATGGGCCTTGTTGTGCTGCTCCTCGATCGGGGCGAGGGCACGCATCGCCTTCAGGATCGAATCCACCCCGTCGGTCTTCTGCCCGTCGATCCACAGCGCACCGCCGGGTTTCAGTCGGTCCGAGGCGGCGGCGATCAGCGCATGGGCCTCGGCCTTGGCGCGCGGCAGAAAGACCAGCGCGCTGTCGAACGCGCGCCCCTCGGGCAGCTCGGCCAGCACCTGCCAGCCCTGCGCCTGAAGCGCGCGGTGATCGGGGAAATGCCCCTGCACCAACAGGGTGCGGTCTGGGTCAAAGCCCTGCAGCCCCGCCGCGCCGGAGGCCCCGAGGATCAGCAGGTCGCCATCGGGCGAGGTCTCGCCGAATGCCAGTTCAAGTCGTGGATCGGTCACGGTCTATTCTTTTTCCATGGTGCATTGCAGCGGATGCTGCTGCCGCCGGGCCAGTTCCATCACCTGCGCCACCTTGGTCTCGGCGATCTCGTGCGAGAAGACGCCGACCACGGCGATGCCCTTGCGATGCACGGTCAGCATCACCTCGATGGCCTGGGCATGGGTCATGTTGAACAGCCGTTCCAGCACGTGCACGACGAACTCCATCGGGGTGAAATCGTCGTTCAGCAGCAGCACCTTGTACAGCGGCGGCCGCTGCGTCTTGGCGCGCGGCTTGGTGGCCAGTTCGATCTGATCCTTCCCGTCCTTCCGGTCGGTCATCCAATGAGTCATCTTGTCCCTGGCCCTGCCGTCACGCGCCGCGCGGGTCGCTGGATTTCACAATATAGGCGGAAATGCGTCGGATGGTAGTCCCCTCTGCCATCCCTTCGCCGTAGCTCTGTGGGAACAGGCAGGAATTTAGATCAATTGGCTGGTTCCCAGCCTGAATCATGCGTGCTATTGTGGGTTGATTAACGAAGGGCGTGCAATCAATGACGCGCCCCCGAGGCAGAAGAGATCGAGACAGTGACCCGCAAAACACGATTCGCCCGGTTCTGGGCGCTTATCCTGCTGGCCGTTCTGGCCCCGGCAATCACAAGCGCGGCGCCCTTCGCGGCCTATGTCATGGATGCCCGAACGGGCAAGCCGATCTACGCGCAAAACGCCGATACCAAGCTGCATCCGGCCTCGCTGACCAAGATGATGACGCTGTACCTGGCCTTTGCCGCCATCGAGCGCGGTCAGGTCCGGCTGGATTCGAAGTTCCCGGTCTCGTCGAATGCCGCGGCCGAGCCGCCCTCGAAGCTGGGTCTCCGCGCCGGCCAGAAGATCGAGCTGCGCTACCTGATCCGCGCCGCCGCCATCAAGTCGGCCAATGACGCCGCCACCGCCATCGGCGAGGGCATTGCCGGTTCCGAACAGGCTTTCGCCGCGCAGATGACCGCGACCGCGCGGGCACTGGGGATGCGGAACACCAATTTCCGCAACGCCAACGGGCTGACGCAAGAGGGTCACTATTCCACCGCCCATGACATGAGCATCCTGGGCCGGCGCCTCTTCTATGATTTCCCGCAATATTACTCGCTCTTCTCGCGCCGCTCGGCCGATGCCGGGATCGCGCAGGTCTCCTCGACCAACAAGCGCTTCCTTGACGCCTATCGCGGTGCCGATGGCATCAAGACCGGCTATACCCGCGCCGCCGGCTTCAACCTCACCGCCTCGGCACAGCGCGGCAACAAGCGCATCGTCGCCACCGTCTTCGGCGGCACCTCGACGGCGCAGCGCAACCAGGTGATGGCGCAGCTTCTGGACGCGGGCTTCGGCAAGGCACCCTCGAACGTCCGCGAAGTTCGCCCCGAGCCGCCGCAACTCTTGGCGCAGCGCGTCGTGCGCAAGGCGCAGGTCCAGCCCACCGCCGCCGCCACCCAGCCGCGCGAGCTGACGCTGGCAAGTTCCGCCCCGCCGCAGCGTACCCGCCGGGTGATGAAGGTCACGCCCGAGGCCCCTGCCCCGGTCGCAGCCGCCGCCCCGGTCGCCACGCTGGTCGAGACCGCAGCCGCCGCGCCCGTCGCCGCCGGCCGGATGGCGCTGGCCAGCAGCAACCGCCCGCGCCTGCGCCCCGCAGCCCGTGGCGAGGCCGTCGATCAGGCGGTGCGCATGGCCGTGGCACAGGACACGGCCGCGCCGCAATCGGCCAGCCTCGCGGCGCCGGTTCTGGCCTCGTCCAGCCGCCCGGCCCCTGCCCCGCGCTCGAGGAATGCGGCGCCCGCGCCGGTCCAGACCGCTGCCGCCGAACCGGCCGCAGCCGCGCCCGCCAGCAGCAATCGCGACCTGAACCTCAACAGCTCGCATGCGCCGAAGCCGCGTTCGGAAACGGTGATCCTCGCCGCCATGGGTGAAGGTGACATCTCGCCCGAAGCGGTCGAGATCGTCTCGCGCCCGCCGGCTGGATCGCGCGGCTATGGCGTCAACCTGGGCCGCTACCGCTCGCAGGCCGAGGCCGACAAGCTGCTGCTGCAGGTCGCGCTGCAGGGAGGCCCGGCGCTGGAGGGCGGTCGTCGCCATGTCGCCAATACCAATCGCGGCTTCGAGGCGAATTTCACCGGCCTCAGCAAGGCCTCGGCCCAGCTGGTCTGCGACCGCGCCGCCGCCCGGCAGGAACCCTGCACGGTGATCACGCCCTGATCGACCAACAAGGCACAACCATTTCAAAGGGCGCGGTTTTCGAACCGCGCCCTTTTTTCATGGCCGCCCCGCGCGGCGATGCCGCAATCGGGACTTCCCGTCCCCGGACCCGCCGCGTAACCTGAGTTTCGAACAACCGGAGCCGCCCCATGCTGACCATCCACGGTGTCACCCGCTCGCGCGCCTCGCGCATCATCTGGCTGTGTCACGAGATCGGCCTGCGCTTCCGGCAGATCCCGGTGATCCAAGCCTATCGCCTTGCCGATCCGATGGCCAAGGACGCGCCGCTGAACACCCGTTCGCCGAGCTTCCTGAAGCTCTCGCCCGCCGGTGCCATCCCGGTGATCGAGGATGACGGGTTGATCCTGTCCGAGTCGATGGCCTGCACGCTTTATCTGGCGCGCAAGCATGGCCAACCCTTCGGCCCGGCGGACGCGCAGGAAGATGCGCTGATGTCGCAATGGAGCTTCTATGCCTGCACCGCGATCGAGGCCGATGCGCTGACCATCCTGTTCCTCGGCGGCAAGACCGACACCGCCCATGAACGCGCCGCCGTCGAGGCTGCCGCCGACCGGCTGACCCGCCCCCTCGAGGTCATCGCCGATCACCTCGCTCATAACGGCCACATGGTCGGCCGCCGCTTCTCGGTCGCCGATATCAACATGGCCGAGGTGATCCGCTATGCCCAGAGCCACGAGCCGCTGATGCGCCAGTTCCCGGCGATCACCGACTGGCTGGCCGATTGCGAGGCCCGCCCGGCCTTCCGCAAGATGTGGGAGGCCCGGCTGGCCGAGCCGGAATGACATTGAAATATGCATTGAAATATGCAATATAATGGGCAACCGAAAGGATGCCCCGATGACCCGCCTGCTGACCAACCACATCTGCACCATGACCGAGCTGCGCGAGCCGCATAAGGTTCTGGAACGTTCGGGCGGCAAGCCGGTGGCGATCCTGAAGAACTCGCAGCTGGTCGGCTATCTCGTCCCGGAAGAGGCGACCGACAAGGGTCAGCACCGCCATGCCACCCGCGACGAGGTGATGGAATCGCTGCGGCGCACGCAAGCGCGGGCGCAGCCGGTCCTCGACTATCTGCGCGACAAGTAGATCGTGAGCGACTGGCTGCTGCCCTCGACCGAACTGGTCGAGCTGATTCATGACGCCGTGCTGAACCCCGGTGAACTGGCGGGACTTGCCCGCGACAAGTCGCTGGACGGCGCGCTGGCGCGGGTCGAGAACCGGCTGGCCTATGGCATGATCGGCGACATCTTCGATCTGGCGGCGGCCTATGCCATGGCCCTCGCGCAGGGTCATTGCTTCAACGATGCCAACAAGCGCACCGCCTATCGCGTGATGCTGGTCGTTCTGGACATGAACAGCGCACGCGAACCTGATGTCGGGGTCGAAGAAACCGGCCAGAAAATCATCGCCCTGGCCCAAGGGCTGATCGACGATGGCGACCTGGCGGACTGGCTGCGCGACCAGGCATAGCCCCTATCCCTTGCGGCGCGCATCGGCGGGGCCTCAAGGCCTTGCCCCCAAGCCCTTGCCCCGCGCCCCCCGGACATGAGATAGTCCGCAGAATCCGCAAGCACCAAGAATAAACGAGCAGTCCGATGGCCGACGATCTTCTTTCCGCCGCTGATGCCAGCGCCGACAGCTACTCTGCCGCCTCAATCGAGGTGCTGGAGGGGCTGGAGCCCGTGCGCAAGCGCCCCGGCATGTATATCGGCGGCACCGATGAACGCGCGCTGCACCACCTGGTTGCCGAGATCCTCGACAACTCGATGGACGAGGCGGTGGCCGGACATGCGAGCCGCATCGAGGTGGATCTGCTGGCGGATTTCAGCGTGGTGATCCGCGACAATGGCCGCGGCATCCCGATCGATCCGCATCCGAAATTCCCCGGCAAGTCGGCGCTGGAGGTGATCCTCTGCACCCTTCATGCGGGCGGCAAGTTTTCCGGCGATGCCTACCAAACCTCGGGCGGCCTTCACGGCGTTGGCGCCTCGGTGGTGAACGCGCTGTCGGACCTGATGGTGGTGCAGGTCGCGCGGAACAAGGAGTTGTTCGAACAACGCTTCTCGCGCGGTATCCCTCAGGGTCCGGTGGCCAAGATCAGCGCGGCCCCGAACCGGCGCGGCACCACCGTCACCTTTCATGCTGACGAGGAGATCTTCGGCCATCACCGCTTCAAGCCGGCGCGTCTGCTGAAGATGGTGAAATCCAAGGCCTATCTCTTCTCGGGCGTCGAGATCCGCTGGAGCTCGGAAATCGACGATGGCGAGACGCCGACCGAGGCCACCTTCCACTTCCCCGGCGGGCTGGCCGATTACCTCGCCGAAACGCTCAGCAATGCCACCACCTATGCCGACCGCCCCTTTGCCGGCAGCGTCGATTTCAAGCGCTTCAACGCGCCGGGCAAGGTCGATTGGGCGATCAACTGGACCCCGGCCCGCGACGGCTTCATCCAGTCCTATTGCAACACCGTGCCGACCCCCGAGGGCGGCACGCATGAGGCCGGCTTCTGGGCGGCGATCCTCAAGGGCATCCGCGCCTATGGCGAGCGGGTGAGCAACAAGAAGGCCGCGCAGATCACCCGCGAGGACCTGCTGACCGGCGGCTGCGCGCTGGTGTCCTGCTTCATCCGCGAGCCGGAATTCGTCGGCCAGACCAAGGACCGCCTCGCCACCACCGAGGCCGCCCGGCTGGTCGAGGGCGCGGTGCGCGACCATTTCGACACCTGGCTGGCGGCGGATACGAAATCCGCGGGCGCGATCCTCGATTTCCTGGTGCTGCGGGCCGAGGAACGCCTGCGCCGCAAGCAGGAAAAGGAAACCGCCCGCAAGACCGCGACCAAGAAGCTGCGGCTGCCCGGCAAGCTGGTCGATTGTTCGGCCACAAACCGCGAGGGGACGGAACTGTTCATCGTCGAGGGCGACTCGGCCGGTGGTTCCGCCAAGATGGCCCGCGAGCGCCAGACGCAGGCGCTGCTGCCTCTGCGCGGCAAGATCCTGAACGTGCTGGGCGCGGCCAGTTCCAAGCTGGGCTCGAACCAGGAAATCAACGATCTCTGCCAGGCACTTGGCGTCGGCATGGGGACCAAGTTCAACGTCGATGACCTGCGTTATGACAAGATCATCATCATGACCGATGCGGACGTGGACGGCGCCCATATCGCCAGCCTCTTGATGACCTTCTTCTTCACCCAGATGCGCCCGATGATCGACAAGGGGCACCTGTACCTCGCCTGCCCGCCGCTTTACCGCCTGACGCAGGGCGCGCATCGCATCTATGTCGCCGATGACGCCGAGAAGGAAAAATGGCTGGCCAAGGGCCTGGGCGGCAAGGGCAAGATCGACGTGCAGCGCTTCAAGGGTCTGGGCGAGATGGACGCCAAGGACCTGAAGGACACGACGATGAACCCCAAGACCCGCCGGCTGATCCGGGTCAGCATCGACGATGACGAGGGCGGCGAGACCGGCGACCTGGTCGAGCGGTTGATGGGCAAGAAGCCGGAACTGCGGTTCGAATATATCCAGGAGAATGCGCGGTTTGCCGATGCGGATGAGCTGGATGTGTAAGCGCCACGGCGAGGTTGATCTCTTCATTTAATATGCATATATTAAATGTTCGAATGGGATGAGTCGAAACCGGCCGCCAACCTTGCCAAACATGGCGTCGATTTCGCCGATGCCGCGCTTCTCGACTTGCACGCCGCACTGACCGCCAGACACGCGCGGCAGCTATGGCGAGGACCGCTTCGTCTCGATCCTGCCCCTGGGCCAGCGGCCGCATGTCTGCGTCTGGACATGGCGCCAGCCCCCGCGACGCATCATCAGCCTGCGCAAGGCGAACCGGAAGGAAGAGGCCCTCTATGCCGCGCAAGACCTATATCGATGAGGATGGCGAGGCGCTGGAACTGGATCAGGACTGGTTCGCCCGCGCCAAGCCTTCTGAAGACATCCCCGAACTGGCCGATGTGGTGAGGCGAGGTCGCCCCGCGCTGGCCGAAGCGGACCGCAAGCAGCGCGTGACGATCTATCTGGACCGCGATCTGGTCGAGCGGCTGAAGGAAGAGGGCAAGGGCTGGCAGACGCGAGCGAATGCGTTGTTGAGGAAGGCGACGGGGCTAAAGGGCTAGTCCATTCTCTCGGGTGGTCGGTAATTCAACCACTCTGGCATTTCATAGAGATCTCGTAGCGCCCGTGTTTCAGGTGGAATCTCCCTAGGGTCGGCAGCCGTTTTTCCGGCCTGATCCAGTATGTCCGACCTCATTTCCTCCAACTTCTGCTGGCCGTAGTAGAGTGTACGCAAAAAGGAGACTTCGTCTGACCCTAGGTTGCTGACTGGTTCGCTGGATACATGCGTGCCGAAAGCCTTCAGGTGCATGTAGACTACGACCAGTCGCAGACTTTCGATGGCGTGCTCAATCTGCAGTCTAGAAACACCCTGTGATCCACTTTTGTCGAAACGCGCGCTTCGATCAGAATGTGCGATAAAGCGATGGCGCTGACCAATGAGCGGATCGCATGCCGACTTGAAATCTGCGACCATTCCCGAAAATGTCGCCCGATCTGGGCTTTCTTCAGTCAGAGTGAGCAGACGAAATAGCGAATTGTTCTCTTTGCCGCGTGAATTGGCTGGATCGGCGAGTCTGCAAAGGCTGAGCACAACATCATCGTAAAGTGCATCCTGAATGATGAGAGCTGTCGTGCCCGAAATACTGTTTAGCAGTGAAACGCGCTCGGAGTTGGTGCCGTAGAATGCTCGATAGACACGCCATTTCAGACGGATCGTCGCGAGTTGCGTGTAGATGTGCTCAAACAGTTCTGCAAATTCGGCGTCCTGCCCGGCCACCGGCACGAGTGATGTCATTGAGCACGTGCTCCCTCAACCATCTGCATTAGAAGTTGACCCACCCGCCCCCTAAAACCGCATCCCCATTTCAAACCCCACCCCCTGCGCCCCAATCCCGAAACTCGCCGCCCCGAAGGTGATCCCGATCAGCGCGCCGCTCATCACTTGCGGCACGGTATGCTCGCCGGCATGGACACGGCTCCAGCCGGTGAAGCCCGCCGCGCCGTACAGCGCGGCGCCGGCGGCTCGGTCGTCCTCGAAGCATTTGCCGGCGAGGTCCGAGGCGCCGAAGAAGGCGGCGGCGGTGTGGCCGGAGGGAAAGCCCTTGCCCTCGCCGGAGGGGCGGCGCGACAGGGGGGTACCGTCGAGATATTCCTTCATGCCCCAGACGATCGCGGCGTTCAGCAGGCCTCGGACGGCGAAATCCTCCAGCCGGTCGTCGCGTTCGGCGCAGACCGCTGCGGCCAGCGGCAGGCCGTATTTCATCGCCGTCCCGAATTGCTCGGCCGGATCGGCGGCGGCGGGCTGAAGGAAGGCGGCGGTCAGCGCGCCGGCGGCAAGAAACCCCCGCATTACTCCTGGTTCTCTGCGAGGTAGTCGGTCAGCGCCGCCAGCCGTGCCGGGGTCGGCGTCACCTGACCCTTGCCGGTCTCGTACATGATTTCCGGCCCGGCGAAGAGGTCGCCGAATTGCGGCATCGGGCTGTCAGAGCGGCCCATGGTGTGGCCATAGATATGGCCCGCCACCTGTGCCTTGGGGAAGACCCCGCCATTGCGGGCGCTGATCGTGGTCAGGTCGGCGGGCGGCGGTACCATGCCGGGCGCGGCGCGGCCATCGCCCTTGCCGCCCGGCCCGTGGCAATCCGAGCAGAGATTGACAAAGTCCATCCGCGCGCCCTCCTCGGGATCCATCGCCGCATCAAGATCGCGCGGTTCGGGCGAACAGGCGGCCACCATCAGTGCCATCGCCGCCGCGCCGGCCAGACCCGAAATCACTGCTCGCATCGCTGTCCCCTTCTGGGTTGTTCTGATCCGACTCTGCCGCAAGCCCGGTTCTCAGGCAAGCGGGCGGCCAAGGGTGATGATGCGGTCCATGCGCCCGGCGAGGTCATGGTTATGGGTGGCGATCAGGGCCGAAAGGCCGGTCTCGCGCACCAGCGCCATCAGCATATCAAAGACCCGGTCCGAGGTTTCGGGGTCAAGGTTGCCGGTCGGCTCGTCGGCCAGAAGCAGGGCCGGCTGGTTGGCGAGGGCGCGGCAAAACGCCACACGCTGTTGCTCGCCCCCTGAAAGCTCGGCCGGGCGGTGCGCGGCGCGATGGGCAAGGCCGACGCGATCCAGCAGGTCGGTGGCGCGGGCCGAAGCCGCGCGCGCCGCCACGCCATCGGCCAGTTGCGGCAGGATGATGTTCTCGGCGGCGGTGAATTCCGGCAGCAGGTGGTGGAACTGGTAGACAAAGCCCAGCTCGGCGCGGCGCGCTTCGGTCCGCGCCTTGTCGGGCAGCCCGGTCATGTCGCGGCCGTTCAGGGCCACCTGCCCCTCGTCCGGCGTGTCCAGCAACCCGGCGATATGCAGAAGCGTCGACTTTCCCGCCCCGGAGGGCGCGACCAGCGCCACCACCTCGCCCCGCGCCACCGACAGGTCGATGCCCGACAAGACCTCGACCGGGGCCGGGCCGTCCTTGCCATAGGTCTTGCTGACCCCGTGAAGCCGCAGCACCTCATTCATAGCGCAGGGCCTCCACCGGGTTCATGCGCGCGGCGCGGCGCGCGGGGAAGATGGTGACGATGAACGAGAGCGCCAGCGACAGCGCCACCGCCCGGAAGATGTCCCACGCGCGCAACTCGGCCGGCAGGCGATAGATGCCGCGTACCTCGGGCTGCCAGGCCCCGCCGCCGGTCAACGCATTCAGCGCCGCCATGATATTGTCGACGTTCAGCGCGAGAGCCACGCCCAGCAACACGCCCGCAATGGTGCCGATGACGCCGGTGAAGGCGCCGCAGAGGAAGAAGACCCGCAGCACCGCGCCCTCGGTCAGGCCCATGGTGCGCAGGATACCGATGTCGCGGCCCTTGTTCTTCACCAGCATGATCAGGCCCGAGGTGATGTTCATCGAGGCGATCAGCACCAGCACCGACAGGATGACGAACATCACGTCATCCTCCATGTCGAGGGCCGAGAGGAACGAACCCGAGGCGTCCTGCCAGGTCCAGACCAGCGACCGATCGCCCGCAGCCTGCATCAGGGCTGGGGTCCAGTCGCCCACCCGCTCGGGGTCGCTGACGAAGACCTCGATCTCGTCGGCCACACCCTCGCGGTTGAAATAGCTCTGCGCCTCGGCCAGCGGCATGTAGATGCGGGTGCGGTCGATGTCATAGCGGCCGGCGCTGAAGATATAGGTGACTTCATAGGCATTCACCCGCGGCGTGGTACCCGAGGGGGTCTTGGCGCCATCTGGCGAGATCAGCCGGATCCTGTCGCCGATGCCAAGGTTCAGCTCGCGCGCGATGCCCGAGCCGATCGCCACGCCGTTCCCGAAATCCGCCAGATCGCCGGCGGACGTCTCGGGATCGACAATGCGCGGCATGGCGGCCAGGTCGGCCTCGGTGACGCCAAAGACCTCGGCGACGTTGGAACTGTCACCGGCGGTCGCCATCACCTGACCCTTCACCACGGCATTGGCGCGGGTGACGCCGGGCAGCGCGGCGATGCGGGCGGTCAGCGCGTCATAATCCTCGATGACGCCGGACTGGGTATAGACCTCGCCGGTCAGATCGTTGGTAAAGCTGGTGGGCGCCATGTAGACGGTCGAATGCGCATTGGCGCCGAGGATGGTGTCGACGAATTCGGCCCGGAACCCGGCCCGCACCGCCAGCGTGGCGATCAGCGCCATCACCCCCAGCGCGATGCCGATCAGGCTGATCCAGGTCATCACGCTGACCCCGCCCTCGGCCCGGCGCGCGCGCAGGTAACGCCAGGCGATCATGAATTCGTAGCGGGAGAAGGGCGCCGGGCTGGCCATCGGGGATCCTTGCCGAAAATCGCGCAGACCCTGACCGCGCCGCCGCGAAAATTCAAGCCGACAATGGCGTGAGCGCCGCGCGCTGCCCGAAATATCCATGTTGCGGTGCCCGCGCCCGGCTGCCACAAGATATGCCATGGCCAAATCCGTCACCGCCTTCACCTGCACCGCCTGCGGCGCCGCCCACAAGAAATGGGCCGGGCGCTGCGAGGCCTGCGGGGCCTGGAACACCATCATCGAGGAAGCGCCCTTGTCACAGGGGCCGGGCCGGGGTCTTGGCGCCACCAAGGGCCGCGCCATCCCGCTGGCCCCGCTGACCAGCGCCGAGGCGCCGCCCCCGCGCAGCGACAGCGGCATGGAGGAACTGGACCGGGTGCTGGGCGGCGGGCTGGTGCCGGGCAGCGCCATTCTGGTCGGCGGCGATCCGGGCATCGGCAAGTCGACGCTGCTGTTGCAGGGCGCGGCGGCCTTCGCCCGAAAGGGCCTTCAGGCGGTCTATATCAGTGGCGAGGAGGCCGGGGCGCAGATCCGCCTGCGCGCGCAGCGTCTGGGGCTGGCGGATGCGCCGGTGCGACTGGGGACCGAGACCAACCTGCGCGACATCCTGACCACGCTGGATGCCGAACGCCCCGATCTGGCGGTGATCGACTCGATCCAGACGCTCTGGTCCGACCAGGTCGAGGCGGCGCCGGGATCGGTTGCGCAGGTGCGCAGCGCCGCGCATGAGCTGGTGACCTTCGCCAAGCGGCGTGGCGTCGCCGTGGTGCTGGTCGGCCATGTCACCAAGGAGGGCCAGATCGCCGGCCCCCGCGTGGTCGAGCATATGGTCGATACCGTGCTTTATTTCGAAGGCGAGCGCGGCCACCAGTTCCGCATCCTGCGCAGCGTCAAGAACCGCTTTGGCCCGGCGGGCGAGATCGGCGTCTTCGAGATGACCGGCGCGGGCCTGTCGGAAGTTGCCAACCCATCGGCCCTGTTCCTCTCCGAGCGCGGTCAGCCCGTCGCCGGCAGCGCCGTTTTCGCCGGGATCGAAGGCACTAGGCCGGTGCTGACCGAGATTCAGGCGCTGGTCGCCCCCTCGACGCTGGCCAGCCCGCGCCGCACCGTGGTCGGGCTGGACAGCGGCCGGGTCTCGACCATCCTTGCCGTGCTCGATGCGCGCTGCGGCATTCCCTTTGCCGGGCTCGATGTCTTCCTCAACGTCGCGGGCGGAATGCGGGTCAACGAACCCGCCGCCGATCTGGCGATTGCGGGGGCGCTGCTGAGCGCACGCGAAGATAGTGCGCTGCCCGCTGACTGTGTCCTCTTTGGCGAAATCAGCCTGTCCGGGGCGCTACGTCCCGTCGCTCAGGCCGAAAACAGGTTGAAAGAGGCGCAAAAACTTGGTTTTTCACAGGCGATTTTGCCCGAGGCCCGAAAGGTCGAGGGTGTAAGCGGCATGTCCTTGATGGGCATTGCCGATCTGACAGGATTTGTGGGCGAGGTGTTCGGCGCCGGCTGAAACCCGCGGAAAACCAAGGAAAACCGGCGCGAGGGCAGGTTCATGGACGGCTTTACCATCATCGACGGCATCGTGGCCGCGGTCATCATCCTCTCGGCCATTCTGGCCTATTCGCGGGGATTCGTGCGCGAATCGCTGGCGATTCTGGGCTGGATCGGGGCGGCCATCCTGGCCTTCCTCTTCGCCGGGACGATGCGCCCGCTGATCGGGCAGATCCCCTATCTGCGCGATTTTCTCGGCGACAATTGCGAGCTCAGCATGATCGCGGGCTTTGCCGTGGTCTTCGCGCTGGCGCTGGTGGTCTTCTCGATCATCACCCCCCTCTTCTCTTCGGTGGTGCAGCGCTCGGCACTTGGCGGCATCGACCAAGGCATGGGCTTCCTGTTCGGCGTGGCGCGCGGCGTCCTGCTGATCGCGGTGGCCTTCATCGTCTATGACCGGGTGATGACCAGCCAGAGCGTGCCGATGGTGGAAAACTCGCGCTCGGCGCAGGTCTTTGCCCGGCTTGGCAACCAGATGAATGACAGCCTGCCCGATGATGCGCCGGGCTGGATCGAGAACCGCTACGAGCAGCTGGTGGGCAGCTGTGGCAGCACCGGCGCGGCGGTCGATGCGACGACCGAGACGCCGGCGGCTCCGGCCACCGACGCGGCCCCGGAAACCGCCCCGGAAGCCCCCGCAGCCCCCGAGGCACCGGTCGCGCCGTCCAACTGATCGCCTGAACGTGACAGTTCAGAGACAATTTAACGCCCCCGCCTGCACGCGGGGGCGTGACTTTTTGGTGATGCGTCCCTAAATAGCGCACGACGCCACAAGCAGCACCGGAATTCCGATGACCCAGATGCAACCCTTCCTGGCACATCCCTTTGATTCCGACCGGCTGCACGAGGAATGCGGCGTCTTCGGGGTCACCGGGGTGACCGAGGCCGCCAGCTTTGTCGCGCTTGGCCTGCACGCCTTGCAACATCGCGGGCAAGAGGCCGGCGGCATCGTCGCCCATGACGCCGAGCAGGGCTTCAACAGCGCCCACCGCTTTGGCTATGTCCGCGACAATTTCACCAAGGCCGACGTGATGGCGACGCTGCCGGGGCCGCTGGCCATCGGCCATGTCCGCTATTCCACCGCCGGAACCAAGGCCAATACCGCCATCCGCGACGTGCAGCCCTTCTTCGGCGAGTTCGCCATGGGCGGCTGCGCCATCGCCCATAATGGCAATATCACCAATGCCGCCGCCCTGCGCCGCGAGCTGATCGAGCGCGGCTCGATCTTCCAGTCCTCCTCGGACAGCGAATGCATCATCCACCTGATGGCCCGCTCGATCCAGCGCAACATCCCGGAACGGATGAAGGACGCCCTGCGCCGGGTCGAGGGCGCCTTCTCGGTCATCGCCATGACCCGCACCAAGCTGATCGGCGTGCGCGACCCGCTTGGCGTGCGCCCGCTGGTGCTGGGCAAGGTGGGCGATGACGGTTTCGTGCTGGCCTCGGAGACCTGCGCGCTCGACATCATCGGGGCCGAGTTCCTGCGCGAGGTCGAGCCGGGCGAGATGGTCGTCATCTCGAAGGGCCAGATCGAATCGAGCCGCCCCTTCGGACCGTCCAAGGGCCGCTTCTGCATCTTCGAACATGTCTATTTCTCGCGCCCGGATTCGATCATCGGCGGCCGCTCGGTCTACGAGACCCGCCGCCAGATCGGCGTGGAACTGGCCCGCGAGGCCCCGATCGAGGCCGATCTGGTCTGCCCGGTGCCCGACAGCGGCACCCCGGCGGCCATCGGCTTTGCGCAGGAATCGGGCATTCCCTATGGCATGGGCATCATCCGCAACCAGTATATGGGCCGGACCTTCATCGAGCCGACCGAGCAGATCCGCAATATGGGCGTGAGGCTGAAGCTGAACGTGAACCGCTCGCTGATTGCAGGGAAACGTGTCGTGCTGGTCGACGACTCGGTGGTCCGCGGCACCACCAGCCGCAAGATCAAGGACATGATCCTCGATGCCGGCGCGGCCGAGGTGCATTTCCGCATCGCCTCGCCGCCGACCGCCTGGCCCTGCTTCTACGGCGTCGACACGCCCGATCGCGGCAAGCTCTTGGCGGCGCAGATGTCTACCGAAGAGATGCGCGACTGGATCGGCGTCGACAGCCTGTCCTTCGTGTCGCTGGACGGGCTTTACCGCGCCGTGGGCGAGGCCAATGGTCGCAACCGGGACCATCCGCAATATTGCGATGCCTGCTTCTCGGGCGATTACCCGGTGGCGCCCTTCGACCAGCTCGAGCGCGGCTTCCGCATGAAGCTGGGCAGCGAGACGGCGCACGCGGCGGAGTAGAAGACCCTGCCCGATACGCGGGCCGTCAGGCCCGCCGGGCTGCGGCCGACCGCCCCATGGGCGGCCGCATCGTCACCGATCCGCGCCGAACAGCCGTTCGATGTTTCGGCACCATAAACTGCACACAACAACCGCCGGCTGCGGCAGCCCGCGGTCGCCCGCAGCCCTCTGCCGCGTGCCTCACCAATGCGGCGGCCTCTGATCGGCCAGCGGGATCGTCCCCCCCGCATCCGCCTCGCGTTCCGCCGCGGCGCGCAGCAGCGCCTCGACCCGGCGGGTCAGCAGGGCGATCTCGCCATCCTGCCGCGCCACCACCTCGGACAGCTCGTCCACGGCGCGGGTCAGATGCGCCACCGCCTCTTCCAGTGCCTCGCTGCGCTTGTCCATCTGGCCCCCCTCGGCTAAAGCAGCCACGGACTGGCCCAAAGGCAGCGACATGGCGAAAGATCAAAAGAAACAGCCCCGTCCCAAGGCGGAAACGCCGAAGGGCTTTCGTGACTATTTCGGCGCAGACGTGACCGAACGCAAGGAGATGCTGGATCGCATCGCCGAGGTCTATCACCGCCACGGCTTCGACCCGCTGGAAACCAGCGCCGTCGAGACGGTCGAGGCACTGGGGAAATTCCTGCCCGATGTCGACCGCCCCAATGCCGGCGTCTTCGCCTGGCAAGAGGAAGCGGTGCCGGGCGGTGGCTCGGGCGACTGGCTGGCGCTGCGCTATGACCTGACCGCGCCCTTGGCACGCGTCGCGGCGCAGTTCAGGAATGACCTGCCCTCGCCCTATCGCCGCTATGCGATGGGTCCGGTCTGGCGCAACGAGAAGCCGGGTCCGGGGCGATTCCGGCAATTCTATCAATGCGATGCCGATACGGTGGGTTCGGCCTCGGTGGCGGCGGATGCCGAGATCTGTGGGATGCTGGCCGATGCGCTGGAGGGCGCGGGCATCGAACGCGGCGATTACATCGTGCGCCTCAATAACCGCAAGGTGCTGAACGGGGTGATGGAGGCGGCCGAGGTCGGTGCGGACCAGGCCGAGGACGTGCTGCGCCAGATCGACAAGTTCGACAAGGTCGGCGAGGCCGGGGTGCGGCAATTGCTGACCACCGGCCGCAAGGACGAGAGCGGCGCCGAGATCGAGGGCGTGGGCCTCAGCGATGCGCAGGCCGCGCCGGTGCTGGCCTTCCTGACCTCGAAGGGCGCGGACAATGCCGCCACGCTGGAAAACCTGCGCAAGGCCGTCGGCGCCTCGGCCATCGGCGCCGAGGGCGTGGACGAACTGGCGCAGATCGCCGACATGCTGGCGGCCATGGGCAAGGGCGAGGACCGCATCGTCATCGATCCCTCGATCGTGCGCGGCCTTGGCTATTACACCGGCCCGGTCTTCGAGGCGGAACTGACCTTCGAGATCCTCGACGAGAAGGGCCGCAAGCGGCAATTCGGCTCGGTCGCGGGCGGCGGGCGCTATGACGGGCTGGTCGAGCGCTTCACCGGCCAGAAGGTCCCGGCCACCGGGCTGTCCATCGGCGTCGACCGGCTGCTGGCGGCTTTGCGTGCCAAGGGTCTGGCAGGGTCCGAGGCCGTGGGGCCGGTCGTCGTGACCGTGATGGACCGCGACCGCATGGGCGATTACCAGGCGATGGCGGCGGAGCTGCGCAATGCCGGCATCCGCGCCGAGGTCTATCTCGGCAATCCGAAGAATTTCGGCAACCAGTTGAAATATGCCGACAAGCGCCTGTCCCCGGTGGCGATCATCCAGGGCGGTGACGAGGCCGCGCGCGGCGTGGTGCAGGTCAAGGACCTGATCCTTGGCGCCAAGATTGCCGCCGAGGCCAGCCATGAGGAATGGAAGGCGCAACCGGCGCAGACCGAGGTGCCGCGCGCCGACCTGGTGGCCGAAGTGCGGCGCATCCTCGGATGATCACCAAGCGCGACAAGCAGGCCCTGGGCCAGCGCCTGCTGGCCGGTTTCCGCGAAGCCGGCGCGGTCGAGGTCGCCCCCGACCTGCTTCTGCCCGCCGATACGCTGCTGGACCTTTACGGCGAGGATATCCGTGCCCGCGCCTATCTGACCGACGATCCGCTGCGGGGCGAGGTGGCGCTGCGCCCCGACTTCACCGTGCCGGTGGTGCAGATGCACATGGCGGGCGGGGCGGAGCCCGCGCGCTATTGCTATCTGGGCGAGGTCTTCCGCAAGCAGGATCCGGGCGAGACCCGGCCCGAACATCCGCGCGACAATGAATATCTGCAATGCGGGTTTGAACTCTTCAGCCGCGAGCCGCAGGCCGATGCCGAGGTCTTTGCGCTGTTCCACCGCCTGCTGGCCCCCTATGGCGCAGCGCCGGTGATCGGTGACATGAGCCTGCTCATGGATGCTGTCCGCGCCCTGCCCCTGCCGGAACCGCGCCGGGATGCGCTGTTGCACCACATCTGGCGGCCGGGCCGCTTTGCCGCGCTGCTGGCGCGGTTTTCCACCCCTGCCCCGGCGCGCGCTGTCGCCGCCAGCACGGCGCCCCTGACCGGGTTGCGCAGCACCGGCGAGATGCAGGCGCGGCTGGACCGCCTGGCCGCCGATGCCGACACGCCGCCGCTGCCCGCCGAATGGGCCGAACGCCTGACCCGGCTTTTCGCCATCGATGCCCCGGCCCCCGAGGCGCTGGCACAGTTGCGCGACCTCGCCGCCCTGATGCCCGCCATCGCCCCCGCCGTCGACCGGCTGGCGGCGCGGCTTGCGGCGATTGCCGGGCATGGCATTGATCTGGCCAGCCTGCGCCTTGACGCCAGCCATGGCCGTCACACGATGGAATATTACGATGGCTTCACCTTCAGCTTCATGGCGCCTGACCGTGAGGGCTGGCCGCCGGTCGCCTCGGGCGGGCGCTATGACGCGATGACGGCGATGCTGGGCGGGGGCCGCGCCATCCCGGCCGTCGGCGGCATCATCCGCCCGGGCCTACTGGCCGAGTTGGAGGCCTCCTGATGCTGAAGCTGGCGGTGCCCTCCAAGGGGCGGCTGATGGAGCAATGCTTTGACTGGTTCGCCGATCATGGCGTGCGGCTGTCGCGCAGCGGCTCGGACCGGGAATATGCCGGGCGGGTCGAAGGGGTCGAGAACCTGTCGCTGCAGCTCTTGTCCGCCGGAGAGATCCCGCGCGAACTGGGCGCGGGGCGGATCGACCTGGGCGTCACCGGCACCGACCTGGTGCGCGAGAAGCTGGCGGGCTGGCGCTCGGTGGTGACCGAGCTGGCGCCGATGGGCTTTGGCCATGCCGACCTGGTGCTGGCGGTGCCGGCGGGCTGGCGCGATTGCGAAACGCTGGACGATTTCGCCGCCATCGCCCGCGATTTCCGCCGCGCCCACGGCTTCCGCCTGCGCATCGCCACCAAGTATCACCGGCTGGTGCGGGCCTGGCTGTCGGCCCACGAGGTCGCCGATTACCAGCTGGTCGACAGCCAGGGCGCGACCGAGGGCACGGTGGCGAACCTGACTGCCGAGGCCATTGCCGACATCACCAGCTCGGGCGAGACCCTGCGCGCCAACCACCTGAAGATCCTCGGCGAACCCCCGATCCTGCAATCGCAGGCGACGCTGTTTGCGAGCCGGGCCGCCAATGCGGATGAGGTGGCGGCGCTGATGCGCAAGTTGGGACTGTAGTCCGCTTGCCGGGCTGAGGGCCGCGCCCGACCCTCGGGTGGGCGCTGCTGAACGGCGGGCTTGCCGGGCTTTATGGTGCAAGCCACATCCGACCGCCGTGCTGATCGCCGCGTCGCAATGCGCCCTCCCGGCGGGAGGGTCGGGCGCGGCCCGTGCTGGTCGCACGGGCCAAGGAATGGATGGCGCTGATGCGCCCGGTTCCGTGCCCGCTTACAGGTTCACCCGGATCCCGCTGCGTCCCGCCAGATCGGTGAAGAACTGCCACGCCACCCGGCCCGAGCGGGCGCCGCGCGTGGCCTGCCATTCGATCGCCTCGGCGCGCAGTTGCTCGTCGCCGATCGTCACACCATAGGCGTCGCAATAACCGCGCACCATGGCGAGGTATTCGTCCTGCGAACAGGGATGGAAGCCCAGCCACAGCCCGAAACGGTCCGACAGCGACACCTTTTCCTCGACCGCCTCGCCCGGATGGATGGCGGTTGCGCGCTCGTTGTCGATCATGTCGCGCGGCATCAGGTGGCGGCGGTTCGAGGTGGCGTAGAGGATGACATTCTCGGGCCGCCCGGCAATGCCGCCATCCAGCACCGCCTTCAGCGATTTGTACTGCGTGTCGTCATGGCTGAACGACAGGTCATCCGAGAACAGAACGAAGCGCCGGTCCCGCGCGCCGCCGAGGATGGCGAGCAACCGCCCGACCGAGCCCAGATCCTCGCGCGCGATTTCCACAAGGATCAGCGGCAACCCGTCGGCCACCGCCTGCGCATGGACGGCCTTGACCAGCGAGGATTTCCCCATCCCCCGCGCGCCCCAGAGCAGCGCGTTGTTCGCCGCGAAGCCGCGCGCGAACTGGATGGTATTCGCCAGCAGCGTGTCGCGCGAACGGTCGATGCCGATGAGCTGCACCAGATCGACTCGGTTCACCGTGTCCACCGGCTCCAGCCGATCGGGATCGGGATGCCAGACATAGGCCGTGGCCTCGGTAAAGCTGGGCGCGGGCGCAGGGGCCGGGGCCATCCGTTCCAGCGCGGCGGCGATGCGGGTCAGGGCGTCTTCGGTCACGGCTTGGCCTCGTCCTCGTCGTCGTCATCCTCGACCCACAGGCCTTGGGCGCGCAGCTCGGCCTCGCGCTTCTTCTCGATGCGGCGGACCAGCTGGATCGAGACCTCGTAGAGGCCATAGATCACCGTGAACAGCACCACCTGGCTGATCACGTCGGGCGGAGTCACCAGCGCGGCCAGCACCAGGATGCCGACGATCGCATATTTGCGCATGCTGGCGAGGCCGGCGGCGCTGGCCAGACCCGCCTTGCCCATCAGCGTCAGCGCCACGGGCAGCTGGAACGACAGGCCGAAGGCCAGCAGGAATTTCTGCGTCAGCCCAAGATATTCCTGCATCGAGCCCTGGAAGGCGATGCCGGCGACATTGCCGGTCGTCGTCACCTCGTCCGAGGTCGCAACCACCGGGGCCTGCTGGAAGCTGAGGAAGAAGTCATAGGCCATCGGCAGGATGACGTAATAGGCAAAGCTCGCGCCGATCAGGAACATGACCGGCGAGGCCAGCAGGAAGGGCATGAAGGCCGCCTTCTCGCTGCGATAGAGGCCCGGCGCAACAAAGCGCCACAGCTGGTAGCCGATGATCGGGAAGGCCAGAACGAAGCCGCCGAAGAAGCTGATATTGATCGCGGTGAAGAAGCCTTCCTGCAGCTTGATGATCTGCAGCTGACAGCTCTGGCCGCGTTCGGCCAGCGCGTGGCAGATCGGCTGGGTCAGGAAATTGTAGATCGGCTGCCAGACGGTATAGCAGATGATCATCGCGCCGATGAAGGCCAGCGCCGACCAGATCAGCCGCGAGCGCAGCTCGGCCAGATGTTCGATCAACGGGGCCGAGCTGTCATCGATCTCGTCGGGGCGGTTCACAGAGGCCAAATCAATCGTCTTTCATGTCCGAACGCCGCACGGCGTGGATGCGGCGCTTGCCCTCGCCCGAGGCGGCGGCGCTTGCCGATGCCGTGGCCGTCGCCGTCGCGGTGGCGGCCGCCGGGGCGGCTGCTGCACTCGCCGCGGTCGTAACGGCCGGGCTTGCGGCCGAGGCCGGGGTCTTGGCGATGCTGCCCGGGTCGGGTTGCGCCGGACCCTTCGCCGTGGGGATCTTCGGGTCCCATTTCTCGAACTTGTCGGCCGCGCGCTCCAGCGCGTCCAACCCGAGATTCTTCTTCGAGGTCAGCGACCTGACATCGTTCAGGGATTTGCTGGCTTCATCCAGCCCGGACGATTTCGCCGCCTCTTCCATCGCCGACGAGAACTCTCGCGCCATGGCCCGTGCCTTGGCGGTAAAGCGCCCGAGCGAGCGAAAGAGTTGCGGCAGATCCTTTGGGCCAATGACGATCAGCGCAACGACGCCAATCAGCAGAAGCTCGCTCCAGCCGAGGTCCATGGTGCTCTGCCGCTCCTGTGGCTCAGACCTTGTCCTTGGTCTCGACGGGGGTGGTCGGGGTCACGTCGCGGGCCTTTTCGCCGGGCAGGTCGCGCGTCTCGTTCATGTCGCGCTCGATCTCTTCGCTGCCGTCCTTGACGCCCTTCTTGAAGGCGGTGATTCCCTTGCCCACCTCGCCCATCAGCGAGCTGATCTTGCCGCGGCCGAAGAGCACCAGCACCACGACGGCGATAAGAAGAAGGCCGGGAAGGCCGATATTGTTCAGCATAGTCTGCTCCCATATGCGGGCCTGCTGCCCGCCTGCGGGCAACATTTAGGCCCATAGACCGGCGATTGCAAAGCCCGATTGCGTGAGGCCGGGCGGCCCCGCCGGTGACATCGCGTCGCGCGCGCCCGCTTGGCAGCACGGGGGCAACGGGCCATAAGGGCACATGGACCCGACCGCCTATGTCACCGCCTTCGTCACGCTGTTCGTGGTCATCGACCCGGTCGGGCTGGCGCCGATGTTCGTGGCGCTGACCGGCGAGATGAGCCACCGCCAGCGCCGGCAGGTGGGTTTTCGCGCCGTCTGCGTGGCCTTCCTGCTGCTGACCCTTTTCGGGCTGGCGGGCGAGCAGATCCTGCATGGCATCGGCATCTCGCTGCCCGCCTTCCGCATCGCCGGTGGCATCCTTCTGCTGCTGACCGCCTTCGACATGCTGTTCGAGCGGCGGACCGAGCGGCGCGAGGGCCAGACCGCGCCCGAGCCGCAGGACCCCTCGGTCTTTCCCTTGGCCATGCCGCTTCTGGCCGGGCCGGGGGCGCTGGCGACGATGATCCTGCTGTCGGGCCAGGGCGAGGGCTGGGGCTACCTGGCGGTGATCCACCTGATCATGGGCGCGGTGCTGGTGATCGCGCTGGTCCTTTTCGAGATGGCCAGCGGGCTGGCTCGGGTGCTGGGGCGCACCGGGATCATGGTGGTGACGCGGCTGTTCGGGATGCTGTTGGCGGCGCTGTCGGTGCAGTTCATCATCGACGGGTTGAAGGGATCGGGGTTGGTGTAATGGGTGATCTTCTGCCGGATGACTGGGCGCGGTTCCTGTACCTGGGCCTTCTCTTGCTGTTCATCGGCGGCGCGGTGCTGGTCGAATTCTCGGGCCGGGCCAGCCAGGCGATGCGGATGGCGGCGCTGTGGGCGATCATCTTCGCCGGCGCAATCTTTCTGGCCGGAGTCTGGCAGGACTGGAACACGCCGCAGCAGGTGGTCAGCGAGGATGGCACGCGGATCGAGGTGCCGATGGATGCAAGCGGGCATTTCCTTCTGACCGCCGAGGCCAATGGCCAGCCCGTTCGCTTCATCTTCGATACCGGCGCCAGTTCCATCGCGCTTTCGCCCGACGACGCCCGTCGCATCGGCATCGATCCCGATGACCTGGCCTATGTCGGTATGGCCGAGACCGCCAATGGCACGGTCGAGACCGCCCCCGTCACCATCGAACGCTTCGCCATCGGCGATCTGGTCGACGAGAACGTGCCGGCCATGGTCATCCGCGCCGATATCACCGGCTCGCTACTGGGGATGTCCTATCTGCGGCGGTTCGCGCGGGTCAGTTTCGAGGGTGAGATGCTGGTGCTGGAACGGTAAGAATCGACATGAGATTTTCGCCTCAATAATCTGTGAAATCTACCGTTTCCGCTCCCAGCCACCGCCGTCTTCGGACCAGTATTCCGCCGTCACACCCGCCCCGGTCAGCGCCCGCCACTGGTCGCGGGCGCGGCTGGTGGCCTCGGGGTCGTTGCCGTCGAAGAGGATGCAGGCGCGTTGCAGCCCGCCACATTCCTCGGGCGTGACCTCGGCACCGTCCAGCGCCATCAGGCAGGAGGGGTTGTTGCCGGCGGCCTGCCCCGCCACCGTCATCAGCACCGGCTGGCGCGCGTCATGCGGGCCGCCGGCAAGGCCGTGGGGCAGGAAGCCATCGCCCTGCCACAGCCGCTCGTCCAGCCGTTCCAGCCGGTCGCGGGTCGTCGCACGCAGCTCGACCCGCCAGCCGGCCTGCAGCGATTTGCCGATCAGCACCGGCAAAAGCTGCTCGGCCGGCGAGCGGGTCAGGTGGTAGAAGAGTGCGTTGCCCAACTCAGCCCTTTTCGTACTGGTCGCGCACCAGGCGATCCAGCGTCATCACCCCCCAGCCGGTCGCGCCCTTGGGCGCCAGATCGGTCGCGCCGGGCGGCAGCGCCACGCCGGCAATGTCGATATGCGCCCAGGGCTGGTCCTTGCGGATGAAGCGCTGCAGGAACTGCGCCGCGGTGATCGAGCCCGCCGCACGGCCGCCGGTATTCTTGATATCGGCCAGCCGCGACTTGATCAGCGCGTCATAGCCGGGGCCAAGCGGCAGGCGCCATGCGCCCTCGCCCTCGGCAGCGGCGGATTTCAGGATACCTTCGGCCAGAGCATCGTTATTGGCGAAAACCCCGGCATTCTCATGCCCCAGCGCGATGATGACCGCGCCGGTCAGCGTGGCCAGGTCGATCACCGCCTTGGGCTCGAACCGCTCTTGCGCATACCAGAGCACATCGGCGAGCACGAGGCGGCCTTCCGCATCGGTATTGATGACCTCGATCGTGTCGCCCTTCATCGATTTCACGATATCCCCGGGACGCTGCGCGCGGCCGTCGGGCATGTTCTCGACCAGTCCGACCAGGCCGACGACATTGGCCTTGGCCCGGCGCAGCGCCAGCGTGCGCATGACGCCCGCCACGACGCCCGCCCCGCCCATATCCATGGTCATCTCTTCCATGCCGGCCGCCGGCTTGATCGAGATGCCGCCGGTGTCGAACACCACGCCCTTGCCGACCAGCGCCAGCGGCGCCGCGCCCTTGTCGCCGCCATTCCACTGCATGACCACGACCTTCGAGGGGCTTTCGCTGCCCTGGCCCACGCCCAGAAGCGCGCGCATCCCCAGCTTTTCCAGCTCGGGCTCGTCCAGCACCTCGACGGTCAGGCCCAGTTCCTCCATCGCCTTCAGCCGGTCGGCGAAGTCGGTGGTGGTCAGGACGTTGGCGGGTTCATTCACCAGGTCGCGGGTGAAGAACACGCCCTCGGCCACGGCGGCACCATCCTTGGCGCTTTTGGCCAGCGCCTCGGGATCACTGGCCATGAAGGTCACGCGGGCCTTGTCGGGCTGCACCGCCGGCTCCGCCTCACCGCCATTGCTGCCCTTGCGGCCGGCACTGGCCTGGGCGTCGCCCAGCACCGCATCGCCCTCGGCCCCGCGACCGGCCAGCGCCTGCGGCACGCCATTGCCGCCAGCCGCATCGCCGCCCTCGTCATGGGAGCTGGTGTGATAGACCGAGAAGTCATAGCCCCTGAGCGCCAGGCCCAAGGCCACCTCGCCCGCCTGCTTGTGATTGCCGGCCAGCACCAGCGTATGGGTCTTGCCCAGCTTGGCGCCAATGGCGGCCCCGGCCTTGCGGGCCTCTTGCGTGGTCGAACGCGGCGGCAGGGCCACCAGCTGGATCGCGTCGGCACTGATGCCGGCGGGGAAGGCCAGTTCCATCGCCTGCCCCGGCTTCAGCTTCTGCCCCTCGCGCGAGGCCAGCGCCCGGGCCACCGCCTCGCGCGTGGCCTTGGGCAGCTTGGCCCGGACCGGGCTGCCCGGTGTCACCAGAATGGCGATGCGGCCTTGGTGGTCCGCGATCTTGTCGACGTCGGTTTCGATGAACTGGATCTCGACGGGATGGGTCATGCCTGGTCCTCTTATCTGCTTGGGGCGAAGCCTATCGCCAACGCACCCCCTTTGCCAGAGCCGCACTTGCCGTTAATCAGGGTCAAGCAAAGCGACAAGGAACCCATGCCCCGTATCGACCGATATATCCTGTCGCAGATGCTGACTTTGTTCGGCTTTTTCGCGCTGGTGCTGGTTTCGGTCTACTGGATCAACCGCGCCGTCAGCCTGTTCGAACAGTTAATGAGCGATGGCCAGACTGCGCTGGTGGTGCTGGAATTCACCGCGCTGACCCTGCCCGTGGTGATCTCGGTGGTGCTGCCGGTCGCGGCCTTCGCGGCCACCGCCTATGGCACCAACCGGCTGTCGAACGAATCCGAACTGGTGGCGATGCAGACCGCCGGCCTGTCGCCCTGGCGGCTGGCGCGCCCGGTGCTGGTCTTCGGGCTGGTGGTCAGCGTCATGGTCGGCATCCTCGTGAACGGGCTGGTGCCCGCCGCCCGCGCCCGCATGGCCGACCGCCAGGCCGAGATCGCCGAGAACGTCACCGCGCAATTCCTGCGTCCGGGCGTGTTCCAGTATCCCGTCGAGGGGATCACCGTCTTCATCGGCTCGATCGCCAGCGACGGACGGTTGCTCGACGTGTTCCTCGAGGATGCACGGCTGGCCAATCGCCGCGTCGCCTATACCGCCGAGGAGGCGCTGGTGGTGCGCGGCGAGGCCGGGCCGGTGCTGATCATGCTGAAGGGGATGATCCAGACGCTGCATGGCCGGGACGAGACGCAGCGGCTGGACGTGACGCGTTTCGAGGAACTCAGCTATGACATCGGCGCGATGGTGTCGAAAAGCAGCGCCCGGGGCCGCGACCTTCGCGATTACGCCACGCTGAGGCTGCTGAACCCCGACGCCGAATTGCTGGCCGCGACCGGCGCCACGCCCGAGCGTGCGCGCGTCGAGGCGCATGAGCGAATCGCGCAGCCGCTGCTGTCGCCGGTGGCCGCGATGATCGGCTTCGCGACGCTGCTGATCGGTGGCTATTCGCGCTTCGGCGTCTGGCGGCAGGTGCTCTGGGCGATCGTCGGGCTGATCGGGGTGCAGTTCCTGACCATCGGTGCCGCCAACCTGGCCGGGGCCGACCCGTCGCGCTGGCCGCTGATCTATGTGCCGGCGGTGGCAGGGACCGGGCTATGCCTCCTGCTGCTGTGGATGGCCGGGCGGCGGCGACGGCCCTGCCCGCCCGCCTTCATCGCCGGCGGGTCGGGAAAGACCGCGCCATGACCCTGTCCTTCTACATCGCCCGCCGCTTCCTGCGCGCCCTCTTGGTCGTGGGCGGCGCCTTCGCGCTGATCCTGTTCCTGATCGACATGATCGAGATGATCCGCCGCTTTTCGGACGCGGATATCGGCCTGACCGGGGCGGCCGGGCTGGCCGGGCTGAACATCACCGGCAGCTTCTATGCCATCCTGCCGCTGATCACCATCCTGGCCGGGATCGCGCTGTTCCTTGGGCTGGCGCGCAGCTCGGAACTGGTGGCGATCCGGGCCTCGGGCCGCTCGGCGCTGAAGACGCTGATCGCGCCGGTGGCGACGGCGATCATCGTGGGGGCCCTGGCGGTGGCGCTGATGAACCCCTTCGTCGCGGCGACCGGCAAACGGCTGGACATCGCCATGGCCAATATCGAGCGCAATGGCAGCCAGACCGTCAGCCTTGGTGAAAGCGCCGTCTGGCTGCGGCAGGGTTTCGTCGTCGATGGCAAGGACCAGGGCCAATTGATGATCCGGGCCGAGCGGACCAGCCCGGATGCGGCAACGCTGTACAATGCCAGCTTCACCATCTTCGCCCCCGATACCGGCCCGACCCGGCGGATCGAGGCGCGCGAGGCGGTGCTGCAGCCGGGGGAATGGCAGCTGAGCGGCGTCAAGGACTATCCGCTGACCGAGCCCAATCCCGAGGCCTCGGCGCGCGTCTCGGACACACTGGCGCTGCCCTCGGACCTGACCGCGCAACGCATCCGCGAGGGCTTTGGCCGGCCCGACTCGGTGCCGGTCTGGGAATTGCCGGGTTTCATCCAAGGGCTTGAGCGGGCAGGATTTTCCGCCAATCGTCATCGCACCTGGTTCCAGATGGAGCTGGCCCGCCCCTTCCTGATGGCGGCGATGGTGGTGATCGCGGCGGCCTTTACCATGCGCCCAGTGCGCGGGCGCAGCACCGGCATCCCGGTTCTTCTGGCCTTCGGCGCCGGGATCGGGGTGTTCTTCCTGCGCAATCTGGCGCAAGTTCTGGGCGATAACGGGCAGGTTCTGCCCTGGATCGCGGCCTGGGCCCCACCGGCGGTGGCCGCGCTTCTGGGGTTGGCGCTGATCCTCTACCGGGAGGACGGATGAGCAAGGGTTTGGCATGGGCGACCTGGGCGCGGCGCGAGGCACGGCGCGCGGCGCTGGCCGGTGCGGCAGGGCTGGCCATCGCGGCGGCGCTGTCCCCCGGCATGGCCGGGGCCCAGTCCAAGGGCGACCAGACGGCGAATGAACTGGCCAATGGTCCGGCGCTGGCGCCGACGGCCGACATGCTGGATTTCTCGCCGATCTCGGACGGCACGCTGGCGGTCCAGGCACCCGAAGTGGCCGATCCGCGCACCGATGTGACCCTGTCGGGCGATGGCGGTTCGGGCGCCGTGGCCGAGGATGCCGCGACCGTTCTGGCCGACAACATCGTGCTGATGGACGACCGCACGTTGATCGCCGCCGGGGGCGTGGTGATCTGGTACCAAGGCGCGCGGCTGGTCGCCTCGCGGCTGACCGTCGATGGCGCCTCGGGCGATCTGACCATCGAGGGACCGATCCACCTGACCGAACCGGGCAAGCGCGGCACCGAGCAGGAATCGACGCTGATCGCCGACACCGCGCAGCTGGACCGCAAGCTGCAGGATGGCATCATCCGCGGCGCTCGGCTGGTCATCGCCCGTGAATTGCAGTTGGCCGCGACGGAATTGCAGCGCACCGGCGGCGGGCGGATGACCCGGCTGACCCATGTGGTCGCCTCGTCCTGCCAGGTCTGCGCCGAGGACCCGGTGCCCCTGTGGGAGATCCGCGCCCGCTCGATCACCCATGACGCCGAGCGGCGCGAGCTGACGCTGGACCATCCGCGCTTCCGCGCCTTCGGCCTGCCGCTTGGTGGGTTGCCCTTCACCATCACCGCCCCCGACCCGACGGTCGACCGGCGTTCGGGCTTCCTGCGCCCGCAGCTGCGCACCACCTCGTCCCTGGGCTTCGGCCTGAAGGTCCCCTATTTCATCACCCTTGGCCGCAGCGCCGACCTGACGCTGACTCCTTACGTCTCGGCCAGCCGCACCCGCACGCTGGAGGCGCGCTATCGCCAGGCCTTCAGCTTCGGCGAGCTGCAGCTGGAAGGCGCGATCAGCCGCGACGACCTGGAAGAGGGCGAGACCCGCGGCTACCTGTTCGGCGCGGGCCGGTTCCAGCTGCCGCGCGGCTACCAGATGGGCGTGCAGATCCAGACCGCCTCGAGCCGGCAATACCTGCTGGATTACGACATCACCGATGCCGACCGGCTGTGGAGCGGCGTGACCCTGCAACGCATCCGGGCCGACCGCCTGACCCTCGCGCGGATCGGCAATTACGAATCGCTGCGCGAGGGCGAGGATGACGCCACCTCGCCGGCCCAGGTCGCCGACGCGATCTGGATGCGCCGCTTCGAGCCCGGCCTGGTCGGCGGCGAGGCGTTGCTGGAATGGTCGCTGCACGCCCATCGCCGGCCCTCGGATGTGGATGTCATCGGTCGCGACATGGCCCGCGCCTCGTTCGGCTTCGACTGGCGGCGCAGCGAGATCCTGCCGGGCGGCTTCGTCGCCGCCGGGCTGGTCGGGCTGAACGCCGATCTCTACCGCATCGCGCAGGACAGCAATTACGATGACGTGGAAACCCGCGTGGTGCCGACACTGGGTACCGAACTGCGCTGGCCGCTGATGGCGCAGTCAGGCGGGGCGACGCACCTGGTCGAGCCGGTGGTGCAGCTGCTCTATTCGCCGCGCACCGATGACGATACCGACATTCCGAACGAGGATAGCCGCCTGATCGAGTTCGACGAGGGCAACCTGTTCAGCGACCACCGCTTTCCGGGCTGGGACGCGCATGAAAGCGGACTGCGCGCCAACCTGGGCGTCAGCTGGACGCGCATGGACCCGACCGGCTGGTCGATCGGGCTGACCGCGGGGCGGGTCTTCCGCAGCGAACCCGACGTGTCCTTCACCGCCGATTCGCCGCTTTACGGACGCCGCTCGGACTGGCTGCTCGCGGCGCATTTCTCGGGCGCGAACGGGCTGGCAGTCGCCAACCGGGCGCTGTTCGACGACTCGTTCAATTTCTCGCGCAATGAACTGCGCCTCGGCTGGCTCAGGCCCAACCTGCAACTGTCGGCGGGCTACCTGTGGATCGACAGCGACCGGGGCGAAAGCCGCAGCTTCGATTCCTCGGAACTGAGCACGGCGGTTGGCTGGCAGATCGCGCCCGGCCTGTGGGGCAAGGCCGAGACCCGCTATGATTTCGTCGCCGACGAGGCGCGCAATGCCGAGTTGGGCGTGACCTACCGCAACGAGTGCATCACCGTCGACATGGGCGTGCAGCGGCGCTTTTCCGCCTCGGACACGCTGGAGGCGCAGACCGATTTCGACCTGTCGGTGCGCCTTGGCGGCTTCGGGCGGCAGAAAGACGGTCCGGGCACGGTGGCGCGGCGATCCTGCATGCGCTAGTGTCGCCGCAAGAACGAGGAATTCAGAGGCAGATGATGCGGCAGTTTCTTTCCGGCCTGACCCTTGCGGCGGTGCTGATGGCGGTAAGCCCGGTGATGGCGCAGAACCCTTTCGAGCCGATCGTCTATGTCAATGAATCGGCCGTGACCCGCTTCGAGGTCGATCAGCGCATCCGCTTCATGCAGCTGCTGAACGCCCCCGGCGCCACGCCCGAAGAGGCCGAGAAGGCGCTGATCGAGGACCGGCTGCGGATGCAGACCGCCAAGAAGCTGGGCATCACCGTCAGCCCCGAGGCGCTGGATGCGGGCCTGTCGGAATTCGCCGGCCGCGCCAACCTGGACACCTTTGCCTTTACCCAGGCCCTGGGCCAGGCCGGGGTTGAATCCCAGACCTTCCGCGACTTCGTCGAGGCCGGGGTGGCCTGGCGCGACGTGATCCGCCAGCAGATCCTGCCCTCGGTCCAGGTCCGCGACGCCGAGATCGACCAGGCACTGAAGCGCGAGATCGAGACCCCGATCATCAACCGCGTGCTGTTCTCGGAACTCATCATCCCGGCACCGCCGGGCCGCGAAGAGGCGGTGATGGCGCAGGCCCGGCAGATCGCCGCCAGCGTCACCACCGAGGCCGAATTCGCCTCGGCCGCGCGCCGGCTGTCGGCCACGGCCTCGGCGCCGAATGGCGGCCGTCTGGACTGGATGCCGGTCGACAACCTGCCGCCCACCCTGCGCCCGATCCTCTTGGGCCTGCGCCCCGGCCAGATCACCCAACCGCTGAGCATTCCCGGCGCCGTGGTCCTGTTCTTCCTGCGCGACAGCCAGGGCAATCTGCGCCCCGGCGCATCCGAGCAGGTGCTGGATTATGCCCTGCTGCGGCTGCCCTCGGCGCAGGATGCGGCCAATGTCATCGCCCGTGTCGATACCTGCGCCGATCTGGAGGCCCAGGGCCAAGGCCAGACGCTGCGCCAGTCGGTCTCGCAGGGCGCGATCGATCCGCTGGTCGGCAGCCAGCTGGCCTCGCTCGACGCCGACGAGACCGCCACGATCAACCTGGGCGGGGCGGTCGATGTGGTGATGCTGTGTTCGCGCCAGCCCGCGCTTCTGGCCAACGCGCAGACCGATGTACCGGTGACGGCCGAGGCGCCTGACGGGGTCGAGGCGGCAGTGCCCGATGCCAATGCCCTGCCCGACCGGCAGATGGTGCGGGAATCGCTGCTGAACCAGAAGGTGAACGCGATGGCCTCGGCCTACCTGGCCGAGCTTTACGCCGACGCCGTCATCCGTCGGCCCTGATCCGATGGTGCAAAGGGTCATCCTGACCTGCGGCGAGCCGGCGGGCATAGGCCCGGAACTGGCGCCGCTGGCGCTCGCCTCGGGCGTCGATTTCGTCTGGCTGGGCGATCCGTGCCACCTGCCCCCCGGCACGAACTGGACCGAGGTCGCCGCCCCCGGCGATCCGGTGCCCACGGGCAGCCTGCCGGTGCTGCGCCACGACTTCGCCGCCCCCGCCACGCCGGGCCGGGCGGAACCCTCCAATGCGGCGGGTGTCATCGAGGTGATCGCCCACGCGGTCGATCTGGTCATGCGGGGCGAGGCTTCGGCCATCTGTACCCTGCCTATCAACAAGCAGGCGCTGAAGGAAGGCGCGGGCTTCGCCTTTCCCGGCCATACCGAATACCTGGCGCATCTGGCCGGCGATCTGCCGGTGGCGATGATGCTCGCCTCGACCACGGTCACACCGCCCTGCCGGGTGGTTCCGGCGACCATCCATATCGCCCTGTCCGATGTGCCCGCCGCGCTGACACCCGAGGCGCTGGAAGCCGCCATCCGCATCACCCATGCGGCGATGATCCGCGATTTCGGCATCCCCTCGCCGCGGATCGCCGTGGCGGGTCTGAACCCCCATGCCGGCGAGGGCGGGGCGATGGGGCGCGAGGAGGGCGACTGGATCGCGCCGCTGCTGGACCGGCTCAGGGCCGAGGGGCTGAACCTTGCCGGTCCGCTGCCCGCCGATACGATGTTCCACGCCCCGGCCCGGTCGCGCTATGACGCGGCGATTTGCGCCTATCACGATCAGGCGCTGATCCCGATCAAGACGCTGGATTTTGCCGGCGGGGTGAACGTGACGCTTGGCCTGCCCTTCATCCGCACCTCGCCCGATCACGGCACCGCCTTCGACATCGCGGGCAAGGGGCTGGCCGATCCGGCCTCGACCATCGCCGCGCTGAAGATGGCGCGCGATATGGCGGCAGCGCGGGGATGAGCACCATCGACGGCTTGCCGCCGCTGCGCGAGGTGATCGCCAGGCACGAGCTTCGCGCCAAGAAGCAGCTGGGCCAGAACTTCCTCTTGGACCTGAACCTGACCGCCAAGATCGCGCGGCAGGCGGGCGACCTGTCGCAGACCGACGTGCTGGAGATCGGCCCCGGCCCCGGCGGCTTGACCCGCGGGTTGCTGGCCGAGGGTGCGCGGCATGTGCTGGCGATCGAGAAGGACGGGCGCGCCCTGCCCGCGCTGGCCGAGATCGCCGAGGCCTATCCCGGCCGGCTGACCGTGCTGCATGGCGACGCGCTGGAGATCGATCCGCTGGTGCATCTGACCCCACCGATCCGCATCGCGGCGAACCTGCCCTATAATGTCGGCACCGAGCTGTTGATCCGCTGGCTGACGCCGAAGGACTGGCCGCCCTTCTGGCAGTCGCTGACGCTGATGTTCCAGAAGGAAGTGGCCGAGCGCATCGTGGCGAAGCCCGGTGGCAAGGCCTATGGCCGGCTGGCGCTGCTGGCGCAATGGCGGGCCGAGGCGAAGATCGTCATGGCCCTGCCGCCCGAGGCCTTCGTGCCCGCGCCCAAGGTGCATTCCGCCGTGGTCAGCCTGACCGCCCTGCCCCAGCCGCGCTATCCGGCCGATCCAGCCGTCTTGTCGCGGGTCACCGCCGCCGCCTTCAACCAGCGCCGCAAGATGCTGCGCGCCAGCTTGCGCGGGCTGCACCCCGATATCGAGGCGGTGCTGGAAGCCGCAGGCATTCCACCAACGGCGCGGGCCGAGGAGATCGACCTCGAACGGTTCTGCACGCTGGCGCGGCTCTTGGCCGAGGCGCCGCGCGGCTAAGGCTGCGGGCAGCAAACCAACGCAGGTCAGAGGGCCAGCGGACGACCGCGGGTGTCCGCCGAGGGGGTTGGATGCAGGCGCTTTATGGTGCCAGTATATCGAACGACTGTTCGGCGTTGATGGTCACCAAAGCGGACGCCCGTCCGGGCGGTCGTCCGCTGGCCCGGGCAGGCTTCGCCCTGGTTCCCGGGCCAGGGCTGCGGTTCAACTGATGAGAACAAAAAACGGGCCGAGAGATCGGCCCGTTCTGAAAAGTCTTGCGGTGATCCTGCGAGCCTATGGCCTCAGGCCGCCGGATCGGTCTCGCCGGTATTCGCCGGTGCGGCCTCGTCCTTGGGCTCTGCCTTGCGGCGACCGCGGCTTGCGCGCGGGGCCTTCGCCTCGCCGGCCGGAGCCTCGCCTGCCTCTGCGACAACAGCCGGCTTGCGCGGAGCGCGCGGGCGTTTGGGCTTCGGCTGGCTTTCCGGGGTCTCGACCAGCCCGCTGTCAGCCTCGTCCGAGGCGGACATGGCATCGGGCAGTGCCTCGGGCTGCAGCTGCAGTTGCGGCTGCGGGGCCTCGTCACGCGACGGGCGCGGTGCGCGCGGCTGATGCTGCGGCGCATCCTCTCTCGGGGCGCGCTGCTGGTGCTGTTGCTCGTCACGCGGGGCGCGCGGCTGCTGGTGCTGCGGCTCGCGCGGCTGGAAATTGCTCGGGCGGGTCTCGCCCTCGTCGCCATCATCCGCGCGGTCATTGCGCGGCTGCTGATCGTTGCGATAGCCGCCGCCATAGGGCTGCTGGTTGCCGCCCCGGCCGTTGTTATTGCCGTTGTCGCGCTCATCATCGCCATATTGGCGCTGATGCGGCTGGCCCTGCGGGTTCTGCGCCTGCCGCTCGGCCTGCTCGCGCTGCGCCTCGCCCAGCATCCGCGTGTAATGCTCGGCATGTTGCAGGAAGCTCTGTTCGGCGACCCGGTCGTTCGACAGCTGGGCATCGCGCGCCAGCGTCAGGTATTTCTCGATAATCTGTTGGGGCGTGCCCCGCACCTTGCCCTCGGGACCCGAGGAATCAAAGACGCGGTTGACGACATTGCCAAGCGTGCGCTGACGATTGGACTTGTTACGCGAACGGGATTTGGATGATCTCATCAGTCTGTCTGTCGATAATGCCAGTTCAACGTCTGGAATTAGGTTGGGGTCGTGCCCGAGCGCGATTTCTCAGACCTTGCTTGCCCTGATTGCGGGGCGGGGCGTCTGGCCCCGGTCGGTGTTGCGTCTTGTCAGGCTGACCCGTGCGTTGGCGCCAAGCGCCCCCGTCACGAGTCCGAATAAACATGCCGATCCCCCTGTTACAAGGGGAAAGTGAAGAATTTCTTGCCGAACACGGCGCAAACGGCGCTAAATCGCCGGGAACTGCGCAAAAATGACGCGATCCCGCCCGTCGAGATCCGGCAGCACCCGCGTTGCCTCGGCCCCGGCTGCGGTGAACAGCGCGGCCACCGCCTCGGCCTGCGTCGGCCCGATCTCGACCAGCACCCGTCCGCCGGGGGTCAGGTGGTCACGCGCCCCTGCCGCAATGGCGCGATAGGCCGCAAGCCCGTCACCGAAATCGGTCAGCGCCTGATGCGGCTCCCAGTCCCGGACCTCGGGCGCAAGGCCCGCCATCTCGGCCAGCGCGATATAGGGCGGGTTCGAGACGATGAGGTCAAAGTGCGCGTCGATGCCGGCATACCAGTCGGCCTGCCGAAAATCCGCAGTCACGCCGATCCGCACGGCATTCCCGCGCGCCACCTCGAGCGCGGGGGCCGAGATATCCGCGCCGGTTCCGGTGGCACCGGGCCGTTCCGAGAGCAGCGAGAGCAGGATCGCCCCGGTGCCGGTGCCCAGATCCAGAACCGAGGTCCAGGGCAAGGCCAGCGCCGCCTCGACCAGCGCCTCGGTCTCGGGGCGCGGGTCCAGCGTGTCACTGGTGACGCGGAAATCATGCGTCCAGAAGGCGCGGGTTCCGGTGATCTGGCTGACCGGCTGACGCGCTTCGCGGGCGGCGATGGCGGCGTCATAAGCAGCCCGCTCGGCACTCTCCGCCGTCTCGCCCTGCCGCAAGCGCCAGCGCCCTGCCCCGCCCAAGACATGATCGGCCAGCCGCTGTGCATCGCGTTCGGCGCCCTCGATCCCCGCCGCACGCAGCCGGGCCACGGCCTCGCGGTGCAACTCGGACCAGATCATTCCTGTGCGGCCAGCTTCTCGGCCTGATCATGGGCGGTCAGGGCGTCGATGATCTCGGTGAGGTCGCCCGCCATCACCCGGTCCAGCGCATAGAGCGTCAGGTTGATGCGGTGATCGGTCATCCGGCCCTGCGGGAAGTTGTAGGTGCGGATGCGCTCGCTGCGATCACCCGACCCGACCTGCGACTTGCGGTCGGCGGCGCGTTCGGCATCGGCGCGCTGGCGCTCGATGTCGTAAAGACGCGCGCGCAGCACGGCCATGGCATTGGCGCGGTTCTGGTGCTGCGACTTCTCGCTGCTGGTGACGATGATCCCGGTGGGCAGATGGGTGATGCGCACGGCGGAATCGGTTGTGTTCACATGCTGGCCGCCGGCCCCGCTGGCGCGCATGGTGTCGATGCGGATATCGGTCGCGGGGATGTCGATATCGACCTCTTCCGCCTCGGGCAGCACCGCCACGGTCGCCGCCGAGGTATGGATACGACCTCCGCTTTCGGTCTCGGGTACGCGCTGCACGCGATGGACGCCGGATTCGTATTTCAGCCGGGCAAAGACCCCCTCGCCCTCGACCCGCGCCACCGCCTCCTTGACGCCGCCCAGTTCGGTCTCGCTGAGATCCAGAAGCTGGAAACTCCAGCCCTGCGCCTCGGCATGGCGGCGATACATGGAGAGAAGATCGCCCGCGAACAGCGCCGCCTCGTCGCCGCCCGTGCCGGGGCGGATCTCGATAAGGGCGGGCCGCGCATCGGCGGCATCCTTGGGCAGAAGCGCGATCCGCAGCCGCTGTTCCAGTTCCGGCAGCGCCACCTTCAGCCGCGCCAGTTCATCCTCGGCCAGTTCGCGCATCTCGGGGTCAGTGAGCATCGCCTGCGCCTCGGCCATGCCGTCACGCGCGGCGCGCCAGGCGGCGATTTCCTCGACCACCGGCTTCAGCTCGGCATATTCGCGGCTGATCGCAGCGATCTTGTCGGGCGCTGCACCCGCGTTCAGCTGCGCCTCGAGAAACTCGAAACGTTGGGTGATCTGGATGAGGCGGTCTTCGGGCAGCATGGGCGGGACTTAGCCCCGCTGCCCGGAACGAGCAAGAAGGAACCGACACCGGGGTGGCGGCTCGGCCTCTGCCCGTTCAGTTGCAGGGCCGACCGTAGGCGCGCACCTTCCAGACCAGGAAGTCGGTGCCGTCGGCATAGACATAATAGCCCTTGTCCTTGGCCTTGCTCCACTTGCGATAGCTCCAGCCATATTTCTGGCGTGCCTTGCGCGACCAGCTGACCCTGGCGCGGAATTTTCCCTGGCTGAGGTAAAGGGCGTTCTTCAGATTGCTGACGACATTGGTCTTGCAGCCCATGACAGCCTCCCTCAGACGGACCAGTCGGCGACCTGCGAGTGGAACACCACCCAGCCGCGCACGAAGGCACTATTTCCCAAGGTCTCGAACCGGACCCGGCGCCTGCGACGGATACCGCCCTTGGCGCTCCAGTACTGCGCCACATGCGGCGCCGGAACATCGATCATCAGCTGCGTGTGATAGCCGCTGGCCGTCTTGTAGAAATGCCTGAGCCGGCAGGTGCCAGAGCCACAGGCTGCCATCCGGCTGTAGGTGGCGCGGCGGCGACCGCTGGTCTTCTGGATCCATTGATAGGGGTCGGCATAACAATAGGATTCGCTCTTGCCAAAGCCCGGCCCGCCGCCCGAACCGCAATGGTTCGCCTCGAAATAGGCCTTGCCGGCATTGCCCGACTGGCAGGACCCGGCCTGATCGAGCGCGGCAGGGGGAAGATTGACGATCCGCGCCGGATCGACCTCGATCTCTCCCGCGAGGGCGTCAACGGTCGCGCGCCCGTCGAAGAGGCCGATCTTGTCCAGCCGGGCGATCGCGGCGGGTACGGGTGATGCCGGATCGGCCAGCCTTGCGAAGACGGTCGCGGCCTGACCATCCTCGGCGCCCAGCAGCAATTCGCCTGCCCCGCCGCTGGCAATCTCGGCCATGTGAACCTCGCGGCCATAGGGTGCAGCATAGAATTCCACGCGATTGCCATTGGGCAGACGCAGCCGTGCAATGCTTTCGGCAAGCGGTGAGGAGAGGCCCGGTACGCGTTCGAAATCGTCGTCGTCCTCGTCCTCCGCGGGGATCATTTCCCGCGCCTCGTAATCCTCGATCAGCGTTTCCAGCGCTTCGGCCTCGTCCTCGAGGTCGTCTTCATCGACTGCCCGGTCCTCGCCGCGCGCTTCGATCTCGGCAAGCCGGTCACGCGCGGCCTCGTAATCGATCTGCCGGCGCAGCCGGCCCAATACCATGTTGGTCATCAGACTCTCCTGTCCTGTGTTGACGCACCTCCTCGCCCCCGAAATATCGATGCACTGATATTATTAACATAAAATGCATGATTAATATAATCATTAATAAATATAGATTTAATTTATTAAATTAATTAATATTATTCAGAATGCTGCAGAATATTCAGATCCGCGAAAAGGACCGGCCCGTTATCCCCCCAGGCCAGGTGCGGCGTGGGGATCACGCCCGGAAGACCGCGAAACTCCGCCTATTGCCCGCCAGCCCGGATTGGCTATGCAGCTGGCATGGTCGAGTCGAGCGCACATGTTCCGCCTTCCCCCACGCTGGTCCGTCGCGGGCTGGTGCTGGTCTTCATCATCCTGTTCCTGGACATCATCGGCATCGCCATCATCATGCCGGTGCTGCCGGCGCTGCTGCACGAGCTGACCGGCGACGATATCAGCGCGGCGGCGGTGGATGGCGGCTGGCTGCTCTTGATCTACGCCGCGATGCAGTTCCTGTTCGCGCCGGTGATCGGCAATCTCAGCGACCGGTTCGGGCGGCGGCCGGTGCTGCTCATTTCGATCCTGACCTTCGCCATCGACAACCTGATCTGCGCCGCCGCCACGACGCTGTGGATGCTCTATATCGGCCGGGCGCTGGCGGGGATCTCGGGCGGCAGCTATGCCACCTGCTCGGCCTATATCGCCGATATCAGCGACGATACGAACCGGGCCAAGAATTTCGGGCTGATCGGCGTGGCCTTCGGCGTCGGTTTCACCGTCGGGCCGGTCATCGGCGGATTGTTGGGCGAGCTGGGGCCGCGCGTGCCCTTCCTCGGCGCGGGCCTTCTGTCGCTGGCGAATTTCGTCGCCTCGTATTTCCTTCTGCCCGAGACGCTGGCGCCCGAGAACCGCCGCCGCTTCGACTGGCGTCGGGCGAACCCGCTGGGGGCGCTGAGGCAGATGCGGCATTATCCGGGCATCGGCTGGGTCATGGCGGTGATGACCATGTATTGGCTGTCGCACGCGGTCTATCCCTCGATCTGGTCCTTCGTCACCACCTATCGCTATGGCTGGAGCGAGGCGCAGATCGGGCTGTCGCTTGGCGCCTATGGCATCTGTGCGGCGCTGGTGATGCTGCTGGTCCTGCCGCGCGCGATCCGCATCCTGGGCGAGTGGCGGGCGGCGCTCTTGGGCATGGCGGTCTCGGCCGCCGGGCTGATGGCCTTCGGCCTCGCCTGGCAGGGCTGGATGATCTATGTCGTCATCGCCGCCTCGGCGCTGGAGGCTTTGGCCGATCCGCCCCTGCGCAGCATCGCGGCGGCCAAGGTGCCCCCCTCAGCCCAAGGCGAGTTGCAAGGGGCGATGACCAGCCTTTCCAGCCTCACCACCATCATCGGGCCGCTGCTGTTCACCCAGGTCTTCTTTCGCTTCACCGGCGAGAACGCCGTGGTCGAACTGCCCGGCGCGCCGTTCATGCTGGCCTCGGTCTTCATGGTGGTGGCGATCGTGGTGTTCTTGAGGCGGGTGCGCAGGGGTTAGCCTGCAGACCCCGGCCCGGGGCAAGCGCGAAGCGCGCCGGGCCGGCGGCCGACCGCCCCCATGGGCGGCCGCCTTGGCGCGGTTCAGCTCCGAACAACTGTTCGATATGCTGGCGCCATAAAGGGGCTTCGTTCAGCGGCCGGCAGCGGCCACCCGCGGTCGTCCGCCGGCCCTCCCCTCAGCGCCGGTTCCAGCCATAAAGCGCGATCAGCTCCATCGCCACATGTGCCCCCGCCACCGCCGTCGCGCCGGTCGTGTCATAGGGTGGCGAGACCTCGACCACATCGCCGCCGATGAGATCGATCCCCGCCAGTCCGCGCAACAGCGCCGCCGCCTGCCAGCTGGCCAGCCCGCCCCAGACCGGCGTGCCGGTGCCGGGCGCGAAGGCCGGGTCCAGCGCGTCGATGTCGAAGGTCAGATAGACCGGGCGCGCACCGATCACCGCGCGGATGCGGTTGAGCGTCGCCTCGATCCCGTCGCGGTGGACCGAGGGCGCGTCGAGGATCGTCACCCCCATCGTATCGGGATTGTCGGTGCGGATGCCGACCGAGACGCTGGCCGCCGGGTCAACGATGCCCTGCCGGATCGCCTTGTAGAGGAACGTCCCGTGGTCGATCCGCTCTGGGTCGTCATCGGGCCAGCTGTCGGAATGCGCGTCGAATTGGATCAGCGCCACCGGCCCCCGCCGTGCGGCCACGGCGCGAAGGATCGGCAGGGTTATGGAATGATCGCCGCCAAGGGTGATCGGGGCGGCCCCGGCATCCAGGATCGCGCCGATATGCGCCTCGATCCGCGCCGGCACGTCGCGGGTATTGGCATAGTCGAAGGCCATGTCGCCGTAATCGATGACCGTCAGCAGCGACAGCGGGTCATAGTCCCAGCCATAGGGCGGATCATAGGGCTGCAGGGTCGAAGCCTCGCGGATGGCGCGGGGGCCGAAGCGGGTGCCGGGGCGATGGGTGACGGCCTGATCGAAGGGAATGCCGGTCACGGCGATATCGGCCCCGGCCAGATCCTTGGTATAGCGGCGGCGCAAAAAGCTGGTCGCCCCGCCAAAGGCATTCTCGAAGCTGAGCCCGCGCGGGTCGGTGCGGGTGAAGGCCTGATCGACCTGATGCTTTGCGTCTTCGAGTGCCATTGCGTCCTCCGTGGGCGAGTTTTGGGGCAGGATGGCCCGCCCGCGAGACCAGTGCAACAGAGGGGCAGCGCCTGCCCGTGGGCTGGCGCCGCAACGGTTCGTCGATGCGATTTATGGTGCCAAGGCCCTCTTCTGGGTGAAGGCAGGACCAGCGGCACCAAAGCGCCAGCCCGCCGGAACGGGCAGGCGCTGGCTCGGCGCGCTTCGCGCTTGCTCCGGGCCGGGGTCTGCTGATCGACCTGCTACTCCGCCTTGCCCGCCTCGACCGAGATCTCGATCTCGACCTCGTCGCCCACCGCCGGGGCGAATTGGCCGAGGCCGAAATCGGACCGCTTGAGGGTGGTCTCGGCATCAAAGCCGATCCACGGCTTGCCAGTCACCGGGTTCTCGCCCTGCTGGTTCAGCTCGACCTCGAGCACCACGGGTTTCGTCACCCCGTTCAGCGTCAGGTCGCCGGTGACGGTCGCGGTCTTCTCACCCGTCGGCTCGACGCTGGTCGAGGCGAATGTGATCCGCGCGTCGCTGCCCTCGGGCAGATCGAAGAAATCAGGCCCCATCAGGTCGGTAAACCGGTCCTGCCAGCCGGTCAGCATGGCGCGGACCGGAAAGCTGACCTCGACGGCGGAATTTTCCGGGGCGGCCTCGTCCAGCGTGATCTGCCCCTCGATGCCGCCAAAGAGACCGCGCGTGGTGGAGAAGCCAAGATGGTCATAGGCGAAGGCGACCTGGCTGTGGCCGGGATCAAGCTGCCAGAGCGTCGCCCCCTCGGGTGCGGCCTCCTGCGCCGAGCCGGGCAGCGTGGTCAGCGCCAGAAGCGCGAGCGTTGACAGGGCGTGTTTCATCTGCTTCTCCGATCCACGGCAAGGACCTGCCCTTGGTGCGGGTTCGGCGGCGCCGGGTCAACGCCCGCGCAGGTCAGATTTCCGTCAGCGATGCCACGGGGCGTTTACGCTTGCATCGCCGGGATTCGCCGCTATAAAGCCGCATCCTTCCGCAACTATGCGAAACCGGTGCAGCCTCTCGTGGCGGGGCGTGGAAGGATTGACCCGCCGTTGAAGCGCGCCTTGAGACTGAGAAAGGATCGCCATGCCTTTGTACGAGCATGTGCTGATCGCCCGCCAGGACCTGTCGAACACGCAGGCCGAAGGGCTGATCGAACATTTCTCGGCCGTGCTGACCGATAACGGCGGCAAGGTCATCGAGAACGAATACTGGGGTGTCCGCACCCTCGCCTACAAGATCAACAAGAACCGCAAGGGCCACTACGCCTACCTCCGCACCGACGCGCCCTCGGCCGCCGTGCAGGAGATGGAGCGCCTTGCCCGTCTGCACGATGACGTGATGCGCGTCATGACCGTGCGCGTCGACGAGCACGAGGAAGGCCCCTCGATCCAGATGCAGAAGCGCGACGAGCGCGGTGACCGTGGCGATCGCGGCGACCGTGGGGACCGCGGCGATCGTGGTGACCGTGGCGGCGAGCGTCGTGAACGCCGCGAACGCGCGTAAGGAGATCTGATCCAATGGCGAACAAACCGTTTTTCCGTCGTCGCAAGGTCGACCCGTTCGGTGGCGAGAATGCCCCGAAGATCGACTATAAAGACACCCGCACCCTGCAGCGCTACATCAGCGAGCGCGGCAAGATCGTGCCGTCGCGCATCACCGCGGTCTCGGCCAAGAACCAGCGCAAACTGGCCCAGGCCATCAAGCGCGCGCGTTTCCTGGCCCTGCTGCCCTACGCCGTGAAATAAGGAGGCAGACCGATGCAAGTCATTCTGCTGGAACGTGTGGCCAAGCTGGGCCAGATGGGCGAAGTGGTGAAGGTGAAAGAGGGCTATGCCCGCAATTTCCTTCTGCCGCAGGGCAAGGCGCTGCGCGCCAGCCAGGCCAATATCGACGCCTTCGAGGCGCAGAAGGCCAACCTGCAAGCCCGCAACGAAGAAGGCCGCGCCGAGGCCGAGAAGATGGCCGCGCGCATTGATGGCGAGAAATTCGTCATCATCCGTTCGGCTTCCGATGCCGGTGCGCTTTACGGTTCGGTCACCCCGCGCGACGTGGAAACCGTCGCCGCCGAGGCCGGCCACAAGATCGACCGCAAACAGGTCGTTCTGGGCAACCCGATCAAGGAACTGGGCCTGCATGACGTGACCGTCGTGCTGCACCCCGAGGTCGAGGCCACCGTCACCCTGAACATCGCCCGTTCGACCGAAGAGGCCGAACTGCAGGCGCAGGGCAAGTCGATCCAGGAACTGGCCGCCGAGGCCGATGCCGAAGCCGAATTCGAGATCGCCGAACTGTTCGACGAAATCGGTGCGGCCAACGACGATATGGACGGCCCGGACAACCGTTGATCGCGCGTCAGGTCTTGACCTGACCGGACGGTGATCCCGATATCTGCGCCGCGCCGAGCAATCGGCGCGGCGTTTTCTTTAAGCGAGTTGAAACTGATTCAAGTCAGACCCGCGATTTATGAATTTGACCTGCCGGCGTGCCCGTGAAACAGCAGGGGCGAGACGGCCTGACGTGAGGATTGGACCATGAGTGACGCGCTGACCCGGTTGATGGCGGAACGCGACTGGCTGCTGGCCGACGGGGCCACCGGCACGAACCTGTTCAACATGGGCCTGTCGGCAGGCGAGCCGCCGGAACTCTGGAACGTGGACCAGCCCGACAAGATCCGCGCGCTCTACAAGGGCGCGGTCGATGCCGGCTCGGACCTGTTCCTCACGAACAGCTTCGGCGGCAATGCCAGCCGGCTGAAACTGCACCAGTCGCAGCATCGCGTGCGCGAGCTGAACCGCGTCGCCGCCTCGCTTGGCCGCGAGATCGCCGATGCCTCGGGCCGCACCGTGATCGTCGCCGGCAGCATGGGGCCCACCGGCGAGATCATGGCGCCGATGGGCACGCTGACCCACAATGCCGCAGTCGAGATGTTCCATGAGCAGGCCGAGGGGCTGAAAGAGGGCGGTGCCGACGTGCTCTGGGTCGAGACCATCAGCGCGCCCGAGGAATACTGCGCCGCCGCCGAGGCCGCCGACCTGGCCGGGATGCCCTGGGTTGGCACGATGAGCTTCGACACCGCCGGGCGCACCATGATGGGCATGACCTCGGCCGCCATGTCGGCGATGGTCGAGAAGCTGCCGAACGCACCCGTGGCCTATGGCGCCAATTGCGGCGTCGGCGCCTCGGACCTTCTGCGTACCGTGATGGGCTTTGTCGCCTCGGGCAACGAGCGCCCGATCGTCGCCAAGGGCAATGCCGGGATTCCGCGCTTCGAGCATGGCCATATCCATTACGACGGCACGCCCGAGCTGATGGGCGAATACGCGGTGCTGGCCCGCGATCTTGGCGTGCGGATCATCGGCGGCTGCTGCGGCACCATGCCCGAGCATCTGCGCGCCATGCGCCACGCGCTGGAAACCCGCCCGCGTGGCGAGCGTCCGACGCTGGAAGCGGTGGCGGAAAAGCTGGGCGGGTTCTCCTCGGCCAGCGATGGCACCGACGACAATGGCCCCAAGCGCGAGCGCACCAGCCGCCGCCGGGGGTAAGGGAGGGGCCGCGCAACTTGCGCGGCCTTTTCGTTTGGTCTTGAGAGCAACACAGGGTCAGCGGCCTGCCGTGGGTGGCCGCTGGGGCGGCTGAGCGACGCGCTTTATGGCACCAGTATATCGAACAGCCGTTCGGCGCTTGTGGTCACAAAAGCGGCCAGCCGCCGGGACGGCAGGCCGCTGACCCGGCGGGCTGACGCCCTTGTTCCGGGTCGGGTCGCCGGCGATCCCGCCTCAACTTCCCGTCGTCTCCTTGATCTGCCTTGTCAGCGCGCGCACCCGCGCCAGCTCCATCTCGACCGCCTTCAGCGCCTCGTCGATCTGGCTGGCGAGCGTTGCCACATCGCCCCGTGCGGCCAGCAAGCTGTCCAGCTCGACGATCGCCGCGCTCAGCGTCGGCGAGATTTCCTGCGCCCCCTCCTCGGCCGTGCCGGGCGTGCCGACGCCGATGCGGCGAAAGCGATAGACCCGCGTGTCGGGCAGAAGCGAGCCGGGCTTGCGGCGATACCTGACGCGCAGGATATCCTCGTCATTCGGCCCCTCGAAATAATCGTAGGAACTGATCTCGTTCGGCGACGTGATGCCCATCTCGGTCAGGGTCGGATACATGCGACGGCCTCCTCGCGGTCCTGCACTGCATTGCCCCGTCATGTTGGCGTTAACAGAACCGCGAATCAAGCGTTTAGAGGCGCAGGGTCAGAACAGGCTCAACTGGTCGCCGGCGCGGGGCGGCGGCGCGAAGCGGCTGCAATCCATCATCGGCGCGCGCTCGGAATAGCCGAGCTTCTTGCGCGCCAACCGAAAGCGCTGGCGCATCAGGTCGGCCTCGATCCCCTCGCCACGGAAGCGGTGGCCAAAGCGCGGGTCATTGTCGCGCCCGCCGCGCATGGCCTGCACCCGGTTCATGATATGCGCGGCCTTGCCGGGGTGGTGCCGCTCCAGCCAGTCGCGGAACAGCGGCGCGACCTCATTGGGCAGGCGGACGGGGATCAGGCTCGCCGTGGTCGCCCCGGCCTCGCGCGCGGCGGTCAGGATCGCCTCGATCTCGGGCTCGTTCAGCACCGGGATCACCGGCGCAACCATGACCCTGACCGGCACGTCGGCCTTGGACAGCTCGCGGATCATTCGCAGGCGGGTGGCGGGCGCCGGCGCGCGCGGCTCCATCTGCCGGGCGAGGCCCGCATCCAGCGTGGTCAGCGAGATACCCACCGCCGCCATGTATTTCGCCGCCATCTCGGCCCAGAGATCCAGGTCGCGCAGCACCGTCTGCCCGCGCGTGACCAGCGTGACCGGGTGGTTCCAGCTGTTCAGCACCTTGAGCAGGCCGGGCATGATGGCGAATTTCGCCTCGGCCGGCTGGTAGGGGTCGGTATTGGTGCCAAGCGCGATCGGCGCGACCTTGTAGCTGGCGCGGGCGATCTCCTGCTCCAGCAACCGTGCGGCATTGGGCTTGGCGGTGATCTTGGTCTCGAAGTCGAGGCCCGGCGACAGGCCCAGATAGGCGTGGCTGGGCCGGGCATAGCAGTAGATGCAACCATGCTCGCAGCCGCGATAGGGGTTGATCGAGCGATCGAAGGGAATGTCGGGGCTGGTGTTGCGGGTGATGATGCTGCGCGGCTGTTCGGTGACGATCTCGGTCCTGAGCAGCTGTTCCTCATCCGGCAGGTCCCAGCCATCGGCCTCGGACTCGGCGCGCAGCCGGTCAAAGCGCGGCGCGGGCCGGGTATCGGCGCCACGGGCCTTCAGGCGTTCAGCGGGATTGCGGGGCGACAACATGGGTCAAGAATAGAACACAACGAGAACATTGACCAGAGATTCGCCACAGGCGTCGCCGGCATAGCGCGCCATGTCGGATTTCTGCTATCCAAAGGGCCAAATACCGTTCAAAGGGCGGGAAACGCGAAGTGGAGTCCGATCATGGCTGATGAAGACGAAGAGATCATCCTCTCTGAACTGAACGACGACGACCTCGTCCAGCAGATGATGGATGACCTGTACGACGGTCTGAAGGACGAGATCGAGGAAGCCGTCCACATCCTGCTGGAACGTGGCTGGCAGCCCTATGACGTGCTGACCAAGGCGCTGGTCGCCGGCATGACCATCGTGGGCGCGGATTTCCGCGACGGCATCCTGTTCGTCCCCGAGGTGCTGCTGGCCGCCAATGCGATGAAGGGCGGCATGGCCATCCTGAAGCCGCTCTTGGCCGAGACCGGCGCGCCGCGCATGGGCAAGATGGTCATCGGCACGGTCAAGGGCGACATCCACGACATCGGCAAGAACCTCGTTTCGATGATGATGGAAGGTGCAGGCTTCGAGGTGGTCGACCTGGGCATCAACAATGCCGTCGACAAATACCTGGAAGCCGCCGCGCGCGAAGAGGCCGACATCATCGGCATGTCGGCGCTGCTGACCACGACCATGCCCTACATGAAGGTCGTCATCGACACGATGAAGGAGCAGGGCATCCGCGACGATTACATCGTGCTGGTGGGCGGTGCGCCGCTGAACGAGGAATTCGGTCGCGCCATTGGTGCCGACGCCTATTGCCGCGATGCCGCCGTGGCGGTCGAGACCGCCAAGGACTTCATCAAGCGCAAGCATAACCAACTGGCCGCCGGCGCCTGAGCCGCCGAGCGACGGGCACTTTGCCTCGGGGCGGCCGCAGCGATGCGTGCCGCCCTTTTTCCTGCAGGGCTCAAAGCAGGAAATAGCTGGAGGTAACGGCCAGCGGGTCGTCGAGGAACAGGCCGAAATCGGCCACCTTGTCGCCGTTCACATCGGCCGAGATCCAGCGTTGGGTTCCCACCGCCTGGCACCGCAGCTGCCCCGCCACGCCGGTAAAGGCAGCCCCCCCGATGAAGCTGAAGGCCTGATCCCCCGCCATCGTGGTCCGGGCATCGATGACGCGCAGGTCGATGCGGTCGCCCTGCGCCAGGCTGAAATCGGTGATCACGTCGCGACCGGCACCGGCATAGGTCGATTCGAGCCGGCTGTTGAAGATGAAGCGGTCGGCGCTCTCGCCTCCGATCAGCCGGTCGGCCCCCATCCCGCCGATCAGGCTGTCATTGCCATAGAAACCGTTCAGCACGTCATTGCCGCCGCCGCCGCGCAGCAGGTTGGCGTTGGTATTGCCCATGATCGTGTTGTTCAGCGCATTGCCGCTGCCCGCCCAGGCTGCGGTGCCCTGCAACAGGGTCAGGTTCTCGTGATAGGCGCCCAGGGTGCGGTTGGTGTTGCTGGCCAGCGTGTCGATGCCGGTATCGGCATATTCGAAGCGGAAGACATCGCCCCCCTCGAGGAAGTAGAGGTCATTGCCAGCCCCGCAGTCATAGATGTCGGCGCCGGCATTGCCGGAGAGGACGTCATTGCCATCGCCGCCGACCAGCCGGTCGACCCCGTCCCCACCATAGAGCCTATCGTGACCATAGCCGCCGAAGAGGCTGTCATTGCCGGCCTCGCCGAAAAGGTTGTCCGAGGCATCGGCGGAACTGGCGTAATAACCGCCGCCATCGATCAGGTCATCGCCGTCGCCGCCGAAGATGTAATCCGCGCCGTCGCCGCCTTCGAGATCGTCATTCCCGGCAAGGCCACGAATGGAATCATTGCCCAGGTCGCCATAGACCTCGTCGACCCCACGGCCACCGACGATCGTGTCATTGCCCGCCCCGCCCCAGGCCGAATTGTACCAGCCGGTCGCGTGCAGGATCGTCAGCGAATCCTGGTCGGTGTAGATGACATCATTGCCATCCCCGCCGCGCAGAGCATCGCTGCCCCAGCCGCCGATCAGCCCATCGTCGCCAGTACCGCCGTAAAGCTGGTCGTTGCCGTGCTCGCCGAAGATGGTGTCATTGCCGGCATCGCCATAGAGCCGGTCGGAACCGCCGGTCAGGCCCAGCTTCCAGTCGGCGCCCGCCTCTGGACCGGTATCGCCATAGATCAGGTCATTGCCGTCGCCGCCATGGGCCTCGTCACCCTCGATCCCGTCATCGCCATCATAATAGATGTCGCCATAGATCGTATCGTCGCCGCCATAACCGAAAAGCGCCCCGGGATTGCCGGTATCGCTGTAATTGTCATAGCTGCCATCACCCAGCACGAGGGCCCTGCCCCACAGCAGGTCGCCCAGATAGGTTCCGATCAGATTTCCATTTGGATTCAGTGGCATGTCGAACTCCTACAACATCCCGTCCGGCGGTGGTGACGCGGGAATATCGCGCCACCCCTCGGCCCCGGGCACTGGCACCTGCAGAAACTATCAGGGAATATGCCACGGGTTTATCTTTTGGGAAATTTGATTCAATTAACACATGTTAATTTGTCGCAGATTTTCACATATTCAATTTATAATTGCAAAGGCTGATCGAAAGTCGCGGCGGCGCCATTCCGAACCGCCCCGACCAGACGCGACCGGCAAGGACCCGCCCATCCGCAACGTCACCCCAACAAATGAACCACAATCGCAGACTCGGCCTTTTCATCCCGCCTGCCCGGCCCCATATTGGTGGGGCAAGATGAGTGAGGACATCATGCCGCTGCCGCATTTCCTGGTGATGATCGCCGCTGTTATCCTGGCCGCCGCCCTGACCATCTGGGCGAGCCTGTCTGCGGGTATTCCGCTGGTCGCACTGGCGCTGATCGCGCTCACGGGGGCAGCGGTGCTGCACCTGTCGATGCGGGACAATGAAGGCTGAGATCCAAGACCTGACCCCGGCCGAGAACGCCACCCTGCCCCGCACGCTGCTCTTGGCCTGCGGTGCCTTGGCGCGCGAGATCCTGGCGGTGCGCGAGGCCAATGGCTGGGCGCATATGGACCTGCATTGCCTGCCCGCCGACCTGCACCTGCGCCCCGAGCGCATTCCCGACGCGGTCGAGGCCGCGCTGGAAAAGCATGGCGCCGATTATGACAAGGCCATCGTCGTCTATGCCGATTGTGGCACCGGCGGGCTTCTGGAGGCGCGCTGCAAGGCGCTGGGGGTCGAGATGATCCCGGGGCCGCATTGCTATGCGTTCTTCGACGGGATCGAGGACCATGCCGCCCGTCAGGACGAAGAATTCACCGCCTTCTTCCTGACCGATTTCCTGGTCCGGCAGTTCGACGCCTTCGTCTGGCGCGCCATGGCGCTGGATCGCCACCCCGAATTGCGCGACATCTATTTCGCCCATTACGAGCGGCTGATCTACTTGGCCCAGACCGATGACCCGGCGCTGGACGCCAAGGCCGAAGAGGCCGCCGCGCGGCTGGGTCTGGCCTACCAGCGGCGCAAGACCGGCTATGGCGACCTGCCGGGCGAGCTCGCACGGCTTGGCGCCGTCCCGAATTCCCGAGGCCCCGACCGGTGACGCTAGGTCAACTTGGCCCTTGGGTTTCCCGCGCAGACGGGCTAACCCGCTGCCACCCCTGCCCCCAATCGGAGTGCTGCCGTTGCTTGACCTGACCCATGTTCGCGCCGAACTGGCTGATCATTACGACCTCGCGCCCTCGCTGGACCTCGCGGAATCGATGTCAGATATCCACGAGAAGATGAAACGGGTGGTGCCCCTGCCCGATTGGGCCATCCACGCGCCCTATGTGAAGGCCATTCTGGAGCTGAAGCGCAGGCGCAATGCGGTGATCCTTGGCCATAACTACATGACGCCCGAGATCTATCATGGCGTGGCCGATTTCGTCGGTGACAGCCTGCAGCTGGCGATGAAGGCGACCGAGGTGGACGCCGATGTGATCGTGCAGGGCGGCGTGCATTTCATGGCCGAGACCTCGAAGATCCTCAGCCCCGAAAAGATCGTGCTGATGCCCGACATGGAGGCCGGTTGCAGCCTCGCCGAAAGCATCACCGCCGAGGGCGTGGCCCAGATGCGGGCGAAATATCCCGGCGCGCCGGTGGTCAGCTATGTCAACACCACCGCCGAGGTGAAGGCCGCATCCGACATCTGCTGCACCTCGGCCAATGCGCTGCAGATCGTCGATGCCATGCCGGGCGATACGGTCATCATGACCCCCGACCAGTTCCTCGCGCAGAACGTGGCGAACAAGTCGAAGAAGAAGGTCGTCTTCTGGGCCGGTTCCTGCATCGTGCACGAGCTTTACACCGCCGAGGACCTGCGCAGCCATCGCGCGCACAATCCCGGCATCAAGATCATCGCCCATCCCGAATGCACGCCGGAAGTGGTGGCCGAGGCCGATTTCACCGGCTCGACCAAGGGCATCATCGACTGGGTGCATCAGAACCAGCCGCAGCAAGCCATGCTGGTCACCGAATGCTCGATGGCGGCGAACATCGCCGACGAGCTGCCGGGGGTGAATTTCGCCAAGACCTGCAACATGTGCCCCTATATGAAGAAGATCACGCTGGAGAAGATCCTCTGGGTGCTGCACAGCATGGAAAACCAGGTCCATGTCGATCCGGCCGTGGCTGACCGCGCGCGGCTGGCGGTACAGCGGATGATCGACCTGTCGCGCAAGCTGGGTCTCTGACGCTGGTGGCGCAACAGCGGATCGCGACCGATCGCGTCATCATCGTCGGCGCCGGGCTGGGGGCGCTTTACGCCGCGCTGAAGCTGGCGCCGCGCCCGGTGGTGATGATCTCGCCCGAGCGACTTGGGAGCGGTGCCAGTTCAGCCTGGGCGCAGGGCGGGGTGGCGGCGGCGATGGCGCTGGCCGACAGCCCCGACAGCCATGCCGAGGACACAGAGCGCGCCGGTGCGGGCATCGTCGATGCCGAGGTTGCCCGGCGGGTGACGCGCGAGGCGCGCGAACATATCCTTGACCTGACCAGCCTCGGCACGCCCTTCGACCGGGGCGCGGATGGTGGCTACGTCCTGTCGCGCGAGGCGGCACACAGCTTCGCCCGCGTCGTGCGGGTCAAGGGCGATCAGGCTGGCGCCGCGATCATGGCCGCGCTGATCGAGCAGGTCCGCGACACACCCTCGATCCAGGTGCTGGAAGGCACGATGGCGGTGGCGCTGGACATGACCGCAGGCCGCGTGACCGGCGTGGTGATCCAGTCCGCCGATGCCGATGGCTCCGTACCGGTCCTGCTGCAAGGCCCTGCTGTGCTACTGGCGGGGGGCGGCTCGGGCGGGCTTTACGCGCTGACCACCAACCCGCCACGCATTCGGGGTCAGGTGATCGGCATGGCCGCGCGGGCGGGGGCCGAGATCGCCGATGCGGAATTCGTGCAATTCCACCCGACCGCGATGGATGTGGGCGAGGACCCGGCGCCCCTGGCGACCGAGGCGCTGCGCGGCGAGGGCGCGGTGCTGATCAACCGCGACGGCGACCGCTTCATGCGGGCGGTTCATCCCGATGCCGAACTGGCGCCGCGCGATGTCGTGGCCCGCGCGATCTTCGCCCAGACACAGGCCGGCAAGCGCCCGATGCTCGATACCCGCGCGGCACTTGGCCAACGCATCCTGACGCAGTTCCCCGCCGTGGCCTCGGCCTGCGCGCGCAATGGCATCGACCCGGTGACGGATGCGATCCCGGTGGCCGCCGCCGCGCATTACCACATGGGCGGCATTGCCACCGACGCGCAGGGCCGTGCCTCGCTGCCCGGTCTCTGGGTCTGCGGCGAGGCCTCCTCGACCGGGCTGCACGGGGCAAACCGTCTGGCCTCGAACGGTCTTTTGGAGGCGCTGGTCTATGCCCGCATCTGCGCTGTGGATATCGCCGAGGCTTTGCCCGAGCGGACGGATGCCGCGCCGGTCGCGGTCAGCTTTGTGGCAGGCGGCAGGGCCTCGGACCCCGAGGCGGTCAGCCAGCTGCGCCACACGATGACCGATCTCGTCGGCGTGGTCCGCAGCGGCGAAGGGCTGCGCGAGGCGCTGCGGCGGATCGCGGCGCTGGAACGGGCGGCGGGCGATGACCCGAATTTCCTGAACATGACTGCCACGGCGACCCTGATCGCGGCGGCGGCGCTGCTGCGCGATGAAAGCCGGGGGGCGCATTGTCGGTCCGATTTCCCGGAGCCTGCGCCCGGCCCCGGCAAACGCTCGCGCCTGACGCTCGCGCACGCGATGGCTGTTCGCAGCGAGGTGAGCGAGGCGCGGGCTTAGCGGAATGCCGACAGAGGGCGCGCGCCGGCCCGTGGGATGGCGCCGCCGACGCCTCGCCAGTTCCCTTTATGGTGCCAAGTCCCTCCTGCCCTCGACCGTCTCGCCAGCGGCACCAAAGCGCCAGCCCGGGGGACGGGCAGGCGCTCGCCCGGGCCGCTTGCGCGGCGCATCCGGGCGGGGTCATCGCTCAACCGGCTGTCAGCTTTCCAGCTCGGCATCCCAGTAGAGGAAATCCATCCAGCTCTCATGCAGGTGGTTCGGCGGGAAGCGGCGGCCATGGGCGTGCATCTCCTCGCTGGTCGGGCAGCGCGGCTGGCGGCGCAGGCTCATGCCGGAATGGCGCAGCGACTTGTTGGCCTTCTTCAGGTTGCAGGGCGAACAGGCGGCGACCACGTTCTCCCACGAGGTAATCCCCCCGCGCGAGCGCGGCACCACATGATCAAAGGTTAGGTCGCCCTTGCCACCGCAATACTGGCAGGAAAATTCGTCCCGCAGAAAAAGATTGAAGCGCGTGAATGCCACGCGCTTCCTGGGTCTCACATAATCCTTCAGAACGACAACCGAGGGTATCCGGAAGGCCTGTCGCTGACTTCGGACCACCTCGTCATATTCGGCCAGAATGCTGACCCGGTCCAGGAAGACCGCCTTGATCGCCTCTTGCCAGGGCCAGAGCGACAGTGGGTAGTAGGAGAGCGGACGGTAATCGGCGTTCAGGACCAGTGCCGGGTGATGGCGCAGGCTGGCGGGCTCGCGCACGAAATGGGTCCTGAAATCACCGTGGTCGTCCAGCATAGGCGCCTTCCCATCTGCCCCTTCAGGCGGTTTCGGGGCAAAGCTTCGATCCGATACGATGACTATATATCGCGTCGGAAATCTGACAAGCCCCTGCATGTATTGGTGCCCAAGGAATAGCCTGCGGCTGTGACAGGCGCATGACGCATTGCGGCATCTCGTCCCCCGTGGCAGGCTGGGAAGATGAGCGAGACCTCTGCCATTCCGCCGCAGCTCGGCACGCTGGAATCAGCGCTTTACGTCGATGATCTCGACGCGGCGGTGGGGTTCTGGCAGGGCGTCATCGGTCTGCCCTGCTTCCAGCGGGTGCCGAACCGTCATGCCTTCTTCCGTGTCGCGGAAAGCCCCCGGCCACAGGTGCTGCTGGTGTTCCGCGCCGAGGTGACCGAGCATCCACCCGCCCCTGACGCCCGCTTGCCGGTGCCGCCGCATGGGACGCGCGGTCCGGGGCATTACTGCCTTGCCGCCGCGCCCGAGACGCTGGACCGCTGGCGCACGCATCTGGAAGCCGCAGGCATCGCCATCGAGGCGGATTTCCACTGGCCGAACGGCGCGCGCTCGATCTATTTCCGCGATCCGGCAGGCAATTCGATCGAGATTGCCGACCCGGCCATCTGGACCGCTTAGGCGAACTGTTTCGCCAGCTTCAGCCCCTGCCCCTGGTAGTTCGACTTGATCCCCTCGCCATAGAGCCGTTCGGGCCGCTCGGCCATGCGCTCATAGACCAGACGGCCGACGACCTGCCCGTGTTCAAGCACGAAGGGCGCCTCGTGGCAGCGCACTTCCAGCACGCCCCGCGCACCGTGGCCGGCCTCGCCCACGCCGAAGCCGGGATCGAAGAAGCCGGCATAATGCACCCGGAACTCGCCCACCATCGCCAGATAGGGGGCCATCTCGGCGGCGTAATCAGGGGGAATCGCCACCGCCTCGCGGCTGACGAGTATGTAGAAGGCACCGGGATCGAGGATCAGCCGGCCCTCGGTCGTGTGCAGCTGGTCCCAGAACTCGCGCGCGTCATAGGCGCCGATCCGGTCCAGGTCGACGACGCCGCTATGCGGCTTGGCGCGGTAACCGACCAGATCACCCGTCTCGGGGCGCAGATCGACGGAAAAGCCCAGCCCCTGATCGATCAGCGCCGGGCCGCCGGTCACGAGGGGCTGCGCCTCGTTCAATGACACCAGTTCGGGATCGGTCAGCACCGCCTGCCCCTCGCGCAGCCGCAGCTGGTTCAGCCGCATCCCCGGCCGCACCAGCACGCTGAAACTGCGCGGGCAGATCTCGGCATAGATCGGGCCGTCATAGCCCTCGGGCAGCCGGTCAAACTCGGTGCCGTCATCGGTCACCAGCCGGGTCAGCAGGTCCAGCCGCCCGGTCGAGGATTTGGCATTGGCAACGGCGGTCAGCCCCTTCGGCAGGGCCAGACGCTCCATCAGCGGCACCAGATAGACGCAGCCGCGTTCCAGCACGGCACCATCGGTCAGGTCCATCTGGTGCATCTGGAAATCCGGCAGCCTTTCCATCACCCGCCGGCCCTTGCCGGTCAGGAAGCTGGCGCGCAGGCGATAGGCAGTGGTGCCAAGCCGCAGGTCAAGGCTGGCAGGCTGGATCTGTTCGGGGATGATCGCGGGGCTGGCGGAAATCGCGCCCTCGGCGATCAGCGCCTTGATCCGCGTGTCAGGAAGGACGCCGTTCATCAGAAACCCCCGGATAAGCGAACGCCCACCCCCGCAAGGGGATGGGCGTTTTCGGAATGGTCGGGCCGGAGAGATTCGAACTCTCGGCCTTCCGCCCCCCAGACGGACGCGCTAACCAGGCTGCGCCACGGCCCGACGCCGGCCATATAGATCGAAGCGGACGGGCAGCACAAGGGCCGGAAGGCGGAAAAATCATGCCGGCCAAACATCTCGTCTGATCAATAGTGATCGGCGATGGCGTCCAGCAGCCGCAGCGCCTGCTCGAGCGCCCGATCGGGCAGATGCGAGCCGCCCGGATGGGCACGCAAAGCCCCGTTGGCGCGGGTCAGTTCACCAAGCCAACCGGCCTGCCGGGCATCGACGGGGCTGGCCTTGGCAGCTGAGGCAGGCGCGGTAACGGCATCTTCGGGGAAAAGCGGCAGCGGGCCGGGGGCATGACCCGCCGGGCGCTTGCGGTTGCGCGCACGCGGGCCACGGGCGGGCTCGTCCTGTTCCGACAGGCTGGCGGCCGTCTGCTCGGCGGCGGGTGGCCGGGCGGCAGGCGTCTCGACCACCGCCGTCTCCTCGGCCTCCTCGGCTTCCAGCACCTCGCCCAGCTTCAGCGCGCCGCGCGCCCGGACCGATTCCCCGCGATCCTTGGCCAGCAGTTTCTTGGCACCGCGGATGGTCAGCCCCTCGTCGCGCAGCACCTCGCAGAGGCCGGCGGCAAGTCGCACGTCGTCGGGTCGGTAATAGCGGCGGCCATCGCCACGCTTCATCGGCTTCAGCAGGCTGAACTGCGTCTCCCAATAGCGCAGGACATGCGGCGCGACTCCGATCAGCTTGGCGACCTCGCCGATGGACCGGAATGCCTCTGCGCCCTTGGCCATGTGTCAGGAGATCCTCAGCTCTTGTTGCCTGCCGCAACGCGATCCTTCATCAGATGCGAGGGCCGGAAGGACAGAACGCGGCGCGGGGTGATCGGCACCTCTTCCCCGGTCTTGGGGTTGCGGCCGATGCGTTCGTTCTTGTCGCGGACCGAGAAGGTGCCGAAGGACGAGATCTTGACCTGATGACCCGACACCAGCGCATCCGAGATATGACCCAGCACGCTTTCCACAAGCTGCGCCGATTCATGTCGCGACAGACCGACTTCGCGGAAAACGGCCTCGGCCAGATCCATTCGTGTCAGCGTCTTTTCACTCATACCTGCACCCTGTCGATTGCATCCATGATTGTTCGGTTTCGCATGGCCTGTCAACAATCGGGGCGGAGGAATCGTTCCCCCGCCCCTTGGTTTTCCGTTGATTTTGCGCGGTTTACCGCCGCGTCACGCCCAAATCACCCGGCGCAGGCCTGAATCTTGGCGAGGTCGGGGCCGTTCGGCGAGCGGCCCAGATTGTAGGGCGCCGAAGCATCCCGCCATTGGCTATAGTCCTGCAGGTAGGTGATCATGCTGGCATAGACTTTCGCCGAGAGGGGATTCTCGCAGGCGGCTTCCTCGATCGTCTCGTTGGCGAGCGTCTGAATGTTTTCCAGCGTCGCATCATCCAGACGGGTGATCTCGGTGCCGGCATTCTTGAACTCGGCATAGGCTTCGGTGGCGCGCTTCTCGGTGAAGGCCAGCGACCACAGAAGGTTGGCCGAGGCCGCGACCTTCAGCGTCTCCTGCACTTCCGGCGTCAGGGCATCCCAGCTGGCCTTGTTGATCATCACGCCGAAGACCGAGGCCGACTGGTGCCAGCCCGGGGTGGACCAGTACTTGGTCACCTGCTGGAAGCCGCCCGACCAGTCGACGTTCGGGGTCGAGAATTCGGCCCCGTCGATCACGCCGCGCTCCAACGACTGGTAGATCTCGCCGCCGGCCATGCTGACCTGGTTGCCGCCCAGCTTCTCCAGCAGTTTACCCTGCTCATAGCCCGAGAGACGCAGGCGCAGGCCCTTCAGGTCCTCGGTGGTCTGGATCGGCTTGTCGACGGTGCGGAAACCCGATTCGTTGTTGGTCACGCCGTAAGGCAGGTAGACCATGCCGAACTTGCCATAGACCTCGTTGTAAAGCTCGGCCCCGCCCCATTCCTGGATCCAGTTGATGTAATCGACGGCGTTGAACAGCGCCGAAGTGGTCGCCAGTGGCGAGAAGGCACTGTCGCGGCCCGCCCAATAGCCCGGCCAGTCGCCGCCCGCCTGAATGGTGCCCGATTCGACCGCGCCGAAAACCTCGCCCGCGGGGACCAGCGAACCGCCCTCGAAGAACTCGATGTTCAGCTGATCATCGGGGATCATGTCATTGGCAAGCTTGACGAAATGCTTGTCGATCTCGACCAGCTCGAGGCTCGACGGCCAGGTCGAGGTCATTTGCCAGGTCTCGGCCATGGCCGGCGCGGCGGCCAGCGTCACGGCGGCCAGCGCGGCCCCGGTCATCATCTTTTTCATTGTTACCTCCTTGTTGAATTCAGTTGCCCGGCCCTCACGAGGCCGGACCGTAAAGCGTTGTCGGCAGCCAGCTGACCAGCGCCGGGAACAGGATGATCAGGCCGCACATCACCAGCACCAGCAGGATGAAGGGCAGAACGCCGCGGATGATGTCGCCGGTCGAGACCTCGGGTGGCGCGATCGCCCGCATGTAGAACAGCGCATAGCCGAAGGGCGGCGACAGGAAGCTGGTCTGCAGGACCACCGCCATCAGGATCACGAACCACAGGGGATCGATGCCCATCTCGCTGACCAGGGGCAGGAAGATCGGGAAGGACAGCAGCACGATCCCGGTCCAGTCGAGGAACATGCCGAGGATGAACACCACCAGCAGCATCACCGCCACCAGCGTATAGGGATCATCGGCCAGCCCGCGGATCAGGTCCTGGCTGGCGCGCAGCCCCCCGGTGATGTTGAAGACGCCGGTAAAGGCGGTGGCGCCGACGACGATGAAGAGGATCATCGCGCTGGTGCGGCCGGTTTCCAGCAGCGCCGAGTAGAAGGTGCGCCATTCGAAGCGGCCGCGGAAGATCACGATCAGCAGCGCCAGTGCCGCGCCGATGGCGCTGGCCTCGGTCGCCGTGGCGATTCCCGCCAGCATCGAACCGAGGATGCCGAGGATCAGGACCAGCGGCGGCACCGCCTCGATCAGCAGCATCTTCCACAGCTCGCCCCGGCTGATCTGCTCCTCGTCCTTCACCGGCGGCGCCCATTCCGGCCGGACCCAGGCGATGACGGCGACATAGAGTGCGTACATCAGGCCCAAGAGGACCCCCGGGATCATCGCCCCGGCGAACAGCTGCCCGACCGACAGGCCCGGCGCATAGGAAGCCATCAGGATCAGCATGATCGAGGGCGGGATCAGGATGCCAAGGCAGCCCGAGGCGCCGATGAGCCCGGTCGCCAGCCGCTTGTCATAGCCGTATTGCAGCATCGGCCGCAGCGCCATCATGCCCATGACGGTGATCGAGGCGCCGATGATGCCGGTGGTCGCGGCCAGCAGGATCGAGATGAACACCACGGCGAGACCCAGGCCGCCGGTCACGCGCGCCATCAGGTGGCGCAGCGCCTCGAACATCCGGTCGGTGACGCCGCTGTCGCTGAGAAAGCGCGCCATCAGCACGAACAGCGGGATGGCGATCAGCACGTAATTGTCCAGCACATCGCCGAAGATGCGGTTGATGACGATGCCCAGCACCATCGGCTTGCCGGCGATGAAGGCCCCCAGCACCGCCGTGCCGCCGAGAACGAAGGCCAGCGGGTGACCCATGAACAGGCCAAGCACCAGCATCCCGGCCATGATCAGGCCGATCGTTTCACCGGACATCAAGCGCCTCCTCGGGGTCGGGGGTATTGGTCCGGTTCAACACCAGCTTCAGGAATTCGCTGATCCCCTGGATCAACAGCAGCGCCGCAGCCGCGGCCATGGCGAGCTTCAGCGGATAGACCGGCAGCGAGACCGCGCCATAGGTCACCTCGCCCTGCCGCCACGAGGTCATGGCGAATTTCCAGCTTTCGCGCAGGAAGATCACCGCGAAGGGGAAGAAGAAGATCAGATAGCCAAGCGCCTCGACCAGCCGGCGCGCTCCCGACCCCAGCCGCGCGGTGACCAGATCGACCCGCACATGTGCCTGGTGACGCAGGGCATAGCCGCCCAGCATGATGAAATAGAAGCCGTAAAGCTGCTTGGTCACGTCGAAGGCCCAACGGGTCGGGTCGCCGAAGACGTAGCGCATGACGACATCATAGATGATGATCCCGGCAAACAGGATCGCCACGACCGAGACGATGCGGCCGACGACCTCATTGATGCCGTCGATCAGACGGATGATGGGCAAGATGTCCTCCCTCGCGCGGTCGTTGCTCGCCGCGTTTCGCTGCAGAGACTGCAAGGGGGGCGCGGGGCTGTCAACCGCTCGCGGGGCCTGTTTGCGCTAAGGGTCGGCAATACCTATCTTTGCAGGAAGAAGGAGAGAGCCATGGCCGGTGGATGGGCGCAGGACGGCGCGGTAAACGAACAGATCGAGGTCTCGACGCAGGAAGCGATCGAGCGGATGCGGGCGCGGCAGCGGCAGGGCGGCGAAAGCGCCGAGTTCTGCGTGGATTGCGACGAGCCGATCCCCGAGGCGCGACGCCAAGCGGTGCCGGGGGTGCAGCTCTGCATCGACTGCCAGCAGGGGCGTGACAAGAGCTTCAAGGCCGTGGGCGGGATCAACCGGCGCGGCAGCAAGGATTCGCAGCTGAAATAGGGTTGGGCCGCAGACCCTGCCCGATGCGCGGGCTGCAAGCCCGCCGGGCAGCGCGCGACCGCCCCACGGGCGCGCGCTTCGGTGCCGATCCACGCCGAACAGCCGTTCGATGCGGCGGCGCCATAAAGGTTCTCAGCACAAGCGCCGGCAGCGCGCACCCGCGGTCGCGCGCTGCCCTGCGTTGGTTCGCTCGAAAAGGTCAGATGGTCGCGCCTACCAGCGCAGGATCACCGAGCCCCAGCTCAGCCCGCCGCCGATCGCCTCGGTGACGATCAGGTCGCCCGGCTTGAACCGCCCCTGCGAGGCGGCAACCGAAAGGGCCAGCGGGATCGAGGCGGCCGAGGTATTGCCGTGATCCGAGACCGTCAGCACCACCTTCTCCATCGGCAGGTCCATCTTCTGCGCGGTGGAGGTGATGATCCGCATATTGGCCTGATGCGGGACCAGCCAGTCGACGTCAGTCGTGCTCAGCCCGGCCTTGTCCAGCGCGGTATGCGCGGTCTTGGCCAGCTTCTCGACTGCATGGCGGAAGACCAGATTGCCCTGCATCCGCAGGTGCCCGGCCGTGCCGGAACTGCTGACGCCGCCATCAACGTAAAGCAGGTCACGATATTGCCCGTCGCTGTTCAGGTCGGTCGCCAGGATGCCCCGGTCGGCATTGGTCCCATCGCCCTCGGCGGCCTCCAGCACCACGGCCCCTGCCCCGTCGCCGAACAGCACGCAGGTCGAGCGGTCGGTCCAGTCCATGATCCGGCTGAAGGTCTCGGCGCCGATGACCAGCACGCGATCCGCCTGATGGCCGCGGATCAGCCCCTCGGCATTGGCCAGCGCGAAGACGAAGCCGGCGCAGACCGCCTGCACGTCGAAGGCAAAGCCACGGGTCATGCCCAGCCCGGCCTGCACCATCGTCGCCACCGCCGGGAAGGTCAGGTCGGGGGTCGAGGTCGCCACCACGATGGCGTCGATATCGTCGGGCTGAAGCCCCGCATTCTCCAGCGCCGCCTTGGCGGCGCGGATCGCGAGATCGCTGGTGGTCTGACCCTCGGCCGCGAAATGCCGCCGCTCGATGCCGCTGCGCGAGCGGATCCAGTCATCGGTGGTGTCCAGCTTGTCCTCGAACCAGCTGTTCTCGACCACGCGCTCGGGCAGGTAATGCCCGGTTCCCCGGATCACGGCGCGACGGGTGGCTTTGCCGGTCATGTTGCGGCCCCTTTTTCACTCGACTCGCCGCCCTCGGCCTGCGCCACGGCAACGCTTTGGGCCACGCGCGCGGCCAGACGGTCCTGGAAGCCCGACTTCGCCAGCTGGAAGGCCAGCTTGATCGCCGCCGAGATGCCGGTGGCATCGGCCGAGCCATGCGACTTGACCACGGTGCCGTTGAGGCCAAGGAAGACCCCGCCATTCACCCGGCGTGGATCGATGCGCTTTTGCAGCCGCTTCAGCGAGGTCATCGCCAGAAGCGCCGCGAATTTCGACATGAAGGAATTGGCGAAGGCCTCGCGGAGGAAATCACCGACCAGCTTTGCGGTGCCCTCGCCGGTCTTCAGCGCGATATTGCCGGTAAAGCCGTCTGTCACGATCACATCGGCGCGGGCCGAGGGCAGATCACCCCCCTCGACAAAGCCGACATAGGCAAAGCCGCCGGTGGCTGCCGCCTGCCCGATCAGCTCATGCGCCTCTTTCAGCTCGGCCCGGCCCTTGTGTTCTTCGGTGCCGACGTTCAGCAGCCCGACACGCGGGTCGGGCACGCCAAGGCCGTTCCGGGCATAGGAGGCGCCCATCATCGCGTATTGCAAGAGGTCCGGCGCATCGGCGCGGATATCGGCGCCCACGTCCAGCATGATGTTGAAGCCCGACGGGTTGCGCGAGGGCCAGAGGCAGGCGATGGCCGGCCGGTTCACCCCGGGCAGCTTGCGCAGCCGGATCATCGACAGCGCCATCAGCGCGCCGGTGTTGCCGCAGGAGACGGCGACGGTGGCCTCGCCCTGCTTGACCGATTCGATCGCCGACCACATCGAGGTGCCTTCGCCCTTGCGCACGATCTGGCTGGGCTTGTCGTCCATCGTCACCACGCCCGAGGCGTGGCGGATGTCGCAGCGTTCGGCCAGACCGCGCCGCTTGTCGATCAGCCGTTTCAGCAGATCGCCATCGCCATGGACGATGAAGCGGATCTCTGAGTTCTTCTCGGCGCTTTCGGCGATGCCGGCGACGACGGCGGCGGGGCCACGATCGCCCCCCATCGCGTCAACCGAAATCACCACGCTGCCCCCGGATGCAGGGGCGCGCGGGCCGGGGCTTTGCGCGTCTGGTGCCGTCATCGATCGACGAAACGGGCGGCTTACGCCGCGTCGTCGTCCAGCTCGATCTCGTTGGCCTGCGCGACCACTTCACGGTCGGCGTAATGGCCGCAGGACGGGCAAACGTGGTGCGGGCGCTTCAGCTCGCCGCAATTGGTGCACTCGTTCGGGTTGCCAGCGACCAGCGCATCATGGGCGCGGCGCATGTTGCGGCGGGAACGGGTAACGCGATTCTGAGGGACAGCCATGTCACAACCTCGGTTTTTGGCGGGCGCGCACGAAGGCGGTTCCGGTGTTAGTCTGAATTCATGAACGAACCGCGCCAATACGCCATGACGACCGGGCCTGCAAGGCCATTCCGCTGGAAGCGGATTGTCGGCCGGTGGGCTTGTGGGCCGTCCGGGTGAACGGTCGAGGTAAGCGATGCCTTGCCCTCACGCAAGGGTAAACTGGGCGGCACCCCGCGAAATCCCGCTTGCCGACGGATGTGCCACAGGGCCATGCTCGGCCCCCATGACGATGAGCTACGAAATCTTCCTCGCCATGCTGGGATTCGGCGTCCTCGGCGCCGCGATCCTGCCGGCGCTGTCTCGCTCTCTGGGCTGGGCGGTGCCGATCTCGATCCCGATCGCCTGCCTCTTCGGGGGAATCGGTGTGGGCCTGGTCTTTCGGGACATGCCGGTCATCGACCCGATCCGCCAGGGTGTGCTGGTCCAGCGCATCACCGAACTGGCGGTGATCCTGTCGCTGACCGGCGGCGGGCTTAAGCTGGACCGCCGCATGGGCTGGCGCAGCTGGGCCTCGACCTGGCGGCTTCTGGCGCTGACCATGCCGCTCTGCATCCTCGGACTTGCAGCACTTGGCTATGGGCTTCTGGGCCTGCCGCTGGCCGCCGCGCTGCTCCTCGGCGCGGTGATGGCGCCGACCGATCCGGTGCTGGCCGCCTCGGTGCAGGTCGGCCCGCCCGGCGAGGCGGAAGAGGCCGAGGCGCGCTTTGCCCTGACATCCGAGGCCGGGCTGAATGACGGGCTGGCCTTTCCCTTCGTCTTCCTGGCCATCGCCGCCACCGCCGACCGCATGGCCGAGACCGGCCAGCCCGGCGACGAGGGCAGTTTCGATCCGCCGGTGCTGTGGGAATGGCTGGCCTATGATGTCGGCTGGAAGATCGCCGCCGGCTTGCTGATGGGCTGGCTCATCGGCCGCTTCCTTGGCTGGGCGGTATTCCGGCTGGCACCGCGCCGGGGCGTGCCGGACGCCTTTCTGGCGCTCGGCCTGACGCTGTTTGCCTATAGCCTGACCGAGATGGTGCATGGCTATGGCTTCATCGCCGTCTTCATCGCCGCGCTCAGCTTTCGCCGGTCCGAGCGCGACCACGCCGTCCACCGCGACCTGCATCACTTTGTCGAGCAGACCGAGATGATCTTCCTGATCGGCGTGGTCTTCGTCACCGGCATCGCCATCGGCCAGGGGATTCTCGCGCCGCTCGGCCTCACCGGCCTGATCGTGGCGGCGCTGTTCCTGATCGTCATCAGGCCCGTCGCCGGCTGGCTCTCACTGGCCGGGCTGGGCCTGCCGCGGGGCGAGCGTTTTGCCATCGCCGCGCTTGGCATCCGCGGCGTCGGCTCGATGTATTACCTCGCCTACGGGCTGAACCACGCGCCCTACAGCATCGAGTCGGGGCAGCTGCTCTGGGCCATCGTGGCGCTGATCGTGGCCTCCAGCGTCATCCTGCACGGCATCGGTGCGCCGCGGCTGATGGCGCGGCTGGCCGAGCGGCAGCGATAGGCCGCGTTATTGCGGGCGCTTCTTCAGCAGGTCCCCCAGACCGGCAAAGGGCTTCTTGCGGTCATCCTCATCACCGGCCTCGGACTCGTCTTCAGCCTCGGGCAGTTCCGCCCCGTCCGCACGGGGATAGAGCGGCAGCGCCAGCGCCAGCGCCTCGATCATCACCGCGCCGGCATCGATGAACTGGCCGAGGGGCTCCATCTCGTCATCCGGCATTTCGATCTCTTCCTCGGTCGGCGCGGTCATGTGCGGCGAAAAGATGCGCCGCACCTCTTCGTCGATCGGGCTTTCGACCGGGGCCATGGTCACCACGCAGGGCTGCACCACCCGCGCGGTCAGGCGGCAGGTCAGCACCCAGGCGTCATTGCCGCGCGCCACCACCTCGCCCTTGAAGCGCAGGGCCGGCAGGTCCAGCAGGTCCAGCTCGGCAGCGATGGCGGCGCGGGCTGCGGCATCGGGCTCAAGGTCCAGCGGATTGGGCGCGCGCGGATTCAGATGCGCCACACGCAGACGATGGGCAAAGGAGGGTGTCGCGGTCATTCTTCTGTCTTTCGCATCAATGGGGCGCTTTGCCCACCTTGCGCCTTATTCTTGAGCGCAGGTGCCGAGTTTGCTAAGCCGGGTCGGCGGCGTCAACCGAACTGCCGGAAATGAGGGACCAAAATTCATGTCAGCCATTCGGCAGTTTCTGATTCTGGCGGTTCTCGCCATCGCCGCCTGTGCTCCGGTCTATCGCAATCACGGCTATATTCCGCCCGAGAACGATCTGGCCCAGGTCGTCGTCGGCCAGACCACCGTTGATGAGCTGCCCGGACTGATCGGCCGCCCCAGTTCGCAAGGGCTGCTGACCGGATCGGGCTGGTACTATGTCGGCTCGCGCTGGCGGCACTATGGCCCCTACGAGCCGGACGAGATCACCCGTCAGGTCGTCGCCGTGACCTTTGGCGAGACCGGCACCGTCGCCAATATCGAACGCTTCGGGCTGGAGCGTGGCCGGGTCGTGGTTCTGTCGCGCCGCGTGACCGATTCGGGCGTGGGCGAGATCTCGTTGATCCGTCAACTGATGGGCAACCTCGGCAACTTCAGCGCCGGCCAGCTGATCGACGAGTGATCGGCTGAAAGTTGCGGGCGGCATCAGCCGCCCAAGATCCCCGTCTGCCACAGCCTCACCTTCAGCCCGCCATGGGCGACGATCGGGCCGGGCGGCAAGAAGGGCAGCCCGGTCGCCTTGGCCAGCCCCGCCTCGCTGGTGACGATACCGACGCGCCAGCCGGCGAGTCGGCTGCGCAGCACCTCGCCCATATTGGCATGAAGCCCGAAAAGCGGCCCCTTGTTGCCGACCCGCGCGCCATAGGGCGGGTTGATGATGACGATGCCCGCCGGCCCCTCGGGGCGCTGCAGATCGGCGATGGCGCCCTGCGCAAAGCCGGTCCAGTCCGCCACCCCTGCCCGCTCGGCATTGGCAAGGCTCATTCGCACCGCGCCGGCATCGCGGTCGCTGCCGGTGAACCGCGCGGTGGGCGCATGCGGGGTCACGCCGGCACGCAGGGCCTGCCACGCCGCCGCATCGAAATTCGCCAGCAGCTCGAAGGCAAAGCTGCGGCTGCGCCCCGGTGCCATGCCCGCCGCCATCCCGGCCGCCTCGATGACAAAGGTGCCCGAGCCGCACATCGGGTCCAGCACCGGCTGGCTACCGTCAAAGCCCATCTCGCGCAGGAACATCGCCGCCATGGTCTCGCGCATGGGCGCCTTGGCCACGGCCTGCTTGTGGCCGCGCTTGTGCAGCGATTCCCCGGTCGTATCGAGGCTGATGGTGCAAAGATCATCCTCGATCCGCACCTTCACAGTGACCGAGGGATCGGTGGCCTCGGGCTTGGCAATGGTGGCGCCCAGTTCCTCGACCAGCGCCCGCTCGATCCGCTGGGTGATGGCCCCGGCGTGATAGACGCGGCTGGCCTTGCTGCTGGCCTCGACCCGCACCGGCACCTCGGGACGCAGCCAGTCGGCCCAGGGGAACTTGCGGGCCCGCTTGTCGAGCTGCGCCAGGTGCATCGCCCGGAAACTGCCGACGCGCGCCAGAACCCGCGTCGCGCCGCGCAGCATCAGGTTCGCGCGCATCACGTCGCGCCACGGACCCGAGACGGTGACGCCGCCGGGCTGGATAGCAGGCGTCCAGCCCAATTCGCGCGCCTCGGCCGCCAGCGGTGCTTCAAGGCCGGGTGTGGCGACAAGGAAGATTTCGAATGTGTCTGTCATGGCCGAGGCCATAGAGGGGATTCGCGCGAACGGCTATCCCCCATGCGTGTCAGGGCCGCTGCGGCTACTTCCCCAGCCGCCGGGTGATTCTGGCGGCCTGACGGGCGCGCTTCACCGCGTCGCGGGTCACCTTGGCCTGCTGGCGGCTGGCCGGGGTGGATTTCCCGCCGCTGCCGCGCTTGGCCAGATGGTTGATGCCCTTGTTGATGCCGCGATTGGTCAGACGGTTGACCAACTGGCGCAGGAACTGGTTCAGAAAGCCGCTCATGGCGATGCCCTATTCATCCTCGAAAAGATCGTCTGCCGGCGATCCGTCCTCCATTTCCTCCTCTTCGTCGCGCAAGGCAAGAGGCACGTTGAAGCCGCCTTCGGGCGGGCGGCTGTCCAGCAGTCCGGCAGCGCGCAACTCGGCCAGACCCGGCAGGTCGCGGGCCGATTCCAGCCCGAAATGATCAAGGAAAGTCTCGGTCACCACGAAGGTCGCCGGCCGGCCCGGGGTCATGCGGCGGCGGCCCATGCGCACCCAGTCCATCTCGATCAACTGATCCAGCGTGCCGCGGCTGACAGCGACGCCCCGGATCTCCTCGATCTCGGCGCGGGTGACCGGCTGGTGATAGGCGATGATGGCCAGCGTCTCGGTCGCGGCGCGGGACAGGCGGCGGCTGTCCACCGTCTCGGTTTGCATCAGGAAACTGAGATCCGGCGCGGTGCGGAAGGCCCAGGCATCGCCGATCCGTTCCAGCACGACGCCCCGATCCTGGTAGCGCACGGCCAGCGCCCGCACCGCCTCGGCCGGGTCGCAGCCACGCGGCAGGCGGGCCGCCATCTCGCGCACGCTCATCGGGCCGGAACTGGCGAACAGCAGCGCCTCGACCATGCGTTCCTGCACCGCCAGAGGCGGCGGTGGAAACTCGCGCGGGTCGATCTCGTCGCCCGGCTGGGGATCGTCCCCGCTATCGCTGAAATCGCTCACTGCACTCACTTAATTGGGCTTGCGCCTTATCGTTATCGGGGAAAACGTCCCGTCCTGTTTCAACTCGAGCTGCCCCTGCCGCGCAAGCTCCAATGTCGCAGCGAAAGTGGCGGCGGTGGCCGAGCGGCGGCGCGCCGGATCGACCTCCCAGCCATCGGGCAGGAAATCCGCGAGCGCTGTCCAGTCGCCGGCATAGCCGATCATCTTGCGGACCCGGTCCAGCGCCTGCTCCATGGTGAAAACGCCCTTGCGGTCAAAGGCATAGGGGCGGAACTCATCCTTTGTGCGCAGCCGCGAATAGGCCCGCATCAGGTCGATCAGCCCGGCCTGCCATTCGGTGCGGCGCTTGCGGGCGACGGTTTCCGGCGCCCCACGCTGGAACCGGCTCTGCCCCAGCCGGTCGCGGCCCATCAGCCGGCTCGCGGCCTCGCGCATGGCCTGCAGGCGTTCCAGCTGGAAGGCCAGATGCGCCGCCATATCCTCGGCACTTGGCCCCTCGGCCTCGGGATCTGGCGGCAGAAGCAGCCGCGATTTCAGGAAGGCCAGCCAGGCGGCCATGACCAGATAATCGGCGGCCAGTTCGATGCGCAGCTTGCGGGCCTGTTCGACGAAAGCCAGATATTGCTCGGCCAGCTTCAGCACCGAGATCTTCATCAGATCGACCTTCTGCGTCCGCGACAGGGTCAGCAGCAGGTCCAGCGGCCCCTCGTACCCCTCGACATCGACGATCAGGGCCTCTTCGGCCCGGCGTTCGGCCACGGCATCGAAATCGTCCGCCCCCGAGCCATCGGGCACGGGCTTCAGATAGGGCACATCTTTGCCGGATCGGGACATGGCGGCCACCGTGAGCAGAAAGGCAGGCGTTCAGCGTCGGGCGAAGCGGGTCTCGAGTCAAGCTGGGTGATGGACCCGCCTTGCCTCAGGCCATCGCCGTTCCCGGCACCAGCGCCCGATACTCCGCCATGAGTGCCGCCTCATCCGCTGCCTCCGGCGCGCGGCGCATGGCCAGCGCGACCTCGGCCCGGCGGGTAGCATCAGCCGTCATCGCACCAGCTGCGGCCACGACCAGCTCCATCTCGGGCACGGTCTTGTTGCAATGCAAAACCAGGTCGACCCCGGCGGCGATGGCCGAGGCGGCACGTTCTGCCTCGGTCCCTTTCAGCGCCTGCATGGTGATGTCATCGGTCATCAGCAACCCGTCAAAGCCGATCCGCTCGCGAATGAGCCGGATCACCGCCGGCGAGGAGGTCGCCGGGCGGTCATCGCCGCTGGAGGGCACGCGGATATGCGCAGTCATGCCCATCGGCAGGTCGTTCAGCATCCGGAAGGGGGCGAAGTCGGTCTCGTCCAATTCGGCCAGCGGCGCATCCAGCAGGGGCGTCTCGTGATGGCTGTCGACCAGCGTGCGGCCATGGCCCGGCATGTGCTTCATCACCGGCAGGACGCCCGCGGCCAGCAACCCGTCGGCCACGGCGCGGCCAAGCCGGGCGATGGTCGCCGGGTCCTCGCCCAGACAGCGGTTGCGCAGGAACGGATGCGTGGTCGGCCCGGCAATATCCAGCGTGGGCGCGCAATCGCTGTCGATGCCCACGGCCTTGAGTTCCGCGCCGATCAGCCGATAGCTCAGCCACATCGCGCGTTCGCCCGCCCCGGCCTGTTCCAGCGGCGGCAGCCATTCGGCCCAATGCGGCGCGCGCAGGCGCTGCACCCGTCCGCCCTCCTGGTCGACGGTGATGACCGCATCGCGGCCCACGGCCTCGCGCAGATCGCCGGTCAGGCGGCGCAGCTGCTCGGGGCTTTCGACATTGCGGGCGAAGAGGATGAACCCCCAGGGATCGGCCGAGCGAAAGAAATCCCGCTCGGCTGCCGAAAGCTCGGTCCCGGCGATGCCGCCGAGAATCGTGGCGCTGTGGCTCATTGGGCAGTTGCGGGAATGCAGTCGGTCCCGGCGGCCTTGAGCTGGGCGCAGAAATCCTGTGCCTCGGCGCGCGATTCGAAACCGGCGACCCGCAGACGCCAGAAGGTGCGGCCATTGACCTCGTGCTTCTGGATCACCTGCCCCTTGCCGGCAAAGAGATTGCCGTACTTGCCCGACATGCGACCGAATTCACCTGCGGCCAGCGCGTCGCTGTCGAAGGCACCGATCTGCACCAAGGGCGCGCCCGAGGACACTTGAGCCGAGCGGCTCGGGGCCGGGGCCTGCGCCTCGGCCTGAGATTCGGCCAGCGCGGCTTCGGGACGGCGGGCGGGCGCATCGGCCTCGGCGGCCTGCACAGGGGCGGCAGCGGCGGGCGCGGCGGCCGCAACACTGCGGGTGCGCGGACGCGGCGCCGGACGGGTCGAGACGGCCAGCGACGACGGGCCAGCGGCCTGCGCCTGGGTCAGCGCCTCGCGGATGGCATCGGCCTGGGCCGGGGCGCCGGTCTCGTCGGTCACCACCTCGTTCACCGGGCCTTCGGCAGCCGGGGCGTCGGTCATGTTGGCGGCGGCGATCTGTTCCTCGGCCTCGGCCGAACCGGCCAGAGCCTGCTGGCGCTGCTGCTCGGCCAGAAGGGCTGCGGCTTCGGCCTCGGCGTCGGCACGGGCTGCGGCGGCGGCAGCCTCGCTGTCCTGCAGCGCGATCACGGCCTCGCTGTCGAAGGCGACGGGCAGGTCGGCCTCGGCAGGTTCGCGGGCGGTGGCGCCAAGCTGGCCCATGGCGACGTCGCTGTCATCCAGCGGCGTGGCCGACGGGGCAATGCCAACCTGATCGACCAGATCGGCCTCGGCCCCACCCGAAACGGTGTTGACGGCAAAGCCGGTATGGCCGGTCAGTTCGCCACCCGGATCGTCAGGCGTGGTGCGGGCCTCGCCGGCGACGGCCTTGATGACCGGAATGCCCGAGACATCGCGCATCACCAGCTGCCAGCCCCAGACCATCAGCCCGACCATCAGCGCGACCGAGACCAGCGCGCCCAGATAATGCGTCAGGCGGGCGATTCGGACCGACAGCCCGTCACCACCCGGATCGGCCGCATAGCGCGCCTCTTCGACGTCGAAGCCGTCATCGTCACGATAGGAGAATTCGCGCCGCTTGTCGCCACGCGAGAATACATGTCCGCCGTCGCGGAAATCCATCACTGCCATGCCTGCCTGCCCGCCGGTTGTCCCGGAATATAATTGTTAACTGCTCGTCTCGGCCCGGCGGCGACGGTCGTTGATCAACGCATTTCTTCCGCCGGATTGACGCCCAAGATAGCCAGACCGGATGAAATGACAACGCCAACCGCCCGCACCAATGCAATTTTTGCAGCGGTTGTGTCCTTATCGCCATCCTGGACAAAGCGCAGCGACAGGTCGTCATTGCCCCGGTTCCACAGCGAATGCAGGTTGGAGGCGATGTCATAGAGGAAGAAGGCGACCCGGTGCGGCTCATGCGCACGGGCAGCGTGCTCGACCAGACGTGGCCATTCTGCCACCTTCCGCGCCAGCTCCAGCTCGGCCTCGTGCCCCAGCCGCGACAGATCCGCCCCGGCCAGCGCCGCATCGGAGGTGTCGACACCCATCTCGGCCGCGCGCTTCATCACCGAGTTCGCCCGGGCATTGGCATATTGCACATACCAGACCGGGTTGTCCTTCGACTGCTCCAGCACCTTGGCAAAATCGAAATCCAGCGTCGCGTCGTTCTTGCGGGTCAGCATGATGAAGCGGGTCACATCGGCCCCGGCCTCGTCCACCACGTCGCGCAGGGTGACGAAGGTCCCCGCCCGCTTCGACATCTTGAATGGCTCGCCGTTCTTGAAAAGCTTCACCAGCTGGATCAGCTTGATGTCCAAGGGCACACGGCCATCCGACAGCGCCTGCACGGCGGCATTCATCCGCTTCACATAGCCGCCGTGATCGGCGCCGAAGACGTTGATCAGCTGATCAAAGCCGCGCTCAATCTTGTCCCAGTGATAGGCGATGTCGGGGGCGAAATAGGTCCAGCTACCATCGGATTTCTGGATCGGCCGGTCCTGGTCGTCGCCGAAGGCGGTCGAGCGGAACAGCACCTGCTCGCGCGCTTCCCAATCCTCGGGCAGCTTGCCCTTGGGCGGCTCCAGCGTGCCGGTATAGATCAGCCCGGCCGCCTCCAGCCGCGCGATCGCGCTTTCGATCTTGCCGGTGCCGTAAAGCGCCTTCTCGCTGGAATAGACGTTCATCGTCACACCCAGCAGCGCCAGATCCTCGCGGATCATCTGCAGCATGGCCTCGGTGGCAAATTCGCGGATCTCCAGCAGCCAGTCGGCTTCCGGCTTGTCGATCAGGCTGGTGCCGTATTTCGCCTTCAGCGCCTCGCCCACCGGGATCAGGTAATCGCCGGGATAGAGGCCCTCGGCGATCTGCGGTTCCAGCCCGTTGGCCTCGCGGTAGCGTTCATAGGCCGAGCGCGCCAGCACATCGACCTGCGCGCCGCCATCGTTGATGTAATATTCGCGGGTCACGTCATAGCCGGCGAAATCCAGCAGCGAGGACAGCGCATCGCCAAAGACCGCGCCGCGGACATGGCCCACATGCATCGGCCCGGTCGGGTTGGCGCTGACGAACTCGACGTTCACCTTCTCACCCTTGCCAGCCTGCGAACGCCCGAAATCCGCGCCCGCCTTCAGCGCGGCGGCGATCACCTGCTGCCACACCGAGGGCGCCAGCCGCAGGTTCAGGAAGCCCGGACCGGCCACCTCGGCCTTCTCGATGCGTTGATCCGTCAGCCGTGCTGCCAGCTTGTCAGCGATCTCGCGTGGCTTCAGCCCGGCGGGCTTGGCCAGCACCATCGCGGCATTGGTGGCCATGTCGCCATGGGCCGCATCGCGCGGCGGCTCGACCGTGACATTGCTGAAATCGAGGCCCGCAGGCAGCTCGCCCGCCGCCACCATGGCGTCCAGCGCCGCGATCACTTGGCCACGGATATCGGTAAAGAGGTTCATCATGCGCATCCTGAAATCTGCCTGCGGGTTAACGCTGCCACCCCCCAAAGGTCAACAGTGCCCTTCACCGGGGCCTGCAACTGGCCCCTGCCTCGCCACTTTCATCCTGGCGCAAATATCCCCGCCGGAGGCGTCCCTACCCGCCACCGGCGCGGCAGATCAGGCCTTGCCCTTGGTCTCGACCAGGTCCGGGTCGTCGCTGCCCTCGGCTGCGCCATTACCGGTACCGGTCTCCTCGGCCTGCGCCTTGCGGGTGGCCTCAGCCTCCTCGCGAGCGATTTGGCGGGCCTTGTCTTTCATCTCGGTCTGGGCCTCGTTCTCCTGCCGGATCTTCTCGGCGATCTCGGGCGGCAGCAGCGAGACGAGCCGGGTGCCGGCCTTGCCATCGATCTTCTCGGCATCCTCGACGAACCACAGATCGCCGCCCTGCACCACCACCAGCGGCACCGCCCCCTCGCGCGCCGCGCGCCAGTCATCCAGCGTGTATTCCTCGGTCAGGCGGGTGGTGCGGAAGATCCAGCCCTCCGCCAGAAGGTCCAGGTATTGCGCCAGCGTGCGACCACCCGCGATCTGCTGGCCGCCCAACTGGCTGGGCAGCGCGTGGCGGGCGCGATCCTCCTTGTGGCGGGCGACCTGCCAGATGCTGTCGCGGCCAAATTCCGGGCCAAGGTCGGTGGCGACCAGCGTGTTATAGGCGTCGTTGTCCGAGGCCGCGAGGATGGCCGAATAGGCGATGAACTCGACATTGTTATCCGCCGCCTCGCCCAGGATATCGCCGTAGAAGCTGGGCAGGCCCGCCGCCCGCGCCGTGCGCAGGTGGTCGCGGTTGGTGTCGGTGATCAGCACCTGCACATCGGCATTCTGCAGCGCCTTGGCCAGACCCGTCGCGAACAGCGAGCCACCGACGATCAAGAGGCCCGGCTTCTCGCCCGAGGTCAGGCCGAGATAGCGCGCGAGCGGCGCAAGGGTAAAGCCGTGCAGCACCACGGTCGCCAGCACCAGTACGAAGGCCAAGGGCGCGATCTGGCCGCCATCCGGCACCCCCACCGCCACCAGCCGCTCGGCAAAGACGCCCGAAACGGCGACCAGCACCACGCCGCGCGGCCCGGTCAGGGCGATCAACAGCCGCTCCTGCCAGCTGAGATTGGTGCCGGTCAGCGAGATCAGCACCGTCAGCGGCCGCGCCACGCAGACGACGAGGATCAAGAACAGCCCGGCCCGCCACCAGTTCAGCTGCGCCAGCACCTCGAAGCGGACACTGGCCGCCAGCAGGATGAAGACGCCCGAGACCAAGAGGATCGTGGCGTGCTCCTTGAAGCGGTGCAGCTCGTGATAGCTGGGCAGATCGGCATTGGCGATCATCAGGCCCATGACGGTCACGGCCAAGAGCCCGCTTTCATGCAGGATCGAATCCGAGATGGCAAAGACCGCCAGCACGCTGACGAAGAGAAGCGGCACCTTCATGTATTCGGGCACCCAGCCACGGCGGAAGGCGGTGACAATGACCCAGCCCCCGGCCAGACCCACGGCCACGGCGAAGGCGATGCCGAGGCCGAAATGCCCGAAGGCGGAACTCGCCGGCAAGTCGCTGTGAAAGACCGTCACGATCCCCAGCGCCAGCACCGCCGCCAGCGCGCCGATCGGGTCGTTGACGATGGCCTCCCATTGCAGGATCTGCGCCGGGCGCGAACGCAGCTTGGCAGTGCGCAACAGCGGCGCAATCACCGTGGGGCCGGTGACGATCATGATGCCGCCAAAGACCACCGCGCTTTCCCAGCTGAGCCCGGCGCCATAGGCCAGGGCCAGCGCCGAGGTCAGCCAGCCCAACGGCGCGCCGATATAGACCAGCCGCCGAACCCCTGGCCGCGCGTCGGCCAGTTGCTTGAAGCTCAAGGTCAGCCCGCCCTCGAACAGGATGACCGCGACGGCCAGCGAGATCATCGGCGCCACCAGGTCGCCGATATCGCGTGAGGGCACGAAGATGCCGGTGACCGGGCCGAGGATCAGACCGGCGGCCAGCATCAGCACGATCGCCGGCAACCGGAAGCGCCAGGCCAGCCATTGCGCGGCCACCCCGGCCACGCCCACGATGGCGAATGCCTCGATCGGGCTCAGCCCGCCTGCCGCTTCTGTCGCCATCTGATCCCGCCTGTCCTGTTCGCTTGATTGCACCCGGTGAACGTTACCCCCTGCCGGGAGTTCCGCCGGATGTCACGGTTTTTCACCCTGAAATCCGGGCAATATTGACGCAAGCCCCGGTTTCGTCTAGGGCAAGCCAGCCCGCATCCGGCGGGTCAAAGGCGGGGCGTGATGACGATGCGTCCCAGTTTTGCCGAACAGGTCCCGATCCGGGGCCTCGGCGTGGAACGCAGGTGCCAGATGGCGCATCACAGCAAGAAAGCTCCGAATGACCAAATTCTCTGACCTGAAGCTGGACCCCAAGGTCCTCAAAGCCATTGCCGAAGCCGGCTACGAGACGCCGACGCCGATCCAGGCCGGCGCCATCCCGCACGCGCTGGAAGGCCGCGACGTGCTGGGAATCGCCCAGACCGGCACCGGCAAGACGGCCAGCTTCACCCTGCCGATGATCACCCTGCTGGGTCGTGGCCGGGCACGGGCGCGGATGCCGCGCTCGCTGGTCCTCTGCCCGACACGGGAACTGGCGGCGCAGGTGGCTGAAAACTTCGACACCTATGCCAAGCACACCAAGCTGACCAAGGCGCTGCTCATTGGCGGCGTCAGCTTTGCCGAGCAGGACAAGCTGATCGATCGTGGCGTCGACGTGCTGATCGCCACGCCGGGCCGGCTTCTGGACCATTTCGAGCGTGGCAAGCTTCTGCTGACCGGCGTGCAGATCATGGTGGTCGACGAGGCCGACCGGATGCTGGACATGGGCTTCATCCCCGATATCGAGCGCATCTTCCAGCTGACCCCCTTCACCCGGCAGACGCTGTTCTTCTCGGCCACCATGGCGCCCGAGATCGAGCGCATCACCAACACCTTCCTGCACAGCCCCGAGCGGATCGAGGTCGCGCGCCAGGCCACCACGGGCGAGAACATCACCCAGCGGCTGGTCGAGATCACCCCCACCCGCCGCGACCAGACCGCCAAGCAGAAGCGCGAGCTGCTGCGCGCGCTGATCGATGCCGAGGGCGAGGCGCTGAAGAACGCCATCATCTTCTGCAACCGCAAGACCGATGTGGACATCGTCGCCAAGTCGCTGAAGAAGCACGGCTATGACGCTGCGCCGATCCATGGCGATCTGGACCAGAGCCAGCGGATGCGCACGCTGGACGAGTTCCGCGAGGGCAAGCTGCGCTTCCTCATCGCCTCGGACGTGGCGGCGCGGGGGCTCGACATTCCGGCGGTCAGCCATGTCATCAACTTCGACCTGCCCAGCCATTCCGAGGATTACGTCCACCGCATCGGCCGCACCGGCCGCGCCGGGCGCAAGGGCACCGCGATCAGCCTCGCCACGCCCTCGGACGAGAAATACCTCTCGGGCATCGAGAACCTGGTGAAGCACGCGCTGCCGCGCGGCGAGGTGCCCGAGGGCTTCTCGCTGTCCGAGGCCGCGCATTCCGCACCGCGCGGCGACCGGCGCGATGATCGCCGTGGTGATCGCGGCGAGCGTGGTGGCCGTAGCCGCAACCGCGATCGCGGTGACCGCGAGCGCCGTGAGCCGCGCGAGGATCGCCCGCGCGACGAGAATCGCAGCGAGGCCCGCAGCGAGCCGCGCCCGCAGCCGGAAGCCCGCGAGCAAGAGCGCAGCGCGCCCCGCAACGAGCCGCGCCAAGAGCGTGGCCATCAGGACCGCGGCCAGCAGGATCGGGGTCAGCAGGATCGGGGCTTTGACGGCAACCGCGACGGCAATCGCCGGGACCGTGATGGCGGGCGTGACCGCAACCGCGAGGGCGGCCGGGACAATCACCGTGACCGCCGCCGCGATCATGACCGTGGCCCCGAAGTCATGGGCATGGGCAACCATGTGCCGGAATTCATGACGCAAAGCTTCCGCCCGGTCGAATTTCCGCCGGAGACCGCCGTCGAGACGGTCGCCGAGGTGATCGCGGCACCGGTCGTCGAGGCCGTGGCGGCTGAAGCTCCGGCAGCCACCGAGAAACCGGCGGCGAAGCCCAAGCGCAACCGCCGCAAGAAGGCGGAACCGGCGGCAGAAGCCGCAACGGACGCCACGCCCGAAGCGGAAGTGGTCGCGGCGGCGGAAGCTGCCCCGGTGGCCGAGACCCCGGCCGAGGTCGTTGCAGAGAAACCGAAGCGCGCGCCGCGCAGCCGCAAGAAGCCGGTGACGGCGGAAGCGACCGAGGCCGCGCCTGCGGAAGCCGCCACCGAAGCCCCGGAAAAGCCCAAGCGCACCCGTCGCAAGAAGGCCGAGGTTGCGGCAGACCTCCCCGCCGAAGCCGCTGCCGAGCCGGCACCGGAAAAGCCCAAGCGCACGCGCCGCAAGAAGGTCGACGAGACCCCGGCCGAAACGGCCTGACCGCCGCCCATGCCTGATGCCAGCCAGCCGCCGCATGTCCGGCCGCCCCTGCGGGCGCGCCTGACCGGCTTGGCGATCCCCTTTGCCCTCGGGCTGGTCGCGGCCCTTGGCCTTGACCCGTTCGGCCTCTGGGGCGCGACGGTGCTGGCGCTGGCGGTTCTACTGTGGCGCCTTGCCCGTATCCCCGATCCCCGCGCCGCCTTCGGACAGGCGCTGGCGGCGGGCATGGGCTGGTTTGGCCTCAGCCTCAGCTGGATCATCGAGCCGTTTCTGGTTGAGCCAGAGGTCTACGGCTGGATGGCGCCCTTCGCGCTGATCCTGATGGCGCTTGGCGGCGGGCTGTTCTGGGCCGTCCCGGTCTGGATCGCGCATCGCATCGGCAGTGGCTGGCGTCTGCGCGTTCTCGGCATCGCCGCCGCGCTGGTGCTGTCCGACTGGTTGCGCGGCTGGATCTTCACCGGCCTGCCCTGGGCGCTGACGGGCCATGTCTGGATCGACACGCCGGTTGCGCAACTGGCCGCAGGACTTGGCGCCAGCGGTCTGTCAGCCCTGACGCTGATCGCAGCCGCCCTGCCCGCGCTTCTGTGGCGCCCCGCCGACAACCGCGCCGCCGGCTTTGCCCCGGGCGCGATCCTGACCGTGCTGCTGATCGGCGCGGTCTGGGCTGGCGGTCTGGCGCGGCTCGCGCGCCCGCTGCCCGAGGACCGGCCCTTCACCCTGCGGCTCGTGCAGCCCAATGCCGAGCAGGCGCTGAAATGGGACCCCGATTGGGCGCGGGTCTTCTATCAGCGGCTCATCGACCTTTCCGCCACGCCCGGCCCGCGCGATCTGGTCATCTGGCCCGAGACGGCGGTGAATTTCCTGCTGGAGGACGCGACGCCCGTCCTGCCCGATCTGGCCCGCGCCGCCGATGCGCCGCTGATCCTCGGCATCCAGCGAAGCGAGGGCAGCCGCTATTACAACAGCCTCGTGACGCTGGACCGCGCGGGAGCGGTGACCGGGCTTTACGACAAGTTCCACCTTGTCCCCTTCGGCGAGTATATCCCCTGGGGCGATCAACTGGCCGAGGTCGGGATCTCGGCCTTCGCCGCGCAGCAGGGCAACGGCTATTCCCCCGGCCCCGGCCCGATGGTCATGGCTGCGGGCGAGCTGCCGCCCTTCCAGCCGCTGATCTGTTACGAGGCGATCTTCCCGCAGCACCTGCGCGGGCTGCCCGAGCGTCCGGGCTGGCTCTTGCAGATCACCAATGACAGCTGGTTCGGCCAGTTCTCCGGCCCCTATCAGCATCTGGCGCAAGCGCGGCTGCGGGCGGTGCAATCGGGCCTGCCGCTAATCCGGGTGGCCAATACCGGCGTCTCGGCGGTGATCGACGCGCGGGGCGGGCTGCGCCAGACGCTGGGTCTGGGTGAGATGGGGGTGATCGACGCGCCCCTGCCCGGCGATCTGCCGGAAACCATCTGGATGCGCTGGGGCGACGGGCCGGTGGTGGCGCTGATGCTGGCTCTGCTGGCGATCAGCGCCGTGCGGCGGCGGCGCTGAGCGCCGCCACGGCGTCTTAGCAGCTGTCGCCGATGACGAGGCTCCACCAGCGCCGGCCATCGGGGCCAAGCGTCACGCCCGCACCCACATCATCGCTGAGATCGCCAAGCAATTGCTCGCGATGCGCAGGCGAGCCCATCCAGCGCGAAATCACCTCGTTCGCCGAGCCACCGACCGCGACCAGCTGGATCACGCCGCAGGTCGGATAGTTCACCGAGCGCGCCCGGTCGACGATGCTCGACCCGTTCGAGCCGGCCACCGTCGGCTTGCCGATCCGGGTCACGTCGCAGGCATGGCTCTGCGCGACCTTGTCCAACCGGCTTTCGGGGCTCAGGATCACCTTGCCTTCGGCTGCGCGGACGGCATTCACCGCCTCGACCATCGCGGCGGAATCGATGCCGTCATTGGAACAGCTGGGGGCCAGCGTCTCCTGCGCCGGATCGACCGGAACGCTGGTTTCAAGCGGCACGAGATCGGCTCCCTCGAGCGAAAGGCTGGGCGCGTCCGCCCCGCCGCCGGGCTGGCAGGCCGCCAGCAGCGCGGCACAGGCCGTCAGGGCGGTCAGTCGGATCAGGGTCATCGGCGCGCTCCTTGCACAGTCGTCTGTTTCGATTGATGATTTCGAACGCGAGACCGGCAGGTTCAGTTCCCCCTGCCCCCGACTCGCGCCCGTCTGGCCCCTTGCGCCATCCTGCGGCCAGCCTTAAAGCGCATCCATGACCCAGCATCAGCGCCTTCTCATCATCGATTTCGGCTCCCAGGTGACGCAGCTGATCGCGCGCCGCCTGCGCGAGCTGAACGTCTATTGCGAAATCCACCCCTACCAGAACGTCACCGATGCGTTCCTGACGGAGTTCGCGCCCAAAGCCATCATCTTCTCGGGCGGTCCCGACAGCGTGACCCGCCCCGGATCGCCCCGCCCACCGGCCTCGGCCTTTGACATGGGCGTGCCGATCCTCGGCATCTGCTATGGCCAGCAGGTGATGATGCAGGAACTGGGCGGGCTGGTCGAAAGCGGGCATGGCACCGCCGAGTTTGGCCGCGCCTTCGTGACGCCCGCCGATGACCGCCTTCCGCTGCTGGAAGGCTGGTTCGCCGATGCCGATGGTCGCGAGCAGGTCTGGATGAGCCATGGCGACCATGTCTCGAAGATCGCCCCCGGCTTCCAGGTCTACGGCACCTCGCCCGGCGCGCCCTTCGCCATCACCGCCGACCCGGCGCGCGATTTCTATGCCGTGCAGTTCCACCCGGAAGTGCACCACACTCCCCGCGGCGCGAAGCTTTACGAGAATTTCGTGAAGCTGGCGGGCTTCACCGGCGACTGGACCATGGCCAGCTATCGCGAGGAAGCCATCCGCAAAATCCGCGAGCAGGTGGGTGACAAGAAGGTCATCTGTGGCCTCTCGGGCGGCGTCGATTCTTCGGTGGCCGCCGTGCTGATCCACGAGGCGATCGGCGACAACCTCACCTGCGTCTTCGTCGATCACGGGCTTTTGCGGCTGAACGAGGCCGAGGAAGTCGTCACCATGTTCCGGGACAATTACAACATCCCGCTGATCCATGCCGACGAATCCGACCTGTTCATCGGCGCGCTGGAAGGCGTCAGCGACCCCGAGGTCAAGCGCAAGACCATCGGCAAACTGTTCATCGACGTGTTCCAGAAATACGCCAACGAGATCGAGGGCGCCGAGTTTCTGGCCCAAGGCACGCTCTATCCCGACGTGATCGAAAGCGTCAGCTTCTCGGGCGGCCCCTCGGTCACCATCAAAAGCCACCACAATGTCGGCGGCCTGCCGGAGAAGATGGGGCTGAAGCTGGTCGAACCGCTGCGCGAGCTTTTCAAGGACGAGGTTCGCGCGCTTGGCCATGAATTGGGCCTGCCGAAGAAATTCATCGGCCGCCACCCCTTCCCCGGCCCCGGCCTCGCCATCCGCTGCCCCGGCGAGATCACCCGCGAAAAGCTGGAGATCCTGCGCAAGGCCGATGCGGTCTTCATCGACCAGATCCGCAAGCACGGTCTTTACGACGAGATCTGGCAGGCCTTCGTGGCGATCCTGCCGGTGCGCACCGTCGGCGTCATGGGCGACGGACGCACCTATGACTTCGCCTGCGCCCTGCGTGCGGTCACCTCGGTCGACGGCATGACCGCGGATTACTATCCCTTCACGCACGACTTCCTCGGCGAGACCGCGACGCGGATCATCAACGAGGTCAAGGGCATCAACCGCTGCACCTATGACATCACCTCGAAGCCCCCGGGCACGATCGAGTGGGAATAAGCGACACGTGCATACGGGCGGGACCAAGGTCCCGCCCGTTCTCGTCAATGCGCATGTGCGCCTTCCTCGCGCCGCTCGGCCAGTGCCTGCCGGATGATCTGGAAGGCCGAGGACAGGAACAGCGTGGCCATGATCGCGGCGACGATCAGGTCGGGCCAGCCGGTCGCCGTACCCCAGACGCCGGCAGCGGCCAGCATCACCGTGACATTGCCGATGGCGTCATTGCGCGAACACAGCCAGACCGAACGCACATTGGCGTCACCATCCTTGTAGCTGACCAGCAAAGCCACGCTGGCAAGGTTCGCCGCCAGCGCCATCAGCCCGACGACCCCCATGATCTCGGCCTCGGGTATCTCGGTATAGAACACCCGCCAGAGGGTCGAGCCGAAGACCCAGAGCCCCATCAGCAAGAGGCTGACCGCCTTCGCCAGCGCGGCATTGCTGCGCACCCTCAGCGAGGCACCGATCACCGCCAGCGAAATGCCATATGTCAGCGCATCGCCGAAGAAATCCAGCGCATCCGCCTGCAGCGCCTGCGACTTGGCCAGCTGCCCCGCCGCCATCTCGACCGCGAACATGCCCGCGTTCAGCCCGATGACGATCCACAACCGCCGCCGGTAATCTGGCGAGACGCCGTCAAACTTGGTCTCGTGTCCACAACATCCGCTCATCCTTGAACCTCTTTCGAATCATCTCATCCTTGGTGTAATTCCTCTAGTGACTAGAGGATCAAGGATTGATTTCATGTTCACCATCGGCGAGCTGTCCCGGCGCACCGGCGTCAAGGTTCCGACCATCCGCTATTACGAGGAAACCGGGCTGATGCCCCCGGCCGAGCGGACCGAGGGCAACCAGCGGCGCTATGACCGGGCGGGGCTGGAGAAGCTGGGCTTCATCCGCCATGCCCGCGACCTGGGCTTCTCGATCGAGGCGATCGCGGCGCTGATCGAGTTGCAGGATCACCCCGACCGCTCCTGCCAGCAGGCCAACCAGATGGCCAATGCGCAGCTGACCGATGTCCGCCAGCGCATCGCGCGGCTGCGGGCGCTGGAGGCCGAGCTGATCCGCATCACCGAGGGCTGCAGCGGCACGGGCGAGGCCGGGGATTGCTATGTGCTGGCCTCTCTGGCCGATCACGGCGCCTGTCTGGCCGATCACTGACGCCTTCCCCAAATGACAGAGGCCAGGCATTGCACCTGGCCTCCTCCGCGTCGGGTGTCTCGGACTGATGGGAGGTCAGCCGATCCAACCCGTGGCTTGCGCATAGATCAGGAACAGCGCCGAGATCCCGACCCAGATGCCGAAAAGCGGCAGGAAGAACCGGACCCAGCGGTCCCAGGACACACCGGCCAGCGCCAGCGTCGCCATGAAATAGCCCGAGGTCGGGTAGAGGATGTTCGAGAGGCCATCGCCCAGCTGATAGGCCAGAACCGCGCTTTGCCGGGTCACGCCGATCAGGTCCGACAGCGGCGCCATGATCGGCATGGTGACCAGCGCCTGACCGCTGCCCGAGGGGATGACGAAGTTGAAGCCAAGCTGGGCGGCGAACATGCCGAGCGCCGAGAAGGTCGCGGGCAGCCCGCCGACCAGATCACCCAGACCGTGAACCAGCGTGTCCATGACCTGCCCCTGCTCCAGCATCACGGCGACGGCGCGGGCAAGACCGACGATCATCGCGCCCACCATCACATCGCGGAACCCCTGGTTGAAGGCCTCGCAGATCTTGCCGCTGCTGAGACCCGCGATCAGGCCGACGCTGATCCCCATGATGACGAAGAGCCCCGCCATCTCGGTCATGAACCAGCCACGGGTCAGCACGCCCCAGACCATCACCGCGAAGAAGCCCAGCACCGCGATCCCGCCCCAGGCCTGCCGGGTGGTAAAGCGCATCGGCGGCGTGTCGAGGTCATGGACATAGATCTTGCGCTTTTCCTGCTCCAGCGCGTTGCCGGCCATCAGGCTCTGCCCGGGATTGGCCCGCACCTTCAGCGCATAGCGCATCAGATACAGCACCGCCGCCCCGACCAGCGCGATGAACAACAGCACCCTGAGGCCGAAGCCGGAATAAAGCGGCAGCTCGGCAATGGTCTGACCCAGCCCGGTATTGATCGGGTTCAGCACACCCGAGGCGAAACCCGCCGTCGTCGCCAGCAGCGCCGTGCCCGCGGCCACCACCGAGTCGAAGCGCAGCGCGATCATCAGCGGCAGGATCACGGGCACATAGACCAGCGCCAGCTCCTGCGTGCCGATCAGCGTGGCGATGGTGGCGAAGGTCACCATCAGGACCGGGATCAACATCACGCTGCGCCCGGCAAAGCGGCGGGTCAGCTTGTCCACCGCCACGTCGATGATGCCGGTAAAGCGGATCACCATGAACATGCCGCCGATGATCAGGGTGAAGAACACCACCTGCGCCGCATCGATCAGCCCCAGCGGCACCGCCTTCATGAACTGCTCGATCCCGACCGGGGTCGGATCAATATAGCGGAAGGTGTCGGGGTCCACCGCGATCCGGCCGTTCGGCAGCGTCACCCGGTCATATTGCCCCGCCGGGATGATATGGGTCAGCAGGGCTGCGATGGCCGTGAACACGAAGAGGATCACGTAGATATCGGGCATCCGGAAGCGTCCGGGGGTCTCGGTCTCGTCTTCGCTGCGGTCGGTTACGCCTTCTGACATCGTCTTCTCCCGGCTGGTCGCGCCCTTTGCGCGGATGGATTGAAACTGTTTCCCTGAAATTCGTCTTGATATTTCATCTAACATGTTACCTGATAGGTGAAGAACCAGACTATATCGGAATCCGGGATACAGTCGTTTGGATTTCTTGAGAATGGGCCGGGCCGGTCAAGGAGATATCACCATGAAGCCGACAGAGGACCTGCAATCGGATCAGGCCTTCAAGATGCTGCTGGCGCAGTTGCGCAGCGGCCGCCTGCGCGGCAGCGCGCTTCTGGCCACGCCGGAACTGGTCGAACTGATCGGCTTCCCGCTCTCGGCCACGCGCGAGGCGATCAAGCGGGCCGAGGAACAGTCGCTGCTGCGCATCTTGCCGAAGCGCGGCGTGGTCATCATGGATACCGGACCCGAGACCACCCGCGCCTGCATGGACATGCGCGCCACGCTGGACAAGGAGGGCGCAAGGCGGCTGCTGGCCGCCGGCACCCCCGACCTGTCGGCCCTGCGCCGGGCGCATGAAACCTTGCTGGCCGAGGTCGAGGGCGATCCCGGCGCCGACCTGTCGCAGCGGGCGATCACCACCGACCTGTCGCTGCACGACTTCCTCGCCTCGGGTCTCGACAATCCCTTCCTGCAGCAGGCCTATGCCGCCAACCGCAACCGCATCGCCATCATCCAGAACGCCCGCAACTTCCTGCCCGACCGGGTCCGACCGGCCATGCAGGAGCATCTGCAGATCATCACCGCGCTGGAAAGCGGCGACAGTATGGCCGTGACGGAGCGTATCGATCACCATCTGAAGCTGACGCTGAGGTGGTGGGGGATCGAGGGGTAGCGGGGGGATCCGGTTGCGCAAGCGCAGCGCCACCCCTACCCTCCCCCCGAACCGAGGAGCAAACCCATGATCCGCATCGGCATCGGCGGCTGGAATTTTCCCGACTGGCGCGGCGGCGCCTTCTATCCAGAGGGTCTGCCGCAGAAGCGCGAGCTGGAATTCGCCAGCCGCGCGCTCACGAGCATCGAGATCAACGCCACCTATTACGGCAGCCAGAAGACCGAGAGCTTCCAGAAATGGCATGACGAAACGCCCGAGGATTTCGTCTTCGCGCTGAAGGCCAGCCGCTATGCCACCAACCGCCGCGTTCTGGCCGAGGCCGGCGACAGCGTGCAGCGTTTCCTGACCTCAGGCATCACCCGGCTCGGACAGAAGCTTGGCCCGATCAACTGGCAGCTGGCCGAGACAAAGCAATTCGATCCCGCTGATTTCGCAGGATTTCTGTCGCTTCTGCCCGACGAACAGGACGGCTTGCCCCTGCGCCACGCGATCGAGGCGCGGCATCTCAGCTTTGCCGACCCCGCCGCCGCCGATCTCTGCCGCGAGCGCAACATCGCGCTGGTCCGCGCCGGCGACAGCAGGTTCCCCGATATCGACACCCCGACCGCCGATTTCGCCTATCTGCGGCTGATGGGGACGCAGGATATCGACGGCGGCTATGACGCGGCGGGGCTGGAGACATGGGCGGGCGAGGCCCGCCGAATGGCCGATGGCCGCGACCTCTATCTCTATGTTATCTCTGGCGCGAAGCACCGAAACCCGGCCTGCGCACAGGCCCTGATCCAGAGGCTGGCATGAGCAGCTGCACCTGCGGACACCACCACTACCACCCCGCCGCAGCCTGCGACGACACGGGCACGCCCATCGCCCTCGACCGCCCGATGATCGCCCTGACCGGGCGCCTTATCTGCGCCGGGACCGCCGAGATGCTGACCGCGCTGACGCTTCTGCCCGATCACAGCCGCCTCAGCCGCGCCGAACCGGGGAACCTGCGCTTTGACCTTGCGCAAAGCGAGGACCCGATGGTTTGGACGCTCGACGAACTCTTCGCCGATGCCGAGGCCTACGCGGCCCATCAGGCACGCATGAAGGCCAGCGACTGGGGCCGGTCCTCGACCGGGATCCGGCGCGACTTCACCCGCAGCGAGGTGATCCCGTACCTGCGCGCGGAAACGCCCGCCGACCAGCAGGCCATCCACGCGCTGAACCTCGCGGCCTTCGGCGGCGCGGACGAGGCTGTGCTGGTCGATGCCCTGCGCCGCGACGGTGATCTGAACCTCTCGCTGGTCGCCGCTCAGGGCGGCACCATACTTGGCCATCTGGCCCTGTCGCCGATCTCGGCCCCCTTCCCGGCGCTGGCGCTGGCGCCGGTTGCGGTCGCTCCTGCGCTGCACGGACGCGGTATTGGCTCCGCCCTGATCCGCGCCGCCATCGCCGCCCGGCCGGGCTACAGCCTCATCCTCTTGGGCGATCCGGCCTATTACAGCCGCTTCGGCTTCCAGCCCGTGGAGCTGAAATCGCCCTATGCCGGCCCCTATCTGCAGGCCATCGGCGCGGGCCTGCAGCCCGGCGCGACCATCACCCATGCCCCGGCTTTCGCCGCCCTGGGCTGAGGCTTTCAGCTTGGCAAAAATATCCCCGCCGGAGGCTCCGGCGGCGCAGCCTACTCGGCGGCGACATTGGGCGCGCGCAGCCGCACCCGCTTGATCCGCCGCGGATCGGCATCGACCACCTCGAACTCCGCACCGGAATCATGCCCGATCACTTCGCCGCGCAGCGGAATGCGGCCGGTCATCATGAAGATCAGCCCGCCAAGCGTGTCGATCTCTTCATCCTGATCCTCGCTGCCAAGGCGCAGCCCGGTCTCGGCCTCGACATCGGACAACGGCGCGCGGGCCTGGATCAGCCATTGGCCCGGCTTCTCGCTGACCCAGAGACCGCCCTCGGTCTCGTCATGCTCGTCCTCGATCTCGCCGATCACCTGCTCGATCAGGTCCTCGATCGTCACCAGCCCGTCGACCCCGCCATATTCGTCGATGACCAGCGCCATATGCATCCGCTTCTGCTGCATCTGCTGCAAGAGCACGCCGATTGGCATCGACGGCGGCACATAGAGCAGTGGCCGCAGCATCGGTCGCAGCGTGAAGCGCCCGCCCTTGCCGAAACCGTGTTTCAGCGCGAGGTCCTTCAGGTGGATCAGGCCAAGCGGGCTGTCCAGCGTGCCGCGAAAGACCGGGATGCGGGAAAAGCCGTGCTCGCGGAACATCTCGACCAGGTCGTCCAGCGAGATGTTCGAGGGCGCGGCCACGATCTCGACCTTGGGGATGGCCACGTCATCGACGCGCATCCGCCGCAAGTTGACCATGCCGGGCGCGGGATGGGCAGTCGGGCTGCTGTCCTCGGCCTCGGCCTCGTCACCTGCCCTCTCGTCCTCGCTGCCAAAGATCTCGCCGAAGAAGCGTCCCAGGAAGCCACGTTGACTGGGCAGGTCGCGTCCGTCGCCTCCGACGCCATCGGCCGTGCCGGCCGGTTCGCCGCGAAGCGGAGGGGTGCTAGATCGGGGTTCGGAACTCATATGCGTGACTCTGAATACGGATCGGGAATGCCAAGGTTGAACAGGATTGAACGCTCGACCGCCTCCATGGTTTCGGCGTCGGCGTCGTTTTCATGGTCATAGCCGACCAGATGCAACCCGGCATGGATCAGAAGGTGGATGACATGATGGTCAAAGGGCTTGCCCTGCGCCTCGGCCTCGGCGGCGCAGGTGTCGAAGGAAATGGCGATATCGCCCCATTCCTCGTCCTCGGGCAGGTCGGGCCGGTCGCCGGGCTCATGCGGCTGATGCTCGACCGAGGGCCAGGAGAGGACGTTGGTGGCGCGCGGCTTGCCACGGAAATCGGCGTTCAGCGCGGCGATGCGGGCATCGTCGCAGCCCATGACCACGATCTCGCCCGTGGCGCCGAGCCACAGTTGCAGGGCATCGAGCGCACGTTCGGCCAGAGGCTCCAGTCCGGCCTCTTCCCACCGCTCGTCCTCGATCACCACATCGGGCGGCATCGGAGACGGAGGTTCGTCTTCCGCCTCGCCGGGTTCATGTTCGGGGGTCATGGACATCGGCTCAGCCATCGGCCTCGACCCGGCGCGGGCGCCGCGGGATATAGCTGCCGCGCATGTCATCCGTTTCGCCGCGCGCCAGTGCCGCCTCGGCCTCGGCGTCATAGGCCATGATGATCTTGGCGACCAGCGGGTGGCGAACCACGTCCTTGGCGGTGAAATAGCTGAAACTGATCCCCTTGATATCATTCAGAATATGCTCGGCATCGACCAGCCCCGACTGGGTGCCGCGCGGCAGGTCGATCTGCGTGCGGTCGCCGGTGATGACCATGCGCGAGCCTTCACCCAGACGGGTCAGGAACATCTTCATCTGCATGGTCGAGGCGTTCTGCGCCTCGTCCAGCACCACGAAGGCATTGGCCAGCGTGCGCCCGCGCATGAAGGCCAAGGGCGCGATCTCGATGCGCTTTTCCTCCATCAGCTTCTGCATCTGCTTGCCGGGCAGGAAGTCGTTCAGCGCGTCATAGAGCGGCTGCATGTAGGGATCGACCTTCTCCTTCATGTCGCCGGGCAGGAACCCCAGGCGCTCGCCCGCCTCGACAGCAGGGCGCGACAGGATGATCTTGTCGACCTGACCGCTGATCAGCATGGTGACGCCCACCGCCACCGCCAGGTAGGTCTTGCCGGTGCCGGCCGGGCCGATGCCGAAGGCCAGTTCATTCTCGAACAGCGCGCGGACATAGGCTTTTTGCGCCTCGGTGCGCGGTTCGACCGATTTCTTGCGGGTGCGCAGCTCGTAATTGCCGGCGGCGAACATCTCGAGCTGTTCGATCGGCGAGGTTTCGGGCGCGGCCTCGCCGCCCATGCGCAGGGCCGCCTCGACCTCGCCCATCTCGACCGCGCGCCCCTGTTCCAGCCGGGCGTAAAGCGCGCGCAGCACCTGCGCCGCCTCGGTCTGCGCCTCGATCGGTCCGACGATGGCCAGAAGATTGCCGCGCCGCAGGATATGCACGCCCAAGGCCTCTTCGATCCGCGCCAGATGCCGGTCATTGGCACCGCAGAGATCAATCAGCAGGCGATTATCAGGGAATTCCAGCAGCGTTTCACTGGCGGCGGGGGCAGCGGGGGTAGTCGGGTTCAGACCCAAAAAGCGACTCCTGAAAAGGCTCTGGCCCAATGGTGGCAAGCCCGGGTCGTTTGCGCAAGGGACAGGGGCGAAATTCGGGCGAATTTTCCCCGGGTGGGCTGCGCTCTGCGGAAATCTGCCACCTCGGGCCGCGCGCGCCAGGGACTGACCCATCTACCTCGCCCGGGAGAGTCCTCCCGCGGGGCTTCGGCATCCACGCAGAGGCAGGACAAGCTGCGAGGCCCGCGCGTCCGGCGCGCGGGCCTCTCCGCACACTCGGGAACAAGGTCAATAGATATAGCGGATCTGCTCAGTCCAGTAACGTTCGATGCGGCGTGCCTGCAGGTTCACCTGTGCCAGCGGCGGATCGTCCAGCACGCCCGACATGGCGAGCTGATCGGCATGGCGGCGGAACAGGCCCAGCACGATCTGCCGCACCTCCTGCCCGGCCTCGGTCAGCCGCACCCGGACCGAACGGCGATCCAGATCGCAACGCTCGTGATGGACGTAGCCCATGCTGACCAGCTTCTTCAGGTTATAGCTGACATTGCTGCCCTGGTACATGCCGCGGGATCTCAGCTCTCCGGCCGAAACCTCTGATTCACCGAGGTTATAGAGGATCAGCGCCTGAACCGGGTTGAGATCCTGCCGCCCCAGCCGCTCGAACTCATCCTTGACCAGATCCTGCATCAGGCGGTGCAGACGCTCCAGCAATTGCAGCGCCTCGAGATAGGTCGCGGCCGTTGCTTCGCCGTTGTCACCAGCGGGCCGCGACGCATCCACGAAATCGCGTCGCGCGGGTGCAAGCATGGTCATCATCCGTCCTGATCTGACTGTCCTGAAGATGACCTTGCCCGAAAAACCCGAATCTCCGGTTAATCGGCGCCGCTTTCCCCGCGCGCCTTGCCTAAAATATGATGCGCCCGGTTAACCACGCAGATCAGCCACGCAGCCGCGCGCCGGCATGGCTGGCAATCACGTCGAGAAGCGGCGCCAGCTCCGCTGGTCCGCCCTCGCGCCCGGCAATGCGGGCGGTGATCCACAGGTAGAGGTCCTGATCGTTCTCGGACATCAGCGCCTCGTATTGCGCCATCATCGGTTCGGACAGATCGGCCAGCGGCCCGTCGGCGAAGGGGCCGAGGATCAGGTCCATTTCCTTCATCCCGCGCCGCCAGCTGCGCATCCTCAGGCGCCGCAGCCGCTGATCGTCATCCATTGCAACCCCCTGCATCACCTAAGCCATCGGCCAGCAGCTTCTCCAGCCGCGCCAGCCGCCGCGTAGCCTCGCGCAGGCTTTGCTGCAAGGCCCGGAATTCCGTCAGGATGGCGTCGCGCGAAGCCCCACCAGCCGACGCCTGCGCTGTCGCGGCCTCGCCCGAGGGCCCCTGCCCCTGGCCGCTGAGCAGCCAGACCAGCGACACGCCCATCAGCCCCGCCAGCATTCGCAGATGGTTCGCCCTAGGCTCGCGCTCGTCATGTTCCCACCCGTTCAGCGTGCTGGTGCGGACACCCAGTTTGCGGGCCAATGCCTCGGGCGTCATTCCCGCGCCTTCGCGCGCCGCGCTGATCCGGTCGCCCAAGGTGGCCTTGTCGTCGCTGTAGAAATCCTCGCCCAAAACATCCCCTTCCGTTGTGTTCGTCGCTTGTCTCGTCATGGCCCCAAGCCTAAGACAACCGGGCTGTCATTACAAATCAGGGGTCCGGGTCATGGCTTTTCTGTCCGATACGCTGGCACGCGTGAAACCGTCACCGACCATCGCGATGAGCGGCCGCGCGCTGGAATTGCGCGCTGCCGGGCAGGACATCATCAGCCTCTCGGCCGGCGAACCCGACTTCGACACGCCCGCCCATATCCGCGAAGCCGCCAAGGCCGCCATCGATGCGGGTCATACGCGCTATACCGCCGTTGACGGCATCCCGGCGCTGAAACAGGCGATCTGCGACAAGTTCGCGCGCGAGAACGGGCTGGACTACAAACCCTCGCAGGTCAGCGTCGGCACCGGCGGCAAGCAGATCCTCTACAATGCGCTGATGGCCACGCTGAACCCCGGCGACGAGGTGATCGTGCCGGCGCCCTATTGGGTCAGCTATCCCGACATGGTGCTGCTGGCGGGCGGCACGCCGGTCTTCGTGTCCTGCACCGCTGAACAGGGCTTCGTCATGTCGCCCGAGGCGCTGGAGGCGGCGATCACGCCCCGGACCAAATGGCTGATCCTCAATTCGCCCTCGAACCCTTCGGGCGCGGGCTATGACCGGGCGGCAATGCAGGCGCTGACCGATGTGCTGGTGAAACATCCCCATGTCTGGGTGCTGGCCGATGACATCTACGAGCATCTGGTCTTCGACGGTTTCGAGTTCGTCACCCCGGCGCAGGTCGAGCCGCGGCTGAAGGACCGCACCCTGACGATGAACGGGGTCAGCAAGGCCTATGCCATGACCGGCTGGCGCATCGGCTATGGCGCCGGGCCGGAGCTGCTGATCAAGGCCATGGCCAAGCTGCAGTCGCAATCGACCTCGAACCCCTCCTCGATCGGCCAATATGCGGCGCTGGCGGCGCTGAACGGGCCGCAGGATTACATTGCCGAAAGCCGCGCCGCCTTCCAGCGCCGGCGCGACCTGGTGGTGGCCGGGCTGAACACCTGCCCCGGGATCGACTGCCCGACGCCGGTTGGCGCCTTCTATGTCTATCCTTCGATCAAGGACCTACTGGGCAAGACCTCGGCCGGCGGAAAGGTGATCGAGAATGACGAGGCCTTCGCCAATGCGCTGCTGGAGGAAACCGGCGTGGCGGTGGTCTTCGGTGCGGCATTCGGCCTCAGCCCGCATTTCCGCATCTCCTACGCGACCAGCGACGCCGAACTGACCGACGCGATTGCCCGCATCAAGGGCTTCTGCGAGGGCTGCCGCTAGGCGGCCCTAAAGCGGCCAATAGGGCATGGGATCGCGCTCAAGCCTTGCCCCGCCATCCAGCCCGATGTCGCGGCGCAGATGCTCGGGCACATAGCGCAGGTCGCGCGCCAGATCGCGGGTGACGCGGCTGGCGCAGGGATGGGTCGGCATCGCCCCCTCGGGCCAGAGCCACACGGCCAGATCGATGGCGCGCGACCAGAAGAGGGACAGGCGGGACGGGCGCGACAGGTTGCAGGTTTCGCTGGACATGATGTCCTCCATTTCAAGCCTGACTGTTTCAGGCGGTTGATCCATGCCACCAAGCTGCTATGATTTGCGGGCCATATCCAACAAAGACCCGGCAACCGTTCATAAGGCCAGCTTATGCAGCTCCCGCCCCTCGCCGCCATCCGCGCCTTTGAATCGGCCGCCCGGCACCTGTCGTTCACCAAGGCGGCGGACGAGCTGGGCCTGACCCAGGCCGGGATCAGCTACCAGATCAAGCTGCTGGAGGAACGTCTGGGTCAGGCCCTGTTCCTGCGCCAGCCCCGCGCACTGCAACTGACCGAGCTGGGCGAGCGGCTTGCCCTGCCCACCACGCAGGCCTTTGACCTGTTGCGCAATGCCTATGCCGACAGTTCGGGCCGGGCCTCAACTCTGTCGATCACCACCCCGGTCACCCTGTCGGGGAACTGGCTGGCCGAGCGGCTGGGGCGCTTCCAGATGGATCACCCCGAGCTGGCGCTGCGGCTGGATGCCAGCGACAAGAACATCAACTTCGCCCGCGACGATTTCGACCTGGCGATCCGCTTTGGCCATGGCGACTGGCCGGGTCTGACCGCGCATCGGCTGTTCGATTTCGAGATCACCCCGATGCTGTCCCCGCGCCTGCTGGAGGGTCGCCGGTTGACCGACCCGGCAGAACTTCTGACCCTGCCCCGGATCGACTCGGGCGATCCGCATTGGGCGATGTGGTTCTGCAAGGCCGGGATCGCGGACCTGCCCGAGGCCGCCAGCCCGACGCCGGACCTCGGCACCCAGATCCACGAGGCCCGCGCCGCCATTGCCGGTCAGGGCGTGGCGGTGCTGACCCCGCGCTTCTTCCGCTACGAGCTGGCGACGGGCAGCCTGGCCCAGCCCTTCCAGATGACCTGTGGCAACGGCAAATCCTATTGGCTGGTCTATCCAGAGGCGCGGCGCAACCGCCCGGCGATCCGCGCCTTCCGCCAGTTCATCCTGGCCGAGGCCGCCGCCGACCGATGAGAAAAGGGGCACGGCCAAGACGGCCGCACCCCTTCATTTGTCAGCACAAGGCTTGGCTCAGAGCGCCGTCCAGCCGCCATCGACCGAGATCGTGGTGCCGGTGATCTGCGCCGCCGCATTGCTGCAGAGGAACACGGCGGTACCGCCCAGTTCCTCGACCGTGGCGAACTGCTTCGAGGGCTGGCGGGTCAGCAGCACGTTGCGCACCACCTCCTCGCGGGTCATCTTGTATTCCTTCATCGTGTCGGGAATCTGCGCCTCGACCAGCGGGGTCAGCACATAGCCCGGGCAGATGGCATTGGCGGTGATCGGTTCTTCCGCCGTTTCCAGCGCCGTCACCTTGGTCAGTCCGACCACGCCATGCTTGGCGGCGACATAGGCCGATTTGAACGGGCTGGCGGTCAGACCATGCGCCGAGGCGATGTTGATCACCCGGCCCCAGCCGGCCTTGCGCATCATCGGCAGCGCGGCAGCGGTGGTGTGGAAGGCCGAGCTGAGGTTGATGGCGATGATCGCGTCCCATTTGTCGGTCGGGAATTCCGGGATCGGCGCGACATGCTGGATGCCGGCATTGTTGACCAGGATGTCGCAGCTGCCCGCCTTCTCGACCAGTGCGCGGCATTGATCGCCCTTGGACATGTCCGCCTGGATATAGCGCGCGGTGACACCGAATTCCTTGCCCAGCTTTTCCGCCAGCGCGTGATCCTCGTCGCGGTCGGTAAAGCTGTTCAGCACGATATTGGCACCCGCCCGCGCCAGTTCGGTCGCAACGCCCAGACCGATGCCGGAATTCGAGCCGGTCACGACGGCCGTCTTGCCGGTGAGGAATGTGTCAAACATGGGGAATCTCCAATTCGTCGACTTTGCGCCTGCAGCATAGGCGCGCCATGCGGCAGGTGCAGCAGGAAACTTTGGCGCGGCAATGGCGCGCGGTTTCCTGCCCGCCAGGCATAATATCGATGGCGGCAGCCCGAAAAAAAAGCGCCCGCACAAGGCGGGCGCAAGTCATGAGGCAGGTTTCATACAGGCAAGAAACCTATCGAGCAGTGAGTTATTTATACGCGATCAACCGCCGGAGTCCAAGGTCGAAGTTCACGCCTTGGTTGACGCTGGCCTCGTCTGCCGGTTGAAATCACTGCAAAACCAGAACGAGGCAGGCACCCGATCATGCGAATCTTGAAAATCCTTAACGAATCCGCGAGCGAAAGGCGATTTTTCGTGAGATTCGCCCTCGCGGCGACTGTTGCCGCAATGCCGCTGGCAAGCTTTGCCGAGCCCAGCCATGGCATTGCAATGTATGGAGAACCTGCCCTTCCGGCCGGGTTCACCTCGCTGCCTTACGCCAATCCCGAGGCCCCGAAAGGCGGCTCGATTCGCTTTGCCGAGCCGGGCGGGTTCGATTCGCTGAAGTCCTGGGTACTGAAGGGTAACCCGGTCTTCTTCGGCACCATGTCGGTCGTTGCCGAAACCTTGATGTATCGCAGCATCGACGAGCCCTTCACCCTTTACGGGCTGCTGGCCGAAAGCGTCGAGACCGACGAGAGTCGCAGCTGGATCGAGTTCACCCTGCGCCCCGATGCCAAGTTCTCGGACGGCTCACCCGTCACGGTCGAGGATGTGATCTGGTCCTACGAAACGCTCGGCACGCAGGGCCATCCCCGCTATCTGGGCGCGTGGGAGAAGGTCGAGAAGATCGAGAAGACCGGCGAGAACAAGGTCCGTATCACCTTCAACACCCTCGACCGGGAATTGCCGCTGATCATGGGCCTGCGCCCGATCCTGAAGAAGGCGCAGTGGGAGGGCAAGGATTTCACCGAATCCGGGCTCGAGGTGCCGATCGGCTCTGGTCCCTATGTGGTGGACAAGGTGGATGCCGGCCGCTCGATCAGCTTCAAGCGCAACCCGGACTATTGGGGCAAGGATCTGCCGATCAATGCCGGGAGGAACAATCTCGACATCATCCGCTATGATTATTTCGGCGATGCCAATGCCATGTTCGAGGCCTTCCGCGCCGGCGAGGTCGATGTCTGGCGCGAGCTGTCGCCGACGAAATGGGATACCGAGTTCAGCTTTCCGCGCGTCACCTCGGGCGAAGTGGTGAAATCCGAGATCGGCAATGAACGCCCCTCAGGGATCATGGGGCTGGTGATGAACACCCGCAATCCGATCTTCGCCGACTGGCGCGTGCGCGAGGCGATGATCGAGGCGTTCAACTTCCAGTTCATCAACTCCACGCTGAACGGCGGCAAGGAACCCCGGATCACCTCCTATTTCTCGAATTCGGTTCTGGCGATGCAGCCCGGTGCGGCCGAGGGCCGGGTGAAGGAGCTGTTGCAGCCCTTCGCCACCGACCTGCCGCCCGGCACGATGGAGGGCTATACCCTGCCCGAGGGCTCGGACAAGGCGCTGGACCGGCGGGGACTGCGCGGGGCGCTGAAGCTGATGGAGGAGGCCGGCTGGACGGTGCAGGACGGCGTGTTGAAAAACGCCGAGGGCCAGCCCTTCGCCTTCGAGATCGTGCTGAACCAGTCGGGCAGCGCCATGCGCACCGCCGCCGAGACCCAGCAGATGGTGGATATCTATATCGAATCGCTGCGCAACCTCGGCATCACCCCCAAGGTGACGCTCTTGGACGCGGCGCAATATGTGGACCGTACCAACCGCTATGACTTCGACATGACCTGGTATGAACGCGCCCTGTCGCTGTCGCCGGGGAACGAGCAACTGCTCTATTGGGGCGCCGCCGGCGTGACCGAGCCGGGCAGCCGCAACTGGATGGGGATGAACAGCCCCGCCGCCGAGGCGATGATCACCGAGATGCTGAATGCCGCCGGTCCCGAGGATTTCACCGCCGCCGTGCGGGCGCTGGACCGGGTGCTGACGGCGGGACGCTATGTCATCCCGGTCAGCTATTCGCCGATTTCTCGACTGGCGCATAGTTCCAGCCTGCATTATCCTGAAAAGACGCCGATTTACGGCGATTGGCCGGGTTTCATGCCGGACGTGTGGTGGCAGGAGGCCCAGTGATGAAGATCGTCGTATTGGCTCTGCTGGCCACCCTGACCGTGGCCGGATGCAACACCGTCGCCGGGGTGGGCGAGGATATTACCGGCGCAGCACGCACCGTCCAGGGCAGCATGGGCGGAGGGGGATACCAATGAAGTGGCATCACGTTCAGGAGAACTGGTCCGCCTTCTACGAGGCGATCTTGGACAAGTGGCCTGAAGCCGAGGAATCCGAGCTGGACGAGATCGACGGCGACCAGCGCGCCTTCATCGCCTATATCGCCGATGTGACCGAACAGGACGTGCGCGAGGCGCGCGACGAGATCCGCGAATGGCTGACGGGCGAGATCCCGTCAGACGTGGTCATGGACCCAAGCCATGACAATCACTCGATCTCGCTCAGCTCGAAATACGTCCCCGATGGCGAGGACGAATATGACGACGACGCCCGCTTTGGCGACGGTGACTGAGGCATAGGCCCGGCCCGGTGCCGGGCCGGCCACTTCGCTCAATTCGACCAGTTGGCGATCACGTCATAGCCGCCCGGCGTCGGCGGCCCCTCGAGATGCGGCGCGAAGGCTTTCCAGATCTCGGCGATCAGGGCGTTGTTGGCATTGGCGATCGCGGCGCTGTCGGACAGGGAAATCACATATCCCTGCCCATCCTCGTTCACCACGTTGATGAACTGCCTCAGGCCCGGCAATGCCATGATCTGGCTGTGCACCGAGTTCTGAAGATCGGTCGCAGCCGCAAGGCTGCCGGGCTTCAGCCGGTAGATGGTCACACGTGCGAACATGCTGATGTCTCCCTGTTGCGGCAGAGTGCAAAAGGGCCCTCTCGCTACGGGATCGGTCGGGCTGCGTCCCGGCCGATCTCTGCACAAGATCCGTGTCGATCAGCCTAGCATGGCCGCCGGTTTTCGCCAAACGGCGGTCCCGCCTATTCCCCCGCCTTCACCGCCGTGCCCTGCAGCCCCGACAGCCGGTCCAGCCGCTGCAACATCAGCGCATAGATGACGCCGTAGAGGCCAGCCACCACCAGCCCGACCCACTGGATCTGGAAGGGGGTGTAGAAATAGGCGATCACCAGCAGGAATTGCAGGATGAAGTGCAGCGGGTAATAGACCCGGTCGCCCAGTTGTTCCCGCGACCAGCCCAGGTTGGCGGCATAGAGGCGGATCAGGCTGTCCAGCGAGTTGACCACGAAGACGATGCCCACGCCGATCATGAACCAGTTGAGCCAGCCGGGAATGACGATCTGATTCTGATGATAGACGAACAGCACGCAGAACCACAGCCCCAGCGGGATCGCCGGCAAAAGCACCATCGCCCCGGCCAGTTGCCAGACCGGCAACCCGCCGACGAAACGGGCGACAAACTGTCCGATCATGATGCTCCAGGCAAACCACCAGAACAGGTAGAATTCGTGGTAGTCCGAGATCGGCGTGGTGAAGCGCGCGATATTGGGGAAATAGTCCATCAGCAGCCCGATATTGCCGAAGAAACTGCCGATGCCCGTGCCGCTATAGGCCAGCGCCACCACCGCGAGCGTGGTGAACGCCAGGAGGCCGAAACCGTAGGTCGAGACGATGGCCAGCCATTTCATGATGGCAAAATTGCCGCTCGACACGACCGAGAAGGCAATCACCCCGATGGCCAGCCCCCAGATCGCCCATTGCGGCAGGTCGGGCGCATAGGTCGGCAGGTTGATCATGAACAGGTAGCAGGTGAAGGAGCAGGTGGCGATGACGGTCAGGTTATAGACCCATTTCACCGCCGGGATCTCGAACAGGCGCAGGCGCGGCTCGATGGCGACGAAATAGAAGGTGGCGACGAAATACATCAGCCAGACCAGCGGTCCCCACATGCCGAACTCGACCGCCAGCGCATTGGTGAAGGCATAGGCCTGATCGCCCTCGTAGATCGGGAACTCGCCCAAGGGGAGCATTACCAGCCCCATGTCGAGGCCCGCGGTGAACAGCAGCGCGACCAGCGTGAACACGCCCACCGGGGTCTCGCCGGTGACACGCAGGCGCGGCCAGCGGATCAGCACGAAGATCGCGCAGGCCAGAACACTCAGATAGGCGACGGTGATGATCGGGGTCATGGAGATCCTCTCTGACGGTCACGGGGACGAAGGTCGGTCGGGTCGGTCCAGAAACGCAGATTCAGCGTAAGCGTAATGCAGTCGGGTGAATTTCGCGACAATATCGGCTGCCGCAGGGTCAACTTTCGGATGTGCTTGCCGGATATTGATTGATCAGTCAATCAAAAACCTTTCGCGGCAGACCCGCATCAAGGCCCATACGGCGAAATTGCGCGCGCAGGAGCGATCAGCGGCGCGAGCGCAGCCAGCCTTTTGCCTTCGGTAAATGTGGATCAGGCGGCCAGCCGCACCCAGACGGGCACGTGGTCACTGGGCTTGTCGCCGTCCCGTGCCGCGCGGTCCACGCCGCTCTCCTCGACCAGATCGGCGGCCTCGGGGCTCAGCAGCAGGTGATCAATGCGGATGCCGTTATCCTTCGGCCAGGCCCCGGCCTGGTAGTCCCAGAAGGTGAAGGGTCCGCGATCGGTGAAGGGATCGGCCAGCCGCAGCGCATCGCTCCAGCCTTCCGCCGCGATCCGGCGCAGGGCGGCGCGGCTTTCGGGCAGGAACAGCGCATCGCCGGTCCATTGCTCGGGCTTGGCGGCATCGCGCGGCTGGGGGATGACGTTGTAATCGCCCAGCATCACCACCGGCATCTCGCCCGCCAGCAGTTCCTCGGCCCGCGTCTTCAGCCGTTCCATCCACGCCAGCTTGTAATCGTATTTCGGCCCCGGTGCGGGGTTGCCATTCGGCAGGTACAGCCCGGCAATGCGCACCGCGCGCGCGCCGATCACGGTCGCCTCGATATAGCGGGCCTGCTCGTCCGTGTCGTCGCCGGGCAACCCGCGCGTCACGTCCTCCAGCGGCAGCTTCGACAGGATGGCGACGCCGTTGAAGCCCTTCTGGCCATGGGTCTCGACCGTCCAGCCCAGATCCTCGAAATGCTCGCGCGGGAAACCCTCGTCCACCGACTTGATTTCCTGCAGCACGACGACATCGGCCTCGGACCCGGCCAGCCAGTCGGTCAGGGCCTCGATCCGCGCCTTGACGCCATTGATGTTGAAGCTTGCGATTTTCATGGCCGCACCATGGCGCGCGGTGCCGTGATTGGCAAGCCGCGCGGCAGCGCCCTAGACTGGCCGCGAAAGGAACGCCCTTGCGCCTGATCCTCGCCCTTCTCGTCGCGCTTGCCGCCTTGCCCGCCCTGGCTGCCGAGCGCCCGGTGGCCGGGCTGATGTGGAACCGCAGCGGGCTGCCCGCCACCTTGCCCCTGCAGCTGCACAGCGAGGCCGGGCTCGATCATGTGGTGATGCTGACCCCGCCCGGGGGCGATGCGCCGGTGCTGGCTGCCTATATCCGCGGCGGGGCGTTCTTCCGGGTGCTGGTGCCGCCGGGGGACTGGCAGATCGCTATTGCCTCGGGCGCCGAGTGGCAGGGTGGTGAGGCGCTGTTCGGTGCAGCGACACAATGGACCAGCCTGCCCGAGCCGCTGCATTTCGGCGTGGCCGACGGCTCGCGCCGCGAGGGGCATATGCTGTGGCTGGGACAGGAGGGCGACCAGGTGGCAATCACCGAAACCGCACCGCAGACCATCTGCGAGTTGGCGGGGTTGAGCAGTCAGACCCGCGACCTGCGCGACGACAGCGCACCCGATTGGACACGCGATCTGACGGAGGAGCGGCCGGCGGTCCGCAAGCCACCCTCGGAGCCGCGCGTATCGACGCAAGCCCTGAGCTTCGACCGCCTGCCCGCACCGCAGGCGCAGCGCCCGCCGCTCAACTACCAGAGCCGCGAATTGCGCCTGCGCCGGGTCTTCTGCGACTGAGGGATCACATCGAGAAGGAGGTGCCGCAGCCGCAGCTCGAGGTGGCGTTGGGGTTCTCGATCACGAAGCGCGCACCGATCAGCTCGTCGCTGAAATCGATCACAGCGCCGGCCAGGAACGGCAGCGACACCGGGTCGACGATCACCCGCTGACCGCCGCCTTCCAGCACCAGGTCGTCGGCCTCGGCATCGTCCATGCGGATCTCGTATTGGAAGCCGGAACAGCCGCCGCCCAGCACCGCCACGCGCAGCGGGCGCGGCACAGCGCCGTCATTGATCTCGGCCAGTCGCGCAAAGGCCCGATCAGTCACTTTCGGAGGCAGGTTCATCGGTTGTTCCCGTTTTCGCCGTTGAGTCCGAAATATAGGCTTCGCCCCGACGCCCTGCAAGGAACAGACATGACCGCACCCTATGCCTGCCAGCCGCAAGACAGTCGCGGCCGCCTCTGGCCCGAGCGCATGTCGACCTTCCGCAGCCCCTGGCAGCGTGACCGCGACCGCATCATCCATTCCTCGGCCTTCCGGCGGCTGAAGCACAAGACGCAGGTCTTCGTGGAACTGGAGGGCGAGGAATATCGCGGCGACTATTTCCGCACCCGGCTGACCCATACGATCGAGGTGGCGCAGGTCGCCCGCACCATTGCAGGCGCCCTGGACCTGAACACCGAACTGGCCGAGACCGTGGCGCTGGCCCATGATCTGGGCCACCCGCCCTTCGGCCATACCGGCGAGGATGCGCTGGCCGCGCTGATGGCGCCCTATGGCGGCTTTGACCACAACGCGCAGGCGCTGCGCATCGTCACCCGGCTGGAACGGCATTACGCCGATTTCGACGGGCTGAACCTGACCTGGGAATCGCTGGAAGGCATCGCCAAGCATAACGGCCCGGTCACCGGCCCCCTGCCCTATGCGCTGGCCGAGGTGAATGCCCAGTGGGATCTGGAACTGCACACCAATGCCAGCGCCGAGGCACAGGTGGCTGCCGTGGCCGATGACGTGGCCTATAACCACCATGACCTGCATGACGGGCTACGCGCGGGCCTGTTCACCGAAGAGGAATTGCGCGAGTTGCCGGTAATCGGTCCGGCCTTCTCCCGCGTGGATGAGCTTCATCCCGGCCTCGACCCGATGCGCCGCCGGCACGAGGCGCTGCGCCGGGTCTTTGGCGTGATGGTCGAGGATGTGATCGCCGTGGCCCGCAATCGCCTGACCAGCCTGCAGCCCACATCAGCCCAGCAGATCCGCGACATGGAGGGGCCGATCATCCGCTTTTCCAAGCCGCTCTACCAGAACATCAAGGCGATCAAGTCCTTCCTGTTCACCCGCATGTATCGCGCCCCCTCGGTGGTCGAGGAACGCGCCAGCGCCACGGCGATGCTGAACGACCTGTTTCCGCTGTTCCTCGCCGATCCGGCGCAGATGCCCGATCATTGGGGGCTGGAAGCCGCCGCGATGTCCTCCGAGACCGAGCGGGCGCGGATGGTGCTCGACTACGTTGCCGGCATGACCGACCGTTTCGCCATGTCGGAATGGCGGCGGCTCTGCGGCTGACGCCGCACGTCTCGCGGGCTTTCGTCGTCCCTCATCAGGCCAATGCGATGCGCCACCTGCCCCGACACAAGCAGGCGCGGAGGCTGGCTGCCCGCCCGCCGTGCAGTTGCACAAAAAGCAACCCTCGCGGGTTGAACCGGCGCTGACCCAAAGGCGTTGATCAGGCAGACAGAACGAAAGGAGCTCTGCGATGATCAAGAAATCGGGTTCGGCCAAGTGGGATGGCGGTCTGAAGACCGGCGGCGGCACCGTCTCGACGCAATCGGGGGCGCTGAAGGATCAGCCCTACGGCTTCAACACCCGTTTCGAGGGTGTGGCCGGAAGCAATCCCGAGGAATTGCTGGGCGCCGCACACGCCGCCTGCTTCTCGATGGCGCTGTCGCTGATGCTGGAACAGGCCGGGATCAAGAACACCTCGGTCGAAACCACGTCCGAGATTTCGCTGGAGCCCGATCCCGCCGGTGGCTTCAAGGTGACGAAGGCGCACCTGGTCACGAAGATCTCGGGCGATGGTGACCGTGACGAGATGCTGAGGTTGGCTGGCGAGGCCGAGACCGGCTGCCCGATCAGCAAGGTGCTGAACGCCGAGATCTCGCTGGACGCGACGGTGGTGTGATGCGGCTCCGGGTCGGCCACGAGATCACCATTTCTGCCGACCGGGACACACCCTTGGTCTGCCTTGTCGCGCCGCATGTGTCGCGGCAGGGCGATTTTCTGGGTCCCGAGCTGGTCGAGACCGACCCGCAGGTGCCCATCCACAGCTATTTCGATCTCTACGGCAATATCTGCCGGCGCCTGATCGCGCCGGCGGGCAGGTTCACCCTGCGGGGCGACGTGACCCTGCTGGATGACGGGCAGGTCGACGAGGTGGACGAGGCCGCGCCCGAATGGCCGGTCGAGGCGCTGCCCGACGACGTGCTGACCTTCCTCACCGGCTCGCGCTATGTCGAGACCGACCTGATCAGCCAGGAAGCCTGGGATCTTTTCGGCGGGGTCGCCCCCGGTTGGGGTCGGGTGCAGCATATCGTCGATTATGCCAACGCCCGGCTGACCTTCGACTACCAGCAGGCCTCGGCCACCCGCACCGCGACCGAGGCCAATGCCGGTCGGGTCGGCGTCTGCCGCGACTTCGCCCACCTGGCGCTGGCCTTCCTGAGGGCGCTGAACATCCCGGCGCGCTATGTGAACGGCTACCTGGGGGATATCGGCGTGCCCGATCCGGGTCACCCGATGGATTTCTCGGCCTGGATCGAGGTCTATCTGGGTGGCAAGTGGTATACCTTCGACCCGCGCAACAACGCCGCCCGCATCGGCCGCGTGGTGGTGGCGCGCGGCCATGACGCCGCCGATGTGCCTCTGCTGAACAGCTTCGGTGCGCACCGGCTGGAGAAGTTCACCGTCTGGTGCGACGCGGTGGACGAGCAGGGCCAGAAGATCGACGGCATGGCCTTCGCCTGAGGGCGGTCAGCGCAGGAAGATCAGCGCCATGCCGGCGCAGGCGATGGCCGCGCCCAGCCAGCTTGCCCCGGTCGGTCGCTGCCCGGTTCTCAGCCACAGCATCGGCAGGATCAGCACCGGCGAGGTCGCCGAGAGGGTCGAGATGATCCCGACCTTACCGCCGGCCAGCGCGAACATCAGCAGCGTCATGCCAAGGCCCAGCCCGATCACCGCCGTCGCCAGTGCCGGCCAGAGGACGGCAGGCGTTATCGGGTTCGGCGGCCCCATCGGCACCCGCGCCACCATCATCGCGCTGGCCGAGAGTGCCATGCAAAGCCCCGAGGCCGCCACCCGGATCAGCGAGGCGACATAGGGATCAACCCCCAGCTCCATCACCGGACGGGCGACCAAGGCACCGCCAGCCTGCCCCAGCGCGGCCCCAAGGCCGAAGGCGATGCCGGTCAGGATGATGCCCTCGGTCTGCTCGAACCGGTGGGCATGGGCCGGCGGGCGTCCGACAATGGCGATGGCGACGCCAACGGCGGTGGTGGCGATGCCCAGGATGGCCTGCAAGTTCAATTGCTCGTCCAGCAGCAGCCAGCCAAGCGCCGCCGCCATCGGCGCATTCAGCGCGAAGACCGCGCCGGCGCGCCGCGCACCCAGCCGCCCGACGGCGGCGAAGTTCAGCGTGTCGCCGATATAGATGCCGATGATGCCCGAGATGATTAGCACCACGGCGGACCAGCGCGACAGGTCGCTGCCCTGCGACCAGACCGCGACGATGCCGCTGAGCAGCACGATCACGAAGCCATGGCGCAAGAGGTTGAAGCGGAACGGCCCGATTTCGCGCACCGCGCCGGTGACGATGGTGCCGGTAAAGGCCCAGCAAGCCGCCGCCCCAAGGGCGGCCAACTCGTGAACCGGCAGACTCACACCATCATCTCTTTCGTCGCCGTCAGCTTCAGGTCCGGGTGATCGCGCACCACGCGGTCGATGTCCCATTGCAACCGGGTCAGATAGACCGGATCGCCGTCATGGTCGCTGGCCATGTGCTGCTTGTTCTGGTTGGCAAAGGCATCCAGTTTCGCCTGCGGTCCACTGACCCAACGCGCAGAGGTGAATTGCGAGGGCTCAAAACGGACCGGAATGCCGTATTCGATCTCGATGCGGCTCGCCAGCACCTCGAATTGCAGCTGGCCCACCACGCCGACGATGAAGCCCGAGCCGATCATCGGCTTGAACACCTTGGCGGCACCTTCCTCGGCGAATTGCATCAGCGCCTTTTCCAGGTGCTTGGCCTTCATCGGATCGCCCGAGCGAACGGTCTGCAGCAGTTCCGGCGCGAAGGAGGGGATGCCGGTAAAGCGCAGCCCCTCGCCCTCGGTCAGCGCGTCGCCGATGCGCAATTGCCCGTGGTTCGGGATGCCGATGATGTCGCCGGCCCAAGCCTCCTCGGCCAGTTCACGGTCGGCGGCGAGGAACAGCACCGGGTTGGTGACCGCCATGGGCTTCTTCGAGCGCACATGGGTGAGCTTCATCCCGCGCTCGAAATGGCCGCTGGCCAAGCGCACGAAGGCGACGCGGTCGCGGTGCTTGGGGTCCATGTTCGCCTGCACCTTGAAGACGAAGCCGGTCACCGGGTCTTCTTCGGGCGCGATCTGGCGCTCGGCGGCCATCTGCGGCTGCGGCGTCGGGCCGTATTGGCTAATGCCGTTCATCAGCTCCTTCACGCCGAAGCTGTTGATGGCGCTGCCGAACCAGATCGGCGTCAGGTGACCTTCGAGGAAGCTCTGCCGGTCGAAGGCGGGCAGCAATTCCCGCGCCATCTCGACCTCTTCGCGCAGCTTTGCCAGCAGGTCGGCGGGGATGTGATCGGCCAGTTTCGGATCGTCGAGGCCCGAGATCTTGACCGATTCCGCCACCTTGTTGCGGTCGGCGCGGTCCATGATCTCCAGCCGGTCATGCAGGAGGTCATAGGCGCCGATGAACTCGCGCCCCATGCCGATGGGCCAGCTGGCCGGGCACACGTCGATCGCCAGATTTTCCTGAATCTCGTCGATGATCTCGAAAGTGTCGCGGCTTTCGCGGTCCATCTTGTTGCAGAAGGTCAGGATCGGCAGGTCGCGCAGACGGCAGACTTCGAACAGCTTGCGGGTCTGGCTCTCGACGCCCTTGGCCCCGTCGATCACCATGATCGCCGCATCCACGGCGGTCAGTGTGCGATAGGTGTCTTCCGAGAAATCGCTGTGACCCGGCGTGTCGACGAGGTTGAAGCGGTGCCCGTCATATTCGAAGGACATGGCCGAGGCCGAGACCGAGATGCCCCGGTCCTGTTCCATCTTCATGAAGTCCGAGCGCGTGCGCCGCGCCTCGCCCTTGGCCCGCACCTGCCCGGCCATCTGGATCGCCCCGCCGAACAGCAGGAATTTCTCGGTCAGCGTGGTCTTGCCGGCGTCGGGATGCGAGATGATCGCAAAGGTCCGGCGGCGGGCGATTTCGGGCGGGAGGTCGGGGCGGTTTTCCATGCCGCGCATGTAGCCTGCGTTGGGGCGTTCTGCAATGCGGGCCTGAGCACGGCCGCCGAAGCCGGGGGCGCGTCGCCCCCCGGACCCCCAGAGGATATTTGCGCCAAGATGAAACGGGCGCGCGCGGTGATTAACCGGGCGTTAAGCTTGCAGGGCTAGGGTCGGGTCATGCGCTTTGCCCTCCTCAGCCTTCTCCTGCTCGCCGGTTGCGACACCGCCCATCCGACGATGATGGGATCGGTGAAGCGCGAGGTGGTTGTGCAGGGCCTCCGCTTCGTCACCTTCCAAAAGGGCGATGAGGTCGAGGTACTGCGCATGGGCTATCTGACGCGCAGCGAACGCGCGGGCGTGCAGGCCCTGATGGCCGAGGCCGCGGCGGCAAGCACAGGCTGCCGGGTCATCCCCGACAGCATCCGCACCCGCATCCCCGGCGACAGTGGCGAGGCGATGTTCGATCTCGACTGCTAGTCGCGGGCGAGGAACCCGGCCACGACCTCGGCGGTCTCTTCGGGCTTGTCGGCATGAAGCCAATGCCCGGCCCCCTCGATGCGCCGGATCTGCGCCTGCGGGAAGAGGCGCAGGATCTCGGCCTCGCCGGCCGCATCGACATAATCCGAGTCGGCGCCGGCGATGAACAGGGCCGGCCCGGTAAAGCGCCCGGCCGTGACCGCATCCGAAGGCCAGCCGACCAGCCGGTCCATCTCGTCCCGCAGCACCTTGAGGTTCAGCGTCCAGCGCGCGGGCTGGGATTTCAGGTCCAGCGATTGCAGGAAGAAGGCGCGCAGGCTGGGGGCGTGCAGGATCTCGGCCAGCCGCTTGTCGGCTTCCGAGCGGCGGTCGAGCCCGGTCAGGTCCAGCGCCTCCATCTGGTCGATATAGACCGACTGGCTGTGCGGATAGGCGACCGGCGCGATGTCCATCACCGCCAGCCGCTCGACCATCTCGGGCCGTGTCAGCGCCAGCATCATCGAGGCCTTGCCGCCCATGGAATGCCCGACCACGTCCATCCGCCCGCCATGGGCCTCGATCACCTTGGCCAGGTCCTCGGCCAGCGCCGGATAGCCGTGATCCTCGTCATGGAAGCTGTCGCCATGATTGCGCATGTCGACACTGACGACGCTGCGCCCCTGTGCCAGCCGGCGGGCGATGCCGCCCAGATTTCGTCCCTGGCCGAAAAGCCCGTGAACCAGCAGGACCGGCGTGCCCGGCCCCTCGCCCGTGATGATGGTGTTCAGCATGTCGCCCCCGTCCTTGTCCCGATCCCTGCCGGCAATCCTGCCAGAAACTCCGCCACCGCCGCCACCGTGCCGGCCTCGTCGCTGCGATGGGGGAAATGCCCCTCGCCGGCCATGAGCCGCAGCACTACCGGACCGCCCGACCGTTCCGCAAGCCGCCGGGGGTGGGCGATGCTGCCATACTCGTCCGCCTCGCCATGGATCGCCAGCACCGGGCAGCGGACCCGCGCCAAGGCGGCGTCGAGGGTCCAGTCGGCAAAGGCGGGAGAAAGCCAGGTCTCGGTCCAGGCGTCGAGCACCCAAGGCGCCTTCTCGCCATGCCAGCGCGCCAGCCGCTCCATCTGACCCGACGCGGCGAAGCCGGCCTTGGCCTCGCGGATGCCCTGCAGGGTCAGCGGCTCGGCGAAGGTCTGGGCCGAGATCGTGACCAGCGCCCTGCAACGATCCGGGTAGGCGGCGGCGATGCCGATCCCCATGCCGCCGCCGACACTGTGGCCGAGGATGGCGAAACGGTCGATACCCAGCGCCGCGATCACCCGGGCGAAATTGCCCCGCGCCTCGCCGGTGACGAAGCCGGGGCGGTCCAGTTCCCCGGGATGCTGGCCCGAGCGGCCGAAGCCGAGACGGTCATAGGCCAGCACCCGCCGCCCGGTCGCCCGTGCCAAGGCCTCGGGAAAGCCGCGCCACAGGTCGACGGAACCGAGGGAATCATGCATCAGGATCAGCGGCACCGATCCATCGCCCGCCCAATCCCTCAGGAACAGCCGCCCGCGCGGCGTCTCGATCCAGTGCTCGGTGATGCTCATGCGCGCCCTCCTGCCGATGCGAACCGATCATGTTTTCCCGCCCGCTTCAAGCTGGCGCCGGTCCGGCGCAGCCCCTATGCTGCCGCCCATGACACAGGCACAGACCCCCGAAGACATTCGCAACATGGCCGACGAGGTTGCCCGGCTGATGGCCGAGCGCTTTGGCGGGGCGCGGCGGGGCGAGTTTCCCGGCCTTGCCGAGATGATCCGCCGTCGCGGCGCCGCCCTGCCCCGGCGGCTCAGGGTGTCGGCGAAAACGCTGGCCGAGGCCGATCAGCGGCTGGCCCAGCCCCGCATCGCCCGGCAGATGGACCTGCGCGCGCCCTCGCGCGCCCATCACTTGCTGACCTCGCATCTGCGCCCCCTTGGCAGCGTCAGCCGCTGGCAGAACCGGGTGGTGAATTTCGCGGCATCGCTGGCGCTGGGTCTGCTGGTTCTGGGAGCCGTAGTGATCTGGGTGATGGTGCGGCGCGGTCAGCTATGACCCCCGGCGCGGCCAGCGTCACGGTGACGAAGCTGACATAGAGCAGCAGGTACCACGATCCGATCTTGGCAAGGCTGACCATCTGCGCCTCGTGCTGGCCGGCATAGAGCCAGGTGCCTGTGCGGGTGCCCACGTTCTCGGCGATCCACAGGAACAGGCTCGACAGGAAGGCCGCGACGACCAGCGGCATCCGGTACCAGCCGGCCGGGCGAAAGCTGACCCAGGTGCGGCCATAGATCGCCACGGTGGCGGCAAACAGCATCCAGCGGATGTCCCACAGGTAGTGGTGGGCGAAGAAGTTCACATAGATCGCCACGGCCAGCAGCAGCGTCAGCCAGAAGGGCGGATAGGGGGTAAAGCGCATCTCGAAAATGCGGATCGCCCGGGCCATGAACGAGCCGACGCTGGCATACATGAAGCCCGAGAACAGCGGCACGCCCTCCAGCCGGAACAGCGCGGCCTCGGGATAGGTCCAGCTTCCGGCCCAGGTCTTGAACAGCTCCATCGCGGTGCCGGTCAGGTGGAACAGCAGGATCACCCGCGCCTCGGACCAGCTTTCCAGCCGGAAGATCAGGAACAATACCTGCACCGTCACCGCGAAGAGGAAGAGTGCATCATAACGCTGGATCGGCCAGTCGGGCTGCCAGACGGCCTTGCTCAGCAGAATGGCGATCAGCAAGAGCCCGCCAAAGAGCGCGGCCCAGCCCATCTTCAGCGTGAACATGACCAGATCAACGACGGGGCGCGGCAGCCGCGCCCGCGCCCAATCGCCAAGCCGTCGCTCGAGCCGGCGGGTGTCGTTCTGCGGCAGGGTCACGGGATCACAGCACCTTCACGATGGCTCCGCGCAATTGATCCAGCGCCAGGGCGGCAAAGGCAAGCGTGCAAAGGACCAGCAGGATATTGGTCAGCAGCTTGTTGCGCCATTCGCGCGGCACCCGGTCGGTGTTCAGGATCCACAGCAGCGTCACCGACATGAAGGGCATGAACAGCGCGCCCAGGACGCCATAGGCGAGGATCAGGTAGACCGGCTGGCCGACGAACAGCATCACCATCGGCGGGATGGTCAACCAGAAGATGTAGAACTTGTAGTAGCGCCCGCCGGCCAGACGGTCCGGGTCCTCGTGAGGCTTGCCCTGCACATGGCCGAGGAAATCGGCGAACATCAGGCTGACGCCGTTCCAGACGCCCACCAGCGAGGACATCGAGGCGGCCCAGAAGCCGACGAGGAACAGCTTGCTCATCCATGTGCCGTAGCGCTCGCCCAGCACGCCCGCCAGATCGACCATGCCCTGATCGCCCGCGCCGATGACGATGCCGGCGGAATAGAGCAGTTCCGCGCCGACGATCAGCGTGGCCACCACGAAGATGCCGGTGACCAGATAGGCGATGCCATTGTCCAGACGCATCACCCGCATGAAGCGCGGCGTGGTCCAGCCCTTCTCGCGCAGCCAATAGCCATAGGCGGCCAGCGTGATCGTGCCGCCGACGCCGCCGGCGACGCTGAGCACGTTGATCAGCGCGCCCTCGGGGATGATCGGGACGAGGCCGGTCAGGATCTCGCCCAGATTGGGCAGGGTCAGGGCGGCGGCCAGCACCATGGTCACGAACATCAGGCAGACCAGCGCCGTCAACACCTTCTCGAAGCGGTCATAGCGGCCCGACCAGACGAGCAGCATCCCCAGAAGCCCCGAGACGATGCCCCAGACGGCCACGCTGAGCGCGGGAAAGAGCGAGTAGAGTGCGAGCCCGGTGCCCGCCATGGCGGCGGCGCCATAGACGAAGCCCCAGATCACGATATAGGGGCCGAAATACCAATGTTTCCAGCGGCCAAGGCTGCTCCAGCCCTCGAAGATGGTATTGCCGGTGGCCAGCGTATAGCGGCCCGCGCCCTCCACCAGCACCACCTTCATGATGCAGCCGGCGATGATCGCCCACAGCAGCGCATAGCCGTATTTGCTGCCCGCGACGGTGGTGGCGATCAGGTCGGCCGCGCCGACCCCGGTTGCGGCGACGACGATGCCCGGGCCGACAAGGCTCCATTTCGGCTCGCCGGTGGATTGGTTCACGTCCCTGACGGTCATGCGACTCGCTCCTCTGCTCGATATGCTCATATCGCCTGAGTTGTGCAGGGAATGCAAAGAGGATGGGATCCATGAGCCTTGGCCCGTGCGACCAGCACGGGCCAAGGCTCATGAAAAAGCCCGCCGCATTCTCATGCGGCGGGCCTCAAACTCACCCGAAGATCACATCCCCTGATAGAGCGGGAAGCGCTGGCACAGCGCCTCGACCTCGGCGCGAACCTTGGCCTCGACCTCGGCATTGCCCTCGTCGCCGTTCTGCGCCAACCCGTCGACGACCTCGACGATCCAGCGGGCGATCTGGCGGAATTCCTCTTCCTTGAAGCCGCGGGTGGTGCCGGCGGGCGTGCCAAGGCGGATGCCCGAGGTGACGAAGGGCTTTTCCGGGTCGAACGGCACGCCGTTCTTGTTGCAGGTGATATGGGCGCGGCCAAGCGCGGCCTCGGTCGCCTTGCCGGTCACGCCTTTCGGCCGCAGGTCGGCCAGCATCAGGTGGTTGTCGGTGCCGCCCGAGACGATGTCGATGCCGCCCTTCATCAGCTCATCGGCCATGGCGCGGGCATTCTTGACGATCTGGGCGGCGTAATCCTTGAAATCCGGACGCAGCGCCTCGCCGAAGGCCACGGCCTTGGCGGCGATCACATGCATCAGCGGGCCGCCCTGCAGGCCGGGGAACACCGCCGAGTTGATCTTCTTGGCGATGTCGGGGTCATTGGTCAGCACCATGCCACCGCGCGGACCGCGCAGGCTTTTATGGGTGGTGGTGGTGACGACATGGGCATGGGGCAGCGGCGAGGGATGCTGGCCACCCGCGACCAGGCCGGCGATATGGGCCATGTCGACCATCAGGTAGGCGCCAACCTCGTCGGCGATCTTGCGGAAGGCGGCCCAGTCCCAGACCCGGCTATAGGCGGTGCCGCCGGCGACGATCAGCTTGGGCTTGTGGGTGCGGGCGGATTCGGCAATCGCCTCCATGTCCAGCAGCTGGTCCTGCTGGCGCACGCCATAGCTGACCACGTTGAACCATTTGCCCGACATGTTCACCGGCGAGCCGTGGGTCAGGTGACCGCCCGAATTCAGGTCCAGCCCCATGAAGGTATCGCCCGGCTGCAAGAGCGCGAGGAACACCGCCTGGTTCATCTGGCTGCCCGAGTTCGGCTGGACGTTGGCGAAGCCGCAATCGAACAGCTGCTTGGCCCGGTCGATGGCCAGGTCCTCGACGATGTCGACATACTGGCAGCCGCCGTAGTAGCGCTTGCCCGGATAGCCCTCGGCATATTTGTTGGTCAGCACCGAGCCCTGCGCCTGCAGCACGGCCTTGGAGACGATGTTTTCCGAGGCGATCAGCTCGATCTCGTCGCGCTGGCGGCCCAGCTCCTGACCGATGGCCTTGGCAATGGCGGGATCGCTGTCGGCGAGTTCGGCGGTGAAGAAGGCATGGGTCTGGGTGTTCATCGGCTGTCTCCGGCTGGACTGCTGCGCTCGGCTTCCCTTTAGCCGAGGCAGGCGTCGGCATAAACAGCGAATTCGACGCACAAGGGTGCGAAAGCGGCGGGGCAGCGATCGGGGCTTGCCTTCCGGGAGCGCAGGCGGAAATCTGGCGGCGGTTGGCAAGGAAAGGCGCCATGGCACCCAGATTGATGTTCGTGGCAAGCGAGACCCCGGTGGCGCAGGAATCTCTCGACCGCCTGACCGCGCGCTATGGCCAGACCCGCCAGTCCGAGGCCGACGTGATCGTGGCGCTTGGCGGCGACGGGCTGATGCTGACCACCCTGCACAAGAATACCGGCCTGCCGGTCTATGGGATGAATCGCGGCACCATCGGCTTCCTGATGAACGACTATGCCGAGGATGACCTGCCCGACCGCATCGCCGAATCCGAGGAGGCGGTGACGAACCCGCTCTCGATGCTGGCCGGCGCGGGCGACGGGCACGAACACCGGGCGCTGGCGATCAACGAGGTCAGCCTGCTGCGAGCCGGTCCGCAGGCGGCCAAGCTGAGGATCAGCGTCGATGGCCGGGTGCGCATGGAGGAGCTGGTCTGCGATGGCGCGCTGCTCTGCACGCCCGCCGGGTCGACCGCCTATAACTATTCCGCCCATGGCCCGATCCTGCCGATGGGCTCGGACGTGCTGGCCCTGACCGCCATCGCCGCCTTCCGCCCGCGCCGCTGGCGGGGCGCGATCCTGCCGAAATCGGGCGTGGTGCGCTTCGATGTGCTCGAGCCGGAAAAGCGGCCGGTCATGGCCGATGCCGACAGCCGCGGCGTCGACCGGGTGCTGTGGGTCGAGATCCGTTCGGAGCCGGCCATTGCCCACCGCATCCTCTTCGATCCCGGTCACGGGCTCGAGGAACGGCTGACACGCGAGCAGTTCGTCTAGGGTCGCGGGATCAGGGGTCGCGGGATCAGGAATTCGGATCCTGGTAGACGCCGGTTTCCTTCAGAGTGTCCATGACTTCCTTGGGCATGTAGGTCTCGTCATGCTTGGCCAAGAGGTCATCGGCCTGAAACCGGCCCTCGCGGAAATAGCCCTTGGCGATGGTGCCTTGCCCCTCGGTGAAGAGATCCGGCGCCGGGTCGCGGCCGACATAGCTGACCGGCACCTCGGCCACGCCATCGGTGATGACGAAATCGAAGGCCACCCCCTCGGTCGCGGTGATCGAGCCTTCCTTCACCAGCCCGCCCAGCTGGAAATACTCGTCCGGGTCCGGCGTGGTCTCGGCCAGCTGGCTCGGCGAGCGATAGAGGTTGATGCCGTCACGGAAGCCATAGCCGATCAGCACCACCGCCACCACCAGCGCCAGGCCGGCGGCGATCAGGATCTGGATGCGGCGCTTTTTCTTCAGAGATTTCATGCCGGACATGGGAATACCTCAGGCGGATTCAAAGCGGATCGGGTTGCGCAGGAACTGCGTCGCCTTACCCGAGACGCGCACCGGGTCGCCGGTGGTCAGGAACTTGGACACGCTGCCGCTGCCCAGCATCTCGGGCCGGCGGGTCAGGTAATCGGCGAGGCTGTCGGCGACCAGACCGGCCTGCGAATAGACCTTCACATGATCCCCCAGCGCACGCTGGAACGCATCCTGCATCAGAGGGTAATGGGTGCAGCCAAGGATCGCGGCCTCGGGATGCGGCATCCGGCGCAGCAACGCCTCGACATGGCTGGTGACCAGCGCCTCGGCGAGAATCTCGTCCCCCTGCTCGATCGCATCGACGACCCCGCCGCAGGGCTGGGCCTCGACATCCACGCCAACGGCGCGGAAGGCCAATTCGCGCTGGAAGGCGCGGCTGGCGACCGTGGCGGGAGTGGCGAACAGCGCCACATGCTTGACCGAGACCTCGCGCGGGGGCGAGTTGTCGCCCCATTGCCGCTCGGTCAGCGCCTCGATCATCGGGACGAAGACGCCAAGGACGCGCTTGTCCTTCGGCAGCCACTTCTCCTGTATCCGGCGCAGCGCGGCGGCGCTGGCGGTGTTGCAGGCGAGGATGACCAGATCGACGCCTTCCTCCCACAGCCGCTCGACCCCGGCGGTGGTCAGGTCAAAGATGTCATCGGGCGTGCGGGTGCCATAGGGCGTGTGGGCATTGTCCCCATAATAGACCAGCGGCAGATCGGGCAAGCGGGCGGCAATGGCCTTGTGGACCGTCAGACCGCCCAGACCGCTATCGAATACGCCTACCGCCATGCCACCACTCCCTTGCCGTGCCGGGTTGTTTTAGGCCCGGCAGCGGCATTTGGAAATGGGGCCTTTGGTGCAACCGCTACTCGGCGGCTTCACGCATCGGTGCGCCGCCCGACCGGAACTGCGCCAGTAGCTCGGCCTGACGCGCCGCCGCCTCGTGCTCGGCCTTCTCCTTCACCGGGCCATAGCCGCGGATCGACAGCGGCAGTTCGGCCAGTTCGATGGCGATCGGCATGGTCGCGGGCGTCACCTTGGCGATGACCTCGGCCATGACCTTGGCATAGTCCTTGATCGCCGCGCGTTCGCGCCGACGCTCGGGGAAATAGCCGAACGGGTCCAAGGGCGTGCCGCGCAGCCCCTTGAGGCTTGCCAGCACCTTGAAAGCCGGCAGCACCCAGGCGCCGAATTCGCGCTTTTGCGGGCGGCCATCGGCATCCTTGCCGGGAAGCATCGGCGGGGCGAGGTGGAAGCTCAGCTTCACATCGCCATCCCATTGCGCCGCGACCTGGCTGGCGGTGGTCAAATGCAGGCGGGCAACCTCGTATTCGTCCTTGTAGGCCAGAAGCTTGTAATAGCCGCGCGCGACGGGTTCGCGCAGCCCCTCGGGCGCGCTGTCCACGAACTTGCGGAATTTCTTGGCCAGACCCTTGCCCTGATACTCGACCAGACGCCCCTCGCGATAGGCGATCGGGTCCTCGGCATGGGCCGGTTCATCCTCGGGCAGCTTCGCCATCTCGCGCGCCTGCTCGGGGAAGGCCACGGCCCAACGGCCGATCTCGAAGGCGCGCTGGTTCTCGGCGACCTTGGCGCCGTTCAGGCGGATCGCCTCGAGGATGGCCTCTTCCGACAGCGGCAGCAGACCGGCCTGCCACGACCCGCCCAGCACCAGCATGTTCGAATAGATCGAGTCACCCAGCAGACGCAGCGCCAGATTGTTGGCGTCGAAGAAGGCGACCTTCTCTTTCAGCCGTGCCTCGAGCGACAGGCGCAGACGGTCGGACGGCACCTGGAAGTCGCGGAAGCGGGTGAAATCGCCGGTGATGATCTCGTGGTCATTGACCACCGCGCCGGTGCGGCCCGAGGTCATCAAGCCGATGGTCTTGGCCCCGGCCGTCACCACCATGTCGCCGCCGATGATGCAATCGGCCTCGCCGGTGGCAACGCGGATGGCGCTGATGTCTTCGGGCTTGTTGGCCAGACGCAGGTGGATGTGAACCGCCCCGCCCTTCTGGGCCAGGCCCGCCATCTCCATCATGCCGGCACCCTTGCCGTCGATATGGGCGGCCTGAGCCAGCACCGCACCGATGGTGACGACGCCGGTGCCGCCGACGCCGGTGATGACGACGTTATGGGTACCGGTGATTGTGGGCAGCACGGGCGCAGGCAGCGCCGGAATGTCGAAGGCGGTGGCTTCGGGCTTCTTCAGCTTGCCGCCCTTGACCGAGACGAAGCTGGGGCAGAAGCCTTTGACGCAGCTGTAATCCTTGTTGCAGGACGACTGGTCGATCTTGCGCTTGCGGCCCAGTTCGGTGTCCTCGGGGACGATCGAGACGCAGTTCGACTGCACGCCGCAATCGCCGCAGCCCTCGCAGACCTCGGGGTTGATCCAGATGCGGCGGTCGGGATCGGGGAACTGGCCCTTCTTCCGGCGGCGGCGCTTTTCGGCGGCGCAGGTCTGGATATAGAGGATGGCGCTGACGCCTTGGGCGGTTTCCAGCTCGCGCTGGACGGCCATCATCTGCGCGCGCTCCTCGAAGCGCAGACCGGCCGGGAATTGCTTGCGGTCGACGTCTTCCTTCTCGTCATAGACGACGATCAGCGGATCGACACCCATGGCGGTCAGTTCGCGCGCGATCTGCGGCGCGGTCAGCCCGCCTTCGTTCGGCTGGCCACCGGTCATTGCCACGGCATCGTTGAACAGCACCTTGTAGGTGATGTTGGTCTTGGCCGCCAAGGCCGCACGGATGGCAAGGCTGCCGGAATGGTTATAGGTGCCGTCGCCGAGGTTCTGGAACACGTGGCCGCGCTTGGAAAACGGCGCCTCGCCGATCCAGTTCACGCCTTCGCCGCCCATATGGGTGAAGCCGTTCGTCTCGCGGCCCATCCACTGCACCATGTAGTGACAGCCGATCCCGGCATAGGCGCGGCTGCCCTCGGGCAGGCGGGTCGAGGTGTTGTGCGGGCAGCCCGAGCAGAACCACGGCGTGCGGGTGGCGATCTCGGGGGCATTGTCGTTGCGGCGCACTTCGGTCAGCCGGTCCATGCCGGACTTGATGCCCTCGGTGCCGCGGCCTTCCTCGATCAGGATGCCGCCGATCTTCTGGGCGATCATCACCGGGTCCAGCGCATAGCGGGTCGGGAAGATTTCCTCGTGGCTGCGGTCATGCTTCCAGCCGATGACGCGGCGGCCGTGGCGATTGTCGAAGATCGCCTCTTTCAGCTGCACCTCGATCAGCTTGCGCTTTTCCTCGACGCAGACGATCAGGTCCAGATCCTCGGACCATTCCTGCATCGACTTCATGTCGAGCGGCCAGGTCTGGCCGACCTTGTAGGTGGTGATCCCCAGACGATCCGCCTCGGCCTCGTCGATACCCAGCAGCGACAGGGCATGGACCAAGTCCAGCCAGTTCTTGCCGGCGGCGACGAAACCGATCTTGGCACCGGGCTTGCCCCAAACGGGCCGGTCGATGCGGTTGGCGCGGCTGAAGGCCTCGGCCGCCCACCGCTTGTAATCGATCATCCGCGCTTCCTGCGCCACCGGGGTATCCCCCAGACGGATGTTCAGCCCGCCCTCGGGCAGGTGGAAATCGGGGGTGACGAATTTCAGCCGGAACGGGTCGCCATCGACGACAGCGGTCGCCTCGACCGTGTCCTTCATGGTCTTGAGCCCGGTCCAGACCCCGGCAAATCGCGACAGCGCAAAACCATAGAGACCGTAATCCAGAATTTCCTGCACGCCTGCCGGCGACAGCACAGGGATATAGGCGTCGATCATCGCCCAGTCCGACTGATGCAGCACGGTCGAGCTTTCGCCGGTATGGTCGTCGCCCATCGCCATGACCACGCCGCCATGGGGCGAGGAGCCGGCCATATTGGCGTGGCGCATCACGTCGCCGGTGCGGTCGACGCCCGGCCCCTTGCCATACCACAGCGCGTAAACACCGTCATAGCTTCCCTCGCCGCGCAGCTCGGCCTGCTGGCTGCCCCAGATGGCGGTGGCGGCCAGATCCTCGTTCAGCCCCGGCTGGAAGGTCACGTTGGACGCAGCCAGACGCTTGCCCTCTTTCATCATCTGCAGGTCGACGCCGCCCAACGGGCTGCCGCGATAGCCGGTCACCAGGCCGGCGGTGTTCAGCCCGGCGGCTTCATCGCGGGCGTGCTGCATCAGCATCAGCCGCACCAGCGCCTGCGTGCCGTTCAGCAGAACGTGACGTTTATCCAGATCGAACCGGTCGGACAGAGAGAACTCTTGCTTGCTCATCTGGCAGTCTCCTCAACAGCTTGATGAATTCTGCGTCATTATAGGTCAGAATTGCTGACCGATGAAGGAAAAACTTCACAACTCTCTTCTATTAAGAGTATGAGTGCGCAGCTTTGGGCAATGCAAAACTTGTGGGGCCGCTGACGCAGGATTGTGATCGTTATGGACTGGGACAAGCTTAGAATATTTCACGCGGTCGCGGATGCCGGCAGCCTGACCCATGCCGGCGACGTGCTGCACCTGTCGCAATCGGCGGTCAGCCGGCAGATCAGGGCGCTGGAGGATTCGCTTGGCGTGACCCTGTTCCACCGCCACGCGCGGGGGCTGATTCTCACCGAGCAGGGCGAATTGCTGTTCGAGGCCACCTCGTCCATGGCGAGGAAGCTCGACGCCGCCGCCGCGCGCATCCGCGACAGCGAGGAAGATGTCTTCGGCGAGCTGAAGGTGACGACGCCGGTGGGCTTTGGCACGCTGTGGCTGGTGCCGCGCCTGCCCAAGCTCTACGAGAAATACCCCGATCTGAAGATCGAACTGCTGCTGGAAGAACGGGTCCTGGACCTGCCCATGCGCGAGGCCGACGTGGCCATCCGCATGAAAGAGCCCAGCCAGTCCGACCTGATCCGCCGCCGGCTGCTGAACATCCGGATGCGGCTTTACGCGTCCGAGAAATACCTAGCCGAGAACGGCACCCCGCCCAGCATCGAGGACCTGGGCAGCCACCGGCTGATCTGCCAGAGCCCCAGCACCCCGCAGGTCAGCGCCGGCGCGGTTTTGACCCAGATGCTGCTGGCCCAGAAACTCGGCTCGACGCTGATGGTGAACAACTATTTCGGCGTCTTGCAGGGCGTGCTGGCCGACCTGGGGATCGGCGTGCTGCCCGATTACCTGGTCGCCGATTTCGAGGGCATGGTGCGGGTCCTGCCCGAGATCGAGTCCGGCGATGTCCCGGTCTTCCTCGCCTTCCCCGAAGAGTTGCGGCAATCGCGGCGGGTCATGGCCTTCCGCGATTTCGTGCTGGAGGAAATCCAGTCCTATCGCAAATGGCAGACCGAATCAGGCACTGTCTAAGCCGGGTCGAACCTTCAAAACGGCAGGAAGCGGGCAACAAAAATTAATTTTCGCAGATCGGCGGCGGTTGGCTGGCCAAGACTTTCGTCGCTGAAACGACGCAAAATCTTAACGAATCTACAACTTTCGCGTGTAGCTATTCAGCAACTGCATGGCCGGTATGCTGCATCTGCAGCATTAAGAACTTGCAGAATAGGCAAGCTGCACATAAATCTGTCTTCGAAGGCAGGACGCGGCTTTGCTGCTCGCCTTCAACCTCCCTGTTGGACTTAGGCCGGGCTTCGTGCCCGGCTTTTTTTTATTTCGGCACTGGTAACGGCTGCGTGACGCGATGGCAACCGGATTGCCGCGACTTTGTCGGGCTTGGTTAACCGGGCCGCGAGATCACGAAACGCGTCACCTGACGATAGGTCTCGCCCGGCGCTAACCCGGCATCCGGGAAACCCGGATGGTTCGGCGCGTCCGGCCAGAGCTGCGGTTCCAGCGCGATACCGCGATGGCCAAGATGGGTGCCGTCATAAATCTGCAATCCTGGCTCGGTCGAGCAGATGGTCAGCGCATGGCTCGCGCCCGGCGCGGTCAGATGCGCCACCGCGCGGCAGGGCTGTCGGCTGGTGGCAAGGCACAGGTTGTGGTCCAGCAGCCCGCGCGCCATCTGCGCACCCAGTCGCGTCGGCTGGCGGAAATCGAAGCGCGTGTGCTGAACCGGCTCGACCGCGCCGGTCGGGATCAGGTCGGCATCGACGGGCGTGTAGGCCTCGGCCGGGATCGTCAGCAGATGATCAGCGATGCTGTCGCCCCCGGTCAGGTTGAAATAGCCGTGCTGGGCAAAGTTGCAGAGCGTGGGCGCATCGGTAACCGCCTCGATCACGATCTCCAGCACCGGGCCGGGCAGGATGCGATAGGTCACACGGACATCCAGACCGCCGGGAAAGCCCATATGGCCGTCGGGCAGATGGTCGGTCAGGGCGACGCTGTCCTCGCCCGCCTCTGCGATCCGCCAGTTCCGCCCGCCGGTCCCGTCATCCCCGCCATGCAGCAGGTGCTGCCCGCGCCAGTTGCGATCAAGCAGGCGCACCTCGCCACCGATCACCGCCCGCGCCCCGCCGATGCGGTTGGCATAGCGCCCGACGATCGCGCCGAAATGCCGGCCCCGGTCGAGATAGTCCTGGTAGGTCTCGAAGCCCAGCACCAGCGAGCGCCCACCGTCTGGTTCGAGGCGCATCAGGCTGGCGCCATGGGTCATGACCTCGATGGTCGGCCCATGGGCGCTGATCCGGGCGGCCTCGACGGTCGAGCCGTCACGATGGGTGCCGAAGTTTCTGACGACGGGCGGCATCCGGGCTCAGTCCAGCCGGACCTGGTATTCCGCCTGCCCGCGGACACCCAGACCGTCCACCACGTAGGTCTGCCCGTCGGCCTCGCCCTCCAGCCCCTCGCCGGCGGTGGTGACCATCATCCGGTCCAGGTCCGCACCGATGAAGGCTGGGCAGGTGGTCTTGCTGGCGGGCAGTTCCACCACGCGACGCAGCGCGCCATCGGGGCCATAGCAGGCGACCCGGCTGGCGCCGAATTGCGCGTTCCAGATATTGCCCTCGGCATCCACCACCGCGCCATCCGGGCGCAGCTTCTCGGCCCGCAGATCGACGCAAAGCTCCGCCGCGCCCTCGGGCCAGCCCTCGCCGTCAAGCCGCTGGCGCAGGATCGTCGCGGTATCGGTATCGGCGTAATAGGCGGTGCGGCCATCGGGGGCGAAGCAGATGGCGTTCGACACCCCGATCTCGCCGTAAAGCTTGCGGATCTCGCCCCGGTAGAAGCGATAGATCGAACCGCGCTGACCGCGTGGCTTCTGGATCGACATGGTGCCGATCCAGAACCCGCCCATCGGATCGGCCCGCCCGTCATTCGAGCGGGTCAGCTCGTTATCGGCCTCGAGCGCCCAGCTTTGCCCCGCGCTGCCATCGGCGACGTTGAACACCGTCAGCGCCGTCTGCGAGGCGACCAGCATCCGGTCGCGGTCGATCCAGCCCGCCGCCGTCACATATTCATCGAACTGCCATTCCTTCGGCGCCCCGCCCTCGATGGTCATCAGCCGCCGGCCAATGATGTCGAACCAGAAGGGCTGCTGGCGCTGGGGGTGCCACATCGGCCCCTCGCCCAACTCGCAGCGGCGGGGATCGAAGACGGAAACGGCGGGTTCATCGGTCATGTTTTCTGCTCGTCATGAAATTCATCGGTGCGGCGGTGCCGGGCCAACATGAAGGCATCGGCGACCAATGTCATCGGGGAAAGGTCCACGTCCGAGCGGCGATCAGCGATCAGCCCGGCAAACTGGTCATAGATGCGGGCATATTCCGACTCGAGCGCCGCCCCGTCCGACAGAAGCCGTCCATCCGCCACAGTCCGCGCGCCACCGCCCGAAAGCTCGATCCGTCCGGCATCGGTGTCGAACCACATCGACCAGACCTGCTCGCCGGTCTCGCGGAAATCGAAATCGACATCGATCACCGCATCCTCGCCCGTCAGCAGCGACAGCCGCGCGGCAATCGGCGTCTCGCAATTGGCCGGCGTCTCGAACTCGGCGCGGGTGACCCGGACAGGGTCCGGCAGGATATGGGTCAGGATCGAGGTGGCGTTGATGCCGGGATCAAACACCCCCATGCCGCCCGGTTGCCAGATCCAGGCCTGCCCCGGATGCCAGCGTTTCACATCCTCGCGCCAGATCACCTTGCCACCGGTCACGCGCCGCGCCGCCAGCCAGTCGCGTGCCGGGTCGACGCCATTGGCATGGCGCGAATGCCAGGTGGCATAGAGGACGCAGCCCTGACGCTCGGCCAGCGCCCGCAGAGCCTCGACCTCGGCCAGTGTCACCCCCGGCGGCTTCTCCAGCAGCACATCGCGCCCGGCCTTCAGCGACTCGACCGCCAGCGGATAACGCACCTGCGGCGGCACGCAAAGCGCCACGGCTGCAACGCCGGGATGGGCCGCGAACATCGCCTCCATATCCTCATAGGCCGGCACATCTGGCAGCGACTGCCCGAGGCTCACGGTCGCGGCCAACCGGAAATCGCGGCAGGCGCGGATGGCGGGCACATGCTGATCCGTGGCGATCTTGCCCAGCCCGATGATGGCGATGTCAGTGGCTGTCACGTCCGACCTCCCTGCCCCGGCAGCCGATCAGGAAATCCAGATCGGCGCCGGTATCGGCGCCCTGCACATGGTGATGGAACATCTGCGCATAGCCGCCCTTCGGAGCGTCAGGCGCGCGCCAATCGGCCAGCCGCGCGGCGATCTCGTCCTCGCTGAGTTCCACGTGGATGCGCCGGGCCTCCACGTCAATCTCGATCATGTCGCCGGTCCGCACGATGGCCAGCGGCCCGCCCCGCGCCGCTTCGGGCGAGGTGTGCAGGATGACGGTGCCATAGGCGGTGCCGGACATGCGGGCATCGGAAATCCGCACCATATCGGTGATCCCTTTTCGCAGAACCTTGGGCGGCAGGCCCATATTGCCGACCTCGGCCATGCCCGGATAGCCGCGCGGGCCGCAATTCTTCAGCACCATGACAGAGTTCTCGTCGATCTCCAGCGCCTCATCCTCGATGCGCGCCTTGTAATCGTCAATATCCTCGAAGACGACCGCCGGGCCGCGATGGCGCATCAGGTGGGGGCTCGCCGCCGAGGGCTTCAGCACCGCACCATCCGGGGCCAGGTTGCCGCGCAGCACCGCGATCCCGCCCGAGGCGGTCAGCGCCCGGTCGGTCGGCAGGATCACATCGTCATTCCAGTTGGTGACATCCTTCACCTCGTCCCAGATGCTGCCGCCACTGACCGTCAGCGCGTCCTTGTTCAGCAGTCCCGCCTCGCCCAAGCGCCGCAGCACCACCGGCAAGCCGCCAGCATAGAAGAATTCCTCCATCAGGTATTTGCCCGAGGGCATCAGGTTCACGATGGTCGGCACGTCGCGGCCAAGCCGGTCCCAGTCCGCCAGCGTCAGATCGACGCCAACCCTGCCCGCCATGGCCAAGAGGTGAACCACCGCATTGGTCGAACCACCAATGGCGCCATTGGTGCGGATGGCATTTTCGAACGCGGCGCGGGTCATGATGTCAGAGGGCTTCAGGTCATCCTTGACCATCTGCACGATCCGCCGCCCCGACAGCTGCGCCATCACCCGCCGGCGACTGTCGACCGCCGGGATCGCCGCATTGCCCGATAGCGCCATCCCCAGCGCCTCGGCCATCGAGGCCATGGTCGAGGCCGTTCCCATGGTGTTGCAGGTTCCCGAGGACCGGCTCATCGCCTGTTCGGCATCGAGGAATTCCTGCTGCGTCATCTCGCCGGCCTTCACCGCCTCCGAGAATTTCCACAGATGCGTGCCCGAACCCACCCGCTCGCCCCGGAACCAGCCGTTCAGCATCGGCCCGCCGGTGACTACGATCGAGGGAATATCGGTCGAGGCCGCCCCCATCAGCAGGCTGGGCGTGGTCTTGTCGCAGCCGACCAGCAGCACCGCCCCGTCGATGGGCTGGCCGCGCATCGTCTCCTCGACCGCCATGGCGGCCAGGTTGCGGAACATCATCGCGGTCGGGCGGAAGGTATTTTCCGAGGCCGAGAAGACCGGCACCTCGACCGGAAAGCCGCCAGCCTCCCAGACCCCCGCCTTCACCTTCTCGGCCAGCTCGCGCAGATGGCCATTGCAGGGCGTCAGGTCGGCCCAGGTATTGAGGATTCCGATGACCGGGCGGCCGTCGAACAGGTCATGCGGATAGCCCTGATTCTTCAGCCAGCCCCGGTGATAGATGGTGTCGCGCGAATTGCCGCCATACCAATGCTGCGAGCGCAGCTTGCGGGGCCAGGCGGCGGGGGTGAAGCTCATCTCGGGCGGCCTCCGATGGGTGTTCAGATGGTGCGACCGGGGCCAGACCCCGACCACGCCCCCCAAGCTATAGGCGGCGGTTACATGCCCGAAAAATGATGATATTGATCGGTGATATACCATTGCGCTGACAACCCAGCGCGCCCAGCAGCGGATGCCGCCAATGCCGATCCCGCAAACCGACCGAGACCAGCTGGCCCGGCGCGGGCTGAAACTGACGCAACTGCGGCTGCTCGCCGCACTCGCCGAGACCGGGCAGGTCGGCAGCGCCGCGGCGCAGGTGGCGATCACCCAGCCCGCCGCCTCGCGCCTCCTTGCCGACCTGGAACGCATTGTCGGAACGCCGCTCTACACCCGGCACGCCCGCGGCGTGCTTCTGACCACGGCGGGCGAGGCGCTGGCGCGTCAGGCCGAGCGGATGCTGCGTCAGCTGGATGTGACCAATGCCGAGATCGCGCAGATGGATCGCGGCGTGCGTGGACGGGTGTCGATCGGCTCGGTCACCGGCCCGGCCCTCGACCTGGTCCTGCCGGTACTGCGCCAGACCCGGCTGCTGCACCCCGAGATCGAACTGGCGATCCTGGTCGAGACGAGCGACGTGCTGGCCGAGAAGCTGATCGCGGGCGAGCTGGATTTCTATCTCGGTCGCCATGTCGGTAATGTCGATGGCCGCGCCCTGTCGCTCGACCCGGTCGCGCCCGAACCGCTGACCCTGATCGCGCGGCGCGACCACCCGCTGACCCGAATGACCGACCCGCAACTGACGGATTGTCTCGATTACGACTGGGTGCTTCAACCCCCGGGCGGGCTGATGCGCCGCACCTTCGAGCTGTACCTTCTCGAGCAGGGCTATCCGCTGCCGCAGCGCGTGGTCGATACCTCGTCGATGATGATGACACTCGCCATCGTCGGCGAAACCGACTCCATCGCCCCTTTCGCCCGTTCTGCCGCGAATTTCTTCGGTGCCGAGCAGCGCCTCGGCAGTTCCATCACGAGCCTGCCGATCCGGCTGGACGTGCTGGTCTCGACCTATTCCGTCGTCACCCGCCGCCACGACCCGCTGCCGCCCGCCTCGGCCCGCGTTCATGCCATCCTGCAGGACCGGATCACGCAATCCCGCGCCGAGAGCAACGCCTGACAGGTTTTCGCCCCGCACGCGGTTTCCCCCCTTGCCCCTGCCCTCCCGGATCACTAAACGGGTCGGCGGAGATGTGGCCGAGTGGTCGAAGGCGCTCCCCTGCTAAGGGAGTAGACGGGGAACCGTCTCGAGGGTTCGAATCCCTTCGTCTCCGCCACATTCAGATACTGAATCCGTCCAAGGGCCCCGATTGGGGCCTTTTTTCTTTTTGTTTCAAAGGGCGTTGGCAGGGCCATCCGCCCTTCGGAGACTGGGCGCTTGCCGAAGAATGGGTCTCCGAATGGCCTGCGTCTCTCTTCGAGCGCCCCTCGATGGCGGCGGGACGGCGTGAAACATCCTCGCATTTCCAATGGGTTGCCGCGTTCATGGGGTCGTCCCGTTCGCGAGATAATCCGGTGACGGAGACTGACACGAAGGCGCAGGGCGGTCAGAAGGACGGCTCCGTGGCGGCCGATCACGAGCTCAGCGCGGCAGCGAGTACGGTCGGCGAAACCAGCGAAAATCCTGCCGGAAGTCTCTGATGACAAACACACATCGTGCCCATAGCCTGGCGCAATGTCGAATGGTCCCTGGACGGATGAAGAGAACGACCTGATCGTCGCGGATTACTTCGCGATGCTGGCCGACGACATCTCCGCGCGCCGCTACAGCAAGGCCGAGCACCGCCGCGCGCTGCTGCCGCTGCTCAACGACCGGTCCGAGGGGGCCGTCGAGTTCAAGCACCAGAACATCATCGCGGTGCTGAAGGGGCTCGGCGAGGACTGGATCCCCGGCTACAAGCCCGCGTTCAATTTCCAGATGACCTTGGTGGATGCCGTGGCGCGATGGCTGGCGCTGAACCCCGCCTGGCTCGGGCGCCAACCGGGGCTGAAACCCGCCGCTGGCATTTACCAAATCAATCGCATTCCCGATAGCTGCTGTCCAAACATGCTCTTGAGCGCAGAAGGGCGTCGGCCACTTCATCTGCTGTCATGCTGTTTGCAATGATGTCGCGGACCTGCTCAGCGCTATGCGCGGCGATTGCACTGCTCTGGTTCGGGTTTACACTTGATATATGCAACCACATGTATGCTTTCACTATATCTCTTTGTAGCCCTTCGCCTCCTTCGTACATCGAACCGAGAGCATACTGCGCACTGGGGTGACCTTGCAAAGCAGCCAGTCGAAACCAGTGCACTGCTTGTACGTGGTCCTGCGTTACGCCCTGACCGATTGCATACATGAAGCCAACGTCATTCTGGGCCTCAGCATTCCCGGCAAGCGCGAGCGGCAACCACTCTCTCAGAGCGTCAGCATAACGGCCTTGGCTATGTGCCTCTCTCCCAGTGTAATAGTCCTGTGCGTATAATTTAAAAGGAATTAAAAAGCATATAATAACACAAGTAATGATGTTAAAGTTTATTTTCGCGTGCTTATTCATAAAATTTAGCTCACTTGATAGGAGTTAGTTTTTTGGCTCGAACGCAAACCCCTACAGGCACAGCATAAAGCACGGATACCGCGGACCAATGTGTAATTGTTTGGACACGGCACGTCAAAGTGATTTAGCCATCATCGAACACCCGCCCCGGCTGTTCATGCCATGGCAGGGCCGCGACATCGGTCAGTTTCAACAAGGTCACGGCGGGCACCTCACGCCTGTAGACCAAGCGCTTGAGAACCCCCGGCGCGAGATAGGCGAGCCGCAGCTGTCGGCTGACATGGCGTTCGGCCAGCCCCACGGCTTTCGCCAGATCGGTGACCGTGTTGAATTCGCCAGCCTCCATGCGTCGCCGCCAGCCCCACGCCCGGCCGATTGCGCGCAGGATATGCGGATCCTGCGTCCGGTCTTCGCTGGGCAGATAGGTGGCGGGCGGCATGATCTTCGGCCGCCCGTTCTGCTTTCGGACCTTGAGCGGCACGAAAATCTGGATGGACTCGTCGGGTTTCATCATTCAGCCGCGACCTTCTTTCGTGGGGCCATCATGTCGCGCATGACGCCCGAGACGCCGTCGGTCCTCACATCGATGACCAGCCCCTCGGACGTCACGGTGACCCGGCGCACCAGCAACTGCACGATCCGGGTCTGCTCTGCAGGGAACAGCTGGCCCCAGACATATTCGAACGTTTGCAGCGCGGAGATCACGTCGGCCTCGGCGAAGGCGTGACCCTCGCGCGCCAAGTGGGCAATGACCTGTGCCGTGATCGACGGCGCGCGCATCACCCGCCGCAACTCGGTCACCACGGCCGCTTCCACGAGGTCGGCGGACAGGCGGCGCGGGATGCCCTGATCGCTGGGTTCGCGATTCTTGATGACGTCCATCGAGACGTAATACCGGTATCGCCGCGCGCCCTTCTTGGTGCTGCTCGGGGTCATGGCGGCGCCCGTGGCCGTGAAGATCAGCCCCTTGAGCAGCGCGGGCGCCTGCGCGCGGGTGTTGTTGGCGCGTTTTCGCGGGCTTTCCCGAAAGATCGCGTGGACCTGATCCCACAGCTGCACGTCGATGATGGCCTGATGCTCACCGGGATAGGCATTGCCCTTGTGGACCACTTCGCCGCGGTAGACGCGATTCATCATCATCCTGTAGAGATGGCCCTTGTCGACCAAGGTGCCCTGCTTGTTGCGAAACCCTTTGCGGCGCAGCTCGCGGGCCAGCAAGGTCGCTGAACCGACCTCGACAAACCTCTCGAAGATGCCCCGCACGGTGGCGGCCTCTTCTGCGTTCACCACCAGTTTGCGGTCCTTCACATCGTACCCGAGCGGGACATAGCCGCCCATCCACATGCCCTTCATGCGGGAGGCGCGGACCTTGTCCCGGATGCGCTCGGCCGTGACCTCGCGCTCGAACTGCGCGAAGCTGAGCAGGATATTCAGCGTCAGGCGCCCCATGGACGTGGTGGTGTTGAAGGACTGCGTGACCGACACGAAGGTCACGCCGTTGCGGTCGAAGACCTCGACCAGCTTTGAGAAGTCCATGAGGGATCGCGACAGGCGGTCGATCTTGTAGACCACGACGACATCGATCAGGCCGTCTTCGATGTCGGCCAAAAGCTGCTTGAGACCGGGCCGTTCCAGCGTCCCGCCCGAGATGCCGCCGTCGTCGTACTGATCGCGGACCAGCACCCAGCCCTCGGAGCGCTGGCTGGCGATGTAGGCCTCGCAGGCCTCTCGTTGGGCGTGCAGGCTGTTGAATTCCTGCTCCAGCCCTTCCTCGGAGGATTTGCGCGTGTAGATGGCGCAGCGCTGGCGGCGGATGGGATTTGCGCGTTGATCCATCAATCATTCCCCCGCTTTCGTTCGCGCAACCCGAAAAAGCGGTAGCCATTCCAACGCGTCCCGGTGATCGCGCGCGCGATCGCGGACAAGGATTTGTACGGTCGCCCCTGCCACTCGAACCCATCCCGCAAGACGGTGATCGTGTGCTCGACCCCGTTCCATTCGCGGATCAACCTCGTGCCGACCACGGGATTGCGAGGATCGGCGATCTGGCTCTTGCGTGTCAGGGTGCCGCTGACCTCGTCGGCCAGCAGGTCCAGCATGCGCCGGGTTTCGCGATCAGGACCGCCATACGTCAGTTCCTGGATGCGGTAGGCCAACCGGCTCTCGAGGAACGCTCGGCTGTTGTTCGGCGCCGCTGTCGCAAAGATCGTCTGCCACTCTGATTTCAACTGGGTTACGGACATGGCTTTCAGCGCGGCAAGGCGCGCGGGGATGGGGTCGGGCTTCGTCATGCGTTTCTCCGGTGAGTTGGAGCTGCATGACGGCATTGGTCGCCCGGATAGTGTAGGCAACTTTCTCCGGTATCGTCAGATACTTCGCAGCTATCCTGCATCCGCAGCCGAACCAGGCCGAGCGCCAGCGGGCCGCACAGCTCCGCGCGGCGCTCGGTGGCAGACATCTGGTCGGGCGGGAGCGGATTGGGGCGTTTCATGCGGCCGACCGCTCCGCCCGGCCGAGAACGACGCTGGTGATCGCCCCACGGTTCCAGCGGAAGTTCAGATGGCAGTTGGCGGCGTATTTCGACAGGCTGAAGTCCAGCCCATTGGCCTCGTGCCCCGCGCGCTGCAGCAGGTCCATCTGTTTCATCGTCGCCGGGTCGTTCAGCCAGCGGCGGCTCTTGATCGAGGCGGAGCCGGTCTCGGTGGCGCGCAGGAAATCGTCAGCGGCGGCGAGCGCCTGCACCCGGGTGCCGATGGCGAGCGGTCGGATCGCCCTGCCTTTCGGTTGTCCGAGGGCATGCCAGAGCGTGCCGTCGTGGAACACGCCGGCCCAGCCATTGAACCCGCTCGCCATCATCGCCTGGCCGTCGCCATGCAGGTCGCACCAGGCGAACGGCGACCGTTCCAGCAGGTCGATCTCCATCATGTCGAAGGCGGTGAGCAGCCGGGCCTCGCCACGCTCGCGCGTGAAGACATGACCGCAGAAATCGCAGATCGAGGCGCCGAGCGGCAGTTCCGCCTCGCAGGTCGGGCAGAGTTTCCACGGCGCCTGTCCGGGCTCGGGATCGTCCTCGTCGAGATTGATCTCCTGCTCGAGCGACCCGTGCCGGAGCGCCGCGCCCGCGAAATCCAGCACGATGCAGTCGGTCTTCACGACACCAGGGAAACGTGCGGGATCGACACGGCGCAGACCGCGCCCCACCGCCTGGATGAAGGTGCCCTTGTGCAGCATCGGGCGCAGGATGCCGATGCAGCCAACCGGCTGGCTGTCGAAGCCCTCGGTCAGGACCATGCAGTTCGTCAGCACCTGCACCCCGCCCCGGTCGAACCGGGCGATGAGGTCGGCGCGCACCCGCGAGGGCATGTCGCCCGAGATCGTCTCGGCCGTGACGCCCGCGGCGCGGAAGGCCTCTGCCACCGCATCGGCATGGTCGACCGTCGCGCAGAAGAAGATGCTGCGCCGGTCCGCCGCCTTCGCCTGCCAGTGCTCGACGACCGCTTCGTTCAGCACCGAGCGGTTCAGCACCTTGTCTGCCGCGCGCATGTCGACATCGCCGGCGGTGGCGCCGAGCTCCGCCAGTTCGTCCTCGACGCCGAGATCGATGGTATAGGTGCGCGGCGGCACCAGGAGACCGCGCCCGATCAGCGTGCCGATCTTCAGGTGATAGCCGACATTGCTGAAGGTGCGCCGAAGGCTGCGGCCGTCGCCGCGGCCCGGCGTGGCCGAAAGTCCGAGCAGCTTGATCTCCGGATTGAGGGCCCGCGACGCATCGATGATGGACTGATAGCTTTGCGCGGCGGAGCGGTGGCATTCGTCGATGACGAGATGCGAGACCGGCGCCATGCGTTCGCGCCGGGTGGCGCGGGCAAGCGTCTGGACGCTGCCGAAGACGATGCGGCCGCCCCAATCGTCCTGTTCGGCCTTGACCACCGAGGTGGCCATTCCGGTCACGGCCCCGATGGAGGTCCGGTTCTGATCGATCAACTCGTCCGTGTGCTGCAGAACCAGGACGCGGTCGTGTCTGCGGTTCTCCAGTTCCTCGCCGATGTAGAAACCGGCGATGGCCGTCTTTCCCGCCCCGGTCGGCAGCACCAGCATGGTGTTGCCATGTGCGGCGGTGCGGTCGCGGGCGGCATCGACCGCCGCCCTCTGATAGTCGCGCGGAATCATGACCGTCCCCCTCAGCGTGCCCAGAAGGGCGCGGAGCCGGAGGACGGCGCGCCCGACTGACCCATGCCGTTGTCCGCAAGCTGCGGGCCCGAGGCGGTGAACTGACCCTGCTGCGGTGGCTGGGGTACGCTGCCCATCACCCGAGCATATTCGGCATGGTCGGCGCCGATGGCCGCCTTGATGACGTTGCGGCCGCTGTCCTCGGGCTTGTCCTTGTCGCGTTCGATACCGATGCGGGCCACGAACTCGAGCCCGCTCAGCTCGCCGAGGCTGCGGATCATACGCGCCGCACGGGCAGCGTTCGACTGGTCGTCGGCGCGCACGCCCCGGGCGGATTCCAGGATGCCGCGGATCATCGCGCGGCCGCGATTGCCGTAAGTGTCGTCGCCCGGGCCGCCCGCGGCCTTCCCGCGAAACCCGATGCGGGTGTAAATGCGCCGCCGCGCGAACGGCCCTTCCATCACCACCGCTTCGGTGTTGAGGTAGAGGGCCGGGCTGGTCTTGCTCTGGGTGAGCCAGCCCTCGGGACCAGCGCCACCGGGACGGATGGTCAGGCAAACCTTGGCCAGCGTGTTGGCCGGGATCAGGTCGAAGGCGGCGTCCTGCGTGTCCGCGCCGTTGAAATCCATGTCGCTCGCCATGGTCATGCTCCTTGCGTCGTCGGGGAATTGGGTGCGGTCGCGGCCGCGGGCAGATCGAAGTTCAGGCGGGCGGCGCCCTCGGGGCGCGGACCGCGGATCTTCGCCATGAGCCGTCCGAGATGGGCGGACTCGATCATCGACAGCCGCCCGCTGCGGTCCTTCGCCGGCAGACCGAAATCGTTGATGGTGGTGCAGATGAAGGCGCGGAACGGTTCGCCCTTCTCGGGGCGCAACTCGGTCAGGGTGATGACCTCGTCTACGATGCCGGGCAGTTCGAGCCCGGTCTTCGAGCCCTCGATCTGCATCGAGAAGAAAGGCTTGCCGAAGTCGTCGAGCTTGCGGTCGAGAAGCCCGACCAGCCAGATGTTCTTGGCGGGGGTGTGCTGCAGATGCGTCAGCCAGCCGATCATCTCCTGGCCGAGCAACCCGTAGGTGGCCCGCAGGTCGGGTTTGCCGGTCCTGTCGGACTGCGCCTGGGACTGGCCCTTGCACCACTGCAGGCAGATGCGCGAGGCGACGGAGATGCTGTCGACGAATACGGTGTCGTATTTGTCGAGCTGGGTGGCGGGGCCGAAGGCCGCGCAGACCCGCGCGAAATGTCCCGGCCCATAGGACTGGTCGTCCCGCATGGCCGGGTTGGCGCCGCCGATCCAGGCAGCGAGATCGCGGGCGACCTCCCAATCGCGGATGCGGATCTCGTCGCCGGGCCAGCCCTGCACGGCCAGTTCGCCCGCCTCGAGGTTCAGGAAAAGCGTTCGCTGCGGATCGAGGGTCAGGAGTTGCGTGGTCTTGCCGATGCCGGAGGTGCCCGTGAGCACCCCCTTGATGCCGCGCGCTTCGCGCAGGCGTTCGTCGGCGGTGATGATCCGGAGCGGCCCGGCGCCGAAGGGGGCGCTCACTTGCCGCCCTCCAAATCGCGCGCAGCGGCCAAGATGGCATTGTCTGCACCACAGGCACCCTGACGGCGCGCCATCTTCAGCACGTCATCAAGCGCGCCGGTCAGGCGGTAGAGGTCGGATTGCTGTCGCGCCAGGGCGACAAGGGCGAACTCGATCTCGTCCACCGTGGCGCGTTCGATCGGCACGACCTGGCCCGGCCTGTCGAAGACCGCCGGGACATCGACGTTGGCGGGAAGCATTTCCAGCCAGCGCAGTTCGCGCAGGCGCTTCAGAGGGGTAGTCTTGAACATGGTGACGCTCCGTGTTGTCGTCGGTTGCTGTCCAGGGATCGTCGGGAAGACTGCTGCCGGGCCTGACGCCGCCCTGGAGCTTGCGGTCGGAGTGTTTCCCCGCGTGGGGGTGTTGCATTCCTCCGAGGGCCCGGCATGAAACTTGGTGGAACCGGCTCATCGCCGGTCCTGTTGTCACCTACCGGCGGGCCTCCGAGACTGTCGGGGCGGCACCGAGATATGCGGCGAGATCAAGCGCCTCGGCGGCCTTCCGGATGGTGGCAAGCCGGGCGTAGACTGTGCTGCGATGGATCCCGAGGGCCTCGGCTGCCTCCGTCGGCGACATGTCGATCAGCGCCAGCGCGACATCCGTGCAGGTCGGTGATAGCCCTGCGAGAAGTCGCCGGACATCGCGGACCAGCCCGAATGCCTCGTCCGGTGCACGCGCGACGGCGGCGTGCGGCATCGCGCTGTCGGGCAGCGTTTCCGCGAGCGGCAGCATCTCGTCATCACCGCGCCCCTCGGCGGGACTGTCGAAGTCGATCCAAGCCCGCTCGGCCCGCAGCCGTTCGGTCGGCGCGGCCAGCGTGGCGATGCGGTTCGCCAGCACGCGGTCGGCGAAGGTGTCATACTGACCGCGAGCCGGGTCGAACTTCTCGTCCCGGCGATAGAGATGCAGCCGCAGATCCTGCTTGATGTCCTCGGCATCCATTCCGGGGACGGAGCCCGAGCGGGCCAGCCGTTCGGCGCGAATGGTGATGTTGCGGGAGACGCGCGAGCGCGCGTCGCAAATGGGGTTGAAACGCTCCATGAAGTTTCGCCTTCGTCCAGGTGGACGGGCACGCGGCCCGAGTGCCTGGCACCGGCGAAAATTCGTTGGAGGGCCTCGAAATCAGGGGGATTGGAGAAGCAAAAACCCCACGAAACCTAGCGGTTTCATGGGGTTGGGTGGGATGAAAAAAGTTCAGAAAAGATCAGTCGTCTTCGGCGAAATTTCGGTCGCGCTGGTCGGCGCGACCCTGACGCAGCGCACTTGCATCGACAAGGAAGCGTGCCGCGTAACAATCGTCCTCGGCCGTGAACGGATCGTCGTCGATCCCGAACTGCGCCCTTAGCGCGGCGGCGAGAAGCTGGCGCTGCCGATCGTAGCCGCGCTCAAACTCCCCCAGGATAGCGACCACGTCGCGCGAGGGACGGCGTCCTCTGATGGTGGAGATCGGAAAGGACCGAGGCAATGCCCCGCCAAGCGCGGCGCAAACAAGGAGCAGCCGCCACTGCCGGTTCGGCCTGCCGTTCCGCTCATCGCGCATGCCGATCTGGTCCGGTTCAAGGCGCGCCGGAGCCTGCCCGAGGTAGCTGACGTTGAGCACTGCGTCCTCGCGAAACGCGAAGCGCAGATCGGACCAGCGCGCATTCGCAGGCAGAGTCATCACGGGATGTTGGACGACATCACCTGCGTCCGTCAGTGCCGCGATCTCGGGCGCGAAGAGGTCTGCAACCGGCATGGCAGCGACGAATCCCTTGCGCGGTGGGGGGGCGAAGTCGAGGCATTCGGCCCACGTCAGAACACGCCCTCGCCGGGCCGCAAGGAAGGCCGGAACGTCCGGGTCAATCGCGCCGAGCGATGTCACCAGCAGGACGAAAGGCAGATTGCGACGATCGAGGTCGAGGACGTCTGCCCGGCCGAGCGGCGCGCCCGGGCTTGTGAGCGCAGCGAACACCGGAAAACTCCGGCCGGCGGCAATGGCATGATCGCCTATGTGCAGAAGGGCCGCCCCGCGCGCAAACGCGGCGGGCGCGACGAGACCAAGCGCCGTGGCAATGTCGGCGAATAGTCTGCGGCCGTCGAGTTCACGGATGCGGATATCGTCGGAATTGATGTCGAGGGTTTCGCAGAGTCGCCCCGGATCGCTGCAGACGGCACGGACCAAGCCGCCGGCATGCCGCACGACGTGGCGCGGGCAATGCTCCCCGCCGGGCCAGGGACAGTCGATACGTTCTGCGTACTTGGAGGTCTCCGGAAGGTAGCGTTCGACCTCGGTCCAGCAATCCGTCAGGTCCACCTTCCAGTCGCGCGTGTCGGTCGCGTGACCGGGAACGCGCTCAATCGTCCTCCAGAACGCCGACGTCATCGTCCTCATCTCCGACGTTGGGGCGGCAAAATCCCTGATCCTTGAGCCAGCGGTCGATCAGATCGCTGTCGGCATCACGGTCATAGCGCGCGAGGCTCGGCGGGAGAATGGCAACCGTCCGCTCCTTGCCATCCTCATCGAACTTGACCTTGAAAACGGCCCGGTCGATGGAACCGCCCGCAAGGCGCCGCTCCCAATTGTTGTCCCAGGCCATGAAGAGGTCGTTCGCCTTGCGCACCTCCTTCTCCTTGGCCTTTCCGCCCCAGAAGCGTTCGATTTCGATCAGGCGCACCTTGACGATCTCGGAGACAGTGTCGTTGTCGAGCGATTTCTCGCCCTTCTCCAGCAGCGGATCGAGGGTGAAGCGGTTCGAGCGATTGAAGTACTCCTCGTCCCCGAAGATGACCCCGCCGAACGTCCGCAGGTAGAGCTCGGTTTCGCCTTTCGTCCCTGCATTGACGGCAAGTTCGTCAGACTCGCCGTCATAGATGACGACGTCGTGCTTCTGCGGTCGGTAGTAGGCGATTCCCGATCCGCCATCATCCTGATGTCGCCCCTCGCGCCGCATCGGTTCGCCATGCCGGACCATGAACCATGTCTTCGTGCCGCGCGGAAAAGCGAATACCCGTGAGCCCTTGCCACGGCGCTTGCGGTCGAACCACTCGTCCATCCGCTCCTGAATGATCGCGGTCTGTTCGACGGTCGGATCCGGAGCCGGTCGCGGCTTGCCGCTGTGGCCCGCGAAGTAGATGAAACGCGAACGTGTGAATGCCACGGTCTCGGCATGCTGACGTCGCAGCAGATCAGGTTTCTGGAGCCAGATCTGCAGGGCGATGTCCGCATCGGATGGTTCCTCACCGGCCTCGATCGTGAGGCCAGCCCGTCCTGCCGCCTCGATCAGCTCCTCGGCGGTTTCCTTGGTCGCGGTCTCGTGCACGTAGAAAAGCGCGTCGACCATTTCGGGCGGCACGTTTTCGTCGGGCTTCATCAACACTGCAGCAAGATCGTCGTAGGGAAAATCCTCATCCGCTTCGACCGGAAGTTCAAAACCCCGCGCCGAAAAATATTCCGCCCACGTCGCGAAAAACTTCAGTAGGTGCTTCGGCGAAATGCTCTTGAGGCGATCAGGGTTGGTGAAGCTTCTCGGGTTGAATGACGCCATGCGCGACTCGGCTCCAGGGTGAATCGGGGAAAGTTCAGGCTATCGGCAGAGTTGTGAACGCACAAGTCCATGTTCCCGAAGTGTTCCGAACCGCACATCCGACAGTCAGGACAGCCGGCCGGTAGGTGAGGAGAGCATCTGGAGCTCTCCCATGACCACAATCCCCTTCGCGCGCCGCGCTGACATCCATCCATGCCCGCATGCGGCCCCGGCACATGAGGGCTGCGCATGATCGATCCCGATGAACGTGAACAGGCCGCGCTGCGCGCCGCCTTGAAGAACATGGCCGAACTGATGGCCGAGATCGGCTGGACCACGCGGTTCGCCGATCTCGCGGAGGCGCAGGCACTCGCCCTCACCACCGCCGCCGTCGACGGCTTCCAGGAAGCGATGATGGCCAGCGCACCCCGGCCCGATCCGGAGGTGCCGTTCTGATGGACTCCGGTTTCGACTTCAACCATCGGGAGAAGCCGCCGAGTTTCGCGGATACCGTCAATGCCTGCATCGATAATGCCCTCGTCGCGGAACAGGCCCAACACCCCGCGCGCGACTACCTCGGCGGCAGCCGGCTCGGCGATATCTGCCAGCGCAGGCTGCAATACGAATACCTGAAGACGCCGAAGGATCCGGACGCCGGGTTCTCGGGCCAGTCTCTGCGCATCTTCGCGCTCGGGCACGTCTTCGAAGATCTGGCCATCGAATGGCTGCGCAAGGCGGGTTTCGACCTGCGCACGCGCAATCGCCATGGCGATCAGTTCGGCTTCTCGGGCGTCGGTGGTCGGGTCCAGGGGCATGCCGACGGCGTGGTGGTCGCCGCGCCGAACGGCATGGCGGTCCCGGCGCTCTGGGAGTGCAAGTCGGCCAATGCGAAGAACTGGCGCGAGATCGCGAAGCATGGCGTCGCGAAAGCCAAGCCGGTCTACGCCGCACAAATAGCACTCTACCAGGCCTATCTCGGCCTGACCGAGACGCCCGCGCTGTTCACCGCCATCAATAAGGACACGTGCGAGATCTGGCACGAATCCGTGCCGTTCGATGCCGCACTCGCCCAGTCGGCCAGCGACAAGGCGGTGACGATCCTGCGCGCCTGCGATGCCGGCGAACTGCTGCCGCGCCACACCGCCGACCCCGAACACTTCGAATGCCGGTTCTGCGCCTGGCGGGAACGGTGCTGGGCATGAGCGTGTCGTCCGATACCACCGCGCCCGACGACGTCGCGCCCGACGCGGAAATGATCGCGATCTATGCCGACGTTATCTTCGGATACTGCGACGGCTGGGTGCCGGTCCGTGCACTGGCCGAGAAAGGCGCGGGCGATGGTCCGCCGCATGTCCCCTTCATCGAAGCGGACGCCACGCTCGCCGCGAAACTGGCGCTTCAGGCGACATGGGCGAGCGACGCCGGCATGGCCTTGTTCGTGGCGCCCGGCACGGTGTCCGCCCCTGGCGACGCCCGGGCGGAAAGCATCGTGCAGACGCAGGTCGTGCTTGTCGATCTCGACCATGGCGATATCGGCGCGAAACGCGACCACCTCGTGCAGCATCTCGGATGCCCGACGCTTGAAGTGGCGTCCGGCGGTGTCACCGCCGAGGGCCAGCGCAAGCGGCACCTCTACTGGCGCCTGTCCGAACCCGCCGAAGGCGAGGACATCGGCACGGTCTGTCGGGCGCGGCACATGATCGCTGCCAAGGTCGGCGGCGATCCGTCCTTCCGGTCCGCCCACCAGCCGATCCGTGTGGCCGGATCGATCCATGCCAAACAGGGCCGACGTCGGCTGGTGGAGATCCTGCACCACGATCCCTGCGACTACGATCTGGGCGAACTGCTCGAGGCGATCATCGCCATGCCGCCGCTCGAAGGCGAGAACGGACTCGATTTCAACATGGCCGCCACCGAGCGCGGTAGCGTCACCGAGCTGTTCGGCCGTGAGGTCCGCGAAGGCGGCGTCGACGGCACAACACGGTTCGACGCGCTGTCGCGGGTGATGGGTTACTGGATCCGCCGCGCCCGCGAAGGCCATGTGCCGCGCGAACAGGCCTGGGAAGAAATCGTCTCCTACAACGCGGCCCGCGTCTCGCCTCCCTGGCCGGAGGCCCGGTTGCGCGAGGAAGCAGAACGGCTCTGGAAACGCGACACCGCCCGCAACGGCGATCTCGACGACGAGGATGGCGGGTGCGATGGCGGCGGCCCGGCCGGTGGCGACGACGACGGCCCCGTGCCGGTGCGCTTCACCGAGGATGCGCTCGCCGCAACCTTCGCAGCCCGACATGCCGAGACATGGCGCTACGTCGCCGGCTGGGGGCAATGGTTGACCTGGTCGGGCAAGCTCTGGCGGCGCGAGGAGACGCTGCAGGCCTTCGATCTGGCCCGGATGATCTGCCGCGAGGCGGCGGCGCGCGCCGGGTCTGCGCGACTGAAGGCGAAGCTTTCCAGCGCCGCGACCGTCTCTGCTGTGGAGCGGCTTGCCCGTTCCGACCGCCGCCATGCAACCACGACCGAGCCGTGGGATCGCGATCCCTGGCTGTTGAACACGCCCGGTGGCGTGGTCGATTTGCGCAGCGGCGCCTCGCTGCTCCACGATCCCGGCCTCTTCATGACCCGCATTGCCGGGGCATCGGTCGCCGACGCCTGTCCGGTCTGGCTCGGCTTTCTCGAAACCGTCACGGGCGGGGACGGCGAACTGCAATCCTACCTGCAGCGCATGGCGGGCTACTGCCTGACCGGCGTCACGACCGAGCACGCGCTGTTCTTTCTCTACGGCACCGGCGCAAACGGGAAATCCGTTTTCGCCAACACCCTGACCGCCATCCTTGGCGACTACGCCACCGTCGCGCCAATGGACATGTTCATGGCCACGCAGGGTGATCGCCACCCGACCGACATGGCGGGCCTGCGCGGGGCGCGCATCGTCACGTCCATCGAAACGGAACAGGGCAGCCGCTGGGCCGAGAGCAAACTCAAGGCGCTGACCGGGGGCGACAAGATCACGGCCCGCTTCATGCGGCAGGATTTCTTCGAGTTCATCCCGCAGTTCAAGCTGCTGATCGTCGGCAACCACAAGCCTTCCATCCGCAACGTGGACGAGGCGATGAAGCGGCGCCTGCACATGGTGCCCTTCACCGTCACCATCCCGCCCGCGCGGCGCGACAAGCACCTGGCGGACAGGCTGCTGGCCGAACGCGATGGGATCCTCGCGTGGGCGCTCGAGGGCTGCATCGAATGGCAGCGGACAGGCCTGCGCCCGCCGCCCGCCGTGATGGCCGCGACAGAGGACTACTTCGAGGCGGAAGACGCCATCGGTCGCTGGATCGACGAGCGCTGCTCTGTCGGGTTGCACCTCAGCGCCAGCACCTCAGCGATGTTCGCCGACTGGAAGGCGTGGGCCGATGCGAACGGCGAGTTCGCAGGCTCGGTCAAGCGCTTCTCGGAAGCCCTGATCGTCCGGGGATTCGAGCGTCACAACACCCGCGCCGCGAAGGGATTCCGGGGCATCGCCCTCGATGACAGCAACTCTGACCTTTTCTCGGGAGAATAGGAAAATGCCAATGAATTCAGAGTGTGTGACGGATGTGACGGATCATACCTATAAGACCGTTACGCGCGCGCATGTGCGCGCCTGTGGAGCAGATAGGGAACTATCCGTCACATCCGTCACATCCGTCACCAACCCTCCTGTGCGGATGGAGGACGGTGGCGGACTGCTCCCGTGCATCCTCGCGCTCGACCTCGGCACCTCGACCGGCTGGGCGATCCGCGGCCATGACGGCCTGATCACCAGCGGCACCGTCTCTCTCCGCCCGGGCCGCTTCGACGGCGGCGGCATGCGCTACCTGCGCTTCACCAACTGGCTGACCGAGATCGACCGGCTGTCCGGTCCTGTCGCCGCCATCTGGTTCGAGGAAGTCCGCCGCCACGCGGGCACCGACGCGAGCCATATCTACGGCGGGCTCATGGCCACGCTGACGGCATGGGCTGAGCTGCGCGGCGTGCCCTACGAGGGCGTCCCGGTCGGCACGATCAAGCGTCATGCCGCAGGCAAGGGCAACGCCGACAAGGCCGCCATGGTCGCCGCCGTCCGGGCCCGCGGTTTCAGCCCCGCCGACGACAACGAGGCCGACGCCATCGCGCTCCTGCTCTGGGCGATCGAGACGAACGGGGGTGTCGCATGAGATGGCACCCCCATGGCTACGGCGGCCGACGCCGCGATCCCGAGCAGGTGAAGCGCGAGGGCTGGCAGGAACAGGGCGTCCTCGCGGTCTCCGCCGACGACGACCGCCTCACCTGGCCCGAGCGTGAACTGGTCCGCCAGCTGGGCGAGAAGCTCTACGGCCCCCGCGCCGGCGAGGAAGGGCGTGGCCATGGCTGATCGGGACTGGACCGCGGACGATGTTGCCGACCACTTCGCCGAGGCGTTCCGCACCCTGCGCAAGCTGCCGCCGGTCAAGGCGCAGGGCTACTTCAACACCTGGCCCGACATCGTGCGGACCAGCCGCGAGATCGCGGCGATGGAACCCCAGCCGATGCGGGTCTGGCCCTCGGCGGCGGCCATCACCCGGCTCGAGCAGACCTTCGACTGGGTGCTCTGGATCGAGCAGCCCGAGCGCAAGCTGGTCTGGTCGCGCGCGGCCCGGGTGCCGTGGAAGCAGATCAGCGGGGAACTCGGCTGCGACCGCACCACCGCATGGCGGCGCTGGCAGCTGGCGCTGACCAAGATCGCCGCGCGTCTGAATGCGCAGTGACTCCAATGTGTTGCAACACTTTTTCCTTCGACATCTGCAACATGCCGGTGCTATAAACAGGATATGATCGGGAGAAGAGCGCCTCGGAGCGCCACCGGTCGTTTCCTCCCCGTTTCATCCGACTTGCGAGGGCATCCCATGCCTGTGCGCCCGCCCATCCATCGCCCGGTGGGGACGCGTGACAAGCGTGAGGCCGATCGCGACGCCGACCACAAACGCGACCCCGCCATCCGGGCGCTCTACAAATCCACCCGCTGGCAGCACGCGCGGCGGATGTTCCTCGCCCGCCACCCGCTCTGCGCGGAATGCCAGCGACAGGGGTTGGTGAGCGCGGCCAATGCCGTCGATCACATCATCCCCCATCGCGGCGATACGGATCGGTTCTGGGACCCGGACGGTTGGCAGGCGCTCTGCGCAAGCTGCCACAGCCGCAAGACCGCGCGCGAGGACGGCGGCTTCGGCAATCCGCGCCGCTGAACCGAGCCCCTAGCCACCCCGGGGGAGGTCAGATCTCTGGAGCGTTCGACGCCAGGACCAGGCGCCAAGCTTTCTGCATCCGCGGCCAAAATGGCGAGGGGGGGGTGCAGGGCAAATCAGAAGGAAGCCACATCGTGACCGATCGCCAGCTGGCCGTCGAATACCGCGGCCTCGACGGCCTTGTGCCTTATGCCCGCAACGCGCGCACGCATTCGGACGCACAGGTCGCCGAGATCGCCGGCTCGATCCGCGAGTTCGGCTTCGTGAACCCGGTGCTGATTGCCGAGGACGGAACACTGATCGCTGGCCATGGCCGGGTGCTGGCGGCCCGGCTTCTGGGCCTGCCGACGGTGCCCGCGATCACCTTGACCGGCCTCAGCGACAGCCAGCGCCGGGCGCTGGTGCTGGCCGACAACCGCATCGCGTTGAATGCGGGATGGGACGAAAGTCTGCTGGCGCTGGAACTCGGCGATCTGAAGGAGGCGGGTTTCGATCTCGGCATCATGGGCTTCGAGGATGGGGAACTGGACCGGCTGCTGGCTGGCGCCGTCGATGAGGACAGTTCGTCCACCCCACCGGTGATCATCCCCGAGCCGCCGCTCAACCCGGCCTCGCGGACCGGTGATCTCTGGATCCTCGGCGATCACCGGCTGCTCTGCGGGGACAGCACATCCCACGACGATGTCCGCCGGCTGATGAATGGCGAGCGGGCCGTGCTGTTTGCCACCGATCCACCCTATCTGGTGGATTATGACGGCTCGAACCATCCGACCCGCAACAAGGACTGGTCGACCTCCTACGGCACCACCTGGGACGACAGCTCACAGGGGGCCGAACTCTACGACGGCTTCATCGCCGCCGCTGTAGCCGAGGCGATCACCGAGAATGCCGCCTGGTATTGCTGGCACGCCTCGCGCCGTCAGGCGATGCTGGAAGCCTGCTGGGAAAAGGCCGGCGCCTTCGTCCACCAGCAGATCATCTGGGTGAAGGACCGCGGGGTGCTGACCCGGTCGCATTACCTGTGGAAACACGAGCCCTGCTTCATGGGCTGGCGGCGTCCGAACCGCCCGCCGAAAGTGGCCGATCAGACGCTGCCCTCGACCTGGGAGATGCCGAGTTTCGCCAGGGACGAGCGCCCCGACCATCCCACGCCGAAGCCGCTCGACGCCTTCGGCATCCCGATGCGCCAGCACGTCGCGCGCGGCGGGCTTTGCTATGAGCCCTTCTCCGGCTCCGGCTCGCAGATCATGGCGGGCGAAGCCAATGGCCGCCGCGTCTTCGCGATGGAGATCAGCCCGGCCTATGTCGATGTCGCCGTCGAACGGTGGCAGGCCGAGACCGGCCGCGATGTGATCCTCGACGGCGACGGACGCACCTTCACCGAGTTGAAGGCCAAGCGGCTTGGTGAACACGCAGGCACGGTTGCGGAGGCGGATGGCGACGCTGACAGTGATGCCTCCGCCCGCAAGCGGCGCAGCCGGAGCGAGGCGGCATGAAACAATCCCGTCTCATGTCGCTGGCCGAGTCCGTCGCCAACGTGATCGTCGGCTACGGCGTCGCGGTTGTCACGCAGATCCTGATCTTTCCCATCTTCGGCCTGCACATAACGCTGGCGCAGAACCTGAAGATCGGCGCCGCATTCACGGTCATGTCGATTGCCCGTTCCTTCGCCTTGCGGAGGGTGTTCGAGGCGATCCGGATGCGGGGTGCACCATGAAACACCGCGCGGTCACTCGACTGCGGTCTTCGGTGCCCGCGCCATCCGGCGGTTTTTCAGCACCCGCTCAACCATCGCCTGTGCAGGGCCGTCGCCAACGCCAAGGTCGTGGCAGTTCTCCAGGATCAGAAATGTGAGATCTGCGTCGGTTCGGTCCTCGGAGTCGGGCATCGGCTTTCCTCTCGCGAGCGGGGTTGCTTCACTGCGGTCGTATTATTGTCAGCGCCGCGCAAGGACCGTCCCGCCGATCTGGTGGTCGTTCACGTGGATCACGCGTTAACGCGGTACTCTGGTTGACTTGCGAGGTGCCGCGATACGAAGCCGGCCGATCTGGCCGCCACGATGAAGGCGCGGCGCGCAGTCGCGACCGATGCCATGCAGTCCATGGCAGCTTCCACCTGGTGAAGCGCACGATCACGCGCCTGGTCGGTGACGGGCCATTTCTTTCGCAACCAGTAGCGGACCTGTTCGGCTGTGGAGAAGTTCTGTATCTCGCCCGCAGACGAAACGACAAAGGACAACGGTTTGCCCCAGTGGATTTCTATCAAAGTCAGTTCTTTCAGGAAATTCGGCACCCGGGAGCGCTATGCACCCGGTGCTGGGTGAAGGAGGGCGCGCCAAGCCGCCGCCCAGCCTTCATGATGGATGTTTCGCTCAGGCGAGAACGAGGTTCGTTGCCGAGTCCCGACCGTTACGGTCGCGCTCAAGATCGAATGAAACGGCCTGACCGTCATTCAGCTGGTGGATGCCAGCCCGCTCGACCGCAGAGATGTGGACGAAGATGTCCTTCGAGCCGCTCTCTGGCTGGATGAAGCCGAAACCCTTGGCGGAATTGAACCATTTCACGGTGCCATTGGCCATCGTGATACTCCTTGTCTGTATGTCGTTCGCACAACGCAACGACCCGGCAAAGCTGACGATCGAGAGCTGAGCCGGAAAAGGAGCAGATTCGAAAACAAGTGTTGCTGACTGCATATGGGGTCCGCTCGCGCAATTTGCGAGGGGTCGACGTCGAGTTTCGTATTCTTCGTGCCCGTTGCATTGGAGAAGATGCGGAAGAACCTGCCATGCCCGGTCGCAAACCCTTGCCGACGCAGTTGAAGCTGGTGAAAGGCACCGCACGGCCGCACCGGATCAGCGCCGATGAGCCGAAGCCGGTTGTGGCAACACCACCGCCACCCGATCACCTCGAGGCGGCGGCGGCCGCGAAGTTCACCGAGATGGCGGGGCTGCTGGCCCGCCACGGGGTGATGACCGAGCTCGATGTGGGGGCGCTGGCGCGCTACGTGGTCATCTGGCGCCGTTGGCTCGAGGCGGAGGCCGAAGTCAAGCGCCGCGGCCCGGTGGTCAAGACCGTGGGTGGCAATATCATCCAGAACCCGTTTCTGGCGGTGGCCAACAAATGCCTGGCACAGATGGGACAGATCGAAGCTGAATTCGGGATGACGCCCTCCAGCCGCAGCCGGGTACGCATGGCCGAACCCACTGACAGTCGCGATCCATTCGAGGATTATCTGAACCGTGGCAGCAAGGCGTAAAACCGGCACCGGGCGGAAGTTGCCGGCCTGTCCGGTCACAGCCTACGCAAAGGCAGTCACCGGCGGAACGATCACCGCGGGCCGGCTGGTGAAGCTGGCCTGCGCACGGCATCTGGCAGATCTGACCTCCGGCAAGCCCCGCGGCCTCTCCTGGGACCGCACGGGGGCGCTGCACGCGATCGAGTTTTTCACCCATCTGCGGCACTCGACCGGAGAGTGGGCCGGGCAGCCCTTCGTGCTGCAGCCGTGGCAAGCCTTCGTCGTCGGCGCGGTGTTCGGCTGGAAACGCGCCGATGGGCTGCGCCGGTTCCGCACCGCTTACGTCGAGGTTGCGCGCAAGAACGGCAAATCGGCGCTGCTGGCGGGGATCGCGCTCTATGCGCTGATTGCCGATGGGGAGCCGGGCGCCCATGTCTATGCGGCCGCCACCACCCGCGATCAGGCGCGGATCGTGTTTGGCGAGGCCGAGCGCATGGTGGCGGCGAGCCCGGCCCTGACGGCAAGGGTCACCCGCACCGTCAACAACCTCGCGGTGCTGCCGACCGCGTCTTGGTTCCGACCGCTCTCGGCCGATGCCAGCAAGATGGACGGGCTCAACGTGCATCTGGCCGCCGTGGACGAGGTGCATGAACATCCCGGACCGGAAATCATTCAGAAGCTCAACACCGCCACCGGTGCCCGGCGCCAGCCGCTGATCGTCGAGATCACCACCGCCGGCCATGACCGCCATTCGGTCTGTCGCCAGCATCACGAGTTCTCGGTCAAGGCGCTGGAAGGCAGCGTGCCGCATGACGCGGCCGACAGCTGGTTTGCCTTCATCGCCACCATCGACGCGGGCGATGACTGGACTGATCCTGCGGTCTGGGTGAAGGCTAATCCCAGCCTCGGAGTGACGGTGAAACGCGACGATCTGAAGCGTCAGATCGACGAGGCCCGCGAGATGCCGGCGCAGCAGAACGCCATCCGGCGGCTGCGGCTGAATGAATGGACCGAACAGGTCACCCGCTGGCTCGACATGGGCGTCTGGGCCGAGGGCGGGCCGGGTGACGGGGCTGATTGGCGAGATATCCGCGCCGGGCTGGATGATCTGGAGCAGAAGCTGCTGGGCCGCGAATGCTATGGCGGGCTCGATCTCGCCCGGGTCAACGACCTCTCGGCCTTCATGCTGCTGTTCCCACCGACGGGGGACCCCGCGCTCGGTGATCTGGCCGAGAAATGGATCGTGCTGCCCCGCTTCTGGGTGCCTGAGGAAGATATTCTGCGCCGGGGTAAGCGCGATCGAGTGCCCTACGATACCTGGCGCAACCAGGGGCTCCTCTCCGCCACCCCCGGCAATGCCACCGATTTCGCCTTTATCGAGGCCGAGATCATCGCACTCGCGGGGCGCTACGATCTGCGCGAGCTCTCTTACGACCGCACCTTCGCCGGAGAGATCGTCCAGCATCTGCAGGATGAGGGGATCAACCTGGTGCAGTTCGGTCAGGGGTTTCTGAGCATGGCGGCGCCGACCGCGGAACTTGAGCGGCTCTCGGTGTCGCGGCTCTTGTGGCATGGCGGCCATCCGGTGCTGCGCTGGAATGCCTCGAATGTCGCCGTGCGCCATGATCCGGCCGGCAATATCAAGCCGGACAAGGAACGCTCCTCGGAGCGCATCGACGGCATCGTCGCGATCTGCAACGCCCTCGGCCGGGCGCTCCTGCGCGACGTCAATGCCGGCCGCTCGGTCTATGACAGCCGCAGCATCCTGGTGCTGTAGGCTACCCGTCTTACGGAAAGAATGCCCATGTCCTTCTGGTCCCGCTGGTTTGCAGGCGCCCCGCCTGCGGCCTCACCTCCGCACGCCCCGTCGCCACGCGCTGCCATCCATGAAGCCGGCGGCGGGCTGGTCATCACCTCTGCCGCCGAACTGGATGCGGCGCTCCGGGCCGGCGCAGCCAGCGGCTCCGGCATGGCGGTGACGCCGGACAGCGCCATGCGGGTGGCGGCAGTCTATGCCTGCGTGCGCATCATTTCCGGCGCGGTGGCAACGCTGCCCTTGCATATCAAGCGCCGGATCGATGCCCGGACCCGCGAGGATGCCTCGGATGCCCCGATCTGGCAGCTGCTGCGGCGAAGGCCCAATCGCTGGCAGACGCCATCGCAGTTCCGCCGGATGCTGCAGGCGCATCTGCTCTTGCGCGGCAATGCCTATGCCATGATCGTGCGCTCGCGCGGCACCGTGCAGGCGCTGATCCCGCTGCATCCGGATCGGGTCGAGGTGGTGCAGGGCGAGGACCTGGCGCTGAGCTTTCTCTATACCCGCCCCGATGGCCGGCGGCTGCGCTTGCCGCAGGACGAGGTGCTGCATATGGTCGGGCTGACGCTGGACGGGGTACGAGGTGTCTCACCAATCGCCTATGCCCGCGAGACCATCGGTCTGGCGCTGGCGATGGAGGATCACGGCGCCACCACCTTCCGCAATGGCGCCCGGGTCTCGGGCGTGCTCAGGCACCCGCAGAAGCTCGGACCCGAGGCGGTGGCCAATCTCAAGGCCGGGCTCGAGGCGTTCCGCGCCGGCGGTGACCAGGAAGGCAAGCACCTCATTCTCGAGGAAGGTATGGATTACGCCCGTATCGCGATGACCGCCGAGGATGCGCAATGGATCGAGAGCCGCAAGTTCAGCCGCAGCGACATCGCCATGTTCTTCGGGGTGCCGCCGCATATGATCGGCGACACCGAGAAGTCCACCAGCTGGGGCACCGGCATCGAGCAGCAGTCGATCGGCTTCGTGGCCTGGACGCTCGAGGATCACCTGACCATGTGGGAGGAGGCGATCGACCGCGACCTGATCGGCGCGGATGATCTGCTCTATGCCCGTTTCAACCGCGCAGCCCTCGTCAAGGGCGATATCAAGGCCCGCTGGGAGGCCTATGTGAAGGGCCTGCAATGGGGGGTGTGGAGCCCCAACGAGATCCGCGCGCTCGAGGACCAGAATCCACGTGCCGGCGGCGACATCTATTATCCGCCGCCCAACATGACGGCAGAAGCCGGTAAGGCGGAGGACGAATCTACCAATCCCGACGCCCAAGCCGATCCCTGATCTCGGGGCCGGAATGCAGCCGGCGCTGCCTCAGTTGGTAAAAGCGTCGATCAACTCGATGACCGAGAGAATCTTCCGGGTCTCGCGATCAACCCGATAGGCGCGATGGCCATCGCGGTAATAGCGCCAGTCGTCACGGGTCTCGAGATTCATCCTGCGAGGATCGCGAATGACCCGGTAATCGTCGATCCGCAGGATATCGCCGATCCGGACACCGTAGCGGTCATGGTGCCGCCGACGATCATAATCCCTGCGATCGTCATATTTTCTGGCCTGGCCGGGCGGAACACAGGGCGGGTTCTTCTTCGCCAGCCCCGGCGGGCAGTGTCTTGCCTGGCTGGTCCGGAAGTGGTCACGATCATGGGCTTTGCCCCGTCCCGGGTCTGCCGAGGCCGGCACAGCGACCACGGTGGCGGCGGTGACGGCCAATACGGCCAGTTTCTGGAAAATACGCATGGGTCTGCTCCGTCATACTCTTGGTTGAGCAGATAAACGACAACCGCCGCTGATTATCCATCACAAGCGCCTGAGGCGCGGAGAGCGGCAGGAAACTGCCGGTCTTTCTTGTTCAGCTATGAGCCGCACACATCCGAAAGGACCATCTGATGAGCCTGCGTGATCTTCCGGCCGGACCGGTCTTGCCGCGCCCCGCGGCGTTCCAGGCCGATGCGCCATCGGACGCGCTGGTCCGCTGGGCCGAGATGCCGGTCGCCGTGCAGGTCACTTCCGTCACCGAGCGCGACAGCACCATCACCATCTTCGACGTGATCGGCGAGGATGATATGGGCGGCGGGGTGAGCCTGCGCCGGATCGCAGCGGCGCTCAGCAGGATCGGCCCGCAGGCGGTGACGGTGCAGATCAACTCGCCGGGCGGCGACATGTTCGAGGGCATTGCCATCTACAACCTGCTGCGCGCCCATCCGGCCGCGGTCACCGTTGAGGTGCTGGGGCTCGCGGCCTCGGCGGCCTCGATTATCGCCATGGCCGGCGACGAGATCCACATGAGCCCCGGCAGCTTCCTGATGCTGCACAATGCCTGGGGCGTGGTGATCGGCAATCGCCACGACATGGCCGAAGCCGCCACGCTTTTTGAGACCTTCGACGCCGCCCTGACCGGGATCTATGCCGCGCGCAGCGGCAGGAGCAGCGAGGAAATTGCCGCGCTGCTCGATGCCGAGACCTTTCTGGGCACCGAGGAGGCGATTGCCGCCGGGATGGCGGACGGAATTGCGCCCGATACAGGCAACCGACCACGCGTGGAAGCTGAGCCGCCCACCATGGCGCAGGCCCGCCCCGACATTCAGGCGCGGCGCCGCATCGACGCGGCTCTGGCGCAGCAAGGCATCCCCCGCAGCGAGCGGCGCGCGATGCTGAAACAGATTACCGGCACGCGCAACGCTGCCGAACCCGCCACGCAGAACGCTGGCATCCCCGTGAGCGCCATCCGGCGGCTCATCGACACCATCCGCTCATAAGGAAACCATCATGGGCATCCAGAAATCCCCCCGCATTCGCGGGGCCGTTCGCGTGCGCGCCGAGGCCGGCGACGCCAACGCCATCCTCGCCGATCTGAACCGCGCCTTTGCCGCCTTCAAGGACGAGCATCAAGCCGAGATCAACGGCATCAACGCGAAGTTCGCCGATGTCGTGCAGGCCGAGAAGGTGGAGCGCATCAATGCAGAGATCACCCGGCTTCAGGGCGCGCTCGACGAGACCAATGCCGTGCTGGCGGCGGCCAGGCTCGGCGGCGGTGGTGGCAGCGCGGATCGGGCGGACAGCCCCGAGACCCGCGAGCACGCCCGCGCCTTCAACCAGTTCTTCCGCCGCGGCGTCGAGGCCGGGCTTCGGGAACTGGAGGTGAAGGCCGCGCTTCGCACCGACAGCGATCCCGATGGCGGCTATGTCGTGCCTGATCAGATGGAACAGACCATCGACCGGGTGCTGGGCTCGGTCTCGGCCATGCGGTCGATCGCCAGCGTCATCTCGATCTCGGCCGGCAGCTACAAGAAGCTGGTCAATCAGGGCGGGGCCGCAGCCGGCTGGGTCGGCGAACGCCAGGCCCGGCCCGAGACCGCCACGCCCACCCTGGCGGAACTGGCCTTCCCGGCAATGGAAATCTACGCCAACCCCGCCGCGACCCAGACCCTGCTCGACGATGCGCGCGTCGATATCGCCGCCTGGCTGGCCGAGGAGGTCTCGACCGCCTTCGCCGAGGCCGAGGCCACCGCCTTCATCACCGGCGACGGGGTGAACCGGCCGCGCGGCATCCTGGCCTATGACACGGTGGCCAATGCCTCCTACGCCTGGGGCAAGATCGGCTACACCGCCTCGGGCGTGGCGGCGGCGCTGACCGATGCCACCCATAACGGCGTCGATGCGCTGATCGATCTCGTCTACGGGCTGAAGCAGGGCTACCGGCAGAACGCCCGTTTCCTGATGAACCGCTCACTGCAAGCCACCATCCGCAAGCTGAAGTCCAAGACCGAGGAGCTCTATCTCTGGCAGCCGCCGGTTCAGGCCGGCCAGCCGGCGACGCTGCTTGGCTATCCGATCAGCGATGACGACAACATGCCCGACATCGCTGCCGGGGCCTTCCCACTGGCCTTCGGGGATTTCCGGCGCGGCTATCTGATCGTCGACCGCTTCGGCATCCGGGTGTTGCGCGATCCCTTCACCAACAAGCCTTACGTGCATTTCTACACCACCAAGCGGGTCGGCGGTGGAGTGCAGGAATTTGAGGCCATCAAGCTGCTGAAGATCGCGGCGAGCTGATCGCCCGGCTGGACCCAAGCGCGCGGGCGGCAGTCTGTCGCCCGCGTCACTCCATTCATCCCTGCACAGGAGGATCCGATGAAGGATCTGCATTCCGGCCTCACAGTAGCTGCGGCCATCGACGCGGCCACACTCACCGACGACAACACTCCCGCGGCCGTTGATCTGCGCGGCTTCAAGGGCGCGGAGATCATCCTCGCCATTGGCGCGGGCGGCATCACCTTCAGCGACACCGACAAGATCGAGTTCACCCTGATCCATTCCGATGACGACAGCAGCTACGAGGCGGTCACCGTGGATGATCTGCTGGGGGTCGCGGCTGTCGGTGAAGGTGGCATCGTCAAGGCGCTGGTCGCGGCCCATGCCACCGCCGCAGTCTACCGCTTTGGCTACGTCGGGACCAGGCGCTACCTCAAGCTGCTGGCGGCGTTTTCCGGCACCCATACCACCGGCACGCCCGTCGCCGCGCTGGTGATCAAGGGCCACGGCCAGATCAACCCGCAGGCCGATCAGGCGTGATGGCAATGTCGCGGGCGGTGAAGGCCGCCCGCGCTCTGCATCAGGGATTTCACCATGTTCACGCTCACCCGCATTACGGCGCCTGCGGCGGTGCCGATCACGCTGGCCGAAGCCAAGGCCCAGCTCCGCGTCGATCATGATGACGAGGATCTGTTGATCCAGCACAGCATCGATGCGGCCACCGCCTGGCTGGACGGCCCTGCCGGCATCCTCGGCCGCTGCCTGGTGACCCAAAACTGGCAGATGGGTCTGGATGCCGTCACCGGACCCATCCTGCTGCCGTTTCCCGACAGCGAGATCGACAGCGCCGTGTTCACCGATGCCGCGGGCGGCGATCTCGATTACCGGATCGACCGGCGGGACCAACGCCTGTTGTTGCGACCTCTCGCGGGCTTTGGCCGTCCTGCGGCGATCACCTTCACCGCGGGCTATGGCGCCCCCGCCGAGATCCCCGCCGCCATCCGCCAGGCCATGCTGCTGCTAATCGCCCATTGGTATGAGAACCGGGCGGCCGTCAGTCTGGGCACCAGCCCATCGGCGCTGCCCATGGCCGTGGATGCGCTGCTCGCCCCCTATCGCAGGATCAGGCTGTGAGCATGGTTGCCGGGCGCCTGCGGCGCAGGGCCACCTTCCAGGAGGCGGTGATGATCCGCGATCCGGACGGGATGCTGATCCAGGGATGGGAAGATCGCTTCACCCTGTGGTGCCATGTCCATTACCTGCGCGGCTCCGAGGCTGTCATGCAAGCGCGGCTGGTCTCGAAGTCGCCGGCCATCCTGACGATCCGTGCCAGCGCCGAGACCCGCGCCATCACCTCCGAATGGCGCGCTGTCATCGATGCGGTGATCTTCGACCTGAAGGAAGACCCTCGGCCCAGCGAAGACGGCGCCTGTCTCGAGATGCTGGGCGAGGCGTGAGGGAGCCGCTCCGCTCTGTGCCTCCGCTACATCCTCGCGGGGCAGACCCAGAAGCATGTCACCCACAACGAGGCGCTGCGGATCCTCGACGGGCTCGTGCAGCTCTCCGTCCTCGACCGGGACCTGACAGCGCCCTCCGTCAACCCCGCAGACGGCGACCGGCATATCGTGGCGTCTGGAGCCACCGGCGACTGGGCGGGCTGGGACCTGAACGTCGCGGTCTGGACCGACGGCGCCTGGCTGCGCCTGCCACCCCGGACCGGGTGGCGGGCTTGGGTCGAGGACGAAGGATTGCTGTTGGTCTACGACGGCGCGGGCTGGGTCGGGACCACGCCGGACGCGCTGCAGAACCTGGCGCTCCTCGGACTCGGGACCACGGCTGATACGTCGAACCCGTTCTCGGCCAAGCTGAACGCCGCGCTCTGGACGGCGAAAACGGTGGCCGAGGGTGGCACCGGCGATCTGTTCTACACCATGAACAAGGAGGCGGCCGGCGACGATCTCGGCCTGACGCTGCAGACCGACTTCGTTACCAAGGCGCTGGTAGGGCTGTTCGGCTCGGACCGCTTCCGGCTGGTAGTCTCCGCCGACGGCAGCACCTTCTTCGACGGGCTCAGCGTCGACAACGCCACCGGCATCGTCGATCAGCCCCGGCTGCCGCGGTTCAAGGCTTACACCGACTACGACAATTACGTCGGCGTCGGGACCTGGACGAAGATCGGCCTCAACAACACCGACCACAACGACCAGGGGGCTTTCGACGCCGCGAACAACCACTTCGTGGCGCCGGTGGACGGCACTTACCTCTTCGGCGCGACGCTGCTCTACAAGATCAACGCCAGCGCCACGGCCCGCATGCGCGGGCGGCTCGTCCTGAACGGCACGACGGAAATCCGCGGCTCCCTCGGCGAAATCTCCGCCACCCACGTCTCGCTCGCCACCGCAATCTGGCTGCAGACCATGGTGCCGCTCACCGCGGGCGATACCGTCGAACTGCAGGGGTATTTCCGGGTCGCGGACGGCTATTTCGCGGCCGATCACACGTCCTTCTGGGGCTGCAAGGTCGGCTGAGCGGCGGAAGGAGGATCCGATGACACCACCCCGATCCGAAGGCTTCGTGCGCATGCCCGACGCCGAGTTCGAGGCGATCCTGACACGCGCCGCCGAGGAAGGCGCGAAGCGCGCGCTGGCCGATGTCGGGCTCGACGGCGACGAGGCCGCGCTCGACATCCGCGATCTGCGCTCTCTGGTGGACTGCATCCGGCTGGTGCGCCGCACCGCGATGCAGACGGCCGTCCGCATGATCACCACCGGCGTCATGCTGGCGCTGCTCGCGGGCATCGCGATCAAGCTGAAGATCTTCGGCGGCGGCCCGTAGCCGCTCACCATTCCCCATTCATCAGCCCGCAATGACCCGCCCTCGAGGCGGGTTTTTCGTTTTGGAGGACCCACATGACCACGACCTTCTACGACCATTGGCGGGAGGCGCCCGAGGGCACCTGGCGCTGGCCCAACTTCTCGCCCGCAGAAATCGCCTGCCGGGGCACCGGCAAGCTGCTCATCAACGAGCCCGCGCTCGACAGGCTGCAGGCGCTGCGCGACCGGTTGGGCAAACCGCTGATCGTGCGTTCCGCCTATCGCAGCCCCGAGCACAACCGCGCCGTGGGCGGCGCCACCCGGTCGAAGCACCTCGACGGCGCGGCCTTCGATATCGCCATGGCGAACCATGACCCGGTGGCGTTCGAGGCAGCAGCGCGGGAGGTCGGGTTCCTCGGCTTCGGATTCTACCCGCGATCAGGATTCATCCATGTCGATCTCGGGCCCGCTCGCCAGTGGGGCGAGCGCTTCCAAATCCGGGCGACAGCCTTCGCGGCTGAAACGCCGCCTGCGCGCGAAGTGCTGGCCGACAGCCGCACCATGAAGGGCGGCGGGGCCGCCGGTGTGGCTACGCTGGGCGCCGCGGGCGTAGAGGTCGCCCAGAGCGTCCTGGCTGAGACCCAGTCCGCCATCCTGCCGCTGGTGCCGTATCTCGACACGCTCCGCTGGGTGTTCATCGCCGTGGCGCTCGGCGGGATCGCGATCACGATCTACGCGCGGCTGGACGATTGGAAGCGGGGCCGCCGATGATTGGTGCGCTCCTCGCTGGGTTCGCCACCAACCCGTGGGCCCGGACGGCTCTCCGCTACGGCGCCATCGCGCTCACAGTGCTCCTGTTCCTGCTTTCGCTTCGGCGCACAGGGGAACGAGCGGGCCGCCTCGCCGAACGCCTCGAAACATTGGAGGAAACCAATGATGTTCAACGCCGGATGCTGGATGCGGCGGCTCGCCGTCCTCGCGACCGCGACGAGCTTGCTGACCGGCTGCGCAACGGTCGCTTCTGAACCGCGCCTCGCAACCGTCTGCCCTCCCGTCATCGAGTACAGCCGTGAGTTCCACGCGCGCGCGGCCGACGAGCTCAATCTGCTGCCGGAGGCGACGGCTATCGCCGAGATGATCGCCGATTACAGCGTCATGCGGGATCAGGCGCGAAGTTGTCGCAGCCGAAGCCCTTAAACACTGCAATGGAAAAAGCGCGAACAAAATCGCCTTATCCTGTTGATAATAATGAATAAGTGAGCGTTCTGGGCTTCGTACCTACTGCGCTGGAGGAGCCGGTCAATGCCCCCCAAGTATCCAAACATAACAGTCCAGCTGACTGGACACGACAGCAATGCCTTTATGATCCTCGGATTGTGCCGACGGGCCGCAAAAGAAGCGGGCCTCTCACAGCAAGAGATCGATGCGTTCTACCAAGAGGCTACAAGCGGGGATCATGACCATCTGATCCAAACCGCCATGCGCTGGTTCAGCTGCGAGTAGCAGCCGAACCGGCCTGCGCCGCCTTGTCGGCATAGGTCGCCGCGAAAACCGTCTCCGAAAGCCATTTCTTGAACGATGGATTGTCGCTGAACTGTTTGAACAGCTCGGTATGGTCAGATAGCAGTTCGATGACCGCGCGCTCCAGTGCCTTGTCGTGCTCGATGCGGGCGTTCTGCTTGTCCGAATTCTGCATCGCGTTTTGATAGGCCTTGTCGGCCGCGACCTTCGTGGGCAACTCCTCAGCTATCACCTTCCCGATCTTGTCGGCGTCCTTCCAGTCGATGTTGCCGAACATCTCGTTGAACGTCTTGAGGATGTTGCTGAGCAGGTCCAATTCCGGCTCAGGCTTGCGACCGCCTCCGCCCAACGGCACAGGGCCGATTTCCGCGTCGGCATCGGGAAGCGCAATCGCCATCGTCGCCTGCGCCTCGACCCTGTAGCTGTCCATGTCGATGGCCTCCAGAATGCCCTTCGACAGATCCTGCTCCTCCGGAGCAGGCAGTTTCGGCGTCAGGAAGTTCAGGAAAATCGAGAGCTTCTCCCATTCCGCGTTCGTATAGGGCAGGATGGCCGCGAGAAATCCGTAGGTGCGCGTGAATGCCTTCGCCTTGCCCTTGAAGTCGACCTGTCCATCCTCATCGAGATCGGCTTTGTAGACCGCGACGCACGCATCGAGGATCGGGTCGAGCTTGTCGCGGTCGGCGCCACCGAGATACAGCGCCACGAGGTCCTCCACCCGCTCCCAGGAATAGACCTGATAGCCATCGAGCCGCGCTTTCAGGTCGTGCAGCTTGTTCGGATCGGTCTCTTCGCTCAGGATCGTCGTGCGGTAGTAGTCCTCGAACGACGCCTTGATGCCATCCACGTCGTTCATGAAATCCAGCACGAAGGTGTCGTGCTTCTGCGGATGCGCCCGGTTCAGGCGCGACAGCGTCTGCACGGCCTTGATGCCGGACAGCGTCTTGTCCACGTACATCGTGTGCAGCAGCGGCTCGTCATAGCCGGTCTGGAACTTGTCGGCGACGATGAGGAACCGGTACGGATCCTTCTGTATCAACTCCTCGATCTTGTTGCTGGGAAAGCCATTGAGCGACGCCTCGGTGACCTTCTGGCCGCCATATTCATGCTCGCCCGAGAAGGCGACGATGGCTTGGTACGGGCTCTTGCGCTCCTTCAGATACTCCCCGAAGGCGTGAAAATACTGGATGGCCCGGTGGATCCCGCTGGTCACCACCATGGCGCGCGCTGCTCCGCCGATTTTGCGATGGGCCATAACCTGGTCGTGGAAGTGGTCGACCATGATCTCAGCTTTCTTGCGGATGGCATGGTCATGGGATTCGACATAGCGGCGGAGCTTCTTTTGCGCCCGCTTGGCGTCGAACTGCGGGTCGTCCTCCACCGTCTTCATGAGCCGGTAATAGCTCTCGACCGGCGTGTAGTGCTTCAGCACGTCGAGGATGAAGCCCTCTTCGATGGCCTGCTTCATCGAATAATTGTGGAAAGGGACGTGCCTGACTTTCCCGCCCTCGGGGACCGCCGTGCCGAAAATCTCCAGCGTCTTGTTCTTGGGCGTGGCGGTGAAGGCGAAATAGCTCGCGTTCGGCAGAACCTTCCGCGCCTCCATCAAGCGGTTGATGGTGTCCTCGACGGTTTCGTCTTCCTCCTCGGCACCATTCGCGGCAAGCGCGATGTTCATCTTTGCCGAGGTCCGGCCGCCTTGGCTGGAATGCGCCTCGTCGATAATGATGGCGAAGGTCCGCCCGCGATGGCTGTCCCCGATTTCGTCCAGGATGAACGGGAACTTCTGCACCGTGGTGATGATGATCTTCTTGCCCTGCTGCAGGAACGTCCGAAGCTGCTGCGAACCTTCCGTGACCGCTCCGACGATGGACGATACCTGCGCGAACTGCTTGATCGTGTCGCGGATCTGTTTGTCGAGATTGCGCCTGTCGGTGACAACGATGACGGTGTCGAAGGTCGGCTTGCCGCCGGTCTCCAGCCCGATCAGCTGGTGGCCGAGCCAGGCAATCGAGTTGCTTTTGCCCGAACCTGCCGAGTGCTGGATCAGGTACCGCCGCCCGGCGCCGGAGGCCTCGGCGTCAGCCAGCAGCTTGCGCACCACGTCGAGCTGGTGAAAGCGCGGGAAAATCTGCTTCGGCGGCTTCTTCTTTCCGCGCTCGTCCGTCTCCTCGACCACCTGCGCATAGTTCTCCAGGATGTCGGTGAGGTTGCGCTTGGTCAGAACCTGCTTCCAAAGGTAATCGGTCTTCAGGCCATGCGGATTCGGCGGGTTGCCCGCACCGTCATTCCAGCCCTTGTTGAACGGCAGGAACCAGGACGCCTTGCCCTTCAGGTGGCTGCACATCCGCACTTCGTGGTCGTCCAATGCGAAATGAACCACACAGCGGCCGAACTGGAACATCAGCTCCTTTGGATCGCGGTCGCGCTTGTACTGCTCGATCGCGTCCTCGACTGTCTGCTTGGTCAGGCTGTTCTTCAACTCGAAGGTGGCGACGGGCAGGCCGTTGATGAATAGCGCAGCGTCGAGCGACAGCTTGGTCGCATCCTTGGAATAGTGCAGCTGCCGAGTGACGCTGAACACGTTGGCGGCGAACAGCTCTTCGGCCTTCGCGTTGCCGGGGGTCGGCGTGCCAAAGAACAGCTCGACCGATCCGGGACCGTGCTTCAGGCCGTTGCGCAGCACGTCGATGACTCCGCGCTTGGCGATCTCGCCTTGCAGCCGGTGCAGGAACTGCAGCCGCTTGGGACCGTCTTCGCCGATGCCGAGGGCCTCAACAGCCTCCGGCTGCGTGGCGTTCAGGAAGTCGAACAGCTTGGCTAGGTCGATGGCGTGGTCCCGGTCGAAATCCTTCGAGGTGCCAGCGACGTAACCCGCCTCGTCGATCAGCGAGCGGACGATGAGGGCTTCGAGGCCTTTTTCGCTGGTGTCAGTCGTCGGCATCGGCCCCCTCCATCACCTCGGCGTCGTCACCGTCCAGTTCCTCCAGCGCGTCGTCCTCGTCGGCGATCGGGCCGTCCGCAGGTGCGGCGATCTCGATCTGCCGAACATCGAGTTTCCCGGTGACGACATCGGCAATCAGTCGATTACGATATTCTTGGATAAGTGAAATTTCACTTTCAAAGCGAACCTGCAACTGGCTGAGTTCTCGGGTCTCAGCTTCGATATGCTTCAAAATCTCGCGCTGCTCAGAAATCGCAGGAACAACAATCGGAATGCCCCCCATGGTCGGTGTGTAAAGCCGGTTGAAGCCATCACCAATTCCTTGAGAGCGCATGGCGAATTGATGAACGAATATCGGCGTCTTGAAGAGTGTAACCAAGTATGCAGCCTCGCAATCGCCCGCGGGGGCAAATACCGCATAGTCTGGACTGACCATGCCTTCTTCGCTCGCTAGGCCAAACATCCCTGACCAAGCTTGCATCCGGTTCATCACGATCTCGCCCGGCAGGCATACTTTGTAGTTTGTAAAATCAGAAGCGCTCGCTGGACGACTTGCTACGTCCGAATGCCGAACAAGACCATGTTTGCGTGTAAGAGAAAGAAGTTCGTGCGTGCCAGTGCCGCTTCTGGCATCTCTCTCACGAACTACGTTCTTTATCCGCTTAATGGCCCAATGCGCCGGAACCTCGGGCATCCAGTCGATGCCGGTGGGCTTCATGGGGGCTTCGGGGTTCAGGCCGCGCGTGATGGCCCTGTTGATGATCGCCTGCTTCTGCTCGTTCAACAACCCGATCAGCCGCCGCTTGTTGCGGATCAAGCGTCGGACGCGATGGTCAAAGGACCGGATGAACTGCACGATCTTGCGCTGCTCTTCCTCCGGCGGTTGCGGGACATGGATGGCCCCGAAACGATCCGAGTAGAGGCGCAGAAAGCCGGACATGCCGGTTCCAAGCCCTTTCGATTCCTGCCGGAATTTTGCGCGGTAGATGGTGGTCTTAAAGAGGTCGACGAAGTAGTCAGGCTCCATCGGCCGGAGTGGTTGGAATACCGCATAGTCCGGGCTTACTAGACCATCCTCGCGCGCAACCGCGAACATGCCGTTTGACGCTTGCATGCGGTTCAGCACCATCTGGCCGGTGCGGACGCGCTTGTATCCCTTGAGCTCTTCCGGCGTGACCGGCTTCGTCGATACCTTCGCATGGGGGATCAGACCATGCGCCTGTCGCATGGACAGTAGGGTTTCCGTCCCGGTGTCGGTCCGGTCGTCGATCTCGCGGAACAGATACTTGCTTCTAAGCACGTCCCATCTGCTTGGCAGATCGCCAAGCCAATCGCGCACTGCTGGGTGATAGTCTGAGAGATGCTTCTGTGAATCATCATCTCTGGCGAGAGTGGGGAGCGACGGGGCAGAGACAGGTTCGGCGTTTGAAATCATTGGCTGCTCAAATAAGGAGGGCTGGGGGTCTCTGGGCTGCGTTGGGGCGGTATCGGCCTGGGATGGCCGCCGAGGGGTCCAGCCGGGGATCTCGGCATTGGGCGCGGCCTGGACCGCCTCGATGGGCTGGCCGAACAGCAGGAACTCGGAGATCGCCAACGGCTCGATGAACCGCAGGCTCTCCGCCTCATCGCCCTTCAGCTGCTCGCGCAACTCCATCAGCAGCCGCCCGAGCACGTTCATGCCGACCAGCGTGCCATCGTCGGCAACCTTCGCTCCCCAGAAATCGTCTTTGCGGGATTGCTCGACGATAGGTCGGTCACCCGTCGACAACAGCAGCCTGCCAAACTCGCGCCAGTTCTGCGCCAGCTTCACGCGCAAGCTCCAGCGCATGATCTTGACCCGGACAAAGTCCCAATCGTGCCGGGAAACCCGCCGATACGGCTTACTGCGCATCTTCGCTGTCATCGGACTATTTTCGCCGATGATGAGCTGCTGCACCTCGGGCATGTGCGGGAAGCGACATGCCTGGTACAGCGCTTCCGACGTCTTGATGCGCACCCCGTTCACGCGCAGGGGGAAGCCCGCCGCCATGTTCGACAGCCCCCCGAAGCGTTCCTTGGTCTTCAGGAAGACGACACTTGTCTCTCGGTCATAGACCCGGGTCTGATTGTTGTGGGGCGCGCTAGAAGTCGAAGTCATGTGCTACCACACCTTGTTCATAGGTGCGCCGAGGCAGAAGCGGGTACCAACGCCTAAACGGATGCCCCGGCGCTGCATTTGGATCTCCCCACCACAGCGCGAGAGGGGCGTTGTTTGGGCAGTTCCGGTAAGTTACCAAGGTAGACCCGAACCCAAGGCCATATCTCCCGTACCCAAGCGGCCGCACGCGCTGAGCAGGGTTTCTGGAAAAGCTAATGATCTTCAGTCCCGCTAAGAGGAACTCTCGTTCCAGCAATTGGCGACCGGCTTCAGATGAGAAAATGTTCGTATGAGGAGTGGGGATCGGCGCTCGAGGTTCAAACGGGAACCTTTGGGCTGCCGCATACTCTTGCACTATGTCATCGTCCGGAAGCTCAGTCGGCCACAGCACGTCGGCATCGTTGCGATATCGTTTCCTGTTCTCGAGGACTATCTGCTCCTGAATATCGAAGGTGATCTTCTTGCCTGATCTCGCAATCGCTTCCTTTAGGTTTCGTTCTGTCTCCCATTTTCCGAGGCAGTGCGAGATTAGAAGAACAATCGAGACATGCCCCTCGTTCGGCGCGGTATTGTCCAGCCAAGCCATAAGGTCATTTTGAACGCGGTCGCCTGAAAACAGGATGTCATCAAAGTATACGAACCTCCTATCTCCACCTTGGCAGTCTGCGAGGCGCAATCCAAAGCGCTCGCGCAACGCTCCTTCGAATATCTCGTTAATGTCGGCTTGGCTGCGGCCTCGTTGTTGGATGTTGAGAATTTCGGTTCCGCGCCAAAAGGCTATTGCAGCGTTGTCGTCTAAGTCCTTGCCTCCATCGCCGATTACTCGCGCATGGTCGGCCAGTTCTTTCTCGATTTCGCGCTTTGAAAAGTATGTTCTCTGGAGAACATAATCCATCTCTCGAAGCATAGGCAATCTCAGATCTGCATCGAATTGCGAGATCCATCTGCCGACGTGATCCGGCGTCGGCGCAGGCAGGTCGCCCTCACGATAGTCGACGGTTGTCGCTGCAATCGAAGCCAGAAGATCGTCCCGTTCAGCCATTCACCATTTCCCCATTCTGACAGCGTATTCAGCGAACAATTCAAAGTCCCTCGAAATAGGTCTTGATCTTCTGCGCCATCAGCTTGCGTCTCTGTTCCAGGAAGTCATCGAAGGATGGAATCTCTCCGTCCAGCATGCACTCCGGCAAGCAGCTCATCCGAAGATTGGCCCGCATCTCCTCAATCGTCGTGATGCCACCATACTTCTTGGCGCCGCCGTTGCACTGGTCCGCTAGCTCAGCGAAGTAAGTCTTCGGGTCGCGGTCACCGATGCCAATGTTGATCTCGCTCTGGGCCAGGACGAAGTTGGCGATCTGGTTGTAGCGGCCGCGCGTCAGCCCCTGGCCCTTGAGGTGGTTGCGCGGATAGACGTGATGCACATCGCTGCGGTTCAGTAACAGGTCACGCACGGTGATGTCCCGCGACAAGAAGCCGAGGTCGCCGAGCTTTACCTGTGCTGCCCGGTAGACAAGGAAATAGGGGCTCGAGGCGGAGGAGGTGTCCATCTCCTGTGGTAGAAGAGTGTTCCAGAAGCTTTCGGGCAGCTCCGCGTCGATCACCGCGTCGGTGTATGAGGCCAGGCCGCGGGACTCGATCTGACGGATATCGAAATCGAAGGCCGTTTCGGGGCTGCCCGAATAACGCCCGCGCAGGAGCGACATGACGTACCAGCGCCGAACGAGACGCTCGATGTCGGCGGCCGGCATGCCTTCGGCGCGGCCACGAAGGTAGAGGATGTACGCAAAGTTGATGGCGTTCTGGCTACGGATCAGGCCGGAGGTGACGAACCCAGCTGAGCGCAGGATCATCGTCAGCCTGTCGAAGTGAGTCTTGTTGATGAAGTTGAGGACCCCGGCCTTCAGCTTATCGAAGGCCTCCTCGGCGACCGCTTCCTCGTACTGCTTCGTCTCGAAGTTACGTCCCGACAGCAGGGCGACCAAATCCTGCAGCTTGCCCCTGCGGAACTCCGACGTGAACGCCACGCGCAGCATGTCGGTGTAGGACGGGTCGTAGAGGTCGTCGTTCACGTCCTTCAGCCAACGCATCCTCGGCAGGAACTCGGAAGCGGCGAATGCCTTGTCGCCCTTCTCGATGCGAGGCAGGAATTCGGGCGCGACGGCGAGATGGCAGAAATAGTCGATCGCCTTGCGCAGCATGTTGCCGCCATAGGTGTCGTTCGCCGCGATTTTCGACATGGCGAAATCCGCCTGGCTGAGCGATGCCCCGGCCGAATTCACCCGGATGAAGATCTCAGTGACCGTCTCGATGTCGAGGTCTTCGGCCAGCTCGATGATGCCGACCTGGTTGTTGATGATCTTGCGGACCTTCTCCAGCACTAATGAAATCTGGTCCTGATCAACGTCCGGATTGCGCGCTGTATATTCGCGCGTAAGCTTGGTCAGGCTAGCATCAGGCGCGAAGACCGTTGCCAGGTCAGGGATCCACGAGGCGTCCTTCTGGATGGCCGGGTTCGAAACCTCGAAGCGCTCCTCGACCGGGTGGAACGCGATCCGAATGCGTACGGTCTCGTAATCCTTGGTCAGCACCTCCTGACCGAGCAACGCGGCCATAAGCGCGGTGACGCGCTGTTGCCCGTCGATCAGGATGCGCTTACCCGAGGATGTGGAACCGTCTTTCAGCCTGACCGACGGGTTCCGCCAGGCGATCAGATAGCCGACCGGATAGCCCTGATAGAGCGAGTCCAGAAGGTTGCGGACCTTGGTCGCATCCCAAACGAAGGGGCGCTGGATTTCCGGTATCGCGATCTCGCCGGACTTCACCCAGGTAAGCAGGGTTTCGATCGGATGGGGGGTGACTGAGTACCGTTGGGTGGCCATGCTCAGCGGCCTCCCGTTAGCACGTCTTCAAGAAGGCCTTCGGTTTCCTGCTCAAGAGCCCGGATGTCGGCCTCGATCTCTTGGAGCGTCCGCAGCGGCTGCGGCTTGTAGAAGTGCCGCGTGAAGGAGATTTCATAGCCGATGACCGTCTTGGAGGGATCGATCCAGGCGTCGGCCGCATGAGGCAGAACCTCGCGACGGAAGAACGCCTCGATACCGCCGTTTTCCAAAAACGGCACCTGTTCGGTGTCCCTCAACTCCGTGTCCGGCTCGAACTCGATGATCGCTGGTTCGCCACCGACGGTAAGATGATAGTTGCCGTAGAGCGCATCAGATTCAGCATCGGCGCCCGGCTTGATCTTGGACACCTTCTTGATCACAGGTTCCGCCCCGGGATCTTTGATGCACAACCCTGCCATCAGGAGCTTCTGGCGCTTGGCTGTCATACGGACGCCGCGCTTGCCCGCCACAGCTTCGGCTTCTTCAAGGAAGCGGTTGAAATCGAGATGGGGGCCTTCGCCAAGCCGCTCAGCCACCGCTTCCACAACGCCAATGAGGGGCTCTTCAGCAGCCTCCGCGCACGTCTTCGCGAAGCGACGCTGCGCGCTCGCGGACAGTTCGACCTTCAAGCGCAAGGGCCGCTCGACCGTCATCTTCCAGTAACCGAACGCCGCGTTGGGGAAGATCTTCGACTGCTCGCTTTCCTCGCTGTTGAGGAAGCTGTCGCAGATGCGCTTGATGTCATCCGGCCCGAGAATGCAGTTCTTCTTGCCGAGGTTTTTCCGCAGAGGTTTGAACCACGCCGTCGCATCAATCAGCTGGACCTTGCCCTTGCGGGACTCTGCCTTGCGATTGCTGAGCACCCAAATGTAAGTCGCGATACCGGTGTTGTAGAAGATGTTCAGCGGCAGCGCGATGATGGCCTCAAGCCAATCATTCTCGATGACCCAGCGCCGCACATTGCTCTCACCCGATCCCGCATCGCCCGTGAACAGAGATGAGCCATTGTGGACCTCGGCGATCCGGCTGCCGACCTTGGTGGCCTTCTTCATCTTGCTCAGCATGTTGGCTAGAAACACCATCTGGCCATCGCTGGAGCGCGTGATCAGGCTGTACTCGGGATCGCCATCGTGCACGATCACAAAGCGGGGGTCGGCGATGTCTTTCTTGCCGCCGAGCCGGTCGAGATCGGATTTCCAGCTCTTGCCGTAAGGAGGGTTCGAAAGCATGAAATCGAACTCACTCGATGGGAATGCATCGCTGGAGAGCGTCGAGCCATACTTCATGTTCTCGGCTTCGGCCCCTTCACCCTTTAGGATGAGGTCCGCCTTGCTGATGGCGAATGTCTCGGGATTGACCTCCTGCCCGTAGAGGTGGACCGACACCTCTTTCCCGTGGTCGGTCGCCAACTTGATCAGCGTCTCTTCCGCGACCGTCAGCATGCCTCCTGTGCCGCAGGCACCATCGTAGACGAGATAGGTGCCTGACTGAATTTCATCCGCGATCGGCATGAAGATCAGGTACGCCATGAGCTCGACCACGTCACGAGGCGTGAAGTGCTCTCCGGCCTCCTCGTTGTTCTCTTCGTTAAACCGCCTGATAAGCTCCTCGAATATTGTTCCCATTGAGTGGTTGTCGAGCCCGGGCAGACGCACACTTCCGTCTTGGTGCAACACGGGCTTAGGGCTGAGATTAACTGATGGGTCGAGGAACTTTTCGATCAGGAACCCGAGCGCGTCCGCTTCGACAAGCGTTGGGATCTGATTGCGGAACTTGAACTTGTCGAGCACTTCCTGAACGTTCGGGGAGAAGCCGTCGAGGTAGGCCTCGAAGTCCGACTTCAGCTGCTGGCGGCGCGCGCGAGACGTGAGGTCGCGAAGCCGGAACTGCGATGTGTTGTAGAAGGCTTCGCCCGACGCCTGGCAAAGAGCCGCGTGCTGGTTGGCGACTCCTGCTTTATCCAGCTGCGCCTTCATAGCCAAGACCGCGTCCTTGGTCGGTTCAAGCACGGCGTCGAGCCGACGAATGACGGTCATCGGCAGGATGACGTCCCGGTATTTGCCGCGAACATAGACATCGCGCAGAACATCATCAGCGATGTTCCAGATAAAATTGCTGATGTTCAGATCGCTCACTCGGGCCCCCTCAAACTTTCTTTTTTCGCAGCTTTTTTCTGCAGATCGATCCAGCCATCGAGGTCTGACCTCTTGAAGCGCCATGCGCCGGCCACTTTGAAACCCGGCAGATCGCCGCGCTTGGCGAGCCGATAAACCGTCTTTTCGTCGACGTTCAGGTAGCCAGCCACATCTCGCACGGTCATGGCTTGGTCAGCCGCATCCGCCATCATATCGCCCTCTTTTTCTTGACCATATCAGGGTAAGCTGGGGCAAGCCAGTCCAATGCTGGCCGCGGCTGATCGCGGGCCATACTGCTAGCGCGCCCATCAGAGGTGTGAAGAACTGCTTTGTCGGACGGCATGGTCCGAGCGGGGGCCGCGTGGTCTCTCTCGACCGACACTTCAACGAGGTGCTGGGAAGATCCCCTCGCGCTGGCGGGATGACCTGATGGTGGCAGAGAAGCATGCCGCCGCGGAGCACTCAATCGAGCCATCTGGTGGCCGTGCGCCAGTTAGTAACGGTTGATGGTGCGGGCGGGCGGAGCGTCTCTTCAGGCTAAAGACCGAGTGTCTGACGGTCGTTGATGCGCAGATTTTTGCGGCGATCCCGTGCCGAAGCCATCGACACGGGAGAGAGTTCGGTATTTGTTACACTCGCTCCGCCATTACCCCAATTCGAGTCCAAGACGCATCCTGACAGAGCCCTTGGTGCTGGTCTGTCGAGGGGGTGACCAACGTTTTGCTAGCGTCGGCGAAATCTCTTTATCCGCACCGATCTTCGGCCACGTAGCTGGGGCGTGGAGTGAAACTAGTTCTAACACTTGCTACTTAGATCAGGCCGAGGAAAGCCAGTCGTCCAGACGGCTCGCGTCGACCAGAGCCGCCCCTAAACCCCCGCCAGGATCCTTGCGGCCTCGTCGCGGGTGGGGGTCAGTCGGGCGCGGTCCTCGCCCGGGTGGAAGCGGGCGCGGGTGGCGGTGGGCATGGGGGCGGGCTGGGCGATCAGGATGCGCGGGCCGGTGCTGGTGGTTTCGGCCTGCCAGCTGCGGGCAAGGGCGATCTGCGCGGCCTTGGTGGCACCGTAGCTGCCATAGAATTTCTCGCCGGCATGGGGATCATCAAAGAAGAGTGCGCGGCCCTTGCGGGCGATCAGCAGGGGTTCGACCAGACCGATCAGCCCGCGCGTGGCATTGACGTTCACCTCGACCGACTTGGCCCAGTCCTTGGCATCGATATGCGAGGTCGGCGCCAGGGGCGCGGCGTGGATGGCTGTATGCGCCCAGAGATCCAGCCCGCCCCAGCGCTCCTGCACCGAGGAGACCAGTTGCACCATCGCCTCGGCCACGGTCACGTCCATCGGCGCCAGCGTGGCGCTGCCACCGGCGGCGCGGATGCGGTCGTCCAATTCTTCCAGCGCGCCCACGGTGCGGGCGACGGCGAGGATATGCCAGCCCTCGGCGGCCAGCGCTTCGGCAAGGGCGGCGCCAAGGCCGCGCGAGGCGCCGGTGACCAGCGCGATTTTCTGGGTGTTCTCGGTCATCTTCGCCTCTTGCCACCGGCCCTGCGCTTGCGCAAGGGGCTGCACGGTGCGCGCCCGCATCTGGCCGGATCCAGGGCGGATCATGCGCGGGCCGGCTTGGTCGAGCCGGCCCGCGCCGCGTGGTTCAGTGGCCGCTCAGCACCAGCGTCCTGACCGGCAGCATCACCGTCTGGATGCGCAGGATCATTGCATGGACCAGCGCCGTCGCATCGACGGCGTGCAGGAAGATGCCCTCCAGCGTGCCCGTTTCGCCCGAGGCCAGACGGTCATGGTTGTTGGTATAGGCATTGGCGACGCAGGAACTGCCGCGCGGGATATTTTCCAGCTGACCGGCATAAAGCGGCTCGAGCGTCGCGGTCACCGTCCCCGGCGTGGCGAGTTGCTGCACGTCGATCAACTGGTCGGTCGCGCGGACCTGTCCGCTGGCGATGACATCCTGCACCTCGGTCACCACCATCGGGATCACCTGGAAGGGCTGCGAGATGCAGGAGACCTCGGCGATCATCCCGACCTTCAGCACCTGCGCCTCGATCTGGCCGAAGCCGGCAACCAGCGTCTCGTCCCCGGCATCATCGGGAACCAGCACGCCGGCCGGGCGCATCAGCGGGTTGATGACCTCGCCCGGGCGCAGGGTGAACTGCTGCAGGTTGCCCGAAACGCTGGCCCGGACCAGGGTGCGGTCCAGCGCCACCTGCGCCTCTTGCACCTTGGCCTCGGCGCTGGCCTTTTCCGCCGGCAGCAGCGTGCCGATCCGGGTCTCCAGTGTCCGCTTGCTGGCCTGAACGGCCGCCAGCTCGCCCTCGGCCCCCTCGACCGCGGTTTCCAGCCGGGTCAGCTCGGTGCGGGCGACGGTCGAGGCATTGCGCTGCTGCAGGTCCTGGTTGGTCTGCAGATCATCACGCGCCTGGTCGAGTGCCGCCTGCGCCTGCGCGATGCGGGCATCGATGCCCTCGAGCTCGGTCTCGGTGACAAGGGCCGCGGCCTCGATCTCGGCCAGGCTGCGCCGGGCGGTTTCCAGCGCCGCCTGCTGGCGCTCGTCATCGAGCGAGAACAGCGGATCGCCGGCATTCACGTGCTGGAAGCGGGTCACGAAGACCTCGTCCACCCGCCCGATCGATTCCGGCTGGATGGTGATGGTGCGATAGGCCTTGGTGACATTGGTGGTCGAGGGATGGAAATAGAACACCATGGTGATGATGCTGACGGTCAGCAGCACGCAGACCGTGATGCCCCAGCGCAGCTCGTACCAGACGGAATAGAGCGTGATCTCGCGGCCGATCCGCTTGCCCTGCGCAAAGCGGCGATAGAGATAGTCGGGCAGGATGGTGACCAGCGAACAGAGGATGAATTCCAGCATCAGCCGCGCCCTCCCTCGACCGGGTCAGCCGTGGTGACGGGCGTCGTTACGGGCGCAGGCGCGTCCTCGGTGATCTCGGCCTCCGGCGGGGCGGCACGGCGGCCCCGGCGCGCCGGGGCGATCGACATGCGGTGCAGCGATCGGGACATCGAGGTCAGCGGTGCGAGGAAGCTCGGAATGTCGATCATCGCCAGCAGCAGGGCGGCGATCCAGAAGATCTGGTTATGCGTCAACAGCGAGATCAGGCCCAGAACGGCAACGATCTGGAACTGTGCCGGATGGGCGCCATGCATCATCCGCTCGGGCAGGGAATGCAGCTTGAGATAGAACACCCCGGTCAGGATGACCGCGATGACCAGGAAAATGATAACGAAATTCAGCAGCCCGTCGCTTTGGCCGGGCGCGGTGATGAAACCGGGCAGATGTTCAACCGCAAGCGGATGCGGCTCGGGGAGGTTGTCCATGAATCGGTGCCTCTGTTGTCTGAATGATCTGGCAAATACAGTATCTTACCCGTAGCACAGCCGGCTGACAGGCGAAATATGGCCGGAAAAGCAAAAGGGGCCCGAAGGGCCCCTGCAAAGTCATCACCCGATCCGGGTATCAGCGCTTGGCGACATCCACGTAGTCGCGCTTGTTGCTGCCGACATAAAGCTGGCGCGGGCGACCGATCTTGTTCTGCGGATCGCCGATCATTTCCTTCCACTGGGCAATCCAGCCGACGGTGCGCGACAGCGCGAAGATCGGGGTGAACATCGAGGTCGGGAAGCCCATCGCCGAAAGGATGATGCCCGAATAGAAATCGACGTTCGGGTACAGCTTCTTCTCGATGAAATACTCGTCCTCGAGCGCGATCTTCTCCAGCTCCTTGGCAACCTGCAGCGTCGGGTTGTTGTGGATGCCCAGAAGGTCCAGCACCTCGTCAGCCGATTCCTTCATCACCTTGGCGCGCGGGTCGAAGTTCTTGTAGACCCGGTGCCCGAAGCCCATCAGCTTGAACGGATCGTTCTTGTCCTTGGCCCGGGCGATGTATTCCGGGATGCGGTCGACCGTACCGATCTCTTTCAGCATTTCCAGCGCCGCCTGGTTGGCGCCGCCATGTGCCGGCCCCCAGAGGCAGGCGATGCCGGCAGCGATGCAGGCAAACGGATTTGCACCCGAGGAACCGGCCAGGCGCACGGTCGAGGTCGAGGCATTCTGCTCGTGATCGGCGTGCAGCGTGAAGATACGGTCCATGGCGCGGGCCAGGGCCGGATCGACGGTGTATTTCGCGGCCGGGACCGAGAAGCACATGTGCAGGAAGTTGCTGGCGTAATCCAGTTCGTTCTGCGGGTACACGAAGGGCTGGCCGATCGAATACTTGTAGGCCATGGCCGCGATCGTCGGCAGCTTGGCGATCAGCCGGATGGCCGCAACCTCGCGCTGCCAGGGATCAGCGATATCGGTGCTGTCGTGATAGAAGGCCGACATCGCACCGACCACGCCGACCATGGTCGCCATCGGATGGGCGTCACGGCGGAACCCGCGGAAGAAGTTGTTCATCTGCTCGTGCACCATCGTGTGATGGGTCACGCGGCTCTCGAAATCCTTCAGCTGGTCGGCATCGGGCAGTTCACCGTAAAGCAGCAGGTAGCAGACCTCGAGGTAATGCGACTTGGCCGCCAGCTGCTCGATCGGGTAGCCGCGATACCACAGCTCGCCCTTGTCGCCATCGATGAAGGTGATGGTCGAGTCGCAGCTTGCGGTCGAGGTGAAGCCGGGGTCGTAGGTGAAAACGTCGGCCTGACCATAGAGCTTGCGGATATCCAGCACTTCGGGACCAATGGTCGGGGTGAGGATCGGCAGGTCATAGGACTGGTCGTTCAGGACGAGCTTCGCGGATTTGGTGTCGGCCATCTGGGACTCCCTCTCTCGGATAGGCGGTGTGCAACCGGACGGGTGGCACACCGAAAAATGCGTACGGGCTCAGCCCGCCTGATCTGCCTGATCGTTCAGCCGGGCCAGCGTTTCGTCGCGGCCAAGCGCCATCATCATGTCGAACACGCTGGGGGTCGAAGTCCGGCCAGCCAAAGCGGCCCTGACCGGTGCTGCGACCTTGCCCAGACCGACGCCGTTTTCTTCGGCGACCTGCTTGGCAGCTTGTTCCAGATCATCTCGCGTCCAGCTAGCATGCTGCAGTGCGGCAGTCAACGATTTCAGCATACCACGGGATACCGTATCCAGCGCAGCCTCTGCCTTCGGGTCCAGCTCCACCGGCCGTTCGACCAGCGCGAAGCGCCCCTGATCCAGCAGCGCCGGCAGGGTTTTTGCCTTGTCCTTCAACGCATCCAGCGCCGGCGTCAGCCATGATTTCTGACGTTGGGTCAGGGCCGGCTGGCCGGTCTCGGACAGGAAAGCGTCCAGTTCAATCAGCAGGCGATCACCGGGCATCTGGCCGATATGCCAGCCGCTGACATGTTCCAGCTTCTTGAAATCCAGCCGCGCCGGCGCCCGGCCGATTCCGGAAAGATCAAACCATTCCAGCGCCTTGGCATCGTCGAACAGCTCGTCATCGCCATGGCTCCACCCCAGCCGCGCCAGATAGTTGCGCATCGCCTCGGCCGGATAGCCCAATGCCGCGAATTCGTGCAGGCCGACGGCGCCGTGACGCTTGGACAGCTTCTTGCCATCCTCGCCATGGATCAGCGGGATATGGGCGAAGACCGGGCGCTTCCAGCCCATCGCGTCAAAGACTTGAACCTGCCGCGCGGCATTGGTCAGGTGATCGTCGCCCCGGATCACATGGGTCACGCCCATGTCGTGATCGTCGACCACGACCGCCAGCATGTAGACCGGGGTGCCGTCGCTGCGCAGCAGCACCATGTCATCCAGCTGGTCATTGCCAAAGCGCACCTCGCCCTGCACCTGGTCGTCGATGACGGTTTCGCCCTCGCGCGGCGCGCGCAGGCGGATGGCATAGGGGGCATCGGGCCAGTCCTCGGGGCCTTTGTCGCGCCACGGGCTCTGGAAGGGCTGGCGCGGATGCGATTCGCGCCATGCCGCGATCTCCTCGGGAGTGGAGTAGCAGCGATAGGCGCTGCCCGCCTCCAGCATCGCCCGCGCCACTTCGGCATGACGGGCCATGCCCTCGAACTGGCTGACCGGCTCGCCGTCCCAGTCCAGGCCCAGCCATGTCAGGCCCTGCAGGATCGCTGCCGTCGCCTCGGGGGTCGAGCGCGCGCGGTCGGTATCCTCGATCCTGAGCAGGAACTTGCCGCCCCGGCCCCGGGCATAGAGCCAGTTGAACAGCGCCGTCCGCGCGCCACCGATATGCAGATAGCCGGTCGGCGAGGGGGCAAAGCGGGTGACGATGGGATCGGAGGTCATGGCGGGGCCTTTGTCTCAAGTCGCGCCACGGGTCTTAACCTTCCGGAAAGGACGCTCGTGGCAGGGTTCCCGGCGAGGAATAGAGAAGCCCGGACGGAAGAACAAGAATTGACGGCCCCGACGGCCCAGGCACTGGTCCCCCTGCCCGCGCGCGCTGCTGTCGGGCCGCCGGTTCGGCTGGCTCGCCCCCCGCGACCGGCTGCGGCTGCACGCGCCGGGTTGGTGCCATGGCTGCCGGTCGGGCTCTCCTGCGGCATCGGGCTTTGGTTCGCCCTGCCCTTCCAGCCGGGAGGGCGGTTTTATGTCGTTGTAGCATTTGTGGGCATGCTGGCCCTCTGGCTTACCGCGCGCGCCGTCCGTTGGGCCGAGACCGGGCGGATCGGCTGGCGTCTCTCAGACGCGCTGCGGCTGGCAGGCTGGGCAGTGCTGCTCGTCGCCACCGGGCTGGCGCTGACCGGGTTGCGATCCGAACGCGTCGCGGCGCCGGTCCTCGGCTGGCGCTATTACGGCCCGATCGAGGGGCGGGTGGTGGCCATCGACCGCTCGGCCCGCGACCGGATGCGGATCACGCTGGACGCCGTGACCCTGCGTGACCTTCCGCCCGGACGAACGCCCGGCAAGGTGCGGCTGTCGCTGACCGATGCAGCAGCGGAAGACCTGCCGGTGCCGGGGGAACGGGTGATGCTGACCGGCCACCTGTCACCGCCACCCGGCCCGGCCTCGCCCGGCAGCTTCGATTTCCGCCGCTTCGCCTGGTTCGAGGGGTTGGGCGCCGTTGGCTATAGCCGCAACCCGGTCCTGACCGTCACCCCGCCCGAGGGCGGCATCTGGGCGATGCACCGGGTACAGATGACCCTCGCCGAGGCGATGCGCGCGCAGATCGGCGGCCAGTCCGGCGCGGTGGCAGCGGCGCTGATGACCGGCGACCGCTCCGGCATCACCGAGGCCACCAACGAGCTGATGCGGGCCTCGAACCTGTATCACATCATCTCGATCTCGGGCCTGCATATGGGGATGCTGGCCGGCTTCATCTATGCGGCGCTGCGGCTGGCGCTGGTCGGGGCTCAGGGGGCGGGGCTGCGGCTGGTCTGGCCGGCGCACAAGATCGCCGCCGGGATCGCGATGCTGGCGGCAGCGGGATACCTGTGGCTCGCGGATGGCGGCGTCGCGACCGAGCGTGCCTTTGTCATGGTCGCGGTGATGCTGGCCGCGATCCTCGCCGACCGCCGCGCCATCTCGCTGCGCAGCGTGGCGCTGGCCGCGACCATCATCCTGATCCTGAACCCCGAGGCGCTTGGCTCGCCCGGCTTCCAGATGAGCTTTGCCGCCACCATCGCGCTGATCCTGATCTACGGTCCCTGGGCGCGCATCTCGCCCGCCCTGCCCTGGTGGCTGCGCCCGGTGCTGATGCTGATCATCTCGTCGCTGGTCGCGGGCCTTTCGACCGCGCCCATCGCCGCCGCGCATTTCAGCCGCATGGCCCAATACGGGCTGCTGGCTAACCTGCTGGCGGTGCCGGTGATGGGCGCCTTGGTCGTGCCCGCCGGGGTCATCGCCGCGCTCTTGGCCCCGGTCGGACTGGCCGGTCCGGCGCTGTGGGTCATGGCGCTGGGCACAAGCTGGATGCTGGCGGTGGCGGGCTTTGTCGCCGGGCTGAACGGCGCGGTGACGGCGATCCCGATGCCCCCGGCAACTGTCCTGCCGCTGCTGGGCACGGGCGCGGTGCTGGCGGTGCTGGCTTGGCGGCGCGGGCGGATGCGTCCGGGGTTTTCCGGGCCCTTCCTGAGCTGCGGCTTCGGGATCGCGCTGGTGCTTGCGGCCTTCGCGATCTGGATGACAGCCGAACGCCCGCAATTGCTGATCGGCCCCGAAGGCGAGGCGGTTGGCCTGATGACCGCCACGGGTCGCGCCGTGTCGAAGCCGACAGGCGGGTCTTTCGTGGTCGAGATCTGGCTGATCGAGGATGGCGATACGGCAACGCAAGAGGTCTCGGCCGCCCGCTCGGCCTGGAGCGGCGACAAGCGCGCGCGCGAGGCCGCGATTGCCGGGACCGGCTGGCGGGTGGTGCATCTGACCGGCAAGGAGGCGGGCCTGCGCGCCGCCGGACACTGCGCGGCGCAGGTGATCCTTGTGGTCGACGAGGTGGCCGAGGGTCTGGGGGAGGATAGGCCCTGCCGGCTGGTGGATCTGTCGTCGCTGCGCCGCTCGGGGGCGCTGGCGATCAGGTTTCGGGATGGCGAGCCGCAGATCGAACCCGTTGCAGATGCTGGCGGCAGGCGACCATGGGCAAGGTTCTGATCACGCCGCCAGCACCAGCCATGTCCAGTTGATCCCGGCAGTATCCTGACGCTGCTGCGCCTCGGCCTCGACCCGGCGCAGCAGCGTAAAACCTTTGGCCTCGGCCATCCGGATGGTGCCCTCGACATCGGGGGCAAAGGCGCCCGACTCCGGTTGCTCCGGCCCGTGACGCAGCGACAGGACCACGCGCGCCGACTCAGCCGAGAGGTCATGCAACCGCACCATCGCCTCGGCCCGCTGCGCCGTATCAAGATGGTGCCAGACCGCGATCAACAGCAACAGGTCGAAGGACCGACCATCCAGCCCCGCAAGACCCGGCAGCTGATCCGCAACCCAGTCGATCCCCGCACCCGCGTGCCGGTGGCGCGCGGCCTCGCGCAGTTCCGCCACCGGCTCGACCGCCGTCACCTGATGGCCCTGCCCGGCAAACCACGCGGCATCGCGGCCCGAGCCGGCCCCCAGATCGGCGACCCGCGCGGGCGCCGGTGGTAGAAGATCGGCCACCGGCGCAAAAAGCTGCGCCGGGGCCACGGTTTCATAACGCGCGGCCAGCGCCGCGCCATGGGCGGCATAGAGCGCCAGCGCCGGGTTCTCGGCGCTCATGCGACCTCGGCAAAGACCTTGTTCAGCGCCTGTTCCAGCTTCTCGAACATCTCGTCCATCTGCGCTTCGGTCAGGATGAAGGGCGGGCAGAGGACGATGGACTGGCCGAGCGGCCGGCAGATCAGGCCCAGATCGGTGCAGGTATTGGCGATGCGTTCGCTGACCGACAGCGAGCCGTCGAAGGGGGTCTTGGTCGCCTTGTCCTTCACCGCCTCCAGCGCCCACATGAAGCCGATGCCGCGCAATTCGCCGATATGCTCGCTGCGCTCCATGATCGCGCGCAGCCCGGCCTCGAGGCGCGGGGCAAGGCGCTTGACGTTGTCAGCCAGCCCCTCGTTCATCACCACGTCGATGGCCTTCAGGGCAATGGCGCAGCCGACCGGATGGCCCGAGGCGGTGAAGCCATGCGGGAACTCCTCGATCTTCTCGGCGGCGGCCTGCATCCGGTCAGCCAGATCGGGGCCAAGGATCACCGCGCCCATCGGGAAGAGGCCGGCAGTCAGGTTCTTCGAGGAAATGATCGCGTCGGGCGTGAAGCCATAGGTCTGGCAACCCCAGGTATTGCCGGTCCGGCCAAAGCCACAGATCACCTCGTCCGAGATCAGCGGGATGCCGTGCTTTTTCAGGATCGGCTGGATCGCCTGGAAATAGCCCTTGGCCGGCGGGATCACCCCGCCCGCGCCCATCACCGGCTCGGCGAAGAACCCGGCGATGGTGTCGGCGCCCTCGCGCTCGATCGTCTCTTCCAGCTCGCGCGCCAGCCGGGCAACGAACTGTTCCTCGGTCTCGCCCGGCTCGCCAAAGCGCCAGTAATGCGGGCAGGTCAGGTGCAGGAAGCCCTCCATCGGCAGGCCGAAGACCTCGTTATAGGGCTTGCCGGTCATCGAGGCCGAGACCACGGTGACGCCGTGATAGGCGTTCCAGCGGGTCAGGATCTTGCGGCGCTTGGGGTTGCCTTCGCTGGCGTGCAGGAACCACAGCATCTTGACCATGGTGTCATTCGCCTCGGAACCCGAGTTGGTGTAGAAGACCCGGCCATGATCGAAGGGCGAGACATCGACCAGCTTTTCCGACAGCATCACCGTCTGGTCGGACATGCGGCCGAAGAAGGCGTGATAGCCGGGGAAGCGATCGTATTGCGCCTTGGCCGCATCGGCCAGACCCTTGTGGTCAAAGCCCGCAACCATGTTCCACAGGCCCGAATTGGCGTCGAGGTAGCGCTTGCCGTTCACGTCGAAGACATAGGGCCCCTCGCCATGGGTCAGCACCACCGCGCCGCGTTCATGCACGCTTGGCAGATCGGTGAAGCCATAGAGCGAATATTCATCGGCGCGGGCTTCCCAGCTTTGCGGGTTGTTCATCGATTGGGCCTCCGGTTCGGGTTTGGCCGGAGGCTATCCGGGCGGCGTTGGCCGCGCAATGGGGCCGCGACGGGATCGGGTGAAGCGCCTGCCGCGCTGCGGGGAACTCGGACGAAGTGCCGGGGATATCTGGCAGAATGGCGGCGGGTCCGGGACGCGGGGGAAGAATCGCGTTGCAACCCGGTGCCGCAGCTTGCAGCCTGCCGGGACGAGGAAAGGACCGCCCGCGTGATCGACAAGACCTGTGCCGACCCCGCTGCCGCCATCGCGCCCATCGGCGATGGCGCCTCGGTGATGGTGGGGGGCTTTGGCACCTCGGGCATCCCTTACGGCCTGCTGAACGCGCTGGCCGAAAAGGGCGCGCGCGACCTGACCATCATCTCGAACAACGCGGGCGAGGGCGAGGCGGGGATCGCGGCCCTGTTGAAGCTGGGGCTGGTCGCAAAGGTCATCTGCTCCTATCCGCGCACGCCCGGCTCGGTCTGGTTCGAACGTCGCTACAAGGCCGGCGAGGTGGCGCTCGAGGTGATGCCGCAGGGCACGCTGGCCGAACGGATGCGGGCGGCGGGATCGGGTCTGGGCGGATTCTTCACCCCCACGGGCTATGGCACCCGGCTGGCCGAGGGCAAGGAGACGCGGGTGATCGATGGGCGCGGTTACCTGTTCGAGCCGCCGCTCTCGGCGGATTTCGCGCTGATCCGGGGCGAGGCGGGCGACCGCTGGGGCAACCTCACCTATCACGCCACGGCGCGGAACTTTAACCCGGTCATGGCCATGGCCGCGCGGCACAGCATCGCCGAGGTGCGGCACCTCTCGACCGAGCCGCTGGACCCGGAACGAGTGGTGACGCCGGGCATCTTCATCGCCAGCCTTTGCGCCTACGCGGTGCGGCCATGAACCGTCTCAGCGATGCGCAGATCGCGGCGCGCGTGGCGCGGGACATTCCCGATGGCGCCTATGTCAACCTGGGGATCGGCAAGCCCACCCATGTCGCGGCGCATCTGCCCGCAGGGCGCGAGGTGATGTACCAGTCGGAAAACGGACTGTTGGGCGTCGGCCCGCCGCCCGAACCGGGCCGCGAGGACCGCGAGTTGATCGATGCCAGCAAGCGCATGGTGACGGCGGTGCCCGGCGCGGCTTATTTCGACCAGTGCGACAGCTTCGCCATGATGCGTGGCGGCCATATCGATATCGCGGTTCTGGGTGCCTACCAGGTGGCCGAGACGGGCGATCTTGCGAATTGGGCGACGCTGGAGGACCGCCACCCCCCGGCGGTGGGCGGGGCGATGGACCTGGTCGCGGGGGTGCCGACGATCCTGATCCTGATGAACCATGTGGGCAAGGATGGCAGTCTGCGCCTGCTCGAGCGCTGCACCTATCCGCTGACCGGGCTCAAGGTCGTCAGCCGCGTCTATACCGACCTGGCGGTTCTGGATATCGCGCCCGAGGGGTTCCGGCTGGTCGAACTGACGCCGGGGAACAGCCTGGCCGAGGTGCAGGCACTGACCGGGGCGAAGATCCACCTCTGAGGCCGGGTGGATCGCGGCGCTGCCGCCGCGATCTTTGGCAAGATGATCTCTCGGATCAGAGCGCGTTCTTGCCACGCGCGGCATCGACCGACCAGGGGCCGGGGCCGGCAGCGGCGAGGTAGAGGAAGACAAAGCTGTAAAGCGCCGCCAGTTCGCCGCCGTTCAGCAACGGGAAGAAGCCCTGCGGCGAATGGGCGATGAAATAGGCGGCGGCGGTCAGGCCGCTGGCGATGAAGGCCGAGAAGCGCGAGAAGAGGCCGATCACCAAGAGCACACCGAAGACCAGTTCGATGATCCCGGCGATGCCCGGCAGCGAGGAAAGCGAGATGCCGTTCATCTGGCTCACGGGGAAGCCCAGCACCTTGGTGGTGCCGTGTTGCAGAAGCAGCAGGCCCGACATGATGCGCAGGACCGAGCGCAGCTGCGGCTCGATGGGGGCGAGGAAGTTCATGGGCAATATCCTTTCGGGGGGTGACAGGGGGTCTCGCCCCTCGGGGCGGACCGGTCAAAGGCATCTGGCGGGCGATCCCGCCGCGCGCGAGCCGGTGGCTGGAACCCGAATAACCGTTTCCCCACGCGCACTTGCTGGCCGCGCCGTTCTTCTGTCGCCACCGCGCAAAGTCAAGCCCGAGCGATTTACCCCGACATGACAGTTGCGCGAGCGGCACGGAGGCGTTGCCCGCCCCGGTGCAGGCCCGTCAGCGGGTCAGCCGCGCGATCAGCGACGAGGTGTCCCAACGGCCGCCGCCCATGATCTGCACCTCCTTGTAGAACTGGTCGATCAGCGCGGTGACCGGCAGCGGCACCTGCAACTCGTCTGCGGCGTCAAGGCAGATGCCCAGGTCCTTGCGCATCCAGTCGACGGCAAAGCCGTGGTTGAACTCGCCCGCCGCCATGGTCTTGTGGCGGTTCACCATCTGCCAGCTTCCGGCCGCGCCCTGGCTGATCACCTCGACCAGCTTCTCGGGGTCAAGCCCGGCCTTCTGCGCGAAGGCCAGCGATTCCGACAGGCCCTGCACCAGCCCGGCAATGGCGATCTGGTTGCACATCTTGGCCATCTGCCCGGCGCCCGTGCCACCCATGCGGCGGCAGATCTTGGCATAGGCGTCGATCACCGGATCGGCCCGGTCATATTCGGCGGCATCACCGCCGCACATCACCGACAGTTGGCCGTTCTCGGCCCCCGCCTGCCCGCCCGAGACCGGAGCATCGACATAGCCGAGACCGGCAGCTTGGGCGGCCTCGGCCAGCTCGCGGGTGACGGCGGCGGAGACCGTGGTGTGATCGACGAAGATCGCGCCTTTGGTCATCCCGGCAAGGGCACCGTCGGGACCAAGGCAGACCGAGCGCAGGTCATCGTCATTGCCGACGCAGGCCATGACGAAATCGGCACCCTCGGCGGCTTCGCGCGGGGTGGCGGCCCAGTTGCCGCCGTGCTGCTCAGCCCATTTCTTGGCCTTGGCGGTGGTGCGGTTATAGACGGTCACGTCATGGCCCGCCGCCTTGAGATGCCCGGCCATCGGATAGCCCATCACGCCCAGTCCCAGAAAAGTCACTTTCGCCATACTGTCCCCTCGATCCCTGCGCGGCCTGCGTTGAATTGCGGCGGCCGCTGTCCTAGACAGCACACCACCATCCCGGCGCGTGCAGGTCAAGCGCCGCTGACCCGCCGCTGACCCAAGGCCCAAGGACCGCGCAACACCCGATGCTGACCCTTTTCCGCTGGCTGCTGCGCCTGACCGTCGGGCTGATCCTTGTCATGGTGATCGCCACCGTGCTGGTCTGGTATTTCGCCACACGCTCGCTGCCCGACTACAATGCCAACTACCAGATGGCCGGCCTGTCGGGGCCGGTCGAGATCGTGCGCTCGACCGAGAACGTGCCGCATATCTTCGGCGCCAGCGATGCCGACGTGTTCTTTGCCCTTGGCGTCGCCCATGCGCAGGACCGGCTGTTCCAGATGACCGTGCTGCGCCGCGCCGCTCAGGGCCGGCTGGCCGAGATCTACGGCGCCAGCGCCTTTCGCGGCGACGATCTGGCCCGGCGGCTCGGCCTTTACCGCCACGCGCGCGAGTCGCTGGCGGCGCAGGACGACTATACCAAGGCCGCGCTGGAAGCCTATTCCGCCGGGGTGAACGAGTGGATCGCCCAGATCAACCGCGATGCAGCGGGCCGGGGCGCCCCCGAATTCTTCCTGTTTCCCGACGAGATTGCCGCCTGGAAGCCCGCCGATTCTCTGGCGGTGCTGAAGCTGGTGGCCGCCACCAGTTCCAGCGCCATCCGCACCGAGGTGCTGAACGCCCGGCTCTCGATCGCGCGTTCTGACATCGGCCCGCAACTGGCGGCGCTGCCGGGCGATGCGCCCCTGCCCGATTACGCCAGCCTCTTTCCCGGCGCGCGGCTGATGCCGCCGGCGCCGGACGCCGACGCGCCCAGCTGGGACGAGGCGCTGGCGGGTTACCTGGACCCCGGCCTCGGCCTCAGCGCCACCGCCTTTGCCGCCGCGCCCGATCGCACTGCCGCTCAGGGTTCGATCCTCGCCAACAGCCCCGAAGGCCCGCTGACCGCACCTAGCCTGTGGTACCTCGCCCGGCTGGAACTGCAGCAGGGCGGCGTCATCGGCGGCACAATTCCGGGTATCCCGGCAGTGCTGTCGGGGCGGAATACCGGGCTTGCCTGGGGCGTCACGCCGGCGGGCATCGATGATGCGGACCTCTTCATCGAGGAATTGCAGCCCGGCGACATCACCCGCCATCGCGGCGTCGATGGCTGGACCGATTTCACCTCGCGCCGCGAGGTCATCCGCATCCGCGACGGCGAGGACCAGCCGATCACCCTGCGCTGGACCGCCAATGGCGCGGTGCTGCCCGGGGTCGATTTCGATCTGGCCGATGTGACGCCGCGCGGCCATGTCGCCGCGCTGGCCTGGACCGGCGCCAGCGATGACGACGCCACCATGAGCGGGCTAATCGGGCTGATGCGCGCGCCTGACCGCAGCACCGCCGCCACGGCGCTGGCACAGGTGACGACGCCCGCGCTGCAGGTGACGATGGCCGACCGCGACGGCGTGGGTCAGCAGCTGGCGGGTCGCGCCCCGCGCCGCGATACCGCCCATCCGACCGGCGGCCGGATGCCCGCACCGGGCTGGGAACCGGCATCAAGCTGGCAGGGTCTTGCCCCCGCCGCCGAGATTCTGGGCAGCGCCCTGCCCGGTCAGGCCGGCGCCGATGGCATCGTGCTGGCGACCGGCGAGGGTGCCGTCGGGCCGCGCCTCGCCCGCCTGACCCGCCTTGCCGAGGACCGCGAGGTGCAGTCGCGCGACAGCTTCATCGCCATCCAGCTGGACGTGGTCAGCCCGGCCGCCCGGTCGCTGCTGCCGCTGGTCGGCGCCGATCTGTGGTTCACCGGCGAGCCCGCCGCCACTGGCACGCCCGAGCGCCAGCGTCAGGATGCGCTGAACCTGCTGGCCGAATGGGATGGCGAGATGAACGAACATCTGCCCGAACCCGCCATCTATTCCGCCTGGATGCTGGCCCTGCAGGACCGGCTGATCCGCGACGAGCTGGGTCCGCTGTCCGAGGATATCACCGCGCTCTACCCGTCCTTCATCGAGGCGGTGTTCCGCAACCGCAACGGCGCCGCCGCCTGGTGCGACGTGGCGCAAAGCGCGCCGGTCGAGGATTGCGCCACCATCGCCCGGCAATCGCTGGACGCGGCGATCCTCGATCTGACCGACCGCTATGGCCCCGACGTGACCACCTGGCGCTGGGGCGATGTCCATGTCGCCACGCAGTTCCACCCCTCGCTCGGCCACCTGCCCGGCCTCAGCTGGGTGGTGAACCTGTCGCAATCGACCTCGGGCGACGGTTTCACACTGGCGCAGGGCGGGCTTCTGGGCAGCGGCGCCAATCCGTTCCGCAACGTGACCGGCGCGGGCTATCGCGGGGTCTATGACCTGGCCGATCCAGACAGCTCGGTTTTCATCATCTCGACCGGGCAATCGGGGCATCCGCTGTCGCGCCATTACGACGATTTGGCCGAGCTGTGGCGGCGGGGCGAATATATTGGCATGTCGCTGGACCCTGAACTGGCGCGCGCCGCCGCGACCGGCATCACCCGCCTCACACCGCCGACCGAGTAGCTTTGGTATACCAAGATTGACAGGCGGTCCCTACCCCGGTAACTCCGGGTCAAAGACGGATATCGAGGAGGGACAGCCATGGCCAATTCCGCAACCCTGACCGGCGCCTGGCCGGTTGCGCCCACGCCCTTTCATCCCGATGGCAGCCTCGATCTGCCGGGGATGCGCCGGGTGCTCGACTGTATCGTCGACCAGGGCGTCGACGGGGTCTGCATCCTCGCCAACTTCAGCGAACAATTCCTGATCTCGGATGCCGAGCGCGAAACCCTGACCCGGCTTTGCCTCGAGCATCTGGCCGGTCGGCTGCCGGTGATCGTCACCATCTCGCATTACGCGACGCCCATCGTGGTCGAGCGGGCGCGGCTGGCGAAGCAGCTGGGCGCGGTCGCGGTGATGATGATGCCGCCCTATCACGGCGCGCTGTTGAAGGGTTCGGCCGAACAGACCTATGAACAATTTGCCCGGGTCAGCGAGGTCGGCATCCCGATCATGATCCAGGATGCGCCGCTGTCGGGGGTCGATCTGCCGGTGCCGCTGCTGGTCAGGATGGCGCGCGAGATCCCGATGGTGCAGCATTTCAAGATCGAGAGCGTCGGCACCGCCACCAAGCTGCGCGCGCTGATCGCGCAGGGCGGCGAGGCCATCGTCAGCCCGCTTGATGGCGAGGAAGGCATCACCATGCTCGCCGATCTGGACGCGGGCGCCACCGGCACCATGTGCTCGGCGATGATTTCGGAACTGATCCAAGAGGTTGTCACCACCCATCGCGGCGGCGACCGGGACCTTGCTGTGGCGCAATACACCCGCATCCTGCCGGCGATCAACCACGAGAACCGGCAATGCGGCTTCCGCTCGGCCAAGGCGGCGATGCTGGAGGGCGGCGTGATCGCCTCGGATTTCTGCCGCCATCCGATTGCACCTTTGTCGCCGGAAACGCGGGCGGAGCTTCTGGGCCTGTTGCGACCGCTCGACCCGATCAGCCTGCGCTGGGGGCGCTGATCTTGCGCCTTGCGCCGCGCCGTGCCAATCCGGCGGCAAAGGCGGAGCGAGGCGGCAGATGACGACGACCAAGGACCTGCTCAGGTATATAGACACCTCGACGCCCCTGGGCGCTCTGGTTCTGGCGGCGTTCCTGTTCGGTCTTGGGCTGATCCTCTCCTGGTCGGTGCGGCGGCTGTTGCGTACCGCGCTGAGCCATGACCGGGCGGAAAAGATCAACGAGATCGCGCTGTCCTTTCTCAGCCAGCTGTCGATCCTTGCCATCTGGTTGATCTTGCTGACGGTCTACGCCCATCTCGTGCCGGTTCTGAACCGCCTCGGCACCGCGCTGCTGGCAGGCGTCAGCCTGATGTCGGTGGTGGTGGGCTTCGCCGCCCAGACCACGCTGGGGAACCTTGTGGCCGGGATCAGCCTCGTCCTCTACCAACCCTTCCGCCGCGGCGACCGGCTGCAGATCGCCGCGCCGACGCCGAATGAATGCGAGACGGGCGTGGTCGAGGACATGTCGCTGGGGTTCACCGTCCTGCGCACCGACGACGGCCGCAAGATCATCGTGGCGAACGGGACCATGGCGCAGAATACCATGATCAAGCTGGAGTCTGGGGCCAAGGCGAGCGGGTGATGGAGGGCGCCGAAGCGCACCTTACCCTCACCGGTTCCTGGCCGAAAGCCAGTCCTTCAGATAGGCGATCCCCTTTTCACGGTGATCCATCTTCCGCTCATGCATACCACGCGCGTTTGGATGGTAGGTGGGGGTCGCAAAATCGGGATGAATTCCGCTTTTCCAGCGGTTTTGACGTTGAAAATGCGGTTTAAGCGGAGGGTAGACAGTAAAGTCAGCCATTGAGGTCCGCCCGCAGCCAAACGGATTCTTTGCGAATTCCGCGGGCAAGCAATGCATTTTGCCCGCCAAATCCAACCGGTCAGGGTGAAAAGCTACGATCTGATGCTTTCCCAAATCAATCTTTGGGTGATTGCATCCACGAGGCTTGTGTACATCCCTGCTACCCGCGCCCTCAAACAGCCACTCAAAATTTCAGCCTGACCTCTGCCCGGCCATCAGCGCTCCCGAAGCTGAGGCCGATGGCCTCCTTCTCGGCGATCTTGGCGACGATGCTCAGCCCCAGCCCGGCGCCGCGCGAGGCTGGGGATTTCTCGAAGGTGCCATGGCGGAACTCGGCCTCCGGCGCGATCCGGTTCGAGATCGCCAGCACCGGGCCCGGCAGCAGCCGGACGCGGATATCGCCGGTGCCGTGATCGCTGGCGTTGCGCAGCAGATTGGCGAGGATCAGTGCCACCGCATCGGGATGTACCGGGACGGTCACCTGTTCCTGGTCGCCGTCGTCAAAAATGGCCTCGGGGCAGATCTGGGCGATGACCATGCGGGTGACCTGGACCAGATCGCAGCTGGCCTCGCCGTGAATGCCGGCCTCGGCGCGGGACAGTTGCAGCAGCCGTTCGACCAGCAGGGCCAGACGGTCCAGCGCCACCGTCATGCGTTGCGCGGCACCGGGGTCGGCGACGCCGCGGGCGATCAGCTGCGCTTGTGCCGAGGCGGCAGCGATCGGGTTGCGCAGCTCGTGCGCGGCATTGGTGGCAAACAGGCGTTCAGCCTCGATCTGATCGCGCAGCCGCGCGAGATAGCCGTTGAGCGCCAGCGGGATCGGCGCCAGTTCGCGCGGCAGGCTGGCCTCGGGGACGGGCGAGAGATCGGTGGCCTTGCGCGATTGCAACCGCCGGGCAAAGCCCGTTGCCGGGCGCAGGGCCAGCGCCGCCAGCCGGCTGACGGCCAGCACCGTGATCAGCAGCACCGGCAGCATCAGCAGTAGCATCGACAGCAGGCTTTCCAGCAACTCGTCGCGGCGCCATTCATTGCTTTGGCCGGTCTCGACCACGATGCCGCTGCCCCGGTCCAACAGGCGGAACACCCGCCAGTCGCCCACATCCTGCCCGCCATCCGTGATCTGCGGCGGCCAGTCCGCGCTGACCACCTCGCGCCCCTTGTCGATGATGCGGATGGCCGATTCCCCCGCCTGTTCGGGCAGCGCCAGCGTCCCTGATGCCTGATAGAGCACAAGCGACAGCTGCGCCGACTCCGCCAGCGTGTCATCCAGAAGCTCGCCCATTTCATGCGCGATCACCCACATCGACAGGCCCAGCCCGACCAGCCAGCCGATGCTGACCCCCAGCACCACCCGGCGCAGAAGCCGCCCGGTCAGGGACCAGCCGGCGCTCATGGGATCAGATATCCAAGGCCGCGCCGGGTTTCGATCAGGTCGGCCCCCAGCTTGGCGCGCAGCCGCGAGACATAGACCTCGACCGCATTGCCGGCGATCTCGTCCTCGAAGGCGTAAAGCCGTTCTTCCAGCACCGCCTTGGACAGAACCCGCCCGCGCGCCGACAGCAGCGCATCGAAAACCGCCCATTCGCGCGAGGTCAGGCGGATCTCCTCCGGGCCGCGAAACAGCCGCGCGCCCGAGCGGTCGATCCGCAGCCCACCAAGCGTCGCCTCGGTCGCCGGGTCGCCGGTCGCGCGGCGGGCATGGGCGCGCAGCCGCGCCTCGACCTCGCCCAGATCATAGGGTTTGACCACATAGTCATCGGCCCCGGCATCCAGACCGGCGATGCGATCGGAAATCTGGTCACGGGCGGTGGCGATGATGATCGGCACCCGGTTGCCCTGCCGGCGCAGGCTGCGCAGCAGGTCCAGCCCGGAACCGTCGGGCAGTGCCAGATCCAGCAGGATCGCATCGAATCCCGCCACCGACAGCGCCGCCTCGGCCGCCGCGAAATCGCCAGCATGATCGACCGCGTGGCCCTCGTCCTGCAGGAAGCGCAGCACGGCATGGGCGATGTCAGCCTCGTCCTCGATCAGCAAAATCCGCATCCGCGTCCCCCTGCCGGCTCCGTGTCCGGCGGTCATTCGCCGCCAGTCATCGCGCTGCGGCGGGCGAATTTCAATCGGCTTCCGTCGCGGCCGCCCGGTCGCGCTTTCGTGAACGTGCGCCCCGCGCGGCTGTAAGCCTGCAGCAAGCTTCGGCTGGTCACACGGAGGAAAGAAGGCCGAGGAGCAGTCAAAAAAATGCAGGTTGAATTTCTGACGTGGCGCGATGCCGGCTGGCAGGCGGCGGCGTCGCTGATCGAAACCCATTTCGCGCGCGCCCATGGTGCGGCCATCACCCTGTCGGCGGTGCGGCTGGCCGTGGCCATGTCCCGCTCGGGGGCAATCCTCGGTGCGGCCGGGATGCGAGATGCGGCGCAGGGCTTCTTTTCGCAGGTCTATCTGGACCAGCCCATTGCCGCGCTGCTGTCCGAGCGCAGCGGGTTGCAGGTCCTGCCCGAGACCATCCTGGAGATCGTCTCGATGGCCTGCCCCCGCCCGATGGCGACCTTGCCGCTGATCGAGGCGATCACCGCCGAAGGTCGCCGTCAGGGCCGAAGCTGGGGGCTGTTCACGGCGACGGGCTCGCTGATGCGGCTGTTGCGCCATGCCGGGGTGCCATTGATGCAGCTGTGTCCGGCCCGGCCCGAACGCTTGGCCGGCGCGGCAAGCTGGGGCCGCTATTACGACAGCGAACCCTGGGTCTGCGCCGTCCACGAGGGGGCAGAGCGGTTGCGTTTCATGCCTCGGCCCGCTGCGGTGCCGACCGGGGTGCAACTGGCATGAGGGCGGTGTTCGACGCATTGCGGGCTCATGCCGGAACGCAGCCCGAGGCGGTCGCCATCATCGATGACAGCCGCCGGATCACCTGGGCCGAATTGGCCGAGGCCGTCGCCTTGGTGGCGGCGGGCTTTGCGGCGGGGCCGCAGACGGTCGGCCTGCGGCTGACGGGGATCGACTATGCCATCGCCGATCTGGGTGCCACGCTGGCGGGGCGTCGGGTGGTGCCGGTGCCCGGCTTCTTCTCGCCCGCCCAGATCGCCCATCTGATGCAGGATGCCGGGGCGGAACTGGTTAGCGACCTTCCGCACGCGGACCGGCCCGCTTCGCTCGACTATGCCGGCGGGGCCGAGCGGGTGATCTATACCTCGGGCACGACCGGGCGGCCCAAGGGGGTGGTGCTGGGCGACCGGCAGATCGCCGCCTCGCTTGCCGGTCTGACGGCGGCCTTGCGGCCCGGCCCCGGCGATCGCTATCTTTCGGTGCTGCCGCAAGCGCAACTGCTGGAACAGATCTGCGGGCTGTTCATGCCCATCCTCGCCGACGCGCCCTCGGTCATCAGCCGCGAGGCCGGGGCAAGCCTCTTTACTGGCGATGGCCGGGCGCTGGCCCGCATCGCGTTTGACGCCCGGCCAACCGTCACCCTGCTGGCCCCGCGCCAGTTGACGCTGTGGGTCGCCGAACTGAAGCGCGGCGCAGAAGCCCCCGACAGCCTGCGCTATGTCGCCGTGGGTGGCGCGCCGGTCGCGCCCGCGCTTCTGGCCGAGGCGCGCGATCTGGGCCTGCCGGTGGCCGAGGGCTATGGCCTGTCCGAAGCCTGCTCGGTCGCGGCGCTGACCCCGTCGGATGCGCGCGAAGGCTCGGCCATGCAGGTGCTGGACGGGGTGACGCTAAGGATCGAGGATGGCGAGATCGTCGTCGATGGCGCGACCGTCATGCAGGGCTATCTGCATCAGCCGCCGCAGGCCGGGCCGCGGCATACGGGCGATCTGGGACGGCTGCAGAATGGCCGGCTGACGGTGCTCGGCCGGCGCGATGCGATGATCCTGCGCCAGTCGGGCCGCAACATCGCCCCCGAATGGGTCGAGGCCGAGGCGCTGGCCGATCCCGCCATCCCCGCCGCCGCGCTGGTCCTGCTGCCTGCCGACCAGCTTGTGCTGGTCGCCGCCGCCATGGCCGCGCCCGACATGACGGCGCTGACCTTACGGCTGTCGTCCCTGCCGCATTATGCCCGACCGCATCACCTGATCCTTGCCGACCCGCGCATACCCGGCCTGATCCGTCCCTCGGGCACGGCGGATCGCAAGGTCGCCGCAGCGCTTGCCACCGATCCGGCCAGCAGGCGCGTCGCCCTGCCCTATGCCGGCGCGATGGAGGCCCTCGCATGAGCGGCAAGACCGTCCTCATCACCGGCGCGGGCTCGGGCATCGGCGCTGCCTTGGCCATCGAGGCCGACCACCTGGGCCACAGCACGATCCTTGTCGGGCGACGGTTCGAGGCGTTGCAAGCCACGGCGACCCGGTTGCGCCAGCCGCACCGGATCATTGCCGCCGACCTGACCACGCCCGAGGGCCGCGCCCGGATCACCGACACGGTCACCGGAACCGGGCTCGATATCCTGGTCAACAATGCCGGGATGGTCGTGGCCGGCCCCGCAGGCGAGATCACCGACGACCAGATTGCCGCCGCTTTGGCGCTGAACGTCGCCGCGCCCCTCGCGTTGACCCGGGCGCTGTTGCCAGCGCTGATCCGCCGCAAGGGGCAGGTGGTCAATATGGGCTCGGTCTTCGGTGATATCGGCTTTCCGTTCTTCACCCTCTATTCGACCACCAAATTCGCCCTGCGTGGCTTTTCCGAGGCGCTGCGCCGCGAACTGGCCCCGCAATCCGTGGCCGTCACCTATATCGCCCCCCGCGCCGCCCGCACCGAGGCGGCGCAGAATTTCCACAAGCTGATCGGCCCCATGGCCATGGCGCTGGACACGCCCGAGGCCGTCGCCCGCCACGCCTGGCGCGCCATCACCGACCGCAAGCGCGAACAGTTTCCGCCCACCCGCGAACGGCTGTTCGTGGCTGTGCAACGGCGCTGGCCGGGCCTGATCGACAAGAGCCTGATCCGGCTGGCCCGCGACCCCGCGGTCATTGCCGCCGCCAAAGACACGAGATCCTGACCAACGGAGACCCCATGGACTATAACATCCTGCGCCAACGCGACTTCGCCGGCGGCCTGTCCGACGAGGCCCTGCAGATCCGCATCCGCGACGATCTGGCCCGCGACGGCTGGACGCTGCTGCGCGGCTTCCAGCCCGGCATGACCGAGTTCTCGGGCCTCGTGGACCGGCTGTGCCGTCGCGTGACATTTGACCCCGCGCGCGCCCACAGCACCGAGAAAACCCAGATGGTCGATGCCGGGCTTGGCCCGATCGGGCTGCATATCGAGAACGGCAATACCCCGCGCTGCCCCGATATCGTCGCCTTCTATGCCGAGCGCGCGGCCTTCGAGGGCTCTCAGACCACGATCTGCGACGGCGTGCAGGTCTGGGACCGCTTCGATCCGGCGCGCAAGGCTCGCTGGTCGCAGAAGATGACGGTCGAGCGCACGCTGCCGGAACTGCTGTGGAAGCGTTACCTGGCCAATGAGCACCCCGCCATCTCGCGTCCCGAAGAGGTGACGATGCAGCATGTGCTGGACTTCCAGCAGGCCGTGCCGGGACAGGGCTTCGACCTGCATCCGGATGGCTCGCTGACCTATCGGCTGACGCTGGACCCGGTGCGCCCCTCGGTCTTCGGTGAACAGTCGCTCGGCTTTGCCAATGCCGTGTTGGGGCCGTCACATAATTACGAGCCGCCGCGCTATCACCTGGCCGATGGCTCGGAGGTGACCCCGGACGAGGTCGAGGAGATCCGCGCCATCGCCGAAAGCGTCACCCACGAGATCAACTGGCAGGATGGCGACATCGCCATCCTCGACAATACCCGCATCATGCATGGCCGCCGCGCCATCGCCGACGCAAATCGCAACCTGTTCATCGGCATGGGCCTGATCTGACGAAAGGAAATCCCATCATGAAACGCATCCAAACCGCAGCTCTTCTTGCCGCCGTCACGATTGGCCTTGCGGCGACCTCGCTGGCCGCCAGTGCCTCGCCTGCTGACAGTATCCCGGCCTCGGGTCGGCTCAGCTTCGACGTGATCCGCAAGGGCAAGGATATCGGCGACTATGTCCTGACCTTTCGTGGCAACAGCGCCAACCTGACCGTCGATCTGCGCACCGAGGTGAAGGTCAAGGTGCCGGTGGTCGGCGTCAGCGTCTATACGTTCAACCAGCAGAGCACCGAGACCTGGAAGGGCGGCAAACTGGCCGCGCTGAGTTCCAGGACCGATGACAACGGCACGCCGCATGACATTTCCGTGGGCGCAACCTCGCTGATCCCGGCCAGCCTCTGGGCCGCCGATCTGGTGGGCGCAAGGCAGGTCCTGAACACCATCGACGGCAGCACCGACGCCATCCAGGTCCGCAATCTCGGCACCGAAAGCGTCCAGACCGGCGCCGGCCCGGTGCAGGCCACCCATTACGCCGTCTCCGGCGGGTTGAACCGGGACCTGTGGTATGCGGGTGGCAAGCTGGTCCATGTCCGCTTCGCCGCCGAGGACGGATCGGTGATCGACTACGCCCTGCGGTAGGGGGGCGTCAATCGGGTCCAACATAGAATGCTGGCGAGGATTGCGATGGCTGCCTCGAAGCTGGTCATGAGCTTGTCGTCGATGGCGGCGCCTTTGCCGTCCGCCTCGGTGTCGACGAAGAGTTGGTACCAGCGACTGGGTGCGATCGCGCACTTGCCGCGTTCGGAAACACTGTCTCCAACTCCAGGATATCGTGATCGAGATCGCGGCGCAGGCGGTCCATCCGGGTCAGGGCGCACCGAATAGTGCTTGCAAGCGGGGCTTTGCCCGAACTTTTGGCGAGTTGAGCGGCCAGCCATACCTCCAGGTCGACAGAGACCGGGCAACATGGGTGCGTCTCAGTTCGGTGCGCTGCTCAGGACCCAGTGCAGGGCTACGACTTTGTTGGGTCATCGGCCGACAATCACAGTGTACAGGCTGGAGCCCGCGGACATCCGTCGTCGCGCAAGCTGGCATAGCGCCGTTCATCCGCCGCCGTCTGAACTACAATCGCCTGCGCGGCGGCGACGGCATTGCGCTTCGCCGTAAGCGCCAGACGAAGATCGGTATCGTCGATCCGCATCAGCGGCTGACCGGCCCTGACCTGCTGGCCGATATCGACGAGCCGTTCCACGATCTTGCCGGGAACGCGAAAGCCCAGATTGCTCTCGACCCTTGCGCCGATGATGCCGGTGAAGCTGCGCGTGGAGCCGGATACCGGCGCGACCGTCATCAGCCTGACCAGCGGCGCCTCCAGCCTCGGGTCGTTCATCGCCGGGGCGTCCCGCGTGGGAATGGCAAATGTGGCCAAGGCAGCCACCCCCGATACCGCGACCAAAACGCCCCCAAGCACGAGAATCGATCTCTTCTTCATGGCCGCCCCCTTGGCTGAATTAGATTGCATTCACCATCTATATGATATATGGATTACGAACGCAATCTAAATTAGGAGATCGAGGATGCGCGTCAGTCGCGTTCAGGCCGAGGAAAACCGCCAGACCGTCATCAATGTGGCAAGCCGCCTGTTTCGCGAGCATGGCTTTGACGGCATTGGCCTCAAGGATCTGATGAAGGGGGCCGGGCTGACCCAGGGCGGGTTCTACAAGCAGTTTGCCTCGAAGAACGACTTGGCCGCGCAGGCGTCGCGGCGGGCGATGGCCAATGCCTTTGAACGCTTTTCGGGCGCTGGCGCGGCAAATCCCGACGATCCCCTTGGTGCGGCAGTCGGCCTCTATCTCAGCACTGCACATCGCGAAGAGCGGATGGAGGGCTGCCCGGTCGCCTTGCTCGGTTCGGACGCCGCCAGGCAGAACGCCGATGTAAAGGCGTCATTTGAAGCCGGGATCAAGAACTACCTCGCGTTGCTGGGCCATTGGGTTGGTGAAGCCAAGGGCACCGAGCCCGGCGAGAAGGCCATGGCGATGCTGTCGTCAATGGTCGGCGCAATGGTCCTGTCGCGCGCCGTCAACGACGAGGAGCTGTCGAAAGGGTTCCTGGAAGCGGCCACCAAGAACGTGCTGAGTTTGTCCGCTGGTGCTGGTCCAAAAGGGGCGGCGCCAATGCCGACGGCGACTTCAGCCGAGACCCGCGATCCGGTTGAGAACCAGCCTTCGGAAACCTCGTCGCCGCAAGAGAAGCAGTAGCATGAGCAGCGGACACAAGCATCGCCACACCCAGCGCAGGCCGCTTTGGTCTGCGCCTTCCCGTCCCTTTTAACCCGGAGCCCATCACCATGGATGACGTCATCATCATCGGCGGCAGCTTTGCCGGTCTCGCCGCCGCCCTGCAACTGGGCCGCGCCCGCCGCAAGGTCACCGTTCTGGATACCGGCCTGCCGCGCAACCGCTTCGCCGGCCATTCGCATGGTCTGCTTGGCCACGATCACAAACCGCCGCTGGACATTCTGGCCGAGGCCCGGCGGCAGCTTTCGCGCTATCCCACGATCAGGCTGGTCAATGCCCGAGCCGAGAGCGTCTCCGGCGCCATCGACGATTTCTCGGTCCTCACAGGCGATGGCGAAAGCCTTGCCGCGCGTCGCCTGATCCTCAGCTATGGCGTCGTCGACCAGCTGCCCGAGGTTCCAGGCTTTGCCGAATGCTGGGACACCGCCATCGTCCCTTGCCCCTATTGCGACGGCTTCGAAGTCGCCGGCCAGCATTGGGGCCTGATCTGGTCGGGTCCGCAGTCGTTCAACCAGGCCAGACTGTTCCTCGACTGGACCGACAGGCTGACAGTGTTCGCCAGCGGTCACGACATTCCGCCCCCGATCCGGGCCGATCTGGCAGGTCGCAACATCCCCGTCGTCGAAGGCCGGATCACCGAGGTCACCCATGACCGGGGCCACAGTGCCGCCGTCAAACTCGAGACCGGCCCAACGGTCGCGGTCGACATCCTCTTCGCGCATCCGCGCAACAGGCCGTCCGCAAGCCTGCATGAATCCCTGGGCCTCGCCATGGTCGATACGCCCCTCGGCATGGCCCTCAAGGTCGACGAGCGCCGCGAAACCAGCCTGCCTGGCATCTATGCCGCCGGCGATCTTGCCAACCCCATGATGCCCTCGGTCACCACGGCCTCGGCGCAGGGCGCGATGGCGGGGATCTTTGCCCAGCAGTCGATGCTGGCTTAAGAGCGCTGCTGATTGACGTCGGTGCCCCCAAGATCAGTGCAGCGATGCTTTCGACAAGACCGTTCTGAGCGGCCATGAGCAGCGGCAGGGTGCAGTCCTATCCGTGGAAACACCCCCACTCCGCCGGCAGCGACGGACACTTGCCCGGAGCGGACGGCAAACAGCCGTTGGGCGTACCTTACTGCGCAGCTGTCATGCAGGCAGCAGCAGCGCGGCAATGATGTATTCGAACAACAAAAACGCAGATCCCTCCTCAAAAAAACTAATGTCGCGAGGTCGTGTTGGTCCGCTTTTCGGGCTTTGCGCGGACTCCCCCGGCGCTTTGCCGTCCTTGTTGTAACCGCCCGTTAGCCACGCGGGCATTGTAAGCCATGTGCCACGGGAGGTATTGCTGGCGCTGCACGTCTTGGCTGGCTATGTGATGACTTCAGGTTCTGCACCTGTTTCGATCGAGTCTGGCCTTATCCGGATGACCATCGGCATCGGGGTATAGGCGAGGTGGTCGGCGCAGTGTCGATAGTGTGCATCGCCGCCAATGCATCTCATCGGCGCACATAGTTCGGCAGCATCAAAGGCGTTACGATCGACTGACGGGAAGGCCGGCCAAGGCAGCACCTTGCCGCAGGTCCGTCAGGACATCGCCGAACCCGGCCAGCCCGACCGGCCCGAACATGTCGTCGACCACGAAATCAGGACGAATTTCCTGAAGCTGCCGCGCCAATTCGCGGGCGGCCGAGACATTGCCGAGAAGCGCCTCTGCCGCGGCCAAATGGGCAAGGACCTCAGGCGATTTCGGTGCGTTCCGCAGGGTCGTCACGGACAGCTGGTAGTCCTTCGCCGAGAAAGCCGCGAGCCCGAGGCTGATCCTGTATTTTGCCGGCCGGATCGGCGTCAGTTCATGAGCCCGGCGCGCCCAAAGCAAGGGTTCTTCCCCGCGCACGCCGGCATAATGGCTGGTCCACGCGGCGACCATCAGGACATCGGCATTGCCCGGTGCCAGCTTCACCGATCGGCGCAGCATTCTCGCGGCATGTTCAAGGTCGCCCTGCGCGCCCCGCTCTCGCGCCATACGCCACAAGACCTCCGGATCATCCGGATCAAGGGCATAGGCGCGCTCCGCGGCAGCCCGGGCCTCGCGCCAGAACCGTTCGCGTTCGTCCTGACTGTCCGATTCCAGCGCGAGGAAGCTGAGATTGAGCGACAGAAACGACCATGCCTTCGCATAGTCAGGATCAAGCTCGATGGCACGCCTGAAATGGGTCACCGCAAGAATGAACCCCTCCCGGTTCCAGTGATGTTTCGCCGCGAGCCCCAGCAGAAAGTGGTCGTATGCATCAAGCGAGGCTGGAGGCCTTGCTTGCGAGTTGGCGAGTTCGGCTTGGGCGATCACGCCGGTCAGCGCACCGCCGAGAGGCCCTGCGATGCGGTCGAGAACATCCGCTTCGAGATCCAGGAAGCCCGCCTCGTTGCGATTCCAGCGATCTGACCAGATCAGCTTTCCCGTCTCGCGATCCATCATGCGCGCCGACACGCGGAGCAGGCCGTTTTCTGCGGCCAGCGTCCCACCCACCAGGAACCTTGCATTGAGCTTCTCGGCGGCAGGTTGCAGCGACGAGCCTGCCAGCGTCTCGGCGGCTTCAGGCGCAATGACATCAAGCCAGTCGTTGCGCGCCAGCTCGGTGGCGATTTCAGCGGACAGACCCAGACCACGGCGTTGCCATATGCCATCGCCTGCTACCGCCTCGAAGGGCAGGACGGCGATCACGGGATGCCGGGCGTCGCCGGACGAAACCTGCCTTTGCGTCCAGATGGTGGCACCTGCGAGCATGGCGGCGAGCGCGAACCCGGCCATGACTGGCCATCGTCCGACCCTCCTGCTTGCAGCACCAGCCGCGTCCATGAGATAGCCTTGGCGTGGCACCGATCTAATGATCTGGGAACCGTGTGCGCCAAGCGCCCGCCTTGCTTCGGCGACCGCCTGATAGAGCGAATCCTCGCTGACGGTCACATCGGGCCAGACAGCGTCCATGAGCGTATCCTTGGAAACGACCCGACCGCCTGCGGCAGCAAGCACCTGCATCAGCGCGCGCGCCTGACGCTTCAACGGGACGGGCTGTCCGTCGATTGTGAAAAGATCACCACTCTGGGGATCAAACCTGTGATTACCAAGCTCCATGACACACTCCAGACCCGTCCATGTTAACGCCCCAGCGTCGATTCAGAAAGAATTCAGATGATGGTCAGGACATTCAGGAGGGATTCGGGCCTGCTTTTTCGCATCGTAGAACAGAAAAAGGAGCTGAAGATGAGACCTCATGACTTCATCCCGGCCTACATCCGCGCCTGCCTTGCCGCCGCCTTGTTGTTTCTGCCGACTACCTTTCCCGCTCGTGGTGGCGAAGTCGCCGTAGGCGATGCAACCCTGACCTATCAGGATGCCGGCAGCGGTTCTGTGGTGCTTTTCCTGCATGGGGCGGTGTCCGACCATCGCGTCTGGGGCGGCATTCGCGACCGCGTCGCCGAAGACTACCGTTTCGTGGCCTATGATCAGCGCTATTTCGGCCCCGCCGAATGGCCTGATGACGCCGGGAACTTCAGTGTGGCAACCCATGCAGAAGATCTTGCGGCTGTGATCGATGCGCTGGATGCCGGCCCCGTGCATCTGGTGACCTGGTCCTATGGCGGATTTGTCGGGCTTCTGGCGGCCATGCGCTATCCCGAGAAGTTTCGCTCGATCACACATTTCGAACCCACGGTTGCATCCCTGCATGCCGGGCTTTCTGGTGAACGTGCCGCGATCGCCCAGAAATTCGCCTCGTTCGGCCCAATGGCCGAGGCACTACAGGCGGGCGAGGAAAAGGATGCCGTTCGACGGCTGATCGAAGCTGTCTTTCAGCTTGCGACCGGCGAGGCAGAAACGCATTCAGACCTCGCCCAGCAGATGTGGGATGACAATGCGCGTACCCTTCCTCCCTTTCTCGAGGCCGTCGCATCAGCCGAGCCTATCGACTGTGACGGGCTGACAAAGATCGAGGTTCCCACATTGGTGATACAGGGCAGTGATGCCTATGTGCTGGACGCGATGATGGCCGACGAGGTGGTGCGCTGTCAGCCGAATGCAACTGGCTCTGTCCTCGAGGGCACGAATCACGGTGGTCCCGTTCAGGATCGCGAAGGCTTCGTTGACGCCGTCTTGGCCTTCACCGCGTCGGTGGGCGAGGAATAGTAAGGGTTTGGCTCGGGATGCTTGAATGGTGGTGACGCGGTTGGGCATGTCCCAGCCCATGGCCTCCAGCCGAGCTGTTTTAGGTGGCAAGATCGTTCGGAGCCATCCTGCTTCGCAACAGATCCAGCTTCATACACTTGCCGCGCGTGCCTTGCTGGCGACCAGAGTTTCGTCAACAGCGGAAGGCCGACGCGCTGCCAGTAGTCCTGCATGAGAAAGGACCCTCAGATGACACAGTTGAAACGCTTCATGATCGAGCGCGACATTCCGGCGATCGGCCAGATGCCGGCTGCCGAGCTTTGCGCCGCCGCCCGCGCGTCAAAACAGGCGCTGGATCAGATCGGCACGGGCATCCAGTGGGTCCAAAGCTACGTGGCCCGCGACAAGACCTTCTGCATCTACCTGGCCGACAGCGAGGCAACGATCCGAAAGCATGCGGAGCTGTCGGGCATCCCGGTCGCCGCGGTCACGGAGGTCCCGCAGGTGATCGATCCGCTTACGGCGAAGGGCTGATACTGTCTTGGATGACCGGCGGATCGGTCGGCTTGTCGGGGTCCGAACGGAAGATCGCGCCCTCTGCGGGATCTTCCGACCCGTACAGAGATCGGCGCCTCCCCGCTGGCCGTCCGGCATCGTGGGAAGCGGCAAAATGGAGGTATGGATTGGCGCAGGTCGAAACAGGTCGTTACCGCCTCTTCTGGGAGAGGATGTCCGGGGCAATGGTGATCGAGCTTCTGCTCGAAGAGATGCAGATCCCCTATGAGCGCGTCGCCATCGACATGGCTGCCGGCGCGCACCGGTCGCCGGCCTATCTGGCGGTGAACCCGACCGGGCAGGTCCCCGCCCTCGCATTCCCGTCAGGCGAGGTGATCGGCGAGACCGCCGCGATCATCATCGCCCTGGGCGAACGCCACCCGGACACGCCGCTGGTTCTCGGACCCGACCACCCCGACAGGGCGACGTTCCTGCGCTGGCTCATCTACATGGCCGCAAGCCCCTACATGACCTTCGTCCAACTCAACCACCCCGAGCGGTTCCTGGACGACCCGGGAGCCCATCCGGCCCTGGTCGACAATGCCCGCAAGCGGCTGCTCGACCAGTTCACGCTGCTCGACCGCGCCATCGCCGGCAGGCCGTTCTTTCTGGCCGGGGGGATCAGCGCGCTGGACCTCTATGCCTATATGCTGACCGAGTTCTTCGGCGACGATCCCGTCGCGCTGGCGGACAGGCCCCGGCTGGCGAGGCTACATGGCGCGGTGGCGAAGCGGAACAGCACAGCGCAAGCGCGCCCGCGTCACGGGGGATGATCGACGGTGGAGGGTCAGGGCCGCTCTGGCCAGATCGCCCATGGGACATCCGGCGCCATCGATGTGCTTCCATACGCGGTGTGCTCACGCAGCGCTATGTCGGTAATCGACCCCTTTCTCAGCATAACCACAAAAGCGGCCTGATCATGCCCTCAGGCTATCAGGGAATTTACACCAGCTTGACGGACGTGACCTCGCCGCCGGAAAAAGATCATGCTGATAAAAACCACAGATGACCGACCCGGTCAGCCCCGAATAGCTGCGCAGCCAATCCGTACAGCGATATCGTTGCACCCCGGTCCGTGTCTGGCCCCACTTCTGTCGTCGAGAGCAGTCACAATGGGGACATTGATGATCCCACTCTGTTCGTGCTTCAATTTCTGCAAGGGAAGCACGGGTGCGTCGGATCGCGGTCGCAGCAGACAAGAGATCCTCAATCTGGCTTGCCGTCATCTGCCGCAGGCGATTAAGAAGTGATCGAAACCGGTGCTGATTGATCGGCGTGGTGGTCGACTTGGGCATCTGCTCTCCATGAGGTTCGCAGAGGGCAATATTGGCGTTTTACCCGTAAGGCGAAATCGACCAGCACAATTTCAAGACATGAGCAAAAAATTCGCCGTCGGGATGGGCATCCTGTTCCCCCAGTATGGGCCAATCGCAAGCCAAATTATTCGTTGTACCCAGAAACTGCACCCGGGGTTTCGTTCCGGGACGGACAATTCAAGTGTTTTATATCAACCTAAGTACTTGATTTTCTTGGTGACCCCGGCAGGATTTGAACCTGCAACCTGCCCCTTAGGAGGGGGCTGCTCTATCCAGTTGAGCCACGGGGCCGCTGCGGCATCTTGTGCCGGGAAACTGCGACATTGGCAAGCTTGCCCGTGCCGGGGTCATGCGCTAACACTGTTTGTTAATAAGGTATATATTGCCCATCGGATTGCCATGACACCGCAGAAACCGCGCCGGCCATTGACGCTTCGGGACGTGTCCGAAGCCTCGGGCGTCAGTGAGATGACGGTCAGCCGGGTGCTGCGCAACCGGGGCGATGTCTCGGCGGCGACGCGCGAGAAGGTGCTGACTGCCGCGAAGACGCTTGGCTATGTCCCCAACAAGATCGCCGGCGGGCTGGCCAGCCAGCGGGTGAACCTCGTCGCGGTGGTCATTCCGTCGCTGTCGAACCTGGTCTTTCCCGATGTGCTGGGCGGGATCTCGGCGGAACTGGACGATACCGGGCTGCAGCCGGTGATTGGGGTCAGCAACTATTCCCCCGCGCGCGAAGAGATGGTGCTTTACGACATGCTGTCCTGGCGGCCCTCGGGGGTGATCCTCGCCGGGCTCGAGCACAGCAAGGCCGCGACCGCCATGCTGTCGAATTCCGGCATCCCCATCGTCGAGATCATGGATACTGACGGTCAGGGCATCGACACGCTGGTCGGCATCTCGCATCACCGCGCCGGGCGCGAGATGGCCGACCATATCCTTGCCGCCGGCTATCGCCGCATCGGCTTTGTCGGCACCCACATGCCCGAGGATCACCGCGCCCGGAAACGGCTGGTGGGCTTCGAGGAGGGGCTGGCCGAGAAGGGCGTGCAGCTGGAGGCGCGGGAATATTACCAGGGCGGCTCCTCGTTGCTGAAGGGCCGCGAACTGACCGAGCGGATTCTGGCCCGCGCGCCGGATCTGGATTTCCTCTATTACTCGAATGACATGATCGGGGCGGGCGGGCTGCTTTACTGCCTCGATCAGGGCTATGACATCCCGGGCCGGATCGGGCTGGCCGGCTTCAATGGGGTCGACCTGCTGGACGGGCTGCCGGTGCGGCTCAGCACCACCGATGCCCGCCGCCATGATATCGGCCGCCGCGCCGCACGGATCATCGCCGGCAAGGACGCCACCCCGCCCGACCGGGTCGTCGCGCTGACGCCGACCTTCCTGCCGGGCGACACCATCCGCGCCATCCCCTGACCCAAGGCATCCCGACGCGCTTGCCCGGGGCCGCCCCGCCGCTTATGTGGGTTGGATGAAAATCCCATTCCTTAACCGCAAGCCGAGCGTCGCCGTCATCCGCCTGCAGGGCCTGATCGGCGCCGCCTCCCGTCCCGGTGCCGCCGGCCTCTCCGATGCCGGGCTGCAGCCGCTGCTGGATCGCGCCTTTACCCGCCGGAAACCGCTGGCCGTGGCGCTGGTCATCAACTCGCCCGGCGGTTCGCCGGTGCAATCCTCGCTGATCGGCGCGCGCATCCGCCGGCTGTCGGAGCAGCACAAGGTCCCGGTCCATGCTTTTGTCGAGGATGTGGCGGCCTCGGGCGGCTATTGGCTGGCCTGCGCCGCTGACCGGATCTGGGCCGATGACAGCTCGATCCTCGGCTCGATCGGGGTGATCTCGGCGGGGTTCGGCTTTACCGACCTGATCGAGCGCTGGGGGATCGAGCGGCGCGTCCATACCGCCGGACGCTCGAAATCGCAGCTCGACCCGTTCCGGCCCGAGAAGCCCGAGGATGTCGAACGGCTGGACGGCATTCTGGACACCATCCACGAGACCTTCCGCGACCACGTCCTTGCGCGGCGTGGCGAGAAGCTGGCCGATGATCCCGACCTCTTCACCGGCGCCTTCTGGACCGGCCGCCGCGCGGTCGATCTGGGCCTCGCCGATGGCATCGCCCACCTGGAGCCGAAGATGCGCGAGCTGTTCGGCGATGTCCGCTTTGAACGCTACGGCATCCGCCAGCCCTGGTATCGTCGCTTCGGCCTTTCGGCCGAGGCTCTGATGGGTGCCGCGGATGAGCGCGCGGCCTTTGCCCGCTTCGGGATCAGCCGCTGATGGTCAAGATCGTCCTGACCTTCCTGCTCGTCATGATCCTGATCGCCTTTCTGGCCGGTCCGGGTTTTCGCCGTTTTCTGTTGAAATTTCTGGGGATCTCGCGCCGTGATCGTTGATAGCCTGCTGGTCCTTGCCGGCCTTGTTCTGCTGGTCCTGGGTGGCGACAACCTGGTCAAGGGGGCGGTGAACCTGTCCCTGCGCCTTGGCGTCACCCCTACCGTGGTCGGGCTGACCGTGGTGGCCTTCGGTACCTCGGCGCCCGAGATGCTGGTCTCGGTCTCGGCGGCGCTGAAGGGCTCGACCGATATCGCCATGGGCAATGTCGTCGGCTCGAACATCGCCAATGTCCTTGTCATCCTTGGCGCCTGCGCCGCGCTGACCGGAATTCCGACCAAGGGGCTGGACCTGAATGAAAGCTGGGTGATGATGATGGCGGCCTCGGTCGTGCTGATCGTCATGGCGGTCTCGGGGCCGATCGGACGCATCGACGGGCTGTTGCTGCTGGCGATGCTGGGGCTGGTCCTGTGGCGGCAGCTGTCGACCGCAGGGGCCGGGGGCGAGGGCGATCTGGAGGGGGCGGATGCCTCGGCCAGCGGCGGCAAGATCGCGCTGTGGCTGGCCATCGGGCTGGTGGCGCTGCCCGTGGGGGCGCAGCTGCTGGTTACCGGCGCGACCGATATTGCCCGCAGCTTCGGCATCAGCGAGGCGGTCATCGGGCTGACGCTGGTGGCGGTCGGCACCTCGCTGCCCGAACTGGCGGCCTCGATCGCCTCGGCGCGCGCCGGGCGGGCCGACATGGCGCTTGGCAATGTCGTCGGCTCGAACCTGTTCAACATCCTCGCCATCCTCGGCATCACCGCGCTGATCAAGCCGCTGCCGATCCCGCCGCAGATGCTGCAACTGGACCTCTGGGTGATGCTGGCGGCCTCGGCGCTGCTCTGGCCCTTCCTCTTCCGCAGCGTGCGCATGGGCAAGCGCGTCGGGCTTGGCCTGCTGGCCGGCTACGCGCTCTACGTGGGCATCCTGCTGTGAGTGGCGCGGCGCTGGTCACCGGCGCGGCCCGCCGGCTGGGGCGGGCGATGGCGCTTTACCTGGCCGGGCGCGGCTTCGATGTCGCCATCCATTACGACCGCTCGCGCGACGAGGCCGAGGCGACGGCGGCGACCGCCCGCGCCCTTGGCGTGCGCGCCGAGGTGTTCCAAGCCGATCTGCTGGACGAAGACGCAACCGCAGCGCTGGTCCCGGCGGTGACGGCGGAGCTTGGCCAGCTGTCGGTGCTGGTGAACAATGCCTCGATCTTCGACTATGACAATATCCGCAGCGCCACGATGGACAGCTGGGACCGCAACATCGGCTCGAACCTGCGCGCGCCCTTCCAGCTGATCCAGGCCTTCGCGGCCCAGGCGGCCCCAGCGGGCGATGCCGAGGGAGAGCCCGTCGCGACAGGGCTGATCGTCAACATGGTCGACCAGCGGGTGCTGAAACCGACGCCGGAATTCATGACCTATTCGCTGGCCAAGGCCGGGCTCTGGGCGCTGACCCGCACGACCGCACAGGCCCTTGCCCCGGCGATCCGCGTGAATGCCATCGGTCCGGGCCCGACCATGATCGGCGCCCGCCAGAGCCAGGATCATTTCGACCGCCAGCGCGCCGCCACCGTCCTTCAGCGCGGGGCGGATGCCGGCGACATCACCGCCGCACTGGGCTATCTGCTGGACGCGAAAGCCGTCACCGGACAGCTGATCTGCGTCGATGGCGGCCAGCATCTGGGCTGGAAAACCCCGGATATCCTCAATTCTTAACAGGGCTTTAATAGGGCCGATCCGGCCCGACTCGCGGGACTTGTCCACCCCTCGCACACCCGTCACGGAGGCGTCACGATTCTGCGAGAAGATTCAGTCCCTTGCCGCGATCACATAAAATATCATGACAAAACAAGAGATTAAATTACTGCTTAAAGTTTAGGCAATCCAGCTTCCGGCCAGCAAACGCTGGCAATTCACCGGTGCCGCGGCTTTTGCCCACAAACTTATCCACAGAAAGCGTGGACAGAATTATCCTTGAAGCCGGGCCTCAGAACTTGCAGCCAAGGCCGAGAATCATCTGATAGAGTGCATGACCCAGACGCCCGCCCCTACCGGCCCCGCCGTGATCCAGAATTACCTGCGCAATCTTGATTCCAGCCCCGGGGTCTACCGGATGCTGGATGCGCAGGGGGCGGTTCTCTATGTCGGCAAGGCCCGTGACCTGAAGGCGCGCGTGTCGAACTACGCCCGGCCCACCGGCCATTCCGGCCGCATCGCGCGGATGATCCGCGAAACCGCCTCGATGATGTTCCTGACCACGCGCACCGAGACCGAGGCGCTGCTGCTGGAACAGAACCTCATCAAGCAGCTGAAGCCGCGCTACAACGTGCTGCTGCGTGACGACAAGTCCTTCCCGAATATCCTCGTCGCCAAGTCCCACCCCTTCCCGCAGATCAAGAAGCATCGCGGCGCCAAGTCCGAGAAGGGCGATTATTACGGCCCCTTCGCCAGCGCCGGCGCGGTAAACCGGACGCTGAACCAGTTGCAGCGGGTGTTCCTGCTGCGCAACTGTTCCGACAGCACCTTCGACAGCCGCACCCGCCCCTGCCTGCTGTTCCAGATCAAGCGTTGCAGTGCCCCCTGCACCGGGCGGATCTCGGAAACGGACTATCTCGGGCTGGTGAGTGATGCCGAACGCTTCCTGCAGGGCAAGACCACGGCCATTCAGGCCCAGCTGGCGAAGGACATGGCGACTGCCGCCGAAGCGATGGAATATGAACGCGCCGCCGCGCTGCGCGACCGGATCAAGGCACTGACGGCGGTGCAATCGGTGCAGGCCATCAACCCCAAGGGCGTGGCCGAGGCAGATGTCATCGCGCTGCACATGGAAAGCGGGCAGGCCTGCGTGCAGGTCTTCTTCATCCGCGGCCATCAAAGCTGGGGCAACCGCGACTTCTATCCCCGGCTCGGCGGGGCCGAGCGGACCGACGAGGTGATGCAGGCCTTCCTGCTGCAATTCTATGACGGCAAGCCCCCACCCCGGCTGGTGCTGCTGTCGGACGCGCCGGAAGACCCCGAACTGACCGCCGAGGTGCTGTCGGAACGCGCCGGGCGCAAGATCGAGCTGGCCGTGCCGCAGCGGGGCGAGAAATCCGAACTGGTCGCCAACGCGCTGCGAAATGCCCGCGAAAGCCTCGCCCGCCGCATGTCGGAAAGCGCGACGCAGCTGCGCCTGCTGGAAGGTCTGGCCGAGGCCTTTGACCTGCCCAGCCCGCCCCGGCGGATCGAGGTCTATGACAACAGCCATATCCAAGGCGCGGCGGCGGTGGGCGGCATGATCGTCGCCGGTCCCGAGGGCTGGATGAAGAACCAGTATCGCAAGTTCAACATCAAGGGCACCGAGATCACCCCGGGCGACGATTTCGGCATGATGCGCGAGGTGCTGACCCGCCGCTTCACCCGTCTGCTGAAGGAAGACCCCGACCGCAACACCGAGGCCTGGCCCGATCTGTTGCTGATCGATGGCGGCGCCGGGCAGGTTTCGGCGGTCGAAGGCATTCTGGCCGATCTCGGCGTCGAGGACATTCCCATCATCGGCGTCGCCAAGGGCGTCGACCGCGACCACGGCAAGGAAGAATTCCACCGCCCCGGCGCGCGGCCCATGGCGCTGAGGATGAACGACCCGGTGCTCTATTTCATCCAGCGCCTGCGGGACGAGGCGCATCGTTGGGCCATCGGCACCCACCGCGCGCGCCGCACCAAGCAGGCGCTGGCCAACCCGCTGGACGAGGTGCCGGGCGTCGGCGCGGCGCGCAAGCGCGCCCTGCTGGCGCATTTCGGCAGCGCCAAGGCCGTCAGCCGCGCGGGGGTGGCCGATCTGCAGGCAGTGGACGGGATCAGCGCGACCATGGCGCAGTCGATCTATGACCATTTCCACGCCTGACATTTGCTCATTTGCCCTAAATCCGCCGATTGGCGGAGTCAGGTAAGTCCTTACCCCCGGACTCGCGGTTCGGCACGCTATGATTGCGGCTTCACCAACCGATTCAGCCAAAGGACGCGATCATGCTTTATTGCCCCCTGCCCGGCCGACGTCGTCATCCGCTTCATGCCCCGGCGGATACTGGTGCTGGTGACTGGTCGGGATTCGAGGACGAACTGACCAGCCTGGACGCCACCATCACCGATCTGGCCCTCTCGGGCCGCAATCCCAGCCTGCAGGTTCGCGCCCGCGACGGGCTGAACTGGACCATCGAACTGGTCAGCCGCGACCGGATGCTGAGCGCCGGGTTGACCGAGCGCCTGGCGGCGCCGGGCGATGCGGTCTCGGTCACCGGACGGCTGTCGCGCAATACCAGCGACACCCATATCAAGGCCCTGCGCCTGACCATCGCCGGCCGCGCCTTCGAGCTGTTCCCCGAGGAACTGGCCGAGGGCTGAGCCGCAGGTTCAGACCTTGCGGCGGGCGGCGCACAGAAATGCGACCGCCCGCCCCTTCCAAAGCGCCGCCACAGCGACTAGCTTGCGGCCATGCGCTGGAACCTGCCCAACCTTCTGACCGTCCTGAGACTTCTGGCTGCGCCGGGTGTCCCGATCATGTTCCTCTATTTCCAGCGGCCATGGGCCGATCTGGCGGCGCTGGCGCTGTTCATGCTGGCGGCGATCACCGACTGGTTCGATGGCTACCTGGCCCGCGCCTGGGGTCAGGAAAGCCGCTTCGGCGCGGCGATGGACCCGATTGCCGACAAGGCCATGGTGGTCATCGCCATCGTCGTCATCACCGGCTATTCCGGCATGAACCCATGGCTGATCCTGCCCGCGACGGTGATCCTGTTCCGCGAGGTCTTCGTGTCCGGCCTGCGCGAGTTCCTGGGACCGAACGCGAAGCTGCTGAAGGTCACCAAGCTGGCCAAGTGGAAGACCACCTTCCAGATGGTCGCCATCTCGGTCCTGTTCCTCGGCACCGGGCTTGCCTATGTCGAGCATGGCCGCCCGCCGCTGGTGGGCGAGCCGCGGCTGCCCTTCTTCGACAGCTGGGCCGATCTGGCCACCTGGACCGGCCTGCTGCTGATCTGGATCGCGGCGGCACTGACGGCGTGGACAGGCTGGGATTACTTCGTCAAGGCGATGCCCTACCTGCGGGAGCCGCGCGATGACGCTTGATGTCCTGTATTTCGCCTGGTTGCGCGAACGCATCGGCCAGCCGCGCGAGCGGATCGAGACCGAGGCCGCGACCGTGCGCGAGCTGGTCGCCGAACTTGCCGCGATGGATGATTGGCACGCCGCCGCCTTTGCCGACATGGCCACCGTGCGCTGTGCCGTCGATCAGAAGCTGGTCAGCCTCGACAGCCCGCTGGCCGGTGCCCGCGAGGTGGCCTTCTTCCCGCCGATGACCGGGGGCTGAGCGATGAGCGCCCGCGTCCAGACCGAGCCCTTCGACCTTGCTGCGGAATTGCAGGGTTTTGGTACGGGGTCGGGTGCGGTGGTCACCTTCACCGGCCTCGTGCGCGATGACAGCGGCCAGATGCAGGGGCTAGAGATCGAGCATTACCCCGGCATGACCGAAGCCGCGCTGGAGGATTACGGCAGCGAGGCCGCCCGGCGTTTCGGGCTGGACGGCTGGTTGGTCATCCACCGCCACGGGCCTCTGAAAGTGGGCGAGCCGATCATGATGGTCGCCACCGCCGCGCGGCATCGCAAATCCGCCTTCGAGGCGGCAGAATTCCTGATGGATTGGCTGAAATCCCGCGCGCCTTTCTGGAAGCGCGAGATCGGCCCCGATGGCACCGGTGACTGGGTTGCCGCCAAGGACAGCGACGAAGACGCGCTGACCCGCTGGTGAGCATCGCCCGCGCCCAGATCGCCGGCCTCCGGGGCGCCCGATGATCCGGCCCGAGTTGCGCCAGATACTCCGCCGGTGGTCCGAGCCGCTGAGCGCCATTGGCGCCCTTCTGGTCAGTCTCTGGTTCCTGACGCTTGGTGGCTGGTTCTTCGGCCTGATCGGCCTTGGCGGCGGCTTCGTGTCGCTGGCCTGGCTGCTGGCGGCGATCCGTCGCCTGCCCTTCCGCCGCGATATCGGCGGCCCGGGCGTTGTGGAAATCGACGAGGGGGCGATCCGCTATTACGGTGCAAGGCTGCTGGGTGGCGAGATCGCGCTGCGCGACCTCAGCGAGATCCGGCTCTTGCCCTTGCAGGGCCGTCCACACTGGCGGCTGAAATCCACCGATGCGCAGGCCCTGCTGATCCCGCTGGATGCGGCGGGTGCTGCGGGACTGGCCGATGCCTTCGCCGCGCTGCCTGGGATTCGCATGGGCGAGATCTCGGCGGCGCTGAACCATCCCGATGCCGCCGTGCGCACCCTTTGGGTGAGGCCGCGCTGATCCCCGCTTGACTCGCCCCGGCGCTGTTGCCACCTGTGTCCTTCCAAGACCGAGAAAGGCTGCGACCTTATGTCCATTCCCCAGCAGGGCGGCGGCCCGATCGAGCATCGTGACCAATTGGCCGATTACATCACCCGTGGCGAAAAGCCCCGCGAGGATTGGCGCATCGGCACCGAGCACGAGAAATTCGGCTATGACAAGGCCGGCAAGCTGCCTTTGCCCTACGAGGGCGACTGTTCGATCAAGGCGATGCTGAACGGCCTGGCCGAGCGATTTGACTGGGACCCGGTGCTGGAGCAGGGCAATATCATCGGGCTGCAGAAGGGTCTGGCCAATGTCAGCCTCGAGCCCGGCGGCCAGCTGGAACTGTCGGGCGCACCGCTCGAGACCATTCACCAGACCTGCGACGAGGTGAACCAGCATCTGGCCGAGGTGAAATCGGTGGCGGATGACATGGGCGCGGGCTTCATCGGCTTGGGCGCGGCGCCGATCTGGCGTCAGGACCAGATGCCGATGATGCCCAAGGGGCGCTATGCGCTGATGAACGACTACATGACCCGGGTGGGGACGCTGGGGCGGCAGATGATGTTCCGCACCTGCACCGTGCAGGTGAACCTCGACTTCGCCAGCGAGGCCGACATGGTGCAAAAGCTGCGCGTGGCGCTGGCGCTGCAGCCCGTCGCCACCGCGCTCTTCGCCAATTCGCCCTTCCTCGACGACAAGCCCAACGGCATGAAAAGCTGGCGCAGCCATATCTGGCAGAACCTCGACGATGCCCGCACCGGCATGCTGCCCTTCGCCTTCGAGGACGGGTTCGGCTACGAGGCCTGGGTCGACTATGTCCTCGATGTGCCGATGTATTTCGTCTACCGCGACGGCAAGTATATCAACGCCCTCGGCCAGAGCTTCCGCGACTTCATGAACGGCCGCTTGCCCGCCTTGCCGGGCGAGGTGCCGACGCTGTCGGACTGGGCCGATCACATGACCACGGTTTTCCCCGAGGCGCGGGTGAAGAAGTTCATCGAGATGCGCGGCGCCGATGGCGGCCCCTGGCGGCGGCTTTGCGCCCTGCCCGCCTTCTGGGTCGGGTTGACCTATGATCAGGGCGCGCTGGATGCGGCCTGGGACCTGGTCAAGGGCTGGGATCACGAGACCCGCGAGGGGCTGCGCCGCGGTGCCGCCAAATCGGCACTGCAGGCCGAGGTGAACGGCATCAGGATGCACGACCTGGCGCGCGAGGTGGTGGCCATTGCCGAGGCCGGGCTGAAATCCCGCGCCCGTCCCGGTGCCGGCGGGCTGGTGCCGGACGAGACGCATTTCCTCAACGCGCTGCGGGAAAGCATCGACAGCGGCAAGGTGCCCGCCGATGAGCTGCTGGAGAAATATCACGGCGAATGGCAGGGCGATCTGAACCGCATCTACGACGAATACTCCTACTGAGCGCGCCTGGTTCGATTGATCTGTCGCGTGACGCGGGCGGCGCGAGATCGGGGCGCGCCCGCGCCGCCGACGCGGCGGCAGGTCCTTCTGCTTCCTTGTGAATCGGGCGCGCGGGGCCTATATGCCGGTCTCGCGTTTTGAACCCGAAGGTTTCGCCATGGCCGATCTGCAGACCCCCTATTACCTGATCGACAAGGCCCGCCTGCGCGCCAACATGGAAAAGGTCGCCTATCTGCGCGAGCGCTCGGGGGCGAAGGCGCTGTTGGCGCTGAAATGCTATGCCACCTGGTCGACCTTCGACTTCATGCGCGACTTCATGGACGGCACCACCTCCTCCTCGCTGTTCGAGCTGCGTCTGGGGGCCGAGGAATTCGGCAAGGAGACCCATGCCTATTCCGTGGCCTGGGCCGATCACGAGATCGACGAAGCCATCGGCCATGCCGACAAGATCATCTTCAACAGCCTCGGCCAGCTGGACCGTTTCGGCGACAAGGCAAAGGCCAAGGGCATTCAGGCCGGGCTGCGGCTGAACCCGCGCTTTTCGACCAGCGGTTTTGACCTTGCCGACCCCGCCCGCCCCTTCTCGCGGCTTGGCGAATGGGACATGCCCCGGCTCGAGGCGGCGCTGGACCGGATCAGCGGCGTGATGATCCATTACAATTGCGAGAACCGCGATTTCGACCTGTTCGACCAGCAACTGACCCGGATCGAGGCCGAGTTCGGCGGCTTCCTTGACCGGCTGGACTGGGTCAGCCTTGGCGGCGGCATCCATTTCACCGGCGAGACCTATCCGCTGGACCGTCTGGCCGACCGGCTGCGCGCCTTCTCGGAAAAGCACGGCGTTCAGGTCTATCTGGAGCCGGGCGAGGCCAGCATCACCGGCAGCGCCAGTCTGGAAGTCAGCGTGCTGGACATCATCCATAACGGCCGCGACGTGGCCATCGTCGACAGCAGCATCGAGGCGCATATGCTGGACCTGCTGATCTATCGCGAAACGGCGAAACTGCCGCAGCAGGGCGACCACGACTACCAGATCGCCGGCAAGACCTGCCTTGCGGGCGATATCTTCGGCGATGCGCGCTTCGACAAGGCGCTGGCCATCGGCGACCGGATCAGCATTGCCGATGCGGCCGGTTACACCATGGTCAAGAAGAACTGGTTCAACGGCGTGGCGATGCCCGCCATCGCCATCCGCGAGGAAGATGGAACGGTCCGCGAGGTCCGGCGGTTTTCCTATGACGATTACAAAGGCAGCCTGTCCTAGGCGACCCAACCTCTGCCACCCGGTGAATGGAGACAGAATTGGCTGACAAGAAGAACTTGCTGATCATTGGCGCCGGCGGCGTCGCTCAGGTCGTGGCGCACAAGGCGGCGCAATGGGCCGCGGAATTCGGCGCGCTGCACATCGCCAGCCGAACGCAGTCCAAGGCGGATGCCATCGTCGCCAGCCTGCGCGACAAGGGCCACCAGGTGGCGGTCGAGACCCATGCGCTGGACGCCATGGACAGCAAGGCCGTGGCCGATCTGATCCGCAAGCTGGATGCCAAGATCGTCATCAACGTGGGCTCGGCCTTCATCAACATGACCGTTCTGGAAGGCTGCATCGCCGCCGGTGCCGCCTATATCGACACCGCCATCCACGAGGACCCGGCCAAGGTCTGCGAGACGCCGCCCTGGTATGGCAATTACGAATGGAAGCGGCGCGAGGCGGTCGAGAAGGCCGGCATCACCGCCGTCTTGGGTGCGGGTTTCGATCCGGGCGTGGTCAATGCCTATGCCCGCCTGGCCGAGGACGAGTATTTCGACAAGATCGACAGCATCGACATCGTCGACATCAATGCCGGTTCGCATGGCCGCTATTTCGCCACGAATTTCGACCCCGAGATCAATTTCCGCGAATTCACCGGCACCGTCTATGCCTGGCAGGGTGGCAAATGGACCGAGAACAAGATGTTCGAGGTCGGCCGCGAATGGGATCTGCCGGTGGTGGGCAAGCAGACCGCCTACCTGTCGGGCCATGACGAGGTCCACAGCCTCTCGGCGCGCTACAAGGACAGCGATGTCCGCTTCTGGATGGGCTTCGGTCCGCATTACATCAACGTCTTCACCGTGCTGCAATCGCTGGGGCTTCTGAGCGAGCAGCCGGTCAAGACCGCCGAGGGGCAGGAGGTCGTGCCGCTGAAGCTGGTCAAGGCCGTGCTGCCGGATCCGGCCAGCCTTGCCAAGGATTACACCGGCAAGACCTGCATCGGTGATCTGGTCAAGGGCAGCCTGAACGGCAAGCCGGGGGAGGTCTTCATCTACAACGTCGCCGACCACAAGCAGGCCTATGACGAGGTCGGCAGCCAAGGGATCAGCTATACTGCGGGGGTGCCGCCGCTGGCCGCTGCCGTGCTGATCGCGCGCGGGCCCTGGGACGTGAAGAAGATGGCCAATGTCGAGGACCTGCCGGCGCGGCCCTTCCTTGAAATGCTGGGCGAGATGGGCCTGCCCACGCGGGTCATCGATGCCACCGGCGATCACCCGGTCTGACCTGCGGCCTGACCGGGCTTCACAAAGATCAAGCCGCCTGAACGACGCCGTCCGGAACTGAGCTGTTCCGGGCGGCGTTTTGCGTTCCAAGTCCCCCCTGAACGCAAGGCAGCCGAACATGACCGAGCCGACACCCCGTCCCGCCCCGTCGCAGGACGACGCCGAAGTTGCAACCAAGGCGGTAACGGCTCCTCCCGAACCGAAACGGTCCTTCCCCCGTTGGGCGGTCATCGGCACCTTCCTGATCGTGCTGTTCTGGTTCGTCGCCTATGCGCAGGCCTTCCTGATGCCGGTCTCGCTGGCGCTGCTTCTTTTCTTCGTCTTCATCCCGATCCGCCGCTTTCTGGAACGTCGCGGTATTGGTGCGACCATCTCGGCCACGCTGATCACCATGGGCATGATCGTGCTGGTGGTGGGATTGGGTTATCTCGCCTCGGGCCCTGTCAGCCAGATTGTCGAGGACGCACCGACCATTTCCGAGCGCCTGAAGGAGCGCGCGACGGAAATCCGCTCGCAGTTCCGCAAGATCGAGGAAGTGGCCGAGCAGATCGACGAGGCGACGAATGCCGGCGAGGTGACCGATGCGATTCAGGGCGAAGGCGAGGCGGAGGGCGAAGCGGGTACCGCGGTTTCGACCGATTTGACCCAGCCGCGGACCAATGGACTACCTGCGTCGCCGATCGAGGATGCCCAGACGCAGGTCATCAATGACCCGAACGCGACCACGACCGTCACCACTTCGACCACCGAGGCCGCCAATGGCGAGCAGACGGAAACCCGCGACATCACCGTTCAGGTCAACAACTCCGACCGCCCCTCGACCATGGGTCAGGCGCTGTCTCTGGGGCCGGCGGCCTTTGGCCAGGTAATTTTCACGCTGGTCCTTCTGTTCTTCATGATCTCCTCGGGTGATCTGCTTTACCTGAAGATCGTGCAAAGCTTTGACAAGCTGTCGGAAAAGCGCCGCGCCTACGAGGCGCTGCGCGCCATCGAGGGTTCGCTCTCAACCTACCTGGGTGCCATCACCATCATCAATGCCGGGCTTGGCCTCTGCATCGGCATCGCCATGTGGATCTGGGGGATGCCCAGCCCGCTGCTCTTTGGCCTGGGCGGCTTCGTTCTGAACTTCATCCCCTATATCGGCGCCATTGGCGGCACCGCGCTTGCCGGGGTGGTGGCGCTGTTCGTCTTTCCCGATCTCCTCACGCCTGTACTGGTGGCGGGCACCTATCTGGCGCTGACATCGATCGAGGGGCAGTTGATCACCCCCTATTTCGTCTCGCGCAGGCTGCAGCTGAACACGGTCGTCGTGTTCCTGACGGTCGCCATCTGGGCCTGGCTCTGGTCGGTGATCGGGATGATCGTCGCCGTGCCGATGCTGGTGGTGCTGCGGGTGCTGGCCGAGCATATCCCGGGGATGGAGAAATTCGGCAATTTCCTCGCCGGAGAGATCCCGCCCGACATGATGGACGAGGACGAGAAAGAGGCGCGGTAGACGCGGGCCGGTTCCCGCCTCCCGGCACCGGCCCCCGTGCTAGAAGCTGGCGCGCAGGTGGCGCGACAGGATCATCTCGCCGATCTCGATCATATTGGCCTGCGGCTGTTCGAAGATCAGGTCGAGCCAGATCTTCTCCAGCCGCTTCTCGTTGATATCCATAGCGGCCAGGTCGAATTCGATCACCGTGGGGCCGCTGTCTCTGGCCTGCGGCAGGGGCAGGTCGCGCAGGATCTTGTCGGTATTCGGGCCATTCCTGACATTCAGCCGACCGAAACTGCGCAGCGGTTGTTCCGACCACAGCACGGTCTCGAGCCGCAGGATATGGGCCTGCAGCAGGTCGCTCTGTGCCTCGGGCGGCAGATCGATGGAAAGCGACAGGTAGCTGCCGGGGAACCCCTCCGTCTCAAGCTGCAGCCGGAAGGGGGCCAGAGGTTCAGCGCCGGGTATCTGACGCAGGCGCAGCCCGCCCTCGCGGCTGTCATGCCACAGCGCCGCGTCATCCCCCAAGCGCTGGCCGCTCGCCGGATCGCTGATCTCGGCCGGTGTGAGCGTTTGCGACAGCAGACCCGGCCGCCAGCGCAGATCGGTGCCGGCGGGGGCCGGCCGCGTATCCAGCGCCACGCGCGACAGCGCGGCCACCGGTCGGCGGGCCGCGCCCGGCACCAGCCGGGACCACCAGGGCCTTGACCGCATCATCCCCGCCCTGGCCGATTACTGATCCATGTAGACATGGGTTTCCTTCGCCGCCCCCGGATGGGTCACCGCACCATATCGTGCCCCACCAACCAGCTGGGCATATTTCCACAGCGCACCCGAGGCATAATCGGTCTTGCGCCCATTGGTCCATGCGGCCTTTCGCGCAGCAAGTTCCGCGTCCGACAGCGCCACGCTGATCTCGCCCTTGACCGCGTCGATGGTGATCATGTCACCGTTCTGCAGCAGCGCAATGGGGCCGCCATGGGCCGATTCCGGGCCGACATGGCCGACGCAGAAGCCGCGCGTGGCGCCCGAGAAACGGCCATCGGTGATCAAGGCCACCTTCTTCCCCATCCCCTGCCCCGACAGCGCCGCCGTGGTCGACAGCATCTCGCGCATCCCCGGCCCGCCGGCGGGGCCCTCGTTGCGGATGACGATCACCTCGCCTTCCTTGTAGCCGCGGTTCTGCACCGCCTCGAAGGCCTCTTCCTCGCATTCGAAGACGCGGGCCGGGCCGGTAAAGACCTGCTCGGCCTCGGACATGCCGGCGACCTTCACGATGGCCCCGTCGGGCGCCAGATTGCCCGACAGCCCGACCACGCCCCCGGTTCTCGAGATCGGCGTCTCGACCGGGTGGATCACCCTGCCATCGGCCTCGCGGGTGATCAGGTCCAGTTCCTCGCCCATCGTCCGGCCCGAGGCGGTCATGCAATCCTCGTGGATCAGCCCGGCCTTGCGCAATTCGCGCATCACCACCGGCACGCCGCCGACCTCAAAGAGATCCTTGGCGACATAGTCGCCGCCCGGGCGCAGGTTCACGAAATAGGGCGTTTCGCGGAAGATGTCGCAGACATCGAAAAGGTCGAAATCGATCCCCGCCTCGTGGGCGATGGCCGGCAAATGCAGCCCGCCATTGGTGGAGCCGCCGGTGCAGGCAACCACCCGCGCGGCGTTCTCCAGCGCCTTCCGCGTCACCACGTCACGCGCGCGGATGTTCTTCTCGATCAGGTTCATCACGGCTTCGCCCGAGGCCAGCCCGTATTGATCGCGGCTTTCATAGGGCGCGGGGGCGCCGGAACTGTTCATCAGCGCCAGCCCGATCGCCTCGCTGACGCAGGCCATGGTATTGGCCGTATACTGCCCGCCACAGGCCCCGGCCGAGGGGCAGGCAACGCGCTCGAGAATGTCCAGTTCCGCGTCCGACATGTTGCCGGCGGCGTGCTGGCCCACGGCCTCGAACACGTCCTGCACCACGACGTCCTTGCCGTTCAGTTTCCCCGGCAGGATCGAGCCGCCGTAGATGAAGACCGAGGGCACGTTCAGCCGCACCATCGCCATCATCATCCCCGGCAGCGACTTGTCGCAGCCCGCCAGCCCCACCAGCGCGTCATAGCAATGGCCGCGCATGGTCAGTTCCACCGTATCGGCAATGGCATCGCGGCTGGCGAGGCTTGACCGCATCCCCTCATGCCCCATGGCGATGCCGTCGGTGACGGTGATGGTGGTGAACTCGCGCGGGCAACCGCCGCCCTTCTTCACCCCCTGTTTCACCGACTGTGCCTGACGGTTCAGCGCGATATTGCAGGGCGCGGCCTCGTTCCAGCAGGTGGCGACGCCGACCCATGGCGAATGGATCTCGTCCTCGCTGATCCCCATGGCATAGAAATAGCTGCGATGGGGGGCGCGGGCCGGCCCTTCGGTGACATGGCGGCTGGGTAGCTTCGACTTGTCAAAGCGGCTGTTGGACGACATGGCGCACCCCGATCTGGCTGATATGACTGGTTAAGGATTAAGCCGCAGAGCCCAAGGGGGCAAGCGCGGGCGTCAGAGCAGCGGCGAGGCCAGCGCCAGCAGGTTGTTACGGATGCGGCGCAACAGGCTCCAGTTCTTCACATCCTCCAGCGACAGTTCGACCGAGCGGGCGACATAGCTGGCCTGACGCTGGTTCAACTCGTCGGTCACGCCGCTGTCATAGATGGCCATGTTGACCTCGTAATTCAGCTCGAAGCTGCGGCGGTCCAGGTTGGCGCTGCCGATCATCGCATAGCGGTTGTCGACGGTGGTGATCTTGGAGTGCAGCAGCCCGGGCTGGAACAGGTAGATCCGCACCCCGGCGGCCAGCAGGCTGTAATAGAACCCCTCGCTGGTCGCCCCCACGATCAGAGAATCGTTCCGCGCCGGCAGGATCATCGTCACCTCGACGCCCCGCCGCGCGGCCGAGCGGATGGCCGCGTCCAGTGCCATGTCGGGGACGTAATAGGGTGTGGTCAGCACGATCTCGCTGCGGGCGTTCAGGATCATCGTGGCGAGACTGTCCGAGATGCTGCCCGCCCGCCGGTCCGGACCGGTGGCGACCACCTGCGCGGTGTCCCCGGGCTCCTCGACGGCATCGACCATGGCCAGCATCTCGCCCAGGTCGCGGCCGGTATAGCTCATCCAGTCGGCCAGGAAGACCCCCTGCAACTGCCGCACCACCGGCCCCTCGGCAGAAACGAGGATATCAACCCAGGGGGCGTATTTCGGCTTCAGCGCGAAGGCCATGTCGGCACAGTTGCGACTGCCGGTGAAGGCGACGGCATTGTCCACGACCATGATCTTGCGGTGATTGCGCAGGTCGAGCCGCTGGAACAAGAGGCTGATCAGCGGCATCCCCCAGGGAAAGGCGGTGACGCATTCCGCCCCCGCCGCCTGCATCCGCGTCCAGAGGGCCGAGCGCACGAAGAGCCGCGAGCCGAGCGCATCGACGATGACCCGGCAATCGATGCCCCGCCGTGCCGCGCGCTCGATCGCCTCGACCATGCGGGTGCCGCTGTCATCGGCCAGCCAGATGTAGAAGACGATATGGACATGATCCTGCGCGCCGTCGATGGCATCGACCATGGCATCTATGGCGTCATCGCCCTCGGACAGAAGGTGCAGCCGGTTGCCGTCCACCGCCTGCAGCCCGCCCACCGCGCGGTTGACGGCAAAGACCGGCTCCAGCTCGTTCGGGGGATGGGTAATGACATTGGGGCTGGGCTTGCGCAGCCCGGTCAGCCGGTCGCGGACATCGGCCATCTTCTGCACCTCGGCCTGGCGCATCCGCACCTCGCCGAAGAGAAGATAGGCGCCGATGCCGACAATCGGGATCGCCTCGACCACCATGATCCAGGCCAGCCGTACCGAGGGCTCCATCCGCGGTCGAATCAACACGCGCGCCACGACCAGCAGCGCGGCAACGTTGTGCAGGAACAGAAAGGCAGTCGGCCACATGGCGCGCATCTTCCTTCGGCGGCGCAGCAATTGCAATTCCCGCCCATGCGGCCTATCTGGAAGCCGGAATACAGACAGGGCCCGCGCGATGAACTGGATCACCAACTACGTCCGTCCCCGGATCAACTCGTTGTTTTCGCGCCGCGAAGTGCCCGAGAACCTGTGGACGAAATGCCCCGAATGCGGGACCATGCTGTTCCACCGCGAACTGACCGAGAATCTGAACGTCTGCTCGAGCTGCGATCACCATATGGCGATCAGCCCGCGCGACCGGTTCAACTCGCTGTTCGACGGCGGGGTCTTCGTCGAGGTCAAGGTGCCCGAGCCGCTGGCCGACCCGCTGCATTTCCGCGACCAGAAGAAATATCCCGAGCGGATGAAGGCGGCGCAGAAATCCAGCGGCGAGAAAGAGGCCATGCTGGTCGCCGAGGGCGAGATCGGCCGCACCCCCATCGTCGCCGCCGCGCAGGATTTCAGCTTCATGGCCGGCTCGATGGGCATGTATGTCGGCAATGCCATCATCGCCGCCGCCGAGCGGGCGGTGAAGCTGAAGCGGCCGCTGGTGCTGTTCTCGGCCGCCGGTGGCGCGCGGATGCAGGAGGGTATCCTGTCGCTGATGCAGATGCCCCGCACCACCGTCGCGGTTGAGATGCTGAAAGAGGCCGGCCTGCCCTATGTCGTGGTACTGACCCACCCGACCACCGGCGGGGTCACCGCCAGCTATGCCATGCTGGGCGACATCCAGATCGCCGAGCCGGGCGCGCTGATCTGCTTTGCCGGCCCCCGCGTGATCGAGCAGACCATTCGCGAGAAACTGCCCGAGGGCTTCCAGCGCGCCGAATACCTGCTGGAGCACGGCATGCTGGACCGGGTGACCCATCGCAAGAAGCTGAGGACCGAACTGGTCTCGATCCTGCGCCTTCTGGGTCGCCTGCCCGCCCCGATCGCCGGCGACCTGCCGCCGCCGGGCGAGCCAGGCACCGTGCTTGTCACCGATGGCGAAAAACCCGCCTGACCCTTCATCTTGGCCCAAATATCCCGGGGGACCGGGGGCAGCGCCCCCGGCTTGAGCGATGACCCAGTCCGACGCCATCCTTGATCGCCTGATGTCGCTGCACCCCAAGGTCATCGACCTGTCGCTGGACCGGATGCACCGGCTGCTGGCCGCGCTTGGCCATCCCGAGCGCCGCATCCCGCCGGTCATCCATATCGCCGGCACCAATGGCAAGGGCTCGACCCAGGCGATGATCCGCGCGGGGCTCGAGGCCGGGGGCGCCCGTGTCCACGCCTATACCTCGCCGCATCTGGCGCGGTTTCACGAGCGCATCCGGCTGGCGGGCGAGCTGATCCCCGAGGACCTGCTGGCGGCCACGCTGGAGGAATGCGAGGCGACGAATGATGGCCAGCCGATCACCTTCTTCGAGATCACCACGGCGGCGGGGTTCCTCGCCTTCTCGCGCGTGCCGGCCGATTACACCCTGCTCGAGGTCGGGCTGGGCGGGCGTCTGGACGCCACCAATGTCATCGACGACCCGCGCCTGACGATCATCACCCCGGTCAGCATCGACCACACGCAATACCTGGGCGAGACCCTGCCCGAGATCGCCGGCGAGAAGGCCGGCATCCTCAAGCGCCGGGTGCCGGCGATCATCGCCCCGCAGGAGGAACCGGCGCTCGAGGTGATCGAGGCCCGGGCCGAACGGCTGGGGGCACCGCTTCTGATCGCGGGGCAACACTGGTCGGTGGCGCGCGAACGGGACTCGCTGGTCTTCCAGGACGAGAACGGTCTGCTGGACCTGCCTTTGCCGAACCTGCCCGGCCCGCACCAGATCGAGAATGCCGGCACTGCGCTGGCGGCGCTGCGACATCTGGGCGTCAGCCCCGATCAGGCCCGCGCCGCCGTCACCCGCGCCGAATGGCCCGCCCGGATGCAGCGGCTGAAGCAGGGACCGCTGGTCGAGGCTGCAGGTCCCGCTGCGGAACTGTGGCTGGATGGCGGTCATAACCCCGCCGGCGGCCAGGCGGTGGCCGCGACGCTGGCCGCGATGCCGCGCCGCGCCACCTGGCTTGTCTGCGGGATGCTGAACACCAAGGATGTCACCGGCTACATGCGCCCGCTGGCCGACCAGGTCGACGGGCTGATCGCGATTCCCATTCCGGGCGAGCCGAACACCCTGCCCGCCGAGGCGACCGCACAAGCTGCGCGCGAGGCCGGGATTGACGCGCGCGTGGGCGAAAATGCCGAGGCCGCGATCCGCGAAATCGCAAGTACCAGTTCGCAAAGCCGAATCCTGATCTGCGGGTCCCTGTACCTGGCCGGCCGGGTGTTGCGTGAGAACAACTGACGGTTGAAGCGATCTTTTCGTCCGATCCAGTCGGGAAGATCCACGTTACCTCATAATATTGCTGGATTTTTTCGGTAAAACATGCTTTCTTCGCATGTCTAAATGTTGTTCTTTTAAGGGGGACTGTCATGCCCGTCGAGACTTTCCAGGTTTATCGAACCACCGTCGTCAACGGGACTGCGACGGTGTCGGAACTTGTAACGATCTCTGTCAACGACGCCGATAGCAGCGGCTCGATCACTCGGAACGAGTGGATCGCCTTCACCGGGGACTCGGCCGGCCATATCGGCGGTTCGGTCGGCGGCGTTCCTGCGCTTTGGGACGGCACCACTGGCGTGCTGGGGGCGGGTTCGAACGGCTATCTCTATACCGCCACGCCGATCCCCACCACTGCGCCGCAGAACTATTCCACCGTGCAGTCGATTCTGGACGATATCGTCCACGCACCGAAATACGATGTCTCGATCGATGACCTGTCGGTCTGTTTTCTCGCCGGCACCCTGATCGCCACACCCGGGGGCGAGCGCGCGGTTGAAAGCCTGCGTCCGGGCGATCTGGTCCTGACCCGCGATCACGGTCCGCAGCCGCTGGTCTGGACCGGACGAACCGCCATCGATGCCGATCGGCTCGACCGTAACCCGAACCTGCGCCCGATCCGCATTGCTGCCGGCGCGCTTGGCGAGCGGCTGCCGCGGCGCGACCTCTGCGTCTCGCCCCAGCACCGCATTCTGGTCCACGATGCCGATGGGACCGAATATCTGGCGGCGGCACTGCACCTGTGGCGGGCGGGCCTGCCCGGCGTCACGCCGCTGACCGACGGCGTGCCCTTCGACCTCGTCCATATCGCCTGTGCCCGCCACGAGGTCATCCGGGCCGAAGGTGCCGCGACAGAAAGCTTCTTCACCGGCCCGATGGCGATCCGCGCGTTGAGCGCCGAGGACAGGTCCGACCTGACCCGCGCCTTCCCGTCCCTTGCAACGGGCGAGAACCCGATGACCCCTGCCCGCCCCTTCCTCAAGCGGAAAGAGGTTGCGGCCCTGGTGGAAGGGGCACAGGGCGTCACGGCCTGAGCCGCAAGGCCGTCACGCGGCGGGCGGCACACCCCAGGAGGCATCCTGCATCTCGCGCAGCCGGCTGGCGGTGCGTTCGAATTCGAAACTGCCCTCGCCCTCGTTATAAAGCTGTTCCGGCTCGTCGGCGGCGCTGGCGATCAGCCGGACCTTGGCCTCGTAGACCGTGTCGATCAGCGTGACGAAGCGCTTGGCCTCGTTGTAATTCGACAGGCCAAGCCGGGGAATGGCGTCGATCATCAGCACATCGACCGCGCGCACCAGTTCCAAATAATCCGCCGGCCCCAGCGGCTTGCCGCAAAGCTCCCAGAAGCCCGCGCGCCCCACGCCCTCTGCAAAGGCCGGCAGAACCAGCTTGCGGCCGCGCAGCTCGATCTCCAGCGGCGCGGGTGCGGCACCGCCGGTCAGCTCCGTCCAGATCGCGTCCATCGCCGCATGGGCCGCGGCGTCGGCGGGGACGAACCAGACCTGGCCACCAACCGTCCGCCCCTGCCGGTAATCGGTCGGGCTGACCAGTTCCACCACCTGCATCCGCTCGTGAATGAGCTTGATGAAGGGCAGGAACAACTGCCGGTTCAGCCCGTGCTTGTAGAGGTCATCGGGCGCGCGGTTCGAGGTGGTGACGATGACCACGCCCTCTTCGAACAGCGTCTGGAACAACCGGCCCACGATCATCGCATCGGCGATGTCGGTGATCTGCATCTCGTCGAAGCACAGCAGCCGCACGTCGCTGGCGATCTTGCGGGCGACGGGGCGCACCGTGTCCTGGTCGCCGCGCTTCCGCGCCGCCTCCAGCCCCGCCTGCACCTCCTGCATGAATTCGTGGAAATGCACCCGGCGCTTGGCAGTGATCGGCGCCGCCTCGATGCAGAGATCCAGCAGCATCGACTTGCCACGCCCGACCCCGCCCCAGAGATAGAGCCCGGCCTGCCCCGCCGGCGCCGACGCGCTGGCCTGCCCGCCCCCGAACAGCCGCCGCCAACCGCCGTTCGATTTCACCGGCGCAGCCTCCGCCAGACCCGCCACCAACTCGTCCAGCAGCGGCAGAACCCGCTGCTGCGCCGGATCGGCGGTCAGCTTTCCGCTGGAGACCCGCTGGTCATAGAGCTCGCTGACGCTGCTCATGCGGGAAGCGCTTTCACCATGACCACCCTGCCACCTCTCACCACCGTCCCTCGGCCCTGTTCCGCGCTGCCGGTTCCGGCAGGTTCAACACGGGACTAGCACAGGAGCCGCCGGATGGAACAGTCGCCGCGGTCGATCGGGATGCGGGGGGGTTGTGATCATCACCGCAGCACGCTCCGTCACCAGCCTTATGGCCTCGGTCTTGAACTCACGGCTGAACTTCCGTCTCGTCATATCCACTCTCCGGTTCCTTGGTCACGATCTTATCTTCGTGTCCACCAAACCGGCAGCAGCTCAGGGTCCTTGGGCTCATCTGTCAAGCGCTCTGTCCAGTATTGCTCGTTTCGCCACACACCCTTCTTTCAATGCTATTTTCCGAGGAAGAGTAAGGCGACGGAACGATCGTCGGCAGCTTAGCCACGGACTCGGGTAGCTGGCACCAAGTTCTCAGAGAACTGGCTGAGCCTGTTGGCCTAGGCGAACCAGTCTTGGCGACGTCGCCTTGATCTTCGGTACGGGCTCGCTTGATCCGGGTGCCGCGGCCTGCAGGCTAATGACGGGGCCTGCCCTATGGGGGTTCAAGCTTCTAGCCACATTTGGCGGTCGCACAGGAAGGTCCTGCCGCCCGGAGAGATACCGGACGACGATCTCTCGCGCTCCCGCTAGACGATAGGCCCGCCAGATCCGAAGCCCCGTCCCCTACAGCCTCCCTGAACGGGAAGCCGCAAGGCCAAGATGTCGCGATCCGGCCTATGGCGGCCCGAGCAGCAGGTTGGGCAGGCCGGTCACGAAGCCCGGCACCAGGATCAGCAGGATCAACACCGCGACCAGCGGGATCAGAAAGGGAATGGTCGCGCGGATCAGGGTCTCGAGGCGGATACCCGAGACACCGGAGACGACGAACAGACCGACCCCCATCGGTGGCGTCATCAGCCCGATCATCAGGTTGAAGATGAAGACCACGCCGAAATGGACCGGGTCGATCCCGGCAGAGATCAGCGTCGGCGCCAGCACGGGGACGATCAGGATCATGATCGCCAGACCCTCGATGAAGAAGCCCGCGACCAGAACCGCGATATTGATGATGATCAGCAGCATCAGCGGGTCGTCGGTCAGGGTCAGCAGCCAGCTTGCCAGCCGCATCGGTGCCTGATGCGCGGCAAGGATCCACGCGAAGATGCTGGCGGTCGCCACGATCAGGCAGACCATCGCGGACATGCGGATGGTGTCGAGGATCACCTTCCACAGGTCACGCAGGCTCATCTCGCGATAGATGCAGAAGGACAGGACCAGCGCGTAGAGCGAGGCGACGACGGCGGCTTCGGTCGGCGAGAACAGGCCGAAGGCGATGCCCGCGATGATGATGCCCGGCGTGGCAATGGGCAGGGCCGCGCGCAGGAAGGCGATGCGCACGTCGCCGAGACTTGGCACCGGGTCGCGCGGATAGTCGCGGCGGCGGGCGAACCAGGCGATCATGATCATCAGCGCGCCGGCCGTCAGCAGGCCCGGCACGACGCCGCCCAGAAACAGCCGCCCGATCGACACGTCGGCCAGCACGCCATAAAGCACCATCGGGATCGAGGGCGGGATCATCGGACCGATGATGCAGGAGGCGACGGTCACCGCCCCGGCGAAACCGGCATCATAGCCGGCCTTGCGCATGGCCCGGATCTCCATGTTGCCAAGTCCCCCGGCATCGGCCAGCGCCGATCCCGACATGCCCGAGAAGACCACCGAGGCGACGACATTCACATGGCCGAGGCCGCCGCGCATGTGGCCGACCATCACCCGGGCGAGGCCGAAGATGCGCTCGGTGATGCCGCCGGTATTCATCAGGTTGCCGGCGAAGATGAAGAAGGGCACCGCCAGCAGCGGAAAGGAATCCGAGATCGATTTTGTCATCCGCTGCGCGATCACCACCAGCGGCGTGCCGTCCATCCAGAGCTGGGCCAGCGACGATACGCCCAGGGTCAGGGCGACGCTCATCCCCAGGGCAAGCAGGACGAGCCAGAGTGTCAGCATGAAAGCCATCGTCTTCCTCTCAGATCATCGTTTCGACGCCGCGGCGCGGCAGTCCGTCGCGCCAGATGCTGCGGATGGCGGCAAGCGAGCGGACCAGCATCAGCGCCGAGGCGGCGGGCACGGCGGCGTATTCCCACGTCGAGGACACCCCCATGGCGATGGTCGGCAGGTTGGCGACCTTCATGGCGACGGTGGTGCCCGTCCAGGCCACGACCGCGAAGAACACGGCCCCGGACAGATGCATGGCGATGGCGATGGCGGCACGCGGCCGGTCGGGCAGCGCATCGACCAGCATGGTCACCGCGATCAGTCCCCCCGTGCGCATGGCATAGGCCGCGCCGAAGAACACGATCCAGGTAAATGTCAGCCGCGCCAGCTCCTCGGTCCAGGGAAACTGGACCGGAAGCAGATAGCGGCTGAGAAGCTGCGCCGTCAGCGCAGACAGCGCGAGCGTAAACAGCGCGATCAGGAACACCCCTTCAAGCCTGTTGAAGATCCGCATGGCAGTCACCCCTTGCCGAGAATTGCGATCTGGCCGACCGGTCGCGCAACACCTGCTTTCTCCGGTCGGCCTGCCCTGGTCGGCGCTATTCGACCTCGGCCAGCGCCTCGTAGGTGCCCGCCCCCCAGACATCCTCGAACTGGGCGTAGATCGGCTTGACCGCCTCGGCGAAAGCGGCGCGGTCGGGATGGGTGACCTTCATGCCGGACCCTTCCAGCTTGGCGATCAGCCCTTCCTCGAGTTCGGCGATCTGCTTGTTGTAGACATCGCCCGTCGCCTGCAGCACCTCCAGCACCACGGCACGATCCGCCTCGGAGGCCGCGTTCCAGGCGGTTTCCGACACCAGCGGCGATACGGTCTGGACCAGGTGACCGGTCAGCGCCAAATGGTCCTGCACCTCGTAGAACTTGCCGGCCTCGATGGTGGGCAGCGGGTTTTCCTGACCATCGACCACGCCGGTCTGCAGGCCCAGATACAGCTCGGGGAAGGCCATCGGAGTCGGACGGCCGCCAAGCGACTTGATGAATTCAAGGCTCAGCTCGATCTCGGGCACGCGGATCTTCAGATCCTTGACATCCGCCGGGGTTTCGATCGGCCGGACATTGTTGGTCATGTGCCGGGTGCCGTAATACCAGACATCCAGCATGCGGATGCCGTGGTCGGTGCGCAGCTTTTCAAGAAGCTCTTGCCCCTTCTCGCTGGCGTAGAGCCGTTCCAGATGGGCAAAGTCCTTGGCCAGATAGGGCGCCTCGAGCACGCCAAGCTCCTTGGTCCACTGGCTGAGGATGCCGGCGCCGTCGAAGGCCATCTGATGCGTGCCGAGCGTCATCCCGGTCAGGATCTCCTTGGCGCCGCCGACCTGGCCCGCCGGGAACACCTTGATGTCGATGCGGCCCTCGGTCCGCTTGGCGATTTCGGTCGCGGCCTGTTCCAGCGCGCGGTTGCCCGGATGATCCGGCGGCAGGATGTGACCCAGCCGCCATTCTTCGGCCATCGCCCCGGAGGCAGCCAAGCCGATTGCGATGGCGGCCAAGGCCGCCTTTTTCAAGTTGTTGATTTTCATGTGATCCTCTCCCTTTTCTCCCACGCGGACCGTCAGTCCGCGATCACGATCTGGCGCTGTGCGCCAAGTCCTCCGATGCCCAGTTCAACCACGTCGCCGGGTTTCAGGTAGCGCGGCGGTTTCTGCCCCAGCCCCACGCCCGGCGGCGTGCCGGTCGAGATCACGTCGCCCGGATGCAGCGACATGAACTGGCTGAGGTAATGGATCAGGAAGGCCACGCCATAGACCATGGTCGAGGTCGAGCCGTCCTGCATAGTCTCGCCATTCACCGTCAGCCACATGCCCAGCTGCTGCGGATCGGCGATCTCGTCGGGCGTGACCAGCCAGGGGCCGATCTGTCCGAAATTGTCGCAGCTCTTGCCCTTGGTCCATTGGCCCTGACGCTCGGTCTGGAAGGCGCGTTCGGACACGTCATTGGTGACGCAGAAGCCCGCGACATGATCCATCGCCTCGGCCTCGCTGACATATTTGGCGGTCTTGCCGATCACCACGGCCAACTCGACCTCCCAATCGGTCTTGGTCGAGCCGCGCGGGATGACGATGGGATCGTTCGGCCCGCAGATGGCGCTGGTGGCCTTCATGAAGATGACCGGCTCGGGCGGAACGGCAAGGCCGGATTCCGCCGCGTGGTCGGCATAGTTCAACCCGATGCAGATGAACTTGCCGGTGCCGGCGACCGGCGGTCCAAGCCGGGGCGATCCCCCGACCACCGGCAGCGCCTGCAAGTCCAGATCGTGCAGATCGCCCAGCTTGCCCAAGGCCTCGCCCTGCAGGTCGCCGGTCAGGACGCCGGTCAGGACGCCGGAGAGGTCGCGGATGGTGCCATCATCGTCCAGCAGCCCGGGCTTTTCCTGCCCCACTTCGCCATAACGCAGAAATTTCATCGAGATGTCCCTTGTTCAGATTGTCCAGCCGCCATCGACGGCGAGGCATTGTCCCGTGGTGAAGGCGCTTTCGTCGCTGGCCAGGTAGGTGGCCAGCGCGGCGATTTCCTCGGGCCTGCCGATCCGGCCCATGGCCTGCCGCGCCACGAAATCGCGCATCGCCTTGTCGTAATCCCCGGTCGCCCGCAGCCGGTCATGCAGCGAGGGGCTGTCGACCGTGCCGGGGCAGATGGCGTTGCAGCGGATGCCCCGGGTGACGAAATCGGCGGCGACCGCCTTGGTCAGCCCGATGACCGCCGCCTTGGAGGCGCAATAGGCAAAGCGGTTCGGCACGCCCTTCACCGACGAGGCCACCGAGGACATGTTGAGGATCGACCCGCCGCCGCGGCTCAACATGCCGGGCAGCACCGTCTGGATCATCCGGTATTGCGCCTTGGCGTTCAGGTCGAAGGCGAAGTCCCAATCCGCGTCGGTGCAGTCGAGGATCGATCCGGCATGGACCACCCCGGCGCAGTTGAACAGAACGTCCAGCCCGTCGATCTCGGCCACCAGCGCCTCGATCGCCGTCTTGTCGGTCACGTCCAGCCGGCGCGCGATGGCGCCCTCTATGCTGCCGACCGCATCCGCATTCAGATCGGTCGCCCAGACCGTCGCGCCCTCGCGCAGCCAGGCCTCGGCGGTTGCGCGGCCGATGCCCTGACCGGCGGCGGTCACAAGGCAGGTCTTTCCAGTCAGTCGTCCCATGGTCATTCCTCAAACAGGCAGGCAAGCCGGGCCGATGGGCTCGAAGCTTTTGTAGGTCAGGATGAATTCGGCATGGCCGAGCGATTCCGAGGCGGTCTGGCGACCGTTCGCGACCTCGAGGGTCAGATCGAAGATCTCGTCACCCACCTCGGCCAGCGGCGTGCCCGACAAGACCCGGCCTGCGTTCACGTCCATGTCCTCGGTCAGACGGGCATAGGTCTCGGGATTGGCGCAGATCTTGATTACCGGCGCCAAGGCCGAGCCGACGACCGAGCCGCGCGCGGTTACGAACAGCGTCAGATGCGCGCCCGAGGCCATCATCTCGACGATCTCGGCATTGTCGCTGATGTTCGGGAAGCCAAAGCGCACCTCGCCATCGGGCACCACGTCCATCAGGTAGAGCCCGCCCTTGGGCGGGATGTCGCCGGGCTTGATCAGACCGCTGATCGGCGACTTGCCGGACTTGGCATAGGCCCCCATCGACTTTTCCTCGATCGAGGACAGTCCGCCCTCGGCATTGCCGGCGGCAAAGCTGCCGTAACCGAGCGTGGCATAGTAGGCCGCCGCCTTCTCGACCGAGGCGGTCAGTTCGCGTCCCAGCTCGGGCGTGGCGGCGCGGGCGGACATGATGCCCTCGCAGCCGATCAACTCGCCGGTTTCCTCGAAAATGCAGGTCGCGCCCGCCTCGACCAGCCGGTCGAAGGCCAGACCCACCGCCGGGTTGCCGGTGATGCCGCTGGTCCCGTCCGAGCCGCCGCAGACCGTGCCCACGACCAGTTCCGACAGCGCCATCGGCACCCTGGGTGCCGCCGCCAGTTCCGGCAGCCGAGCTGCCACCCAGTCGCGGCCCGCCTCGATGGTCGCGCGCGTGCCCCCTGCCCGCTGGATGACCAGTGTCTCCACCGGGCGTCCGGTCGCGGCGATGGTCTTTTCCAGCTGGAAGCGGTTGAAACTTTCGCAGCCGAGGCTGATCAGCAGTACCGCACCGACATTCGGATGGGTGCAAAGCCGCTCCATCATGGTCTGGGCATAGGCATTGGGATAGCAGCCGGGAAAGCCGATGACCTGCGCGCCCGCGTCCCGATAGGGCTGGACGATCTCGCGCGCAACGTGATGGGCGCATTCGACCAGATAGGCGACGGCGAGGGTGTTGCGGATGCCCTTGCGCCCGTCGCTGCGCAGAATGCCCTCAAGCATCGCGGCCTCCTGTCGCGGTTTCATTGAGCACATGGGTAGGCGTGTAATCGCTTTGCATGTTGTGGACATGGACATGCTGGCCGGCAGCAATGTCCTCGGTCGCCGAGCCGATGGACACGCCGTATTTCAGGATCTTCTCGCCCTTGGCGATGGGCCGCGCGGCGACCTTGTGGCCAAGCGTCACCGCCTCGCGCAGATGCATCTCACCACCGCCATTGATCGCGGTGGCGCCCGGAACCAGCGGGCCGGTGGCCACCAGCACATTGTCCTCCACCGCAAGGCGCAGCAGCCCGGCGGTGATCGGTTGGTCTGTCATCGGTGGCATCACAGCGCCTCCATGGTCGCGTTCTCGATCAGGTCCCAGTCCAGTTCGGCGCCAAGCCCCGGCGCATCGGGCAAATGCGCGACCCCGTCACGGATCGGCAGTTCGCCCTTGAGGCCGAAGGCAAAGTCCCGGACCGGGGCCAGCAATTCCAGATAGCTGCAGTTGCGCACCGCGGCGCAGAGATGCAGGTTCATCATCTCGAGCGGATGGAAGATGGCGGTGTGGATCTCGCAATTCATGCCGAAGGCCTCGGCCAGGCGCGCCGATTTCAACACCCCGGTCACACCGCCAGTCCAGCTGACATCGGCGCGGATCACGTCGACCACTTGGCGCGCGACGATATCGGCAAGGCTGTAGGGATGGCCGGCCAGCGTCTCGGTGCCGACCACCGGAATGTCCAGCTGCCGCGTCAATTCGCGCAGCGCCGGGATGTTCTCGTCTGCCATCGGCTCCTCGAACCAGGCAAAGCCCAGATCCTCCAGCCCGCGGCCATAGCGCAGCGCATCGGGCAGGCTGAGATTGGCGACCGGGTCGCTCATCAGCGGGAAGCCCTCGCCCACCGCCTGCCGCACGGCGGCATGGATCTGCAGGTCCTCCTCGACCGAGCGGCCCGGCGGGTGCAGCTTGTAGGCGGCAAATCCCTCGGCCTGCGCCGACCGGGCCTCGGCCACGTAATCCTCGGCCTGCTCCAGAAACATCGAGCTGAGATAGACCGGAACGCTGTCACGCGCCGCGCCGATATAGCGGTACAACGGCAGGTCCGCCGCCTCGGCCGCCAGCAGCCAGAGGCAGCAATCGATCGGCCCCCAGACATAGATGGGGAAATGCCCCCACATGCGGTTGCGCAGGCGGAAATCATGCCACAGCGCCTCGCGGTCATGGACATTGCGGCCGGTCAGAAAGGCGTCCAGCGATTTCGCCAGCCGGGCCGAGCCACCGGCATCCGCACCGGCAAAGCCGAACATCGAGGCCGAGCGGCCGCATTCCGTCCGCAGCGTATAGACCAGAAAGTCCTGCCGCCTTCCGCCAGCCGCACCGCGCAGCATCTCGCTGTCGGGCGCGGCGCTGGCGCTGCAGGCGCGAATATCGAGCCCGGAGATGCGCATCAGAACTTGCCGTATTTGAGGTAGGCTTCCTGCGGGTCCGTCCCGGCAAGGATCGCATTGCGCACCTTGCTTTCGGTCTGCATCGCCTCGACCGATTTCTCGGTGACCTCCGCCACGATGGCGCGCGGCACCCGGACCATGCCGTCACGATCCCCCATCAGATAGTCGCCCTGGGCGATGGCCACACCGCCGATATGGATCACGCCCCCCGTCTGCGTCGGCAGCCAGCGACCGACGATGTCATTCGGGGTATGGCCGCGCCGCCAGGTCTGGAAGCCGATCTCGATCAGGAAATTCGTGTCGCGCGCCAGCCCGTCCAGCACGCAGCCGAGCACGCCCTTGTTCTTCAGCGTCTCGGCCGACAATTCCCCCATCTGCGCCAGATCATGGGTATGCGGCTGGCAGACCCAGACATGGCCCGAGGGCGCCTTGGACAGAAGCCCGGTCCAGGCCAGCAGCGTCTCATGCGCGTCGGCGGCGTCTGCCGGATGGCCCTCGATGGTGAAGGCCGGCCCGCAGAGCGTCATCTCGGGCATCAGGGGGGTGATATCGGAGGGCAGCGTAAAGTTGCGCAGACCCATCGCCCTGAGCGTGTCATGCACGACCCCGGAATAGCAGGTCGAGAGCCGCTTGGTCATCAGCGCGTCGTCAATCATGGTGGAACACCTCTTTCATCATGGCCCACCAGTCTTCCGGTGCGGCGGTCTTGAACGGGACCTGGCAGGGCGCGGTCAGCGCCCACCAGTCCCGCGTCTTCGGATTAGCCGCCATGCGGGCGGCATCGGTGGCGAAATCCTCGCCGTGATATTCCCAGTAGCCGAAGAGGATATCCTCGGGCTCTTTCAGGAAGATCGAGTAGTTCCGGATGTTGCAGGCGCTGATCCGCGCCAGCACCTCGGGCCAGACCTTGGCGTGAAGCCGCAGGTACTCGGCCTTTCTCCCGGGCTTCAGATGGATGACCATGGCCATGCGTTCCATGGCCTAGGCGCCCAGCCTGATCGGGGTGATGACGCCATGCCGGGCGATCGCGTCCCAGTCCCAGGTGATCCCCAGCCCCGGATCGTCCGAGGGCATGGCGCGTCCCTGTTCGATGCGCAGCCCCTCGGGCGCGATCAGGTCCAACTGGGGGATATATTCCAGCCAGGGCGCTTTCGGCACGGCGCAGACCAGGCTGGCGTGCAGCTCCATCAGGAAATGCGGGCAGATCGGGATGTTATGGGCCTCGGCCAGATGGGCGATCTTCAGCCAGGGGGTGATGCCGCCGACGCGGGCGACATCGGCCTGGACGATGCTGCAGCCGCCGGCCTGCAGGTAATCCTTGAACTGCGACAGCGAATACATGCTCTCGCCGACGGCGATGGGAACCGGCGTGGCATTGGCCAGCCGCACATGCGCACCGACATCATCGGCGGGCATCGGCTCCTCGAACCAGGCCACCCCGGCCTCTTCCAGCACGGCGGCACGACGGACCGCCTCGGGCAGGGTGAAGGACTGGTTGGCGTCGGTCATGATTTCGTAACCCGCGCCCACGGCCTCGCGCACGGCCATCAGCCGGGCCCGATCCTCGGAGAGATGCGGGCGGCCGATCTTGATCTTCGATCCGGCAAAGCCCTGCGCCTGCGCCGCCAGCGCGTCATCGACCAGCGCCTGCGTCTCGATATGCAGCCAGCCGCCTTCGGTGGTGTAGAGGGGAACCGAGGCTTTCGCCCCGCCCGCCATCCGCCACAGCGGCAGACCCGCGCGGCGGCAGCGCAGATCCCACAGCGCCGTGTCGATGGCCGCCAGCGCCAGCGAGGTGATGGCGCCGACCGCGGTGGCATGGGTCGCGAACAACAGATCGCGCCAGATGCCTTCGATCTCTTCGGCCTCGCGCCCGATCAGCCGCGGCGCCAGCGTGTGCTGCAAGAGGGCAATGACCGACGGACCGCCGGTGCCGATGGTATAGGAATAGCCGGTGCCGACCGCCCCATCGGCATCGGTGATCCGCAGGATCGGGGTTTCCTGCGACTCGAAGCTCTGGATGGCATCGGTGCGGCGGACCTTTGGTTTCAGGTCCACCATCAGGATCTCGACATGGGTGATGCGGGCCATTTCTACCTCAGGCTTTTGCCGGTGTCGGCGTCGAAAAGATGGCAGCGGTCCAGCGACAGCTGGAAGCTCAGCACCTCGCCCGGCAGGATCGGGCGCGGGTTCAGCATCTTGCCCTGCACCTCGACCCCGGCCAGTTCGGTCAGGATCAGGGATTCCGCCCCCAGCGGCTCGGCCAGCGTCACCGGCAGGTCAAGCAGCGCGACCGGCCCGGTTTCGGCCAGTCCGTGCCCGACCGGCATGAAATTGTCGGCGCGAAAGCCAAAGATCACGCGCGCGCCCTCGGGTGGAGTGTCGATGCCGGGCGGGACGGGCAGTTGCCCGCCGCCCGCCAGTTCCACCACGCCGCCGCGAAGCTCGCCCTTGACCAGGTTCATCGGCGGCGACCCGATGAAGCTGGCGACGAAGGTGTTGACCGGGCGCTCGAATACCTCGAGCGGGGTTCCGGTCTGGACGATATGCCCGTCCTTCATGATGACGATGCGGTCGGCCAGCGTCATCGCCTCGACCTGATCATGGGTGACATAGACGACCGTGGTGCCGACCTGCCGGTGCAGCTTCTTGATCTCGACCCGCATCTGGGTGCGCAGCTTGGCATCGAGGTTCGACAGCGGCTCGTCGAACAGGAACACATCGGGATGGCGGACGATGGCACGGCCCATGGCGACGCGCTGGCGCTGACCGCCGGACAGCTCGCCCGGCGTGCGGTCCATGTAGGGCTGAAGGCCAAGAATGCGCGCCGCCTCGTCGGCAGCCGCCTCGATCTCGGCCGGCGGCCTGCCGGCGATCTTCAGGCTGAAGCCCAAGTTCTCGCGCACCGTCATATGCGGGTAAAGCGCGTAATTCTGGAACACCATCGAGATATTGCGCTGGCGCGGCGCCAGCCGGTTGACCACCCGGTCGCCGATCGAGATCTCGCCCTCGGAAATCTCTTCCAGCCCCGCGATCATCCTGAGCGTGGTGGACTTGCCGCAGCCCGAGGGGCCAACCAGCACGACGAATTCGTTATGGGCGATGTCCAGATCGATGCCGTGGACGACCTTGTGACCGCCATAGCGTTTGACCACGTTGCGCAGCGAAACTTCTGCCATGTTCCTATCCCTTGACCCCGCCAAAAGTCAGCCCTGCGATCAGGTGCTTCTGCACCAGGAAGGTCAGGACCAGCGCGGGGATGATGATGATGACCGCCATTGCGCTCATCCCGGCCCAATCGATGGTGAACTGGGCGGTGAAATCCATCAGGCCCACCGGCAGCGTCTTGCTGTCGGTCGAGCGTGTCAGCTGGCTGGCCAGCGCGTATTCGTTCCACGATGTCAGGAAGGCGAAGATCGCGGCGCTGGCGATGCCTGATTTGGCGAGCGGAAACTCGACCTTCCAGAAGGCCTGCCAGGGGGTGCAGCCGTCGATCTGCGCGGCTTCTGACAGATCGCGCGGCACCTGCCGGAAAAAGCCCTCGGTCAGCCAGACGGTGAAGGGCACGTTGATCGCGGTATAGACGATGATGACGCCCAGCTTGGTGTCGATCAGGCCGGTCCAGCTCCACATGATGAACAGCGGCAGCGACAGCGCAATTCCCGGCACGCAGCGCGACAGCATCAGCCACAGGAAGGCCGCGCCCTTGCCCGGAAAGCGATAGCGGGCAAAGGCATAGCCGCCCGACATACCGATCACCACGGCGACCACGGTCGAGGTCACCGAGATGATCAGCGAGTTCAGGAAATAGGACCCGACCGGGATCGCCACGACCGCATCACCCAGCCCGAAGATGGCGCGGAAATTGTCCCAGGACAGATCGCGCGGAATCCAGACGGCGGGCTTGGTCAGGATCTCGCCATTCGGGCGAAAGGCCGACAGCACCACCCACAAACCCGGCATGCAGATCACCAGCATGACCAGGAAGGTGCCGATCCAGATCAGGATATCTTTCTGCCGGCGGCTCATCAGAACACCCCCAGATGTTTCCGCGCAGCCATCAGCTTGCGGAAGAAGTACCAGGTGAAGAAGATCGACAGCAGGATCGAGACATAGGCCATGGCATTGGCCTGCCCCATGCGGCTGTCGTCATAGGCGGTGCGGGCGATCAGCGTCCACAGAAGCTCGGTCCGCCCGGCCGGGCCGCCGCCGGTCATCACATCGACGATGTCATAGGCCCGTGCCACGTCCAGCGAGCGGATGGTCATGGCGATGTAGATGAAGGGCATGAGGAAAGGCAGCGTGATATGCCGGAAGACCTGCCAGTTGGTGCAGCCATCGACGCGGGCGGCCTCGACCGGGTCGCGCGGCATGGCAAACAGACCGGCAAGGATCAGGATGGCGAAGATCGAGGTCGACATCCAGATCTCGGCAATGGCGATCGAGGCGAAGGCCAGCCAGCGATCGACGAGGAACGGGATCGCGTGACTGGTCAGACCCAGCGATTGCAGGGCGTTGTTCACCACGCCGATGGTATCGTTGAACATGTACTTGAACTGGAAGCCCACGAGGATAGGCGAGAACATCATCGGGAACATCATGATGGTCCGCATGGTCCGCTGGCCGAAGGTCAGCCGGTTCACCATCAGTGCCAGCCCCAGCCCCAGCAGCATCTCGAGGTTCAGGACCAGCGTCAGGAACAGCACCGTGCGCCCCAGCGCCGCCCAGAAATCCCCGTCGCCCAGCACCCGGACATAGTTGCGGAACCAGACGACATCCCACAGCGACTCGGGCCGGATCAGGCGATAGTTGGAAAAGCTGGTATAGAGCGAAAAGAGCAGCGGCAGCAGGACCACCAGCAGGATTACCAGCACCGCCGGCGACAGCAATGCCAGCGGCACGGCGTTATCGCGCAGATATCGTCTCAGGCGGGACATGCTGACCTTTCGCGCACCGCGCCGTCGGACGCAGTCTGATTGCAAGGAAATTGGAATTGGCCCGCCGCGCGGTAGGACATGGGCGGCGGGCCAGAGGTGGCGCCTAGTTGTAGCCGGCGTCGGACATGATCAGGTTGACCTCCTCCGCCGCTTCGTTCAGCGCCTCTTCGGCCGTCTTATCCCCCAATATGGCGGCCTGAAGCTGGGGCCAGAGCGCGTTCGAGATCTCGCCCCATTCCGGGATCAGCGGCGGGGTGAAGGCGTGATCTCGCATGGACTCGCCAAAGACCTTGAACACCTCGACCATGAAGGTGTCGCCCTTCGCCTCGAACTCGGCCAGCACATCGTCCCAGACCTTGGTGCGCGTCGGCAGCAGCCCGCTGCGCGCCTCCATCATCTGGGCGTCATGGCTGGTCAGGAACATGATGAGGCTGGCGGCAGCTTCCTTGTTGTCGCAGGTCTGGGTGATCGAGAAGCTGTGCGAGCCGGACCAGCCGGTGCGCTTGCCGCCCGCGCCCTTTGGCGCCAGCGCCACCCCGACATCGCCGGCGATCTTCGAGTCCTTGCCGTTGAAGAAGGCCGCCCAGCCCGCCCAGTCCAGGTCATAGGCAACGGCGCCGGCCGCGAACCCGAGACCCAGATCGTCCCAGACATAGTTGGTCGTGCCCGCCGGCACCGCTTTTTCCTTGTAGAGATTGACGAACCAGTTCAGCGCCATCACCCCTTCGGGGCCGTTGAAGGCGGCGGTGAAGTCGTCGTTCAGCAGCTTGCCACCATCGGCGACCAGCATCTCGTAGAAGCGCCCGGTGATCGCCTCGTCCTTGCCGGCGAAATGGGTGCCGTAGCGATCGGGCGGATTGGCGAAGAAGATCGCCTGGTCGGTCGCCTGGTCCCAGGTCTCGGGCGGGGTCAAGTCATAGCCGAAGCGCTCCTTGAACTTGGCCTTGTTGTCCGCGTCCTCGTAGAGCGACTTGACGTAATACATGTTCGACACGTCGGAATGCCGGGGCAACGACATGAGTTGCCCGTCCACCGTCGCGTGCTGGATCACCAGCGGCGAGAACTCGGCCACCACTTCGGCCGGGATCAGGTCATTCAGTGGCTGGTTCATCGCATTATATTGCGGCGCGAAGTTGGTGTGGCTCGAGAAGACGCAGTAGCCGGTGTTCCCGGCCGCGATGTCCTGCTTCATCTCGCGGTCCAGCTCGAAATGGCTCTTGCGCGACAGGATCTCGACCTTGGCGCCGGTCGCCTTTTCCCATTCGGGGATCAGCGTGTAGAGCGGCTCGTACTGCGCGCCTCCGATCAGCTTTACCCGCAGCGTATAGCCATCGAACGTCCCGTAGTCCTGCGCCTGCAAGGGTGCCGCCAGCAGTGTGCTTGCGGCAAGCGCAGCCGCAAGGCTGGTTCTGGTCATTGCCATCAGTCTCCTCCCTGAGCCGTGAGTGGCTTTATTCGTATATGAGTTTCACATTCATAAATGAAGCGTTCTGCTTGTGTCAATCATCCACTTGTGAAAAGCTTGCTCAGATATGAAAACTTGAGCCATGACCTCTGACGAATCATCCGAAGCGACCCGCTATCGCGCGCCGGCCCTGGACAAGGGGCTGGACATCCTCGAATTGCTGGCCGCCTCGTCCATGGGCCTGACCCAGGCCGAGATCGCCAAGGGGCTCGGGCGCGGTGCGAACGAGATCTACCGGATGCTGGATACGCTGGTCCGGCGCGGCTATGTCACCCGCACCCTCGACGGCGACCGCTATACGCTGAGCCTGCGGCTGCTGGTGCTGGCCGACATCCACCCGCCGCGCCGCCGGCTGCTGGACGCGGCCGAGCCCCGGATGCGTGCCTTCAGCGCCCGGGCCGAGCAGTCGATCCACCTTGCGGTGATGGAGGCGAGCGAGGTGATCATCAGCGCCTCGTTCTCAGCACCGGGCAACTGGCGCATGTCGCTGCGCGTGGGCTCGGTGATCGGGCTATTCAACACCGGCTCGGGAATGGTGCTGGCGGCCTTCCAGCGCCCCGACATCCGCGCCCGGATCTTCCGCGACCACCGGCTGGTCCCGGGCGAGTCGGCGCTGAGCGAGGCCGATTATGAAGCCCGCACCGCCGCCATCCGCGCGGCGGGCAACATGTCGGGGGAAAGCCAGACGACGGTTGGCGTGCTGAACCTGTCTTGCCCGATTCTCGACCCGTTTGGCAACGCCATCGCCGCGCTGACCTGCCCCTACCTGCGCCGCATCGACAGCTATGCCACGCCCGGGCGCGACCAGACGCTGGCGCTGCTACGCGAGGCCGCCGACGAGATCGCGCGCGAGGTGATGGGCCCGCCACACGAGCCGGCGCAATCATGACTGCGCTGAAGCAGAACCGGCTTGGCCCGAACGGTCCCTTGGTGACCGAACTGGGGCTGGGCTGCGCCTCGCTGGCCGGCATCTTCCACCCCGTCTCCGAGGCACAGGCCCGCGCCACCGTCGACACCGCGCTGCAGGCCGGCATCGGCTATTTCGATACGGCGCCCTTTTACGGCCACGGCCTGTCCGAGCATCGGGTCGGGGCCGCTTTGCGCGGGCAGGACGCGGTGATCTCGACCAAGGTCGGGCGGATCTTGCGGCCGGGCGCCGCGCCCGATGCCGGTGCCTGGGTCGAGGCCCTGCCCTTCACCCCGGTCTATGACTACAGCCATGACGGCGTGATGCGCAGCATCGAGGATTCGCTGCAGCGCCTTGGCCGCGACCGGATCGACATTGCCTATATCCACGACATCGGCACCCTGACGCATGGGCCGGTGGACGGCCCCGAGCAGTTCGCCACCGCGATGGATGGCGGCTATCGCGCGCTGGACAACCTGCGCGCCGCGGGCGTGGTCGGTGCGATCGGGCTGGGCGTCAACGAAACGCAGGTCTGCCTCGATGCGCTGCGATACGGCCAATGGGACGCTTTCCTGCTGGCCGGACGCTATACCCTGCTGGAGCAGGCACCGCTGGACGACCTGTTCCCGGCCTGCGCAAGCGCGGGCACCGATCTGGTCATAGGCGGCCCGTTCAATTCAGGCGTTCTGGCGGGCGGCGACACCTTCGACTATGGCACGGTTCCGCCGCCGATCGCAGCACGCATCGGCGCGATCAGGGCGGTCTGCGATGCCTATTCCGTGGACCTGCCCGCCGCCGCGCTGGCCTTTTGCCGGGCGCATCCGCTGGTAAAAAGCACCATCCCCGGCCCGCGCAGCCCGGAGGAACTGGCAGAAATCATCAACTGGTGGAACGCGCCGATCCCGCCGGCTTTCTGGGCTACGCTGAAGGCCGAGGGCCTGCTGCGCGAGGATGCACCGACGCCCCGCAATTGACATCGGGGCCTTCGGCATCGTGGAAACGGGTACGTGGTGAGAATGGCCGGATGACCCCGCGTCACTCCGGCTCGGACAGTGCGCGCAGCCCGGCCAGATCGCAGATCAGCGCATCGCCCTTGCGTTGCACCACGCCCAAGGCCAGCAGGGCCTGCATCGCCTGGTTCACCTTGGGCCTGCTGGCACCGAGAAAGGCCGAAAGATCGGTCTGGTTGACCTTCAGATGCAGTTCCATGAAGGCGGGCGTGTCACCCCCCGACTGCTGTTCGAGGCTGAACAGCAGGAACCGGACCAACCGCGCCTGCAGGTCGTAAAGCGCAATGGATTCGATCTGGAAATTGGTGTCACGCAGCAGGCGACAGAAGTAGCGCGCCAAGACTTCGTAGAGTACGGGCATCCGCCGCGCGACCGACAGGAAATGCGCACGCGGCAGGATCAATCCGGCGGCATCGCTGACAGCCACGGCCTCGGCCGAGCGCGGGTCACCGTCGATGATGGCGATCTCTCCGAGGATATCGCCCGTCTCGAACTGGCGCAGGATCACCTGGCGCCCCTGTGGCGTGGTGAGTTGTACCCTGATCAGCCCCGAGGTGACGGCGATCAGATGGTCACCGGGATCGCCGCGCTGAAACAGGATCGTTCCGGCTGACCAGTGCCGGATATGCATCCGCTCGGCCAGCGCCGCCCGCGCGTCCTTGGGCAGGCCAGATAGCAGCGGAAAATCTGCCAGCAAATCCGCCGAGCTTTTGCCATCAGGCGCAGTCATGCCTGGCCCTGCCTTCCAGTTGAGCGTGCCCTCATGCTAGCGCAACGCAGTGTGGCGACAAAGCTCTACGCGCCCAACAGGTCTTTCTGATGGCACGTTCCCAAGGGAACAGCGGGAGGCGGCAATTTCCGCCACAGAGGATAGAGGACCGCTGCTTTCGCAATCGGCCGCCCTCGACCCTCAGCAAAGGACCCCGGACATGATCACGATCAGCACCGCGAGCTATCTCGTCGAAGCCTTGTCCGGACTGGCCGCGCCTGACGAACCGCAGGACGCCGCGCGCCAGCGGTCCGGGACGCGCCGCGCCGGCAACCTGCTTGCGGACATCGCGCGGCATCTCCGCCCGGGATGGCTGCGCCGGATGCGGGACTACCGTTTCCAGGAAACCGCGCTCCCCACCTCGCTCGAACGTTTGGGCGCTGTCTCGAGCCACCTGCTTGACGATCTCGGCTACCTGGCCGATGGCACGCCGATGGAAGAACGACCGAAGGCTATTCTTCCTGTTGCCCCGCCGACGCGGGCGCAGCCGTCGGAGGCGCCGCCACTGCCGCAAGACGCCGTCGAGACCGTTCCGGAGACGCATCGGCTGGCGGCCTGATAGCTCATCATCCAATGGAATAACGCTACCAGCGACCGCGGCAGCGCGCGCAGACATCCGCAGTCATGGCTAGGAGCAAGGGAAGGTGCCCGGCTGCGAACATGAAAAAACCGGCCCCTCCCGAGGCCGGTCCCTGTCTCACCAACCACACTTCCTCAGAAGTGGATCGCGCGCCCATAGGCATCCAGCACCGCCTCGTGCATCATCTCACTGAGCGTGGGGTGCGGGAAGACGGTTTCCATCAGTTCCGCCTCGGTGGTTTCCAGCGTGCGGCCGACGATGTAGCCTTGGATCAGCTCGGTCACCTCGGCGCCGACCATGTGGGCGCCCAGAAGCTCGCCGGTCTTGGCGTCGAAGACGGTCTTGATCAGGCCCTCGGGTTCACCGAGCGCAATGGCCTTGCCATTGCCGATGAAGGGGAAGCGGCCGACCTTGACCTCGTGGCCCAGTTCCTTGGCCTTGGCTTCCGTCAGGCCGACCGAGGCCACCTGCGGGTTGCAATAGGTGCAGCCGGCGATGCTGCCCGGCTTGATCGGGTGGGGATGGCCGCCGGCGATCAACTCGGCCACCATCACGCCTTCATGGCTGGCCTTGTGCGCCAGCCAGGGCGCGCCGGCCACGTCGCCGATGGCATAGAGGCCCGGGACGCCGGTGCGGCAATATTCGTCGGTGACGATATGGGTGCGGTCGACCTTCACGCCGACATCCTCGAGCCCGAGGTTCTCCACGTTGCCGACGATGCCGACGGCGGAAATGACCGTGTCGAACTCCATCTGCTCGGACTTGCCGCCCGATTCGATGGTGGCGATGACCTTGTCGGCCTTGCGGTCCAGCGACTTGACGGTCGCCTTCTCCATGATCTTCATGCCCTGCTTGACGAAGGCCTTCTTGGCGAAGGTCGAGATCTCGGCATCCTCGACCGGAAGCACGCGGTCCATCACCTCGACCACCGTGGTATCGGCGCCAAGGGTGTTGAAGAAGCTGGCGAATTCGATGCCGATGGCGCCCGAGCCGATGACCAGCAGTTTCTTGGGCATATGCGGCGGCAACAGCGCGGCCTTGTAGTTCCAGACGCGTTTGCCATCGGGCTCGAGCCCCGGCAGTTCGCGGGCGCGGGCGCCGGTGGCGATGATGATGTTCTTGGCGGTGATCTCTTCCACGCCCTTGTCGGTCTTGACGGTGATCTTGCCGGGGGCGACCAGCTTGGCCTCGCCCATGATCGGGGTAACCTTGTTCTTCTTGAACAAATGGCCGATGCCGCCCGACAGCTGCTTGGCGATGCCGCGCGAGCGGGCGACGACCTTCTCGAGGTCATAGCCGATCTTGTCGGCGGTCAGGCCGAAATCCTTGGCGCGCTCCATCAGGTGGAAGACCTCTGCACTGCGCAGCAGCGCCTTGGTGGGGATGCAGCCCCAGTTGAGGCAGATGCCGCCCAGATGCTCGCGCTCCACGCAGGCGACCTTGAGGCCCAGCTGCGCCGCACGGATCGCCGCGACATAACCGCCGGGGCCTGCCCCAATCACCACCACATCAAAGTTCTGCGCCATGATCTCTTCCCCGTCTGACGGTCATCCAAAAAGTAGTTCAGCGTTAAACAATTTACCCAAGGTCAGCAAGCGACAGCTTTCCACTGCTCAGCGCACCATATCCGCCGGCATTCATGACCTTTTCCTCTTCTTCCGTATGGTCGCGCCCCAGCGCATCATTCCGCCATGGAAAGCGCCCGAAGGTTGCAATTGTGTCGCGGTGCAGGTTGGCATGCATCAGGCTCTCACCGGGCATGCGCTCGCGGAACAGCTCGATGCAGCGTTCCTGATCGTGCAGCGCCTCGGAATGTTCGAAGGGCATGTAGAAGAACTGCCGCTGCGGCTCGGGCGTGGCGAGGTCGAAGCCGCGGGCGATGGCGGCGTCGGCGATCTGGCGGGCCAGCGCATCGGTGGCAAAGCTGCGGGCATCGCCTCGGAACATATTGCGCGGGAACTGGTCGGTCAGGACCAGCATGGCCAGCGCGCCCTCGGGCGTGTCGCACCAGTCCGGGGCCAGTTCCTCGGCGCGCTCCCAGGTGGGCAGGAAGCGGTCGCGGATGGTCTGGTCGAGCGCGTCATCCTGAAGGTACCAGCCATCAGGCCCGACCTCATCCAGCCAGAAACGGTTGATCTCGTCGGGACTGGACATGCGGCCTCCTCGCGATCTGGTTGTCTGGCGATGATTGCAGAACCTGTTAGCGCACACAAGCGGGGTCAGAGAGCGTCGGCCTTGCGCCGCTAGCCGCGATCAGTCCCGCAGATCCCTGACTTTCTGGGCGCTCTCGTCGAACAAGGCATCGCCGTCCTTCGCCCCAGCCCCCGCCTCGTCGCCCGAGGATTGCGCCTCGTCCAGCGCCGCTTCGACCGCAAGGCCCGTGGCGTTCGGGGCGATGACGGCGAAATTGCCCTGCTCGGCCGGCTTCAGCGCACGGCGGCGGGTCATCCGCCAGCCGCCATAGATCGCCAGCAGTGCCAGCAGGACGCCCATGTAGATCCAGTAGCCATCCGGCCCGACCAGCCCCATCATCCAGCCGGTGATGACCGGGCCGCCCATCGAGCCAATGCCATAGATGAACAACAGGCCCGCCGAAGCGGCGGCCATATCGGCCTGGTCCAGGTAGTCGTTGGTATAGGCCAGAAGCAGCGCATAGATCGGGTTGGCGAGCCCGCCCATGATCGCGCCCACCACCATCAGCCCGACGAAGCTGGGTTGCACCAGCACCGTCACCAACGTCACCAGCGCGCCGATGGCCGACATGATGAGGACCAGCTTGCGGCGGTCGGTGCGGTCCGAAATCCAGCCGATCGGGTATTGCAGCGCCAGCCCGCCAACATAGATCGCCGCCACGAAGGAGGCGATCTCGGCCACGGACAGCCCCTTGGCGCTGCCCCAGACCGAGGCCATGCCCGACAGCGCCGAGAAGACCCCGCCCATCAGGAAGATACCGACGCAGCCCAATGGCGAGGCGCGGTAGAGCCGGGCGAAGGACATGCGCTGGATGGTTTCGAATTTCGGTGCCGGCTGCGTCGACAAAAGGATCGGCATGAAGGCCAGCGACACGAGAATCGAGGGCAGCGCGAAGAGGAGGAACCCGGACGGATCGCCGAAGTTCAGCAGGCCCTGCGCGATCACGATGCCCAGCATCTGCATGATCATGTAAGCCGACAGCGCCCGGCCGCGGTTCTCGTTTGTCGAGCCCGCGTTCAGCCAGCTTTCGGCGGTGACGTAGACACCGCAGAAGCAGAAGCCGATGGCAAAGCGCAGCACCGACCAGACCATCCATTGCGGCGCGAGTGCATAAAGCACGAGGATCGCCGAAATGGTGGACCCCAGCGCGGCAAAGACCCGGACATGGCCCACATTCTTGATCATGTCGGGCACCATCAGGCTGCCCAGCAGGAAGCCGACATAATAGGCGGCGATGACCACCGACATCTCGAAGGTCGGAATGCCCTCGATGCCGCCGCGAATACCCAGAAGCGTGCCCTGCATGCCGTTTCCGACCATAAGCAGAAGCATCCCCAGAAGCAGGGGCCAGGTAGAGCGCATCACCGATGCCATGTCGCGATTCCGTCAGTCGATCATCAAGGGGGCTATGCGCCTGCCCTAGCCCCGCCGGCAGGCCGTTGCCAGCCCGAAAGCGACCCTAGGGAATCAGCAGCGACGCATCGCCATAGCTGAAGAACCTATACCGCTCATTGACCGCATGGGCATAGATTTCCTTGATCTTTTCCGCCCCCATCAGGGCCGAGACCAGCATCAGCAGGGTCGATTTGGGCAGATGGAAATTGGTCATCAGCCCGTCGGTCACCCGGAAGTGATGGCCGGGATAGATGAAGATGTCGGTGGTCTGCCGGAACGGCTCGACCCGGCCATCGGCCACGGCGGCGGATTCGATCAGCCGCAGTGCAGTGGTGCCGACCGGGATCACCCGCCGGCCCTCGGCCTTGGCGGCGGTAATGGCGGCGGCGGCTTCGGGGCTGACCTCGCCCCATTCGGCATGCATCCGATGGGTGGTCACGTCCTCGACCTTCACCGGCAGGAAGGTGCCGGCGCCGACATGCAGGGTCACATGGGTAAAGCCGACGCCGCGCGCTGCCAGCGCCTTGAGCAGATCCTCATCGAAATGCAGGCTGGCGGTGGGGGCGGCCACGGCGCCCTGCCGCGCGGCCCAGACCGTCTGGTAATCCTGATGATCCTGCGCATCGGGCGCGCGCTGCGCCGCGATATAGGGCGGCAGCGGCATCGCGCCGACCTGCCCAAGCGCCGCGTCGAAGGCGTCGCCCGTGGCATCGAATCGCAGCCGCAATTCCGCCTCGCCGATCTCGGCCACCTCGGCCGACAGCGCCTCGCCAAAGCGGATCACCTCGCCCGCGCGCAGCTTGCGCAGGGGTTTCGCCAGCGCGCGCCAGCCATCGGCGGCGGGCTCCAGCAACGTTACCTCGATCTTCGCCGTGACCTCGCCCTGCCCGGTCTGGCGGGTGCGGCTACCGGTCAGGCGAGCGGGAATGACCTTGGTATCGTTGAGCACCAAGAGATCGCCGGGCCGCAGGATGCTTGGCAGATCAAAGACATGGCGGTCGGCCATTGCCCCACCTTCGGCCAGCAGCAGCCGCGCGGACGAGCGCGGGCGGGCGGGTCTGGTGGCGATCAGGCCTTCGGGCAGATCGAAATCGAAATCGCTGAGTTTCATGGCACGCGCTTCTGCGCCGCCCGCCCTGCACCGTCAAGCCTGACGCGCGGGGTCTCGTTTAATACCTACAGAATGGGTTGGTCTTTACTTTCCCGACAAATACGCTAAGTCTCACAGCAACAGGAGCCCGCCATGATCGTCTGTCACTGCACCGGAATCACCGACAACGACATCCGCAACGCGGTCGACTGGATGCGTGCCTCGGACCCCGACACCATCATCACCCCGGGCAAGATCTACCACGCCCTTGGAAAACGTGCCGATTGTGGCGGTTGCATGCCACTCTTGCTGGACACCATGCGTCATTGCGATAGCTTTGGCGTAGCCCCGCCGATCCTGCGGGGACGTGCTATCACCAGCGGAGGGACGCCAGATGAAGGGCGACGCAAAGGTTATCGACTATCTCAACGCCGCGCTACGGTCTGAACTGACCGCCGTCAGCCAGTACTGGCTGCATTACCGGCTGCAGGAAGACTGGGGTTACGGGCGTATCGCCGACAAGTCCCGCGCCGAATCGATCGAGGAAATGAACCACGCCGATCGGCTGATCCAGCGGATCATCTTCCTTGAAGGCCACCCCAACCTGCAGAAACTCGACCCGCTGCGCATCGGCCAGAACCTCAAGGAAACGCTCGAGGCCGATCTGGCCGGCGAGCATGATGCCCGCACCCTCTATATCGAGGCGCGCGATCATTGCGAGAAGGTCGGCGACTATGTCAGCAAGGCGCTGTTCGAAGATCTGATCTCGGATGAGGAAGGCCATATCGACTTCCTCGAGACCCAGATCCAGCTGCATGACACCATCGGCGCCGAGCGCTATGGCCTCCTGAACGCCAAGCCCGCGAACGAGGCCGAATAAGGCGGAGGTTGCCGCCCCGTCCGGCCCTTCGGGGCCGGACTCCCCGCGTATATTTAAGCGAAAGAGAAGCCGGCTTCTGCTTCAGGCAAATATCCCGGGGGTGAGGCGCGGAGGCGCCGAGGGGGCAGTGCCCCTTTTTTCTTAGCCAAGCCAGCCCTGCGCCAGCGCCGGCAGGTCGTCGAAATGGTGCAGCAGCGCATCCGGGCGCAGCCGGTCGATGCCCGGACCCTCGGGGCCAAAGCTGACCAGGGCCACCCGCACCCCTGCGGCTGCCGCCGTCTTGCGGTCGGTCTCGGTATCACCCAGCAAGAACGAGGCCGCGACCTCGCCCCCCGCCGCCTCGACTGCGGCGCGATAAGGGCGCGGATCGGGTTTCCTCACCGGTAGCGTATCAGCGCCGATCAGGCTGGCGAAGGTCTCGCGCACGCCCAGTTCGCGGAGCAGCGCCTCGGCCAGTCCCTGCGGCTTGTTGGTGCAGACGGCGAGCAGATGACCCTGCTCTTTCAGCGCCTCCAGCGCCGGCTCGACGCCGGGATAAAGCCGGGTGTGGCGGGCGATGTTCGCGGCGTAATGGTCAAGCAGCAGCGGATAATCCTGTTCCTCCGCGCCCGGCGGCAGCAGCCGGTCGGCGGGAATGCGCGCATAGCCCGCCCGCAGCATCGCCCGTCCGCCATGAAATGCGATCAGCTGATCGGCGACCGGGTCCAAGAGATCGCCCAGGCCCCGCGCCTGAAAGCAGGCATTGGCGGCGGCGATGAGATCGGCCGAGGTATCGGCCAGCGTGCCATCCAGATCAAAGACAACCGTTCCTGCCATGGGCTGTAACCTTCCGCAAAGATGTTTGAACGGGCGGGGACTTTCGCCTGTTGCGGGGCTTGGTTAGAACGCGACGCAAGGAAAGACAAACGCACAGGCCCCCCATGACGCAAAAACCCGTCGCGCTGATCGTTCTGGCTGCCGGACAGGGCAGCCGGATGCAATCGGATCTGCCCAAGGTCATGCACCGTCTTGGCGGCGTGCCGCTGGTTGGACATGCACTGGCCTCAGGCAGCAGCCTCGAGCCCGAGCGTGTGGTGGTTGTTGCGGGACATGGCGCGGACCTGGTGAAGAAGGCGGTGGCCAAGCTGGAGCCTGAGGCGGTCATCGCGCTGCAGGCCGAACAGCTGGGCACCGGCCATGCGGTGCAGCAGGCCATGCCGGCGCTGGAGGGGTTCGAGGGCAAGGTGATCGTGCTTTACGGCGACACCCCCTTCATCAGCGCCGAGACGCTGGAAAAGCTGGCCGAGCATCCCTCGGGCGTGGTGGTGTTGGGTTTCGAGGCCGCCGATCCGGGCCGCTATGGCCGGCTGGTGGTCAATGATCAGGGCTTGCAGCGGATCGTCGAGTTCAAGGATGCCGATGCCGCCACCCGCGCCATTGCGCTGGTCAATTCCGGGGTCATGGCGCTGGATGCCGGGCTGCTGCGCCAGCTGATCGGCAAGCTGGGCCGGGACAACGCCGCGGGCGAGTATTACCTGACCGACCTGGTCGAACTGGCCCGCGCCGCCGGCCATCGCGCCGATGTGGTCACCTGCGACGAATCCGAGACGCTTGGCATCAACACCCGGGCGGAACTGGCCGCTGCCGAGGCCGCCTTTCAGGCCCGCGCCCGCGCCGAGGCGCTGGAGAACGGCGTCACCCTCAGCGATCCGGCGACCGTCTGGTTCGCACTGGACACCGCCATCGGTCGCGATGCGATCATCGGCCAGAACGTGGTCTTCGGCCCCGGCGTGACCATCGAGAGCGGGGCGGAAATCCTGCCCTTCTGCCATCTGGAAGGCTGCCATATCGCCACCGGCGCGACCGTCGGCCCCTTCGCCCGGCTGCGCCCGGGGGCGGAACTGGGCGGCGATGTGCATGTCGGTAATTTCGTCGAGATCAAGAACTCGGTTCTGGATGAGGGCGTGAAGGTCGGCCACCTGACCTATCTGGGCGACGCCCATGTCGGCGAATTCGCCAATATTGGGGCGGGCACCGTCACCTGCAATTACGACGGCGTGCTGAAGCACCGGACCGAGATCGGCGCCAATGCCTTCATCGGCAGCGACACCATGCTGGTGGCGCCGGTGCGCGTCGGCGCGCGGGCGATGACCGGCTCGGGCAGCGTCATCACCCAGGACGTGCCGGACGAGGCGCTGGCCATCGGCCGGGCGCCGCAATCGAACAAGCCGGGCCTTGCCACGCGGTTGATGGCTGCGCTTCGGAAAAAGAAGGAGGCACGCTGACATGTGCGGCATCATCGGGATCCTGGGCAGCCACGAGGTCGGCCCGCAGCTGGTCGAGGCGCTGAAGCGGCTGGAATATCGCGGTTACGACAGCGCCGGCATCGCCACCATCGACGCCTCGGGCCGGCTGGACCGCCGCCGCGCCGTGGGCAAGCTGATCAACCTGAGCGACCGGCTGGTCCATGCCCCCCTGCCCGGCCATTCCGGCATCGGCCATACAAGGTGGGCCACCCATGGCGCCGCGACCGAAGCCAACGCCCATCCGCACAAATACGGCCCCGTCGCCGTGGTCCATAACGGCATCATCGAGAATTTCCGCGAGCTGCGCGAGGAACTGATCGCCGCCGGCATCCGCCCGGAATCCGAGACCGATACCGAGACCGTGGCGCTGCTGACCGGGCTTCACATGACCCGTGGCATGTCGCCGGTCGAGGCGGCGCGGGCCACGCTGGCGCGGCTCAACGGTGCCTTCGCGCTGGCCTTTATCTTCGAGGGCGAGGGTGACCTGATGGTCGCCGCGCGCAAGGGCAGCCCGCTGGCCATCGGCCATGGCGAGGGCGAGATGTTCGTGGGCTCCGATGCCGTGGCGCTGTCGCCCTTTACCGACAAGATCACCTATCTCGAGGATGGCGATCATGCGGTACTGAACCGCGGCGGGGTCGAGATCTTCGACGCCGAGGGCCGCCGGGCCAATCGCGACATGTCCCGCATCGATGTCGGCGCCACCGCCATCGACAAGGGCGGCTATCGCCATTTCATGGCCAAGGAGATCGCCGAACAGCCCGCCGTGCTGGGTGACGTGCTGAACCATTACATCAAGAACGGCCGGATTGTGCTGCCCGAGGCGCTGGATTTCCGCGGCGTCGACCGGCTGACGCTTGTTGGCTGCGGCACCGCCTTCCTCGCGGGCTACGTGGCGAAATACTGGTTCGAGCGTCTGGCCGGCCTGCCCTGCGACCTGGATGTGGCCTCGGAATTCCGCTATCGCGAGCCGCCCCTGTCCGAGAAAAGCTGGGGCATCTTCATCAGCCAGTCGGGCGAGACCGCCGACACGCTGGCGGCGCTGCATTATGCACAAGACAAGGTCGCCAAGACCGTCGGCGTGGTGAACGTGGGCACCTCGGCCATCGCGCGCGAGACCGACATTGCCCTGCCGACGCTGGCCGGGATCGAGGTCTGCGTCGCCTCGTCCAAGGCCTTCACCTGCCAATTGGCGGTGCTGGCCGTGCTGGCGATCAAGGCCGCACAGGACCGCGGACGGCTGAGCGAGGCGGAGGCCGCGCGCCATATCGAGGATCTGCGCGCCATCCCCGGCCTGCTCAATCAGGCACTGGCCGTCAGCGACGACTGCCGGGCCTTGGCCGACTGGTTGGCCGAGGCGCAGGACGTGCTCTATCTCGGCCGAGGTGCGCTTTATCCCGTGGCGCTGGAGGGCGCGCTGAAGCTGAAGGAGCTGAGCTATATCCACGCCGAGGGCTATGCCTCGGGCGAGCTGAAGCACGGCCCCATTGCCCTGATCGACCGCAATGTCCCGGTGGTCGTCGTGGCGCCGCGCGATGCGCTGTTCGAAAAGACCATCTCGAACATGCAGGAGGTCATGGCCCGCCACGGACAGGTGCTGCTGATCTCGGATGCAGAGGGCATCGCCGAGGCCGGTGACGGCATCCGCGCCGGGCTGACCATGCCGACGGGCGGCGGGCTGTTCGAGGCGATCCTCTATGCCGTGCCGATGCAATATCTGGCCTATCACACGGCAGTCGCCAAGGGCACGGATGTCGACCAACCGCGCAACCTGGCAAAATCGGTGACGGTGGAGTAAGGCGCGAGGCGCCTATCCCTGCCGTCGAAACGTCACGTAATGCGGCACCCGGCCCTCGCGCAGGGCCTTCTGTTCATAGCGGGTGCTGATCCAGTCGTCCCACGCGACAGGCGTCTCACTGACCAGATCAAAGCCCGCACCCGGCACCTCCTCCAGCGTCTGGCGGACGTAATCGGGGATGTCGGTCGCCACGCGGAAGATGCCACCGGGGCGCATGACGCGGGCTAATGGGATCAGGTGCTCGGGCGTCACGAAGCGGCGGCGGTGGTGGCGGGCCTTGGGCCAGGGGTCGGGATACATCAGGAAGGCGCGCTCGATGCTGGCATCGGGTAGCACGTCCATGAGGTCGCGCGCATCGCCGGGATGGACGCTGACATTCTCCACACCTGCGGCACGGATCTTGCCCAACAGCATGGCAACGCCATTGATGAAGGGCTCGCAGCCGATGATGCCGATGTCCGGATAGGTCGCGGCCATGTGGACCATGTGCTCGCCGCCGCCAAAGCCGACCTCCAGCCACAGCGGCCGGTCATCGCCGAAGATCGCGGCGGGATCGATGCGGTTGCGCTCGGGATTGTCCTGAACGGTGATGCCGCGCGGGCGCAGCTCGCCCAGATCCTCGCTGAGATAGCCCTTCTGGCTCTGCCGCAGGGTCTTGCCATGACGACGGCCATAGAAGTTGCGCCGGGGAGGGTTCGGATCAAAGCCGGATTTGGGTTCATCGCTCATGGGGCAGCGCTTTGCCCCGATGGCGAGCCGGGGTCAAGGGGCTGGGATCAGCGTCGGCGCAGGCGCAGGATGATCAGCAGGCCCGCGCCCAGATAGGCCAGTATCCCCCATATCGCCATCGGCGGCCAAAGCTGCGGATCTGCCCATGTGGTCAGGCCGATCGGCAGGGCGGCCATCGGCAAAAGGGTGGTAAAGGTCAGCGTTGCGGTCTGGTCATCCGGCAGCGCCAGTCTGCGGCCGAGCAGAAGCGCAATCGTGACCAGCGCGATGGCGAGGAAAAGACAGGCCTGCATCACCGCCCAGATGCCCGGTCCCCAGCCCTTGATCAATGCGATGAGATAGATCACGCCGATGGCGGCCGAGGAAATGATCGGAAGCCAGCGCCCGCCGTTGAAGCCGAGCGACCGCAGCCCCAACCCGGCCGCAAAAGGGATCACGGCATAGATCAGCCACGGCCAAAACAGCATACCAAGATCGGCGGGTGTAAAGGTCAGCCAGAGGACTAGGGGCAACAGGATCAGACCGACCGCAGAGCCGATGGCTGTCAGAAACACGGCCTGAGGCAGCGCCGCGCCGCCCACCGCCACCAAGGGCAAAACCGCGACCGAAGGCACCGCGAACGCCGCCAGCGTTAATCCGGTTGCGTGATGACCGTTCAGATCCAGCCCAAAGATGAAGCCGGCGACAAGCGCGAGGATCGGCGTCAACACATAGCGCAGCGCCAGTGATAGCCACAAAAGCCCCCGATCGTGAGGCGGCACGGACAGATCGGCAGGCCGCAGCGTCAGGCCTTGGGCCAGCATCACCACGAACAGACAGGCAGAAAGGATAAATGTCATGGCAACATTCTTGCGCGGCTGGCGGGGATCAACCACCGCCTGCCGCGCAGGGTTCCCAAATCAGTCGGCCATCAGCCGGCTGATGATCACCGTGACCTCGGGCTTCTTGCCGATCTCTTCCATGGCGACCTGACGGGTGATCTTGCGGATCGCCTCGTCCATCTTGCCATCGTCGCGGACGGTGCGGTCATCGGCGCCCTCGAGGAACTCGGCCAGTTCACCCTCGATATGGCTCGACAGATCCTCGCCATTGCGGGTGCGCTCGGAGAGGCCCATCAGCTCGACCCAGGCATCGGGCAGGACATTGTCCTCTTCGTCGACGATCACGCTGACCAGCGCATGACCGTTCAGCGCCATGCGGATGCGGTCGCGGACAACGCCATCCATCGCGCCGATCAGCTGGGTGCCATCCAGATAGACGCGGCCGGTCTCGATCTGGTCGACAATCTTCGGCCGGTCGCCGGTCAGGTCCAGCATGGTGCCATCGGTGGCGATGATCGAGGCCGAGCCCTTGCTTTGCGCGATCATCATATGCTCGCGCAGATGCATGTGCTCGCCATGCATCGGCACCACGATCTGCGGCTTCAACAGGTCATGCACCGCCTCGATGTCCGGGCGGTTGGCATGGCCCGAGACGTGATAGGTGCCGTCACTGTCGTCATAGACATCGACGCCCAGCTCGCTCAGCTGGTTCATGATGCGGATGACGCTGCGATTGTTGCCCGGAATGGTCTTCGAGCTGAACAGGAAGCTGTCGCCATCGGACAGCGACAGGCCCAGATAGCGGCCCCGCGACAGCTGCGCCGAGGCGGCGCGGCGTTCGCCCTGGCTGCCGGTGACGATCAGCATCACCTTGTTGCGCGGCAGGTTGGTCGCCTCTTCCGGGCCGATCGTGTCGGGGAAATCGGTCAGGATGCCGGTCTCCATGCCGACCGAGACCATGCGGCGCATGGCACGACCCAGCAGACAGACCTTGCGGCCGGCGGCGGTGCCGGCCTCGGCCAGCGTCTTCAGCCGGGCGATGTTGCTGGCGAAGGTGGTGGCAACGACCATGCCCTTCTGCGCCATCACCCAGTCGAGGATCGGGTTGGCCAGCAGGGCTTCCGAGCGGCCGGGATGGGGCGAGAAGATATTGGTCGAGTCGCAGGTCAGCACCTTGACCCCCTGCCCCTCGTTGGCGATCTGGTGCCACAGCACCGGGTCGAAGGCATCGCCCACGACCGGGGTGCCATCCAGCTTGAAATCGCCGGTATGCACGATCCGCCCCGCCGGGGTGTCGATGATCAGCGCGGCGCTTTCCGGGATCGAATGGCTGATTGGCACGAATTGCACGGTGAAGGGGCCGACCTGCGTCACCTCGGGCCGGGCGCCGGTGATGCGCACGGTATCGGCGGGCTGCCCGGCCTCCTCGAGCTTCAGCCGGCACAGCGTTCCGGTGAACTGGCGGGCATAGATGGGCACGCCAAGGCGCTCCCACAGGTAACCCACGGCGCCGATATGGTCCTCGTGCCCGTGGGTGATGAAGATGGCTTCCAGCCGGTGCTTGTTCTCGACCAGCCAGCGCATGTCCGGCATGATCAGGTCGATGCCGGGCGAGGTGTCCATGTCGCCGAAGGTCACGCCGAGGTCGACGAGGATCAGCCGTTCCTTGCCGGGCGCGCCATAGCCATAGACATAGGCGTTCATGCCGATTTCGCCCGCGCCGCCGAGCGGCAGATAAATCAGGCGATCAGACATTTCCCGCCTCCTTGTTATAATCATAGATGAGCCGCAGCCCGTGAACCGTCAGATCCTCTTCGATGGCATCGAAGAGGTCAAAGCCCTGATCGAACAGCGGCGCCAATCCGCCTGTGCCGATGACCTTCATCGCCATGTCGCGTTCGGCCCGGATGCGTTTGATCAGGCCCTCGATCAGGCCGATATAGCCCCAGTAGATGCCCGACTGGATGCAGGCAACCGTATTCGTGCCAATGACCTTCTCGGGCATGGTGACATCGACATGCGGCAGCGCCGCCGCCGCCATGTGCAGCGCCTCGAGCGACAGGTTCACCCCCGGCGCGATGACGCCGCCGACATAGGCGCCATCCACATCCACCACGTCGAAATTGGTGGCGGTGCCGAAATCGACCACCACCGAATTGCCGCCATGCCGATCAAAGGCCGCGACGACATTAGCCAGACGGTCGGGGCCGACCTTGGTGCCCGGATCGACGCGCGGGGCGACCGGCAGCAGGCATTCGGGGCGGCCGACGACCAGAGGGCGGGTGTTGAAATAGCGGTTGCAGAGGACGCGCAGGTTGAACAGCACGCGCGGCGCGGTGGTCGAGATGATGCAGGCGTCGATGTCGAGGTCGAAATGCCTGAGCGAGATCATCGTCTGCAGCCAGACGAAATATTCATCCGCCGTGCGCCGGTGATCGGTCGAGATGCGCCAATGCGACAGGAACTCCTTGCCGTCCCAGATCGAGAACACGCTGTTGGTGTTGCCGGTGTCGATGCAGAGCAGCATGGTCCCTCAGCCTCCCTCGAAAAAGACGTCGGCGGCAGGGATGATCTTCTGCCCCTCGGCGGTCTGCAGGATCAGCGCCCCGGTCTCGTCGATGCCGTCAAAGCGCCCGGTCCAACTGTCGCGGCCGGTGCGGGCGGTGATGGTCTCGCCCAGCTTCGCCGCGCGGGCGAGCCATGCGGTGCGGATCGGATCGAAGCCATAGGTCTGCATCTGCCGCAGCCAGTGGTCGAAGGACGGGGCCAAGAGATCGAGGAAATCATCCTGCGTGACCGCATGGCCGGTCTCGGCCAGAACCGAGACCGGGGCCATCGCCCCCGGCTCGACGCTGTCTGGATGCGGGGCCTCGGCCAGGTTGACGCCGATGCCAATGGCCAGTGCGTCGACGCCCTGCCCGCTGCCGATGCTTTCCAGAAGGATGCCAGCGACCTTGCCGCCGTTCAGCAGCACGTCATTCGGCCATTTGATGGCGATCCGGGCGAAGGGTCCGCAGACGGCGGTCAGCGCCTCGTCCAGCGCCAGCGCCGCGACGAAGGAGAGCTTGGCCACCTGCGCCGGTCCGCCTTGCGGGCGCAGCAGCAGCGAGGCGGCGAAATTGCCCGCGCCGGTCGACCAGTCGCGACCGCGCCGTCCGCGCCCGGCGGTCTGCTGCCGGGCCATGATCCAGGTCGGGCCAGAGAGTTGCCCGGCCAAGCGCTGTGCCTCGGCATTGGTGCTGTCGACGCGGCCCAGAACATGCCGCGCCACGCCCTCGGGCCAGGCTGCGCCCGCGCGCTCAGTCAACGGCGGCGGGCTCGGCGGCGGCTTGCGCGGCCTCCGGCTCGATCAATCCGCGCGCCGCCTGCGCGGCGGCCTCGTCCACGCCGAACATGTTGGCCGCACCGACCAGCACGATCCCGGCCGAGATGACCAGCGCCGCATTCTGGACGAGGCTCATCCGGCTTTCGATGCCGTCGGTCTCGGCGCCGAAATACATGTAGTAGACGATGCGCAGGTAATAGAAGGCACCGATCACCGAGGCGATGACACCCGCCACCGCCAGCCAGCCCATGCCCGCCTGCACGGCGGCATTCAGCACGCCGAACTTGGCAAAGAAGCCCAGCAGCGGCGGCACGCCGGCAAGGCTGAACATCAGGATCAGCATGGCGAAGGCCTTCAGCGGCTCGGCGCTGGCAAAGCGGTTCAGGCTCTGCAGATCGGTGACCGGGCGGCCATCGCGCTCCATCGAAAGGATGAAGGCGAAGGCGCCGACGTTCATCACCGCATAGATCGCCATGTATTGCAGCATGGCGCTGACGCCCAGATCGGTGCCGGCGGCGAGGCCAACGAGGGCAAAGCCCATATGCGCGATCGAGGAATAGGCCATCAGGCGCTTGATGTTGGTCTGGCCGATGCCGGCGATCGACCCGAGGAACATCGACAGGATCGCCAGCGCCGCAAGGATCTGGCCCCAGTCATCGGGCACGGTACCGAAGGCGCCGAACAGCAGCCGCGCGATCAGCGCCATGGCCGCAACCTTGGGCGCGGTGGCGAAGAAGGCGGTGACCGGCGTGGGCGAGCCCTCGTAAACATCGGGTGTCCACATGTGGAAGGGCACGGCGCTGACCTTAAAGGCCAGACCGACCAGCAGGAACACCAGACCGAACAAGAGGCCGATGCTCAGCTCGCCCGCATGGACGGTGGTGATGATGCCCTCGAAGCTGGTGGTGCCGGCAAAGCCATAGACCAGCGAGGCGCCGTAAAGCAGCAGGCCCGAGGACAGCGCGCCGAGGACGAAATACTTCAGCCCGGCTTCCGAGGATTTCGCGCTTTCGCGGCGCATGGCGGCCACGACGTAGAGCGACAGCGACTGCAGTTCGAGTCCCATGTAGAGCGACAGCAAGTCGCCGGCCGAGACCATGATGCACATGCCGACGGCAGCGAGCACGATCAGGATCGGGAATTCGAAGCGCATCAGCCCGTGCCGGGTCAGGTAATCCGCGCTCATCGCCAGCACGATGGCGGCCGAGAGAAGCACGGTCACCTTGGCGAAGCGGGCAAAGCCATCATCGATGAACATGGCGTGGAAGGCGCTTTGGTCCGGGCGGTCGGCAAAGCCGATGTAAAGCCCGGTCAGAAGCAGCGCCGCCACGGTGATCCACAGGATCGGGCGGGCAATCGCGTCCTTGCCGAAATAGGCCCCGGCCAGCAGCGCCAGCATGGCATAGGTCGCCAGCAGGAACTCGGGCAGGATGGTCGAGAAATCGAGCGCGGTCATCTGGCTCTCCTCAGTGGCCGGCTTCCGCGGCGCCGGCATCGGCGACCACGTTGCGCGGGGCAAGGTCGTTCTTTTCGGGGACGGACTGGTGCACGTCCTGCAGCAAGGCTGCGACGGAGGGTCCGGTGATATCGGTCACCAGCCGCGGATAGACGCCCAAGAGCAGGGTCATCGCGATCAGCGGCGCAAAGATCCACTTCTCGCGCGGGGTCATGTCGGTGATCGTCTTGAGGCTTTCCTTGATCAGCGCCCCCAGCGTCACCCGGCGATAGAGCCAGAGCGCATAGCCGGCCGACAGGATCACCCCGGTCGCGGCGACGAAGGCCACGACGGTATTGGCCTTGAAGGTGCCCAGGAGCGTCAGGAATTCACCGACGAAGCCCGAGGTGCCCGGCAGGCCGACATTGGCGAGGGTGAAGAACATGAAGACCAGCGCATAGACCGGCATCCGGTTCACCAGGCCGCCATAGGCGTCAATCTCGCGCGTGTGCATCCGGTCATAGATGACGCCAACGCAAAGGAAGAGGGCGCCCGAGATGAAGCCGTGCGACAGCATCTGGAAGATGGCGCCGTCGATGCCCGGCTGGTTCGCCGCAAAGACGCCCATGGTCACATAGCCCATATGGGCGACCGAGCTATAGGCGATCAGCTTCTTCATGTCGGTCTGCGCCAGCGCCACCAGCGAGGTATAGACGATGGCGATGGCCGACATCCAGAAGACCACCGGCTGGAAGATGTCCGATGCGACCGGGAACATCGGCAGCGAGAAGCGCAGGAAGCCATAGCCGCCCATCTTGAGCAGCACCGCGGCCAGCACGACCGAGCCCGCCGTGGGCGCCTGAACGTGGGCGTCCGGCAACCAGGTGTGGACCGGCCACATCGGCATCTTCACCGCGAAGCTGGCGAAGAAGGCGAGGAACAGCAGGGTCTGGGTACCGCCGATGATGGTCCAGCCAAGGAAGTGCAGCGGGTCCGAGGAGAAGTCGAACTGCAGCAGTTGCTCGATATCGGTGGTTCCGGCGGCGCGATACATCACGATCATCGCAACGAGCATCAGCACCGAGCCGAGGAAGGTATAGAGGAAGAACTTGAAGGCCGCATAGATGCGGTTGGCCCCGCCCCAGATGCCGATGATCAGGAACATCGGGATCAGCCCGGCCTCGAAGAAGAGGTAGAACAGGATCAGGTCCAGCGCGGTGAAGACGCCGATCATCAGCCCTTCCAGCACCAGGAAGGCGATCATGTATTCCTTGACCCGGGTCTTCACGTCCCAGGTCGACAGGATGGTCAGCGGCATCAGGAAGGTGGTCAAGAGCACGAACAGGATCGAGATCCCGTCCACGCCCATCTTGTAGCGCAGCCCCATGATCCAGGGGTGATCCTCGACGAACTGGAAGCCGGTATCGGCCGGGTCGAAGCCCGCCAGCACGAAAAGCGAGATCAGGAAGGTCGCCGTGGTCGCGATCAGCGCCAGCCACTTGGCATTGGTCTGCGCCGCCGCGTCGTCGCCGCGCAGAAACATCGCCATGATGGCGGCGGCCACGATCGGCAGGAAGGTGATGATGGAAAGAAGGTTCGTCATATCAGTGCGCGCCCCGCATCATCACCCAGATCAGAAGCCCAACGATGCCCAGAACCATCGCGAAGGCATAGTGGAACAGATAGCCGGATTGCAGCCGGCCGGCGAAACGGGTCAGCCGCGGGATCAGACCCATCGCCACCCCGTTGATCGCGCCGTCGATAACCCGCCCGTCGCCGCCCGTCCACAGCTGCTGGCCCAGCCATTTCGCCGGACGCACGAAGATCACCTCGTAAATCTCGTCGAAATACCACTTGTTCAGCAGGAACTGGTACAGCGCCGGTTGCGCTGCGGCCAGACGTCCCGGCGTTTCCGGGCTGCGGATGTAGAAGATCCAGGCCAGCAGAAGACCGCCCAGCATGGCGATGAAGGGCGAGACCTTCACCCATTTGGGCGAATGGTGGGCCTCGTCCATGACGTGGTTATAGGGCGCCATGTAGATCGCCCCGCCCATGGCAGCCGGGGTTTCATCGGCAGCAACGGTCACCACGCCGCCATGATCGCCCTCGCCCTCTGCCGCAGCGGCAGGCTCAGCGGCATGTTCGCCCTCGGCGGGCGCGGCGGTATCGGCGGCGGCATGGGCCTCGCCCTCACCCTCGGCAGGTGCGGCGGCCTCGGTGTGGCCAGCGTCAGCAGGCGCAGCCTCGCCATGTCCGGCCTCGGCACCGGCTTCGACGGCCACCTCGGCATGGTGGATGCCGAAGAACTGGTTCACCCGGTCATGGCTGCCGAAGAAGGGCTGATACCAGATCATCCCGGCAAAAATCGCGCCGGCGGCCAGGACGCCAAGCGGAATGGTCATCACCGGGGGCGATTCATGGGCGTGGTCATGCGCATGGTGATCGCCGCGCGGCTTGCCCCAGAAGGTCATGAACATCAGCCGCCAGCTGTAGAAGCTGGTCATCGCCGCCGCCGCGACCAACAGCCAGAAGGCATAGCTGTTGCCGGCAAAGGCGCTTTCGATCACCGCGTCCTTGGACAGGAAGCCGGCAAAGCCGATGGTGGTCAGCGGGATGCCGACGCCGGTGATGGCCAGCGTGCCGATCAGCATGGCGTAGAAGGTCAGCGGGATCTTCTTCCGCAAGCCGCCATAGTTCCGCATGTCCTGCTCGTGATGCATCGCATGGATGACCGAGCCGGCGCCGAGGAACAGCATGGCCTTGAAGAAGGCGTGCGTGAACAGGTGGAACATCGCCACTGAATAGACGCCGACGCCGGCGGCCACGAACATGTAGCCCAGCTGCGAACAGGTCGAATAGGCGATGACGCGCTTGATGTCGTTCTGCACCAGGCCCACGGTCGCGGCGAAGAAGGCGGTGGTGGCACCCACGACGGCCACGAACATCTTGGCCTCGGGCGCGAACTCGAACAGCGGCGACATGCGGCAGACGAGGAACACCCCCGCCGTCACCATGGTCGCGGCGTGGATCAGCGCGGAAACAGGCGTCGGGCCTTCCATCGCGTCCGGCAGCCAGGTGTGCAGGAACAGCTGCGCCGATTTACCCATCGCGCCGATGAACAGCAGGACGGCCAGCAGGTTCGCGGCATTCCAGTCGCGCCAGAGGAAATGCATGTCCATCTGCGCCAGCTCCGGGACGGCAGCGAAGATCGCGTCGAACTGGATCGAGCCGGTCAGCCAGTAGATGCCGAAGATGCCCAGCAGGAAGCCGAAGTCACCGACGCGGTTGACGATGAAGGCCTTCATGGCGGCGGCATTGGCCGAGGGCTTGCGATAATAGAAGCCGATCAGCAGGTAGGAGGCGACACCCACGCCTTCCCAGCCAAAGAACATCTGGAGGAGGTTGTCGGCCGTCACCAGCATCAGCATGGCGAAGGTGAAGAACGACAGATAGGCGAAGAAGCGCGCCTTGTAATGCTCGTGATGGGTCCAGTTGTCGTCATGGGCCATGTAGCCGATCGAATACATGTGCACGAGCGCCGAGACGGTGGTGACGACGATCAGCATGATCGCGGTCAGCCGGTCGACGCGGATGGCCCATTGGCTGACGAAATCGCCCGAGACAACCCAGTCCATCACCGGCACCATGTAGGTGGTGCCGTCGAAGCTCAGGAAGACGATCCAGCTGAGCAGACAGGCGAGGAACAAGACGCCCGTGGTCAGGTATTGCGCGGCGGTCTCGCCGATGATGCGCCAGCCAAAGCCGGCGATGATCGCGGCCAGAAGCGGGGCAAAGAGGATGATACTCGTCATGATCTCAGCCCTTCATCACGTTGACGTCTTCGACCTCGATGGTGCCGCGGTTGCGGAAGAACACCACCAGGATCGCGAGGCCGATGGCGGCCTCAGCCGCGGCCACGGTCAGGATGAACATGGTGAAGACCTGCCCCGCCAGATCGCCCAGATGCGAGGAGAACGCGACAAAGTTCACGTTCACCGCCAGAAGCATCAACTCGATCGACATCAGGATGACGATGACGTTCTTTCGGTTCACGAAGATACCGAACACGCCGGTGACGAACAGGATCGCCCCCACGACAAGGTAATGTGTCAAGCTTATCATCGTCTCATGTCCCTCCGGGCTATTGCCGGTAAGTCTTGTCTTTTCGAACGGGCGGGCTGTGCTTACAGCCCCTGCCCCGGTTTCACGTCACGCAGTTCCAGCGTCTTGGCCGGGTCGCGCCACATCTGTTCCAGCACGTCCTGGCGCTTGATGTCGCGGCGGTGGCGCAGGGTCAGCACGATGGCGCCGATCATGGCGACCAGCAGGATCAGCCCGGCCAGCTGGAACGGCAGCAGGTAGCGGTCGTAAAGGATGGCGCCGATGGCATGGGTGTTCAGCGTCTCGGCCAAGATCGGGGCGGTGCGCAGCGCCTCGGCCTGATCGGCCGATTGCCAGGCGCCGAAGCCGATGGCCAGCTGCGCCAGAAGGATCAGCGCGATCAGGCCGCCAAGCGGCAGGTAGCGGGCAAACTCGCCGCGGAGTTCCGCGAAATCCACGTCCAGCATCATGACGACGAAGAGGAACAGCACCGCCACCGCGCCGACATAGACGATGATCAGCAGCATGGCGACGAATTCCGCGCCCTGAAGCACGAAGAGGCCCGAGGCCGAGAGGAAGGCGAGGATCAGCCACAGCACCGAATGCACCGGGTTGCGGGCGGTCACGACCATCAGGCCGGCAATGCAGGCGCTGACCGCGAACAGGTAGAATGCGAATGTCATCATAGCTTGTCGTCCTCTGCGCCCTTGTCCGTTTCCGCGAACACGCTTTGCGCCACGTCCAGGGCCTTCTGCATCGCCGGGATGCCGCCGAACATGCCCATCTGATAGATCACCTCGGCGATCTCGCGCCGGGTTGCGCCGGCCTCGAGCGCATGACGGATGGTCATGCGCAACTGCGGCTCGGCATGGGCGCCCTGCACGGTCATCGCCGCCACCGTCACCAGCAGCCGCGTCCGCGCGTCAAGCCCGTCGCGGTTGAAGGTCTTGCCGAACCACATTTCCAGCATGTCCGAGGACATGGTCGGGATCAGCTTCTCGAAGGCCTTGGTATCGACCTTCTCCAGCGCCGGATTGAAGGCGCGCGCCATCTCCTGCCCGGATTCGAGCATCTGCTGGAACAGTTTCTGGAAGCCGTCGTTCATGCGTGGCCCTCGTGATATGCGGCGCGTCCGGTCATCGATAGGGCGCGTCGATGGCAAGGTTACGGGCAATCTCGGCTTCCCAACGGGCGCCGTTGTCCAGCAGCTTGGCCTTGTCGTAGAACAGTTCCTCGCGCGTCTCGGTGGCGAATTCGAAATTCGGACCCTCGACGATGGCATCGACCGGGCAGGCTTCCTGGCAGAAGCCGCAATAGATGCACTTGGTCATGTCGATGTCATAGCGCGTGGTCCGGCGCGAGCCATCCTCGCGCGGCTCGGCATCGATGGTGATGGCCTGGGCCGGGCAGATCGCCTCGCAAAGCTTGCAGGCAATGCAGCGTTCCTCGCCATTGGGATAGCGGCGCAGCGCGTGTTCACCCCGGAAGCGCGGCGACAGCGGACCCTTCTCGTGGGGATAGTTCAGCGTTGCCTTGGGGGCGAAGAAGTATTTCATCCCGAGGCCAAAGCCTTTGATGAAATCCCACATGAGGAAATATTTCGTAGCGCGGGCGACGTCGAAGGCCATCAGAAATGCTCCCTGCCCTTGGGCGCCGCGAAGCGGTCGAAGGCCGCGACGATCTGGCGCACGAAGGCGCTGTCATGGGCATGCTCGCCCTGATCGATGTTGTTGGCGAGGAAATGCGCCAGCTCGGCCTTGTCTGTCTCGGAGGCGAGAGCCAGCATTTCAGCGATCTTGTTGGAATAAGCCATCGGATTACACCCCCGCCCAACGGGCCCAGGCCCCGCCCAGCACTTCGAATTTTGCAAGGAACGCCACGATCACCACCCAGGCGAGTGACAGCGGCAGGAACACCTTCCAGCCGATCCGCATCAGCTGGTCGTAACGATAGCGCGGCACGATCGCCTTCACCATGGCGAACATGAAGAAGAAGAACCACATCTTCAGCACCATCCACATGGCCCCGTCGGGGATGCCCGGGATGGGCGACAGCCAGCCGCCGAAGAAAAGGATGCTGGTCAGCGCGCACATCAGGAACATGGCGATGTATTCACCGGCCATGAACAGCAGGTACGGGGTCGAGGAATATTCGACCATGAAGCCGGCGACCAGTTCGGATTCCGCTTCCGGCAGGTCGAAGGGCGGGCGGTTGGTCTCGGCCAGGGCCGAGACGAAGAACAGCACCACCATCGGCAGGTGCGGCAGCCAGTACCAGTTCAACAGGCCCCAGTCACCGCGCTGCGCCTCGACGATGGCCGACATGTTCATCGAGCCGGTCGAGATGATGACGCCGATGATAATCAGACCCATGCTGACCTCGTAGCTGATCATCTGCGCGGCAGAGCGCAGCGAGCCGAGGAACGGGTATTTCGAGTTCGAGGCCCAGCCACCCATGATGACGCCGTAGACCTCGAGCGAGGAGACGGCGAAGATGAACAGGATGCCCACGTTCAGGTTCGACACCACCCAGCCATCGGCAAAGGGGATCGCCACAAAGGCGGTCAGCGCCAGCGTCATCGACAGGAAGGGCGCGAGGAAATAGACGAACTTGTCGGCACCGGCCGGCACGACGATTTCCTTCAGCACGTATTTCAGCGCATCGGCAAAGGTCTGCAGCAGGCCCCAGGGCCCGACCACGTTCGGGCCGCGGCGCATCTGCACGGCGGCCCAGATCTTGCGGTCGCCATAGACCATGAAGATCAGCGACAGCATGACAAAGGCGATCACCGCCAGCCCCTGCGCCAGCATGATCAGTGAAAATCCAAGGGCGGATGCCCAGAACCCTGCCATGACCCTCTGTCCCTTCCTTTATGCCGCGGGGATGCCGCGGTTCCTGCATTCGCGCAGGGTGTCATTCGTTTCCATCACGCGCAGCCCCATCGGTCGATCTTTCGACAGCATGTAGGCGGCGCCGATCAGCAGCTTGCCGTTGCGCTGGTCCTGCAGCGTACGGATGTGGCGCGCATAGGGCGTGCCCTGTTCCTTGGCCCAACGGGCAAGCGCGCAGGTCGCATACGAAAAGGCGATATCGGCGTCCACCCCTTCCCGCAGATTGGCCGAAACTTCAACCAGATCGCTGGAGCGGTCGGGCGAGATCGTGGTGATCTTCACGCCAATGAAATCCGCCGGGTCGATGGGCGCCGCGCCCTTTTTCACCTCGGGCAGCGCCGGGCCGGTCTGGGCGGCGAATTCCTGCAGCGCAACCTCCTGCGCCGTCGGCCCCTTGCGCGTCACGCCCTTGGCCACCACGCCGTCCCAGATCGGATCGTTGCCATTGCGCAACGCCACCATCTGCGCCTCGGTCACGCGAAACACGTCGCGCCCCTGGGGCGAGTCGAGCTGCATGGTGCTGACCTTGCCATCGGGTTCGAGAATCAGGATCTCGCCCGATTTGGTCGAGACATGGGCCTGCGTCATCGGCGCCTCGCCCTTGCCGCGGTCCGAGGCTGCTACCGCCACCGAAACCCGATCCGGCTTGGCCGGGGGGCGGCCCGCCGTCCCGTCGCCCGCGCTGCCACAACCCGCGAGCAGCGCGATCAGCGCGGCGGGAAGGGACAGATGCTGGCGAAGGGCTGGCATCATCGGCTTACTCGGCAGCCATGGGTTGCGCCCGCCGGGCGGCGGCCATCGCCGCCAGCTCGCCCATCAGGGTCGAGGCCCGCGCGATCGGGTTGGTCAGGTAGAAGCTGTGGATCGCCGGGGCGAACTCGCCCTTGCCCATCGCCTTGACCGGCAGCGCCTGCCAGACGTTCTCGGGCACCTGGTCGAGACCGGCCAGATGCGGCACCGCCTCGACCAGCGCGCGGCGCAGCGCCGCAAGGCTGTCCCAGGGCAGCTTGGCATCCAGTTCGGCGGACAGCGCGCGCAGGATCGCCCAGTTCTCCTTGGCCTCGCCCGGCGCGAAGTTCGCGCGCAGCGCCAGTTGCGGCCGGCCTTCGGTATTCACGAACAGCCCGGTTTCCTCGGTATAGCAGGCGCCCGGCAGGATCACGTCGGCCCGATGCGCACCGCGATCGCCATGGCTGCCCTGATAGATCACGAAGGCACCCGACGCGATGTCGACCTCGTCGGCACCAAGGTTATAGACCACCTCGGCCCCCTCGAGCGCCGCTTCCATGCCGCCATGGGTCGCGGCGCCCACATCCATCGCACCGACGCGGCTGGCGGCGGTGTGCAGGATCAGCAGTTTCGAATTGCTGTTCTCGGCCAGCGCCATCGCATGGGCCAGAACCGCCTCGCCATCGGCGCCGATGATGGCGCCCTGCCCGACGATCACGATCGACGGCTTGTCCTTGGTCTCCTGCGAAATCTCGCGGCTCGACAGGCTTTCCAGTGCGGCGCGGTCAGTGCCGACATGGGCGTAATCATAGGTCAGATCGGCAGCCTCGCCGACCAGCCCGACCTGAGCGCCCCGCGCCCAGGCCGCCCGGATACGGGCGTTCAGCACCGGCGCTTCCTCGCGCGGATTGGTGCCAATGAGCTGGATCATCTTGGCGTCGTCGATATCGGCGATGCGCGCCGTGCCGACATAGGCCGAACGGTTGCCGATGGGCAGCTTGGCGCCATCGGTGCGGCATTCGACCCGGCCTTCCAGCCCGTCGACGATCAGCGATTTCAGGCTGAAGGCCGCTTCGGCCGAGGCCAGATCACCGATCAGGCCGGCAACGCGCTTGCCCTTCATCGCCGATGCCGCAGCCCCCAGCGCCTCGGGCCAAGTGGCCGGGCGCAGCTTGCCGTTCTCGCGGATATAGGGCTTGTCCAGCCTCTGGCGACGCAAGCCGTCCCAGACAAAGCGGGTCTTGTCGGAAATCCATTCTTCGTTCACGCCGTCATTGTTGCGCGGCAGGATGCGCATGACTTCGCGGCCCTTGGTATCGACGCGGATATTGCTGCCAAGCGCGTCCATCACGTCGATCGTCTCGGTCTTGCTGAGCTCCCACGGGCGGGCGGTGAAGGCATAGGGCTTGGAAACCAGCGCCCCGACCGGGCAGAGATCGATGATATTGCCCTGCAGGTTCGAGTTCAGCGTCTCGTTCAGATAGCTGGTGATCTCGGCATCTTCGCCCCGGCCAGTCTGGCCCATCTGGGTGATGCCGGCGACCTCGCTGGTGAAACGGACGCAGCGGGTGCAGGAGATGCAGCGGGTCATGTGGGTCTCGACCAGCGGGCCCAGGTCCAGATCGTCGCTGGCGCGCTTCGGCTCGCGATAGCGCGAGAAGTCGATGCCATAGGCCATGGCCTGATCCTGCAGGTCGCATTCGCCGCCCTGATCGCAGATCGGGCAATCCAGCGGATGGTTGATCAGCAGGAATTCCATGACCCCTTCACGGGCCTTCTTGACCATGGGCGAGTTGGTCTTGATCTCGGACGGCGCGCCCTCGGGTCCGGGGCGCAGGTCCTTGACCTGCATGGCGCAGGAGGCGGCGGGCTTGGGCGGGCCACCCACCACCTCGACCAGACACATGCGGCAGTTGCCGGCAATCGACAGCCGCTCGTGATAGCAGAAGCGCGGAACCTCGATGCCCGCCTGTTCGCAGGCCTGAATCAGGGTCAGGTTGGGATCAACCTCGATTTCCTTGCCATCAATGATGATTTTGCGCAGATCCGCCATCACTTCACCTTCATTTTGCAGCCAGCAGCGATCCGCTGACGGTCTTTTTTGCTATTTCGTCCCGCCCGACACGGCAGAAGCTCTCGGCATCGCCGCGCGTTGCGCCCTGCTGTGCCAGATAAGCGTCGGCGATGCCATAGATGCGATCCTTGACGGGGCGGCTGTCCAGATATTCGTCGATCGCCGCATCGCTGTTGCCCTGCTCGCGGGCATAGCGCTGCAGCGCGCGGGCCTGCGACCATGCGGCCACGACGCGCAGATCGATCGAGGGGCATTCCCGGCGGATGCGATCGGCCACGCGGGCCGCGACCAGCCGGTCGTTGAGGTACTTGTCTTGCGCCATGTTTCCCTGCGCAAAGGCCGGTACGGCAGTGGCCAGGGTCGCGGCGATCAGGGCGGTGCCCAGAAGGGTGCTCGGTTTCATTCGGGTCTGCTCCGTTCCGTTATGGGCATTGCCCATAACACGGAAGCGCCCGGCCTGCCCGACACGCTGGGGTGAGGCGTCTGTGAAGTCCGCCGTGAGATGATATGCCGCAGCCCGCTTGCTCATGCGCCACAGGCCCCGAATTTCCACGCTGAACGGCCGCCGAACTGCGAGAAATAGCCCTCGCCGCCCAGTCCCGGCCCGCCCTTGTCTTGGCAATAGGCCGCATAGACGGCGCGTGCAGCAGCCTCGTCCTTCGTCGTCGTGGGCTTGCTGTCGGCGCGGGTGACCAGAAGCAGCGTCAGCGGCCCGCCGGCAATGCCCTCGACCGTCTCGCCGGTGCTGACCCGCATCTTGGCTTCGCCCGCCTCGATGACGGTGCCGCCGGTCACGCCGCTGCCGGTCGTGGTCGGCTCGCAACCTGCCAGCGCGATGACGGCAAAAGCCGCCGCGGCATATGCGCGCCCGGCGATCAATTCACCGCATCCGAAAGGTCAAGCGAACACCACGAGGGGAAAACCCACTCGTTGCTGTCGCCCGGACGATCAATGGCAACGAAGCGCGGGTTGCCCCGTGCCGAGGCCGAGATCAGGCTGCTCAGCCTGCTGCAATCGGCAATCGCAACCCGCTCGGCCTCGGCCCGGTCGGCTTGCGTGAAGGGCGTCGCCTGCCTGCTGACGGCGATGTCATGGGCTTCGTCCCAGATCGCCGGCTCAACGTCGATCACGTCATCCGGCAGATCGGCCGGACGCGGCACGCGAGGCGCCTGCACCTGACGGAACTCGACCAGATAGGTCGCGCCGTCGAGGGTGATGCGATGCGGCGCAATCATCCTCTCATAGGCTGCACGGCGAACCTCATAGGGTTGCCCGATCTCGCCGCCCGGCACCGGCACAACCGGCGCCGCAGCGTCCTGCGCTGCGTCGCATCCGGGCAGAAGCAGGGCCAATCCGATCAGAAGGGAACCGCGCATCATGCCACCGCCTCGCTGCATCCGCGCGTGCGGTAAAGCCGCGCCTGTTCCAGCCAGGACCAGCCGAAGGCGTGATCGCTGTCGCCATGTGTCCGCAGATGCTCCAGCCGCTCCAGCGCCTCGTCCAACGTCGGCTGATGCCCGGCGGGCACCCACCACATGACGAAATGCATCTGGCCCAGCAATTCAAACCACTCGGCCCGGCGTTCGTAGAACTGCCGGTGCACCGTCTGCCAGACGAATTTCTCGAGGCTTTCGACATCCTCCCAGACCGTCAGGTTCGAGACATATTGCGGATCGCCACCGATCTTGGCCTCGGTATTGCCGGTCCCCGGCTCGCCCGAACCCTCCATCATCCAGACGAAACCCGGCATCCGCTTGCCCATGCCGTTGATCCGGTCCAGCGCGTTCATGAAGTCCGCCACGCGCGGATCGTCGGTGGGGGCGACAAGGCGGCCCACGTTCAGCTCGGCAAGGTGCAGGGCCTCGGTCATGCCGCCTCTCCGCATTGCCGGATTTTCCACAGGTCCGCATTGCGCAGGCCGGACCAGCCGAAGGCCTCGGCGCTATCGCCCTGAGCCGCGAACTGGCGCAGGCGCTGCATCGCCTCGGCAATGGTCGGGCGGTGTCCGACCGGCACCCACCACATCACCAGACGCGGGGTGTCGACGGCGTCATACCACTCGGCCTTGCGGTCATAGAACTGCTTGTGAACCGTGTTCCAGACGAACTGTTCAAGGCTGGCGCCATCCTGCCAGACCGACAAGGTCGAGGCGGTCCGGGGATTGCCGCCAAGGGCGCCCTCCGGATCGCGCTGCGCCGCGTCCATCTCGTCCTCGCCCAGCATCCAGACAAAGCCGGGGCTGCGTCGGGCGATGGCGTTCACCCGGTCGAGGCCATCGACGAAATCCTTGACCCGGGGATCGGCCCAATCATGCTTGAGCACCCCAAGGTTGAATTCCGCCAGATGATGCCCGACCGGCTGCATCTGCCTACTCCGCCGCCATGGCGCCCATGCGCCCGGTTTTCTTCGCCTTCAGCCGGTCCTCGATCTCGCCGCGGAAGTTGCGGATCAGGCCCTGGATCGGCCAGGCAGCCGCATCGCCAAGGGCGCAGATGGTGTGGCCCTCGACCTGCTTGGTCACATCCAGAAGCATGTCGATTTCCTCGACCTCGGCCTCGCCCCTGACCAGACGGTCCATGACCCGCATCATCCAGCCGGTGCCTTCGCGGCAGGGCGTGCACTGGCCGCAGCTTTCATGCTTGAAGAAGGCCGAGAGCCGCCAGATTGCCTTGATGATGTCGGTCTGCTGATCCATCACGATCATGCAGGCGGTGCCGAAGCTGGATTTCAGCTCGCGCATCCCGTCATAATCCATGATGGCGTTTTCGCACTGCTCTGCCGTCAGGACCGGGCAGGAAGCGCCGCCGGGGATCACCGCCTTGAGGTTCTTCCAGCCGCCGCGCACACCGCCGCCATGCTTCTCGATCAATTCCTTCATCGGGATCGACATGGCCTCTTCGACCACGCAGGGCGCGTTGATATGGCCGGTGAGACCGAAAAGCTTGACGCCCGCATTGTTCGGGCGGCCGAAGCTTGCGAACCATTCCGGGCCACGGCGCAGGATGGTCGGCACCACGGCGATCGACTCGACGTTGTTCACCGTGGTCGGGCAGCCATAGAGACCCGCCCCCGCCGGGAAGGGCGGCTTCATCCGCGGCATCCCCTTGCGGCCCTCGAGGCTTTCCAGGAGCGCGGTTTCCTCGCCACAGATATAGGCGCCGGCGCCGTGATGCAGGTAGAGATCGAAATCCCAGCCCGAGCCGGCGGCGTTGCGGCCTAGCAGGCCCGCGTCATAACATTCGTCGATGGCCGCCTGCAGCGCCTCTTTCTCGCGGATGAACTCGCCGCGGATGTAGATATAGCAGGCATGCGCGCCCATGGCGAAAGACGCGATCAGCGCGCCCTCGATCAGCGTATGCGGATCGTGGCGCATGATCTCGCGGTCCTTGCAGGTCGCGGGTTCCGATTCGTCGGCATTGATGACCAGATAGGACGGGCGGCCGTCGCTGCTTTCCTTCGGCATGAAGGACCATTTGAGCCCGGTCGGGAAACCCGCCCCCCCGCGCCCGCGCAGGCCCGAGGCCTTGACCTCTTCGACGATCTTGTCGCGGCCCCGGCCGATGATATCGGCCGTGCCATCCCAGCAGCCGCGCTTCTTCGCGCCGGCAAGGCTGCGGTCACCCATCCCGTAGAGGTTGGTAAAGATACGGTCCTGGTCTTTCAGCATTCTCGTCCGTTCCTTGTCTTGGCGCCTTCAGCCATTCCTGCGGCGCCAGATACGCCAGGTTACCAGCAGCGACCAGACGAAAGCGCCGATTGCCGCAAGGTCGACCAGAAACACCCAGCGGGGTTCCCAGCCATATTGTTTCGCCGCCCATTGCAGGACGATCCATCCGACCATGGCGAGCGCGATCACCACGGCGGCCAGTCGCAGCTGGGCTGCGTCCCGAGGATCGTGGCGCCCGGCCATCAATACACGTCGCCCTTCTTCACGCGCGACGCGAACTCGGTCGAGCCGCCCTCGGCCAGGGTCCTGGCCTGAGCGATCCAGTCATCGCTGCGGATCCGCCCGCCCATGCTGCCGATCTTCTCGGCAAATTCGTCGATCTCGGCCTCGCCCCAAGCAGCGATCTGCGAGAACTGGGTGATGCCGTTCTCGTGCAGCAATTGCTCAAGCTTCGGCCCGACGCCCTTGATCTGCTTGAGATCATCGGGCTTGGCCTTGGCGGCCTTCGCGGGCTTCGCCGCCGGCTTGCTGTCCTTCTTCGCCGCCGGTTTCGCGGCGGCTTTCGGTTCGGCCTTCTTCTCGGCCTTCGGCTCCGCCGGCTTTTCGGCGGCCGGTTTCGGGGCCGGCTTGGCGGCAGGTGCCGGCGCAGGCTCGGCCTTGGTCTCGGTCACCGCCGCCGGGGCGGAGGCGGCCGGAGCCGCCGGTGCGGGTTTCGGCGCAGGGGCCGGAGCCGGTTCCGCAGCTGTCGCGACAGGCGCGGCGCCTTGCAGCGGCACGATGGTCGAGCTGGGATTGGCGCGGGTCAGGCCGTGATGCCGGTCATCCTCGGCAGAGCCGCTGCCGCGGCACAAGGCCCAGACCAGGAACAGGCCCATCAGGACGGTGGCGATGAGGCCAAGGAACAGGCCGCCGAAGGCCGGGGTGGAACCGATGAAAGAGGCGAAAATCCACACCAGCAGGCCAACCACGCCCGCGGCGATCCAGCAGTTTCGCGTGCACTCGTTCTGTTGCATGTCGTCCTTCCCTGTCCTGTCGGCCTTCGGGCCGTTCCGCGTTTATCCTTAGTCGTAGATACCATCCTTTTCGGCACGGCGCGAAAATTCCGTCTCGCCGCCTTTGGCCAGCAGATCGGCCTGCTTGACCCATTCATCGCGGCTGGCGCGACCGTGGAAGCCCTCGAGGTTGCTGTCCACCCAGGCCAGCTCGTCGGCGGTCCATGCTGCGATCTGGTCGAAATGCCAGAAGCCGAGGCTGTTCAGCAGCGCCTCGAGCTTGGGACCGACGCCCTTGATCAGCTTCAGGTCATCCGCCTTGCCGTCGCGCGCGCCCTCGAGACCCGCCGGACGGGTGCCTTCGGATGCGACGGGCGCCGGCGCCGCAGCAGTAGGTGCCGCAGCCTCAGCCGGCTTCTCGGCGGGCTTTTCCTCCAGTTTCGCCGCGTCGGGCGCGGTCGTCTGGTTCGCGCCCTGCTTCCACTTGGTCAGGATCGGCACTTCCGTGCCGTCGATGCGCTTGATGGTGTCGCCCACGCGCAGCGCCTCGGCGACCGAGGCATTGCGCTCGGACCCGCCCTTGGTCTCGACAAGGCTGGTCAGCCCGGTCACCGGCTCGGACGAGAAGCGGCCGGTTTGCGAGCCGGGCACCGGCACCGAGCCGTCAGCCAGACCGTCGATCAGCGCCGACAGCTTCTCGGCGGTCAGGTCCTCATAGAAATCCTTGCCGATCTGGATCATCGGCGCATTGGCGCAGGCGCCAAGGCACTCGACCTCTTCCCATGAGAAACGGCCATCAGCCGAAATGCCATGCGCCTCGGGCGAGATCTTCTCGCGGCAGACGCGGATCAGGTCCTCGGCCCCGCAGATCATGCAGGTCGTGGTGCCGCAAATCTGGATATGCGCAACTTTGCCAATCGGTTGCAGCTGGAACATGAAGTAGAATGTCGCCACCTCGAGCACCCGGATATAGGGCATGCCCAGCAGGTTGCCGACATATTCGATGGCCGGACGGCTGAGCCAGCCTTCCTGTTCCTGCGCCCGCCACAGGATCGGGATGACCGCCGAGGCCTGACGGCCCTCGGGATACTTGGTCATCTGCGCCCGGGCCCAGTCAAGGTTGGCCGGGGTGAATTCGAAGCTGGCGGGTTGTTCTTTTGAAAGGCGGCGAAGCATGAGATCCTCAGTTCATCGCAATGAGCGACAGGAACGCGCAGAACAGGGCCGCGCCTCCAACGATCAGGTGAAGCCAGAACGGATGATCCGCCCGGCGGTAAATGAAAGCGTCACCGAAGCCGATGACCGAGACGGCCAGCAACACGCCGAACAGCACGCGCGGCGCGCCGATCCAGGCGGTGATCAGCGCCAGAACGGTCATCCCGGCATAGCGCACCAGCATGGCCTGCGGCAGCATCTCGGGCCGGTGCTGGATCAGCGCCAGCCCGGTCTGCTTGTTCAGCGCCAGCAGCACGGTGATCCCGGCCAGGATGATGACCAGACCCCAGGCGATGTAGTTCAGGAAGGCATCGATCATCGGCGCCCCCTATTTCCGCGATGCCGGCGTCTTGCGACCCGCCGGCTTGCGGACGGGTTCGCTGCCGATGGCGGCGATGGCCGCCGTGACGGCCAGCGTCGCGGTGGCCAGCAGCATCAGCACCGCGCCCTTCATCACCGGTCGACCTCGCCGAACACGATATCCATCGTCCCGATCAGGGCGCAGACATCGGCCAGCATATGGCCCTTGGCCATGTAATCCATCGCCTGCAGATGCAGGAAGCCGGGGGCGCGGATCTTGCTGCGATAGGGCTTGTTGGTGCCGTCGCTGACCAGGTAGACGCCGAATTCGCCCTTGGGGGCCTCGACCGCCGCATAGACCTCGCCCGCCGGAACCTTGAAACCCTCGGTATAGAGTTTGAAATGGTGGATCAGGCTTTCCATGTTGGTCTTCATCTCGGCGCGCTTGGGCGGCGTCAGCTTCCCACGCGCCAGCACATCGCCCTGCCCCGCCGGCTCGCGCAGCTTGGCCACGGCCTGCTTCATGATGCTGACCGACTGGCGCATCTCTTCCATGCGGATCAGGTAGCGGTCATAGCAGTCGCCGCTTTTGCCGACCGGCACCTGGAAGGCGAACTCGTCATAGCATTCATAGGGCTGGCTGCGCCGCAGGTCCCAGGCAAGGCCCGACCCGCGCGCCATCACGCCCGAGAAGCCCCAGTCCAGCACGTCCTGCTCGCTGATGATGCCGATATCGACCATGCGCTGCTTGAAAATCCGGTTCTCGGTCAGCAGCACGTCCAGATCGTCCACAACCTTCAGGAACGGGTCACACCAGGCCTCGATATCGTCGATCAGCTCGGGCGGCAGGTCCTGGTGGACGCCGCCGGGCCGGAAGTAGGCCGAGTGCAGACGCGCCCCGCAGGCGCGTTCATAGAACACCATCAGCTTCTCGCGCTCTTCAAAGGCCCAGAGCGGCGGGGTCAGCGCGCCCACGTCCAGCGCGCCGGTGGTGATGTTCAGAAGGTGGTTCAGAATCCGGCCGATTTCCGAATACAGAACCCGGATCAGGCTGGCGCGACGCGGAACCGTGGTGCCGGTCAGCCGCTCGATCGCCAGGCACCAGGCGTGCTCCTGGTTCATCGGCGCCACATAGTCGAGCCGGTCGAAATAGGGCAGGTTCTGCAGATAGGTGCGGCTTTCCATCAGCTTCTCGGTGCCGCGATGCAAGAGCCCGATATGCGGATCGGCGCGTTCGACGATCTCGCCGTCCAGCTCCAGCACCATGCGCAGCACGCCGTGGGCGGCGGGGTGCTGGGGCCCGAAGTTGATGTTGAAGTTGCGGATGCGCTGTTCGCCGGTCAGCATGTCCTGGCTGCCGTCGTCATACTGGTTGATGCGGATATCGCCGTCCATCATTTCGCGGCCCCCTTCTCATCGCCGGGCAACACGTATTTCGCGCCCTCCCAGGGCGAGAGGAAATCATACTGGCGGTATTCCTGAACCAGCTTCACCGGCTCATACACCACGCGCTTCTCGACCTCATCATAGCGGACCTCGACATAGCCAGTTGTCGGGAAGTCCTTGCGCAGCGGATGGCCGCGGAAGCCGTAATCGGTCAGGATGCGGCGCAGGTCGGGATGGCCCGAGAACATGATGCCGAACATGTCGAAGACTTCGCGCTCGAACCAGTTCGCCGCCGGGAAGATGCCGATCAGCGAGGGCACCAGCTCGTCCTCGCGGACATTGGCCTTCAGCCGGATGCGCTGGTTGCGGTACATGGACAGCAGGTGCCAGACCATGTCGAAGCGCTGGCCGCGCGCCGGGTGATCGACGGCGGTGATGTCGACCAGCGTCGAGAAGCGGCAATTGGTGTCAGTGCGCAGGAACTCGACCAGATCGACGATGCCGGCGACGGTGGTGGTCACCGTCAACTCGCCATAGGCAACCTCGGTTTCGACGACCGCATTGGGGCGGCGCATCGTGATGTGCTCGGCCAGTTCGGCGAGTGCGTCCAGATCGGGATAGGCCATCGTTACCTCACCAGCGTGCCGGTGCGCCGGATGCGGCGCTGAAGTTGCAGGATGCCATAGAGCAGCGCCTCGGCGGTCGGCGGGCAGCCCGGGACATAGATGTCGACCGGCACCACGCGATCGCAGCCGCGCACCACGGAATAGCTGTAATGGTAATAGCCGCCGCCATTGGCGCAGCTGCCCATGCTGATGACATAGCGCGGCTCGGGCATCTGGTCATAGACCTTGCGCAGGGCCGGGGCCATCTTGTTGGTCAGGGTGCCGGCGACGATCATCAGGTCGGACTGGCGCGGGCTGGCGCGCGGCGCGGTGCCGAAGCGTTCCACGTCATAGCGCGGCATCGACATCTGGATCATCTCGACGGCGCAACAGGCCAGGCCGAAGGTCATCCAGTGCAAGCTGCCGTTGCGGGCCCAGTTGATGATGTCCTCGGTCGAGGTCAGCAGGAAACCCTTGTCCTGAAGCTCGCGGTTCAGTTCCGCCGTGGCAACGTCGCGGTCGGGGCCGGCCGTATTGGTTCCGATCATCACGCCCATTCCAGCGCCCCTTTCTTCCATTCATAGGCAAAGCCAACCGTCAGCACGCCGAGGAAGACCATCATCGACCAGAAGGCCACTGTCGACAGCCCGCCGAAAGCCACCGCCCAGGGGAAGAGGAAAGCCACTTCGAGGTCGAAGATGATGAACAGGATCGACACCAGATAGAAGCGCACGTCGAATTTCATCCGCGCGTCGTCGAAGGCATTGAAGCCGCATTCATACGCGCTGACCTTCTCGGGGTCGGGATTGCGGACGGCGATCAGCGCGGCGGCGAGGATCAGGATGATCGCCAAAGCGCTGGCCATGCCGGCAAAGACGAGAATCGGCAGATATTCCTGCAGCAGATATTCCACGGGATTTGTCCCCTGTTTTGCCGCGGGGACTGTGGCTGCCCGCGACGGGTTGGCTTAGCCCGGTTTAGACCCGGTGAAAGGCGGGGTCAACGGGCGGTGGCGCGGCGTTTTCGTCCTGTCCGGCGCGGCTGATAGCGCCAAAACAGCCTCGGCGGAAGCCCGTTTGGACCTCCGGCAAGCGGCAGGGCCACCTCCGCTATTCCACCGTGATTTCGGTCCGCTCGCCCGCGGTGACCGTGGCCTGCGCCTCTTTCGGCGGCAGATCGCCGGCATAGGTGACGCGGATCAGGTAGTCGCCCGGATGCAGCGTGTCCTGGTAGGCCTCGCCATAGCCGCCGCCGAAGCCGTCGCGATCGCCGTTGATCTTGGCCTTGGCCGCCAGAAGATCGATCCGGTCCGCCCCCGGTGCGGCGATGGCCAGCACCCCGGCATTCAAGAGGATCGGCGCCTCGACCGTCTGGCCCGCCGCCACCGTCACCGGCTGCGAGGCGGCGCTAGCCTGACCGAGACTGACCTCGACGATCAGCTCGCCCGCCGGCACATCAACCGTCACCTGACCATAGCCGCCCTGCACCGGCTCGCCCCCCGATGCCGGTCGGATATCGAAGCGAATCCCCGAATCCTCGACGGGCGGCCCACCCTCGGCATAGAGAACGACCGGGGTGATCCAGCCCGAGCCGATCACCAGTTCATGCTCCAGCGTCTGCCCGGCCACTACGGTCAGCGTGGCCTCGGCGCGCGCCGCGCCCATGCTGCCGGTCAACTGCACGGTGCCGGCGGGAACGAGCTGGTCGTAACTCGTATAGCCGCCACTGGTCCAATCGCCGTTGACCAGATCCAGCCGCGCGCCTTCCAGCAGTTCGGTCGCGCCCGGCGTCGAAGTGACCCGGACTGTCACCGGCGCGGCGTCCCAATCGATATGCAAATCGGTTTGTTCACCCGCAGCGATGGTAAACGGCATCCGGCGCTGGATGTCATTGGTGCTGGCGACCAGCACATAATCGCCGGGATCGAGCGCAAGACCGAAGCTGGCGGCATAGCCGCCCTCGACCGGCGCGCCCAGCCCGTCCTGCGCTTCGGGCGCGGCGTGGAAGACATCCCAACGCACCCGGCTGTCCTCACCGGGCAGCGCCTCGCAAGTTTCGCACAGCACCGAGGTGACCTGCAGGTTCATCGCCGGCGGGGCCGGCTCGGGTTCGGGCTGAGGTTCCGGCACTGGTTCCGGCTCGGGCGATGCCACCACCGTCTCGCGCAGCGCCTCGGCTAGCGCCCCGGCATCGCTGGCCCGCAGATAGCGCCCGCCGGTCGCCTCGGCCAGACAGGCCACCTGCGCCCCCTCCTCTGCGGTCAGGCCGAAGCCGACGACATGAGCGGTGAAGTCGACGCCGGATTGTTCCAGTTCCGCCGCCAGTGCGCAGGGATCGGCCTCGCAGGTTTCAAGCCCGTCGGTTACCAGGATCACCGTGGCCTTGTCCTCGGTGAAGCGCAGCGCCTCGGCTGCCTGCCGCACCGCATCGGTCAGCGGCGTCTTGCCAAGCGGGTTAAGCCGGTTGGCGGCCTCGGCAATGGCCGGTCCGCTGCCAGTCGCAGGCGGCACCACCAGTTCGATATCGGCGCAATCGCCCTTGCTGCGATGGCCATAGGCGATGAGGCCCAGTTCCCGCCCGTCCGGGATCGCGCCCAGCACCCCAGCCAGCGTCTCGCGGGCGATCTCTATCTTGGAACGCCCCTCGATCTGGCCCCACATCGAGCCCGAGGCATCCAGCACGATGATGGCGCGATCCTGAGCTATCGCCGGTGCGGCCAGCAGGAACAGGACAGTCAGGGCAGCGGCGACGGAACGCATGGCGGGAACCCCTTGTGTTTGCAGGGGAAATATTGCCATGCGGGGAACGATTCGGGCAAAGGAAAAGCGGATACACTACCATGCGCGGCTGAGAGCCGGGCCTGCTGGTCAGACGGTGTCCAGCCCCCGCCGCCCCGTCGCCAGATCGGCCAGCACATTAACATGCACATCCAGCGCGTCGATGACCGGATAGCCCGGATCGGTGCCGTCAAAGGCGAGGTTCAGGTCGGTGCCGGCCAGAACGACCGCCTCGGCCCCGTGCTTCTCGACCAGTTCGCGGCCGGCAGCGAAGAAGGCCGTGCGATCTTCGGGCAGACAATGGCCACGGACGGCGAGATCCTGATAGCGTTGGCCCAATTCCTCGATCCGGTCGTCCAGCACCACCGCCTTGGTCCGGGTCAACTGCCCATAAAGCCGCGTTCGCATGACCACCCGCGTCCCCAGAAGACCGACACGCCCGATCCCCTGCGCTGCGAAGTAATCGTCCAGCGGCGCGACCGCCGAGACAATGGGCAGGGCCGAGATCGCCCGCGTCTCCTCGAGACAGAAATGCCCGCCCAATGAGGTGATGGCGACGCAATCCGCCCCCGCCGCCGCCAGCCGGTCGATCAGCCGTGCATAGATCCCGGCCTGCTCTGCCCTGCGGTCCGCCAGGTTGTTGCGGATCAGCGTCTGGATATCGGCCTGAACGATGGTCAGGTCCAAGGTTCCGCCCCGCGCCGCCACGGCGTCACAGAGGCGCTGGTAGTAGACAACGGTCGCCGCCGGGCCGATGCCGCCGATCAGGCCCAGATGCACGGCTTACTGCCCCGCGATCGCCGCCGCGCTCTCCGGCAGTTCCTCGTCGAAGAGGCGCTGATAGAACTCGGCCACGGTCTGGCGTTCCAGCTCGTCGCATTTGTTCAGGAAGGTCAGCCGGAAAGCATAGCCGACATTGTCGAAGATGCGCGCGTTCTGCGCCCAGCTGATCACCGTGCGCGGCGACATGACGGTGGACAGGTCGCCCTGCATGAAGGCGGTGCGGGTCAGGTCGGCCAGCGTCACCATCTGGTTGATGATCCGGCGGCCCTTCTCGTTGTTGTAGTTCGGGTTCTTCGCCAGCACGATCGCCGCCTCGGCGTCATGGCTGAGATAGTTCAGCGTGGCGACCAGCGACCAGCGGTCCATCTGGCCCTGGTTGATCTGCTGGGTGCCGTGGTAAAGGCCGGTCGTGTCGCCCAGACCCACCGTGTTCGCGGTCGCGAAGAGGCGGAAATAGGGGTTCGGCGTGATCACCTCGTTCTGGTCCAAGAGCGTCAGCTTGCCGTCGGCCTCCAGCACGCGCTGGATCACGAACATCACGTCGGCGCGGCCGGCATCGTATTCGTCGAAGACGATGGCAGTCTGGTTGCGCAGCGCCCAGGGCAGGATGCCCTCGTGGAACACCGTCACCTGCTTGCCATCGACCAGCTTGATCGCGTCCTTGCCGATCAGGTCGATCCGGCTGACATGGCTGTCGAGGTTCACCCGCACGCAGGGCCAGTTCAGCCGCGCGGCGACCTGCTCGATATGGGTGGATTTCCCGGTGCCGTGATAGCCCTGGATCATCACCCGGCGGTTATAGGCAAAGCCCGCCAGAATCGCCAAGGTCGTGTCGGGGTCGAACTTGTAGGTCGGGTCGATCTCGGGCACGCGGTCGGTCTTTTCGGCAAAGCCCTTGACCTTCATGTCGCTGTCCAGACCGAACACCTCGCGCAGGTCGATCTCTTCGGTGGGTTTGGTCGTCGCGTCCAGCATCTCGGGCCCCTTCACTCGCATCCGTTGCTTGATCGCGCATTCGTGGGTCAGGTGCAAGGTCGCTGGCGTTGACGCCGGTGCGCGCTGCGGCCTAACGTGGCCGAAGCCAATGGAAGGACGTCCCGTGCTCGAGCGCCGACGCGCTGAAATCGAGGCCTTGATCGCCCGCGTCGCCCTTGGCGATCGGCAGGCTTTCGATGCGCTTTACGAGGCGACCTCGGCGAAACTTCACGCCGTCTGCCTGTCGGTCCTGAAGGAACGTCCCGCGGCCGAGGAGGTGCTGCAGGAAGTCTATATCCGCGTCTGGAACAATGCCGGGCGCTATGCCGCCAACGGGCTGTCGCCGATGACCTGGCTGATCACCATTGCACGGAACCGCGCCATCGACCGCCTGCGGGCCGAGAATGGCCGCCCGCCCGCCGCGCTGCCCGAGGCTGCCGAGGCCGTCGCCTCGTCTGCGCCCGGTCCCGAGGAACAGGTGATCCGCCGGGAGCAGCAGCGGATGCTGGACAATTGCCTTGACGAAATGGGGGACGCGCAGGCGCTGGCCCTGCGTGCCGTCTACCTGGAGGGCGCCAGCTATGCCGAACTGGCCCAGAGCGCCGGCGCACCGATCAATACCGTGCGCAGCTGGCTGCGGCGCGGGCTGGTGCAGTTGAAGGACTGCGTGAGCCAATGACCGACACCCCTCCCCCTCCCCCGCCCGCGCCCGTGCCACTGACCCCGGAAGAGGAAACCGAGGCGCTGGCCGCGGAATTCGCCCTTGGCCTTCTGGCCGAGGACGAGGCCGAGGCGGCGCGCAAGCGACTGGCCGAGGATGCCGCTTTCGCCGCCATGGTGCGGCTGTGGCAGGAGCGCCTGGCCGGCATGGCCAATGAACTGACCCCGGTGATGGCGCCGGCCGGTGCGCGGCTGGGGATCCAGCGGGCGCTTGGCCACGCCCGCGAGCCGCTGGCCGATGTACCACAGATCCGGCGCGGACGCGCTGGCAGCTCGGGCAGGTCGGGCGGCTGGATGGGCTGGCTTCTGGGCGCGGTGGCCGCCGGCGCCGTGGCGCTGGCCGTCATCCTGCTGCCGGGACAGGACCAGCCGGATTACGTCGCCCAGCTGGCGATGGAAGGCATGATGGTCGAGGCCCATGTCGAAGGCCGCGAGATCAAGGTCGCCATGATGGAAGGCGAGGCCCATGAGGGCCGTGACATGGAGCTGTGGTGGATCGCCGGGCCCGAGGCCACGCCGGTCTCACTTGGCCTTGTTCCGCATGAGGGCAGCATGACCATGGTCCTGCCCGAGGGACTGGAACCGGGAACCGACGTGCAGCTGGCGATCTCGGACGAACCGCTTGGCGGGTCACCCACGGGCCAGCCGACCGGGACCATCATGGCGCACTCCACACTCACGCAAACGTGAGGCGAGGGCGGGTCCCTGCCCGCAACTTCGCCGCATCCCCTCCGTGTCTTGAGGCACAGGGCGCGAGGAGCGCGCCTGAACCCTCAAGGAGGATCACAGATGAAGCGCATGACTTTGGCCATCGGCACGATGACCCTGACCGCCAGCCTCGGCTTTGCCGCATGGGCGGCCAATACCATGGTGGGCGGCGCCGAGATGTTCCCCGACAAGAACATCGTCGAGAATGCCGTGAACTCGGCCGATCACACCACGCTGGTCGCCGCCGTGCAGGCCGCCGGACTGGCCGAGACGCTGTCAGGCCCCGGCCCCTTCACCGTCTTCGCCCCCACCAATGCCGCCTTTGAAAAGCTGCCCGCCGGCGCGGTCGAGGATCTGCTGAAGCCCGAGAACAAGGACATGCTGGCCAAGGTGCTGACCTGCCATGTCGCCGCAGTGGACGCCATATCGCCGGCCATCGGCAAGATGATCGCAGATGATGGTGGCGCCCATGCGGTCAACACGGTTGGCGGCTGCGTGCTGACCGCCGCGATCCGTGACAGCGACAAGGCGCTGACCCTGACAGACGAGAATGGCACGACCGCCGTCGTCACCATCCCCGATGTCGATCAGTCGAACGGCGTCATCCATGTCATCGACACCGTGCTGATGCCGAAGATGGACGCGATGTAAGCTGACCCACGGCATCACCCGCCCGCGCCCCCTCTCTGGCGCGGGCGGGACTTTTCCTGTCCCCGTCTTTCGTCCTGCCCGGGGTGAACCGAACTTGCGCCCGCAGCGTTGGCAGGGCAGTTACGGGACAGGACAGGACGGAGATACCGGATGAGTGGTCTGATTGCGCTACTGGATGACGTGGCCTCGATCTCGAAGGTCGCGGCGGCATCCATCGATGATGTGGCGGGTCAGGCGGTCAAGGCCGGGGCCAAGGCGGCCGGCGCGGTCATCGACGATGCGGCGGTGACGCCGAAATATGTCCAGGGCTTCGACGCCAGCCGCGAATTGCCGATCGTGTGGAAGATTGCGCGCGGCTCGATCTTCAACAAGCTGATCATCCTCTTGCCCATCGCGCTTCTGCTCTCGGCCTTCGCGCCATGGCTGATCGCGCCGCTCTTGATGATCGGCGGGGCCTATCTGTGTTACGAGGGCGCGGAAAAGGTCGCCCATGCTTTCGGCAGCCACTCCGACGCCCATGACAGCGCCAAGCACACCCATCCGGACCAGGATGGCGCGGCGCTGGAGGAAACCCGGGTTGCCGGCGCGATCAAGACCGATTTCATCCTCTCGGCCGAGATCATGACCATCGCGCTCTCGACCATCCCCGCGACCGATACGCTGTGGATGAAGGCGCTGATCCTGTTCATCGTCGCCATCGGCATCACCGTCGCCGTCTATGGCTTCGTCGCGCTGATCGTGAAGGCCGATGATGTCGGCGTTCACCTGGCGACCGAGCGTCAGGGCGCGCTGGCCGCGCTTGGCCGGGGCATCGTGAAAATCATGCCGGGCTTCATGAAGGTGCTGACCGTCGTCGGCACCGCCGCGATGATCTGGGTCGGCGGCCAGATCATCATCCACGGCCTGCACGAGATGGGCCAGCACCAGCCTTACGAGTGGATCAAGCACCAGGCCGAGGCCGCCGCGCTTGCCCTGCCGCAGATCGCCGGGCTGGCCAACTGGGCCACCACCGCCTTCTTCGACGGCATCGTCGGTCTGGTGATCGGCCTGATCCTGATCCCGCTGGCCAAGTACATCATCAACCCGCTGCTCGGCGCGACGGTGATTCCGCTGATCGGCTGGATCAAGGGCCTGTTCGGCAAGACCGAGAAGGTCTGAGACGCCGGCAGACAACAGCCCGGATACGCCGCGCCAGCGGCCCGGGCCAGCGGCCTGCCGTCCCGGCGGCTGGCCGCTTTTTCGCGGTCCAGCGCCGGACAATCGTTCGATATCCTTGCGCCATGAAGGCAGGTACACGAACCGCCCCAGCGGCTGCCCGCGGTCGTCCGCTGGCCCTCTGCTGGCCATTTTGCGACCCCTGCAAAAAACGCCCATCCTTTCGTTGACCGTTCAGTCAAAGACTGTCACATTTCCTTCACAAAATGGTTGTGGGACTGTCACGGCGGGAGGCTAGACCGCGTCAGTACCCATGACCTCAGCAGGAGGAAAAATCTTATGAAATCATTGTTTACGGCTTCGGCCGTCGCGCTTGCGCTGTCGGCCATGTCGGCCAGCGCACAGACCGAGGTCCAGTGGTGGCACGCCATGGGCGGCGAACTGGGCGCCAAGCTGGAAGAGATCGTCAAGGGCTTCAATGACAGCCAGACCGATTACAAGGTCGTCCCCTCCTACAAGGGCACCTACCCCGAAACCATGACCGCCGCGATCGCGGCCTTCCGTGCCAATGAACAGCCCGCCATCGTGCAGGTTTTCGAGGTCGGCACCGGCACCATGATGGCCGCACAGGGCGCCGTCATCCCGGTTCACCAGCTGATGAAGGATCAGGGCGCTGCATTCGACCAGTCGGCCTTCCTGCCCTCGGTCGTCGGCTACTACACCGATACCGACGGCAACATGCTGTCCATGCCCTTCAACAGCTCGACCCCGATCCTCTATTACAACAAGTCGGTCTTCGAGAAGGCCGGGCTGGACCCGAACACCCCGCCCAAGACCTGGGCCGAGATGGAAGAGTTCTCCAAGAAGATTATGGAGTCCGGCGCGGCCAGCTGCGGCTTCACCACCGGCTGGATCAGCTGGATCCAGACCGAGAACCTTAGCGCCTGGCACAACCAGCCGATCGGCACGCTGGAAAACGGCTTCGGCGGGCTGGGCGCACGCCTGTCCGTCAACGGGCCGGTGCAGGTCAAGCATTGGGGCAACCTGAAGAAATGGGCCGATGAGGGCATCTTCAAATATGGCGGCCCGGTCGGCGGCGACAACGCACCGCCCATGTTCTACTCGCAGGAATGCGCGATGATCATGAACAGCTCGGCCAGCCGCGCCGGCGTCATCGCCAATGCCAAGGACTTCGAACTGGGCTTCGGCATGCTGCCCTATTACGACGATGTCGAGGGTGCGCCGCAGAACTCGATCATCGGCGGGGCGACGCTCTGGGTGTTGTCGGGCCGTCCGGACGAGGAATATGCCGGCGCCGCGAAGTTCTTCGAGTACCTCTCGAGCCCGGCAGTCCAAGCCGATTGGGCCTCGTTCTCGGGCTATCTGCCGATCACCCAGGCGGCGGCTGACGAGATGGCCGGCTTCTTCGGTGAGAACCCGGGTGCCGATACCGGTCTGAAGCAGATCACGCTGAACACGCCGACCGAGAACTCCAAGGGCCTGCGCTTTGGCAACTATGTCCAAATCCGCGGCATCATCGACGAGGAGTTTGAACAGCTCATGTCGGGGTCCAAGGATGCCCAGGGCGCGCTGGATGGCGTGGTCGAGCGTGGCAATGCGCTGATCGAGGAATTCCAGGCGCAGAACCAGTAAGCTGATAGGCTGATCCCGGGGGCCGTGGCGATGCTGCGGCCCCCATCCTCACGGACCCGAGTGACAAGATGAAGCGCACGATCTTTCGCAACCAGCTTTTGCCCTGGCTTCTGCTGGCCCCCCAATTGGCCATCACCTTCATCTTCTTCATCTGGCCCGCCGCCCAGGCCGTCTGGCAAAGCTTCCTGCGCGAAGATGCTTTCGGGATGAAGTCGACCTTCGTCGGCATGGAGAACTACTGGCGGCTGCTCGACAGCCCCGAATACCTGAACTCGCTGCAAGTGACCGCGGTCTTTGCCGTCTCGGTGACGATCCTGTCGATGGGCTTCTCGCTGCTGCTCGCGGTGGCGGTCGACCGGATGATCCGCTCGGCCCAGACCTACACGACGCTGCTCGTCTGGCCCTACGCCGTCGCCCCCGCCGTCGCCGGCATCCTGTGGTGGTTCATCTTCAACCCGACCATCGGCATCCTGCCCTATTTCCTCGATCAGGTCGGCTATGACTGGAACCATATCAGCGACAAGGGCGATGCGTTCCTGCTGGTGGTGATCGCCAGCGCCTGGAAGCAGATCAGCTATAACTTCCTGTTCTTCGTCGCCGGCCTGCAGTCGATCCCGGCCAGCTTGCGCGAAGCTGCGGCCATCGACGGCGCCGGTCCGGTGAAGCGCTTCTTCACCATCACCCTGCCGCTGATCTCGCCCACGACCTTCTTCCTTCTGGTCGTGAACATCGTCTACGCCATGTTCGACACCTTCGCGGTCATCGACAGCACCACCGAGGGCGGCCCGGCGCAGGCCACCAACATCATGGTCTACAAGGTCTATTTCGACGGCTTCGTCGGCCAGAACCTTGGCAGCTCGGGCGCGCAATCGGTGATCCTGATGCTGATCGTGATCGCGCTGACGGTGATCCAGTTCCGCTGGGTCGAGAAGAAGGTGGAATACTGATGATCGAGAACCGCCCCGGCCTGAACCTTCTGGCGCATCTGGTGCTGATCCTTGGCGTGGCCATCGTCGCCATGCCGGTCTGGATCGCCTTCGTCGCCTCCACCCATACGGCCACCGACTTTTCCTCGGGAACCATCCCGATGTGGCCCGGCCCGCATCTGATCGAGAACTACAGCCGCATGCTCGACAGCGGCCTTTCCACCAGCGGTACCCCGCCGGTGGGGATGATGATGCTGAACAGCCTCGTGATGGCGCTGATGATCGCCATCGGCAAGATCATCATCTCGGTGCTCTCGGCCTTCGCCATCGTCTATTTCCGCTTCCCGCTGCGCAACCTCGCCTTCTGGTGCATCTTCATCACCCTGATGCTGCCGGTCGAGGTGCGCATCGTGCCGACCTTCCAGGTGGTCGCGGGGCTGGGGCTGTTGAACAGCTATGCGGGCCTGTCGATCCCGCTCATTGCCTCGGCCACGGCGACCTTCCTCTTCCGGCAGGTCTTCCTGACCATCCCGGACGAGCTGACCGAGGCCGCGCGGATCGACGGCGCCGGCCCGATGAAATTCTTCCGCGACATCCTGCTGCCGCTGTCGCGCACCAACATCGCGGCCTTGTTCGTGATCCTCTTTATCTATGGCTGGAATCAGTACCTGTGGCCGCTCTTGGTCACCACCGATTCCAGCTATTACACCATCGTTGCGGGCATCAAGCGCATGGCCGACGCGGTGGACGGGCTGCCGCAATGGCATCTGGTGATGGCGACCGCCGTCATGGCGATGCTGCCGCCCGTCGCCGTGGTCATTGCCATGCAGAAGCTGTTCGTCAAAGGTCTTGTCGAGACGGAGAAATAATCGTGGCATCCATCACCCTGGAGAATGTCGGCAAGGTCTATCCCGGCGGCACCCGTGCCATCGGCGACGTGAATATCGACATCGCCGATGGCGAGTTCATCGTGCTGGTCGGGCCTTCGGGCTGCGGCAAGTCCACCCTGCTGCGCATGGTCGCGGGACTGGAGAGCATCACCGATGGCACGGTCAAAATCGCTGATCGCGTCGTGAACGAGATCGAGCCGGCCGACCGCGACATCGCCATGGTGTTCCAGAACTATGCGCTCTACCCGCATATGTCGGTGCGCCAGAACCTCGAATACGGGCTGAAGAACCGCGGCACCAAGCGCGACGAGATCGATCGCCGCGTGGCCGAGGCGGCGGGCATCCTGCAGCTTGAACCTTATCTCGACCGCAAGCCCCGCGCCCTGTCGGGTGGCCAGCGCCAGCGCGTCGCCATGGGCCGCGCCATCGTGCGCGAACCGGCGGCCTTCCTCTTCGACGAGCCGCTGTCGAACCTCGACGCGAAACTGCGCGTGGCCATGCGACTGGAAATCAAGGAGCTGCAGAAGCGCCTGCGCACCACCAGCCTCTATGTCACCCATGACCAGCTCGAGGCGATGACACTGGCCGACCGGCTGGTCGTCTTGAACATGGGCAAGGTCGAGCAGATCGGCACGCCCCTTGAGGTCTATCGCCGCCCCGCCTCGGCCTTCGTCGCGGGCTTCATCGGCTCGCCCGCGATGAACCTTATCCCCGCCCGCGCCGTGCCGCATCTGCCGGGCAGCGCCCATGCCGGGCTGCTGGGCATCCGCCCCGAGGATATGGACATCACCGCCGACGGCCCGATCGAGCTGCGCATCAACGCGGTCGAGGAATTGGGCGCGCAGCGGCTTGTCCATGGCCTGGTCGGCGGCGAGGCTTTCACCGTCACCGCCCCCTCGGATGCCGATCTGGGCGAGGTGCTGCGCCTGTCGGTGCCGGCGCAGGCCCTACACCGGTTCGACGCGGACAGCGGCAAGCGGCTGGACTGAGATCCGGGCAGGGCCTCGGCCCTGCCTCGACCCTACCCCACGCCCCAACACATCCAGTCACAAGGGTGAGCAATTCCCCCTGCACAACCCTTTGCGGTTGATGTTCTCTCTTTGTTCTGGCGTTAACCTGTGTTAATCTTTTGCTGCCAGCAAGAGGAATCTGTGTCATGTGTTTTGCGGTCTGCGGCAACGCCACTCATCACCCGATCAACTGCATCGTCCCCCCGCATATGTTACGCGTCATCGCGCTGCGCGGCGACGAAAAGATGGCCGACATGGCCCGCAGCCTGCTGAAGCAGACCGAGCAATTGCGGCAGGAACGGCAGGAACAGGGCCATGTCACCCCGCCCCCGCCCGACCAGCCCACCGCTGCCGTCGCGCGGGGCGGCAAGCGGCGCAGCGCCGCGCCCGGCTTTACCCCCGACCGCCGTATCCATGACGGCGAGCACAAGGCCGCGCTGCCCGGCAAGCTGGTCCGCGCGGAAGGCGACGACCCCACCGGCAATGCCGATGTCGACAATGCCTATGACGGCGCGGGCGAGGTCTTCTCGCTCTATGCGACCCAGTTCAACCGCAACTCGCTGGATGGCGAGGGCCAGTCGCTGATCGCCACGGTGAACCACCGCCGCAATTACAACAACGCCTTCTGGGACGGCCGGCAGATGGCCTATGGCAATGGCGACGGCAAGCTGTTCAAGACCTTCATCGACCTCTCGGTTATCGCGCATGAGATGACCCATGGTGTCGTCCAGCATTCCGGCGGGCTGGTCTATCAGGACCAGTCCGGGGCACTGAATGAAAGCATCGCCGATGTCTTCGGCGCCATCGCGGTGCAGCGCCATCTGGGGCAGGATGTGGATGCGGCCGACTGGATCATCGGCGGCGGCATCCTTGGCCCCGATGTGAAGGGCGTCGGCCTGCGCAGCATGAAGGCCCCCGGCACCGCCTATGCCGACGAATTGCTGGGCCAGGACCCGCAGCCCTTCCACATGGACAATTTCCTGTCCACCACCGATGACAATGGCGGGGTGCATATCAACTCGGGCATCCCGAACCACGCCTTCTACCTCTATTGCCAGTATCTTGGCGGCAATTCCTGGGAAAAGCCCGGGCAGATCTGGTATCGCGCGCTTCAGGACCTGAACAACCCGCTGGCCAGCTTTGCCGAATGGTGCCAGCAGACCGTGGATGCCGCCACCGCCATTCACGGCATGGGCAGCACCGAGGTGATCATGCTGCGCCGGGCGTGGAAGCTGGTTGGGCTGCCCGCCTGATCGGGGCCGGCTGAGGCAACCTGTCCATAGAGTGATCTTGCCGGAATCGCCTGCCGCGCCTATCTTTTGCGCGATGAGTTGCGCAACGGTAACGGCTGGATGCATTGCCATGATCATTGAAATCTCGTCCAGCGGCGGCTTTGGCGGGATCGCCGCAGCTGGCGTCAAGAAGCGGATCGACGTGGACCAGCAATCCGCGGCGGTCCAGCAGGAGATCTGCGAGTATTTCGAGCCACGCGATCTGGACCAACTGGCCTCGCGCAGCGTTCGGTCACGCTCGGCCGATGCGATGGTCTACAAGATCACCGTGACCGACCCGAAGGATGGGCAGCATGTCTACTCCATCCCCGAGGACCAGTTGCCGCCCGAGATGCTGGACCTGATCGACTCGATGTAGGCAGAGCGCCCCGGTTCACCGCGCCCCGGCCCGCGCCGAGGGCGAGGTCAGCCGTTGCGCGCCTCTTCCTCATCCGCCTCGCGCTCGCGATGTCGGCGGTTCCAGATGAGACTGCTGATGAAGGCCATGCCGATGAAGCCCGCGCCCAGCAGACCAGTCACCGCCTCGGGGATGTGCCACATGGTCTGGCCGAACATAATGATGCTGAGGATCAGGATCGACCAGAAGGCCCCATGTTCCAGAAATCGGAACTCGGCCAAGGTGCCGCGCTCGACCAGCATGACGGTCATCGCCCGCACATACATCGCCCCGATCCCCAGCCCGATGGCGATCAGGAACAGGTTCTGCGTCAGCGCAAAGGCCCCGATCACCCCGTCAAAGCTGAACGAGGCATCCAGCACCTCGAGATAGAGGAAGGCGCCAAACCCGCCCTGTTCCGCCGCCCCCGCGCTCTTGCCCCAGCGGTCCAGAACATGCCCCAGCGCATCCACGGCCAGAAAGGTCACGATGCCGCACATGGCCGAGAACATGAAGATCTTCTCGTCCCTGACCGGCAGCAGCCAGACGAACAGCAGGATGATGACGAGGACGAAACCGACCTCCATCCCCCGGACCGAACCGAGGGCGCGCAAGGCCCGCTCCAACCGGCCGATCCAGTCCACATCCTTCGACTGGTCGAAGAAGAAGCTGAGCGCGACCAGCATCAGGAACGACCCGCCAAAGGCCGCGATGGGCAGATGCGCCTCGCCCATGATCCGCGCGTATTCGCCGGGCTCGGTGGCGGCCAGCATGACGGCGGCCCATGGCCCGATCTTGGCCGCGATCACCACGATGATCAGCGGGAACAACAGCCGCATCCCGAAGACCGCGATCAGGATGCCCCAGGTCAGAAAGCGTCGCTGCCAGATCGGCGACATGGTTTTCAGCTTGTTGGCATTGACGATGGCATTGTCGAAGCTGAGCGAGATTTCCAGCACTGCCAGCACCGCCGCGATCAGCAGGAACGAGATCGCCCCCGAGCTGCGCCCGGTGAATTCCCAGCCAATGAACCCGGCCAGTGCCACGCCCAGAACCGTCACGATCAGCGGCCAGACCAGATAGGACATCGTTGAACGCATCTGCAGACCCCTTACCTTCCCAAGCTTCGGCCGCGCCTGAACTCAGCGCGTTACAGCCATTTCTTCCAGCGCAGCACGAGATAGGTGCCCACCGCCGAACCCACCATCATCACCAGCGCCATGCCATATCCCCAGCGCTGCTGCAGTTCGGGCATGACCTCGAAATTCATCCCGTAGATGCTGGCGATCAGCGTCGGCGGCAGGAACAGCGCGGCGATGACCGAAAGGATCCGCACCGTTTTGTTCTGCTGCAGATTGATCATCCCCAGCGTGGTGTCGACCGACAGACTGACCCGCGACGAGAGGAAATCGGCATGGACCTCCAGCGCCTGGACATCGCGCTGCTGGCCGCGCAGCACCGCCCGGATCTTGGCGGTATCGGGGCGCTCGTCGGTGGTGGCGGTGTAGAAGGCCAGCAGCCGCTCGATCGTCAGCAGGCCAAGCCGCACCCGCGCCATCAGCTCGGCCTCGGCACCCACCTTGGACAAGGCCGCCTGCAGCACCGCCGAGGGGCTGTCGGCACCGGCATCGAAAACCTTCAGCACCGTCGCATCCAGCACCCGGCCCGAGTTTTCCAGGATGTCGGCCAGCCGGGCGATGATCTCTTCGATCAGGCCCAGGAACAGCCTTTCGGCCGAGCGGCAGCCGGTGGTCGAGCGTTCGGCCCGATCGGGAAAGGTGTTGAAGGGGCGCGGCGCATGGTGGCGCACGGTGACCAGCCGGCCCGGCGACAGAAGGAAGGCCACCGGCATGGCGACCCTTGTGCCGTCGGGCAATTCGCCGGGCAGCACGGCGGTCATGTATTCGGTGTCACCTTCACGGTAGAGCCGGTTAGATATCTCGATCTCTTCCATATCGGCAAGACTCGGCACGTCGATCCCCAGCGCGGTCGCGTCGGCGATCTGCTTGTCGGTCGGCGACCAGAGGTCGATCCAGATCGCCTCTGCCAGGTCCACCCCCTCGGGCAGCGGGACCAGCTTATTGCCGGCCAGCGTATAGGCGCGGATCACGCCACCGTTCCGCGGATGAAGATCGCCAGATCGGCCACATTGGTGCCGGTCGGGCCGGTGGTGACCAGCGCCTTGCCGGCCTTCAGCGCTGGGGTGGAATCGTTCCGGGACAGCGCGTCATCGGGATCGATGCCGGCCTTGCGGATCAGATCGATGGTTTCGGGTCCGACCAGCCCGCCCGCAGCCTGCCCCGGCCCGTCGCGGCCATCGGTACCGACGCTCGCAAAAACCCAGTCGCGCGCCAGCGTCTCGCTGGCCAGCCGCGCGAAACGCAGTGCCAGTTCCTGGTTGCGCCCGCCCATGCCCTTGCCGGTCAGCGTCACCGTCGTCTCGCCACCGAAGGCCATGGCCGCGCCGTCGGGCAGGTCGCGCACCACCGCAAGGATCGCCTCGGCACAGTCCTGCACATCGCCTTCCAGCTGGATCGGCCCCTGAGAAGCCCCCGCCGCGACCATCGCCGCCACGCTTTGCGGGTTCGAGCCGATCAGGATGTTGCGCGCCTCGGGCAGCGCGCCGCGATCCTCGGCGCGGGTCAATGCTTCCTGCACCGCGCCGGGCAACCCGTCCCAGAGACCCAGAGCACGGGCCTTGGCGGCAGCCTCGGCCACCGTGCCGATCGGCGCGACCGTCGGACCCGAGGCAATGACGCGCAGATCATCGCCCGGCACGTCCGACAGGATCAGCGCCGTGACCGGGGCGCGGCTGGTCCGCAGCCAGCCCCCGCCCTTCAGCCGTGACAGCGCCTGACGGATCAGGTTGGTCTCGGTGATATCGGCACCCCCGGCCAGCAGCAGCTTGTTCACCGCCTGCTTGTCCTTCAGCGTCAGCCCGGGGATCGGCGCCGGCAGCATGGCCGACCCGCCGCCCGAGATCAGCGCCAGCACCCGGTCATCGGGACCTGCCGCTTGCAGGATCGCCTCAACCTCGCGCGCCGCCACTTCACCCGCCGCATCTGGCACCGGATGGCCCGAGGTCAGCACCCGCGCGCGTTCCAGCGGCGCATCATTGCCGGCATTGGTGATGACCAGCGCAGTCGTGCCCTTGGGCAGGCCCGCCAGTGCCGCGACCGCCATGGCCCGCGCCGCCTTGCCAAGCGCGATCACATGCCAGCGCCCACCTGCGGCGGGCGGATCGGCCAGCGCCTGATCCAGGTTTGCTGTCACGCAAGCCGCGGGGTCCGCAGCCGCAATACCGGCGCGGATCAAGGCCATCGCGCGTTCGCCAAGCTCTGTCATGGCGCAAGATGAGCCTGTTTCGCTGAAAAAGGAAAGAGGCGTTCACGGACTGGCGGGCGCAAAGATCGCCCGGTCCGGCGCCGCAAAAAAGCCGCCGCCGATTGCTCGGCGGCGGCATATACTGGTGAACCTACAGGTGGGACGGGTGTCCCGCTTGCCGGTTGGCGCCCACCGGCAAAGCCGGTGTCTGATCTCAGAGGTTCTTCAGGTCGCGATCCACATCACGCGCGAACTCGTCGACCTGCTTTTCGGCCTCGTCCTTGGTCCAGCCGTATTTCTCTTGCAGCTTGCCGGCCAGCTGCTCGCGGTTGCCGGCGACCTGATCGTATTCGTCATCGGTCAGATCACCCCATTTGGCGCGAGCGGCACCCTTGAGCTGCTTCCACTTGCCTTCAACGATATCCCAGTTCATCGCGTGCTCCTTTCAGAATTGCGCGTTGATTACCGGGGTCAAACGCAGGCTCGGAAACCGCAGTTCCGCGATTGAGCAATTGTTAAGTGACCAGATCGCGCGGCGGGCGGCCCTCGGCAAAGTCGACCAGGTTGTCCAGCGCGCGCAGCGCCATGGCGGTACGAACCTCTTCGGCGGCGGTGCCGAGATGCGGCAGCAGGCTGACATTCCACAGCTTGCGCAGCTCCTCGGGGACCAGCGGCTCCTGCTCGTAGACATCAAGCCCGGCACCTGCGATGGCGCCCGATTGCAGCGCCGCGATCAGCGCGGCTTCGTCCACCACATCGCCGCGCGAGATGTTGATCAGATAGCCGCCCGGCCCCAGTGCGGCCAGCTCCGCCGCCCCGATCAGATGCCGCGTCCCGGCGCCACCCGGCACCGCGACCACGGCGAAATCGGCGGCCGAAAGCGTCGCGGCGAGATCCGGCATCTGCTCGGCCGGGAAGTCCAGCGACGAGACCACCGAGCGGTTGTGAAACACCACCCGCATCCCGAAGCCGAAATGGCAGCGCCGGGCAATGGCCTGCCCGATGCGGCCCATGCCGATGATGCCGACGGTCTTGCCGGTGACGTGGGTGCCCAGAAGCTGGGTCGGATACCAGCCGTCCCATGCCCCGCTGCGCACCAGATGCTCGCCCTCGCTGGCACGGCGGGCGGCCATCAGCAGCAGCGTCATGGCGATGTCGGCGGTGGCGTCGGTGACCGCGCCCGGCGTGTTCGAGACGGCGATGCCGGCGGTCCGCGCCGCCTCGATATCGATATGGTTGAAGCCCACGCCGAAATTCGCCAGCAGTTTGCAGCGCAGATCGCCGGGCGCGGCACCGGCAAAGGCCTCGGCGGTGAAGCCGTCGCGCAGCGTCGGCAGGATCAGGTCGTGATCCTGCATAGCCTGCCGCGCCTCGGCGGGCGTCAGCGGGTGGTCGGGCAGGAAGCTCGCGTCAAAGCGGGCGCAGATCGCCTCGGTTGCGGCGGGTGTCATCGGGCGGGTGACCAGCAGTTTCATCAATACATCCTTCCGCCATTCGGGATTTTCAGATCGGGCGCGATCAGAACGACCTCGTTCTCCTCATCCGGCACACCCAGCACCAGCACCTCGGACATGACCGGGCCGATCTGGCGCGGCGGGAAATTCACCACGCAGAGCACCTGTTTTCCGACCAGCATCTCGGGCTGGTAATATTTGGTGATCTGGGCCGAGGACTTGCGCTCGCCCAGCTCGCCCAGATCCAGCCAAAGCTTGATCGCGGGCTTGCGGGCCTCGGGGAAGGGTTCGGCGCGGGTGATGGTGGCGACACGGATATCGACCTTCAGGAAATCGTCGAAGGAAATGGTCATTTCGCTTTCCCCAGTTCACGGCCGCGTTCGGTGGCCGCGGCAACCGTGCGCGCCATCAGCGGCGGCAAGCCGGTGTCCGGATCCATCAGCACCTTCAGCCCGGCCGCTGTGGTGCCGCCGGGCGAGGTGACGTTCTCGCGCAGGACCGCCGGGTCCTCATCGGCATCGACCGCCAGCGCCCCGGCCCCGGCCACGGTCATCCGAGCCAGTTCCAGCGACAGGTCTGCCGGCAAGCCCTGCGCCACGCCAGCGGCGGCCATCGCCTCGATCAGGTGGAAGACATAGGCCGGGCCGCTGCCCGAGAGGCCGGTGACCGCATCCATCTGGTCCTCGCCCTCCAGCCGCACCACGCGCCCGACCGCGCGCATCAGCGCCTCGGCCAGATCCAGATGGGCCGGCGTGGCGGCGGCATTGCCGATCATCGCGGAAATACCCTGCCCGATGGCGGCGGGGGTGTTGGGCATCACCCGCACGACCGGGCTGCCCGGAAAGGCCTGTTCATAGGTGGCGATGGTGGTGCCAGCGGCGACCGAGACGACCAGCGTGTCGGTCAGTTTCGGCATCTCGCCAAGCGCCTCGGCCATCATCTGCGGCTTCACCGCGAGAACCAGAACGGCGGGGTTTTCGGGCAAGGGCGCGTTCACCCGCAGACCTTTGTCCTGCCAGTCGGGGGCCAGTTTCGGGTCGATGACGGTCACCGCGCCCGGTTCCAGCCCGCGCGCCAGCCATCCCTTCAGCATCGCCCCGCCCATGCGGCCACAGCCCACAAGCACCAGCCCGCGGCTGTTCAGATCGTTGAAATCGGTCATTCATTCCCCCTCATGCCGTCGGGGAAGATGCGCCCCCGTCAGGCCCGTCCGTAGGCTTCGGACAAAGCGATGTCCAGCGCGGCGGCGGGGCTGGCGTTGCCCCAGGCAGCCAGCTGGAACGAGGGGTAGAAGCGTTCGCAGCCCAGCAGCGCGTTGCAGATCATCTGGTCGATCTGCTCAGGCGCGGCGATGGTGTCGCCGGCCAGCACCAGACCATAGCGCCAGACCATCAGCTTCTGCTCGGCCCAGAAGGTGAAGCCGCCATCCCAGACCTGATCATTGGCGAGATTCAGCGTCTCATAGAGCTCGGGCAGACGCTCCTCGGGCGGGTCCATGTCGAAGGTGCAGATCAGCCGCAGCACCTCTTCCCGCGCCGACCAGGCTAGGGTGATCGAGTAGCTGCGCCACTGCCCCTCGACCACCATGGCGATCTGGTCATCGGCGAGGCGGTCGAAGTCCCACTCGTGATGGGTGGCCACCGACTCGACAATGTCGATCGGGTGGATCTCGTCGCTGTGGATGTAATGATCTGTCTGAGCCATGTCTGTCCCCTGCCTGCTTTCGCCCGTCTGAGGAAGCGGTTCTGTCGCCGCTAGTCTTGGTGGCAGTCACAACACCCGGCGGGATGCCTTGGCTGCTTACACTATATCCTGTGTTGGAAATGGTAGGGTGTAAAGTAAAATTTCCTTAACGGCTTGCCTCGCAACGAGGCACTGCCTAGCAGTCGCGCAGGCGGCGGACAGGGGGAAAACCCGCATGAATCGGGACCATGGCGGCGATATCGATCGGGCTCAGGCGCGCTTTGGCGGGGGCGACTGGATCGATCTGTCCACAGGAATCAACCGCCGCCCCTGGCCTGTGGGGCAAGTACCCGAGGCGGTCTGGCGCGCGCTGCCGACCGAATCGGCGCGGGCGCGGCTGATCGCGGTGGCGGCGGCGTGGTTCGGCTGCGAGGCAGAACAGGTGCTGCCGATGGCGGGGGCCTCGGCGCCGATCCAGCTTCTGCCCCGTGTCCTGCCCAAGGGCCGCGCGGCGGTCATTGCGCCCAGCTATAACGAACATGCCGCCAGCCTGCGCGCGGCGGGCTGGCAGGTCGGCGACGTTCCGACCATCGAGGCCATGGCGGGCGCCGATCTGGCGGTGGTGGTCAATCCGAACAATCCCGACGGGCGCGAATGGGCGCCCGATGTGCTCGCCGACCTCGCGGACCGCGTCGGGCATCTGGTCGTCGATGAAAGCTTTGCCGATCCGAGGCCAGACCTGTCGCTGGCAGGCCGGATGCCCGCGAATGTCAGCATCCTGCGCAGCTTCGGCAAGTTCTGGGGGCTGGCGGGGCTGCGGCTTGGCTTCCTGCTGGGCGCGCCATCGCTGCTGGCGTCGGTGGCGCGCGAAGCGGGGCCGTGGTCGGTCAATGGCCAGGCGCTGGAGATCGGGGCGGCGGCGATGGCGGATGCGGCATGGGCCGACGCGGCAGTCGTCTATCACAGCGAGGCGGCGCTGCGGCTGGACCGGCTGGCGATGCAAAGGGGCTGGCAGGTGGTCGGCGGCACGCATCTCTTCCGGTTGTATGAGACCGGGGATGCGGAAGCCGCGCAGGACGGGTTGGCCCGGTCGCAGATCTGGACCCGGCGCTTTCCCTATTCGGGCGGATGGCTGCGCATGGGCATTCCGGGCGATCACGCGGAATGGGACCGGGTGGCGGCGGCGATGAAGCGATAGCGGGGCGGAGGGCCAGCGGCCGACCGCGGGTGGCCGCTGCCTGCGGGTGAACGAAGCGCCTTTATGGCGCCAGCATATCGACCCGCTGTGCGGCGCAGGACGTCACCCAAAGCGGCCGCCCTTGCGGGCGGTCGGCCGCTGGCCCGCGCTGGTCGCACGGGCCGGGTCTGCTAGCTTCGCGCCAGCCCCAAGATCGCCCCGACATCCAGATGCCGCTCCATATGGTCTGCCAACAGGTCCAGCGTCTCCTCGACGCCCGCCTCGTATCCCGGCTGCGAGGCCGTCCCCAGCCGCGCCAGGAAGCCGGCCCGAAAGCGGTCATCGGCGAAAAGACCGTGCAGATAGGTGCCCATCACCCGCCCGTCGCTGCTGATCGCGCCATCCGGGCCGGGGAGATGGGCGAAGGGCCGCGCGCAATCCGGCCCTTCGGTCCGGCCCATATGAATCTCGTAGCCGTTGAGCGGCTGGCCAAGGGCGGTGCCGCTGACGCGCTCGAGCCGCTTGGCCCCGGCCATCTCGGTCGTCACCTCCAGCAGGCCCAGCCCCTCGCTTTCGCCCGGCAGACCGTCAGTGCCCTGCGGGTCGCGGATGGCTCGCCCCAGCATCTGGTAGCCGCCGCAGAGACCCAGCACATGCCCGCCCCGCCGCAGATGCGCCTGAAGGTCGATATGCCAACCCTGCGCCCGCAGGAAATCCAGATCGCCGCGCGTGGATTTGGTGCCGGGGATCACCACCAGATCGGTATCGCCCGGCAAGACCTGCCCTGGCCCCAGCATGGTCAGCCGCACCCCGGGCTCGGCGGCCAGCGGGTCGAGATCGTCGAAATTGGCGATCCGCGACAGGGTCAGGCAGACCACGTTCAACCCCGCCCCGCGCGAGGCGCGCAGATCGACCGCATCCTCGGCCGGCAAGCGGATGGCGTCCCTGAACCAGGGCAGGACGCCGAAGCCGGGCCAGCCGGTGCGCTCGGCGATGAAGCGATAGCCATCGTCGAACAGCCGCGGGTCGCCACGGAACTTGTTGATGAGAAACCCCCGCACCATCGCGGCATCCTCGGGATCGATCACCGCCTGCGTGCCGACGATCTGGGCGATGACCCCGCCCCGGTCGATGTCACCCGCCAGCACCACCGGCACATTGGCCGCCCGCGCGAATCCCATATTGGCAATGTCGCGCGGGCGCAGGTTCACCTCGGCGGGACTGCCCGCGCCCTCGACGATGACCAGATCATGGGCGGCCCTGAGCCGGTCGAAACTCTCCATCACCGCCGTCAGCAGACGCGGTTTCAGCGCCGCATAGTCGCGCGCCTCGGCCCGAGCCACGGCGCGGCCCTGCACCACCACCTGCGCGCCGGTATCGGTCTCGGGCTTCAAGAGCACCGGGTTCATGTCGCAAACCGGCTCCAGCCCCGAGGCCCGCGCCTGCAGCGCCTGCGCCCGGCCGATCTCGCCGCCATCGGCGGTCACGGCGGCATTGTTCGACATGTTCTGCGGCTTGAAGGGCGCGACCGACAGCCCGCGCAGCCGAGCCGCGCGGCAGAGGCCCGCGACCAGCAGCGACTTGCCGACATTCGAGCCCGTGCCCTGAATCATCACCGCGCCCATCGAGGCCACCCACCGCTTGCCATCATCTCTGCGGATGACTAGATAGGCGCGTCCGCAAAGGAAAGGCCCGCCCCGTGCAAAACGTCGTGCTGACGATCCATCTGATTCTGGCCCTGCTTCTGACAGGGGTGGTGCTGCTGCAACGCTCGGAAGGCGGTGGCCTTGGCATGGGCGGCGGCGGTGGCGGCGGGGTGATGACCGGCCGTCAGGCGGCGAACGTCTTTACCCGGCTGACCTGGATCTTCGGCATCGCGTTGTTCGTGACCTCGATCGCGCTGACCATCATCGCGGCCCGCGAAGCCTCGACCGGCTCGATCATCGACCAGCTGGGTGGCAACGGTCAGAGCCAGCAGGCACCGGCGACGAACCTGCCGGGCCTTGGCACCTATACGCCCCCGCCCGCGACCAGCGGCCAGCCGGTGACGCCGCCCGCGCCTACCGCGCCGGCCGGTGATGCGGCTGCGGCGCCTGAAGCGGCTGCCCCGGCGACGGATGCGGCGGCCGCGCCTGTGACCCCGCCGGCTGCGGAAGCCCCGGCTGAAGCTGCTCCGGCAGCCGAGGCACCTGCGGCAGAGGCCCCCGCGGCCGAGACTGCACCGGCGGCGGAAACGCCCGCCGAACCGGCCGCACCTGCGACCAACTAAGCTCACCAGAAATTGCGGGGTGTGAAAATCGCCCCACATCCACTTGCGGTCCGTTGCGGCCACGGGACAAATCGGTTATTTCTTGACTCCCGTGATGCAGGTCGCTCGGCGGCCCGCTATGACTTGAATTTGACGACATCACGGGGGCCCAATGGCGCGTTACATCTTCATCACCGGCGGCGTGGTTTCCTCACTCGGCAAGGGCTTGGCGTCCGCCGCGCTGGGGGCGCTGTTGCAGGCGCGGGGCTTTACCGTGCGGCTGCGCAAGCTAGACCCCTATCTGAACGTCGACCCCGGCACCATGTCGCCCTTTGAACATGGCGAGGTCTTCGTCACCGATGACGGCGCCGAGACCGACCTGGATCTTGGCCATTACGAGCGCTTCACCGGCGTTTCGGCCCGCAAGACCGATTCCGTCAGCTCGGGCCGGATCTATTCCAATGTGCTGGAGAAGGAGCGCCGTGGCGAATATCTCGGCAAGACCATCCAAGTCATTCCCCACGTCACCAACGAGATCAAGGATTTCCTGTCCATCGGCGAGGACGAGGTGGACTTCATGCTGTGCGAGATCGGCGGCACGGTCGGCGATATCGAGGGCCTGCCCTTCTTCGAGGCGATCCGGCAGTTCATCCACGAACGTCCGCGCGGCCAATGCATCCTGATGCACCTGACACTGCTGCCCTATCTGGCTGCCTCGGGCGAGTTGAAGACCAAGCCCACCCAGCACAGCGTCAAGGAATTGCAGTCCATCGGCCTGGCCCCCGACGTGCTGGTCTGCCGCAGCGAACATCCGATCCCGGAAAAGGAACGCGCCAAGATCGCGCTTTTCTGCAATGTCCGCCCCGATGCGGTGATCCCGGCCTACGACCTGAAATCGATCTACGAGGCCCCCCTGGCCTATCACCGCGCCGGTCTGGATCAGGCGGTGCTCGACGCCTTTGGCATCAGCCCGGCCCCGCGCCCCGACATGTCGCGGTGGGAAGACGTGATGGACCGGCTGCAGAATGCCGAGGGCAAGGTGAAGATCGCCGTTGTCGGCAAATATACCCAGCTCGAGGATGCCTATAAGTCCATCGCCGAGGCGCTGACCCATGGCGGCATGGCGAACCGTGTGCGGGTCAAGGCCGACTGGGTGGACAGCGAGAAACTGGAAGGCGAAGGCGCGCATCTTCTGGACGGCTATCACGGCATCATCGTGCCGGGCGGTTTCGGCGAGCGCGGCACCGAGGGGATGATCGCCGCAGCGAAATATGCGCGCGAGAAGAAGGTGCCCTATCTGGGCATCTGTCTGGGAATGCAGATGGCGGTGATCGAGGCCGCCCGGAACCTGGCCGAGATGCCCGATGCGGGCTCCGAGGAATTCGACCACGAGGCCGGCCAGACCCGCTTTACCCCGGTCGTCTATCACCTGAAGGAATGGGTGCAGGGGAATTACACCGTGCAACGCAAGGTCGGCGACGACAAGGGCGGCACCATGCGCCTTGGCGCCTATACCGCGATCCTGGAGCCCGGCTCGAAGATCTCCGAGATCTATGGCGGCGCGACCGAGATGGAAGACCGCCACCGCCACCGCTACGAGGTCGACGCGAAATACCGCGACCAGCTGGAGGCCGCCGGCCTGCATTTCTCGGGCATGTCCCCCGACGGCAAGCTGCCCGAGGTGGTGGAATATGCCGATCACCCGTGGTTCATCGGCGTGCAATCGCATCCGGAACTGAAGTCGAAGCCGTTCCTGCCCGCGCCGCTGTTTGCGGGGTTTGTGGAGGCGGCGAAGGTGGGGGCAAGGTTGGTGTGAGAACTTCACTATTGTGTTGGTCCGATCTGTGACCAATACAATGGCTGCAGGAGGAACAAGTGCCGCTCGACCACGAAATATTTGGCGAAGGTGTCTACACACCACAGCAGGCCGCAAGGCTGATCGGCGGCTCTGCAGTCGATATTATTCGTTGGACTAGAGGAACCTCTTCTTCAGAGCCTATTTGGAATGCAAGATATAGCGCATTCGATGACTCCACCGCTATTAGTTTTCTTGATCTCATTGAGACTCGAGTCGTAGGAGCCTTCCGTCGTGCCGGCGTTTCGCTGCAAGCAGTACGTACAGCGATTTTGATAGCACAGGAAAAATACGGGATCGAGCGCCCACTATCTTCGCTCAGTTTTAAAACAGATGGAAAAGAGATCGTCTTCAAGGCACTTGAAGACGAAGAAAACTATGAAAGCTTGTCTCGAAAAAACCCTGGGCAAAAGATATTTGGAAAAATCGTCGAGCTTTCATTGAGGGATCTCGACTATGAGAACGGCAGGGTAGTTCGATGGCGTCCAACAGCGGATAAAGAGGTCATTATCGACCCGAGGCGCTCGTTCGGCGCCCCGATACTTGAGAAATACGGCATCTCCACAGGCACTTTGCTCGGAGAGCACAAACTCGGCATGACGGCCTCACAGATAGGCAAACTATACGAGATTCCTACGAAATACGTCAATTCGGCTATCAAGTACGAGAGATCACTAGACAAGCATGATCCGAGTACTATTTGACCACAACATGCCACCAGCCTTAGCTCGATGCCTTCACGAGGCAATCAAAATTGAGGGACATGAAGCGTGCGCACTTCGGGACAAATTTCCCAAGAATATTTCTGATATAGAACTCTACACAAAAATTGGCAAGGAATCTAACTGGATAACTTTGTCCAAAGATGTTCACAACGCGAAGCGAAAGCCTGAAAAAGCAGCAATACTCAAGTCGGGAGTACTTGCCTTTTATCTAGCCCCCACCATTCAGAGAAAACCAATTACGCAGCAGGCGGCCCTTATCCTCTGGCATTGGGAACGCATGGTCCAACAGCGATTGAATAATCGGAATGGGCTTTACCTTCTGCCCGAGAACAAGGGAAGCAAATTCAAACTTCTGTAGACCGGTCGCCGAAAGGCTAGAGGACTGTCCATCGGTTGCAAAGACGTCACCAATAGGTCTCCGGCTTTCGATCCTGCAGGCGAACCGGCGTTTCGGGTGCTGACAGCTTTCCGCCGACCCATCCCCTCCCCCCTACCCAAACCGCCCCCAACGCGTCACAATCGCTCAAAACCATAACGAGCGATCCACCCCATGCGTCTCGCCCTCGCCACCGTCGTCGCACTCGTCACAACCCCTGCCCTCGCTGACGCCCCCCTGATCGTCATCGAACAGTCGCAGATTCCCTTCGACCTTGGCCCGGCCCATCCGGCGAACAAGCCGTCGCGCATGTCGAACTCGCCCAATTCCGCCTGGAACAGCGCGGCGAACAGCGCCAATTCCAGCTCGGCCTACGAGAACCGGCCCTCGAACCCGGCGAATTCGGAACGGCTGATCATCACCGGCGATGGCGGGGTCATGGGCTATTACAGCACCAATGCGGGCGGGGTGCTGAACCTTTTCGACGTGAACGGTCGGCGGGTTGCCTATCGTCCGGCGCGCGGCACGCGCAGCCTGTTCAGCACGAACGGCGAATGGTGCGGCACGGTGGACGGGGTGCGCGGCGGTGGCTTTGTACTGGGGGTTACGCGGTCTTGCGCTGCGCGCTTCAACCGCTGACAGAGCAAAGGCCGCCGCGCACAATCTTTATGTGCAGATTCTGCAGGTTTGGAAACCCAACCTTTTTTAACTTGTCATCTTTCTCTGCTAACTACGTAACGTCACTGCAGGATTGCCGAACATGAACGATGCGCCCAAGGACTGGTTCGAAGCCGAGCTTCAGGACACGCTGGACGAGGATTACGAGATCGAGTTGGAGGATGCGGTGCTATCCGCCGAGATCCGGCGCATCTACCGCGACAACCATCCCGAGCAGATGGATCGCAAGCTGTATTTCCAGGAATTGCTGCGCCTGCAATCCGAGCTGATCAAGCTGCAGGACTGGGTCAGCCACTACAAGGAAAAGATCGTCGTCATCTTCGAGGGCCGCGATTCGGCCGGAAAGGGCGGCGCCATCAAGCGCATCACCCAGCGGCTGAACCCGCGCGTCGCCCGCGTGGTCGCCCTGCCCGCACCCTCGGACCGGGAAAAGACGCAATGGTATTTCCAGCGATACGTGCCGCATCTGCCGGCAGGCGGGGAAATCGTGCTGTTCGACCGCAGCTGGTACAACCGCGCGGGGGTCGAGCGGGTGATGGGCTTCGCGAACGAGGACGAGGTCGAACAGTTCTTTCAGGACGTTCCCGAATTCGAACGGATGCTGGTCCGCTCGGGCATCCGGCTGGTGAAGTACTGGTTTTCGGTCACCGACGAGGAGCAGCAGATGCGGTTCCTCATGCGCATCCATGATCCGCTGAAGCAGTGGAAGCTGTCACCGATGGACCTGCAAAGCCGGGTGCGATGGGAAAGCTATACCAAGGCCAAGGAAGAGATGTTCGAGCGCACCAATATCCCCGAGGCGCCGTGGTACATCGTGCCGGGCAATGACAAGAAGCGTGCCCGGCTGAACTGCATGAGCCACCTTCTGGGGCTGATGCCCTATACCGAGGTGCCCCACGAAGAGATCGAGCTGCCGAACCGGGTGTTCAATCCCGATTACGAGCGCGACGTGCTGCCCCGCGATCTCTACGTGCCGCAGAAGTATTGAGGGCCGAGGCGGGATAATCGGGTGAAGCTGCGGCGCGCTAGTCGCGGTCGTTCCCGCCGCCACGGTCATTTGCCGGATTCGGGGTCGAGCCAAGGAAACGCTCGCCGAACTCCTGGATATGCCCGCCAAGCGTGAAATCGGGATCGGCCTCGCGGGTCTCGTTCAGGAATTCGCCGACCGTCGAGCCGGATTCCTTCAGCTCACGCGCCTCGTCGCGCAGGAACTGACCTCCGGCACCGGGATTATTGGGTGAACCGGCCAGCGCGGGCAGTGCAGGCAGGGTCAGGCAGAGGGCAATGATGAAGCGATGCACGGCAACCTCCTTGGGGTTGAGTCCATCACGCAATGATACACCCGCAACTGCGCGCGACAAAGCGGCCGGTTGCATCACCCGAATGCCGGTGACAGGATCGCAGGTTCAGGCCGCCAGGACCCCGCACATGCTCGACTTCCATATCTACGATGTCTTCACCGACCGGCCTTTTTCGGGCAATCCGCTGGCCGTGGTCACGGGGGCGGACGGGCTGAGCACGGCGCAGATGCAGGTGATCGCCCGGCAGTTCAATCTCAGCGAGACGATTTTTGTCCAGTCGCCGCGCGATCCGGCGCATACGGCACGGGTGCGGATCTTCCTGCCCAAGGCCGAGATCCCCTTTGCCGGCCATCCGACCATCGGTTGCGCGCTGCACCTGTCGGGCGGCGAGAATGGGCGGATCGTGCTGGAGGAACAGGCTGGGCTGGTGCCGGTCACCATTGCGGACGGGCTGGCGGAGTTTGTGGCCCCGGCCCTGCCTGCCCTAACCGGCGAGGCACCAACGCCTGTGGATGTTGCCGCGGCGCTGGGGCTGGCGGTGGGACAGATCGGGTTCGGCGCGCATCGCCCCGCCATGGCCAGCGCTGGCAATGATTTCATCTTCGTGCCGCTGCGTGATCTCGAGGCGCTGGCCCAGGCACGTCCGCGCGGCGAGGCCTTCGAGGCGCTGACCCGCGCTGCCCCCAAGCTCTATGCCTATGCGCCCGAGGGTGATGGTTTCCGCGCCCGCATGTTCGCGCCCGCGAATGGCGTGCCCGAGGACCCCGCGACCGGATCGGCCTCGGCCACCTTGCCCGCCCTGCTGCTGGCCGCCGGTCGGCTCGGCGAGGGCGAGAACCGCATCGCGCTGCGTCAGGGCGTCGAGATGGGCCGCCCGTCAGAGATCGGGCTGACGGTTCAGGTCGGAAACGGGGCCATCACCGAGGTCCGCATCAGCGGGCGGGCGGCGAAGGTCGCCGAGGGACGCATCACCATACCGGAGGTTCACTGATGCCCAAGGGATACTGGATCGCGCATGTGACGGTGGATGATCCCACAGCCTACGAGGCCTATCGTCAGGCCAATGCCGCGCCTCTGGCCCAATACGGCGGGCGCTTCCTCGTGCGCGGCGGGGTGCAAACCGTGGTCGAGGGTGAGGCACGCCCGCGCAGCGTCGTCGTCGAGTTTCCCAGCCTCGAGGCCGCGACCGACTGCTATCACAGTGCCGAGTACCAGGCGGCACTGGCGCTGCGCAAACCTTGCAGCGCGGGGGACGTCGTCATCGTCGCCGGATATGACCCTGCCTGATCGCGTCTTGTGACGGCGGGCGTAAGGTCTATGATACCTGCATGTTCCGCAATCTCCTGACCCGCCTTTTCGCCGAAGACACCGAGGACCGCCGCATCGATGCCGGCGATGCCGAGGTTGCGCTTGCCGCCCTGTTGGTGCGGGTCGCGCGTGCCGATGATCGCTATGACGGGGTCGAGCAGCGGCGGATCGAGCAGATCCTGGCCCGCCGCCGGGGTCTCAGCGGCCAGCAGGCGGCCGAACGCCGCGCCGCCGCCGAGATGATCGAGGCCGAGGCCCCCGATACCGTCCGCTTCACCCGCACGATCAAGGACCGCATCGCGCTGGAAGACCGCTTCGATGTCATCGCCGCGCTGTGGGAGATCGCCTATGCCGACGAGACCCGCGGGGCCGACGAGGAATCCATGATCCGCCTCGTCGCCGGGTTGCTGGGCATCAACGACCGTGACTCGGCCTTGGCCCGCCAGCGCGTGCTGGAAGAGATGGGCCTCGGCGACAAGGGCTGACCGCTCAGGCCAGCCCGCCCTTGATCAGCCGATCCGCCAGCCGGGCGTAGGCATCGGCGACCGCGCCCTCGCCCAGCGCCACCGGGCGGCCCGCATCGCCGGCCAGTCGCACCTCGAGCTCGAGCGGAATCTCGCCAAGGAAGGGCAGATCCAGGTCCCGCGCCTCGGCGGCGACACCGCCATGACCGAAGAGATGCGCCTCGTGGCCGCAATTCGGGCAGACATAGCTCGACATGTTCTCGACCAGCCCGAGGATCGGCGTCTTCAGCTTGCGGAACATGTCGATGGCGCGGCGGGCATCCAGCAGCGCCACATCCTGCGGCGTCGAGACGATCAGCGCCCCGGTCAGCGCCGCCTTCTGGCACAGCGACAGCTGCACATCGCCAGTGCCGGGCGGCAGGTCGATCAGCAGCACGTCAAGCTCGCCCCAGTTCACCTGTCCCAGCAACTGCTGCATCGCGCCCATCAGCATCGGGCCGCGCCAGATCACCGCCTCGCCCTCGTTCAGCATGAAGCCGATCGACATCAGCGTGACGCCATGCGCCTGCAGCGGTTCGATCCGCTGACCGTCGGGGCTGGCCGGGCGGCCCGAGGCGCCCATCATCCGCGGCTGGCTGGGGCCATGGATGTCGGCATCCAGAATGCCCACGCGACGCCCGGCCCGCGCCAGTGCCACCGCGAGGTTCGAGGTGACGGTGGATTTTCCCACGCCACCCTTGCCGGAACCAATGGCGATGATGTTCTTCACACCCGGGATCGGCTGCGGGCCGGCTTGCGGGGTCGGGTGACGGCCCAGCTTCATCTGCGGTGGTGGCGTCTGTGCCGCCGGCTTGCCGGCCGGCGCGGTCATGACGATCGAGACATTGGCCACGCCCGGCAGCGCCAGCAGCCGCCGCCGCGCCTCGGCCTCGACCGGGGCGAATGCGCGCGCCTGATCGGCATCCCGGACCTCGAGGACGAATCGAACCGTGTCGCCATCGACCGTCAGGGCGCGCAAAAGATCGGCCCCGCCAAGGGTCCCACCGCCCGGAATCTCGATCCCCTCGATTGACCTTACGGCAACTTCACGCTCGATGCCCATTTCTTCGCCTTTCACCCGAGATCGTCATCAAACTTATGGAACCGCAGCGCCTCGGCAACACTCGCGTCCCTTTGTCGCAGGCTAACCCCATCTGACCCTGCGTCACAAGAGCACAGGGTAGCGGAACCGTGATCGCTAACGGCGAAACGCTCTCTTTTTTGCGCGCCTTTTCAGCAGGTCACAGCCAGCTAGGTCAGCAATAGTTATGCAATTGCTGCATAGCAGAAAACCACATTCCAGCCATTGTGCATCTGCAGCATTAGCGCCATCTTTGTCTCATCCGAAAGCGCAGGACCATCCGGGTTCGGCGCAGAGACGAAGAGCAGACGCAAGGAAGACGAACATGGCTGCAATTGAACATATCCACGGCAGCGCCCGCAAAGAAGCCGGTTTCCGCACTTGGCTGGGCGACGTGATCGCCGGCATTCAGGAAAGCCGCGCTCGCAATGCCGTCTACCGTCAGACCGTTCGCGAACTGAACGCCCTGACCGCGCGTGACCTGGCTGACCTGGGCATTCATCGTTCGATGATCTCCCGCATCGCCCGCGAAGCCGCCTACGGCGCCGCGCAGTAACATAGGTTTTTGATCCCTCGCCCCTCCTCCTCCCTGGGGCCAGGGCTTAGGCGGCATCCTCCCTCCTCCTCCCTGAGGATGCCGCCACCCAGTTAACAGGATCGCCCGCTCCTCCTCCCTAGGGCCATCCTGTCGCAGCGGCGGCCTCTCTCCTCCTCCCTGAGGCCGCCGCTGAAAAGAATACGAGGCCCGCTGTCCCTCCTCCTCCCTGGACAGCCCGCCTTGTTCGCGGTGAAGCCCTACCTCCTCCCAGGGCGACACCGCACCCCATGCGCGGCCTCTCCTCCTCCCTGAGGTCCGCGTGCACAGCGGCGGCCCCACTCCTCCTCCCAGGGGCCGCCGCTGAAAAGAATACGAGGCCCGCTGTCCCTCCTCCTCCCTGGACAGCCTGCCTTGTTCGCGGTGAAGCCCTACCTCCTCCCAGGGCGACACCGCACCCCATACGCGGCCTCTCCTCCTCCCTGAGGTCCGCGTGCACAGCGGCGGCCCCACTCCTCCTCCCAGGGGCCGCCGCTGAAAAGAATACGAGGCCCGCTGTCCCTCCTCCTCCCTGGACAGCCTGCCTTGTTCGCGGTGAAGCCCTACCTCCTCCCAGGGCGACACCGCACCCCATACGCGACCCCTCCTCCTCCCTGGGCCAGCGTGAACGCGGCGGCGCCCCTCCTCCTCCCTGGGCGCCGCCGCTTTTCTTTTTCTGCGGGCCGGGTTATGGGCGAATGATGCTCAGCTATCAGCACGCCTATCACGCCGGGAACCTTGCCGATCTCCACAAGCACGCGCTGCTTGCGGTGGCGCTGGATTACCTGACGCGCAAGGACAAGCAGCTCAGCTATATCGAGACCCATGCCGGGCGCGGCCTTTATCGGCTGGACAGCGCCGAGGCGCAGAAGACCGGCGAGGCGGCGGCGGGCATCCGGCGCGCCGAGGCCGAGAGCTGGTTGCAGGCGGGCCATCCCTTCCTGCAGGTTCTGGCCGCCGTCCGCGCCGCCCATGGCCGCGCCGCCTATCCCGGCTCACCGCTGATCGCCGCGCATTTCCTGCGCAAATCCGACAATGCCCACCTGGCCGAGCTGCACCCGGCCGAACATGCGGCGCTGTCCTGGGTGGCGGGCTTCGCCACCATTCACCGCCGCGACGGTTTCCAGGTGGCGCAGTCGCTGTGCCCGCCGACACCGCGGCGGGGCTTCATGCTGATCGATCCCAGCTACGAGGTGAAGACCGAGTACGAGGAGATTCCGCGCCAGATCGACCAGATCGTGCGCAAGTGGAATGTCGGGGCAATCGCGCTGTGGTACCCGATCCTGACCGATGACCGGCATCTGCCGATGCTCACGCGGCTGAAGCAGAATCACCGGCAGGCGCTGGTGTCAGAGATCCGCTTCCCGCCGGTCCGGGCGGATCACAACATGGTCGGCTCTGGCATGTTCGTCATCAACCCGCCCTGGGGTCTCGACCGCGAGGCGCGGCGGCTGGAGGATGCGATTGGAAAGGGCGTGCGGGGCGGCGTGCAATAGCCGCGCGGCTCAGAACGGCACGTCATCCCCGCCCGCGCTACCCGAGGGCTGCAGATAGGCGGCCTTGATGGTCTTGAAGCCGGTGGGGAACTGCACCGTCAGCGTATCCTCGGCGATGCCCATCACCGTGCCATTGCCGAATTTCTGGTGGAACACCCGGTCACCCACGGCATAGCCCGCCGCCGGCTCGGCATCGATGATGACCGGCGTGCGTTGCACCGGCGGCTTGCGCAGGGTGGCATTGGCCTGCATCCGCTTCCAGCCCGGCGAGTTGTAAACATCGGCATGGGCGGCGCGCTGGTGCATGTCAGTGCCGCCATTGGCGCCGGCAAAGGCCATCGCCGCGCCGTAGCCGCCGCCATAGAGGCCCGGCGGGGTCAGCACCTCGACATGATCCTCTGGCAGTTCATCGACGAAGCGCGAGGGCATCGAGCTTTGCCATTGCCCGTAGAGCCGACGGTTGCCGGCAAAGCTGATGGTCGCCAGGCGCTCGGCCCGGGTGATGCCGACATAGGCCAGCCGGCGTTCCTCCTCGAGCCCGCGGGTGCCGCTTTCGTCCATGGCGCGCTGGCTCGGGAACAGCCCGTCCTCCCACCCCGGCAGGAAGACGATCGGGAATTCCAGCCCCTTGGCGCCGTGCAGGGTCATGATGCTGACCTCTTCCGACACCTCGCCCTCGTCGCGGTCCATCACCAGCGCTACATGTTCGAGGAAGCCCTGAAGATTGTCGAACTCTTCCAGCGCCTTGACCAGTTCCTTGAGGTTGTCGAGACGCCCGGGCGCATCCGGGGATTTCTCGTTCTGCCACATGGCGGTATAGCCGGATTCGTCCAGAATCCGCTCGGCCAGTTCGACATGGCTGACGGTGCTGTCCAGCACATCGGCATGCCAGCGCCCGATCCCGTTCACGAATTCGCGCAGCGCCGCGCCGCCCTTGCCGCCGATCAGACCGTCCTCGACGACGATCCGCGCGCCCTCCAGAAGATTGACGCCATTGTTCCGCGCAGCGGTCTGAATGGTCTGCACCGCCTTGTCGCCAAGACCGCGCTTGGGCGTATTCACGATCCGCTCGAAGGCCAGGTCGTCGGCGGGGCTGACCACCAGCCGGAAATAGGCCATGGCATCACGAATTTCCTGCCGCTCGTAGAAGCGCGGGCCGCCGATGACGCGATAGGGCAGACCGATGGTCATGAAGCGGTCCTCGAAGGCCCGCATCTGGTGGCTGGCGCGGACGAGGATGGCAATATCGTTCAGGCTGACCCGGCCGATACTGGCGCGATGGCCGCCCTGAAAGCTCTCGATCTCCTCGCCGATCCAGCGCGCCTCCGCCTCGCTGTCCCAATGGCCGATCAGGCGCACCCGCTCGCCCTCGTCCTCGGCATCGGTCCACAGCGTCTTGCCCAAGCGCCCCTTGTTCGCCGCAATCAGCCCCGAGGCAGCGGCGAGGATATGCGGGGTCGAGCGGTAATTCTGTTCCAGCCGGATCACCCGCGCGCCGGGGAAATCCTGCTCGAACCGCAGGATATTGCCGACCTCGGCCCCCCGCCAGCCATAGATCGACTGGTCGTCATCCCCCACGCAGCAGATGTTGCGATGCGCCTGCGCCAGCAGCCGCAGCCACATGTACTGCGCGATATTGGTGTCCTGATACTCGTCCACAAGAATATAGCGGAAGCGGTCCTGCCATTGCTTCAGCACGTCCGGATGCGCCTGGAACAGGGTCACGCAATGCATCAGCAGGTCGCCGAAATCGACCGCGTTCAGCGCCAGCAGCCGGTCCTGATACTGCCTATATAGCTCTATTCCAGAACATTCGTGGCCGGGCCCACCATCTTTTCTAGTAACAAATTTCCCTGGTATGCGCTCGACAGTGAAATCTGCCGACGCAGGGACTGACTCGGGGCGCAGGCACCTGTTCTTATAGTTGTCTATGTGCGACGCAATCCACCGAGCAGTCCACTTTTTCTCGTCTATGGCCTCGGCTTGGATGATCTGCTTAAGGACCCGCAGCTGGTCGTCGGTGTCCAGAATGGTGAAGCTGGGCTTCAGATGCAGCCCGTCCCGGCCGATCAACTCGGCATGACGGCGCAGGATCTTGACGCTGATCGAGTGGAAGGTGCCAAGCCAGGGCATGCCCTCGACCGCCTCGCCCAAGAGCCGACCGACCCGGTTCTTCATCTCGCGCGCGGCCTTGTTGGTGAAGGTCACGGCAAGGATCTGTCCCGGCCGCGCCTTGCCCAGCAGCAGCAGATGCGCGATCCGCGTGGTCAGGGCGCGGGTTTTGCCCGTCCCTGCCCCGGCCAGCATCAAGACCGGCCCGTCCAGCGCCTCGACCGCCTCGCGCTGCGCGGCGTTCAGCCCTTCCAGATAGGGGGCAGGACGCGCCGACAAGGCGCGTTGCGACAGCGGCACGGCAGCCTCGAAGGCATCCTGATCGTCGAACTGGCTCATGACCGGAACATAAACGCGAAGGCCCCGCATGGGAAGGGCGTGTTCACATTCCGTTCCCGCCACCCACAGAAATACCCCACCTGCCCCGCCCGCGACCCAGAGCCCGCTTGACCTGTCCCCCGTTCCGGGCCAGCACATGGGTCATGCGTCACGATCATTCAGGGGTTTCCATGCGAGAATTCAGACCGTTGCTGCTTGCCGCCGCTGCCGTGACCTGCGGCTTCGGTGCTGCCGAGGCACAGGAGAGCGCGAGTCCGGCCACCGGCCTCTGCGGCCAGCCCGCCGCGCTGACCGCGCAAAGCCTCAGCTTTGACAAGCAGCCCGAGGATGTCACCGGCGCCTTCGTCCAGCTGCGGCGCAACGAGCCACGCTATATCGAACTGGGCATTACCGCACCGGTCGCGCTGACCATGCTGGCCGATTCGGGCAGCGTCGACACCACGCTGATCCTCTTCGGCGACAAGGGCCAGATCGTCGCCTCGGACGATGACGGTGGCGGCGATACCAATGCCCGCATCGTCAGCCGCCTGCAGCCGGGCAACTATTGCCTGCAGGTCGATACCGTCGTCAATTTCGCCGAGACCGATGCCGTGGTCCCGGTCTCGATCACCCCGGCCCCGCCGCCCGATGCTTGCATCAGGACCGCCGGCGAACCGGTCGAGATCAAGGCTGGCAGCGACGAGATCATCACCAGCGACCAGCTGTCGGCCAAGGCCAGCATTGCCCTGAACGTCGCCGCCGGAACCGGCGTGCGGATCGAGGCACGTAGCCCGATCTTCGACACCTACCTGACGCTCGAGGACGGCATCGGGCAGGTGATTTCCGAGGATGACGATGGCGGCGGTGATACCAACAGCAAGCTGGAACTGGCCCCGGTCAGCACCGATGGCAGCTATTGCGTCAACCTGACCAGCCTTGACGAGAGCGGCGGGATCTACGCCCTGTCGATCATCCCGATCACCGAGACCTCGGTCCCGGCCGCATCCGAGTAAGGCCGGCGCGCGGCTGTGGCTCAGGCCCGCAGCCGCGCGAACAGTGCCGGGTCGAGGCTGTGCTGCTCGAAGGTGGGACCGTCGGTCAGCACGCTGACGGCATCATGGGAATGTAGCGATTCCTGGTGGCTGGCCACGACGCGGAAATCGCCATAGCGCGGATCATCCATCAGCTGCTGGGCAAAGGCCCGCACCGCATCCTCGACGAAGATCGGGTTCGAGGCGTTCAGCTCGGCAAAGGCCTGTTCATCCTCGCGCTTGACCATGACCTGCGTCTCGGTCGGCACGGCGCGGCGGCAGAGATCGACCATATCCTCGAACCAGATCTTCTCGGGCCCGTTCATCACCACCGAGATCCGCGCGATCGAGCGCTGCGAATGCGGCGTGGCCAGCCGGGCCCGGGTCTCGCGCGCATGTTCGGACAGTTCCAGCGAACAGGGGCAGGTCGAGGAATAGACGTAATCGAAATGCATGATCCTGAGGCGATGGCCGCGCTGTTCCACAACCTCTTGCGAGATGTCGTAATACTGCCAGCCCCAGAGGCCCGAGCGCAGCGAGTCGACCCGCACCGGGTAGGACAGCCGCATCAGGATGCGGGCGTCCAGCGCGTCCAGATCGGCCTGGTAATCATCCAGCGCCGCTTCCAGCACCTTCAGGCTGAACTGCTTTTCCGAATGGGCGTAGAAGGACCGCATGATGCGGCTCATGTTGATGCCCTTGCGCCCCGCCTCGAGGCTGACGGTGCCGGTGACGCTGGTTTCCAGCGTGATCTCGCCCCCGTCGCGCCGCTGATAGCGGATCGGCAGACGGAAATTCGATATCCCGACATGCTGGATCGGCTTGTGCGCGCCGACGATCAGGCTGGCCGGGCCGTTCTGCAGGTCGGGCAGGCTGGCCTTGTAGGCGGCATCGACGGTGAAACCGGCGTCATAGTCGCGCGCCAGCGCCGGATAGGCCGGGATCAGGGGGCGGTTCTCGGTCATGCTCGGCTCCTTCAGGGGGAAAGGCTGCGGCATATATGGGGATCGGTGGCCCGATCCCAAATGATTTTTGTCGGGCGCAAGTGTCCGACCGCGCCCTATTGCAGCGCGGCCTGCAGATCGTCGATCAGGTCACCCGAATGTTCAAGTCCGACCGACAGGCGCAACAGGCCCGGGGTGATGCCCAGATAGGCCTTGTCGGCATCGCTGAGGCGCTGATGCGTGGTCGTGGCCGGATGGGTGACGATCGACTTGGCATCGCCGAGGTTGTTCGAGATGCTGATCAGCCGCAGCCGGTTCAGCGCCGCGAAGGCCGCATCCTTGCCGCCCTCGATCTCCAGCGCCAGCATGGTGCCGCCGCTGCCCATCTGCTCCATCGCCAGCGCGTGCTGCGGATGGTCGGGCAGGCCCGGATAGATGACGCGCTTCAGCTTGCGATGACCCTGCAGCGCCTTGGCGATGGTCATGGCACTTTCGGCCTGCGCCCGAACCCGAAGATCCATGGTCGCCAATCCGTTCAGCATGATCCAGCTGTGGAACGGGCTGATGGCGCCGCCGGTATGTTTCAGATAGGGCTCGACCACCTTGCGGATGTAGTCGCGGGTGCCGCAGATGACCCCGGCCAGCGCCCGGCCGCCGCCATCGATATGCTTGGTGGCCGAATAGACCACAACATCGGCGCCCTGCTCGACCGCGCGGGAAAAGACCGGCGTGGCAAAGACATTGTCCACCACCACCAGCGCGCCGACCGCATGGGCCAGTTCGGCCACGCCCTTCATGTCGATCACCTCGAGGCCTGGATTCGACACCGACTCGAAGAACACCGCCTTGGTGCCGGGCCGCAGCGCCGCGCGCCATTGATCGAGATCGGTCCCGTTGACGTAAGTCACCTCGACCCCGAACTTGGCCAGCAGGTCCAGGACAAAGAGGCAGGAGCCGAAGAGTGCCCGCGAGGCGACGATGTGATCGCCCGGGGCGCACATGGAAAACAGCGCACCGTTCACCGCGGCCATGCCCGAGGCGGTGGCAAAGGCATCCTCGGTCCCTTCCAGCGCGGCGATCCGGTCCTCGAACATGCGGCTGGTGGGGTTGCCATAGCGGGCATAGATGAACTCGTCCGGGCCGGTCTCGATGAACCGCGCCTCGGCCTGCTCGGCACTGTCATAGACAAAGCCCTGGGTCAGGAAGATCGCCTCGGCCATCTCGCCATACTGGCTTCGGCGCGTGCCGTGATGCACGGCGCGGGTTCGGGGATGGGCGGCATTCTTGGGCGTTTCGGTCATATCTGCGGCCTTGTCTGCTGTCAGCCGCAGTTACCGCCCGACGCCCATCGGTGCAAGGCTGCAATCGCTGGCGCTTGCGAGGGCGATGCTGTCTGCAGATCGCGCGACCATAGGCCGCACAAGAAATGCGTGAAACGGTCCATTTTTCACACGCTATGATTGAATTTTGCGGATTTTGGCTGAGTCATGGCGATGCGAGAGCCAGAAGCTGCACACGGGATCTAAGTATCATATTGATAAAAATAGATAATTTAATAGTTGAGCTCGCTAACTTTTAGACAGGTTGATCGGCCATATTTCGCCGATATTTTGGGAGACAGTTGTTTAGTAAAGGCTAAGTTAATGAGTAAGTCCGGCAAGCCCAGCCGAGGAAACGGCAAATCCGACCGTCATGAAGACCGCAATGATCGTTTCGACCACCGGGGCGACGCTCACGGTCGTGAGCGTGACCCCGGGAAGGGTCATGGCGGCAAGGATCAGGACCACAACACCCCCGGCGATCACGGTGGCCAAGACCATGGCGGGCAAGACCATAATGGAGGAAGCACTGTGACCGAACCCACCCCTACTGATTCCTTTGCCAAATGGGTTCTGAGCTCCGGCGGCGTGACCATTGAGGTCATCGCGACGATCGTTGGCGACAATGTCGTGTTCAACTATGAGCTGATCAGCGGGAAAGCCGACCTGAACGGCTTCTTCATCGACGTGAACAACGATGGCGGATCGATCACCAAGGTCGGGACCAACAGCAACAACATGAACGGCTCGGATACCGACGGCGACAAGCTGAACGGTTTCGACTATGCCAAGGCCCTCGGCAGCGTTGGCGGCAACGATGCCGACAACACCTCGGGCACCGTTACCGTGTCGCTGAGCGCGCTGAAGGTCACCAGCCTAGATCAGCTGGCCAATTCTGAAATCGGCATCCGCGCCACCAGCGTCGGGGAGAACCGCGAGGGCAGCCTGAAGCTGGCCGGCACTGGTGAAGTCTGCCAGCCCGAGCCGCCCGACCTCTGCGACCGCCCGCTGGACGGCCCGGATGTCGCCGGCAAGATCGAGATGCAGGACGCCCAGATCACCAATCTCACCTTGTCGTTCTACAATGTTGATGACGGCAACGGCGGCTATCAACCTACTCCCGGCGATACCAGCGGCGACTGGTATTACACCGTCAGCATCGACGTTCCTGCCGAGATGGGCGAAGATCCGGATGCCTATCTGGACCAGATTGTCGCCATGCTGGTCGAGCAAGACCCATTCATCGACCGCAGCGACATCCTCAAGTCCGTGATCGTGACAGATTGCCACGGCGATAAAGCCAACTACAACATCCCGGATTTCGCCCAAAACAATCCGCTCGATCCTGAGGCGGCGGATGATCTGCCTTGGACCGTGTTCAGCGACCAGGATCATATCCTTGACGACAACACCGACATCGCTGGCCATACCGAGGCAAACTACGTGCTCGAGTTGAACGGCGACAGCTTCGCCTTCGTCTGAGCCCGATCCCCCCCCAAGCAGAAACGGCGACCCCTCGGGGCCGCCGTTTTTCATTGCCGACCGGTTGAGCGCCTAGAGATAATCCCCGCGTTGCAGCCCGTATTTCGCCATCTTCTCGTTCAGCGTCCGGCGCGGCAGGCAGAGCTCCTCCATGACGCTGGCGATGCTGCCCTTGTGGCGGCGCATGGTATTGTCGATCAGCATCTTCTCGAAGCTCTCGACATATTCCTTCAGCGGCTTGCCCTCGGTCGTGGTGGCCTGCTGGTTGTCATCGCCATCGGCCATCAGCAGCGAGGCAATCGACCCGGACCCGCGACGGTTCTGCAGCACCGCCCGCTCGGCCACGTTGATCAGCTGACGGATATTCCCCGGCCAGGGCGCCTGCAGCAGCTGCGCGGCCTCCTGCGCGTTCACCTGCGGCGGCTCGCAGCCATATTCCTCGCTGAACTGCTCGGTCATCCGAGTGAAGAGGGCAAGAATATCCTCGCCCCGCGCCCGCAGCGGCGGCAGTGTGATCTTCAGCGCCGAGAGACGATAGAACAGGTCGGGGCGCAGCGAATCCTCGGCCTTGCGCCCCTCGCCCCGCGCGTTCGAGATGGCGATGATCCGGGTCTCGGCCGGGGTCCCCTGCTCGCTGATGAAGGCCAGCAGCCGCGCCTGCAGCGGTTCGGACAGCGCCTCGACATCCTCGAGGCACAGCGTCCCGCCCCGTGCCTCCTCGACCGCCGGCACGCCGTTTTCCAGCGGGCCGAACAGCCGCGAGGCCAGCGCCTCGTCATTATAGGCCGCGCAGGAAACCGGCACGAACTTCTTCGACGCCCGCGGCCCGACCGCGTGCAGCGCGTGCGCCACCAGCGTCTTGCCGGTGCCGGTCTCGCCGTCGATCAGCACATGACCATCGGCCTGCCCCAGATCCAGGATATCCTCGCGCAGCCGCTCCATCACCGGGCTGGTGCCGATCAGCTTGGACATGACCTGCTGGCCTTCGGACAGGTCGCGGCGTAGGGCGCGATTGTCCAGCGTCAGGCGGCGCGACTGCGTGGCCTTCTTGGCCAGCTCGGTCATGCGGTCGGGGTTGAAGGGCTTTTCCATGAAGTCCATGGCGCCAAGCCGCATCGCCTCGACGGCCATCGGCACATCGCCATGTCCGGTGATCATGATGACCGGCAGGCCCGAGTCGAGCCCCATCAGCCGCTTGAGGAAGGTCATCCCGTCCATGCCCGGCATCCGGATATCCGTGACAACCACGCCCGGCCAGTCGGCACCGATGACCTTCAGCGCATCCTCGGCACTGGCATAGGTCTCGGTCTGGAAGCCTGACAGCACCAGCCACTGGCTGATCGATTCCCGCATGTCGGGCTCGTCATCGACGATCGCGATTTTCAGTTTACGCGCCATTTGGCCATCCTTGTCTCAAATACATCATTCGGCCGCCACGCTGTCCCCGCCCTCCGGGGTCGGCATCCGGCGCCGCACACCGGGCTCGTAGAGCGGCAGTTCGACCTCGAACACCGCCCCTCCGCCCGTCTCATTGTTCTGGGCCGTCAATCGTCCCCCGAAATCGGAGACAATCCCAGAGGAAATCGCAAGTCCCAGCCCGGTTCCCTCGCCGGGCTTCTTGGTGGTGAAAAAAGGTTCGAACAATTTTTCCAGATCCGCGACGCCCGGGCCGTTGTCGCGCACCGACACATAGGCATGCGAGCCGGTGCCAACGGCGATCTCGATCATCGGGTCGCGCTGCGATTTCACCGCATCGACCGCGTTGCGCAGCAGGTTGATGATCACCTGCTCCAGCCGGATGCGGTCGGCCAGAACCATGATCTTCTCGCGCGGGATGCTGTGGCTGACGCGGATCACCCCGCTACGCAATTGCGGCTCCATCATGGTCAGCGCGGCCGAGACGCTGGCGCGCAGGTCCACCGGCTCCATCGCCTCCTCGCCCTTGCGCGCAAAGCTTTTCAGCTGCCGGGTGATGGCGCCCATGCGCTCGACCAGATCATCGATGCGCTGGAAACTGGACAGCGCCTCTTCGCCGCGCCCGCGCTGCAACAAGAGCCGCGCGCCGGCCAGATAGGTCTTCATCGCCGCCAGCGGCTGGTTCAACTCGTGGCTGACCCCTGCCGACATCTCTCCCAGGGCCGCGAGTTTCGAGCTTTGCTGAACTGTCTGCTCGGCCACCCGCAACTCGCGCTGCACCCGCACCCGCTCGGCGATCTCGGCCTTGAGGCGGTTGTTCAGCGCCCTGAGGTCGGCCGACTCGCGCATGAAGGCCACCGATTTCTCGCGCTCGCGCCGCGACAGGATATAGAAGGCGGCGGCCAAGATGATGGCAAAGCCCATGATCTCCAGTGCCAGAACCGCGTTCACCCGCTCGCGGATCGAATCATAGGTGGCAAAGGACACCATGCGCCAGCCACGGAAGGGAATCCGGGTCTCGGTCTGCATCACCGCCTTGCCGCGCAGATAGGCGTCGGGCGGCTGGTTGGTCCAGTCGGCGGTCACCTGGAAGGCGCGGTCGATGGCATTGGGGGCCGAGCGCACCGACAGCGCCTCGGGCAGGGTCAGCCCGCGCCAGCGCGGCTCGGTCGAAAGAACAATGGTCCCGGCGCTGTCCAGCACGGCCACCGCGTCCGAGATCCCCGCCCATGAACGCTCCAGCCGCAAGAGATCGGCGGCCACGGCGATGACCCCCACGGCCTTGCCCTCGGCGACCACCGCGCGGGAGTAGCTGAACTCATTCGCCCCGGCTTCGTTCTTGCTGACCGTAAACACGGTCTCGCGCGAACGCAGGGCCTCGACGAAATAGGGCTGGGACAGGTCATTGCCGCCCAGAAGCGCCCGGTCGGTCGAGGCCACCACCCGCCCCGAGGCATCCAGAAGCCGGATCGAGGCGACGTTGATTTCCTTCTGCGCCGCCATCAGCCGCGCCGATGTGGTCGAGAAATCCTGCCCGTTCAGCGAGCCGATCAACGCCGGATCGCGCGCCAGCAGCAAGGGCACCACGGCCGTCCGCTGCAATTCCGACCGCAGGTTGCCGATATAGAGCGCCGACCGCAGCTCCAGCCGCACCCGTGTGGTTTCGGAGAACCGCTCGGTCAGCCAGGCATTGGTCACCCAGATGACCCCGGCCGCCGTGACCAGGATCAGCGCAACCGCAATGCGCAGCCACCACGGATTGCGCAGCGGCGTTTCGGTGCCCGTATCTGTCATCTGGGTCGGGTCAGCTTCCCTTGCCAATCGGCCTGTCCATCAATTGCCATGGATCAAGCCAATCTAAGCCCTTGCGGGCTTTCTCTCAAGTCAGGCCGCAACAGCCAGATCGACGAGGCCACGGAACATCGCGGCGCCATCGTTGCCGCCGAGCGACGGATCGGCCGCCCGCTCGGGATGCGGCATCAGGCCCAGCACCCGGCGGTTCTCGGACAGCACGCCGGCGATATCGGCGACCGAGCCGTTCACCGCGCTCTCATAGGTGAAGGCGATCCGGTCCTCGGCCTTCAGCCGCGCCAGTCCCTCGGCATCGATCTGGTAATTGCCGTCGTGGTGGGCAACCGGGATGTCCAGCCGCGCGCCACGGGCGTAGCCGGCGGTGAAGGCATTGTCGCCTGCCGCCACGATCAGCCCGACCGGTCGGCAGACAAAGGTCAGCCCGGCATTGCGCATCAGCGCGCCGGGCAGCAGGCCCAGTTCGGTCAGCACCTGGAAGCCGTTGCAGACACCCAGCACATAGCCGCCGCGCCGTGCGTGTTCGCGCAGCGCCCCGGCGATCGGCGAATGGGCGGCGATGGCGCCGCAGCGCAGGTAATCGCCGAAGGAGAACCCGCCCGGAACGGCAACCAGATCGGTCCCTGCCGGCAAGGCCTCGTCCTTGTGCCAGACGCGGGACACATCGGCCCCCGCCTGATCCAGCGCGACGGCCAGATCGCGATCGCAATTCGATCCGGGGAAGGTGATGACGGCGGCTTTCATCGGCGGCTCCTGTGGCGGGAATGGCCCTGCCATAGCGCAAGCGGCCGTCCGGGAAAAGGGGCGCCGCCCATTGGCAGCGCCCCCTCATCGCAAGAACCGCGGCGCTATTCCGCCGCCACGTGGGACGCGGATGCCTGGGCGGTGCGTCGCGCGTGCAGGGGCAGGTCCAGGCAGAAGCCAGCCTCATCCTGCATCCGTCGCGGACGGCCCATCAGCCGCGAAGTCAGGAATCGGGCAACTTCGGGGAACTCGTCCCCGGTCACCGGGCGGTTCTGGAAGCCCGTCAGGTCGTTGTCGGTGACGATGGGGTAAAGCCGCAGCCTGGGACCGCCACGCTGGTTGCGGGCAAAGGTCAGGCTGACCGCCGCCCCCATCGGCAGCACCTCGCGAGACTTGAACCGCCCCGGCGTGTTCCAGACGAAGTTCCCGATATTGTAGAGCACCGGCACCCCGTCGATCATCTCGATCGGCTGCAGCACATGCGCGCCATGGCCGATGATCAGGTCGAGCCCCGCCGCCACCAGTTCCGCCGCCGTCTCGCGCTGAGCGTCGGTGGTGTCCTCGTAATCGGTGCCCCAATGCGGAAAGCCCACGAAGACCGGATCGGGCAGCACCTCGCGCAGAGCGGTGACCTGCCGGGCGATGGCATCGGGGGACAAGAGCCCGATCCCGCCGCGTTCACCCCGCGCATACCAGCGATAGCGGCGATCATAGCGGCGGCGATATTCGAAGCCGGGAAAGACCACCAGCGACCGCTCGGCGCCGCCGATCTGGAAGCGATAGATCAGCGGATGAGCGGCCGCATCCTCGCCCTCGCCCGCGCCGAAGGCGCCGATCCCCGACGCCTGCAACCGGGTCAGCGTGTCCGACAAGCCCGCCGCGCCGCAATCCAGCATGTGGTTGTTGGCAAGACAGACGGCATCGATTCCCGCCTGCTGCAGGGCCGCCGCCGTCCGCTCGGGATCGCACCAGCCCAGATAGTTCTTCTGCCCCTGCAATGCCGGATCGGGGCGCATCGACAGCGGCACCTCGAGATTGGCGATGGTGAAATGCCCAAGCCCCATGATGTCCTGCAGGTTCGCCAGTGAATAGCCGTGACCAAAGCTGCCCAGGATCCGCTGCAGGTCCAGCGTGCGGGGATGGTGCATGTAGCTTTCGCCAAAACCCACATCGCCGAGGAACAGCACCGCGACCTCGTCGGGGTCCACCGCCCGACGCGGCAAGGGGGTGGCATAGTTGGCGCTGGCTTCCGTTTGCAGCGACATCGGCAACGGCGTCGATACGACCTGCGGCAGATCGAGGCCCAGGACCGCGCCGACCTGCTCGGCGGCTGCCGGGTCGTCCAGCCCGACCAACCGCCCGCCAGAGACCCGGGACAGCGTCTCGGAGGCCAGCCCATGCACTTCAGAGCCATCGCTGAGAGCCGTAACCGCGAGGTCCAGCCGCTCGACCCCGATGCCACGGGCGACGACCTCGGCAGGGGTGGCCTCCAGCAGCGCCAGGTCGATATCGGGGTCCCAGGCCAGCGCATCGGCATCTGCCAGACGCCGCGTGCTCGTCGGGCCGTCCTGATAGGCCGGTGACGCGGCGGGTCCGACCAGTCCCAGCACCAGCCCGGCCTCTGTCGCCGCCGCCTCGATGCTCTCGCGCAACTGCCGGGTCTGCTCGGGCTGGCCCAGAAGCGCGACCACGGGCATACGCGAGCGGCTGCCCTGCGGGAAATACATGTCGAGGATCGGCCCGGTGATGCGGTCCCGGCCCTTCCCGGCCATCTGGATCTGCATGTTGATCCCCGGCCGGCTGTTCACTTCACAGATCGCGGCCCGATTCTGCCGCCACGAGATGGCGGGATCGGTGGTGATGAAATCGATGCCGGCGATGTCCAGCCCCACAATCCGCGCCGCGCGACCCGCCATCTCGATGTTGTCGGGATGCATCCTGTCCGTCACATCCGCAGGCTCGCCGCCGCGCGAAATGTTCGATTCCCGCCTGAGATACGCGATCTGCCCCTTCTCCGGGATCGAGGCCGCATCCATCCCCTGCTCGGCCAGAACCTCCAGCGCGTAATCGTCCAGTTCCAGCCGGCGCAGGATGGCCATGCGGCTGATCAGCACCGGCTCGCGCTCGGGCCGCAGGTTCTCGCGCTCGACCAGCTGGGTGATGGTCGAGACGCCATCGCCCTTGACCTGTGCAGCGCGACGATGGGCGGCGGCGACAAAGCGGCCGCCGACCGCCAGCAGGCGATATTCCTCGCCCTCGATCAGCGATTCCAGCACGACCGTGTGCGAGACCTTCTGCGCCCGCTCGAAAGCCTTGGCCAGATGTTTGCCGTCGCGCACGCCGATGGTGATGCCGCGCCCCATATTGCCGTTGCGCGGCTTGACCACCAGCGGATAGCCGACCTTCTCGGCCAGCGATTGCGCCCGCTTCAGACTGCTGGTCACGGCCTGACGCGGCACCGGCAAACCCGCCTCGGTCAGGATCCGGTTGGTCAGCCCCTTGTCGCCCGCTACCAGCCGACCGATCGAGCGCGTATGCGTCGACTCCGTGCCCTTCAGGATCTGCGAATAGCGCCCCAGTCCCAACCGCATCAGTTGCGAACGTTGCATCACCGCCCAGGCAATTCCCCGCCGCGCGGCGTCGCCGGCGATCTGCAGCGCGTCGCCCGAGGGCGTTTCGTGCGAGGTGCGGTCCTGGAAGATGGTCATCTGCGCAAGAAAGGCGTGGTAAACCTCGTCGACGGAAGGCTGCCCCAGCAGCAGTTCGGCCAGAGCCATTGCCCCTTCACCCGCCACGCGGCCCGGATTCTCGGCGCCGATCTCGAAGACCGCGATCCCCTGCCGCTCGAGTTGGTCAGTCCGCCCGGGATGGCTCTGCGAGGCGCGTTCGCGCCAGGAGCAGAATTTCACCGGCCAATGGGTATAGCGCTGCATGATGAGGGCCAGAACCTCGACCAGCGCCGCGAGCGGCACATCCGCCCGGGCCTGCGTCAACCGCCGCCAGGCCGGGCAATCCAGAACCACGGGGCGGATGCGCTGCATCGCTTCGGCCAGCATGGTGATGGCCTCGGGCGAAACAGTCTGGTCAGCCGCGTCCTTGATGCGCAGTGACAGGACCCGGCAGCGGGCGTGGATATTGCCTGCGGCAAGGAACGCGGCGTCGAGACTCTGCATGGCTTTGTCCTCACGTGTAAAAATGGGGAAAGGGATGAACCTCATCCCTCGCGCATGGCGCGCGTCAGAAACTGGGTGATCGGTGAAAGCAGATAGTCGAGCGTGGTGCGCGCGCCGGTATGGATCATCACCTCGGCGCTCATGCCGGGCTGCAGCGGCATCCCGCCCTTCTCGATCTCGGCGCGCTGCAATTCGACCCGCGCCAGGTAATAGGGGGCGCCGGTCTGGGGATCGACCAGCCGGTCGGCCGAGACGGTCTGCACCAACCCTTCGATCGGGTGCTGGCTGCGCCGGTTCAGCGCCGAGAGCCAGACCTGCGCCTCCTGCCCGGGCGTGACCTGATCGATGTCCAGCGGATCGATGGTCGCCTGCACCACCAGCTTGTCGCTGACCGGCACCACGTCCATCAGCGGCTGGCCGGCGGCGATGACCCCGCCGACGGTGTGGACCTGCAAGCCCGTCACCACGCCGCTGACCGGCGAGCGGATGTCGGTCCGGCCCATCACGTCGCGGGCGGCGGCAAGGCGCTGGCTCAGCTCATAGGCACGCGCCCGGCTGTCGCGGAGTTGCTGGACCACCTCGGTCTCCATGGCATTCTTCAGCTCGGACCGGCGCAGGGCGGTTTCCGCGATTTTCTGCTCGGCCGTGCCGATGGCCGCGCGATAGCTGGCAATCTCGCCCTCCAACTGGGCGGCGTCGCGCTGCAACTGCAGCAGACGCGGCTTGTCGGTCAGGTTTCGGTCGAAGAGGCGCTGCACATCGGCCAGTTCCTCGCCCAGAAGCTTCTGGCGCGATTCCGAGGCGGCAATCTGGCCCTCCAGCCCCTCGATCTCGGTCTCGAGCCCGTCGGTGGTGCGCTCGAAGATGGTCAGCCGGTCGGTCATCAAAGTCCGGCGGCTGTCAAAGATGCCCAGCTGGCCGGCCATGGCCGATTGCGCGGCGCTGTCGCCGATCTTCTCGGTCAGTTCGCCGGGAAAGCTGATCTCATCCAGCCCCTGCTGCTCGGCCAGCAATCGAGCCTCGGTCGCCCGCGCTTCGAAATACTGCGCCTGCACCTCGTTCAGGCTCGAGGAGGGCACGGTGTTCTGCAGCCGGATCAGCACCTGTCCGGGTTCGACCTGATCGCCGTCACGGACCAGGATGTCCTGGATGATGCCGCCTTCCAGATGCTGGACGGTGCGCACGCTGGTATCGACGCTGACAAGGCCCGGCGCCACCACCGCGCCTTCGATCGGGGCGGCGGCAGCCCAGACATAGAAGGTGCCGGCAAAGACCGCGATCACGCCAAAGCCGGCCAGTGCCAACCCGCGACCGAAGGGCGGTCCGGTCTCGGCGTCGAGGAGGGTCTGGGTCCGATCGGTCATTTCACGCTTCTCAGATGGTCGCGGGCACGTTCGCGGGTCTCGCGGCCGGTATTCTCGGTTACCTCATGGGCGCGCTTGCCGCCGAGGATCAGGAATCGTTCGGCCATGCGGGCGATCTGCACCGAATGGATCGACTGGGTGACGACCAGCGAGGCCCCACCCTGTTTCAACTCGGCCAGCGCCGTTTCCAGCACCCGGCGGGCGCCGGCATCCAGATTGGCCGTCGGCTCGTCGAGGACGATCAGGCGCGGACGACCATAGAAGGCGCGGGCCAGGGCGATGCGCTTGCGCTCGCTGCCGGACATGCCGAAGCTGTCGCCGCTGATCACCGTGTCATAGCCCTCGGGCAGGCCGATGAACTTCTCGTGCATCCCGACCAGCCGGGCAGCATCGGTCACGGCGGCGAAATCGCCCGCGTCCATGCGGGCGATGTTCTCGCGGATGGTGCCGGTGAAAAGCTCGGTATGCTGGGGCAGGAAGCCGATCAGACCGGCCCGCTGCTCGGGCGGCAGACGCGACAGCTCGACATCCCCCAGCCGGATCTGGCCTTCGCGCGGCGCCAGCACCCCGACCAGCAGCCGCGACAGCGTTGTCTTGCCGGTCCCGGCCTGACCGCTGACCACCATCAACTCGCCCGGTGCCAGTTCCAGCGTCAGCCGGTTGAACAGGTAGGACCGCTCGCCCGGCTGGCGAAAGCTCATCTGGTCGAGGATCAGCGGTGCCGCAGCAGGCTCGCCCTCGACCGACGCGGGCTGATCCGGGTCCTCGGCCAGCCGCTTGCGCAGCGAGGCATAGGCAGACCGCGCCTCGCGCAGGTTACGCCAGTTGCTGATCGCGTCATTGGCCAGACTGAAGCCAAAGCCCGCCATGATCCGCGCGGCAAAGATGCCGCCGAAGGTCAGCGATCCGATCACCACCAGCCAGACACCGGCGGCGATCATGGCGATGCGCAGGAACTGTCCGATGCCCCGGCGCAGGCTCTTGAACAGGATATGCCCGTCCTCGATGCGCTGGCGCTCTTGCAGCCGGGCCGAGGCGGTGCGCCGCCAGCGCTCGGTCAGGGTGCGCGACATCGAGAAGGCGCCGACGCTTTCCCGGTTCTGCCCGGCGGCCTGCACCAGCGCCCGCTGCTCGCGATAGGCATCACCCGAGGCGCGGCGCGCATCCCGCGTCAGGGAATCGCCCAGAACCCCGACGACGGCCAGCGCCACCAGCGCCGCGAGCCCGATCACGCCCAGCAGAGGGTGGACGAGGAAGATGCCGATGAAGAACAGCGGTGCGAAGCCGATATCCAGCCAGGACACGATCGGACCCGAGACAAAGCTGCGCAGCCGTGCGACATCACCAAGCGCGCCGTCGATCTCGCCCGACTGGTCGTCGCTGCTGCGGCCCTCAAGCCCCTGCCCGACCACGCGCGGGCCGAACTGGCGCTCGATCCACAGCCCCCAACGGACCAGCATCCGCCGCCGGATCACGTCCAGCGCCAGACCGCAGCCGACGGCGATGACGACCATGATGGTCAGCATCACCAGCGTCTCGATGCTGCGGCTGGCCGGCACCCGGTCCAGCACCTGGATCAGGTAGAGCGGCATGGCGAACTTCAGCAGGTTGAAGCAGGCCGTGAACAGCAGCACCACGAACAGCCCGGGCCGCGACTGGCGCCATGCCGCCGTCATCACGGTCTCGGTTCCGGCTTTCCTGCGTCTTGCCATCAATCGTCCCTTGTCTTCCCACCGGGGCCGCGTGACCGGCCCCGGATCTGCCCGGGCCAATGGCCCTTGGTCATTCCGCCGCGGTCACGCCGAAGCCGTTCTGGAACAGCTCGCCCACGCCGACCCGGTCGTGATCGCTTTCGAGCCCGCCCAGAAAGCCGGTGCCGCCGTCGAAGATCTCGTCCTCGTCGATGCCGCCATTCTCGGAGGGACCGGGCAGCGGCCAGTCCAGCACCCGCATGGGCCCTGCCAGCGGCAGGCCCTGCAGCCGGGCGGCATCGATCATCCGCCGCAGCTCGTCGAGCAGCCGGTCCAGGTCGCCGCCGAAGCGACCGCCCTTGGCGAGACCGGCACAGAGCCGCTGCACCGCCGTGTCGAAATCGCCATGACGGGAATCGATCACCGCCTTCAGCGCGGCGATGGGCGCCGCCGCCTGACGCGGGAAGGCCGGTTCATAGCGCGTCTTGCGCAGCCTCGGCACCTTCAGTTCGATCACGCCGAAATCGGTGATCCAGTCCTGCGGCCGCACGCCATTGCGCCAGTCGCGACGACCCGCAGCATGAGCACCGTAGGCAACCCCGCACAGCTGGTCGGCCTCGGCCTGCATGACGTGATGGGCGACGCGGTCGAGGATGTCACGCGCCAGCGATGTGCCCGAAAGGCCGATCCGCCGTGCATCCGCCGCCGCCGGCCCCATCGGCACCAGGTTGCCAAGCGCCACATTCGCCGGCACCGCCGCCTGCGCCAACGCCTCCAGCGCCGGCTGCGCTGCGCTGCGGGTCCGGCAGGCAGCCGCCGCGCGTTCGCGGATCGCCGTCATCAGCGCGCCCTCCTGCAATTCCCAGGGCGAGAACACCCTGAGCCCGGTCGCCGCCTCGGCCTCGCGCACGCCGAGGGGCGAACGCCCCAGACGCCCGCTCATGGCGAGGACCGAATGGCCCGCCGCGCGCAGAAGATCGACGCCGTATTTCGCCCCCATTGCGTCATAGGCGGCAAAGACCGTGCCGATGGTCACATCGAGGATCTGCGGACTGCGGATCAGTTGCGAGGTCTCGAGCTGCTGCAAGCCGTCGGCAATCTCGATCACGCAGACATCGCAGCCCTGCGCCGCCGCGTGGTTCATCAGCCGATAGGTCGCCGCCTCGATCTCGGGGATGCCGACCAGATAGGTGCTGGCAAAGCCCGCATCGGTGAAATCAAGCGCCACATCGGCACCGGCATCGCGCACGATCCACATGTCGCCGCCTGCCCCCGTGCCGGTGATCTTCAGCGCGCCGACCTTGAACCCCAGCCGCTTGAACCCACGCACCAGCGAGGTCGCCGTCAGCGTCTTGCCGGCATTCATCGAGGTGCCAAGCGACAGGATCGCCGGGATCTGCGGCACCGCGTCGGTCGCATCGACGCCGAAGCTCGACAGGTTCAGCCTGCGGCCCTTGGCATCGCCCAGCAGCCCGAGCGGCGTGATCTGGGTCGGCGGCTTCATCCGCTGGTGCCGCGACAGCTCGACCGCGGCCAGACCGCCGGCCGCAACCAGATCGCAGGGCGAGAGATCCTGGCCGATCTGCGCCTCGTACTGGTCCGGCGCATAGCGGTTGCCATAGCAGACGATGATCTCGTCACCCGGGAACATGTGCGCGCGCCGGCCATCGGTCAGTTCCAGCTTGGTCTGCTTGCCGATCTCGTCGACACGGGCCAGCACCAGATCGCCGGGTTTCGGCACCAGCTTGCCCGTCAACAGGGTCTGGTAAGCCTTGCGCGGAACCCGCCGGGTGCTGAAAGCGCGTTTGGCGTGGTCGATACGGCTTTTTCGAAGATTGAGATGGGCCATGTGGATTGTATCCCTTCCGCAGGCGCGCAGGCTCTCGCGCGTCGCTGAAAATAACTCTCTGCAACTGCAAACTCAGTAAACGTCTGGCGAGTCAGCATGGCAACCGAACGAAATGCCGACCCCAGACCAATCGCCCTTTTGGGCTAACCCGCAGGTTGATTCACTTCAATGACGATATCTGAACGGTTTTGTAGACCGGAATTCCGAACGAAAACGTTCAACATTGCTGTGCGTGCTATCGGTCCGGAAACAGTTGTTTCGACTAACCGGTGTAGATCTAAACAAATTGTTTTGGTTATTTCAAAGTTAATTCAGATCGCTACCACCATGGAAGAAAACCTTAGGACAGTCGCTTCGGCGTCGCAGGACCAACTGCTAAAACCTTGCAAAACCCAGCGGTGGTCGACCCGCCGCCCGGACCTTCCAGTCACCCTGCACAAACAAACGCTAATTGCGGCGAATTTTAGCTGCACCCGAAAGGAGAACAAGCGGATTCTGGCCGGTTATGGCATACCAGTAAATGAAATCGACTATATGGCCCCAATATCGCCATCTCGCACCGCGTATTTCGTTCAAATCACCACTTCGCGGGCAAAACTGACGAACCGAGTCGGCCAATTCATGCCGGCCACTTGCATTTGCTGCAATATATCGTCGTGAGACGCACCACCGTCAGAACCCCAAGGCCTCGACCATTTCCTCGGCCCCGAGCATCCCGCGGGCGCTGTGGCCCACGTCATCGGCGTGAACCAGGCTCCAGTTGAACGGCCAGCCTTTCGACTCGGCGGCCATGCGGGCAGCCTCAAAGGTGCGCTCGCCCCGGTCCAGCCGGTTCTGTCCCTGACGCAGCGCCGGCGGATTCGTGGTCAGATCCTTCGACCCGGTATCCTCTTCGCCCAGGTAGATGGTGATCGGCGCGGCCAGATAATCGCGCATCCAGCCCTCTGCCTCGGGTTCGGGCAACCCGCCATAGCCATAGGGAACCTCTTCTTCCTCGCTTGGCATGACATAGCTGGAGGGATTGGCCAGGATGATGCGCGACACGTCATCGGGCAGCGCATAGGCCGCAACGCGCGACAGGAACTGTGCCCCGGCGGAATGCCCGAAGAGATAGCCATCTGCCTCGGGCAGCCCCTCCTGCTGCCGCGCCCAGTCCATCAGGTCGTCAACCATCGAGGCAGTCCAATCCTCTTCGGGCTGCAGCTGCCCGTCACGGACCAGCCCGCCGCGATGATAGGTCCAGTTCGGAAAGCGGTCGCGGTCGAAGAGTGGCGAATAGACGATGAAGCAGCCCTGGTCGGCGATCTCGCGCGCCGAGTTGAGATAGGATTTCGCCGCCCGGCTGTTGCCGTGAAAGACCAGCAGGATCGAGGGCGCGGCGCAGCCATCGGGATGATAGCGATAGACGCGCAGGTCCCGCCCGTCGATCTCGGCCGTCACCTGCTCGACTGGTTCGTCGGCGGGCGCCGAGGCCGGGGCCAGAAGCATCAGCGCCGCGCCCAGCATGGCCCGGCGGATCAGGTTGCGCCCAAGCGTCGGCTTCATCCTCGTCTTGCCCCCTATGGGTTCGGCCCGGCAAGTCTGCGGCGAGCGGCGGACGGAATCAAGATTTGCGCGGCAGATCGAACCAGCGGCCGCCGACACGGATCTTGGGTCCGGACCGGCGGCCGGGGACCAGTTCGAAGGGCAGACCCTCGCGCAACCTCTGCGCCTCGGGCCGGGTTTCCGGCAACAGGTCCATGATCGCCATGGCCCTGAGCGGCTCGAGCATGTCGCGGGCGGAATGGCCGACGCCCGGCACGATCTTCAGCTGCCAGCCGAAATCGCAACCCAGCCGCAGCGCCGTCATCGCCCCCAGGTCGAAGGTCCGGGCGGCGCGCGCCAGCCGGTCCGGCCCCTGCCGCCGGGCGGCCCGGTTGCGCCCCAGTGTCGGGTCGGTCGCCTCGTGATCCTCTGCGCCCACGCAGAGCGTCACCGGCCGTTCGAGATAGCGGCGCTGGACCTCTTGTTCTTCGTCACCGTGAAACACCCCGCCCAGACCATAGGGCGCGGCTTCGCCCGAGGGCCAGCGACCCAGCAGCGGCTGCACGTGGACCGAGGGGCTGACGATCACGATCCGTTCGGGCGCGATCCTGAGCGGCTGGAAGGCGGCAACCCGCGACAGGAACTGTGCCCCGGCGGAAAATCCCCAGAGCCAATAGGGCAGCGACCCCCCGTCCAGCGCCCAGTCGATCAGCGCCGGCACCAGTCGCGTGGCCCATTGCTCGGGCGGGCGAGGACGCCCATGGCCATCGGTGATGTGGCCGCGCTGATAGGCGACGGGCGGAAATCGCTTCCGGTCGAACAGCGGCGCGACGATGATCAGGCCCAGCCGCTCGGACAACGGCAGGGCGAAATCGCGCAGCGCCTCGGCATTGCCGCTGTTGCCATGGCACATCAACATCAGGCCCTGCGCCTCGCGCGCGGGATGATGGGTATAAAGCGTCATCCGCACATTGCCGATCACGGCAGTGCAACTGTCGGAACCTGTCCCGGTCATACCAGCCTTCCCGCTGCAAGTATGGGAACGCAACCTTCCGTTGCGCCCAGGATGTTCCATTCCCCTAGCATGAAAAAGCGATCTCGACAAATCTTGTCGGCTAAACCAAGTGGTTTTTCTTCCAAATGGTCAGGATCCGCCACGGATCACCAGCCGACCGGCGCTAAGTCTTGTCCACCCCGGCCCCCTGCCCAGCCAGTGCCGCCGTCGAGTCGCGCAGCATCAGCCGGGGCACCAGCAGCGTGACTTCGGGAATCTCGCGCCCGGCAATGCGGTCGATGATGATGCCCGCGGCCGCACGGCCAAGGTCGCGCTTGGGCTGGCGGATCGTGGTCAGGGCCGGCGTCAGATGCGAGGCCAGCTCGATATCATCAAAGCCGATGACCGAGACATCGCGCGGCACAGCAAAGCCGCGTTGGTGCAGCCGCGCCATGAAGGCGCAAGCCATCTCGTCCGAGAAGGCAAAGACCGCGCTGGGGCGCGTTGCGTGCGGCATGGCAGACCACAGCTCGGCCGCGGCCTGCCCCGAGGCGAGGGTGAAATCGCCCGGATAGCTGACAAGCTGCGCACCCTCGGCTGCGGCTTCCGCCCCGGCCAGTCGCGCCTGATGCAAAACGTTTTGCGACGGGCCGCCAATGATGCCGATGCGCTCATGACCCAACTCGCGCAGATGCGTCACTGCCAGCCGCCCGCCCTCGCGGTTGTCCAGCATCACCCGCGGCAGGGACGCGCCTTCGATCCATTCGCAAGCGGTGATGATCGGCGGCAGGTCGTCGCGCTGGTCCAGATCGGCATGGGGCACCAGCCCGTCCAGGAGGATGATGCCATCCGCACGCGAGGGGTCGAGAAACCGCTCCAGCGTCCGGTGCCGCCCCTCGCCCTCGAGCGTATCGGCGACCAGAAGGTCATAGCCACCACGCGCCAGTTCGCGCCCCATGCCTTCGAGGATCTTGGCAAAGAAGGGGTTGCCCAGATTGGGCACCAGCGCCACGACGCTGCCGGTGCGCTGCTTGCGCAGGTTCCGCGCCGCGTAATTCATCCGATAGCCCGTCGCAGTGACCGCATTCATCACCGCCAGCCGCGTCGCCTCGGCCACCAGCCCCGGTCGCGACAGCACTCGGCTGACCGTCGCCGGCGAGACGCCGGCCAGCTTGGCCACGTCAGAGATCTTGGCCCGACCGGGCGTCGCCATGCGCTTGTTCATCGCGCGAGACTAGGCCCGCAACGGCCATCCGGCAAGCGCAAGAAGAAAATCATTGTAATCGATTTCAGTCCAGTGCAGCTTGAGAATCAGGGAGTGACAATCATGCGGACCATCAAGGGGCCTGCGCTGTTTCTGGCGCAGTTCATCGGCGACACGGCGCCGTTCGACTCGTGGGACGGGATTACCCGTTGGGCCGCCGATTGCGGCTACCTGGGCGTGCAGCTGCCGACGCTCGATCCGCGCTTTCTGGATCTGGAGCTGGCCGAGTCCTCCGCGACCTATCGCGACGAGTTCCTGGGCGTGGCGCGCCAGAACGGCATCGAGGTCACGGAACTCTCGACCCATCTGCAGGGCCAGCTTGTCGCCGTCCACCCGGCCTATGACGCAGGCTTCGATGCCTTCGCCCCGGCGGCGATCCGCGGCAATCCCAAGGCGCGGCAGGACTGGGCCGTGGACCAGGTCGCCCGCGCCATCCGCGTCAGCCGCCTGCTGGGGCTGGACCGCATGGTCAGCTTCTCGGGCTCGCTCGCTTGGCCCTATCTCTATCCTTGGCCGCAGCGCGCGCCCGGACTTGTGGAAACCGCCTTCGACACGCTGGCCGCGCGCTGGCGGCCGCTTCTGGATATCGCCGAGGAAAACGGCATCGATATCTGCTACGAGATCCACCCCGGCGAGGATCTGCATGACGGCGTGACCTTCGAGATGTTTCTGGACCGGGTGGACCAGCACCCCCGCGCCAACATGCTCTATGACCCGTCACATTATGTGTTGCAGCAACTGGATTACCTGCAAAACATCGACATCTATCACGACCGCATCCGCATGTTCCATGTGAAGGATGCCGAGTTCCGCCCCACCGGGCGGCAGGGCGTCTATGGCGGCTACCAGCCCTGGGTCGATCGCGCCGGGCGCTTCCGCAGCCTCGGTGACGGGCAGGTCGACTTCAAGCAGGTCTTTTCCAAGCTGACGCGATACGGCTTCGATGGCTGGGCCGTGGTCGAATGGGAATGCGCGCTGAAGCATCCCGAGGACGGGGCGCGCGAGGGGGCCAAGTTCGTCCGCGACCACATCATCCGCACCACCCCGCATACCTTCGACAATTTCGTCGCCTCGACGATCGATGAGGACGCAATGAGAAAGGCGCTTGGACTATGACACCTGTTCGTCTTGGCATGGTCGGCGGCGGCAGCGGCGCTTTCATCGGCGCGGTGCATCGCATCGCTGCGCGCATGGATGGCCGTTTCGATCTGGTCGCCGGTGCTCTCTCCTCGGACCCCGACCGTGCGGCTGCCAGCGCGGCGGAGCTGAACATCGCCCGCAGCTATGCCGATTTCAACGAGATGGCCCAAGCCGAGGCGGCGCTCGAAGATGGGATCGAGGCGGTGGCCATCGTGACGCCCAACCACATGCATGCCGCCCCTGCCGTCGCCTTCCTCAAGGCCGGCATCCATGTGATCTGTGACAAGCCCTTGGCCGCGACTCCGGATCAGGCGCGCGAGATCGCCGAGGCTGCGGCCGCCAGCAGCGCCCGCTTCTTCCTGACCCACAACTATTCCGCCCTGCCGATGGTGCGCGAGGCGCGCGCGCTGGTTGCTGAGGGCGCGCTTGGTCAGGTCCGGCTGGTGCAGGCCGAATATCTTCAGGGCTGGCTGTCGGATGCCGCGCAGGGAAAACAGGCCGAATGGCGCACCGATCCGGCCCGCGCGGGCGCCGGCGCGCTAGGCGATATTGGCACCCATGCCTGGCAATTGGCGCAGTTCGTGACAGGCGAGACGCCGGACGAGATCTCGGCCCAGCTTTCCAGCATCGTGCCGGGCCGCCCCATCGACGACGATGCCCGCGTGGCGCTGCGCTATGCCTCGGGCGCCAAGGGCGGTATCTGGGTCAGTCAGGTCGCCGCCGGTCAGGGCAACAACCTGTCGCTGCGCGTCTTCGGCACCAAGGGCGGGCTGGAATGGCGGCAAGAGGACAGCGAGCGGCTGATCCTGACCCCGAAGGACGGCCCGGCGCAGATCCTGACCCGGGCGCAGGATCGCAGCCAGTCCTTCCGCACCCCGCCGGGCCATCCCGAGGGTTTATCTGGAAGGTTTCGCCAATCTTTACAGCGACATCGCCGCGATCATCCGGGGCGATCTGGCCCCACTGGACCGCGTGGCGGGAATTGCCGACGGGCTGTCGGGCATGGGTTTTATCGCCGCAGCGCAAGCCTCCTCCGCCAAGGACGGCGCCTGGACCCCGGTGGCACCATGACCGTTCTGGCGCTGAAAAACGTCTCGAAAAGCTTCGGCCCCATTCAGGTGCTGCATGGCGTCGATCTGGCGCTGGAGCCGGGCGAGGTTCACGCCCTGATCGGCGAGAATGGCGCCGGGAAATCCACGATCATGAAGATCCTCAGCGGTTTTCTGGACCCGACCGAGGGCGAGGTGCAGTTCAATGGGCAGCCCGTGCGCTTTGGC